>NZ_CP008852.1:2720000-3920000 GCF_000725345.1 Pelosinus sp. UFO1
CCCGTCAATTCCTTTGAGTTTCAACCTTGCGGCCGTACTCCCCAGGCGGGGTACTTATTGCGTTAACTCCGGCACTGGAGGGGTCGATACCCCCAACACCTAGTACCCATCGTTTACGGCCAGGATTACCGGGGTATCTAATCCCGTTCACTACCCTGGCTTTCGCGCCTCAGTGTCAGACACAGTCCAGAAAGTCGCCTTCGCCACTGGTGTTCCTCCTAATATCTACGCATTTCACCGCTACACTAGGAATTCCACTTTCCTCTCCTGCACTCAAGAATAACAGTATCCAAATGCTTCACGGGGTTGAGCCCCGAACTTTAACATCAGACTTATTATCCCACCTGCGCGCGCTTTACGCCCAATAATTCCGGACAACGCTTGCCACCTACGTATTACCGCGGCTGCTGGCACGTAGTTAGCCGTGGCTTTCTTGTCAGGTACCGTCATTACAACACATTATTCACATATCGCACATTCGTCCCTGAAAACAGAGTTTTACGATCCGAAAACCTTCTTCACTCACGCGGCGTTGCTCCGTCAGACTTTCGTCCATTGCGGAAGATTCCCCACTGCTGCCTCCCGTAGGAGTCTGGGCCGTGTCTCAGTCCCAGTGTGGCCGTTCATCCTCTCAGACCGGCTACTGATCGTCGCCTTGGTGAGCCATTACCTCACCAACTAGCTAATCAGACGCAGACCCATCTTCTAGTGGTAGCTTATAAATAGAGGCCACCTTTAGTATGTGAAACAGGCGTTTCACATACAACATTCGGTATTAGCACCACTTTCGCAGTGTTGTCCCCATCTAGAAGGTAGGTTGTCTACGCGTTACTCACCCGTTCGCCACTATCTGATATTCAACACTCAATCTTTCGCTTTTGTGTTGGCACTTTGTAAATGCGTGAAGCGCTCTCTTCTTTCGCGCTTGACGCTTGCTACACTGCTAAAAATTCAGTGTTGAATACCAGACCGTTCGACTTGCATGTGTTAGGCACGCCGCCAGCGTTCGTCCTGAGCCAGGATCAAACTCTCCATAAAGGTTATTTATGAAGAACCTTGATGGCTCTTTAAAAAACTAGCTTTTTGTTAATCTCACCTAAGTGGACTAACTTTGTTTTGTACTCAAACGAGTACCGCACATCTGGCTTATTTTAACCTTACTTACATTGTTTAGTTTTCAAGGAACACACGATCATTGATAAACTTCACCTAGCTTTGTTACCTCATCTCTATCATCCTCAACGTACTATTGTACGTTTCCGGTGCTAGCTCTTCGGTCTCTCGCTATATTCGTTTCTGAATGATCTTCATTGCCGCTATTTAAGGCGGATCTTTATGTTAACACGTTTGTTACAGCATGTCAACAATTTTCTTTTAGTACTTATTGTCAGTCTCGCTGACAGCTCATTTAGAATAACACTGATGCGCATATTATGTCAAGAACTATTTAAGAAAAAATAATATACCTTCGCTTCACGTACCTATGATTTGTTTTTCTCACCACAATGATCGATTCTACCTTTAGCCATAACTGAAATTGTTAATTACATAATTAACGTTTTCAACAAAGACAGTTAAGGATAACATTATAATTTGTCAATTAATAAAAGACCTCCATATACATAATAATCTGAGCTAACGGAAAAAATAATCAATAAAGGAGGTTGTTATATGAATTTTTTACGTTATGGCACAAGAATGCTACAAAATACTTCTCCTGTAGGACTCTTAATGGGTGGAACAGCATTATTACTCGGCTTTCCTTTAATTCGCAAAGGATTCCGTTGTGCAGCAGTGCTAACTGCAAGAACTATATATTCTGTAACTGATGAAGCTAGAAATATCAAAGATCAAGCTTTACATTCTCAGGAGGTCCATTCATGAACATCTTACGTTTTGGGTCACACTTATTAAGAAGAAGTTCTCCTGTCGGCATCATCTTAGGAGGAACAGCATTAGCACTGACTATACCGCCAATCCGTCAAGGATTACGTTCATTAGCAGTTGCAGCGACCCGTGGAGTATTATCAATAACTGATGAAGCAAAAAAAGTTACTTCAGCCTCTCGTGAAAGCATGGAAGATATAATAAGTGAAGCTAAAAATCCTGATACCTGTTGCCCATCTTGTTCAGATTTTACAGAAAGTGTGGCAGATTTAAAGACTGGACCACGTCGCTTAGCTGTAGCAGCAACTATGGGGGTATTAAGTGTCTCCGATAAAGCCAAGTCCCTCTACAAAGATGCCTCACAACAAGTCAAAGATATTGTAGACGAAGCTAAAAATAGCAAGGTATCTTCTGATCCTTCAGAAACAGAAATTCAAGAAACTGCAAGTCATCATAGTATCGAATCTGATGATTTAGAATCCCCAAAACACTAACCACAGAAATTTAATATTATCATAAGAAAAGACTTGGCTTGAGCCAAGTTCCTCAAGCGCAGGCAGAAATCTTAGATTACACGAGCCACTGAAAAAGGGAGTAAATTTCTTAAGAAATTTACTCCCTTTTTCAGTGGTCTCATATTGACTGAAGCCTTTCTCTTCGTAAACAACAATGGTAGACCTCGATCTTGCACGAGCTGTCCTTGACTTTATCTCATATTTCAAAAATCACTATATAGCCGTTTTTTTATATTGGATATTATAAACCTACTTTTCAAATTTTATGTACTATTGCAAGATAAGAATAGTATCTTATCTTCTCTATGTTATACATATTTTCCCAAGATTTTATCAGATAGATTATATTGACCCAGTATATTTTTCTGTAGTATAATCAATAGTAGTGGTAATGATAATCGATATCAACGGGAGGCGAATTCATGCCTACTTCAGTATCTGTAAAACCAATTGAAGTATTACTATTAGATTGTACAAGAGATATACGCTGGGAGTTCGATTACATACGTTCTCGAATTTCTTCAGATGAAATCCATAGATTAGCTGATAATCTACTTTGCAAAAATTCTCTAGAGTGGCCTTTAGCGTTATTCGAACTGCAAAAAGGAAAGAATCTAAATCGTCTGCTTGACCAGCTGAATTTTAAAATAAAGGTCCATGGATTTTCACATGAAAATCCTTTAATCTTTAAGGGTCCTTTTCCTACTCTTTCCTTGCGATCGTTGCAGGCTACCGTTGAAGAATACCGCTCTACATTACGAGCTGCTCATTGTGTTGAGTTTCTAGGAAATAAAGCTTGGAATTATTCTTTAAAATCGATTACTAAACGTAAATTACCTTTTCAAATCGATGTAGCAACTTTAACTTTAGAAGCTTTAGGTTGCTCAAAAAAGCATCAGATGAAAATTGCCTTGCTGGATCTTTCTGAGCGTATTAAGGGATGCATCCTTAATTTTCTCTATGATTGGGAAAGGTTGTTAACTCAGCAGACTTGTGAGCAACTTTTAATTCTCAAACAGAATGCGTATCTATCAATAACAGAGGCAGCCGTATAATAATAAGTCATATGCATATAATATTTTCTAGTGGGCATTTATCTCGCTAGACACGTTAAAATCCCAGTATATGGGATTTATTTTTTTGCGTTTAGGAACCATAAAGCACCTTAATTATTGATAGATACCTAGAAGGAGGAAAAGCTGTTTGGCCACAACATCTCCACAAATTGTTCACCAAATACCTGGGCGTATTCGTGTTTATCATCCTAGAATAAAATATAATCCCAACCTTGCTGCTCAAATAGAAATGCTTCTTAGAGAGCAAAAAGGGATTGAAGAATGTAAAGCTAATCCTAAGTCCGGTAAAATCTTGATCAAATATAATAGGGACATGATATCCGAAGAAGTTCTATGGCCCTTATTGCAAAATCAATCCTATAACACTTCAAAACCTAAGGTTTGCAAGAGGGAAAAGACAAAGCCTTTTGAATTAGAAGATGTGTCCATTCCTACGCAGATAGCTTTGGTTGCTATTGGTGGTCTAGCACTACTCTATCATCTATTTCGCTACCTGTTTCGTCCAGCACCTCTCTCCCTAAATCTAGCGCGCCAGACCAGTTTGATTACATTGATCACAGCTTTTCCAATATTGCGCAGTGGTGTAGAAAACCTCTTTTTACGTCGAGTCTTAAATAATGAAATTTTAATTGGAACGGCAATTATTCTATCTGTATTACTAAGAGAAGGAACTACAGGTTTAGTTGTTGTATGGTTAGTTAACCTAAGCACCTTAATTGAAACACTGACTTTAGATAAATCACGTCGTACTATTCGAAGCATGTTAGAAGGCAATCAAAAAGATGCATGGCTTGTTATAAATGGACAGGAAATATTAGTTCCTATATCTCAGCTAAAGGAAAATGACACCGTATCCGTAAAACTTGGCAGCAAAATCCCGGTGGATGGGATCATAGTAAATGGAGAGGCAGTGGTCAATCAAGCAGCATTAACCGGGGAACCAGTGCCTGTGCATAAACAAATTGGCGATATGGTATTGGCTGGCTCGACAATTGAACAGGGTACTTTATATATCAAAGCGGAGCGCGTGGGTGATAAAACATCTGTTGCCCGTGTGATACATCTTGTTGAACAAGCAACCCATTCTAAAGCTCCTATACAAAAAATGGCTGATACATATTCGGCTCGCCTCATCCCAGCTTCCTTTATCTTAGCATTTGTAGTATTTTTACTAACAGGCGATATAAGGCGAACAATGACAATTCTAATTGTAGCTTGCCCTTGTGCGGCCGGACTCGCAACCCCCACCGCTCTGAGTGCGGCAATTGGCAATGCGGCAAGTCGGGGAATTCTCGTTAAAGGCGGTCGTTATCTTGAAGAGGCCGGTAAAATAGATTTTTTACTCTTTGATAAGACGGGTACGCTCACAGAAGGAAAATCGGCTGTTACCAAAGTGATTTCCCTTCATAACGGGTATGACTCAAATTCCATCTTAACTTTAGCCGCTGCAGCAGAGGCAAATGCCAATCATCCACTAGCTAATGCCATTAAAGAAGCCGCAGAAAACCAGGGAATCGTTTTGCCCTGCGTTCCTGATAGTGAGATGACCATCGGTCGTGGTGTGAAGGCTACTATTGAGGGAGTCGTTGTTTACGTTGGTAATTCCTTATACTTAAATCAGATGGGCATTAAAACTCCTTTGCATTTTCCCTTTGAAACTAAAGACATTGCAGAAAGTGCAACCTTAGTATACATAGCAAGAGGAACTACTCTTATAGGAGTCATTGTCATAACAGATTGTCTTCGTCCAAATGCAGAAAGCGCCATCCGTAGCATTCGAGAAGAAGGAATACCAGATATTGGGATTGTCTCTGGTGATACGGATACAGGAGTAACAGAAATTGCTAGTCGCTTAAAACTGGAGAAAATCTGGCCTAATATGCTCCCTCAGGACAAGTTTAATCTAATAAAATCTTTGCAAGAGCAGGGACATGTAGTGGGTATGGTTGGTGATGGAATCAATGACTCCCCATCATTAGCCCTTGCCAACGTAGGCATTGCTATGGGGGTAGGTGGAGCAGATGCAGCGATTGAAACAGCTGGTATTGTTCTACGAGAAGATAATCCGGAAAAAATTGTAGAAATTATTCGCCTTGGTAAAAAATCATTAGTAATCATCAGGCAAAATTTTGTTTTTGCCATCGGGGCCAATATCATCGGACTAGGGCTTGGTTCTGCTAAATTAATTTCACCGTTTTTAGCCGCAGTTTTGCACAATGCAAGTACTCTGGCAGTTGTACTGAATTCTACACGGCTTCTCACCTATGCTCCCCATCATCTTACCATAGAGAATGAACTCTCTCAAACCAGTAATAAGAGATATGAACTTTCCTATCAAGAAGAATCTTTAACACAAAAATTTTAGCAAACCTATCACGTCTATCACGAAAAACTCCTGCAAGGTTAAACCTTGCAGGAGTTTTCAGTTACCTCGCTTTTACAAGTCTTTCTTATACTACAGGCATGGGAGCAGGACGACAAGGTGCAAGTACTTTTTCGTCTTTCGCTAACCTGTCCCCTATTCTTTCTACACCTGCATCAATTACAGAGGTCAGCCCTGAAACTCCAAAAGCTAATAACCAATCAGCAATGGATAAGGACATAGTACCAAACGTTGGCTGCAAGCCAGGGATATGAATAACCCCTACCAGCAATACCATCGATAGTCCTACAGCTCCTACCAATGGCCAATTACTAAATAAATTTACTTTCCCTACCTGTTTTTCAATTCGGCAGTCAAAAATATGGAAAAACTGACTGATAGCCACTTGAGCCATTACTAATGTACTAGCAGCTACAAAATTACCAGTGGTCATCAGTTTCCATGCGTACAACGCTAAACTAATTGATCCCATAATTAACCCTCTGGTCAATACCTTTGGACCTAAGCGGCCCGAAAAAACACTATCCTTAGCACTCCTGGGTTTATGCTGCATAGTATCTTTAGCTGGAGGATCATTTACTAAAGCAATCGCTGGTAGACCATCGCCAATTAAATTAATCCATAACAATTGGACAGGTAATAATGGCAAAGGCAACCCTACCATGATTGCTAAAACCATTAAGACCACTTCACCAATATTGGTCGCTAGCAAATAACGAATCGCTTTCCTAATATTGGCATATATAGATCTGCCCTCTTCAATAGCTAGGACTATCGTAGCAAAATTATCATCAGATAAAATCATACTTGAAGCTTCCTTGGTTACATCAGTTCCCATAATACCCATAGCAATACCAATATCAGCGGCCTTAACTGCTGGTGCATCATTTACACCATCACCTGTCATCGCTACGACATAACCTTTTTCTTTTAACGCCTTAATGATACGTAATTTATGTTGGGGTGCTGTTCTAGCATAAACGCTTACTTTGCTCACAATTTCCGCTAGTTGTTTGTCTGACATTTGATCAAGTTCCTGCCCAAGCACTACCATGCCGCCATGATCCAACAAACCTAAATCTTTTGCAATGGCCTTAGCTGTGCTCGGATGATCTCCTGTGATCATTACGACTTTCACACCTGCCTTTTTACATTTTGCAATAGCCGCAGGCACCTCTGGCCTAGGAGGATCAATCATACCAATGAGTCCACAGAAAATCATATTCTGTTCCAAGTCTGCTTCATCACTATCATTGTCAGTATCTTCATGGCTAGATAAGTCCCGATAGGCTGTGGCTAAAACTCGTAACGCCTCATTAGCCATTTGCTCGTTAGCATGAGAAATTTTTTGTTTCACATCTGAACTTAGAGGTAAAATTTGCCCCTCATGTAAATAATGGGTGCACACTTCTAAGATACTATCAGGTGCTCCCTTACAATACAACTGTTTGCTCGACCCATCCTGATTGGTACAAAGAACTGACATCATTCGTCTTTCTGACTCAAAGGGATTCTCTTTAATGCGTTTATATGAAGCTGCTAATTTATCCCACCATAAGCCAGCCTTACCAGCGGCCACCAACAGAGCACCCTCGGTAGGGTCCCCTTGAATTCCCCTGCTGCTCCGATGTTGATCAAGAGATATGACTTGATCATGCTGTGATCTTTTACCATAACTTAGCTTTGCATTATTACATAGAGTACCAACCAGTAAGGTTTGCATCAATGCTGTTTCAGCATTTGGTTCACAAGCAATATTCTGATAATAAAACTTACCTTGCGGCACATATCCGTCGCCACTGACGCGGTATAATTTACCGCCTGCGTACATTTTACGTACAGTCATTTCATTTTTAGTCAGTGTCCCTGTCTTGTCTGAGCAGATAACATTGGCACACCCCAATGTTTCAATCGAACCCATCTTGCGAACAATAATATTACGTTTTGTCATCCGCTGCACTCCCATTGCCAAAGCAATCACCACAATTGCGGTTAAACCTTCTGGAATGGCTGCTACAGCTAAGCTGGCTGCTACTTGCAGCATATATAGCAAGTTTTGACCACGCAGAACTCCTATCAAAAATACTAAACCAGATATCGTTAAGCAACCATATGCCAGCATTGTTGCCAATTCTTCAAGTTTGCATTGCAATGGCGTTGGATCTGCCTTTTGCTGCTGAATGAGCATGGCGATCTTCCCCATCTCTGTAGCCATACCCGTTCCAACTACGATGGCTGTCCCTCGTCCTCTTGTTACACTCGTACCCATAAATACCATATTTTTGCGATCACCTAGTACTGTATGATCGGTTCCAATCGACAAGTGATTCTTCTTGCTTGGAATGGTTTCACCGGTAAGTGACGCTTCTTCTACCTCAAAATGTACAGATGTTACAATTCGAGCATCAGCTGGAACTCTATCACCAGCTTCCAAAACAATTAAATCCCCTGGTACTAATTGGTCAGCTTTAATTTTTACTGCCCGCCCACCACGAATCACGTTAGCCATCGGTGCCCCTAATTTTTGTAACGTCCCTAAAGACTCTTCTGCCTTTATTTCCTGGGTAGCACCTAACAGAGCATTACCGATAATGATACCAACCGTGAGCATCGAGTTTTTAACTTTGCCTAAGACAAATGATAATCCTGCTGCACCCATTAGCACTTTTACCATAAAATCTTTAAATTGGTTGCGAAATAGCTGCCAGAAAGAAGATTTTTTGCCTTCAGTCAATACATTCAGACCATATGTATGTTGACGAATTTTCGCTTCCTGCTCACTGAGTCCAAAATGCAGAGACGTGTCTAACTGGCAACAAACATTATCTAAAGATACACTATTCCATGATCCTCCCTGACAATCCAATTGTGTGGCTGCTACTATTTCACCCAGTTGAGGCTCTGTTCTACTTCTTAAAAAAGCAATATTATCTGGCGTTTGTTGTGAAAACCGTTGTAAGTCAAGATCATTTACCGATTCTTTCGGTTGCCTGATCTGCTGCTTTGCTGTAGAGCTTCCTTTACTCTTCAATAATCGTGATGAATTTAATAACACTCCTACCGTACTGATGTTTTGCATTAAGACCGCCGTTACTGGAGAGATTAGTCTCATGGCGGCCAAACCTATCCCAATGGCATTCATTCCTACCGAAAATGCTAAATTCTGCCTCATAACTTGCATAGTCTTTTTACTGATTGTTACAATACTTGCTATCTTACGAGGATCATCACCAGTGACTATCATATCCGCTGACTCAATAGCTTCTTTGGTGGCGCATGTCATAGCAACCCCGATATTAGCAGCCGCCATAGCTGGCGAATCATTAGTACCATCGCCTACCATAATAACATTACGTCCTTGCCTTCTCAGATTAGCAACTACTTTAACCTTATCCTCAGGTAACATAGCACTCCAATTATGCGCTACTCCCAGTTCTGCCGACACCGTTTCTAGGTTATACGCATTATCACCAGTAATGATCCCAATTTCTTTAATACCAGCGACCCGCAAATCCTCTATTGCCCTTTTGCTCTCAGGCCTCAGAACATCTCGAATACTAATTAATCCAGCTAATTTCTGATTAACAGCCACATAGATTGGGCTATGACCCAAATGTTGCATGCGTAGTACCTTTATCTTACCTGAACTAATATCAATTTTTTCTTGTGACATCAATCGTTCATTACCTACACATACATCATGATCACTAACTATAGCCCTCACTCCATGACCAACTATCATCTCACTCACAGCAGTAGGTAATGAAAGATGTCTAGAATTTGCCTCAGCTACCAGCATGCGCGCCAACGGATGACTAGTAGACTTCTCGGCTGCCGCCGCCAATATCAAAATTTGTTCTTGACTAAAACTTCTATCAAAAACAATTATTTCTCCTACCTGAGGCCGCGCACCGGTAAGTGTTCCTGTCTTATCAAATAATACAACATCAGCTTGTTCCGCTATTTCCAAAGCCCGTGCATCTTTGACAAGTATTCCCTGATTTGCCGCTTGAGCTACAGACATTCCTAGTGAGGTATTAGATGATAAAGCAATAGCCATTGGGCATCCAGCCAGTAACACAGCTAAGCTTCGCTGGAAATCTCGCGTCAGTAGCAAGATCATTCCCGCAATACCTATAGCCCACGGTACTAACTTGATGGAATATATTTCTCCCGATTGGACTCCGCCACGCTCAACAGCTGCTTTTTCCACCATAGCTACAGTATGAGCCATGCTCGTATCTTTGCCGACCTTTATTGCCTTAACCTTAAGTGCCCCTGCTTCAATCATTGTTCCTGCAAAAATGCTATCACCAACACCTTTGCTACTTGGAAGATAGTCAGCACAAATAGCTGTTTGATTGACTGTAGCCCTGCCGCCTACTACTTCACCATCCACCGGTACCCTTTCACCACGATGCACGACAACAATATCGCCCACAGCCACTTTTGTTACTGCTACTAATTCCTGTTGTCCATGATATATTCTTCTAGCTGTTAGCTCTTTACCAACTAGCATTCGTTCAATAGACTTGCGGGCCCGTACCTGCATAATATAATTAAATAGCCCACTCAGCTGTATCAGCCACAATATGGACAAGCCAGTAATACTTTCACGCATAGCAAGTAAAATCAAAGTAGCTATAGAAATCAGCAAGTCATGATTGATTTTTTTAGTCTCAACCAAATGTGCTATACCCCGCCGTAAAATGGGATACCCTGAAACAATCGTTGTTATTGCCGCCAAATTGAATATCTGTTGCGACGAAGATAGTGTAGAACGTCCTCGGATAAGCCTTTTTATAGCTATCCCAGCCAAAATACCTCCTGTCACAACAGTATTAAATACTTGTACCCTAGGCGAAATAGCTTCTATATAATTCGACTTTTGAGTTACTTCTTGCAAAGTAACAGTTTTTTTTTCTTGAAAAAAATCGAGGTTTTTCCCTGGTAATTGTACTTGCTGAAATGACTGATATGCTTGGTCAATTTCCTGCTTAATTTGAGGAAAGGTTAATTGACTTTGATTAAAATAAATAAGTGCTCGCCCAGTCAGGGGGCTCGTTGCAGCTGATTTTACTCCAATTACAGTCTGCAATCTGTCCACTAGATACTCAGCAAAAGCTGGATTTTTACGCAAATGTTCAACTGCAATCCGTAAACGCCCTGGTATTAATCTAACTGTCTTCGTTGCTATAACTTCTGGAAACAATGCTGGTGCCTCCCTCGATTAGAGTATTGATATTACGATCAGCATGTTGCTTGATCATGGTACTACCTTAACAAAAAAAGCAAGGATATTGTTCCTTACTATTTTTATTATTTTTATTATTTTTTTAAAATAACTTTAAACGTGTTAACGAAACGCCTGATAAGAGATTATCTTTAGTTTCCTTACTGCGCTGTTTGATATAGCCAAATAATTGACTTAAAAACTTTTCCCATAACAATATTGTCTCATGTTTGCTCTGTGGCGATTCCCGCCTTATTACAATACTAAGATCGACAGCTGCTTTTAATTCTGTGGCAATGTGACTGAATTTTTCACTAAGAAGTATAATTTTATCTACATCCGCTCTTTCAACTTCCAATACTTTTGACACTGGTTTCCCTCCCATTATCTTGACTAACTATTTGACAGGATCCGTAGGATCAATCAACTCTTCCCCTGTCATCGCACTATCAATTGAACTCTTTAATTTTTCAAACTCAGCTTCTGCAACCAAATCTTCTATATCTTCCCGTACGCCGCTGAGCAAACCTTGGGCTTGATCAGATAAATCTTTTACGCCCTGCATTGCTTTCATAGCAACAGGATGTAATGACTCCTTAAGCGTGGGAAATAATAAAGCACCCAATAAAGCTACACCGACACCATAGACAAAGTTCTTATTGCTCTGGCTTTTTAGCCTATGGGACATTTGCCGCCGTGCTCTGGTAAATGACCCACTCTCTGGACTTTGCTCGACCATCTCAATCAATTCAGCAAGATTCATCAATTGACTACGTTCTTCTTGAATCATTTTCTGCAAGGCTTTGCGAGCATAAGGATCAGAAATATTAGCCATTCGCTGCTCAGAAGCCCGCACAGCTGCTAGCTTGGCTGTAAAAACCTCATCAAGGGCTATTATTGACTCTTCATTCATAGTTTCCATAGCTTGTTTTCGCCGATTCCGTCCACGCACCCCCTGTCCTCTAGTTTCTAAAAGAGCTTCTCTCTCCTCCCTAGGAGTACTTGTTTGTCCTTCTATAACCAATATTTTATCCTTCCCTTCAAACATTTATTCTTTCATCATACTGGAATATTATCTCTAAAATTATCCAATCCTATACTAATCCATCAGGAAAGAATTCAAAAAGAACAACTAAAAAAGCAAGCTTTCATATCATAATGATACGTTAGCTTGCTTTAACAAATGTAAAGGTGTTTTTTCTCTTATGACTACCCCTTTCTTATTGTCTTTAGCTACCAGTAAAGCCAATCGTTTTTCAAAACAACGAGCAATCGTCTGGTCATATAATTCATAAAAAACCTTGGCCGTAGTGTTTCTCATATCCTGATTCATTTGATTCTCTACATTGATCATTACACCAGTCAAATGTTTCTCTATTTCTCGCCGGCAAGATAGTAATTGATCTTTTGGCCGACAGTTTACAGTCCTCATAAAAATACTACCTAATTCAAACTTCTTTGCTACTTTTGTAGCCATGGGTGGTAATTTGAATGTGTCTAAGCATTGATCCCATAATTTATTGGCAACTGTGGTCATGTGTTCTGCAACAAATACTGCCTTACGATATTCAGAAAGTAATATATCAATATCTTTCTTATGTTGATGAGGAACTAGCTCATCTAGATTCGACTTAATACCAGCTATCTCTAAGGATTTAACACCAAATAAAGTATGGATTTCCTGCTGAATTTCATGCTTTATATCCATTTGCAGCTGTTCTAGTTCTGTTCTAGGAAGGACTTGTTGAAAAATTTCTTTATGATCCACTTTCTTGTTTCTATTAACAACTTCTGCTGCATAGGAAGCAATATTAATCTTATTTTTCTCAAACAAATTTTTTAGGCTTTTTGTAATTAAATTTAAATAGTTTTCTACTATAGTAACTACTTCTGCTTCCTTTTTAGCTCGCTTACGTTCTAGTGATACCATCAGCATTTCTTTATTGTTTCTATACATTTTACGTATATCTACTATATCCACAGCCATGGAATCAATGCTTTTTACAGTTATCATCTTGGTTTTTGATGAAAACGAAAGATCCTCTTGTCTGATAAGTGCGCTCATATTTTCCATGGTTGCTCATCCTTTCTTTAGCAGATTACACTTGAATTCATTTTACATTATTATTATAGATCATTATGAAATAGTTAGTGTTATGCTATTATTAAACTCTTGTTAAAATTCATATTTGAAATGAATGTGAAGAACCTTCTTAATGGATTATCCGTATTGGACTTGCGCCGACTAGCTAGCGCCCATGTTGGCGCGCACAAATAAATGAAAGGGGAGCGAAATGCTCCCCTTTCATTACTATCTCTTATTTATTACTCCTGCTCATAATTAGACTGTTGCTGTTTTTTCATGCTGCAGCCTTTTTTTCCAAGACCATAGACAAACGGAATAGCCACACTATGCAACAATAACCATGCTCCCCAGCCAATCGCCGGTCTAATCAACCAATGCAAATCCATCACCTCCTGCATTTATTCTGTGCAAAGAGGTTCTTTTTATTTGTTCCAAAATTTATTATAGATTAGTCTTGTGACTACATCCACGATTTCTAATATAGCTACCATTATAATAATTACCGTCACTAACAGCCGTTTCCCCATCTCTATCTCCCATAAAGCCACGACTGCACTATTGGAACTACATTCTGATCATAAAAATAATGCAAAAATATAAACATGATGAATCCAACAATTGCGCCTACAACGCAGCCATTAATACGAATCCATTGAAGATCGTCACCAGCTTTGTCTTCAATAAATCGATTAAAATCCTCATCGCTAAAAGTACTTAAAACTTCTTTAACAACAGTACCAATGAGATAGTGTTCCTTTTCCACCAGTTCAAATATTGCTTTCTTAATACGAATTTCTAACCAATGCTGCATTTCAGGATCACTTTTGAAGCGCTCCCAATGCTGTTCCGCTTGACTGTATAGTAACTCCAATAAATGAGCATGAGTGGATGTGCTTATTTTTTCAATAAAATTCTCAGTTAGAAACATTGCCACCTCAGTTAACTCGATACGCTCAGCTACTGCTTCTTTCCAATGCTCCATTTCATCTGTCCAAGGAATTTCATTGTCTGGCCGATTGACTATTTCTATTAACTTTGCATGTATCCACTCATGTAGTATATGCTCTGGATTTTTCATTTCCTGAAGAATATTCAATAATTCCTGATACAACACATCAGTTGCATCAGAAACATTCACGCTATTCGTCTGCTCTCCAATCCAAATTACCGTTTTTTCTAGCAATGACTTGGATTTTGCCTGTTTTATATCTTCCATATATTGATAAATAGTCCTTTTAGTATCAGGACGTTGAATTCGATTGGTTAATTCATCAAGTATGAATATAATCAAATATTTGTCTTTCTCTTGCTCTAATCCCCACTTCGTTACTATTTTAAACTGAGGGGTGATCTTCATTTCTCTGATTCTTGTTTTAATAAAAGTCTCTAAATATCCTGCCAAAACGTGAGGATCAATATTCATAATCAGACCCTTACTGTGCTTATCTAATAAACTTCTCAGTAACTGCCTACCACCATTATGATCTATCCAAGCAATCATAAGCTTCACAAAACAGACCTTATCGACTTGCTGTTTAATAGACTTAATACTAAGCAAATCTTGTTCTATCATATCCCCAATAGACAGTATCACTCTGTCACGATGACGAGGGATTAACTCTGTATGCCATGGAAATCCCAAAGGTTTTTTAAAAATTGCTGTTATAGCAAACCAATCAGCAACGCCCCCTACGAAAGCCGCTTCCATTACGGTATAAAACATTTCTATAAACAGTACATCTCTATATACATACCTCAGCCATATTGACAGGAGAAACAAACAAAATACAAATGCCAATATTTTGTTCGCCATATTTTTATAATTCATTTTTACCCACCCTCATTCAAAACCAGAACGTCAATAAATAGATGACCATTCCCACTAACCCACCAACTACTGAGCCATTAATACGGATCATCTGCAAATCATTACCTACTTTATTTTCAATAAAATTCACTAATCGATCATTAGTAAACTCATTTAGGCTATCTTTTACAATCATGCCAATTTTACCATGATGAGTATCTATCCATCCACTCAGTATCGTCTTGATATACAGATCAAGCTCAGCCCGTCTCTCCGTATCTGTCTCAAAATCCGCAATTAATTTATCGATCTGATCAGTTATTAATGCTAACCATCGAATCATCTGCTTATGATCAACAGCTTCTTTACCATATAAAGTAACCATACCCTGAGCTACATAATTCCCCAAATTAAGCTTACGTAAAATTTTCTCCTGTACCCAATCCTCGATGCTTTGTTGAAACCTCTCATTGGTCTTTAGTTTTATAATAAAATCATTCAGCCAGGCGTTAATTTGTTTCCGTATAGAATGATCAGTATCTTTCATTTCGGACAAGATAACTTCTAGTGCCTGTTGCGCCTCGCTAGCCACTTGTTTAGGTGACAAGTTCATCAACCGATTAAAGATTTTCCTTCTGTTCATACCCCGTTCGTAATTTTCTCTAATATCAATAAAAACTTCACTTAATAAATGTTTCAACTGTTTGTTTTTTGCAACTATTATCAATTCATTTATCATCATATCTATTATTTTTTCATGGTACCCATTTTTAATAAGCCATTCTAAAATATCAATCATATAGGGAGAAATTTTTACTTTTTCCTTATTATTATAAGGCACTACATTGTCAATAATAGCTGCTATTTCTTCTGGCTTGATCTGAGCAAGCATATCTTGCAAAAATCGATACAGTATTTTTTTTAGATAACTTTTACCTCTATGCTCAACCATGAAATGAATCAATATACCCGATACATTATAATTCTCCAGTTGTGTTTTAATATTTTCTTTCATTAATATTTCATTTTCAACCATCTCGACGAGTGCTTTGAATATTCGCTCCCGGTTACGGGGAATGATAGCGGTGCGAAAGGGTATCCCTAAAGGTCTACGAAATAGTGCTGATACAGCAAACCAGTCTGCCAGCCCACCGATCATTGCCGCCCCAAATCCACCAGTGAAAAGCCCGCCGATAAAAGTATGTTGTAATGGATAGCTAATAAGAAACCCCAAGGATACGACTCCCAAAATACATGTAGCTTTATAGTTATTAGCAACCATAACTAACTTTAACCTCTCCTAGATCCTCTTTACTCACATGGCCTAAAATTGCTACTCCTTGGTATTTGTTATCAGAGACTTTATCATAAACCATCAATCACATCTCCTGAAATAGTCTTTTTTCTACTTTTCGCTATATTTTTATCTTTCCCTCTATTCTCAGATAAAACGCTTTCCAGGCTTTTTAAAATTTCTCTGCGTCCTCTACTGTAAAATGCTTAACAATTTACCGCAGGGACCAGAAGAAATAAAGGAAAAAAGACAGCATTTTTACTCTAAAAAACTTATAAATTCTGATATTACAAAAATGGGGTAGTGGATAACTTATCGTGAAGTTTTCCCACTGCCCCATTTTTTAGTAGCTTTGAAAAACGCTAACATGTCCTTTTGTATAACTCTCTAAGCATCATTTACTCTTCCATCCCTATAGTGTTCCCTGGATAAATAGCAGCTCCTTGCGCGAGATAGACTCATAAGAGGGAGGAATCTTTTAATTGTTCTAATTATATATCTATTACTCTTAAATTAATCTTGTCAGCCCAATAATTATTAGTACTACTCCTGACATATAGGGTAATCCATTTTTCAGATGATCTGGAATGCAAAAAGTTGCCACTTGAATCCCAAGAACGATAAGTATCATTTGAGCACCTGCCATAATCAAAGGAGTATATGCAGGCAAATCTCCTAACATACAAGCTGCAAAAGTCGCTATCATATTATCCATTCCTAACGCTATTCCAAGGGATATTGCCTCTATGTAACTAATAGAACAGGATTTGTCACTATCCGCCATTTCTGGTTGAGCCATTACCTCAATAATCATCTCTCCAAGAGAAGGAGTTATTTTCTCAGATTGGCTATTATGCTTATTAGTAATACGTGATAAATATTCTATTATAATATTCCAAAATCCGAGTGCAAGTAGCAGAAGTGCTCCGATCCCAGTAATCACAGATGGGTTTATAAGTTCCTCCAAAAATTGAGCACTTATCATTGCTCCGAATGTAAATAGTCCAGTAATCGTTCCTATAACGGTTAAAGATAGTAATGGTACTCGAATGTTTTTTAAACCATAAGCTGTACCTGCTGCCAAAGCATCTATACTAACACCAGTTGCCAATAATAGTACATAAAATAAACCCATGTTTAATACTCCTCTGTGATTTTTTCATGTCAAACCCCATTACGTATTATCTACAAAGAAAATTGTGAATATCACATGTAATTTATTCCGTCAACAAATGTTACACCTGTTCATCTCATAGTTTTCTTTAATATAATAGAATTCCAGACATTCTCAACAATCTGGAGTGACGGTGAAAAAATAAAAACTACATATACTTTTTTTCAGACTAAGCAGAAAGAAAATCCATCTTATTATATGCAAAGTTAAATGCTAATGACAAAGTGTTAATAATATAAACCTAGTGCAATCTATACCCGCAAAAAATCACTTGAACCTATTAACTGAATAAAACAAAAAGCACTCATATAATGAGTGCTTTTTACTAACCAGCAGCTATCTATCCTCTCAGGCCGTTTCCAACCAAGTACTTTCGGCGTATGGGCTTAACTACTGTGTTCGGTACTTCGACTGGCGAGAATACCTCATCTGCGCGCGCTCACTTCACGTACTGATGTACTGCTCAGTTCGTGCGCTCGTCGCGCCTAGCATCTAAAGCATTCTCACCAATCTCAGGCACGACGAAATAAGAAAAAGCTATACCAGTATAATATTTATTTGACAACAAAAAAACACTCACAAAAAAGTGAGCGTTTTTTCTTTAACCAGCAACTACCTATCCTCCCAGGCCGTTTCCAACCAAGTACTTTCGGCGTATGGGCTTAACTACTGTGTTCGGTACTGAGATTGGCGATAATACCTCATCTGCGTCGTTGCTCCTGCGCGCGCTCACTTCACGTACTGATGTACTGCTCAGTTCGTGTGCTCGTCGCGCCTAGCATCTGAAGCATTCTCACCAATCTCAGATACGACGAAATAAGAAAAATTATCCCCGCACAATATTTATTTGTAATAAAAAACACCCACAAAAGTGAGTGCTTTTCCATATAACCAGCAGCTATCTATCCTCCCAGGCCGTTTCCAACCAAGTACTTTCGACGTATAAGGGCTTAACTACTGTGTTCGGTATGGGAACAGGTGGCTCCCCTTAGCTATCGCCACTGGATTTTAGAAGTACATATTTTTCATATGTTCCTTCAAAACTTCACAGAAGAAAGACTGCATGTTAGTCGTTAGTAGCTACGCTACTAACTAAATTAAGTCAAGCCCTCGTCCTATTAGTACCAGTCAGCTGAATCCATTGCTGGACTTACACACCTGGCCTATCAACCTTGTCATCTACAAGGGGACTTACTAGCTTACGCTATGAGAGACCTCATCTTAAGGCTGGTTTCACGCTTAGATGCTTTCAGCGTTTATCCTTTCCGAACGTAGCTACCCAGCTGTACCCCTGGCGGGATAACTGGTACACCATTGGTTCGTCCACTCCGGTCCTCTCGTACTAGGAGCAGTTCCCTTCAAGTCTCTTGCGCCCGCGATGGATAGGGACCGAACTGTCTCACGACGTTCTGAACCCAGCTCACGTACCACTTTAATGGGCGAACAGCCCAACCCTTGGGACCTACTACAGCCCCAGGATGTGATGAGCCGACATCGAGGTGCCAAACCTCCCCGTCGATATGGACTCTTGGGAGAGATTAGCCTGTTATCCCCAGGGTAGCTTTTATCCGTTGAGCGATGGCCCTTCCACGCGGTACCACCGGATCACTAAGTCCGACTTTCGTCCCTGCTCGACCTGTACGTCTCGCAGTCAAGCTCCCTTCTGCCTTTGCACTCTTCGCGCGATTTCTGGCCGCGCTGAGGGAACCTTTGAGCGCCTCCGTTACATTTTCGGAGGCGACCGCCCCAGTCAAACTGCCCACCTGACACTGTCCTTAATGTCGTTACTATTAAAGTTAGAATTCCAGTAAATAAAGGGTGGTATCCCAACAATGACTCCATACATACTAGCGTACATATCTCGCAGTCTCCCACCTATCCTGTACATCATTTACCAAAATTCAATGTCAGGCTACAGTAAAGCTCCATGGGGTCTTTCTGTCCAGTCGCGGGTAACCTGCATCTTCACAGGTATTTCAATTTCACCGGGTCCCTCGTTGAGACAGTGCCCAAGTCGTTACACCTTTCGTGCGGGTCGGAACTTACCCGACAAGGAATTTCGCTACCTTAGGACCGTTATAGTTACGGCCGCCGTTTACTGGGGCTTCAGTTCACACCTTCGAATTGCTTCTAAGCACTCCCCTTAACCTTCCAGCACCGGGCAGGTGTCAGCACCTATACGTCAGCTTTCGCTTTAGCAGGCACCTGTGTTTGTGGTAAACAGTCGCTTGGGCCTCTTTTCTGCGACCCTCTTTAGCTCATACCGCAAGGGTAATCACCTAAAAGGGCTCCCCTTCTCCCGAAGTTACGGGGACATTTTGCCGAGTTCCTTAACGAGGGTTTTCCCGCGCACCTTAGGATTCTCTCCCCGCCTACCTGTGTCGGTTTGCGGTACGGGCACCCACAGCCTCGCTAGAAGCTTTTCTTGACAGTGTGGGATCAGTAAGTTCATCGCTATCGCTAGCAACTCCCCGTCACTCCTCAGGCTATACGTTTAGCGGATTTGCCTACTAAACACCCTACAAGCTTAGACGCATTTCTTCCATTCATGCGATTACTTACCCTTCTGTGTCACTCCATCACTCAAACGGATGTGGGTGGTACTGGAATGTTTGCCAGTTGTCCATCGCCTACGCATTTACGCCTCGGCTTAGGCCCCGACTTACCCTGAGACGACGAGCGTTGCTCAGGAAACCTTAGGCTTTCGGTGGACAAGATTCTCACTTGTCTTTTCGCTACTCATACCGGCATTCTCACTTCTATATACTCCACAGCTCCTTACGGTACTGCTTCAAAGCGTATAGAACGCTCCCCTACCACTTGTACCAAAGGTACAAATCCATAGCTTCGGTTCCGTACTTTAGCCCCGGACATCTTCGGCGCAAAACCTCTCGACCAGTGAGCTATTACGCACTCTTTAAATGGTGGCTGCTTCTAAGCCAACATCCTGGTTGTTTCTGAAGTTCCACATCCTTTGCCACTTAGTACGGCATTTGGGACCTTAGCTGATGGTCTGGGCTGTTTCCCTCTTGACTACGGGTCTTATCACTCGCAGTCTGACTCCCAAGGTCCGAGTACAGCCATTCGCAGTTTGACAGAGTTCGGTAACCTATAAGGCCCCTAGCCCAATCAGAGCTCTACCGTCTGTACTTATTTCTTGAGGCTAGCCCTAAAGCTATTTCGGGGAGAACCAGCTATCTCCGCGTTCGATTGGCATTTCACCCCTATCCACAACTCATCTCAAAACTTTTCAACGTTCACGAGTTCGGTCCTCCACGCAATTTTACCTGCGCTTCAACCTGGCCATGGATAGATCACTGCGGTTTCGGGTCTACAACAACTAACTATTCGCCCTATTAAGACTCGCTTTCGCTGCGGCTCCACATCTTCTGCTTAACCTCGCTAGTTACTGTAACTCGCCGGTTCATTCTTCAATAGGCACGCTGTTGACCACATAAGGGTCTTCAACTGCTTGTAGACATACGGTTTCAGGTTCTTTTTCACTCCCCTCCCGGGGTGCTTTTCACCTTTCCCTCACGGTACTATACGCTATCGGTCGCCAAGGAGTATTTTGCCTTGGAGGGTGGTCCCCCCTGCTTCCCACAAGGTTTCACGTGTCTCGTGGTACTCTGGAACTCGGCCATCTTGCTCTGCTTTTCGTCTACGGGACTGTTACCCCCTATGGTCTACCTTTCCAGGTAGTTCGACTAAGCCTGACTCGAATTATGCCGGTCCTCAACCCCGAATCAGTAAACTGACTCGGTTTGGGCTCTTCCCCGTTCGCTCGCCGCTACTTAGGGAATCTCACTTGATTACTTTTCCTCTGGGTACTTAGATGTTTCAGTTCCCCAGGTGCCCTCCTCATACTCTCAGGTATGGGTAACAGTGCATTACCACTGTTGGGTTTCCCCATTCGGAAATCTAGGGATCAAAACCTGCTTGCGATTCCCCCTAGCTTATCGGAGCTTACCCCGTCCTTCATCGGCTCTTGGCGCCAAGGCATCCACCGTATGCCCTTATTAGCTTGACTTAGTCACACTAATAGTCGGCTGTCAATAAACAGTCATCTGCTTCGTTGTCGCTGTGGGCATTCGTTCGACGTACAGAAGTACGACTCACTCTTGTCCTCGCTCCGCCTCGCATCTGACAGCTTCTTGCCAACCTTTAGTTGGTGGTATATTCGGTTTTAACGCCGAAATACACATTAAAAAAATCCTAACATGCTCGGTAATCACCCTAATATTGCTATTAGAATTATTACTTTGCTTTCTTCTGTGCAGTTTTCAAAGAACATCTGCAGCTTTCATCAGCGGTTGCTGATTACGTGATGCAGGAGGATCTACTATATTATCATACCCCTTGAATGAATTCAACAGGTATGTTTTGGTATTCCCTCAAAACTAAGCAATGTAAGTAGATGAACAACCAGATGTGTCGACCTTGGATTAGAACCATGTATTTCAATGATTCAAATCTCCATAGAAAGGAGGTGATCCAGCCGCACCTTCCGATACGGCTACCTTGTTACGACTTCACCCCAATCACTGATCTCACCTTCGACGGCTGGTTCCATTGCTGGTTACCTCACCGGCTTCGGGTGCTCTCAACTTTCGTGGTGTGACGGGCGGTGTGTACAAGGCCCGGGAACGTATTCACCGCAGCATGCTGATCTGCGATTACTAGCGATTCCGACTTCATGCAGGCGAGTTGCAGCCTGCAATCCGAACTGAGAGCTTGTTTTTGGGTTTGGCTTCACCTCGCGGCTTCGCTACCCTCTATTAAAGCCCATTGTAGTACGTGTGTAGCCCAAGACATAAGGGGCATGATGACTTGACGTCATCCCCACCTTCCTCCGTGTTATCCACGGCAGTCTCCCATGAGTTCCCACCTTTACGTGCTGGCAACATAGGATAAGGGTTGCGCTCGTTGCGGGACTTAACCCAACATCTCACGACACGAGCTGACGACAGCCATGCACCACCTGTCTATCTGTCTCCCGAAGGAGAACTTCCTATCTCTAGGAGCATCAGACGATGTCAAGCCTTGGTAAGGTTCTTCGCGTTGCGTCGAATTAAACCACATACTCCACCGCTTGTGCGGGCCCCCGTCAATTCCTTTGAGTTTCAACCTTGCGGCCGTACTCCCCAGGCGGGGTACTTATTGCGTTAACTCCGGCACTGGAGGGGTCGATACCCCCAACACCTAGTACCCATCGTTTACGGCCAGGATTACCGGGGTATCTAATCCCGTTCACTACCCTGGCTTTCGCGCCTCAGTGTCAGACACAGTCCAGAAAGTCGCCTTCGCCACTGGTGTTCCTCCTAATATCTACGCATTTCACCGCTACACTAGGAATTCCACTTTCCTCTCCTGCACTCAAGAATAACAGTATCCAAATGCTTCACGGGGTTGAGCCCCGAACTTTAACATCAGACTTATTATCCCACCTGCGCGCGCTTTACGCCCAATAATTCCGGACAACGCTTGCCACCTACGTATTACCGCGGCTGCTGGCACGTAGTTAGCCGTGGCTTTCTTGTCAGGTACCGTCATTACAACACATTATTCACATATCGCACATTCGTCCCTGAAAACAGAGTTTTACGATCCGAAAACCTTCTTCACTCACGCGGCGTTGCTCCGTCAGACTTTCGTCCATTGCGGAAGATTCCCCACTGCTGCCTCCCGTAGGAGTCTGGGCCGTGTCTCAGTCCCAGTGTGGCCGTTCATCCTCTCAGACCGGCTACTGATCGTCGCCTTGGTGAGCCATTACCTCACCAACTAGCTAATCAGACGCAGACCCATCTTCTAGTGGTAGCTTATAAATAGAGGCCACCTTTAGTATGTGAAACAGGCGTTTCACATACAACATTCGGTATTAGCACCACTTTCGCAGTGTTGTCCCCATCTAGAAGGTAGGTTGTCTACGCGTTACTCACCCGTTCGCCACTATCTGATATTCAACACTCAATCTTTCGCTTTTGTGTTAGCACTTTGTAAATGCGTGAAGCGCTCTCTTCTTTCGCGCTTGACGCTTGCTACACTGCTAAAAATTCAGTGTTGAATACCAGACCGTTCGACTTGCATGTGTTAGGCACGCCGCCAGCGTTCGTCCTGAGCCAGGATCAAACTCTCCATAAAAGTTATTTATGAAGAACCTTGATGGCTCTTTAAAAAACTAGTTTTTTTGTTAATCTCACCTAAGTGGACTAACTTTGTTTTGTACTCAAACGAGTACCGCACATCTGGCTTATTTAACCTTACTTACATTGTTTAGTTTTCAAGGAACACATTGTCGCTCACAGGCAACTTACATATAATATCATAATCGATTCTACATTGTCAAATGTTTTTATTATTTTATTGCTTGGAGAAAAAAAAAAACTGGCGATGGTTATTATCTGTTAGAGTTAAATACTAAACCTCAATAATAACGTTTCGCCAATTATATACTTCATTCAACCTATTAGACTTAACAATATTTAATAATGTAGTTTTCACTCAATTGATCTAAGACACGGCGCATTTCTACTATGCTTTCATGAGCCAAATTATATTTAGCAAGATCCTCACTGTGGAGCACTGAAGCTAACTTCTCAATGCGAGACAACAATTCTAATTTCTCCATGTTTCTAATCTACACCTCTATTTTAAAAGTCACAAAACTTATTCTATCAATGAAATGGACTCTTGTAAAGAAATAAATCAGAGCTGGAAGCAATATTATAGAAACTTTTGTACGGCACTACCATTCAGGTAATTACAGCGTTTCCCTTGGCAAGTATCACGATCTAGCAATGTCTTCTCAATTTCATCACGAATTTTCCACCAACCAGTCTGCCAATTCGTAAATAAAGTATTTTTCTCTGGCGCACGACCGATTAGTCGTTGGACGACAATCTCGGGATGCAGGTATTCAAGAAAAGTAACTACTCTTTCTATATATTCTTCTTTTGTAATTAATGATATCTCACCTTTTTGATACCAATCAGCCATAACTGTGTCTTTAACAATATACAGTGCATGTAACTTTACCTGATCTACCCCCATGGCTGACAAAACTTTAGCACTTTCAATTACATCAAGTTCATCATCCCAAGGCAAATTCAATATGATATGAGAACAAACTTCAAGATTGTACCGTTTTATCCGTAGCACCGCATCAAGAAATTCTGCCAAGCTATGGCCTCGATTTACTTTTTTCAAAGAATGATAGTTTACCGTCTGCAGCCCTAATTCAATACTGATATCAACTTTTTTAGATTGGCTAATTTCAGCCAACATTTCTAGATACTTATCATTTACACAGTCAGGACGAGTTGCTAAGGCAATGCTAACCACATCTTCCTGGCAAGCTTCATTAATATATTGTTCAAGCTGCTCAACTGGTAAATAAGTATTACTAAAGTTCTGAAAATAAGGGATAAACTTTTTCGCCTTATATTTGGCTGCAATATGAATTCGATTTGCAGCGATTTGCATTTCTACTGTCATAGAAGCAGGTAAATTTTCATATCCAGCACCAATTTCACCACAAAAGACGCAGCCCCCGCCCCCACAGCTTCCATCACGGTTAGGACAAGTAACAGGTAAACTAACAGGTAATTTATAAACTTTCTCACCATATCGCTGGCGAAGATACTCTGAATAAACATTATAACGCATACTAATTCCGCCCTTCCACTTTTCCAAAATCGCGATCTATAATAAGTTGGTACATAGTTGCTTCTTGACTATAGGAAAAGAGTATAGGGGTATCCTTCTCAACAATCTTACCTGGTTGTTTTAAATATTCAAGTATATCTATGGAGAAAACTTCAATCCTATATTTCTTTTTAATATCCCGCCATGTAGTAAAACTATAGTTAGGTATATAGTGACGTGCGATATTGGGGTTACGCCAGAATTCGTTTTTTTCCTCCATCCATACATCTTGATTCCATGTTAAACATTCGGGTTGAATGGATCCCTTTTCACTCATTAACGCATCGAACTTCAAAAATTCCTGGCATATTGTAAGCTTATCCAAATAATAGATTCGGCAAAAATCCAATAAATATTGATAGAGAGACTTAGCACTATGTGCAATTATATGTAATTGCTTTTCTTCCCAATAAGTAGACAATTTCTGATAAAAATGAAAAGCATTGCCCCCTTGTAACCTAATTAGCAAGTCTAGCGTATAGCGAAATCGTCCTGTATTATATACTTGATTAAAAACGTCTTCTAATATTTTGAGCTTCCTAACTTCACCGTATGTTAACCACTCATTGGCTAATACTTCATAGGGCGCATCATCTACAAAGACATAACCGCACTGATCAGCAATATTTCGCAGTCCAGCACCTTTTAGCATCTTTAAGAAACCAATTTGTAACATATGTGGCTGAAGCTGATATACATCATTAAAAGATTGCCCAAACAAAGTAACATTTTCATAGGGCAAACCGATAATCAAATCTAGATGTACATGGATATTATTATAAGAAACAATACGGGTTACGTGATCAACAATTTTAGGCCAGTTATTATGTCGCGAAATTTTATCAAGGGTTTGTTGGTTCGTAGATTGAATACCAATTTCAAATTGAAATCTTCCTACTGGCACTTCCCTTAGGAAGGTTAATACCTCCTCATCTAAAAGATCAACCGCAATCTCAAAGTGAAAATTAGTACGACATTCTTGCTTTGCTAAAAAACGTAAGATTGGCAAATAATGTTCCTTACGAGCATTAAAGGTTCTATCAACAAATTTAACTTGCCTAACATTATGTTTAATAAAAAATTCTAATTCTCGGTAGACTCGCTCTAAATTAAAGAAACGTACACCTGAGGTTGCACTCGATAAACAGTACTGACAAGAAAATGGGCATCCCCGGGCACTTTCATAATAAATAATTTTATCTTTTAGTCCTTCTATATCTTTCTCACAATAGGGAAAAGGTATAGTATTTACATCTCCTACAATCTGAGGTTTACCTACCACTACTTCTCCCTTATGACGGAACGACAAGCCTTCAATCGTATTAACAGGTGCATGGGATAATAACGCTGCCAATAATGTGCGAAATGTATTTTCCCCCTCACCTTGGACTATATAATCGATAAAAAGATTCTTCTGCATAACTTCTAAAGGATCATAGGAAACTTCTGGTCCACCTAAGATCACTACGACGCGTGGTAACACCTTCTTCAGTAGTCCAGCTAATTTTAAGGTCATATCGATATTCCAAATATAACAAGACAAACCAATAATATCGGGTTGCTCGCTATAAATATCGCTCAAAATTTCAAGCACTTCATTATTAATTGTATATTCTTTCATCACAATATCAGAATGTACAGAACTACACGCCACCTTCAAATATTTCAAAGCTAAAGAAGAATGAATATACTTCGCATTCAACGTCGCTAAAACAACTTTCACTTACAATCACCCCATATATATTAAAATCTATTATTTTCACTATTATGCTACTATCCTACTTTTCCATTCTATGCCCTATGATTCACCACCTGAAGGTTCTGTGAATACAATAAATAAAAGTAACCTTTAAAGGAAGGTGCCATAATGCGGATAGTCATAGATGGACAAAAAGTACCCGTTAATGTAAGAGTTAGTCGAGATTTACTAATGACACTAAAAGCCATGTCACAAACACTTCATTGGCGCATCACTTATGATACAGCTAATGAATTAGTGTATATTTATTCTCCAAGTTATGTTGTACCAAGTTCTTTAGATCGTCCTGCACCACTTATAGAAGAGCCAGAAAGTCAACGCTTATTAGGAAAAATAGTCTGTCTTGATGCTGGTCATGGTGGAAGTGATCCAGGTGCCATAGGCCCATCGAAAACAATGGAAAAGGATAACACCTTAGCAATTGTTTTACTTCTACGAGATATGTTAGAAAGCAATGGCGCAACTGTGGTACTCACTCGCGACACCGATCGAAATGTAGCCTTTCCTGATTCTTCTGCCAGCGAAGAACTTGCTGCAAGGGTCGAAATTGCCAAGGATGCAAATGCAGACATCTTCATCAGTATACACAATGATTCCTTTACCAGCAATACGGCCATGGGTACAACTACATTTCATTACGGAGATGCCAAATCAAAAAAACTAGCTTCTCTTGTCCAGAAAAATTTAGTGGCAGAGCTTGGTACGAAGGATAACTCTTCTCGCTTTGCAAGTTTCTATGTTATACGTTATAGCAAAATAACAGCTATACTCATTGAAGTCGCCTTTATTTCTAATCCTGAAGAAGAGGTATTACTCTCTAGTATTGATGGTCGATCGAAAATTGCCGAAAGCATCTTTCAAGGTATTGTTAATTACTTTAAAGTATAAGAAAAATATTTTTCCATATGCTATACAGGAATCCTAACTATTTTTGCCAATATATAGAACTATATCTCTATTTTGTAAAGGAGTGTATCCATGTTTATAGTACCGCACATTTTCCATTTGTCACGTAACGCTATACAGTGCAGCGATACCGCCGGAGATTCTAGTACAAAAGAGTCTTCTAAAGTGCCCGCCCGCAGTGAAATACCTGAACAGTACAAGTGGCATCTAAATGACATTTATGAAAACGATGATCTATGGCAAGAAGATTTTAGCAAATTAAAAAATAGCTTGTCTCATATTTCCAACTATGCAGGTACGCTAAAAAGCTCTGCACAAGATCTATTGGCTTGCTTGAAAGCAACTGATGAAATCGGTAAAATTGGTGGCAAACTATACGCCTATGCCCGTATGCATCGAGATGAGAACACCGCTGATGCCAACTACCAGGCCATGACAGGCAAACTAGAATCCTTACTAGCAGAAGCTGGGGCAGCTACTGCTTTTATTGAGCCTGAAATTCTTGCTCTGCCTGATGAAACGTTAGCTGCATTTCGTAAACAAGAAACGGGGTTAAAAGAATATAGTTTTTACTTTACTAACCTTGCTAGACAAAAAGAGCATGTACTGTCACCTGCCGAAGAAGCTATTTTATCAAGCTTATCCGACGTTACACAAGCATCCGAAAATACCTTCAACATGCTTGCCCATGCTGATATAGAGTTTCCACAAACCATTAATGAACAAGGTCAAATGGTTGATCTAAGCGAAGGACGCTATAGCTTATTCATCCGCTCAAGTGACCGCAATGTTCGTCAGCAAGCTTTTATTAATTTGTTTAATACCTACAATCATTTTCGAAATACTTTTGCCTCGACTCTAAGTGGAAATGTGAAAAAAAATGTTTTTTATGCAAAAACTCGTAAATATAACTCTACATTGGAATCCTCTTTACAAGGCGACAATGTACCCACAGAAGTATATGACAATTTAATTACTACTGTCCACAACAATCTTACTCCTCTTCACCGTTATGTAGCCCTGAAGAAAAAATATCTCAATCTAGAAGAAATTCACATGTATGATTTATATACGCCCCTCGTTAGCGATGTAAAGCTTCCCCTTCCTTATGAAGAAGGAGTTAAACTGGTTTCTACTGGTCTAAAGCCTTTAGGTTCAGAATATGCTAACATCTTCGATAAAGGTATAACGTCAGGCTGGATTGATGTTTACGAAAACAAAGGAAAACAAACTGGGGCTTATTCCTGGGGTAATTACGGAACACATCCTTTCGTACTACTGAATTACAACGACCGCTATGATGATGTTTCTACCTTAGCCCATGAGATGGGGCATGCAATCCATAGTTACTACAGCCAAGAAAATCAACCTTACTCTACTTCTTCTTATACTATTTTCTGTGCTGAAGTAGCGTCTACTACAAATGAGATACTACTTTTAGACCATATGCTCACTACTACAACGGATAAAAAAATAAAAATGTATCTCATTAATCAATACTTAGAACAAGTAAGAGCTACAGTCTACCGCCAGACTATGTTTGCTGAATTTGAAAAGTTACTTTATGAGATTTCGGAAAAAGGCGAAAGTATTACAGCTGACATGCTTGATGCTTTATGGCATGAACTTAACGTAACCTATTATGGGCCTGATTTGGTTGTTGATAAAGAGGTCGATGTTGAATGGGCACGCATTCCACACTTTTATTGGGATTTTTACGTGTACCAATATGTTACTGGGTACTCTGCAGCCACTACTTTAGCTGAAAAAATAAAATCAGAAGGGCCAACTGCTCAAGAAAAATATATTAATTTCTTGAAAAGCGGTGGGTCAGATTACTCTCTAAATATTTTAAAGGCGGCAGGTGTTGATATGTCTTCACCAAGGCCTGTTGAAATAACTCTAGAAAAATTCTCCACTATGCTTGATGAAATGGAAGGACTTTTAGCACAGTAACTAACCAAAAGACCGGGTAACCGGTCTTTTTTTGTATAGAGAGTCAATTATATAAAAATACTAAGAAAATGGAGGGGTACTATGCAGTTTATAAAACCCATGTTAGCAAAACAAGGTAAACTACCCACGGATGACAATCAATATGGTTTCGAAATTAAATGGGATGGCATGCGCTGCATTCTCTACCATATAAATAACGAAATTGTATTAAGAAGCCGCAATCAAAAAGATATTACATCTCAATATCCGGAACTCCAAGAATTAGGAACAATACTGAACGGACAGCAAGTGATACTCGATGGGGAGATTATTGTCTTAGATACAAATGGACGGCCATCCTTTTCTTTATTACAACATCGAATGGGCCTTAGCTCCCCTATTGTCATTGCTAAAAAAAGGCAGGAGATACCTGTAACTTATATTTCCTTCGATATACTTTACCTCAACAATAAATATTTAATGGACCTTCCCTATACAGAGCGACGCCACATACTTGATAAACTAGAACTTTCTAGTACAAATTTGCAGGTTCCAGCTTATCAATTAGGAAATGGCAAAGAAATACAAAAGGCCGTTTCTGATCTAGGTTTGGAAGGAATTATAGCCAAACGGCTTATTAGTCATTATTTACCTGGCAAACGAAGTGACGATTGGTTAAAGATAAAAAATAACCATCGTCAAGAATTCGTAATTGGTGGTTGGTTACCAGGCAAAGGTCAACGCTCTGAAGGTATCGGTTCATTAGTATTAGGCTATTACGATATGACACCTAAGCAAGCAGAAGTTGAAAATAAAGAGCCACAATTTCTCTATGCTGGTAAGGTAGGTACCGGTTTCACTAAAGATCTACTCCAAAAGTTGTTAGCTATGTTAACTCCTCTTAAGCGAGATAGTAGTCCCTTTTCCACTGATATCCCCCCAAAAGACACAGTCTTTGTTGAGCCCCAAATAATCGGTGAGTTTGAATTTACCGAGTGGACGCCAAATAACACTCTCCGGCACCCTTCTTTTAAAGGCCTGCGTTACGATAAAGCGGCATCCTTTGTAATAAAAGAAAGTTAAAATTTCAATAGTAACTACTTCACTTTCAAGTAATGTAGTCTATAAAAAGGAGAATCATGATATGCCTAGACCAGTATGGAGCGGTTCGATCAGCTTTGGATTAGTCAATATACCTATCAAATTATATAATGCTGTAAAAAAGAAAACATTACATTTTCATCAGCTTCGAAAAAGCGATGGTTGCCGTATCCGATTAAAACGAGTTTGTGCTAACGATGGCAGTGAAGTGCCAAATGAAGAAATTGTCAAAGGATACGAGATTTCACCGGAGCAGTATGTAGTTCTATCATCTGAAGAAATTGAAAACGTCTATCCGAAAAGCTCAAGGCGCATTCAAATTGATGACTTTGTCCGTTTAGAAGAAATTGATCCTATTTATTTCGAGCATTCCTATTATCTTACACCTGATAAAGGAATGGAAAAGGCCTACTCTCTATTACTATTTGCCATGAAGAAATCACAAAAAACGGCAATCGCTAATTTTGTATTACGTAATAAACAATATATTGCTGCAATACGCCCTACAGAAAATGCAATCACACTATCAACTATGTTTTTCTCTGATGAAATAATACCGCAAAAAGAGTTAGAAGACCTACCAAGTATAGAGAATGAGCCGGATCAGCGGGAATTAACTATTGCCCTGCAATTAATTGAGTCTCTTTCCAGCAACTTTGCACCAGAAAAATACCACAATGAATATAGAGAAAAAATATTATCTATGATTGAACGCAAAGCGGAAGGGCAAGTAATCACGCAGCAGCCCGCAGCCGAACAGGGTGGTAAAGTAGTTGATTTAATGGCAGCACTCGAGGCAAGCCTTGCAGCCTTAAAAAAGAAAACTCCAGCTAAAACTAGGAGGAAAAAAGCCCATGCCTAATAGCACTCTAGTTCAAATTGATAATGTACAATTAACTCTCTCAAACCTAGAGAAAATCTTTTATACATCAACTAACTTTACAAAAGCACAGGTAATTGATTACTATAGTCGCATTGCCCCCTTTCTCTTGCCTCACCTGATAGGTCGTCCTTTAACGTTAAAACGGTATCCAAACGGTGCAGAAGCGAAGTTTTTCTATCAAAAACAGTGCCCTGCATTCCGCCCAAATTGGTTAGCTACAGTCCCCGTGTGGAGTGAAGGCAAGAACAAAAATATTGACTTTTGCTTAGTCCAGGACTTAGCCTCTCTTATTTGGGCTGTTAATTTGGCAGCCATTGAACTCCACACGTCCCTGTCACTGGCTGAAGACACCTTGCGTCCTACCTTACTTGTCTTCGATCTTGATCCAGGTCATCCAGCTACTATTGTACAATGCGCTGAGGTTGCCCTTATACTAAAGAAAGTCTTAGAAGACAATAATCTTCAGAGCTTCCCAAAGACTTCTGGTTCTAAGGGCTTACAAATTTATGTACCCTTGAATACGCAAGCTGCCAACTATAAACAAACAAAAGAATTTGCTCATGGAATAGCTCGTCTATTAGAACAACAATATCCTTCCCTTGTTGTTTCTAAAATGAGAAAATTCTTGCGTAAAGGTAAAATTTTTATAGACTGGAGCCAAAACGATAACCATAAGACAACCGTTTGTGTTTACTCTTTAAGGGCAAAAAAATATCCAACTGTTTCTACTCCTATTACGTGGGAAGAAGTAGAGAAGGCCTATAAAGAGCAAGATAGCACCCAGTTGTCTTTCACTACCGATCAAGTTTTGGATAGGGTTCAGAGAATCGGTGATTTATTTGCCCCCCTTCTTACACTTAAACAGGAAATACCTAATATTCACAGTAAATAAAAAATGATCTGAATTTTAATCAGATCATTTTTTCCTATTTTCTATTGTTAACTCAAATCTTTAGGACCAGCTTCTACTATTTCTGCTGGTATGGAATCTCCAAATTTTTTAATATTTTGATTAAATAACTGAGCAAGTTCCTTGGCCTTACTCTGGTATGCATCTTTGTCTTGCCACGTATGAATTGGCTTCAAAAGTTCTGACGGTACAGCTGGACATTCCGTAGGAATATAAACATTAAAAATAGGATCCAGTTCATATTCTACATTATCAAGCTTCCCTTCAATCGCTGCTGTAACCATAGCTCTTGTATAAGGCAATTTCATTCGACTACCTATACCATAAGGTCCACCTGACCATCCAGTATTGATTAAAAATACATTGGTATCGTGCTGATCAAGCTTTTCCCCTAATAACTTAGCATAAACTAGTGGTGATAAGGGTAAAAATGGTGCCCCAAAACAAGATGAAAAAGTAGCTTCCGGCTTAGTAATTCCTCGTTCTGTACCAGCCAATTTACTGGTATAACCAGATAAAAAGTGATACATAGCTTGCTGTTTATTTAACTTAGATATAGGTGGCAAAACACCAAACGCATCGGCTGTTAAAAAGACTACTGTTTTAGGATGACCACCAATTCCAGGAATCAAAGCATTAGGTATAAAATCAACAGGATAGGCAACCCTTGTATTTTCTGTTATGGATTTATCATCGTAATGAGCTACTCTAGCTTCATCGATAACAACATTTTCTAGTACAGCACCAAAGCGAATGGCCTCCCAAATTTGCGGCTCTGTTTCATGGCGTAAGTCGATGCATTTTGCATAGCAACCACCTTCAATATTAAAAATACCATGGTCACTCCAAGCATGTTCATCATCACCAATGAGCTGACGATCTGGATCTGCTGAAAGCGTCGTCTTGCCTGTACCACTTAAGCCAAAAAACAATGCAGTGTCACCACTATGCCCCATATTAGCCGAACAATGCATTGATAAAATTCCTTGTCGTGGCAATAAATAATTCATAACAGAAAAAATTGATTTTTTCATTTCTCCTGCATAATGTGTACCGCCAATTAATACCATTTTCTTTTCGAAATGAATAACAATAAAAGCCTCTGAATTCGTGCCATCGATTTCTGGTACAGCTTTAAAACCTGGCATACAACAAATTTGGAAATCCGGCTGAAAATCTTTTTCATTAAGTTCTTGTCGTACTAGTAATTGATGAATAAATAAATTCTGCCAGGCAAACTCATTAAAAAATCTTGCCTTTATGTGATATTGCGCATCAGCACCAGCAAAACCCTCAAATACAAATAATTCACGATTTTCCATATATGCTAACATACGATTATACAACTGTTCAAATTTTTGTTCCGTAAAAGGCTTATTACTTCCCCAGGAAATTTCACTATGCACTGCTGGCGAATCCACAATAAATTTGTCATTAGGAGAACGCCCCGTATATTTTCCTGTAGCTACCCGTAGCGCACCGTTTGCAGTTAATAAGCCTTCTTTTCTTGCTAAGGAAATTTCTACCAACTCCGACGAAGTTAAATTCCAATGAACCTTACTTGCACCGTTTAGTATAATACTGCTGTCCATCATGTACTCCCCCTTCATATAATAATCCATCAATCGTAACAAAGATGCTTTATCAATAACAATATATGTTTTTCCATATATTGTTATTCCTATTAGTAAAAATTTTCACATGGGAATAGTTGCTGTTTAATAAAAAAAAAGCACAGTCATATTATTTTATTGTGCGTTGGTGTGAAAACCTCGCCTTTAATAACATGACTGCAACATATAATCTAAAGTTTCATTAGTCTTTAGTCTTTATTCTTTATTCTTATTTATTATCTTCTTTATAATATTAGGCATATCCTCTTTCTCAATAACAATATTATGATAAATAGTTGCCTTCTCCAGTGCCGCTAGCGCTGGCGGTACTGGCCAGCCACTCACTTTGGCTAATTCATGCAGCATGGAGAATTCATCTTTTCCATTCATAACATTGGAGCCTGCAAGCGCAGCTAATACACTCTCATTAAACTTAAAAGGGCTAGCTGTAGATACAATAACTTGTGGAGTCATATCTTTGGTCTGTTGTCGATATCGATCTGCCACTTGCCAAGCTACGGCTGTATGAGGGTCTGCTACATAGTTATATTTACTAAAAACAGTTGTAATCATCTCTTCAGTACCCTTGTCATCTACCCAATCAGCCCAAAAAGTTTTCTTAATATCTTGTAGAACTTTTTCTTCAACCTGATACTGTCCATTAGTTGTTAATTGTGTCATCCAGTCCGCTACCTGTTGACTATTACCATCTGTCATGTGATATAACAAACGTTCCAAATTACTAGAAATTAAAATATCCATAGACGGAGATAGGGTTTTATGAAAGGTCCGCTGTCTATTATACACACCAGTATTCAAGAATTCCGTTAATACATTGTTGTTATTCGATGCACAAATCAGTTTACCAATTGGCAGTCCCATTAATTTTGCATAATAAGCTGCTAATAAGTTACCAAAATTCCCTGTAGGCACAACAAAATTTACGAGTTGTCCCAACTGCAAGTGACCATCCCGTAGCATATCAGCATAAGCACTAAAATAATATACAATTTGTGGTACTAATCGTCCCCAATTAATTGAATTAGCAGATGACAATTGAAAACCATCCCTTGCTAACTCCTTATTATATTGAGGATCATTAAAGATGACTTTTACACCCGTCTGGGTGTCATCAAAATTCCCCTTCACAGCCACAACAGAAACGTTGGAACCAAGCTGCGTTATCATCTGTAAACGCTGAATCGGACTGACGCCTTCTTCAGGATAAAATACAATGATTTTAATTTGTTCAACGTTGGCAAACCCCTCTAAAGCAGCTTTACCTGTGTCTCCTGATGTTGCCGTTAAAATTACAATTTCAGACTTTTCGTCAGTTTTACGAAGGGCTCGTGACATGAGTTGCGGCAGGATTTGTAGAGCCATATCTTTAAAAGCGCTTGTTGGGCCATGCCATAATTCAAGAACAGAAGTCTGATCTCCAATAGGAACGATCGGTGCAATCCTAGAGTCGTCAAACTTATCTGTTGTGTAAGCAGCAGTAATGCAAGCTCTTAATTCTGCTTCGCTATAATCAGATAAAAACAAACGTAATACATGTAATGCTCTCTCTTGATAATCAAAGTTTACTAAATTAGCTAGCCACTTTTCATCTACTTTAGGAATTGAATCTGGTACAAATAAGCCACCATCAGCAGCTATTCCTCTTTTTATGGCTTCCGCCGCCAATATTTTATCATTTTCCCCACGAGTACTACTATACATGCTAAACTCCCTTTCTTAGAACAATTGTTTTTTGTTTATTACCTTGACCAGCACATTTACACTTCAAGAATTGAATTTTTCTCTACAGAGCCACCGTTATAACAAACCATCATCTCACTGGTTACAGTAAGTATCTTTTTGAGCTCTTCTTTTTCTACTTCCCCATCTGCATATATTACTACCAAAATATTGCGTGTAGCTAACGTTACCGCAGTACGAGCCGCATCAGCCATTGGATTACCAAATATCCCTTTGTCATCTACCAACAATGGCGTAACGCTGTGTGAACTATTACTCTTATTATTTTCCTCTACATCCAGCTGACAACTTACATTTCCCGCAATTTGATCTAAATCATACAAACCAAAGGGTAACAAAAACTTGATCGCGCAGTAATTAGCAACAGCGACTGCACTATTTACATAATGGACGCCTTTTCGTTGTAACACCCGACGTACAACTTCTTCTGATACTGTATTATGCCGAACTGGATTAAACTCTACTTTTTTTAAACTCCGCACTCCCACTATTGGTGGAATATCCATCAGTTCATCTATATTATAGAATTTAGCTGCTTCAATTTGTAAATGAAAAAATTCTTGAGCCAACGATGGAGGTGTACCTTGTACCACAATATTACGAATAACAAGATAACCTAAACTACGATTAGAACTATACTGCATTTTACTTTTCTGAATATCAAACTGCATAATATGCCTCCATTGAAAATATACAAAGCTAATTTTACACCATATCACGGGCAAGATTACACAACTCGCCCTTTGTGGCGCTCACCAAATCACTGGGAGACACAAGAATCTGGCAACCTCGTATGCCAGCGCTGATTGAGATATAAGGCCATTTCATCATACTAGCATCAACATAAACCGCAAACTGTTTTTTTGCGCCTAAAGGTGAAACTCCACCTCGAATATATCCTGTTATCTTCTGAACATCTTTCAATGGCACCATATCAACCTTTTTATTACCACTAACAGCAGCCACAGTTTTTAAATTAAGCTCTGCGCCACCCGGTAGGCAAGCCATAAATACACCTGTTTTATCACCATATACAACCAATGTTTTGAAAACTTGTTCTAATGGCACTCCTATTTTTTTTGCAACATTTTCTGCACTCAGATCATTTTCATCTACTTTATATTCACGTAATTCATAGGTAATTTTTAGCCCATCTAAAATACGAGCAACATTTGTTTTCTTCAAGAAATCTCCCTCATTTGTTCATTTTGAGCAATTATATTATATTTTTACTATACTATTATGTAACAAAAATTGCATATTTCAAATAGTATATTATTCTTGTAACCTTCTTGTCAATAAACTTTCCAAAGTATACAAAATAGAAAATAACTTGGCTTACACCAAGTTATATAAATGCAAGCACTAAACTATTTTAAAACCACACTTTTATTTATCTAAAAGTCCAATACCATATACTTAACTTTTACATTTGGGATTGCCTTTAAATGTTGTTCCAACTCCGCTACGACAGTTTCCTCCCCCTTTAACTGTAAAAGAATCATTCCATTATTAGAACACCCCTCAGTTACATCTCCATGTAGCCCAAGCCTAACCCTAATATAGCAGCCATATTTAGTTAAAACATCTTGAACTTTCACTGCTGTTTCTACTCTATTTTCCTGAAAAATTGCCATGATACTTGAATAATTGTCCATAAGAATCCTCCTAAAAACATAATATTCATTACACTATAAATTATGAACTGTTATACAAAACTCCTGCTTTTTTCTTAGTATACCCATATATATTTTTTTAAATTTTACCGTGACTTAATTCTATTACCATGTGCTTAAGCTAAGAAGGATCTTTTTCTCCCTTTGGGGCAGGATATCATTATATAATATAGAATTATTATATTTTAGCTTTATACCTAGCGCTCACATTTCCCTTAGATAATTTTATCTTTAAACCTAAAAAAGAGGTGACGTCCTTTGCTTAAGATAGCTCTTGCACAAATCGAAATTATCCCTGGCAGACCCGATATTAATACAAAAACTATGCTTACTATGATAAAGCAAGCTCGCCAACAATGTGCACAAATGATTATATTTCCTGAAATGTCCATTCCAGGTTACTTTCTTGGCGACACCTGGGAGCAGCTTACATTTTTAAAAGACTGTGAAGAGTATGGTCAACGAATCATTGATGCTTCCGTCGACATATGTATTGTATTTGGCAATATTGCAATGGATTGGAATAAGGTAAACGATGATGGTCGTGTACGTAAATATAACGCTTGCTTTATCGCTCACCAAGGTAAGCTTTTAGGAAATGATAACTTTCCTTATCCTTACCGCATTAAAACATTACAACCAAATTATCGAGAATTTGATGATTCACGCCACTTTTATAGCTTGCGCAAATTAGCAATCGAATTAGGCAAAAATGTAAACCAACTTTTACAACCTGTTACATTAAATATAGCCAATAAACAGTTTAAGCTTGGTTGCTTGCTTTGTGAAGATGGTTGGTGCGATGATTATGCAGTGAAACCCGTCGGTGCAATTCACCAGAATGGTCCCGTTGATTTTTTCATCAATATATCAAGCTCGCCTTATACCATTGGAAAAAATAACAAACGAAATCGTCTTTTTTCTACCCAAGTGAAAAATGTAAATTGCCCCTTAATTTATGTAAATAATACAGGCATACAAAATAATGGAAAAACAGTTTATACTTTTGATGGCTGCAGCACTGTATACAATCGCAGAGGAGAAATCATTGAATATTGTCCAGCCTTTTCCACTAACCTAACCTGCGTTGACCTGCATCTTACTACTGATAATATAGAAACAGCAACCACAATTCCTAATGATGATAGTGATATTCATACTATCTACCAAGGAATTGCTTATGGCACAAAACACTTTCTAGATTCGATTGGAATGAGAAAAGTAGTAATTGGTGCCTCAGGAGGAATTGATTCTGCCGTAAGTGCTGCTATCTATACAAAAATCCTTGGCCCCGATAATGTATTATTAGTAAACATGCCAAGCATATATAATTCCAGAACAACAAAAGATTTATCGGCAAAATTAGCACAGAACTTAGGTTGCCAATATACCATCATTCCCATTCAAGAAGTTGTTGACTATACAGTAGAACAACTTAAAAAATCTCCTATTACAAATCTTTCCACTGGAGATAAGCAACAATTAACCATTAGCCCCTTTATCATCGAAAACATTCAGGCCCGAGATCGATCATCTCGTATTTTAGCTGGTGTTGCCGCAGCCTTTGGTGCTGGTTTTACTTGTAATGCTAACAAAAGTGAGATGACGGTAGGTTATTCTACTCTCTATGGAGATCAAGCTGGTTTTTTAGCAGCGTTGTCTGATCTTTGGAAACACCAAGTTTATGAGTTAGCAGAGTATCTCAATCGACATATTTACAAAAAAGAAGTAATTCCTCAAGAGATCATCGACCTTGTTCCTAGTGCTGAGCTTTCCTTTGAGCAGTCTGTTGATGAAGGAAAAGGTGATCCAATTATTTATTCTTATCATGATTATCTTTTTAGAGCCTTCATGGAACATTGGAACCGCAGAACTCCGGAAGATATACTATTATGGTATGAACAAGGCACCTTAGAAGAAAAAATAGGCTGCCAGGCCGGCCTCGTAGCTACACTCTTCCCTACTCCAGATGAATTTATTACTGACCTGGAAAAGTGGTGGAAACTCTATACAGGTATGGCGGTTGCCAAAAGGATTCAAGCACCTCCCGTTTTAGCCGTCAGCAGACGAGCTTATGGCTTTGATCATCGGGAAGCCCAAAATAGAACCTACTTTACAATGAATTATGAATTGTTAAAAGAAAGGCTATTACAAAATCGCTCATAAAAAGGCTAGAGATTCTAAGTTATAAACTTGGAACCTCTAGCCTTTCCTGTTGAGCGGTTTCTATTCTTTAATTAGACAACTTTTATTTTCTTACAAAATACAAAAAGAATCCTACTAAAGTGATACAGAAAAGTGCAATAGGCAAGGCAACAATTAATAAACCTAGAAAAATAATGCCCAATATGATCTTGGTAAACAACCCTGTTTGCCCCGTACCAAAGTTTACATGTTTTATATAAATCCGCTGTTTTTCATTATAACCACTATAGGGATCAGAATATTCTTCTGCTGTTTTTCCATCCTCTTGTTCAATCGTAATACCACCAAAATCCTGCTTAGCCTCTGGAGTCAACACTTGAACCTTATGTTCCGTATCTATACATGTAGGGCATTTTTGCGTTTCTGATTGCAATTCACTGCCACAAACTGTACACTTCATGATAATCTCTCCTGACGTAGTATAGAATTTCTTAAGTATACTTCTTTTATTGCCTTAGCATTAACCATTACTCCACAAATAAGGATACCACAAATCCATCTTCACTCAAATAACGTGCATCAAACGCTTGTAGTTGCAGTACCTCATATAATTCAGTTCTTTTTTTATAAATACTCGCAGTTGAAATGCCCGCCTTAGCAGCAAGTTCCTCGACGATAATATTATTCACACCATTAATTTGTGTATAAGCAAAAAATAACGCCGTTGCCCAAATTATTGCTTTACGAACATTAACAACTGTAAGCTGGCAATAGTCATACCACATTCTTTCAAGTAATCTTTGATCGTAACTGGAAAGTCCATGCTCTAATACCAAGTCGTGCAATAAACTAATTACCATTTTATTAGGCACTCGCTTCTCTTCAATTTTGGGATAAGTACGCTCCAATTGATTCATTGATGTAACGTTTACTTTTGCAAGAGTCACTAAAATATTTATTGTATGGCGAACGACAAGTGCATGACGTTTAAAAAAGTCCTCTAAAGTTGCCGTAGGCTCTTGAATTGCAAATATTTCTTTTTGCCGAATTACTTCATCCATTATACGTTTTCTAAGATTTACGCTAATCTCCATGCTAGTTACATAATTAATCATTACTAAACCCTGAGAGAAAATATGCCCAAAAAATAATAGCTTTTTTAATGTTTTATAATCAAAGTCGGGAGTAGGTAATTGAAATACTTCGTTCGTAAATAAATTAATACACTCTACTAAGTCTTGACTTAGTATTCTCTTTATATAGAATACTGTAAAACTAGAGCCTAATAAACTTTGTAGTATTTGATACTCATCCGCGTTTAGACGTTCGCGACATGTTGTATGGAAATATTCCAACGGTTTTAAATCATTGTCTAATAAATGATAGTCGAATAAAAAGTAATCCCAAAAACCTAACCAAAACTCTTCTTCCACTTCCTCAGAAGCATTCTCAAAAGGGCCAGTATATAAATATAAGGCACGTTCAAAATCCTCTGTAAACTCAGGTTGTTGAAAGTATTTACCTAGTTTGAGCATTAAACCTTCGACTGCTTCACCAATCACTATGCCAATAGGCACTTGATCAAATTCATCACCTTGCCGATCACCATCGAATAATGCCAATTCATTAATTGTAGACTGGCTATTGAGAAGTTTTATTACTTTTCCACCACTTATTTCCTGGGCCGCTTGTTTAATTTCATCAATACTCGCAATAAGGTTTTTTGTGAGTAAGTAAGTATAAAAGTCGATAAGAACACTAAAAAAGTGACGAACAGGCTTTAATGTTACTTTAAATCCTACAACATTTTCAGATAGCCATTTGATCATAAAGCTATATTCAGATAAGCTAATTTCATCTAGGTCTTCATTATTAAAATGAGTTAAATAAAGAATAAAGATTTTTACCTGGTACCACAAATCTTTAAGTTTATCATCGCTAATTCCTTGCCAAGCCCTCTGCCGTAAAAATCCTTCTACCCATTCCTGTTTAACAATAGGCTCCCATACAATTGCTTCATCATAAAAAACTTGTACCTGATCATATACATTTTTCTTCATTGAGTATAAATATCTCCTTTAACCCATAGCTTCCAAACCATTTTTCAACATTACAGGTTATTATAACATTTTTCCTAGTGCTCAACCAGTACAAAGCAAGGGATTATCCTCTTAATTCTATGATTACGAACATAGGATTCATTACTATTTCTATAACTAGAAAAATATGTTATAATGTAAATCGTGTGAAATTAGTGAGATGAGGTGCTTTCATGTTTAAAAAAACGATTGTATTCCTTTTTATCATACTCCTACTAAATATGAGCCTGTGTTTAGCGGCATCGTCTGACGATAATGCAATGATTGCAGTAGCCTTATATATTGATACATCTGGACACTACATTCCAGGTACTGACTTCTTAAATAAAGCACTTAATGAGGTTATCCGTTTTAAGATCAATGCTTTATTTTTAGGCAGCGAAGTACAGTCTGGTAATGCAGTGCTAAGAGATCTTACACGCTGCGGCATTACAAATACGACATCAGCTACTCCTGATTTATTATCTACATATGCTAGCAATGCTCACGTAAATTATGTAATGCTCTTTACCATCCATCCCCTGGATTTTTCCCTCGACTTAAAAGCCTTCTCCTCCGCAACCAATAGTTATCTTGTAGATAAATCAATTACAAGACCAGATGGAACAGAAGCGTTATCTACTTTTGATACTTTCTCGGCTATGATCAGTGATCAACTTACAGAGATTTTTCAAACAATCCACTCTTAAGAAAAGAAATCCTATTCACGAAAGTGAGTAGGATTTCTTTTCTTAAAAAACTTATTATTCATTAATGATTTCAGAAAAATAAATTACGGTGACCATATCTTCAATATGTATAGTTCTCTCATAAATTATTTCAAAAAAACTAATTAGTTCATCCACTGTTTTTATATTAGGGTTTTGTTGGCTTAGATCCTGAGTAGTGAGTTCGGAGAATTTTTTAACAATTGCCTTATCAATAATCGCTGGATACAATTTTCTTTTGCTATTCGTCTTTTTTCCAACAGTAATCCAAACTATTGAATTCTCGGGATAGGTCTCTTTGATATCACCTAAGCGGATGGTAACGTTTTTTTGGCGATTCATCAGCAGCTTTTCGTTGTGTGGTGATAAAAAATTTAGTGCGAACATAATGTATTCTCCCTTCAGACCCCTATAATTGATAGCAATATTATATGACATTTCATTAATTTTTTAAAGAAAAACTGATGAATGTCATATAAATAAATTCGCATAAAAAACCTTTACTATGAACATTTCCCTTTTAGATTATTTTTTTATTTCTTGCATTTCAAAGAATCTATTGGGAAAACTAATTGTAAGGGGGTGTTAATAATGTCTTGTTGTCATTGGCGTCACAATAGATCTGATACGATGAAGGATTTGCGCCACGTGATGGGATCAAAATTAACTATGGTTTTAGTTACTGGAGCACTTGTATATCTTGGAGCTAAAACTATCCATCACATGATGATGGATGATTAACACCTACTCAATTGCCCAAGCCACAAGCTTGGGCAATTAATATAGACAACAAGAATCTTTTTACTTTAATACAGTCTTCTTACTGGAGATGTTTTATCATGAAATTATTCAAGTATACTACTTGGCGCCCTTTTGATGCAGAAGGTAATTCCCAGAAATGCAATACTCGTGAAAATTTACTGCGTTCTTTACTTTACTTCAACTCTGCCGAAAAATTTAACGATCCCTTTGATCTTTGTCCCTTTTTTGATATTGATTGCTCCGATGACGAGCTTAAAAGAACAACAACAGAAACTATAATGCAAGAGGAAGGTCTCACTCTACTAAAAGCACGACGAAAAGCATTGCAGTTAATACGACAGCAAGGGTTACATACCATAAGTGGACGTAAGTCTGCCGTCGAAAAAATTACTGCTAAAATGATGAATGTTGGGGTTTGTTGCTTTACGACAAATCACCCTACTACTATTTTAATGTGGTCTCACTACGGTGATCATCATATGGGACTTTGCCTTGAATTTGATATTCCCAATGAAATACCCTCAAACGAAAATCTGGAGTGTTCATTTCTTCCACCAGTCCCCGTAACTTATAGTAATCATTTACCAAAGTTTAAATTAGTGAGACATACTCTTGATGACTTATTATGTTGTTTAAGAACCAAATCTATGGAGTGGAAATATGAAAATGAATATCGGGCAATGCATCGTAACTATATCGGAACCATAGCATATTCCCCCAGCCTCCTACAATCCGTTACAGCTGGTTGTAAAATGCAGGATAAGGAGTTTGATGAGCTCTCTAAAACTATTAGAAATATGAAGATTCATCCGAACTTATTTCGTGCACAAAAAAAGGAACGAGAATTTGGCTTAACACTTATAAAATGCTAATCAGAATTCGTTTATAGTTTAATTAAAAAGTTCCCTATGCACAAAGCTTAGGGAACTTTTTAATTGACTATATTTGACCACTCATGGATTCATCAAAACACTTTCCACATCTTTGTTAAATTTTTCACTTCCTAGGTATACTTCAAATAACTTATAAGACTCTTCTGATATGACATTTTCTTCATTCAGAAGAAAACTAATCTTTTGAGCCAGCTCTAATTCATTATTTTGTATTAGTTCCTGGTAAACTTGCCTTAGTTCTTCTGTTTTTCCGTCTTTTACATTACGGATATTATTAATAATAAAATTTTGACATTGTGGTAAATACATATACTTGTTTAGGTAACCCATTAATTCATCTTGCTCTCTTTTATCCTGCCAACTAAATACTGATGCTAAATCATTAATAATATTTCTTACACCATCCACGAACATTCCTCCCTTTATTTTTGATCTACCATATATTGTATGATTAGTCATCTATTTTTAACAAACCATCTAAACCATTCTTCCTCCATTCTCTTTCAATTATTCAGAAAATTTTTAGTCGAATTTGGGCAAAAAAAAAAACGCCTTTTCAGACGTTTGACATTAAAAATATAAATCTTATTAAAAATAAATAACAAGGCTCTTGCTAGCTCCTTTTGTAGCAATTATTGTTACAAGAGTAGCATACATTAAATATGTACAAATCCTATGCATTCTATCACCTCAGTGATAGTGTAACATTTCTGTAAATGTTAACGATACCGGAAATATCTGGTTATGCTTTAGTAGAAACTCTAAATATTCACCCTATCCGATCCTGAAGCTACCTTTAGCATGTTCACTCTTTATCTCGTTCATAAGATTATGATATTCATTAAGCATAACATCTAGCATTTTACTAACTAAAACTACTTGTGGATCTGTAAAACTTTTTCCTTCTGATACCTTATTTAGTCTTTGTCTTAATTCCTCAGCTTTACTAAGAACTATCTCTGCTTCAGTCATATGATTTTCATCCTTTTAATACTATTTTTCCCAAATAAGTACTGTGCTATTCCCTGTATATATCGATTGAAAATAATTTTATGTTTCCTAACGCAAATCCTCAGCTGAAAGGCTCTTCCCCAGCTTACCGATCGCCTTCTTTTCAATTCTCGAGACATACGAACGAGAAATTCCTAACATTCTTGCAATGTCTCTTTGGGTCTTACGGTTACCATTTGGCATGCCAAACCTCATCTCTAGAACCCACTTTTCTCTACTACTCAAGCGATTTATTTGCTTATTTAATCGTTCATGTTCACATTGAGTTTCAACCGCTTCAGCTACTACATCAGGTGCAGTCCCCAAAACATCAATTAATGTTATTTCATTTCCTTCATCTTTTTATCTGTAATTATAGTAAATGAATTAAATATAAATTATCAAGTTCCTTCATTATAACTAACTCTCTAGTAAAAAATACCCCATACTTAAATGTGCTAGTACGGGGTATTCCTATTATATGAGATGATTGCTAGAGTTCCAATAGAAAAGGTTTTTTCATGCGCGCCTGTAATTACTATATCACAAAAAGGATTCATAAATTTCGCGTAGAAATAAGTCACATTATGCTACCATATAAAGGAGGCTATTTATGGTTTTTTGGAAATGGGAAGATGCTTACTTGACAAATATCAGTAGGTTCGATAAGCATCATCAGAAATTAGCAGGGTTAATCAATCAATTATATACTGATGTATTTGAATGCGAAGACATGAACCGGAAGCAGCTATTAATAAAAAACTCTCTCGATGAACTCATTGATTACACTTACTATCATTTTATTGCAGAAGAAGAACTTATGATTAAGCACAAATACCCTGATTATGTAGCACATAAAGAAGATCATGATCAATTTAAAATGGAAATTAATAAATTGATGGAACGACACAAAGATAATACCCTTATCTGGACAATTCCAATCTTTCAATTTTTACAAGATTGGATTACTTTTCATATTTTGAACTCGGACAAAAAATATGCGCCTTTTCTTATTAATAGAATGTGAAGTAATATAAGAAATCCCTAAGCAATTAAGCCTAGGGATTTCTTATTTCTACCCTATTTACTTATTTCTGTTCCATGAACCATCTACCTTGATCCCGAAACAATTCATGCTATTTTTCCTGATAGAATTATTTGCTACTAAGTTCAACAGTGTAAGCCGGACCTACATCACTTGACGAAGTACTGGTCGTACTGGTTGTACCGGAGACATCGGCAGCTGCAGCAGTAGCTGCCGTACTCCCGGTAGCTACACCACTAGGCATACTGCCGCCAGAGGCACCGGCGGTACTGGTAGTGTTGGAGCTGCTGTTAGCATCAGCAATTTCGGTTTCTATTTCCGTTAATTGTGCATTAAGACTCTTGATTTTCTCAGCATTTTTAGCTGCACCTTCTTTCTGGAGTTTTGCAATTTCTAGCTTAATCTTTGCCTCTTTCGCTTCTAAAGCGGACGATGAACTGGACGAAGAACTAGAGGAACTATAAATACTGCTTGTGGATGTTGAACTAATAGATGATATACTCATAACATATACACTCCTTTTATTTATTTTCTTTATATATCGAAAGTAATTATTAAGAAATTATTTAAAATCTTGATTTATATTCAAATTTCAAGCTGCAACATTGACCTCAAAATAAAAAAGCCTCGCCTCACCAATTAAAGTAAGACGTGGCTTATGTCGCGGAATTTTATATATTGCTCATTATTTTTTCATTAGCATCATCCATTGCTTGGTTTAGCGCTTTTGTGATTGGATCTTTATATCCTACATCACCAAATGACGTTTTATTTTCTGACGCTCCTACTTCTTGGAAGGATTCTCCTTTCTTCCATAAACCATTTGCCCTCATCATTGAATAAATAAACCTGCTTATTACATATCTTGCATATATATCGTATCCCCATACCACCAGCTTTTAATGACGATGCTTGTCGTACATCTAGGAGGTGACCAACTTCGAAGACTCGCCCATTCCCACTTAATGGATAGCGGACGGATATACGCTAAGAAGATGGTATTGCAGCACATACCTCACTTGTAACTAAAATAGTAACAGCCACCGATTATGTTTCATCCGGTGGCTGCTTAAATAATTCTATTAATTTCCATCTTAAATATATTCACCTCTCGAATTTAACAATCATACAATGTGCTATAAATATAAAGGAGGAATACATATGGGCTTCGGTGGTTTTGGAGGCGGTCGCAATGGCTTTGGGCATTCTGGTTGTATTATTATTATAATTATCCTCTTGTTATTATTCTGCTGCAATGAAGACTCTTCCACTTGTTGTTGATTTTCCTAAACTAATCTGCTAAAACTCTAACCTCTTGCCAACCACGCTTCACGGAAAGCGTGGTTTATTTTTGTATAAAAAGCGCCCCGTGATTGGGACGCTTCAACATACAATCCTTATGACTCAATCAATATAACCTTAATATTTTTTCTTATTATATATCCGATAGTATTCAGCGCATATAAGTAAAGTAAAGCTAACAAAATAAATCTTTATGGTTACAATGGACAATTCTATTCCCTCCACTTAATATTCTTTACTATTAAGTATCTTATTATTTTATTAAAATTACCTTTAGTTAGTATAAAAAACACCCGCAATTTCGCTGTTCGTTCATAAAAGAAAATCGCCCTATTCGGCCGATCAGTTAATTGCCTTTTAAAATGTATAACCTTTGTAACTCTTTATGATTCTTGGAGTATACTGACTGCGTAGGCCATTCGACTCGCCCACGGTTGCAGAATTCATATCGATTCCCCCCTGTATATAATCAAAGTGATAAGTTAAAACTAATTTATATTAAATAGTGATTGGAAGTGGCTCTTTTGAGTACTAATGTTATTATGTGGTCAATGTTTTTCACTCCTTGGTTATCTCTCTTTTTCATGAGGAAAGAAGAGGTAAAGCATTGGATGCCTGTTACCATGTTTGCCATAGTCTTGACTACTATAATTCACGACGTAGGTACTACATTAGGATTTTGGGCCACTCGGGTATCAATATTTCCTTTTTATCAATTGTTCCCTTACTTCTTCGGTACTATGCCAGTATTAACAATATGGGTTTTTAAGTTCACCTATGGAGATTTTAGGAAGTATTTTATATTCAATACAATTCTAGACATTGGGTTTAATTTTTTTCTGCTAAATTACTTTTTACCTAGTAGAGGTGTATTCGAGTTTAACCTATTGCCCTTTCTATCATTGCCAATCACTTTAATACATGCAGTAGTAATTTACGGCTATCAAATGTGGCAGGATGATGTTCTCTTTGATGCTAGGCATATTATCGATAACAATATACAACCTGCTGCAGCAAAACCTCTTTCTACTCAACAAGTGGATGAGGATCTCGACTAGGAAATTCTATTGTTTCCATTTCCCTAGTAAGGAGCAATTTACATGACCTTCTTCTATGCTCGATTTGTAATAGTTTGGGCTTGTTGGCTACTATTTGCCGATAAAAAACGTTGGAAAGAAATATTCCCCGTTTGCATTTTTGCATCATTTTTGAGTTTAATTTCAGACCAAATTGTCTATTTCTATATAACTTATTGGGAATATTACGGAATTGAGCCTACTATTATAAGAATCCTCATGGATGATTTTGGGGTTTATATAGTTGTTACCTATCTTTTTATTCAATGTCTGCCTCAAAAACAGACGTTCTTTCGTATGTTCTCTTATTGGTTTGCTTGGACAGCCTTAGCTATTACTATAGAATATGTCCATTTGATAACTGGGCACATGGCACATTATAACGGATGGTCCTTATGGCATTCTTATGTATCTGATTGGATATTGTATTGGATTTTTTATCAGTATCATAAGATTTTTCAACTAGAAAAATTATCTAAATAGTGCAATCTCGTCTAAGAAAGGAATGATTCTATGGCGATAGATGGAAAGAATCTTCTTTATTTTTTTTGAATAGTAACGACGTTGAGTATATTCTTATTTATTCCTAAAGATAAGGTTCGCTTAGCTAAATACTAGATATGGTAGTTCACTATGTCAATTCCCATTTTCTCAGGAACTAATCTCATTGCATTTCCGATATTTTCCGACAAAATAGTTTACTTTTTCGCAAAATGCGATATAATATACCTTAAAAATGACTGAGAGGTAAAATGTAAATGGATATTTCACATTTTGAACATACATACAAAGAAAAAGCTCAAACTATGTTAATTGCATATGACATTTCAAATAAAGACTTCACCGACTTTGTAATAATTAAAAACGTAATTGAAAACGAATTAGGTTGTGTTCCTATACAACAATCCTCATGGGTTGGAAATATTCAGCAAGAGCCAGACGAAGTTGTTAATAAATTACTAAACACAATAGAATCTAATCATGTTGTGGATACTAGGAATCGTCTATTTGTTGGAGTACTCTCAGAAAATGCGACTTGGTATAATGAACAATGCAACCATTAAATGCTAAAAATATCATTCTCCCAATTTAAGCTCTCTTTTAGAGAGCTTTCTTTTTTTATCTTCCCGTCTAGAAATAGCCCAATCGCCCTTACTCATTATACTTACATTGACTTCATCATCCCATTTGAGGCTAATGTATTTTAAGGTTAAATAAGGAATAAACGTAACATGTTGCTATCACCATACATAAAATATAACAAACCTAAAAATATTGGAGGTATAATAATGGGATCCTACAAATCAAGAGGTAACTGTATGCCTAGATGTGATTGTATGCCAAGTTGTGAGCCTATGCCTATGTGTGAGCCTATGTGTGAGCCCATGCCTAGGTGTGAAAGAAGGTGCATTGGAACTCATACCACTACACACAGAATTTATCAAAACTGTTCTTACGATATTTCCAAAGTATGTTCTTGCTGCGGCAATGAGTATGATGAACGCCGTTATGACGCATGTCCAATGTGTGGCGCACCAACTTACGGTGCTGTTTCAATGGATGATCCTATGGACGATCCTATGGACGATCCGCCTCGATTCGGAGGGTTCGGAGGGTTCGGCAGAGGTGGATTTGGTAGAAGTAGATTTGGTGGATTTGGTGGATTTGGTGGGTTCGGTGGGTTCGGTGGGTTCGGTGGGTTCGGTAGACGTAGATTCGGATTCGGATTTTTCCCATTCTTCCCATTCTTCCCTTTCTTCCCTTTCCGTCACCATCGACGGTTTTGAAAAAGAATAATTTATTTAAGGCCATTGGAACTTAATGTTTCAACTAGATGACTACTGGAAGAATTACCTAAAATATAATTATCTTACGTGGCTTTAAGTATGGCTGTTCTTTTAGAGCAGCCATTTTAAATTTATATCACCCTTATCTCAATTTCTGCCGGAAACAGACTCCACATTATGTCCCTCCCTTACGCTATATAAAAATGAATAGATAAACATCTTTACATTTAATAAAAAACTAGGGGAAAACTACTATTAGGAGGTGATTTCATGGATAAAAAAACTATAATTGATGGCTCATATACACGTTATAGAATGCCTAGTGAAGGCGGTCTTGCAAAGGACCTAGCAAATGGGGATATTGAAAAAGAAGTAACTAATAAAACGAGTCCTAAAAGCGTTACAGAATCCTACGTCTTCGAACATAATTCTGTAGAGTGATTGTAATAAGGTCAGTCTTATGACTGGCCTTTTAATTATTTAAATCCCGCCCTTACATTTTACTTACCACGTCCCCGCTGCATGAGCTTTTCTGCTTTCTTACTGCTACGCTGCCGAGGCTTACTTAAAAAGGGATTTCTTCTTCAGGGAATATCGCTGTACCAAATTGAGTCGGATCGGCTGGATCTTTCTTCTCAGGTGATGTAGATGCCTTGCTATCCATGAACTCAACATTTTGAGCAACAACGTCGGCAGCTCTCCTTTTTTACTCCGTCCTTTTCATAGTCCTGAATCTGTAACCTCCCTTCTACTAGAACCCGACGCCCCTTAGTAAGGTTATTGCCACAAATATCGCCTAGTTTTTCCCAGGAAATAACGGGTATGAAGTCAGCTCTTTTGCGATCTCCATAGCCTGTATCTACGTCTACAGTGAAACTACAAACTGCTTTACCTATTTGGGTATATTTACCTCTGGAGCATGGGTTAAACCACCGACTATATTTTCTTTACATAGACATATCTCTCGTCGCCTGCAAGTTATAAGTAACCATCTAACTCTTTTTAGAAATCTTATAACATCACATAATATTGTTGGTTATTTCTCAAATCCCAGAATTACATTGCAGTTATTGGATAAAATAAAGTGTAAGGAGGTTAGGACATGCAAAATCCTGAAATGATAGCTGCGACAAAAAGTGTGCTCTGGGACCAACTTTATACATCCTGGATAACCACAGAACTTTTTTCTTTCACATGGTGGTTTACTATACTTTTTCTTTTTTCCAGTTATTTCATCTGGTGGAAGTTACTTGATAAATCAAAACTGATAGAACTGCTCCTATTTGGCTCATTACTAGCAGTGATGTCGGCTGTTGTTGACACAATTGCTGACAACTTGTTACTTTGGCAGTACTTAGTGAGGATTTTCCCCTTTACACCTGGCTTTTTCCCGTTTCATTTAACACTTGCCCCCATCCTCCTTATGATTGTCTACCAGTATTCAGATACTTGGTCTAAATATCTTATTGGCACAGTGTTCGCGGGAGCTATCTATTGTTTTGTTATTGCACCTCTATTTGTTGCCATAGGCGAGGTACGACTCTTAAACTGGAATCATGGTTATACCTTTATTACCTTTATAACCCGTGCCATGATAGCTCGATGGATAGTTATTCTTTGCAAACACATTCAATGTACATACGAAGGGCAATCGGAATCTTCACACCGATTTACTCCAATCTTTCAACCTACAGCAAAACCTATGGCTAACAAGAAAGATGACAAAGAAGATCGGCTTGATAAATGAATAAAGGATAGATTACAAACGCCTTATTGACCGCCAATTATATGGCGTGTTCTTTCAACACCTTTCATGTGATAATTTATATAAGCGGACAACATTCTTTTCGTTCACACCCCCACTTGCCTATCCACTAGACGGGCATCCTTTTTTAAAATTGATAGTATCATTAAATAATGATTTTTTACCGATTGGATTTATGATACTAAAGCGAATATTTTCAAATTGCCCCACTACACTGCTTGTACATAATTTAGGCACCGGAATTACCCGGTTACTCATACTCAGCATTAATCCTCAGGCGTTCCTCAACTGACAGTAAGTTCCAGGCATTCCATGCATGGCGATAAAACTCACGCAGTATCTTTTCCTTCTCCGCTTCTGTCATAGGAGGAGGAGCAACTACATGAACGACAGTATTGCCTAGATGATATGTTGCATCATATTTCCGTTCCATAGAACCATCACCTCGACTATATATATGAGGATGATCCCGGGGGACGACCCTAGAAACTGGTCTTTATGATCACTCCTTTCGATTTTTTTAGTTCATGTTTATATGCACTAATATTTCTTCGCCGTCTTAGCCAGTACGAAATCGGCAGCGGATTGTACGAGACTTGGGAACTAGCGGAACACTTTAATATCACAGAAGAGTTTGCGACTTTTCGGAATGAAAAAATATTATAAAAGACACAGCACTATTCCATTACTAGAATGGATGGGCTGTGTCTTTTATAATATGTTTTTACAAACGTTTGCCTTTGTTTATATTACCCTTTATCTAATCTAATCTCTGTAATATCGCCCATAAACATACAAACTCCTGCAAATATTCTCTTAAGAATCCTTGCAAGAGTTTTTCACTATTATAAATGATACAGTTCTGCGTATCACCTCTAACGGCGAATTATACTTTATGACTCAAGCTATCATCAGTTGTAAGAGTATTTTCATAGTAACGCCAAAGCATTTTCCAAATCAGCAATAATATCCCTAACACACTCCAAGCCTACAGAAATACGAATCATATTTTCTGTTAGGCCAAACTCTTCTAGTTTTTCTTGGGGATAGCCCCGGTGGGTCATAGATGCCGGATGCTCTATCAGACTTTCGCAGTCCCCTAAACTGACGGCAATTTGCAGAAGCTTTACGCCATTTAAAACCTTCTTGGCTTCTTCTATACCGCCGATAACCTCAAAGGTAATCATACCACCGAAGCCGTCCATCTGCTCTTTAGCTACTTGGTAACCCAGAAAGCTTTCTAATCCTGGGTACATGACCCTGGAAACTTAGCGATTTCCATGGCATTGGCCTCATGCCGTCTCATACGCAGACCTAAAGTCTTCAAGCCTCTCAATAACAGCCAAGCATTAAAAGGGCTCATAACACCGCCAAATTCACACATATACTCAAACTTTAGGCTTACTATATAATCCATATCATTAGATACGACTACTCCACCAATCACATCACCATGTCCGCAGATATACTTAGTGGCACTGTGAATCACCACATCCACCCCAAAAGTTAGTGGCCTCTGGAAATAAGGAGAGGCAAACGTATTATCCACCACTACTTTCACTCCATGCTTTTTGGCAATGCCCACCACCCTTTTTATATCTACAATGGTTAAGTTGGGGTTACATGGCGTTTCAAAGTAAATCACCTTAGTCTTTTCATCAATTAAGGCTTCCAAATTCTCTAGTTTGCTTAAATCAGTAACTTTGTGGCTAATATTATACTTTGGTAGCACTTTTTTCAGCACATTAAAAGTAGAGCCGTACACCGTGCGATTAACGATGACATTATCCCCTGCCCGTAGTAGGGAAAATAATACCGAGCTAATGGCTGCCATACCAGAGGCAAAAGCCACGGCTCCATTCCCCTCTTCTAGAGCTGTTATCTTATTTTCAAACAGCCGCAGGGTCGGGTTATTCCCTCTGGTGTACACATAGTCATCACTTTCAAATGACATCACCCGCTCCACATGATTTAAATCCTCAAATACAAAAGTGGATGTTTGAAAAATTGGAGGATTTAATGCATAGCTAGGATTTTCTCCATCATTGCCTGCATGAATCGCATTGGTATCAAAATGGTATTTCTTGTTTATATCCATTTTCTTTTCTTCCCGCTTTACAATAAATTTTCCATAAACAATAGGAAAGCACTGACCTCTATAGTCGGTGCTTTCCTATGCCCCTTTATTATGTTCCTTTACAATGGCTTATAGGTACTCAAATAAACCTTGCTGGTATTCAACTTTATAATATTACTTTATAGCGATAGCTTCTATCTCACAAAGAACTCCCTTGGGAAGTTCTTTTACAGCCACACAGCTTCTGGAAGGTTTAGAAATAAAATATTTTGCATATACCTCATTAAATGCAGCAAAATCGGCCATATCTGCCAGAAAGCAGGTGGTTTTTAATACTTTCTCATAGCTACTTCCTGCTGCTTTCAAAATAGCACCTACATTTTTGCTGCTCTGCTCCGCCTGTGCCTTAATTCCTTCCGGAACACTGCCGGTAACAGGATCAACCGGAATCTGGCCGGAGCTAAATACAAAACCATTCGCTTCATAACCTTGAGAATAAGGTCCGATCGCTCCAGGTGCATTTGTGGTATTGATTACATTCATAATATTTCCTCCTAGTATTATACTGTGTAATCCGAAAATGCCGAATCTTGTTTACTAAAACATTTTTCCTCAATCCATTTCTTCCCATTTACAAACCGTTCAACAATCATGGCGGAGCTTACATGTACGGTAACATTAATTGCAGTGGCAGGGGCGTCAGTAATTGTACCGATTAAGACCATGACCGGTATGGATACGGCCGGGAAGCCAAACATGGAGATGATAAACAATTCTCCCACGTAACCGCCTGCCGGAATAGCCCCCATAACCATAGAAGCCAGCGTCGCACATATAATTGTTTTAAGTATAATCGCCGGATCCATAAAATTTATACCAAAGACGCTGCACATAAAGGCAATCTTCAGTACTGTAATTAAACATGCGCCATCTTTCTGCAAGTTTGTTCCTAAGGGAATTACCAAATCCCCTACTTCTTTAGAAATACCGCATTTAGAGGCAAATGTAAAATTGACCGGCATGGAAGCTGCAGAAGAACATGTTCCAAGAGCCGTTAATGTTGGAGGTAAACAATATCTGAAATAGCGCCTTACACCTTCTGCTCCGCCGCCAATATACGAAAACAAAATACTGGACAAAATAAAATAAACAATTGCAGCAACAAAATATATGATCAGGGCTTTGGCTAGAGAACCGGTAAATTCACTTCCGTACTCTCCTACCAGCGTTGCAAAAAGTGCACCCAATCCCAAAGGAGCAATCTTCATTACATATCCGACCACTTTCATGATCAACTGAGTCCCTTCATCGAAGAAAGCAACCATATTCTTGCCTTTTTCCCCTAATGACAACAGCGCAGTACCGACCATCATACTGAACACGATCAGCGCCATCAGATTCTTGCGTGACCACAACAGCGAAAAATCATTTGCCGTAAACATAGCAAGAACATTGTTATTGCTCTTCAAATCCTTTACTTCCTCAGTCATATTAATAACAACGTCTTTACCCGGATCAAAGACAGCACATACGCCAACCATATATATCGAAGCAAACACCTGGGTAAGAAGAAAAATAGTCATCATCACTACCAATAAATTCTTTAATTTTTGCAAACTTTTCATATTGGCAATTGATGAAACCAGGCTGACAAAAATCATAGGAACCACGACGCAGTACAACAAATTTAAAAATAAGTCTGCCAAAGGTTGCAATGCAGCAGCACCAGGTCCCCAAACTGCACCGATTATAGCGCCCGTAACCATACTACCCAACAGGAAAAATGATGATTTATTGTTTTTTAAAAATGACATTATAACCATCCCTCTCTGTAAATTAATTTCTAACTACAGTTTCCCGATAATATCAATTATGTTGGCAGTTGCCCGATGTACATATTTAGGATCTGTTGCCAGGTTTAGTCTTACAAATCCTTTAAAGTTTGCGCCAAACCATTCTCCGAAATCTACTGCCAGACGGCACTTGTCCTGAATAAAGGCTTTCGTATCTTCCGGCTTAATATATTTCCGCAGATCTAGAAGCAGCAGATATGTACCCTCCAAGGGAGTTACCACAATTTCAGGAGCTTTGTTATTTAGTTCCTCCTTTATATAACGGTAATTCGTTCTAATTATTTCCAACAAATTTTCCAGCCATTCTTCGCCATACGTATACGCAGCCTGCGTAGCTATAACCCCCATGACATTTACTTCTGACTGGTTTACCGTTTTTGCATATGCATCATATCTTTTTCGTAATTTTTCATCACAAATCACAATATGGTTGTGTAGCAAGGCAGCTAGGTTAAATGTCTTAGACGCTGCCGAGACAGTTATAAGATTGTCCAGGTACTTCCCGTCCCTTATAATTGCTGCCGGAATAAACTTTTTATCGCCAATGATAATGTCCTGATGAATTTCATCACTAACAACCAGTACATTATGCTTTTTACAAATACCCAGAATTCGATCTAGTTCATCTTCCGTCCATACTCGCCCCGCAGGATTATGCGGCGAACATTGAATAAATAACTTCACTTCATTTTCTACAATTGCATTTTCAACTGCAGCATAATCAATTGTAAAATAGCCATTATTATTAACCAAATCTACGGTAACCAGTTTTCTCCCGGTGTCTTTTACCGCATTATGAAATGGATAATATACGGGAGTAAAAATCATACAAGCTTCCCCCGGATTGGTAAAGGCATTTATCGTCCAGTACAATGTCGTTACAACACCAGAAGCAAATCGAACCCATTCTTTCTCGATTGGAAACCCATGGCGTTTTTCCATCCAATGCGAAAATGCCTTATAATAATCATCTGGAATATAGGAATATCCAAATACCCCATGTCTAGTGCGCTCTACCATTGCCTCAATGATTTTTTCACATGTTTTAAATTCCATGTCCGCTACCCACATAGAAAGTAAATCGGGATCACCAAAACGTACATCTAAAGCATCCCATTTTAACGAACTAGTCCCATAACGTTCTACCGAGTACTTCTTTACAAATTCATTTGTTGTCAAAAATAGCCCCTCCTTATTGTTTGTTAAGCAACTTAACTATATTTGTAATATATCATACAAATTCATCATATTCAAGCATAAATTTGTTATATTTTTCTATTTTTTTATTTTTTTAGTTAATCTGCTTAACTAAAAAAATAAACTGTTTTAATTGCTTCATTAAAAATAATTCTTGTCTAATTTTAATTACCTATGCTATACTTCATGTTAATATAGGGGGTTATAATATAAATGGAACGTCAATCAATACAAAAGGACTTAGAATCCCTTGATTCTTTATATAAAACTTTAAACGTACGTGCAGAAAAGTTATACGATTTTGTATACTACTTTAACAATTATATGCAGGAAGCTAAGGACTACGGAACCGGTAATCTCATCAGCATGCCAGAAGTTCATATCCTGACTTCAATTGAACACGAACCAGGAGTAACCATTTCTCAACTTGCAAAAAAACGTAACCGCACCCGCTCTGCCATATCCCAGACAGTAAAATCTCTAGAAAAAGCTGGATATATTTACAAAACGAAACAAGAAAACGACAATAAAAAATTGCTATTGTATCCTACTGAGCAAGGCAAGGCTTTATCAAGGGCTCATAAGCTTTATGATATTACTGATATCAGCAATACTACTGAGGCTCTGTTAAAAAAATGTACTATCGAAGATTTAGATACGTTTTATCGTGTTTTAGAGATCTACCTCGACCTTTTTCTGGAGAAATAGACGTTTTTGATACTAATTTCTGTTTCATGTTTACTAATAGACCGGTTATTTCTATCTGCCACACCTTCCGGCTTTAGGGATTACTTCTTCTATTAATAAACAGTATGCTTGCCTATCTTATTCATATACATCAAGCCCTGCAGGGATTTATATTAGAATCCTTGCAGGGCTTGTTTCGCGATTACCAATGATACGGTTCCCCCCCGATTAATCTTAAATGCCATACAATATTAAAATTCAGTAACTATTTACGGATAGATAGCTTAACCAACGACCCTTCCCCCTCCTTATAGAAAAAATATTTCTTCTAAAAAGAACAGTTTTTCCCTAAAATAAAACCGCGCCTATCCTCAAACTTTCCGAGGATAGGCGCGGTTATCATTTTTTACTACTCTACTGTTACTGACTTAGCCAAGTTTCTTGGTTTATCTACGTCACAACCACGAGTGATGGCAGCGTAGTATGCCGATAATTGAAGTGGGATGACTGCAAACATTGGAGCCAAGAATTTATCAGCTTGAGGGGATGAAGATAGTGGTACTGTATTGTTCAGGAAATTTACTACTCCTGGGACAATAAACCTGTTCCCTTTCTAGTTCCAACAGTTTACCGTCTTGATGGATCCCAGGACAATGCCTGCATAATAAATCGTATTGAGTCAGAAAACCCCTGTCGATAACTAAGAGCCATACTCGCTGCTTCCCTTTCATTATTTTTATCAGCTAACCTACTTAATGTGAGATGTAAATTCGAGGGCAGTGCTGCACGTAGTTCATCTTCATATTCTTTAGCCGCTATATTTGAATAATAATATTCGCTTGATATATTCTGCAACGGTATGTTAAGACTAACATCCTCCATAGAATCCATAGCACTTTCAAAAAGGTTTTCCCTTTTCACGATAATCCTCTCCTCACTATTAACTTATCCATGTATTCCCCTGTAATTGCATTTTGGATCAACATTACATCTCTCCCATTCGTATGGCGGGGAGGAATCTCCACCACACGCTAGTGTGCTGCTTTGGCAGCCACGGCTTCTTCTTCTCTTACCTTTTACTGATAACAATGTATCTCCCCCCATTTTCATACTGCATGAAGTTTCTTCTATCCGTATTTGCGGATAGAAGAAACCAGCAAACAGCTGTTTTGGGGGAAATTAAAAAGCGCATGCGAGGTCTATTCAACCTACACATGCGCTTTGCTTCATGATTGCATGCAGACGCAAAGCCTCTGCCAATAAACCACAATACTATTATCCCCGAACATACCTTCCCTTGTCTTCAAGGAAAGTTCACGGTATAATAAATTGTCGTCGTAGACAGCTAGCTGTTACGTGTAGGTGCTGGTTCACCTGCTCGTGCCTAGGAGTGCGTCAACACTCTCAGGACACGGCGACTTTTTAATTTCCACCTATTACTAATTATATTACAATTCTTGGGGATTGCAAGCAAAAGTAAATTGGAAAAATAATTGATATCTTAAAAAACGAATATACTAAACTGATCCGCTGTAATAGGCGGTTTTTCTTTTTAAATTAGCCGCTACTTACTCAATTGTCAACGTAAGACTCATGGGGACGGTTCCATTGAGTAGTTTTATTCAACACAAACTTCTTCCTATTCAAAAATTACCAGTTTTCCCATCTCGAAAAGCAGGGCTGTATTTAATAGGTCTGGAGAAACTAAAGAACGGAGGCAATATCTTGGTAGAATTTCTTTAGAAACTAGGGTAAGCTATACAAAAAAGGAGGAATCCTTATGTCCCAAAATCATATTAAATTCGGCGGTGTAGGGTTTAACGCAAAAGTACCAACAACAAAGATAAATCGTTTCGTAAACAACCTGCCTGAGACGAAAAAACAATCATTATTTCAAGTAGCGGAAGAACTAAAATCAGCAGGAATGATCGAAGAAACTAAAAATTTCACTCATAAGCATAATAAAGGCGTCGACTACTTTGTTGAAGAATTCTAATAGCTTCCCGTAGCCATGATATTCCTCTAAATTTCACCCCTTTAGATAGAAAAAAGCATCACTATCTAATAGGGGTGATTTCATATCACTCAGAAATAAGCCAAAAACTCCTGCCTAGCAGGAGTTTTTCTTTAGTATAAATAACAAAGATCCGCGTATCATTGCTAAAGGTGAACTATTTCAAAACTCCTAACTCTAATTTTCACTGCATTACAGTAGGACTTTTCTCCTTTTTATGGAATATTGCTATTAAATTAACTTGGAGGTGTTTTATGTTTAATTATAAATCTGCGACGTTCATCATAGCAATTGTCTTACTTCTTATATCACCAACTGCTTTCGCTACTAGTAGTCAAGACGTTACCTTATTATTAAACCTCGGTAATCAGCAACTAAATGACAAACAATACGATGATTCAATCGCCACCTTCTCCCAACTCCTAGAACTCGATTCCACTAATACAACAGCCTACAATCAACGCGGTTTTGCATATCTAAGAAAAAATAATTATTCCGTAGCCATTAACGATTTTACTAAAGCCATCGAGTACAACCCACAATCCTATCAAGCCTTTGCCCACCGCGGTACGGCTTATTCTCTCGTTGGTCAAAATGAATTGGCACTCACCGATTACGCAACCTCAATTCGGCTTAACCCTGGGTATCCTGTATCATATTTTTCACGCGGCAATTTTTATGTTTATTTAAAGAAATATGACTTAGCAATTGACGACTTTACCAAACTTATCGAAATCACACCAATTTCGATATCGTATTTATATCGGGCTAGGGTCTACTGTTTTGAAACTAAACAATATGAACTTGCTCTCGCCGATGTGAATAAAGCAATCGAACTCGACCCTCGAAACATTCGTGCCTATGAAATTCGTAGCTTAGTTAATGGCCGACTAAAGAATTATGATCAAGACATCACCGATTGTTCAACAATTCTCGAACTTGATCCCTCCAACTTTGGGGCTCTAATTAACCGTAGCAACGCTTACGGCCTATTGGGCCAATATGACAATTCCATTACCGACTCTCTAAAAGCCATTCAACTTAACGATAGGATATTAATGGCTCATTTCAATCTGGCCCAAGGATATGAACTTAGCGGACAAAAAGAGGCCGCCCTGAAAGAATACCAAATTTCTCTCAATATTCTCCAATACTATCCCTCTCTTTACACAAAAGAACGTCAAAAGGCTCAATCCCGACTAAACGGCAAGTGGGATACTTACAATGAATGGTTATAGTTATTGGGAGTTTAAACGGCAACTGGGATTAGCTATACTGAGTGGATTTAGTCTCAAATTTTCCTCACTCTCACCCCTACTCTGACATACTCCACTCTTTGTATTCCATGTCCCAATAAACACACAAAACTCCTGCCAACTTAGCAGGAGTTATTTTTCAATTATAAATGATACAGTTCTGCGTATCACCTAACTGCAAATTTTTTCATAGTAATTTAAGTCGAAGAACTGTCACCTGACACATACGGCGAAGTTTTTTAGAATATTATGATCCCCTTCTCTCTGTTATTGCTAACGATCTGTCCTGCATATGCTAAAGGCAACACGTTCTGAAAACATAGGGACACAATGATGTTTTCCTTAATGTAACAAGATGGTCTTAAATAACATAAAATGTAACATATAAAATAGTTAGGAGGCTTTTCCATGGACGAAGCTACAAGGAAATGTTGTCACTGCGAAGAAGAGCAGTTTCATGTGCATGAATTTTTAGGAAGCGTTAAAATTGCAACAGAGGATGATGAAGATCCCCATAACCACCGTTTTGCTGGGGTATCAGGTGAAGCTCTCTGTATAGGTAATAATCAGCATGTACACGAGATCCAAACAAGAACAGACTTTTTTGATGACCACTTTCACTTAATTTGTATTCGTACAGGTCCAGCAGTTCGTGTAAATGACAGACATGTGCATTTTGCAACTGGAATGACCACTGAGGTTGAGGATCATGTGCATCAATTTATGTTTGCTACTCTAATTGAAGACCCAATTGGTGATGACTAACCCTGGTTTTGGGTAAAAAGTGAATTGATATATATAGTACAGGGACACAGGTTATGTTTAGTGTTTTGAAACAACATCCTTGTCCCCATATTTTTGCATCAAGTGAAATATATTGTCGCCCTCGGAAGACTCACAGGGACGGCTCTGTTGATTCCATGTCCCATAAACACGCAAAACTCCTGCCAACTTAGCAGGAGTTTTGCGCTATTACTTCTTGATAGGAATCCAAATCTCACATCTGTAATCTGGAGAGTATATATCACCTTTAGGATAGACCTCAAGCTCTGGTGCACAATCATGTTGATATCCTGCAGCAGGCAACCACTCTGTAAATATCCTTCGAGTAAGATCCTGTATCGCTTCAGGCAGTGCTCCGACTAATTCAAATATAGCCCAGGTTGCTGCTGGTATCGTTGTCGAAATATATCCACTGGGAAGAGTTTCTTTGATGTTCTCAATTGCTATCATATAATTAAATTCATCTTTATACTTACCAAAATCCTTACATATACCTAACACGCCACGTTCACCGGCTCTTGAATTAATCCACTCGTATGATCCATCGTTCATGCAATCGTTCCAAAATTGGGGCACCTGTTTGAAATTTTCTCCGTCTACCATAGTTATCCTTCGTTGTTTACCCACTACTGTAAAGCTTTCTTTATCAACAATCTTATAATCCATATTTTTATCTCCTTTTATTGAAATGTGAAAGGAGAGCTTAGGATATGCCTTGAGATTTGCTCCCGGCTCGCGCGCAGCCGAAGGGCTTATTCCATGCATTTTCCCAAAAGCTTTTGTGAATGCTTCGGGCGTTTCATAGCCATACTTATAAGCCACATTAATGATTTTTTCGCCAGATACAATATCCTGAGCAGCAAGTGTGAGCCTTCTTCTTCGTATATATTCAGCTATTGTAATACCAGTAATCATATGATACATACGCTGAAAGTGAAACGTAGAGGATAAGGCGATTTTCGCCACCTTCTCAATATCAAGCTTTTCAGTAATGTTATCCTCCAGATATTCTACTGCCTTATTCATTGCATCGAGCCAATTCATCGAGCCACCCCTCTCTAGTTCTATATTAAATACTTTCTGCTTATCTGTCCTGTCTTTAAATGCTGTCCGATGACAGGTTTGAAAAAAACGCTTCTTACTTCTTTTCCCTAAAAACAAATAAACTCCTACCATAGATTAGAAGGATTTTTCCCGATTATGGTATAAAGTAAATACTAAATATGTTTGAAAGATATCATTTATAATGATATCGCAACAAGGAAGGTGCTAATGTGAGCAACCAGTATCATAAAGACCTAGAGCCTTCTTGTTTCTATCTCCGTAAATCAAGAGAAGATCAGGAAGCAGAATCCAGAGGTGAAGGGGAAACTCTCGCTAAGCATAAAAAGGCATTATTTAAAACAGCTAAAGTATATGGTGTGAATATTACTAAAGTCTTTGAAGAAGTTGTGTCAGGTGAGAGCATCATCCATCGGCCTGAGATGTTAAACCTACTAAAAGAAATTGAAGAAGGAAAATGGAAATCTGTTTTCTGTATGGATATTGATCGTCTTGGTCGTGGCAAGATGCAGGATCAAGGTTTAATTATAGAAACCTTTAAACAAGCAAAAACTAAGATCGTAACTCCACGTAAAATATATGATTTAAACGATGAATGGGACGAAGAATATACCGAGTTTGAATCTTTCATGGCACGCAAAGAGCTCAAGATCATCACTAGACGCTTACAAGGCGGCAGAATTAGATCCTTGGAAGATGGTAACTACCTTGGCACCGTACCTCCCTATGGATACCTAATAGAGAAAAAAGACCGCAAGAGATACTTAATTAAGAACCCAGAACAAAGTGAACCTACGACTTTAATATGGAAGTTATACAGGATGAACATGGGAACCAATAAGATAGCGAATGAACTGAATGACATGGGATATCTATCTTATACGGGTAAGAAATGGTCTGCCTCATCGATTTTAGCTATTTTAAAGAATCCTACCTACGCTGGTGTTAATGCGTGGAAAAAAGTAGCTTCGAAGAAGTCGACTACCCGTATTGGCAGGGAAACAAAATTGCGCCCCAAAGAAGAGCAAATTTGGATTTATGATTGTCATGAACCCTATGTCACTCTTGAAGAATTTGAGCAGGTGCAACAAATGCTGTCAAAAAAATATCACCCGCCCTATCAGCTTATTAACGGCATTACCAATCCCCTAGCTGGATTGATTAAATGCGATATATGCGGCGGTTCAATGATCTATCGTCCTTATCAGCATCAACAGTACCCTCACCTCATGTGCTACAATCGGTATTGTCGTAATAAAAGCTGCCGCTTTGAATATGTGGAGCAGAAAATATTAGAGGGCCTGCTGCTATGGCTTAACGAATATCGCGCTCAGTGGGATAATTTTAAGGCTAATGAACAGGATAATACCATTGACCTCAAAGAGAAGGTATATAAAAACCTCAAAAAGGAATTAAAAGAATTAGAGCTGCAAAAAGACAATTTACATGACTTATTAGAAAAAGGGATTTATAATGCTGATACCTACCTAGAAAGATCAGCAAAATTATCTGAGAAAATTGCTGATACAAAAAAAAATATCGACAAAACAGAATTTGCCTTGTCGAATGAGATTCAACATGAGAAAGCTAAAAAGGATATTATTCCTAAGGTTCAACACGTTTTAGAAGTCTATGAGAAATCCAATAACCCTACTGAGAAAAATAATATGTTAAAGTCAGTGCTAGAAAATGCCACCTATCGCAAAGAAAAATGGCAAAAAGGTGATCAATTTACACTAGTGATAAATCCCCGTTTACCCCAGTAATTACATGGCTTCAATGCCCAATACAGATAAATATATGATGTAAATTCATTTCCTTCCTTATCCACTCCAATAGGATCGTATAAGCTAACTTCAGCACGCGTGCGACGTGTACTTCTAAGATGCATTAAAATTTCATTTTCAATACATCTAGCTGCGTAGGTTGCTAAGCGAATTTTCTTCGCTACATCAAAAGTATTAATCGCTTTTATTAGCCCGATTGTGCCGATTGAAATTAAATCATCAATATCTTCACCCGTATTATCAAATTTTTTAACAATGTGTGCTACTAATCTTAGATTTCTCTCGATTAATATGCTTTTCGCATTTTCATCTCCGCTTTTTAGCCGTTCCAAGTATATTTGTTCTTCCTTTTCTGAAAGAGGTAAGGGAAAAGTATTATTGGTTACGTAAGAAACCAGTAGGGAAAGGCCATTCACAATAGAAACTGCTAATGCCGCAAAAAAAGACACCACAACATTCACCCCCGCAAATCACTTGCTTCATTGTATGGTATAATATCTCTTCATGTGCCTGTTAATTTTTGTATATCATAGATCTTTTTAAAAGTTTCCTTAGACTTCCACTTCTTACTCGTATTTTTTTCCTCTCGTTGCAATAAATGTACAACTCTACTGAATTCAGATATTAATGAAAGAGTACTGACTTTTTAAATAATAGACTTGCGTCTTTCTAGCACGTAGCATATAATCGCAAAAGGAGAGTGATATCATGGAACAATATGCTGGTGATTTCCAACTACTATTTGCCTGTATTCTTATTCTTGTCTACGTACTATGGGAAAGATTATTTCCAGAATGATAAGTTTTCCATAAGTTAAACTGCATCATAATCCGTAACGTAATTAATCACATCACTTATCACCTTACCAATGCAATTGCTAAGTTTTATAACAATCGATAATGAGGCACTCTGTAAATCTAAATATCCCATATAGCCTCCCGCGTTGACTACACCAATAATTGAAATGGTGCCGATATAAGGTAATTTATTGCCAACAGCAATACCAGCCTCTATACCTCCCTCCCATATTTCCATATTGCCAATTTCATTATTTTTACCTAAACATGCGTCAACAGCAATAATAATAGGCTGATGATGCTGTTTTTCTATACTCTGAATTACTTCTACTAAATTTCCTGCATGAACAGGATTATCCAAGCTACCATAAACAATGCTTTTTGTGTTTTCTAGCAAATAAGAGCCCACTAAGGGACCAAGAGCGTCGCCAATATATTTATCCGATCCAATACATAAAATAATGATTTTTCTATTATTCAGTTCTTTTTGTTGTTTTAATAAATACAATAAATAGGGATGCATTTTGTTATAAGCCAAAGCATCATTTATATTAGTAACTACTTTTTCAGCGACAGTCTTCTTCATTTTATGATCTCCTTTTATAATATTACCAATAATATCTATGCATCCTATCTACAAAGAATACTTGATTCTGTCGAAGTCCCTTGCTCCTAGCCAACCCATACTGTACCCAAAAAACCGCCTTGCAATATTGCAAAGGCGTTTTCCTATAAAAATTCTTTGTTTTAGAATCATAGCTAGTAACATACATTATATTGCAACTTGAAGATGGAGGTAATGCAATGTATGTTATGCTACTATTGAGTCTAATCGGTACCACACTGTTATTGGGTGGTATTTACTTCATGCGTCTTGGTCTACAAAAACTATTATGGACTAAATTACAGTCGCTCTTAAGCCAACTAACTAAAACTCCTTTGCGTGGTTTATTTGTAGGTATGTTTGCCGCTGCGATTATGCAAAGCAGTACTGCAGTTTCATTATTAACTATAGGCTTGGTCCATGCAGAGTATTTATCCTTTTATCAAGGTCTAGGGATTATTCTAGGAGCAAATATTGGCACATGTTCCACAGTACAATTGATGACTATCACGATACCGGAACAAGTTATCTTACCATTATTTCTATTCAGTTTATTACTCACAATCATATCCAAAAAACTTCGCTACCTCGGTATGGCAGCTTCAGGATTACTTAGTATGTTTATTGGCATGAGTATTTTATCAGAAGCCTTAAGCAGTCTTTCAGAATTTACAACTGTTATTAGTTATTTGCTTGCCGCCAAAGAAAATTCTATTTATGGAATCCTTGGAGGAATGATCATTACTCTTTTATTTCAATCTAGCAGCGCCGCTACAGGTGTATTAATGGTCCTAGCCAGCGATGGGATTATCGATCTAACAACAGCTACTTATGTAGTCTACGGCAACAATATTGGATCCTGTTTATCTTCCATTATTGTAGCATTAACAGCATCTTTATCAGCGAGACGTCTCGCTGCAGCCCATATCCTTCTTAATGTATTAGGTGTTTTTATTTTCTTACCATTTACAAATTTACTAGTGAAAATAGCCACCTATCTCACAGCAGATTTTGCTGGGCAGGTGGCTATAGTACATACGCTATTTAATATTATTTCTTCTGTGGCTGTATTACCAATACTACGCCAATACGCAAATCTAGTTATGTTATTGGTTCCCAAAAGAAGATGAAGTACCTACATCTTGTCTTTCCTTCCGATTGATACCCATTCTTACAACCGATATAAAAATATATTCCAAAACGGCAGTCATTACAATGGTACCACCAGGAGCAATGTCCAAATAAAAAGAAGATGTTAGGCCAATGAGTACAGATATTATAGAAAATACTACTGCCCATCCCATGGTAGCCTTGAATCCCACCCTGAGCAGATGAGCTGTTGCCACAGGTATTATCATTAACGCACTCACAAGTAAGATACCGACTATCGTCATGCCAACGACAACGACTAAAGCTGTCAATATGCTAAACAGCATATTGATCATTCCCGTATTAATCCCTGCAACTTTTGCAATGTCTTCATCTAAGGCCATTAACATAAGCTTATCAAATAAAAAATAAACAATAGCTAGTACTAGAGTTCCGGAACAAGCTATTGTTATCACATCAACAAGAGATACTGTAATAATACTCCCAAACAAAAAGCTTAATAATCCAGAACTTGGCATACGAGTCATCGTACTAAAAATAATAGCCATAGCCGCGCCCGCATAAAAGAATATTGCTAATCCCATATCAGCAAATTCCATATGGCGCCTACGAACTAATTCAATGCCCACTGCACCCGCTATAGTCATAATCAAAGCTCCAACTACTGGATATAATCCCACCATATAGCCGCCTGTTACACCAGCAAAAGCAATATGTCCCAAGCCATCACCAATTAGAGATTGACGACGCACCACTACAAAACTTCCGATAAGTGGGCAAACAATCCCCGTTATGAGACCTGCCAATAATGCCCTTTGAATAAAATCATACTGAAAAAATTCCATCATTTCACCTCATCACCCTGTATAGTACCACAAATGCCGAGCCTGGGCATGAGTAGCTTCAAACTCTTCACTACTACCATAGAAACATAGTTTTCGATTGATACATGCTACTTTATTAGCCCATGATACCGCTTTTTCAATATCATGAGAAACCATAACTACTGTAATACCTAGATTTTTATTTAAAGTACCTAAGAGCTCGTAGATTTTTGCACTTGCTTCGTAATCAATTCCGCTAGTGGGTTCATCTAATAATAGCAACTCTGGATTCGCTGCCAAAGCCATTGCCACCATAACCCTCTGTTGCTGCCCGCCTGAAAGCTCACCAATACGCCGATCGCGTAAATTCTCTGCCCCCACCAACTCTAACATATGGCTAGTAATGTGCTTGGCAGCCTGATGATTATTCCGAGTAGCTGCTGAACCTAACGTTAATCCCAGTGCTACTACTTCTTTCACAGTTGCTGGAAATCCCATTATATTCTTTCCATAATTTTGCGGTACATAACCAATTAAGCCATGTCCTTTTGCTGTAAGTAAATCTTTTCCACCAATACTTACCTCTCCACGGCTAGGTTTTAAAAGTCCGGCTGTAACTCTAAGCATCGTACTTTTACCAGCTCCGTTTGGACCAACTACAGCAACAAAATCCCCTTTTGAAACCGTTAGAGATATATTTTCTAACGCAACCGTATTATTATAAGAAAAATTAATATCCACTAGTTTTACTTCACACATTTTCTATTCTCCTCACAGACTTTTACAATCCGTACATAGACCTAATAACTCAACATTATGACGAATTAATTCATATCCATTCATCCTGAGCATTTCAATAAATTCTTGATTAATTGGACAATAGTCAATACAAACAGCCTGCCCGCATTTTACACAAACAACATGATGATGGTGATTGGCATGAGCCAATTCATATCGTGTACTCTCTTTTCCCGTTCCGGAAATTGGTATAAGAATCCCCATCTCTGTTAACATACTAATATTTCGATAAATTGTGTCTAGCCCAATGTCGTTATATTCTTGACGCACTAAATTCCAAATTTCAGCTGCCGTTAACAATCCTGCCGTATGTACAATTTTTTCTATAATAACGCGCCGCTGAGGCGTGATTCGATATCCTTTGTCTTTTAATTGTTTCATTACTTCATATATCATTTTATATTTTTCCTTTAATTAAGTAATAACATTCTTATTAGCAACATAAAAATAAGTAAAGAGTGCAAAGCCCTTGGCGAGTATCACTACCCGCCCTACTTTTTATGCCTGCATCTCTTCATTAAATACGGCCTTAGCATACACTCCGCCTCGTTCTACAAGTTCTGCGTGTGTTCCTGCTTCTGTAATTCTGCCATTCATTAAACAAATCACTTTATCTGAATCTAATAAACTAGACAATCGATGGGTAATTAGAAAAGTTGTACGATTTTTGCTAACTTTACGTATGGACTCCATAACCAATTTCTCAGCCTCTGTATCAAGGGCTGCTGTTGGTTCATCTAATAATAAAATTGGTGGTTCAACAATAATGGCACGAGCAATTGCAATACGCTGCCGCTGTCCCCCGGATACATTATTACCCAATTCACCAACAATATAATCATAACCACCAGGCAAATTCATAATAAAATCATGGGCATTCGCTAGTTTTGCTGCTTGTTTTACTTCATCGAAGGTAGCATTTGGTCGTCCATACCGAATGTTCTCTAAAATACTTATATTAAATAAAATCGGTTGTTGTTGAATAAATCCGATCTGTTTACGTAAACAACTCATCTTTATCTCTTTTATATTAAGATCATCCAATAAAATAACCCCGGAAATAGGATCATAAAAACGTAGGAGTAAATTCGCAAAAGATGATTTTCCGGCACCACTTGGTCCTACAATGGCCACCATATCACCTGGACGTATTATAAAATTAATTCCCCTTAAGGTCCCTAGCTCTGGGAGATATTCAAAATTTACATCTCTAAATTCAACCTTTCCCATAACCTTATCTATTTCTTGTTTTCCGTCAAACACTACCTTCGTTTCTCTTTCCAAACTACTAACCCTTTGCCAAGCAACAATGCCTAACTTCATACTAGAAACAGCTTCGCTAATCTTTCTGATAGGCGTTGGAATATTAATAATATATATCAAAAAAGCAAACATGCCGCCTATGGTTAACTTATCATTAATTACTTCTCGACCACCATACCATATAATTCCCGTCAGGCCGATGGACGCTAGGAATTCTACTAAAGCAATTAAAATAGCCTTTAATCGCTGTACTTTAATAAAATCACCAGCCGCATGGCGCATGCGCAAGCAAAATTTTTGTGATTCATACTCTTCTCGCACATAGCTTTGTACCACTTTTACCGATAATAAGGCCTGATGCAATATGCTAGTCACTTCGCCCAAAGTTTCTTCCACCAATTTGCCTAATCCACTAATTTTTTCATTAAAAAAGCTAGTAGCAAGAATAATAAAGGGCAAAGTAGCAAAGGTCACTAATGCCAGTTGCCAATCAAAGTAAATCATAATCATTAGGATAGCAATTAAATTAAGTGACTCGACTAACAAATCAGGTACCGCCACTGAAACAGCTTGCTGAATCAACCCTAAGTCATTTGTAAATAAAGAAATAATTTCACCTGTTGAGGTATTAATAAAATATGCATAATCTAGTTGTTGTAACCGTTCAAACATCCTCTGTCGCAGTTTTGCCAACATCAGATTACCCGCTTTTGCTATCTTTTGTCCATAAATATATGAAAATATACCCCGTAATAAATATAAACCGATGACACCTGCTATAATCAGATGTAAAAAATCCTCATCCCCAGCAATTAATGCATCATCAATTAAAAACTTTATAACTAAGGGAGCCAACAAACCCGCAATACTGGCAATGATAAAACATATCAATGCCAATAATACCATCTCCCAATGCGGTACTATAAATTTTTGCCAATATAATTTAAACATACAAGCCTCCGTACTTAGTAGAGGCAACTCATTAGTGCCCAAATTACAAAATACTCATTTGCTATTAAAATAAGAAAATACCTTTAGTATAGTATAACTTATTTAACGATAAATATATATAACATAAACATATAAAAACTAGGCCTCCCACCAAAGCATTGCACTGGCAGAGCCTAGTTTGGTTATATTGTGTTCCTGTAATACTAAAAATAAAAGCAAGGAGGCGTACTAGCCTCCCCTTACACTGCATTATAGCACCCGACGCGCTCCAAGGTAACGTGCTCCCCAATAACCACTATCCAATCGATCAATTACTACTCCACGACTTGAAGTAGCGCTAATAAACTGCCCATTGCCCACATAAATACCAGAGTGGGAAGCACCAGCTTCATAGGTAGTAAAAAACACAGTGTCTCCTGGTTGTAGGCGACTGTAGGATACAGGTTGCCCAACTTCATACTGTTCATCAGCAGCTCTTGGCAAATAAACACCAGCTTGCGCAAATACATAGCGAGTAAAACCCGAACAATCAAAACCATTCGGTGTAGTCCCACCAAAAACATAAGGTACACCTTGATAACGCAATGCTGTCTGTATTACCCGCCTAGTTGCAGCACTGGAACTATCACGACTAACTGACATCTCTCTGCCCATGATCGCACGGTATGTTTGCATACCAATCACTCCATCAGCGTCTAGACCTCTGTCTCTTTGAAAGTTTTTTACTGCCTTAACTGTTACTTCACCAAAATCCCCATCAGAGCTACCAGCATTATACCCAAGTGCATTTAATTGTGCTTGAATACTAGCTATGTCATCACCCTGATCGCCTTGATGGTAAGCAGCTGCCGCGCAGGTTATGGTTCCTGCACTAACTAAAAATAGCAATAACACCACGACTCGAAAAATTTTAGTCAATATACATACCCCTCTCACTAGCCTCCGAGGTTAGCTGACGGGTTAGGGTTGAGATCCCCCTACCTCTAGGCAAATAAAAATCAGCCAAAAGGTTTCACCCCAAAACTTTGGTTCCCCCGGTCCTGTGCATTGATTAGGCTTTTATAAAACTGCACATTTTTTATTATTCGCTTTTTAAGTGAATATTCCTGCCATACATCTCATTATTTTACAATTAATATTTTCTTTTACAAGTTTTGTATGAATTATCCACTTTTAGCAAAATAAATCATAATTGCATTTATTCTTTTTGCTGTTGCTTTAATTCTACACGCAACAAATACAAGGGACGTTGCTTTACTTCTTCAAATATGCGCCCTACATATTCTCCAATAATACCTAGCCCTAACAATTGTAATCCACCTAAAAATAAGATACTTGCAGAAATCGTCGCCCACCCTGGTACTGCCTCTAGAGTAAACAACTTAATATATACAACATGCATTGTCACAGCAAAGCTAATCAACGCAAATAACAATCCCATAAAAAAGGCAAAGCGTAAAGGTAATTTAGAATAAGCAGTAATTCCATCAAGAGCAAAATGCATCATTTTCCGTAAAGAAAACTTAGATGTACCAGCAAAACGTTTCGGAGCAACGAACTCTACCAATGCTTGCCGATAACCGATTGCCCCGATCATACCTCGAATAAAGCGTGCCCTTTCTTTGTAACGACGAAAACTTTGTACAACAGCTTTATCCAATAAACGAAAATCCGAACCACCTTCTTGAATATGCACTTTAGACATAGCATTAATTAGCTTATAAAATAGACCAGAAGTAACAGACTTAAACCAGGAAACTCCTTCGGTACTAATTCTTATCGTTTGAACTACCTCAAATCCCTCTTCCCATTTTGCCAAAAGAACTGGCAACATTTCAGGTGGATGTTGCATATCTCCATCCATTGTAATAACACCATCGCCATCAGCATGATCAAGACCACAAGTCAAAGCTAATTGATGTCCATAATTTCGCGCCATAATCAATCCTCTAACCCTGCTGTCTTGCTGCGATATTTTCTCTAATAGCAGGGGTGTCGCATCACTTGAACCATCATCGACAAAAAGTAATTCAAACTTATAAGGTAATGGCTCCATATGTTTACAAACTTCCTGGTAAAAAAATTCAATATTCTCTTCTTCATTATATACAGGTACAACAATCGAGATGAATTTCATTATTTTCTCCTCTATTCCTAACTTGTCCTAACTTTATTATGATCATTCATAAAAGTAAGCCTTTGCCTCCCATAGCAAAGGCTTACTTTTAATGATTATTATAAGCCTATAGATTAAACTTATAATAATATAATTAAAAGACAAGTCTATTTTTCTTTATTAATATCTTGCCGCAATACTACTGCGCCTCTTAAATATAAATGCCTAATCGCTTTTTGTGGCAAATCAGTATTTAACAATATAAGTACACGAATACAGTGCGCTACCCCATTTGGGCTGTCAATTTCCTGCGTACCGAATAATGGTACCTCTGTCCATCCTAAATTCCTTGCTGCAATAGCCGGAAACGCCGAATTAACATCTGGAGTCGAGCTGAAAATTACAGCCCCAATATCTTCTATGTCGATTTTATTTGCCTCAACCAGAGCTGATAGAAGCTCTATTACGTTGCTAATAATCTCAGTTGACTCATTTTTCTCCACCGTAGTGGCACCTCGGATACCACGCACCAACCTTATCATCCTCTCTTACTACTATTCTAGTAAATAATTCGTTATTCACCACGTGATATCCTCTATCCTTTTAGAAAATCATCAGGATTTATTACAATAACAAGCTCCGCAATGATGGCATATCCACCATCCGCACCGAGGACAAATTGAATTAGATTCATTTAGTACGATATATTTTCCTTCATTATAATCCTTCCAACAAAAAACACTGCCTAAATCTTTATACAGTAACACATCATAAGCATCGACCCACGCTTTTTGATTATCTAATGTAAATAGTACTTCATTATGCCCTGTACTGTTATTCTTACGATATTCCTCTATTTTGATTTTTTCCTGTTTATCATCCCGTACCACAACAACATATAAATTCTTAATATCCATACTCCCACCCCCATAAATATATATGGCTGCCTAGAAGTATGTATACCAAAAGGAATATAAAATCAGCATAGCTGAATTTTATATTCCCTCTAAAACTTTCTTTACTTTTGATAAAAAGTTTTACAGTTTGTTTGTTCACTTTGATTAGCGGCTTTACCACCACCATCTACATTGACCTCAATTGCAGAAGCATCACAGTGTTCACCATTTCTCCAATATTTACAATTCGATACAGTACATTTTACGCCTGATAGCATGTGCATTCACCTCCCTTTTTTCAAATTTAGTATGTAGACTTTTCTTTCTCTTTATCCATTAAAACTAGGAATATAAAACAAAAATACTGAATGAGAAGGTTACCAACCACCTTCTCATTCAGTATTTTACGCTAATTTTTGTGTTAATTTTTGCAACCCCATATTTATATCTTCAATTTGTGCAGAAGCTACTTGAGGATAATTGCCGATTTCGATCGTCTCAAGTATAGGGTTTTTTGTCTGATCATAAAATACACCGTACCATATTCCTGCTATACCACTTTCCATCCACTCCGCTGGTTCAGCAGTATCAGACAAGTGGATGGTAATACTCCCGAGACCGAGAAAATCTCGAATTTCTTGACGCTCATCATCAGTAAGAGACATCTTATTAATAAAGACACTCCATGTTTCACCAGTCAAGGTAAAGCGTTTTAATGCCCCGTTTATCTCAAACAAGACTGCTTTACTCTTTTGCGATAATACTGCTTCATTCATGAATTTTCCCAACCTCTACCTGCCAATCTTTCAATACTTGTAATATCTCTTTTACTACATTATCCATTGTTTCTGCTACTATAGGTGTTAATTCCAAACCAATATCAATCGCGAATGGTTGTACTCCCATTATCATGATTTCCTTAGCAGGTTTTTCTAATACTTCCATTATCGCGAGTACATCTTGAATGCCAAGTTCATGCATCGATACTTTTTCTTTAAAGTATGCCTTAACTTCGTCATTTTGAAACCGATAAAAAGATCCGGGTGGTAATTGCCCTGACACAGCATCAATTAAAATTAAATTATCTGTTCCAACTAAAAAACGTAACAACTCCATGCCTAGCGTACCGCCATCTAATACCTGTACATTGGGAGGAAAGGAGTAGTGGCTAAGCAAATGTTCCACTACTCTTACACCAAATCCTTCATCCTGCATCAAAATGTTTCCTACCCCTAAAACCGTGATTTGCTTCATTCTTTTAGATCTCCTATATCATCCGGTTCTTTATCATAAAACTTAACTCCTGAAAACATTGCAGAAATCTCACCATATTTTTCACTCATGTCAGCCCTTGTCGCCATATATACATGGATAATGACAAATAAAACAATCATCCACGCTACGTAATGATGAATTAGATGCACAGTATATTCATCAATTAATAAATGGTTGATAGGTCCAAACAACTTAGCAAGTCCGCTATTGGGATTAACTTGTGCATACATAGCAAATCCTGTAAAGGCTTCTAAAAAAATCATACCATACACGCCACCATATCCTGACCTGGCCATTGAATTTCTTAGGTATGGTCTATGAGCAGAACGCATAAAGCCATAATGCAGGCCCATATCAAGCATTCCTGTCCAAAATAGTTTCGTCCAGGGTTTCGGGAGCATACGATCACCTTTATGTATGATAAATCCATAAATCCGTAAAATAAAGGATGCCATTAATATGTACGCCGCAGAAAAATGAATGAACCTAATTGTAGACATCGATGCCCAGTTACTAATAGCAAACGTTGGTTCTACACCTTGGCTACCAATATAAAAAGGATTACCAATATATAGACCCGTAACAAACAGAACTAAAATAGCCCCCGCCATTATCCAATGAAAAATTCTCGTCCATATTGTAAATACATAATAAACAGTTACTACACGAGTCTTCATTATACTCCTCCTTACCTACCATTCCTAGGCCTTCAAATAAGGATCACTATGTACAACTGCCAATTGACGACCTGAAGTATCATACAAATGAGTAGCACAAGCTAAACAAGGATCAAAAGCATGTATTGCTTTTAAAATTTCAAGAGGCTTATCAGCAATCTTTACTTTAGTATCCATCATAGTAGCTTCATAAGGTCCATAACCAGACTTACTATCCCGTGGACAAGCATTCCACGTAGATGGTACAACTGCCTGATAATTAGCGATTTTACCATCTTTAATAACTACCCAATGGCTAAGACCACCACGAGGTGCTTCATGAAGACCTACACCCTTTGCTTCCTTAGGCCACATCGTAGGTTCCCATTTTTCCATATTTGCAACAGAAGTATCGCCAGCTTTAATATTATTTACTAGTTTATCAAAGTAATACTTGCTGAGATATGCCATGACTTGCGCTTCTAGCCCTCGTACTGCCGTACGACCAACAGTTGATAACATCCACTTTTCTGGTGCTATGTTTAACACTTTTGAGACTCCATCTATTTGATCAACCATCATTTTTTCAACCCAAGTCGGCTCTTTAATGATTCCCTGCTTTACTTTCGTGTATACTATAATATAACGCGAAAGAGGTCCTACTTCGGCCATCTTGCCTTTCCATTTTGGGGTCTTAATCCACGAATATTTGCCATTCTCATCAAGGTATTTCCAATCAGTTTTCGTTCCCTCTTTTGGTGCAGTGTACTCGGGTTTAGTCACACCACTCCACGGGTGCAAATCCATATCCTTTTCAGGATAATTGTACCAGGAGTGTTCAACACCTTCCGTTAATACTTCTGGATCCACTAAGTCTTTAGCTTCAAAAGTATGAAATACGGCTTTATCAACACCTTGAGAAAACTGTTCTACAACGCCATCAGAGCGCAGCAATAAATTCTTATGAAAATCACCATTTGAAGTTCCAGAATAGGTCTCCTCTGGATAGTCTCCAAAACCAAGTACCCTCTCTTTAGCTAAGCCACCGCCGTCAACATAACCCTTTTTAACGTATAACTCTCCAATTGCTAGTACATCGGGCACGTAAAAGGAACTAGCAAGACTGATTGCCAGATTGATTGACGTATCCACAGCTGCCAAACGTTCTGTATTAATCGGTGCATTCATGTCATTCATCGAAATAGAGCAAGGCATACCACCAACCACATAATGAGGATGAGGATTTTTTCCACCAAAGACGACATGGGAAATAACAATTTCACGTTGTTTATCAAGCATATTTAAATAATGGGATACTGCCATTAAATGTACCTCTGGTGGTACTACATCATAATCAGGGTGATCCCACCACTGAGCAGAGAAGATCCCTAATTGACCACTATCCACAATTTTTTTCACTTTATCTTGTATACTCTTAAAATAAGCAGTGGTAGCTTTAGGGAATTCTTTAGGATATGCACTAGTGTCAAATTCAACTGGACCTTTTAGGCCTAAATCATATTTTTCTAACACTGTATTTTGTAAAGCTGCGGTAGCTGCTGGATCTGCTTTAAGAGCAGCAACAGGACTAATCCAATCCAAGGCATGTAAATGATAAAAATGTACAATATGATCATGTACCATTTGTGTCGTTGCAATAATGTTTCGGATATAGTTCGCATTTTTAGGAATTTGGATCCCTAATGCATCTTCTACTGCCCGCAAGCAACCTAATGCGTGAACAGTAGTGCAAACGCCACAAATTCTTTGCGCAAAAAGCCATGCATCTCGAGGATCACGACCTTTTAAAATTAGTTCAATACCACGCCATGCTGTGCCACTAGATAATGCATCTTGTACCTTACCAGTAGTTTCATCAACCGTAACTTCTAATCGTAAATGCCCTTCAATACGATTTACAGGATCAACAACAACACGTTTCACAAAACATCCTCCTCATTTCTTCTATTCATTATCATTATCTCGTTCATTATTGTCATCTTTATGATGTCTTCTATGTTGAATAGCAGAAAGAGCACCATGAGCAATTACACCAGCTGTAAGGGCGCCTGCCGCAACCAAGCCAACTTTATCCGCATTCGCAATGACATTAGGAACAGGAATGTTAGGCATACGTTCATAAAACGGATCATTATCCCAAAAATTATTAGAAGCACAAGCTACGCAGGGTGCTCCAGATTGAATCGGGTAGGAAAGCCCATTCCACCATCGCATGTTACCACAAGAATTATAAGCTTCCGGTCCGCGACACCCGACCTTGTATAAACACCAACCAGCCTTACTGCCTGCGTCATCAAACTTCTCGACAAACATACCCGAATCAAAAAAGGGACGACGATAACAAGTATCATGAATCCGATTGCCAAAAAATTGTTTCGGGCGGCCTTTGCTGTCCAAAGGAGGAATTTGTCCAAATAGGGTATAATGCATGATCACACCTGTGATAACTTCTGGGATCGGCGGACAGCCCGGTACCTTTATAATTGTCTTGCCACTAATTACATCACTGACGGAAACAGATTTAGTAGGGTTTGGTTTAGCAGCTTGAATTCCTCCCCAAGCCGCACAAGAGCCAACTTCAATGATTGCAGCAGCACCTTTTGCTACTTCTTTAAGATTATGTACAAAGGGTTTACCACCTACCATACAAGAAGTACCATCATCATTCAATGGAACTGCACCTTCAATTGCAAGTAAATATTTTCCATTATACTTTTTCATAACTTCTTGTAAATGTTGTTCTAACGGTTCACCTGCAGCAGCAGCTAATACATCCATATATTCCATGGAAATCATGTTTAATAGGACATCAGAGGCCAAAGGTGTCTGTGAGCGAATAAAAGCCTCATCACACCCTGTACACTCATGTCCATGTAGCCAAATGACAGGCACTAGGGGCTGCTTTTCAGCTGCAGATACCACTTCTGAAATCATCATCGGTGATAATCCTAAAATTCCTGTAACTGTGACACAGGTTTTCAAAAAACTACGCCGGCTTACATTTTTCTTTTGGAATAAATCCCACATTGACTCCAAATTATCCATAATTAACCTCCCATCTTATTACAAAAGGACTTAGCTTATGCCAAGTCCATAAGAACACAGAAAGTGAGCCTTATTTTTTTACTTCTCTAACTCCGCGATCACACCATGGCTCTTCTGCCATATAATCTCCATCATAATAGTAATAAGCGCGAGCCCGACAGCCACCACAAATACCATCATAGCCACAAGTTCCACAGCCGCCTTTTAATGTTTCGTGTCGTAATTTATTAAACATCTCACTATCTCGCCAAAGGATATCAAAATCAGTTTCACGAACATTGCCGATCTTAATCGGCAAATAAGGACAAGCTTGTACGTCACCATTTGGCAGAATTACACAATAACCAGTACCCGCTAAACAGCCACGCGTAAATCGCATTGGTATATTACGTTCCTTAGCTATACGCATAAATTGAGGAGCACAGGTAGGTTTAAGTTCAATTGGTACTTCTTTTTGTTTCTCTAATATGCGTGTTAGCACTGCTTCATATTGCTCTGTTTTTAGCGTGGTATCTTCAATATCTTTCCCCCTGCCTGTGGGCACTAAGAAAAAGATATGATGAGCCATAGCTCCTATTTTGACCGCTAAATCAGTAATATCAGTAACTTCCTTTTCATTCCACGTAGTTATTGTTGTATGAATTTGAAAAGGAAGCCCCACCTTCTTACAGGCTTGCATAGCAGCAATTGTTTTATCCCAAGCACCTTCCGACTGCCGAAACTTGTCATGAATGTTTTTATCAGTGCTATCTAGACTAATGCCCGCTGCTCCAAGTCCAGCCTCTTTTAGTTTAATAGCTACTTCCTCAGTAATTAGAATTCCATTCGTACCAAGTACAGGCCTTAGACCAATACTTTTAGCGTAGCGAATTAATTCGTAAATATCAGATCGCATCAATGGTTCGCCACCACTTAAAATAATAATTTTAAAGCCAGCGCGAGCCATTTCATCTAATAATTTCTTACCTTCTTCCGTACTTAATTCATCTGTTCTTTTCGTTCCTGCATCACGATAACAATGAACACAGCTAATATTACAGGCCTGAGTAGTATTCCATGAAATGATCATATAGAACTCCTTCCGGGTTTGCTAATCTAAGTTGCTACATTATTTGCTATAAAAAACAGGCTTCCAGTCTCTAGTTAATAATGACCTATCTTAGGATTTGCGATTATCGTCCTCATTGGTAACAGCCGTTTTGAAATTACTAATTCCCTTACCTATTGCCTTACCTATCTCCGGTAGTTTAGCTGGTCCAAATACAACTAAGGCAATTGCCAAAATAACCACTAATTCAGACATACTAAAATTAAACATGACCAACCCCCTTTATACTCATATTATCGCAAATTAATAGCCGTTAGACAATATAAATTTCTAAAATATAGAATAACATTAAAGGAAAGGCTTAGCCACGGCTAAGCCTTTCCTTATTAACTTTATATAACCTTATCGATAGCATCCATTAAATCTTTACGTGGACGATATCCTACAATACGTTCGACCTCTACACCATCTTTAAATAATAATAAGGTTGGAATTCCCATCACATTATAGTTACTGGCAAGTTGTTGCTGCTCATCAACATTTACTTTCATAACTACTGCTTTTCCTTCATATTCTTGTCCTACAGCTTCTAATTCAGGGGCAACCATTTTACATGGTCCACACCATGAAGCCCAAAAATCCACTAGTACAGGTTTATCCTTCTGCGATATTTTTTCTTTAAATTCATTTTCATCGGCAATATTCAATACGCTCATTATAAAACCTCCTACTTTTTATGATTCTTATTATTAACTATTGTTTAGATTTTAAATCATGCTTATTTGCTAGCTTATTTACATTTTAGAAAACATTTAATTAAAAGTCAATAGTTACTAGATATTTAAACTTGTTTTACTATTCATAGTATGTAATAGGAATTATTATTTCCAGAAATGCCTTTCCTGAAATAAGACAAAAACCCTCTACATTCTAAGAATATAGAGGGTTTATTTACATAAGGCTGTGAGTGATCAATAAGCCGAGTTCTGTTCCGCTCACGCGGTGATGATCATCTATCTAGTCTGGCAGTTACCTGACAGCTCTAGCGACGCAACCCGGAAGGTTCAGCGGGCAGCTTCATCCCTTCCCTATTCGGTCTTGCTCCAGGTGGGGTTTACCTAGCCAGCCAGTCACCTGACTGCTGGTGCGCTCTTACCGCACCGTTCCATCCTTACCAGCATAAGCTGGCGGTTTACATTTCTATGGCACTTTCCCTAAGGTCGCCCTCGCTGGACGTTATCCAGCACCCTGCCCTATGGAGCTCGGACTTTCCTCGTATGCTTTATGGGCATCCGCGATCATCTTTCCTACTCACAACAATAATTTCAATATCGACTGAGATAATATCATATCATAAATCATTTGCTAAGTCAATAAATTTCTGCGGCTAATTATTTTTAATATCGATGTAGAATATTTTTGTTGATTTCATCAACCTCGACAATAACCGACCACTTACCTTGATCGGCACAGGAAGTTAGAAATTCTTTTACACGAGACAATATAGGTTGCTCCGTGGCAAAATGGCCCGCGTCAATAATACCAATACCACTTACTATAGCATTTTGGGCTTCATGGTATTTTACATCTCCGGTTACTAATACATCGGCTCCAGCAAATACCGCTTTATGCAATACCCCAGCACCAGCGCCCCCACATACTGCTACCTTCTTTATCAACTTATCACATGAACCTGCTATATTTACAGAATCTACTCCTAATAGATTTTTCACCTGATCCGCAAAATCTGAAAACAACATAGGTATTTCGAGCTTACCTATACGACCTAATCCAAATTCTTTACCTGAATTCATTAGTTGATATAAATCATACGCAACTTCCTCATAGGGATGGGCTTTAATCATCGCTTTAATTACCCTACGACTAATTCTGTCGGGCATAACTGTTTCAATGCGGCTTTCTTCAACAGATTCTAACTTACCATTATTACCAATGAATGGTTTTGCATCTTCTAAAGGTAAAAAAGTACCTATACCATTTGCCGAAAATGTGCAGTTACTATATTTTCCAATATGCCCAGCCCCAGCCGCTGCTAACGCTTCTCGCACCACTTCTACATGAGTTTGCGGCACAAACACTACTAATTTGCATAACTTTTCAGTGGAGTTTACTGCTAAGGGTTGAATATCCTGCAACCCTAAACAGGCAGCTAAAGCATCATTAACGCCACCCTCCGCTGAATCAAGATTAGTATGAGCTGCGTAGACCCCTATATTTGCCTTAAGCAGGCTGGATAAAACTTGCCCTTGCGGCAAATCTGTTCGTATTGATGTAATGCTTTTGAATATAAGAGGGTGATGAGCAATGATGAGATCTACATTATCGAGTATCGCTTGCTCTACAACCTCCTTCGTAACATCTAAGGTAATTCGTATCTTATGGATTGTTTGGGATGGGCTCCCAACTAATAAACCTACATTATCCCAACTTTCAGCTAAATGCCTTGGCGCTAACTTATCCATTGCATCCATAATTACTTGACATTTTACAGACATCGCTGTTTAGCCTCCAATTGTTGTAATCTTTCGGTATATTCATGATACTTTTGGCTCTTTTTTGCATTATCACTGAGTGACATCTCCTGTAAGACGCGTTTAGTCTGCGCAATGAGTTGCTCAATGTGTACAGATAGAAGTTCCGATTTATCTCTCCACAGTTTTTCCCCAATGTCGTACATAATAGGTTCACAACTAGTTGCCCCCCCTGGTTCGGCCACAACTATTTCGTACAATCGCCCTTCCTCTTGGACCAATCTTTCGTCAACAACATCCCATTCATTTTCATTTAACCAACGTCTCACAGTATTCGCGGCCACCATAGGTTGCAAAATTAAACGCTTAAGCGACTTAGTAACTTCAGGCTTTCCTGTTAGTATCTCAATAATTGTCTGACCACCCATACCAGCAATAATAACAACATCCACTTCTCCAGGAGAAAGCACTGTTATTCCATCACCTAAACGCACAGAAATTCGGTGCGTAAGCCCGAGGGCATCTACATGTTCTTTTGCTGCCTTCCAAGGCCCCAGATTAACGTCACCAGCTATTGCTGAAGTAACAATATGCCCTTGCACTAATTCAATAGGTAAATAAGCATGATCAGTACCAATATCTGCCACACGCGATCCCTCCGGCACCAATTCCGCCAACGCAGCTAATCTTCCAACAAGCTTCAATGCATTACACCTCATCCTTTATTTTCTTTCTGTTATTATACAAAAATAACTTACAATTAATCAATAAACAAACATTTCAACGACTAAAATAAAAAAGCACACAAAGGATCATAAACGGCAGTCAATCCCTTTGTGCAGCAATACAATGTTGTTCCTTAGTAGTTGAGCACATACTTATAAAAAAAGACTTGGCTTGTACCAAGTCATAAAGCCGCAGGCAAAAGCCTTAGTTACTTTACTTAGAATCGAAAAAATTGTAACAAGTTCTCTAATCCGTAAAAAAATGCAAAGCATATACTGCTTTGCATTTCATTTTTAAATGGTGGGCGATGACAGGATCGAACTGCCGACATCCTGCTTGTAAGGCAGGCGCTCTCCCAGCTGAGCTAATCGCCCATTATGGTGACCCGTGGGGGAATCGAACCCCCGTTATCGCCGTGAAAGGGCGGTGTCTTGACCGCTTGACCAACGGGCCTTTATTGCGTAATATAAAATGGTGGGCCCACCTGGGATCGAACCAGGGACCAGCCGGTTATGAGCCGGCTGCTCTACCGCTGAGCTATAGGCCCTAGAGATATTAAAACAGGTTTTCCAAGGAAAGCCTGTTTGTAATCCATATAAGATGGCTCCTTGAGTAGGACTCGAACCTACGACCGATCGGTTAACAGCCGATTGCTCTACCAACTGAGCTATCAAGGAATGTCGTCAACATTGACAATTATAATACAATTTCAACATTACGTCAACAACTTTTTTTCATATTATAAGATTTTTATATTTTTTTAGTTTTTTACTCTAAAAAGTCTTTTAATTTTTTGCTACGGCTAGGATGACGTAGTTTTCTAAGGGCTTTCGCCTCAATTTGTCGAATACGTTCACGGGTAACACCAAAGTGTTGTCCTACTTCTTCTAATGTGCGAGCCCGTCCATCATCTAAACCAAATCGCAGTCTAAGAACCTTTTCTTCCCGTGGAGTAAGAGTTTCTAATACCTCTTCTAACTGTTCCTTTAAGAGCATAAAAGAAGCTGCCTCAGCTGGTGCTGGTGCGTCCTGATCCTCAATAAAATCTCCTAAATGAGAGTCTTCTTCTTCACCAATCGGCGTTTCTAAAGATACTGGTTCTTGAGCAATTTTCATAATCTCTCTTACACGCTCAACACTAATATCCATCTCTTTTGCAATCTCTTCAGGTTGAGGCTCACGCCCTAATTCCTGTAGTAATTGTCTAGATACACGAATCAATTTATTAATAGTCTCTACCATATGCACAGGAATACGAATCGTCCGCGCCTGATCAGCTATTGCACGAGTAATTGCTTGACGAATCCACCAGGTAGCATACGTACTAAATTTGTAACCTTTATTATAATCAAATTTTTCAACAGCTTTGATTAGTCCAAGGTTGCCTTCTTGAATTAAATCCAAAAATAACATACCACGTCCAACATAACGTTTAGCAATACTAACTACAAGCCGCAAATTGGCTTCTGCCAAACGTCTTTTGGCTTCTTCATCACCTTGCTCCATGCGCTGTGCCAGTTTAATTTCTTCGTCAGCCGTCAGTAAGGGTACTCTTCCAATTTCCTTAAGATACATGCGAACAGGGTCGTCAATACTAATCCCCTCTGGGATAGTTAAATCAATATCAACTTCCTCAGGAGTTACTTCTTCTACCTCGACAACATCAGGCTCATCTGCTCTTTCAGTATCATCCGGAAGTTCATCAACTATTTCAATTCCTTTACTAGAAAAGACCTCATATATCTCTTCAATTTCATCAGGAGATAAATCTTCACTTTGGAGAGTATCCATGATTTCACTATAAGTTAGCACGCCACCCTGTTTTTTCCCTTTGTTCACTAATTTAGTTACATATTCACTCGAAATTGTCTTTTTTTCTGTCATTTTACTCCCCTCCTCCATTGGCCATTCCAATCAAGGCGTAGTTTTTTTTTTGATTAAACACAATGTAATTTATTAATTTCATCTTTTATTCGTTGACTTTCTGCTAATGCCTGCAGAAAACCACTATCCCCCAGACGTTCTAATTCATCAGCCCTTAATCGGGACTGTTCATACAATAACTTTAAGTTTGTTAGGCGCATATTTTTTATACAATCATCAACCATTTTTATACTATCACTATCATTGTATTGTATATCAATTAACATAATATGGGATAATTCCGCATTTGCTGTCTCACTTAGCATCATCGTCCAAGCAGTATCCGTAATATCTTTTCCCATATTATACTCTTTAAATATTAATTCGATTATTTCACGCCTGTGCTCTCCCTGTATTTCTGTAACAGAAAGTTCTTTTTCAATATATGGTATAAGGGAGCTATCCCCACACATCAAGCGAATAAGATGTTTTTCGGCCTGCTCTATCGCAATCGATGGTTTTCTCGTAACCAATATATTAGATATATTCTTTCCTACATTTACATTTTTATCCTTTTTATTTTGAAACAAATATTTACGAACTTCACTACGTATTGCACTTTCGTCAATTGCTAACATCTGAGATATACGCGCAATATGCGTATTCACTTCTACAGCATTGTCTGCCGAAGCTAACACTGGAACTATTTTTGATACTACGGCAACTTTACCTTCTAAACTACTATAATCTGTATTATCAAAAGCCTGCTTGATTTGATACTCCAAAACATCATTAGCTTCCTTAATTAATGTCTTAAAAGCTTCAGCGCCATGCTTACGGATAAATTCATCAGGATCTTTTCCATCAGGGATTAATACCACTCTCACATTTGCCCCCATACTGCGCAGAATTGTTAAAGCTCTGACCGTAGCATTTTGACCAGCTGTATCACTATCATAAGCAAAACATATTTCGTTCGCATTGCGAAGTAATAACTTTGCCTGTTCTGGCGAAAAGGCTGTTCCTAATGACGCTACTACATTTTTTATGCCATAAGCATGAGCAGTAATAGCATCCATATAGCCTTCTACTACGATGGCTTGCCCAGATTCTTTTATAAACTTATGAGCAGCATGAAAACCAAACAAAATATATCTTTTGTTAAAAACAGGGGTCTCTGGTGAATTAAGATATTTAGGTTGGCTATCATCAATCACTCTTCCACCAAAACCAACTACCCGGCCACGTACATCAGAAATAGGAAACATAATGCGATTACGAAACCGATCATAAACACCATCACCAGAATTTCGTTCCACAATTAAACCAGCTTTTAGCATAATATCCTGCTCTAACCCCCGTTCTAAGAAGGCATGCAATAATTTATCCCAAGCTGGGGGAGCAAAACCAATTTTAAAACTTTCAATAACTTCATTTGTAACCCCACGGGATTCTAGGTACTCTTTTGCTTGCTTCCCATAGACTGTCTTTGTCAAACAAGCATAAAAAAACTCCCTAGCCAATTCATTAGCACGGTATAATTTAGTATGTTCCCGCTCCCTTGCCAACTCTTGTGGTGTTTTGTTCTTTTCTGGCAAAGGAATATTCATTTTTTGAGCCAACATTTTCACCGCATCAAAGAAACTAACGTTTTCAATTTTCATCAAAAAATTGAATACATTACCACCACTTTGACAACCAAAACAATAAAAGAATCCTTTGTCAGGTGTTACAGAAAATGACGGAGTGTTCTCATGATGAAATGGACAGCAGCCCCAATAATTTTTCCCCTTTTTTTTCAAAGGAACATAATCTGATAGAATACTTACTATGTCACTTTCAGAACGTAATCTATCAATAAACTCATCATAAACCGCATCTTTCATAAATTCACCCTTAACCTACCCTATAGCAATTATGGCTTTTTACTTCCGACTAGATATCATTACAGCAAATCTATACTATTATCCTATTTTTCATATTTTCGCTATTTTTTCTTAATTTCCTGCTAATAATAGCATATCCAATCTAATTAAAAGAAAATCTAATTTTGATTTTGTGATTTATTTCTACATAAATTCCCATAATCCTTCTAGAATATAAATATACAGTTATACTTACTATCTTATACTAGAGACAATCGGATTCTACTTAGCTTTTAATCCCATCAAATTATTTATTGAATTCTTTCATAAACAATAGTATTCAATATAACTTATAAATATCCTCTTTTCCCTATTGACAACACTTATATTATTTGATAATAAATTTAAAGTATGCGATTTCCTCTTAATTATGCTTATACACACATTACATTCTAAAAATTTATGTATTTTTTTTGAAATAAAAGGTAATCGAACTATCCGTCGATTACCTTTCTATTACTAGATTCATCTTATTATGGGATTTACCGAGCAATCCATTTTGAAGGTATAAATAATTCTTCAAATAAATGAACAGCATATATATCCGTCAAACCAGCTATATAATCAACAATGGTTGCTTCTAACCCCCAATTTTCTTCTCGTTCTAAGAATTCCTGAGGTAAACTTTCTGGGTGAAGAGTAAAGTACTCGTACAGTTTATGAATGATATATTTTGCTTTCTTACGATCTGATTCTAACTCCGCAGAATGGTAGACTTTTTGAAACATGAACTCACGAAATTCTTCCATCGCATTTTTAACTTTTGCAGACAATTTTATTTCATTATAGCCATCTGAATTCTTAATCATATCAGATACCATAACAGTAATCATATTCGAAGGATTTGTACCTAATATGTGAGCAACTTTTTCCGGTAAATCAACAGCTTTAATCATACCTGCACGAATACCATCGTCATAATCATGGCATAGATAAGCAATACGATCGCCAATACGGACAATATTACCTTCTAAGGTAAATGGTTTATTTGCACCCGTATGATTTAAAATTCCATCCTTTACCTCTAGTGTTAAATTTAGCCCCTTTCCATTACGTTCAAGATGCTCTACAACTCTTAAACTTTGTTCATTATGATTATAATGTCCAATTAAATCACGTAGAGCGTACTCACCAACATGTCCAAATGGGGTATGTCCTACATCATGCCCTAAAGCAATTGCTTCTGTTAAATCTTCATTCAGCATTAGTCCTCTGGCAATTGTCCGAGATATTTGTGATACTTCTAAACTATGAGTCATGCGCATGCGATAATGATCGCCAGGAGAAATATATACTTGTGTTTTATGTTTTAAACGTCTAAAAGCCTTACTATGAATAATTCGATCACGATCACGTTGAAAAGCGGTGCGAAACTCACACGCATCTTCTTCTTTTTCCCGCATTGCATCCCTACTCTTACTTGCAAAAGCCGATAGCATCTTATGTTCTTGCTCCTCAATACGTTCACGTATGTTCATAATATCGCCTCCATTTTACAAATAATCCATCATATGGAATACTATCTTCTCTCATTGTGACCTAACTTCTATTATCCATTTTATTCTTATAATCATTTCATCATATCATCCATTTATCCCTCCATTTTTCTCTACATTTCTGTTATAATAAAAAAAGATCTATTTTTTCAGTTTGCTGGCTATTCTAAATATGAAAGGAAGTTACTATGAAAACTAAAGTTTTCCTACTCACATTGCTCCTTATGTTACTTTTTGCAGGCACTACTTTAGCTGCCAAACCAATCATCACAGCGGATCAACAATATTTTGATATTAATACAGGTTTATATGTATTAAACGGAAATGTTTACATAGAAGTAAAAAACCGTATTATTACTGCTGGTCAAGCTAAAGTAAATATGGGTTCCTTAGAAGTTTGGGGAACTGGTGGCATAACAGTTAGCCAAGACGATATCTCCTTTACCGCTGATAAAGTATATGTATATGGCAGTCAAGATCATGCTGTCGTCGAAGGGAATGTAATGTTCTCCCGTGCAAATCTTAAGGTTACTGCCAATCAAGTGGACTATAACTGGCGAGATAAAAATGCCGTGTTTAGCGGCAATGTACAAATTAGACAAAATGACAACCTAGTGACTACGGATACTGCAAAATATAATATAGCTACAGATACCTTTCTATAGGTGAATAAAAACCTCCAGCAAAAGAGCTGGAGGTTTTTATTCACCTATGAACAGAACTCGTTCCCATAGATAGCTGACTGCTTCTTTTTGCAAACAAGTTCCATAATTTTATTTGCAGTTTCCTCAATCGCTTTGTTTGATACATCAATAATCGGACATTTCAGCTTATACATAATACTTTTAGCGTATTCGACTTCCTCTGTAATTCGCTCGGAATCAGCATAACAGGAAGCAGGATCGAGTCCCATGGATCGTAGTCTTTCTGCACGAATGTTGTTAAGCTTAATAGGATCAATAATTAGCCCTACAATACGTTCTGCAGGAATTTCAAATAATTCTTTAGGTGGTGCCACCTCGGGAACCATTGGTACATTGGCCACTTTTAGTTCCTTATGAGCTAAGTACATACTAAGGGGAGTCTTAGATGTACGTGACACTCCAACCAATACAACATCTGCCTTTAAGATGCCACAAGGATTTTTACCATCATCATATTTTACTGCAAATTCAATCGCTGCAACACGCTTAAAATAAGCTTGATCTAGTGTGTGAATTAGCCCAGGCTTTAATTGAGGATGCAGCCCAGACACATGCTGCACCGCATTAATCATAGGTCCCATAATATCTATGGTTGGAATGCCATGGCGCTTCGCTTGAGACAGCAATGCCTTCCTAAGCTCAGGGCCTACGATTGTATGGCAAATAACACTTGTATTATTTGCTGCTTCCTCAAGGATTCGTTCAATTTGATCAGTACTTTTAATATAAGGAATACGAATAATTTCAAAAGATCCAACTTGAAACTGACTAGCCGTTGCTCTAGCTATCATTTCCGCTGTTTCTCCAATAGAATCAGATAAAGCATAAATTATAGATGATTTAGCTATGATACTTACCTCCTTGTATACAACAACTATATATTGCAACCTTCACTACATTTAATATCAATATATATATATATATCTAACTATAATGGCTCGACAAGTACTATATTGTGTATTATACGCTAAAATCATACAAATTCCTCTTTCTAGAACCTTAGAGAACACCTAGAGTAATCATTATTACAGCAAAATAAGCCCGTACAAATGTACAGGCTTATTTTCATTACGTTTTATTTATAAAGCAACGATTTTACTCAAATCTGCCATCTTTGTACTAAGCCCCATAATGGCTTTTAGTAATGCTAAACGATTATTTCGGACATCTATCTCTTCAACCATAACCATTACCACACTAAAAAAGGCATCAATTGGCTGAGTCATGTTAATCATAATCCTTATAACACCAGCATAATCTTTCGCTTCTGTCATTTTGCAAACCTCTTGACAAGCCAATTTGTATGCATGGTATAAAGCACGTTCTTCGTCAACCATAAATAGATTTTCCTCAATTGTTTCAACTGGTGCATTTTTAGCTAAATTACCAACACGAGTAAAAGCCTGTACAGCTTTTTGCATCTCACTGCTGCAACCATCAGTTGCCATCGCTTTAGCCCTTAGCCAAGTATCATAAATATTATCCACACCAACTGCCATGACTGCATCAATCAGATCATAACGAATATTTTCATCCGATAAAACATTTTTAATCCGCAAACGGAAAAACTCCTGTATTTCAGCTAGTAAATCCGCTTGTCGTTTATCATCATTAATACTTAGTAAATCCATTGCCTTAACTAGCATAGTATGTAAAGATACATGATATTTGCCGTCAATTAAGATGTTAACAATTCCAAGTGCCTGACGTCGTAAGGCATATGGATCTTGAGATCCTGTTGGTATTAAGCCACGACTAAAGGTTGCTACAATATTATCAAGCTTATCGGCAATACTAATAACTCGTCCCGCAACACTCTCTGGTAATACATCGCCAGCAAAACGTGGTAAATAATGTTCAAATATAGCCTGAGCCACTTCTGGTTGCTCTTTATTTAATAACGCATATTCTCGTCCCATGGTACCTTGTAATTCAGTAAACTCACAAACCATACCCGTAACAAGATCCGTCTTTGCTAAGGTAGCACCTCTTTCAATTATAGGATGCAAATCATCAGTAGCCCCAACTGATTCGGCAATGTTAATTGAAAGCTCCTTAACACGTATTGTTTTATCATAGATTGTGCCCAAGCCTTCTTGAAAAACAATCGTCTTTAGTTTGTCTAAGCGATCAATTAATTTAACTTTCTTGTCTTCTTCAAAAAAGAACTGAGCATCAGACAACCTCGCTTTAAGCACCCTCTCATTACCATGACGAACAATATCAATATGTTCAGATCCACCATTACGAACAGTAATAAATACAGGTAGAAGTTTCCCTTCTTTAGAAATTACAGGGAAATAACGTTGATGCTCACGCATAGGAGTAATTACAGCCTCTGGAGGCAGCGATAAATACTTATCTTCAAATTGTCCGTACAGGGCTGTAGGATATTCTACAAGATATACTACTTCTTCTAACAAATCTTCATCTATCGCAGCAGTACCGCCTTGATTAAGAGCAATTTTTTCAACTTGTTCACGAATCACCTTACGACGTACATCTTGATCAACCATAACATAGTTTTTATGTAATGCATCAAAATAATCATCAACAGAATTAATGACTATTTCACCAATACTTAAGAATCGATGCCCACGAGTAACATTACTTGTGGATACTTCTGCAACGGTAAAAGGAATAACCTCATTACCAAAAAGTGCCACCATCCACCGAATAGGACGAACAAATTTCTTATCTAGATTAGCCCAACGCATATTTTTAGGGAAATTAAGACTATCAATAATACTAGTTAACATAGCCGGCAGTAACTCTTTTACCGGTTTGCCTACTTCATGCACCATAGCATAAACATATCCATCTTTTACAACTAATTGAGCTGCATCTACCCCTTGCCCACGTGCAAACCCTTGAGCTGCTTTTGTAGGAGCACCATTATTATCAAAGGCGATTTTTAGAGAAGGACCTTTGTTTTCACTATTTTTATCAGCCTGTTCCTCCACCATATTACGTATAATTAAGGCCATGCGGCGAGGTGTACCGACAACTTTAATTTCACCATACCCAATTCTGAGTTCATCTAATTTACTTTTAGTAACACTTTCTAATTGACGTAAAGCCCCTGGCATAAACCTGGCAGGAATTTCTTCTGTACCAATTTCGAATAATAAATCTTTTGTCATAATTATTTAACCTCCTTGAGCAACGGAAAACCTAATTTTTCACGCTGTTCTAGATAACCTTGTGCACAGAGCCTCGCCATATTACGTACCCGTCCAATAAAACCTGTACGTTCGCTAACACTAATAGCACCACGCGCATCCAATAAATTAAAAGTATGAGAGCATTTTAATACATAATCATAAGCTGGCAGTACAAACCCAGATTCAATAATACGAATGGCTTCTTTTTCATACATATCAAAAAGCTGGAATAATAAGTTAACATCGGCTATTTCAAAGTTATAGTGTGATTGCTCTACTTCATTACGGTGAAATACATCACCATAAGTAACACCATTTACCCATTCTAATTCATACACGTTTTCTTTCCCTTGTATATACATAGCCAAGCGCTCCAAGCCATAGGTAATTTCTACGGATACAGGTTTAACATCGATACTACCGACTTGTTGAAAATAAGTGAACTGAGTGATTTCCATACCATCAAGCCATACTTCCCAGCCAAGTCCCCATGCTCCAAGAGTTGGTGATTCCCAGTTATCTTCTACAAAACGAATATCATGTTGGCTAGGATCAATACCCAAACGAACTAAACTCTCTAAATACAATTCTTGAATGTTAGCTGGCGAGGGTTTCATAATAACCTGATATTGATGATGTTGCAGTAAACGATTAGGATTTTCCCCATAGCGGCCATCAGCAGGGCGACGTGATGGCTCCACATACGCTACATTCCAAGGCTCAGGTCCTAAAGCCCTAAGGAAAGTAGCTGGGTTCATGGTGCCTGCCCCCTTCTCCACGTCATAAGGTTGCATTAAAATGCAATTTTGTTCAGCCCAGAAGTTCTGAAGTGTTAGAATCATCTCTTGAAAAGTCAATTATAATAGCCTCCCTCAATATTAAATAAAATAAAAACCCCTTCATCCACAGTAACATATCGTTACAGGGACGAGAGGTTTAATCCCGCGGTTCCACCCTGATTGACCATATAATATATGATCCACCTTATACTATAGCAAGCTTTACTCTCCTAAAAAGGATCTATTAATCCAATTTTAGAATTTCCTCTTGCAGCTTGGGAATGCCCTTCACCTTTTAAATCGCTAGGCTTGCACCCTCCCTAGCTCGCTATAATTATAGGCTACTGTTTTCCCGCATTGCCGTAATTTAGTTAAAATCATAACAAACCTGACTTTATTTGTCAATGCTTATAGCAGCTAAATTCCACTATCATTGTGATGATTTTGCTTTTGCTCATTCACACGTTTATCATCATCTGAGACTTCTGTCTCAGTTGTACTGCCGTCATTACGAACTACTTCAATACTGCAACGCTTAAACATTGCTACTAATACACCAAGTGCAGCAATCTGTGGCAATACTACAGCTCCAATCGCCCCCAATGCTACGGGAATCTCCACAACAGTACGCCCCTCACTCTTGATACTGATCTTATTCACATTGCCTTCATGAAGCAATTCTTTTACCTTATCAATCACATCGCTAGAACGCACAGAAAAGTTGTCTGTCCACTTTGTATCTTTCTTATCATCAAGTTCAATTAAGGCCTCAAGTAAATTCCCTTGATTTCTTTCCAAAGCCTCTTTCGCCTCTTTGTAAGATATGCCAGTGCGCTCCCGTAGGATGTCAATGTTCTCCAATGTTATTTCTTCCATTATTATACCCTCCTATCCACATTTTTCTTATTATCTCCCATTACAATCTTAGTTATTCGGTAAACAATACCGATTGTATCTTACCATCCACATAATTTTTAACGATGCTTTACTTATGTTCCGCTTTGCATTACTCCGGACACTTGTTTTATAAAGTTCATAGACTTTAAAGGCTTGTCCAAGCAATGAGTTAAATATTCCATAAGTATTTTTTCAGTTTGCATTAAAACGGTACCACTTACAGTAAACTCAACAGGGTTTTTCCAATCAATATGTAATAAACAAGTGATAAAATTATAAATTTTATCACTCACTTCTAGAAGGTCGTTGTGATCACAAGTTGTACAAACGCAGCCCCCACTGGTTAAGCTAAAATAACCAGGCAAGGTTAATACTTGGCCACAACTAACACATTCTTTAAATTGAGGATAGTAACCCATAATAAACAATAATTGCCAAGCCCAAGCCAGTGCCACCATACGAGGATTACGTAAGCTAAGTACGATAAGCACTTCTACTAGTAAATCAAAAACTTGAGGTTCTGGTTGCCTCTCAGGACAAAGTTCTGCAACTAATTCCGCTATAAAAGTACCATATGCCATACAATTAAAATCTTCTTGCACATGTCGAAAAGAATGCTTTATTTCACACTGCTTAACAGAATCATAATTTTTCCCTGCCGCCAATCTTACATCGAGATGTGTAAATAGCTGCATTCCCCCAGCCAAAGGACTCTTGGGGCGTCTAGCCCCATTAGCAAACGCCGTAATTTTTCCATACTCACGAGAAAATAAAGTTACCATTTTATCAGCCTCGCCCCAGTCACGCGTGGCCACTAAAATGGCTTCTGTTTGATATTGTGCCATATTTCCCTCAATTACCCTACTAAGAATTAAAAATTATGTAAGGGGCGGCACATAGTAGCTCGCCCCTATCGCGATTTCAGAACTATCATATTCAATACAAGGACAATTAAAGTCCTACATTGCTATCTGGCGGTGTTTCAAGTTGATCTTTAGATTCAGTGCATGAACGATACATCAAATATGCCCCAATATGTCCGGTACTTTGGAAAACTTCCCACATTAAATCCCGTAACAACACTTGACATCATCCCTTCGCACATATTTTTATACGACCATCAAAGATTCTCGCCTAATAACCTCCCTCCTAGAATATCTAGTTCTATATATCTAAGCCTCGCTTTCTTCCTCTGGTGGAAGAGGTAAAGCTTTAACCCTAACAACACGAAAGCCAGTTACCTGCAGTACACTGAAGCTATATTCGCCAATATTTACTTCATCACCAATCTCTGGGCGGCGCCCTAATAAACCAAATATATAACCGCCAATTGTGTCTTCTTCATGATCATCTAAATGTATATCTAATAATTCAGCCACGTCGTCAAACAGAACCCGGCCATCAAACTCATACGTATTATCAGGCAAACGTTGAATTTCTGGTTGAATAATGTCATCATGTTCATCCTGAATGTCACCAACAATCTCTTCGATGACATCTTCTAATGCAACTAATCCAGCTGTACCACCATATTCATCTACTACTACCGCTAGGTGGATTCGTTTGCGACGCATCATTTGTAGTAACTTAGCAACGGACATTCCCTCAGGAATAACTAGTATTTCCCTCATAATCGTCTTTAAATCTTTTTCTTCCGCATTACACAAATCAAAGTCCATTAAATCCCGCAGATGAATCATACCTACAATATGGTCTTTATCCTCAAAACATAAAGGAAAACGAGTATGGTGTGCTTCGCGTACCACCTTTAGATTTTCCTCATAAGAATCGTCTGCAAACAAACAAACCATATCCTGACGTGGTACCATAACCTCACGGGCTAAGCGATCCGCAAAATCAAACACATTATCAATGAGTTCACTTTCCATTTGATTTAGTATTCCACCCCGATGACTTGCACTAACAATCATTCTTAACTCTTCTTCTGAATGAGCTAATTCAGTTTCATTGGGGGCTTGCATTCCCATAACGGCTAACAAAGCTTTTGCCGCGCGGTTAAACAGTATAATAATGGGATAGCCCATTTTATGAAAAACATATAAAGGCCATACACAAAACAATGCCATGTTTTCGGCTCTTTGAATTGCCATCGATTTTGGAACCAGTTCACCTACAACAATATGCAAGAAGGTAATAATGATAAATCCAATTCCAATACTAATGGTACTTAATAACCAAGTAGATCCTGGAAAATAATCATACAATATAGGTTCTAATAACGAAGAAATTGCTGGCTCTCCGAGCCAACCTAAGGCTAGTGATGCTAAGGTAATACCTAACTGAGTCGCCCCAAGATAAGTATCAAAAGAAGATACCACTTTAAGAGCCAACTCTGCTCGACTATTTCCTTGCTGAACTAGCTCTTCTAAACGTGTCTTACGAATCTTCACCAGAGAAAATTCTGCGAGTACAAAAAATCCATTTAATAAAACTAGTAATAAGGCTCCAAATAATTTAAATAAGTCATATAAAGGCGAATCGAAAATAGCGCATCTCTCCCCAAAATCTGTTACCGTATCAAATTCATTACTATATAACAAACAATGCCCTTAAACATGGGCCTCAAATTTCTTTAAAATTTTCTCCTATTGAGCAATAGACATTATTGTCCTTTTTATCTACCATGACTTCACTGCAAATTTATTATGTCCCAGTTTGGCATAATAAATGAAAACAACCATCCTAAAAATTTATTTTTACCCCTCTTTACAAATGATACCACCCGAAGACGCTTCGGTCAACAAAGAATGGCTATCGCTAAGCGATAGCCATTCAAAAAATTGGAATTATGTTAAGCTTTCAGGTTATTCATAACCAAAGGTACGTAAACTACCCTCTTTATTACGCCAATCTTTTTTCACTTTGACCCAAAGATCTAGGTATATTTTAGAACCTAACAAGTTTTCAATATCAGCCCTTGCCAATCGTCCCACGTCTTTTAACAGCTGCCCTTTGGCACCAATCACAATACCTTTCTGGGATTCCCTTTCCACGTAAACAACAGCCCGAATATACAAATCTTCATTGGCTCTAGTTGTTATTTCTTCTATATCTACAGCAATGGAATGGGGAATTTCGTCTCGTGTAGCATGAAGAACCTTTTCACGAATGAGCTCTGCGATGACCAAACGTTCCGGTTGATCAGTAATCATATCTTCAGGATAATATTGAGGCCCTGGCTCTAAATATTTCTTAACCTCAGTAACCAAACCATCTAAATTAGTATGCTCCATAGCGGATATTGGCACTACACCAGCAAATTTATAACAAGCAGAATATTTTTGTATGATTGGCAGTAATTTGGCCTTATCAATTTTATCAATTTTATTTACTACCAGTATAACAGGGGTCTGAATGGCATCTAGTAAATCTAATATATACTTTTCACCACCACCAATATCTTCTGTAGCATCTACAACAAAAAAGATAACATCCACTTCACGCAGTGTATTTTCTGCTGCTTTTTGCATATATTCTCCTAACTTATGTTTAGGCTTATGTATACCAGGTGTATCAATGAACAAAATCTGTGCATCATCTAATGTAAGCACACACATAATCTTATTCCGAGTGGTCTGGGGTTTATCAGACATAATAACTACTTTTTGCCCAATCAAACTATTAATTAAGGTTGATTTGCCTACATTTGGTCTACCAATAACTGAAACGAATCCTGATTTATGATCTTTCTTAACTTCCATTATTCTTGTTCTCCTGACAAATGTTTTTTTTCGAATGAATAGGGTAATAAGTCTTTTAATGTTGCAACATATTCTTCACCCTGTAAATTGCACATAATTACTTTTTCAATGCCAAATTCGGCCATTACTTGTCTACATGCACCACAAGGTGCTACAGGCTTGATCGTATCGGCAACAACGGCAATAGTCACTAATTCCGTTTCGCCTTCGGAAATAGCTTTAAATATGGCCGTCCGCTCCGCACAATTACATAATCCATAAGAAGCATTTTCAACATTACAGCCCGTATAAATTTTACCTTCTTTTGTTATTACCGCAGCACCTACCTTAAATTTGGAATAAGGCACGTAAGCATGTTCACGGCTATCTCTTGCGGCTTTTATTAGTTTTTCCATAAGCCCCCTCCTCCTAAGTCCATATTCTATAAAAGAAGAGCATATAACCAACTAGTAATGAAACGATTGCCGTAATCAGAACTGCACCAGCAGCTACATCTTTAGCAATTTTTGCCATTGGGTGAAATTCTGGGGATATCATATCTACTATTGTTTCTACCGCTGTGTTCACCATTTCAGCGACCAATACACTTGCTACCGTTATTACTAGTATAAGCAGTTCATATTTTGTTATTTTCGACCACCAAGCTAAAAAGGCTACTAAGACCATTGCTCCAAGATGAATTTTCATATTGCGCTCATGTCGAGCGCAATAGATTATACCTCTAAAAGCATTTCTAAAGGCGCATAACACATTTCCCTTTCTCATCACTACACACGAGTAATACCTAAGAAAGATAAAACATATTCCTCTTCTTGACGCATCTCTTTTTTATCATCTTCCGTCATATGATCATATCCTAGCAAATGTAGGATGCCGTGTACTGTTAAATAGGCTAGCTCACGCTCTAGGCTATGACCATATTCTTCAGCCTGGCGAGTAGCAGTTTCTAAAGAAATTATAATATCGCCCAACAAGACCTCTTCTGGTCCATCTATCATCAGAGGCTCCTCCCCCTCATTTAGGGCAAAAGATAATACATCTGTAGAACAATCCTTATCTCTATACTGGCGATTTAAAACCCGTATATATTCATCATCAGCTAACACAAGACTAACTTCAGTATGGGGCTCGATGCCATAGGCCTCAGCAGCTTTATTTAGTACTGCAATCACTATCTGCTCCATTTGAGGTGTTACTATCATCTTTTCCTGAACATTGCTTATTGCTACTTCCATTTTTTGTTTTTCTCCTTTCCAATTCCTTCAATGTTTCTGGATATTCAATTCGGGTATGAAACATACTGGAAAGAACCCTAATAAATACGTCACCTATTACGTTTAAATCCTTTAATGTTACATTGCATTCATCTAGTTGCCCATCATGTAAACGCTCACGAATAATCTTACGAACTGTGGCCTCAATCCGATTTACATTTGGTTTACCAATGGATCGCACGGCCGCCTCGCAAGCATCAGCTAACATAATAAGAGCCGCCTCTTTACTTTGGGGACGAGGTCCCTCATAGCGAAAATCAGCCTCAATAATACATTCACTATGTTCATTTTCAGTAGCCCGTTTATAAAAATAAGAGACTAACATCGTACCATGATGCTGTTGAACAATATCAACAATTACCTGAGGTAATTTATAATCGCGACATAAATCAACACCATCTTTAATATGGGAAGTCACAATTAACGTACTTAAGGAAGGTGCTATTTTGTCATGAGGATTTTCATTTACCACTTGATTTTCCACAAAGAAGTAAGGTCTTTTTATCTTTCCAATATCATGGTAATAAGCTCCAACTCTGACGGTAACAGGATCCGCATCTATCGATCCTGCGGCTGTCTCCGCTAAATTTCCTACCAGAACGCTATGATGATACGTTCCAGGAGCATCTAAAAGCAACCTTTGTAATAGAGGATGGTTTGGTTGAGCTAAATCTAATAATTTAAGAGGCGTAGTAATATTAAAAGCATTTTCTAAATAAGGAAGTAACCCTGTCGTAATAACAGAGGCTCCAATCCCACTCAGAACACCCTGTACACCTTGCATTAAAATTTGAGAATTATTTAGTTGCTCGATAAAACCAGTAGAAGCAATCACTAAAAAATTTACACCAGCAATCCAAATTCCCGTTCTTGTTAAGCTATATCCATGAGCCATTTTCGAAACACTATAAACACCAATTAAACTACCAATTAACACTGTCGATACCGCTCTTAAATCATGTTCCACAATAATGCCAAAAAGCAAGGACAAGGCTATGCTAATGACTAGTCCGAGACGAGTATCGATCAAAATAGCAACAAGAAGCGCTCCTGCAGCAATAGGTGCTGAAAAATCAGAATAGTAATGTGCCGCTTTACCTAATAACAATGTTACTAACATAATCAAACCTAGTAACACTAAATACAAATCGTTTTCATAAATTGGATAGGCAAACTTATACATATATCCTAGAATAATAAGCATAGTCGTTAAAACAAAAATAGCCAGTCCAAAAATACGCATTTCATTTACATGCCCTTTAGACAATCCTAATTCTTCCATAGCATGAATTTGTTCTGCAGTAACAAAATCTCCACGCCTGACCATAACCTGTCCCTTTTTTACCGTTTCACGAACAGGCTCAATGCTTGCCATAGCAGACTGCTTGCGTTTATCTGTTTCACGCACGTTTAATATAAGAGTCGGTCGTAATAACGCTTGCCCAATGCCAGCAACGACAGTTTCAGTAGTCTTCCCTAATCCCAGTTCTTCCGTTTCGATAACAATATGTTTCCTTGCTATATCCAAATCGTCATCCCGAATTCCGCGCTGAAAGAATTTACGTAGAATCGCTTTCGACTGTTCTTCCGCATTTGTCATAGCTTTTTCATCAAGAGCGATTAATCCTTGAATTACACTATTAGGTAGGGGAACTGGTAAAACTTTCTGCAATTTTTCTATTTTTTGTTCTGTTGATTCTAATGTTTTGTTAGAAGTAGCCATTCGCGCTTCACTAAAGATCATACTAATACTTTCTTCAGCTTTAGTAATAACAGCAATATCCAAATCATATACGTTGGCTACGCTAGCTAACACTTCATCTTCAAATTTTTTCGTTTTAATTAGGTCTACATAGGCAACAGTTCTTGGCGCAATGACATCACGGTCACTAACTTGTCCTACTTCAAAAGATACTTTTTCTGAAATAAAATCAGATGATAAGATAATCATAAATAAGAGAAAAAATGCTAGGCCTAATACAATCCTTCGTGCAATTGGCCTTGCATATACACTTGTCGGCTGGGCAAAAATCTCTCGTAACTTATTATTTAAAGATATCACTTATTTCAACTCCATCATTTAGAAGCATGAATTCACATGCAACCAGAATGTTAACTCATTTTTTGTGGTAATAAATAACAATATCAGTTTTCCCCATTCCCCAGCGTCCTATTCTTGGCGGTATATCTACGAATCTAACGATATCAACGTCCTTACTATTTATGCCTTTCTACGTTAAGCGGCAATTCATTAATAAAAGAAGAAAGGGCTAGTAAGATACGTTTTGCTATATACTGCAAAACGTGAGCCCTTCCAACATCTTAGCAATGAATCAACAACAATGCACTCATTCACTGTATATTACTATCATACTTTGTGGTTATATTGACAAGTTCTCCAATATCTTCCACGGTTTCAACACTTACTTTAACACGTACCAGATTTTTCTCAGGCATTTGCAATACTTCAATGTTCCTTGATAGCACATGCGCTGTTTCGGGGATCAAAGATTGTAATGCTGTCAAAGCTTTAATTTTTCCTTGCTCTTTTGCTTCTTCTATACCTATCTCAACTTTCTTGGACTTCAATTCATGATATGTACTTATAATAGATTCGACAGCAAGGTCATGATTCCTCCACCAAGATAGCTTTTTATTGAAAACCTCAACTTCAACTAATTTTTCTGGTTTATCTTCCACTGTTTTTAATAAGAATTCCTGTTGTCCTATTCGTAAGGCTACACCAATCTCTTGTTGTCCTGTTCGCTCATAGATAGTTGTAACCAACTCCGACTCTCCATAACTCTCGTACCACACACGAGCTTTTATAATTCCATTTGCCCTAACCAATTGAGGAGGTACTTTGGCAGTTTCCGGCACATCCACTGGACCTTCGTAACTAATTCCTTTTATTAATAAATCCCCTTTTTTAACGGTCTCCCCCTTTTTAACAATACTTTGACCCGTTAATGGAATAATTTCCGTAATGACACCGTCTTTTTGTGCAATAATATTGGCTGGCGCCTTGTCTTGGGTTTTCTGCATTGTTTTTTCCACTACTTCTACTACTGCATGAATACCTGTAAAACTAATTCCTACCCAAGCAACTTCCGGTATTGTCACTGCTATTTGATTTTCAATCTGCTTTATTGGGATGGTATCTTTAAGCGCGCCTGGCTTTAATCCACTTTCGTATACAATTTCCCTAATTCGCTGAATAGGGATAGATTTAGCACCTGTAATGTCAATAAACCAAATATATGAAACTAGAGTATTTAAAACAAGCAAAGATACTGCAGCACCAATAACCATCATTTTTCTTCTCTTAACCTTTCTAGTCAAAAAAGGTAAACCTGAATAACCAACCACTTTTATATGATTTCTGCTTTGACGTACTAACGGTCTAATTGAAAAAAAATGTTCTAAGCTCATACAAACGAAAAGACCCTTACTATTTTTAGTCAATCCCCATAATGGAATATTTTGTATCACACATAAATTAATAAATTTCTCTGGCATAGTCCCGCTAACTTTAACCTTAACAGTACCACTTATAAAATGGAACATATTACGTATCATACTTGACTTCCCCCACCGTGCCCTCAACTAAAATTTGCTCAACTTGTAAATTACTTAGTACTAAACCTTTACCATGAATAATAAGCTCACCTTGTTCTAAATTTATACGTACTAACGAGGGAGTGTATTCAATAATCCCTTTATGATTTTCTACAAGTAGCTGTTTATTACCCAACATTGTAATACGGGGTAAATCCAGCACAATATCTTGGGGAATCTCTAAAATGCCAGCTAATCGTTGTAAATGCCTATTTTTATTATATTGCACAGTACCCCCTCCTCCATATAAAATATATGCCAAACATTGACCTTTAGTACGAAAATTCCCAAAGAGCAGATAAGAAAAGACTTGGCTTGTACCAAGTCCTCGGACGCAGGCAGAAGCCTTAGTCGTTCTTACTTGGAATCAAGAAAGTGTTATACTTTCTGATTCCGCAAAAAAGACGTGGAGAAAATTCCACGTCTTTTAGACAACTGAAATAGGTGATGTATAATCAATCTCTCTCTGTTGTAAGAAATCTTCAAATTTGTGAACCTTTACAGGAGCTGCAAAACGCATGTAATTTGTTGCAACTATCATTTCACCACAATCTAAGTTCTTTATTTCATTGCGTTGTTGCAAAATATCTTTCCGACACATAGCTTCTAACTTGCTTCGATCCGCCTTAGATGCTAAGCCAAGGATAAATAAGGTATTTAGTTGAGACAACACCTTATCAGCCAACAACCGAGGTTGCTGATCCACTATACACATTCCTAAATTAAACTTTCGTGCTTCGCTAACCAAACGCGAAAATACATTGTTACTACTATTCTCTTTCTTACCTAGGAATCTATGAGCTTCTTCTAAAACAATTAGTACTGGTTTTATCAAACTACGTTCCAAGTCTGTCTTGCTTGCGTAATTTGTTAATAACTTTTTAGATAGCAAGGTAGATAAGGCTTGTTCGCCTACGGCTGAGACATTTTTTAACTCAACAAGAACAACCTTCCCTTGCTCTAATTGGGAGATGATGTCAGCTACTACAGTAGCTTCTTGCTCATTTACATGAAGCTCCTGCTCTAAATTCCAGCAAATACTTTTAATTTTTCCAATGGTTCTAGGATGAAATTTTTGTCCCGTACAACCAGCTACCTCATCAATAATATCCTTCGCGTCGTACTTAAGCACATAACGCATCCAATCATCTTGCCAAACCGATGAAAGTTTATAGATCGCATCAAGTTGTGGTTCGGTAAAAGTCGCACACGCAGTAATATCTTCTGGACCAACTTCTGAAAAATTAACTGTAATTGTTTTACCATACTCTTTTACATCTGTATGGTAAACGCATAAACGGTCCTTCGAAGCCGGATGGGAAGATAAATCTTTGTAATACTCATTATGCACATCAAAAATCAAAAGACCATAATTACCACTATCAATTACCGAACTGGCTAATACTTTAACAACATTACTTTTACCTGATCCAGTGGTACCAAATATTCCAATATGCTCTGTAATGGCTTTTGATCCATAAATACCTACGGGCATATTTAATACCCCTCGGCCACTCTTTAAGTATCCTATTTCCAAGTCGCCTTTTATTTCAGATAAGAGACTTGTATCTTCTGAATTCAATGTGCGTATCTGACAAAAGAAGTCTGGGCATGTTTTTGGATTTAATAATTGTCCTTTATCATTCACATAGCATAGCTGCTCAGCTAGGCCTATTTTGACTGTATGATTGCCTCCCATATAGAAATCTAGTTCTTCTTGATTTTCAACTTGTCCATTTTCATCCAATTTGCTCATTAAATAACCAACGCCATTTAAGCCTGACCAACGAGACTTGACTTTAAAGTCATAGGCCCGAATATAGAATTTATCCTTATTTGTACCTTCTACTACTAAAATATCACCAAAATCAACATCTTGATTTGGCGCAACAACGAATTCTATTGATGTCCCCTTTGCGTAGGTTAATCTTCCTTTATACTCTGTTTCCATAGATTACGCCTCCCTTTATTTTATTAAGTTGGCAATTCCAGTACTTTTTTAATAATCCCTCATTCCATGTATAGATAATTTATTTATTATTACTTATGTTGTGCTAAAAAACAAAAAAAATAACAGGGTTATTTACCCTGTTATTTTCGTTCTATTTCAAATCACTAATTTTTTATCTTTATTGTTCAGACTTATTTAAATTTTCCTTTAAATGGCCGATACGCCCGTGGAGGTTGTAATATTTCGGCAAAAATCACACCATTTTGGATCACACTCTCACTTAACTTTCCTTCCCAAGGGGATAATTCTTTCTCTATATTTACAAGCTCATTTTTATCAGTTACATTAGAGGATATTTGAGAACTATGTGCATGAGTTGTATCTATCAGCAAACTTTCTTCATAATCATTCTCCATAGGAGGTAAAACTTGTTCCACAGATACCTTGCTTACTTTTTTTGACTTTATGTAATGCCGCCATAGGGGAGGAATTAAGTACATAGCCGCAATTAATGCTAAAGGTAATATATTATCCATAGTATCACCTATTTCCTAGGTTCTTCAATTTTATTTGAAGAAGGAGGTATTGCAGGTCCAGACTTACTAATTGTTTCACGCATTTGAGTATCTGCCATAATATTGTTCATATTATAATAATCCATAACCCCAATACGGCCTTCTGTTAATGCTACAGAAAGTGCGTGAGGAATTTGAGCTTGCGCTTCTACCACCTTGGCCTGCATTTCCTGAGTATATGCTTTCATTTCTTGTTCATTGGCAACAGCCATAGCCCTACGTTCTTCCGCTTTCGCTTGTGCAATTCGCTTTTCCGCCTCTGCTTGGTCGGTCAATAATTCAGCGCCAATATTACGTCCTACGTCCACATCAGCAATATCAATGGATAATATTTCAAAAGCGGTACCTGCATCAAGCCCTTTTGCTAATACAGTGCGTGAAATATGATCTGGGTTAGCTAATACGTCTTTATGATCTTGTGATGAGCCAACAGTCGTAATGATCCCCTCACCTACTCTAGCTAAAACAGTGGCCTCCCCAGCACCGCCAACTAAGCGATCAATATTGGCTCGCACTGTCACTCGTGCCTTAACCTTTAGCTCAATACCATTTTTTGCTACAGCCGCAACTACTGGTGTCTCAATGACTTTAGGATTAACACTCATTTGCACGGCTTCCAAAACATTTCTTCCTGCCAAATCAATAGCGGCAGCTCGTGCAAAAGGTAAGGGAATTTCAGCCCGATGGGCAGCAATTAAAGCATCAACTACACGGTCTACATTACCACCAGCTAAATAATGAGCTTCTAATTGATTAACATTCACGTCGAGTCCCGCTTTGTTCGCCTTAATTAGCGGCAAAACGATATTTGCTGGAGGTACACGCCTAAGCCGCATACCAACCAAAGTGATAATACCAACTCTCACCCCTGCAGCAATGGCTGAAATCCATAATCCAAGGGGGACAAAATGTAAAAATATACTAATACCAATAACAACCAATAGCACTAGAAATAAGGGACCAATCATACTAATCATGTTTAACATATTAATTTCCTCCTTTATTTAGACACGTCTCACAAGAATTCTGCTACCGTTACTACTCACCACCTTTACCCGAACTCCTGGTTCAATATACTGGCCTTCCGAAATAACATCTAGGTGAACACCTTCGATATCAACCATACCAGCAGGCCTTAGTAACGTTATAACTACACCTTCTTTCCCGATATAGCTAGTATAATCCGCACTGCTGCTAAAACCATGCTCCTTTGTCTCTACATCCGCAAGCGTCAATTTGGTCCATAATTTACTTGTTGGCAAATATTTAAGTACTACAAGAAATATAATGATCGCTACAATTAAACTCATTGATAATGTGGCTAGAGCCGCTCCATTCCCTCCTAGAGTAAGAAAAAGACTAACTAAAATACAGCTCGCACCGCTAATACCCCAAAAACCAAAACCAGGCACAAATAATTCTATTAAAATAAGTAAGATTCCACTGATGAACAAAATAAGTTCAAGCCATCCAGCAAGGCCCGTCAACCACTGGCTGCCAAAGAATAGTAGTGCGGCTACTAGACCAGTAAAGGCTGCTACCCCCAATCCTGCTGTTTTAATTTCCGTAAATACAGCCAAAAATATTACAGATAGCAAGAGTGACTTTACTGTAGGATCCGATAACCAACCTGCAAATCTTTCGGACCAGCCAATCTGATATTCCCTTCTTTCATTCTCTGCTAACCCATAATATGACAAAATCTCCTCCCTATCGGCGGCTATAAAATCAGCATAACCAACTTCTTTCGCCTGGTAATCTGTCAGAGCTAAAATCTGTCCTGGCTCCGCATAACCAGGAAAACCAACAGTTTTATCAACCATAGCTTCTGCTACCTTAACATTACGACCACTTTTATTGGCAGTAGCAGCAAACTCGGCTTTTAGAGCAGCAACCGTTTTTTCGGTTGTCGGTATTGGCTCTGCGGCACCAATACTCCCCCCGGGCGCGATCGCAATATGTTTATGAGAAATAGCAATCAGTGCCCCCGCTGACCAGGCCCTATTTTTTATATAACAAATAGTCTCAATCGGTGTCTGGCTTATCATATCACGAATCTTAACAGCAGAATCAACTAAACCACCAAAAGTATCAATTTCAATCATGATCGCCTTGGCGTCGAGACTTTCAGCTTCAGCCATTGCACGGTGTACTAGAGCAACTTGACTACTATCAATCTCCCCTTTTATCTGTATAACAACGACTGGCTGCGCCCCAGCCACTAGTGGATAACAGCCATAAAATAAAATTCCCAAAAACATACTTAACATAATTTTTATTAGCATACGTTTCACTCAAACCACCTCCAAATTTATTACTTATTTTTTCGACAAACCTCTTGACTTGTCGAAGCTTGTATGTTAATGTCTAATTGTAAGTATTAAGTGACATAAATTATACTTTAATTATACTCTACATTTGTATTATATGTTGTAACATTCATACTATATATTTAAACTATCTTACTAAGATTTATTATAATTTTTCTAGTTAAACTTTGCAAAACATATAGCTTCTCTTTAGTAATAATTATAACAAATAGCAAACAGCAATCATTCTACTATCTGCATTAGCTTCTTTTCAAACATAGATATTTTCACACTCGATAAAATTACTAAATTATGCTTCACTTAACTACATCAAAATAAGACAAGCTTTAAGCTTGTCTTATTTTTTTTAATTTTATAGATCTTATAAAATTAAAATCCGGTACTTATTTAAAATAAGTACCGGATTAACTCATTGATTTAGCAACTCACGTACAATGGTATTGACTAACTTTCCATCAGCACGTCCCTTAACTTTCGGCATAAGTACAGCCATCACTTTACCCATATCTTTAGGGCTAACGGCTTTGGCTTCCACTACAGCCTGCTCCACTAAAGTGCGAACTTCAGCTTCACTTAGTTGTTCCGGCAAGTAATTCATCAAGATAGCAACCTCTTGTTCAAGGTTTTCAACCAAATCTGGGCGATTACCTTTTTTGAACTCTTCAATTGAATCTCGACGCATTTTTACTTCCTTGGCTACAACATCTAAAACCCCATCATCAGAAAGCTCTTGTTTACTGTCAATCTCGACATTCTTTATGTTAGCACGTACCATACGTATAACAGAAAGGTGCAACTTACCTGCCTCTTTGCTCTTCATGGCCTGCTTCATATCTTCTGTCAATCTTTCTTTCAAAGACATATAAAAACCTCCGAAACTTGGAAAATCCTAACTAAAACTTACGTTTACGCGCTGCTTCGGATTTTTTCTTGCGCTTTACGCTAGGTTTTTCATAATGTTCGCGCTTCCTTATTTCAGCAAGAGTGCCGGCTTTTTGACAAGTACGTTTAAATCTGCGGAGTGCACTATCAATTGTTTCATTTTTTCCAACTTTAACTTCTGACATCTGATATCCCTCCCTCCACTGGACCGATATGGGAAGTGTATTTCTTCTACATACACCTAGAAATTATACACGATAAAGGTAAGCATTGTCAATATCAACCTGGTGGCCAAGTCATTGCTCTACCACCTAACAAGTGCCAGTGCAAATGATGAACCGTTTGTCCACCATTCTCCTTCGTATTTACGACCAAACGGAATCCATCTTCATCTATTCCTAATTTAGACGCAATCTTTGGTATGGTTGATAAGATATGACCCATTAGTGAAACATCTTCAGACGCCAGTTCTAGAAGATTAGCAATATGCTTTTTGGGAATTACTAACACATGGACAGGAGCAACGGGATTAATATCAGGAAAAACAATCATATGTTCATCCTCGTATATTGCCGTTACAGGTATCTCATTGGCCGCAATTTTGCAAAAAATACATTCCTGTGGCATACTACAACACCTCCCTTCTTCTGTTCACTCTGAAGTAGCACGTCTGAAACACTAATAGGATAGTATACTTTGTTTATATGTATCTAATCCTATAAAATGATTCTGCCTTTTTTGCAGATATCCTGCTATAAAATAAATAAATTTCAAAAAAGTTACTGTACTATTTCACCCCACAGGCCATCCTGATACGTTTTTAGCAATAAAACTTTGTAGATTTTGCCTTGCATATTTTTATTTCCATTAACATATACCCTAATATAATTACCAGTTAATCCGTCAATTATTGCAGAATCTTTTTGATTTTCTATCTCGAATAAAACATCCAATTGTTTATTTAAGAATTGCTCCTGAAATTCTACAGCTTTTCGGTCTGCTAATTCCTGCATTTTGTTTACTCGATATTTTTTTTCGTCTTCACTTATCTGTTCACTAAATTCAGCTGCTGGCGTACCACTGCGACGAGAATAAGGGAAAATATGCATTCGTGAGAAATTCATTTTCTCTACAAACTGTAAAGCATTCTCAAACATTTCTCTTGTTTCTCCTGGAAAACCAACAATAATGTCTGTTGATATCCCAATACTCGGAATTGACATCTTAATATTATTAATAAGTTGTCGATATTCAGCCAGGGTATAATGCCGGTTCATAGCCTTAAGAATTGTATCATCGCCAGCTTGCAAAGGCAAATGTAAGTGATCACATAATCTATCGTCTTGCTGCATAATGGTAATCAGCTCATCGGATATTTCAATAGACTCTAAAGATCCTAGGCGAAGCCGAGTAAGGCCATCCCTACTAAGCACTGCCTTTACTGCATCCACTAATGTAATATTACCCTCCATACCACGGCCATAGGCGCCTAGATGAATACCAGTTAAGACAATTTCCTTAAAACCTGCCCCAATTAATTTTTCACTCTCGGTAATAATACTCTCTAATGGACGGGACCTTAACGGTCCACGAGCATAGGGAATAATACAATACGTACAAAAATTAGTACAACCTTCTTGAATTTTCAAAAAAGCCCTTGTACGACCTGGTGTATCAAATAATGGGATATCTTCAAAATGCTCTGCATTCATAATATTTTTCACTACATTAACTGGAGAAATGGAACTAGCAGCTTTCTCCACCAAATCTACAATGCGATGCCGATCTTGGGTACCGACAATTACTTTCACACCTTCGATGGCTTCAATCTCTTCTGGAGATACTTGAGCATAACAACCAGCCACAGCCACTACAGCCTTGTCATTAAGGCGTATCGCTCTGCGGATAATTTGTCTAGATTTTTTCTCACCCAAATGGGTAACGGAACAAGTATTAATCACATAAACGTCAGCAACTTGATCAAAAGGAAGAATTTCATAACCTCGTTGTTTAAAAAGCCCTTCCATTACCTCTGTTTCAAATTGATTTACTTTACATCCTAAGGTAGTAAATGCAACTCGTGGCACAATTAACCCCCCAAATCACCATACTCATACATAATCATTGCCACTCCCGCTAATGATGCTGTCTCAGTGCGCAAAATACGTGGTCCTAACGTAACAATCGAAGCACCTTGTTCTTGACACTGAGCAACCTCTTTAGCACTAAAACCACCTTCGGGTCCAACCAACAAAAGGTAGGAAGCAGCGGGTTTCTCCATCAATGCTTGCTTTAAGCCTTGCAATGTTCTTCCTTCATATAACATAATGATAGCAACATCGGAAGGAAGGCTGGCAAAAAGATCCGCTAAACCCTGAATAGGCTCCACAGTCGGCACGATGGTACGACCACATTGCTTTGCTGCTTCTACGGAAAGCTTTTGCCACCTTTCTCGGCGAGAAAGTTTCTTAGCAGGATCATACTGGACAACAGAGTGTTCCATCTGTATTGGATATACCGCTTTTACTCCAAGCTCTACGGCCTTTTGCACAATGTAATCCATCTTATCACTCTTTGGCAATCCCTGAGCTAAGTAAACATTTACAGGTGCTTCCTTTTGTTCTACGATTCCTTCTTGGAGCAGTAGTTTTACTTGTTCAGAAGCAAGTTCTTGTATTACGGCAGTACCAGACAATCCATCAGGAGCTACCACTATGATCTTGTCACCAACTTGTAGGCGAAGCACTCGACAAATATGATGAGCATCCTGACCATGTATGAACATTTCTGCAGCTAATGGCGTAGCAAGAAAAAAGCGACGCACCTTAACAGCCTCCCTTACGGGCTATGACCGCCACCCAGCCACCTTCTTCAATCACTTTATCAACGAGTAAATTATGCTCTAACATGACAGCAGCAACATCACTTAATCGCTCACTAATAATACCGCTGGCAATAAAAATACCATTTTCTTTTAAACGTGCTGGAATATCAGCAATTAATTTGATAACTACATCTGCAATAATATTGGCAATTACAATATCAGCTTTACCGGTGACGCCTGTCAACAAGTCTCCTTGGGCTACTTTTACAACATGTTCGACTTGATTAATTGCAACATTTTCTGCAGCTACTCTAACGGCAACACTGTCTAAATCCACGGCTTGCACACTAGCAGCACCTAACTTAGCCGCGGCTATGGATAAAATACCTGAACCTGTCCCCACATCAAAAACAAGACACCCAGGTTTAACAACTTCTTCTAAGGCACGACAGCACATTGCAGTCGTCTGATGAGTACCTGTACCAAAAGCCATACCTGGGTCCAATTCGATCACTAGATCATCAGAGGCGGCTTTATACTCTTCCCAAGATGGTTTTATTACAATATATTGACCCACTTTTATAGGATGAAAGAACTCTTTCCATGAGGATGCCCAGTCTTCTTCCTGTACTTCACGGCACTGCATGTCCCCTATTCCTTTATCCATACCACGAGAGGAAATCTGCTGAAATTCCTCTTCAAAATTACGCAACTTTTCATCTAATTGGTCATCAACAGGCAAATACGCTTTAACGGTTACAACTTCTGTATTACTTTCTTGCTCAATATCAGAATAATCCCATACACCTGATGTTAGGTATGAATTCACAAGTTCAGGATCTTCAATGACCACACCACTTGAACCTAATTCATGAAAAATATTGGCCACCGTTTCGGCAGCCTCGTGTGTAGTCTGAATACTTATTTCAGCCCATTTCATACCAATCGCCCCTTTTCCTCTTCTATCAAGGAAATATCCTACCCGAAAAAACGTTTAATTTCCGGACATGGCAATATCTCCATAGCCTATTATAAACTACCAATATACAAAAATTATGTATATTGGTAGTTTATTTATTTCTTATACCCCAAATACATCCTTCACTTTTTTGAAAAAATTCTTTTGCTCAGGATTAATATTCTCACCACTAGCTTTCCCAAATTCTTGTAAAAGTTCTCGTTGTTTTTCATTTAATTTTTGTGGTGTGACTACTTTGACCCTGACATGCTGATCACCACGACCATTTCCTCTTAAATGAGGAATCCCTTTTTCTCGTAAGCGGAAAATAGTGCCTGATTGAGTTCCTTCGGTAATTTTCAGTTTCACTTTGCCATCCAGTGTTGGAACTTCAATTTCATCCCCTAATGTAGCCTGAACGAAGCTGATCGGAACTTCGCAGATCACTTCACTACCTTCCCGTGTAAACAGTTTGTGAGATTTTACAAAAATATAAACATACAAGTCACCAGGAGGCCCTCCACGTAGTCCAGCTTCCCCTTCATGACTAACTCTAAGTCTTGAACCATTATCTACACCAGCTGGAATTTTGACTTTAATTTTGCGTTTTACACGAGTTTTACCTTGTCCATGACACTCTTTACATGGCGTTTGAACAATTTTACCTTCTCCATGACAACGGTCACACACCCTAGTATTTATCATACGGCCAAAAGGTGTGTTTTGGGCCACTTGAATTTGACCGGTGCCTTTACACTGACCACAAGTTTCAGCATGAGTTCCAGGTGCAGCACCTGACCCGCTACAATTTTTACAATCTTCTGTTCTTGGAATCTGTATTTCTGTTTCTACCCCAAAAGCAGCTTGTTCAAAAGTAATTTCCATGTCATACCTAAGGTCAGATCCTTTTTCAGGCCCTGGTTGACGTCCACCAAAACCAGACTGTCCACCAAAAAACATGTCAAAAATATCGTTAAATCCACCGCCGCCGCCAAAGCCACCAAAGCCGCCACCACCACCACCGGCACCGCCTTCAAAAGCAGCGTGACCAAATTGATCATATTGCGCCCGACGCTCACTATTTGATAAAACTTCATATGCTTCATTTACTTCTTTAAATTGTTCTTCCGCTTCTTTAGTATTATCACGATTTACGTCAGGATGGTACTTACGGGCCATCTTACGAAAACCCTTTTTTATTTCATCATCAGACGCACCTTTACTTACGCCTAATACTTCATAGTAGTCGCGTTTACTCACATTACACCATCCTAAAAACTTTTTAGTTATAACTATAAAAAACAATTGAACCACAAAAACACGATGTCACAATCGTGTCAGTGTGTTTTATAGTTATTACCGCTATCAATTATATAGTATTTGGCAGGGAAAGCAACCTATCCCTGCCAAATATCAGTGATTTTTCTTATGCCAGCTAGTACCTATTTCTTGTCTTCATCAACAACTTTGTACTCAGCGTCCACTACTTTTTCATCCTTGCCGGTCTCAGGTGCTTGTTGCCCTGCAGCTTCTTGTTCCTTATTATAAACGGCAGAGGTCATTTCATATAATGGTTTTGTTAATTCTTCTGTATCTGCTTTAATTTTTTCTGTATCCGTACCTTTAAGGCTTTCTTTCAATGTATCCGCTGCCTTTTGTACTTTTGCTAGCAATTCTTTATCTTCTACTTTATCGCCCATATCTTTAATGGTTTTTTCAGCCTGATAAACTAAAGAATCAGCATTATTGCGAACTTCTACTTCTTCCTTACGAGTTTTATCTTCTGCTGCGTGCGCCTCTGCTTCTTTTACCATGCGTTCAATATCATCTTTGCTCATACCACCTGAAGAGGTAATGGTAATTTTTTGTTCTTTGCCAGTCCCCAAATCCTTGGCAGATACATGTACAATACCATTGGCATCAATATCAAAAGAAACTTCGATGCGTGGTACACCACGTTGTGCTGGTGGAATTTCTTTTAGTTCAAAACGACCTAACGTTTTATTATAGGACGCCATTTCTCTTTCCCCTTGTAGAACATGAATATCTACAGATGGTTGGTTATCAGCGGCAGTAGAGAATACTTGGCTCTTTGATGTAGGAATCGTAGTGTTACGCTCAATTATTTTAGTGAATACGCCACCTAGCGTTTCAATCCCTAAGGACAATGGAGTAACGTCAAGTAATAATACATCTTTTACTTCACCTACTAATACACCTGCTTGAATTGCAGCACCTACAGCTACACACTCATCAGGATTTACACCACGATGAGGCTCTTTACCTAAGAAGCTTTTAATTGCTTCTTGTACTGCAGGAATACGAGTAGAACCACCCACCAAAATTACTTTTTCAATATCTTTAGGAGACAATCCAGCATCACTCATAGCTTGACGAGTTGGCCCCATAGTTGATTCTACTAGATCAGCAGTTAACTCATCAAATTTAGCTCTTGTTAAGTTTACTTCTAAATGTTTAGGGCCAGTTTGGTCTGCTGTAATAAATGGTAAATTAATATTCGTTGTTAACACACCAGAAAGTTCAATTTTGGCTTTTTCAGCAGCTTCACGCAGACGTTGTTCTGCCATACGGTCTTTTGATAAATCAATACCATTTTCCTTTTTGAACTCAGCAACTAACCATTTCATAACGCGTTCATCAAAGTCATCCCCACCTAAACGGTTATTACCATTTGTAGCTTTTACTTCGAATACACCTTCACCAAGTTCTAAGATAGATACGTCAAACGTACCACCACCCAAGTCAAAAACAAGTATAGTATGGTCGTTTCCTTTATCAATACCGTAGGCTAACGCTGCGGCTGTTGGTTCATTAATAATACGTAACACTTCTAAACCAGCAATCGTTCCAGCATCTTTTGTTGCTTGACGTTGACTGTCATTATAGTAGGCAGGTACGGTAATAACAGCTTGTGTTATCGTTTGACCTAAATAAGCTTCTGCATCAGCCTTTAATTTTTGTAAAATCATCGCGGAAATTTCTTGTGGGGTATATGATTTATCATCAATTTTTACTTTATGGTCAGTCCCCATATGTCTTTTAATCGAGCTGATTGTGCGTTCTGGATTAGATACAGCTTGACGTTTTGCTAATTGACCAACTAAACGTTCATCTGTCTTTGAAAAACCCACTACAGAAGGGGTAATTCTATTTCCTTCAGCATTTGCAATAACAACAGGTTCTCCACCTTCCATTACTGCTACACATGAATTTGTTGTACCAAGATCTATACCAATTACTTTTGCCATTGTGTATTCCTCCTTGAAATATGTAAAATTTATTTTTTAAATGAAGTTTCTATTAAGTAACTTCTAATTACTTACTACTTTTACCATACTAGGTCTTATTACTTTACCTCGTACAGCGTAGCCCTTTTGCAATTCTTCGACAATAGTACCATCTGGTTGTTCAGCATCCTCTACTCTCATAACAGCTTCATGCTGCTGAGGATCAAAACCCTTACCAACTGCCTCTACTGTTGTCAAGCCACTTTTTTCTAAGACTTGTGCCAATTGACGATAAATCATCTCTACTCCAGAAAGCATCTTATCCGCATCCTGAGTAGCAACACTGCCTAAGGCACGTTCAAAGTTATCAAGCACTGGCAACAACTCTAAGATAACATTCTGCGCCACAATATTTGATAACTCTTCCTTTTCTTGACGAGTCCGTCGCCGAAAATTATCAAAATCAGCCTGTAATCGCTTATAACGATCATTGGCTTCTTCTAAAAGGCGATCTTTACCAAGAAGTTCTGCCTCTAATGAAGTGCCATCGGCTTCTTCTATCACTTCTACCGTCGGTTCCGATGTTGTAGCGTTATCTTCAATTTCCTGTTCTAACTTTTCTTTTGTTTCACTCAAATATATCACCCCATATATAAAATTCCATTGTTTATTTTAATTTTTGCCACCAAGATTAGCTGTTTTGCTGCTGTTCTCTTCTTTTTTCTTAATAATCGTATCTATACGCAAAATAGCTACTGCCACTTCACCAGCTGCTTTAACTGCATGTAGTTTCACAGTTGCTGGATCCACGACTCCAATGTCCAGCATATTAATGATTTCCCCAGTATCACAATCTATACCCAAGGAGTCTTTTTTCTGCTTTGCATGGGCGGCAATAACCTCTTCTACTTTTTCTAGCGGGTTGTAACCAGCATTTTCTACGATTTGTGCTAAGGGCCTACGTAAAGCTTGGGTGACACAATCAACGCCATATGCCGCCATACCTTTTACTGCCTCCCGTGAGGCATTGATCTCACGGCTAATGGCAACCTCAATGGAGCCACCACCAGGAACATAACCACCTTTAATGGCAGCTTGCACACTAGAAGCTGCATCTTTGGCAATACGTTGTCTCTCTCCTACAACTTCTTCTGTTGCAGCACCTACCAAAATTGTCGCCATTGGCTTACCAGCGCCACCTAAAATACGAATATGTTTTAACTTTTCATCCTCATATACCCTTGCTGCTACGCCTAAATAACCAGCGATATCGGTACACTCTTTTTTAAGACCTGTGCGTTTTATCATTCGGGCCCCTACATGTTCAGCGGCACGTCGTAATTCCTCCGCAGCCACTCGCTGAATCACCAAAACGCCAGAATCTGTAAGTATTTCCTCAGCAATATCATGAACACCTCTGTCTACCAAAACGACCTTAACGCCAAGCTCCACAATTTTATGTATATTATTTTTAAATTCATTTTGCAGCTCAAGATAACGTTTAAAACCAGATTCGGTACGCAGGGCTTCATCCCCTATTTCTTCAGGTTCTAAAGCATCATCAATAACTAACACTTTTGCCTGACTTACTTCTAGGGGCATCTCTGTAGTCATTCGTTTCTTATCAATAATAACACCCATGAATACTTCGTTCTCAGCACCTTCTTGAGATAGGATAATGTCTGCTAATTTAAAATTATTTTCGCATAATTTTTCAATTCCTATAAGGCCTGCAGCTCGAATCACTAGTTCAGCAATATCTTTATATTCACGCCCAGCAATCATGGCAATATTAAGTAACACAGGATCATGTAAGTCATGAATTTGATGGGCCCGTTGTTTTATTCCTTCTAATGCTAGAGCAATACCGTACTTAATACCTTCAATAACTCGGGCAATAGGTACACCTCTTACTACTTGGTTTACCCCTTCTCCCACCAAGCCACCAGCCATAATCGTAGCCGTCGTTGTACCATCTCCTACTTCAGCTTGCTGGGCTCTAGCTATATTAATCAGCATCTTAGCGGCAGGATGATCTACATCCATTTTTTCTAGAATGGTAACACCATCATTTGTAATAATCACTTCACCAAAAGAACCAAGCAGCATAGTATCGAGCCCCTTAGGGCCAATTGTTCCCTCAACAGCTGCCGTTACAACACGAATCGCATTGGCATTTGTCATAAGTGCTGCCAGCCGTTCATCCGCTTCAGAACCATTGCCAGCTTTATTTAGCTTCATTCCTGGTTCCTCCCAATTACAGTTATATTATATGTATGATAGAGTTAGCAATACCTTATTATGGTGAAAAGTTATTCTAACTCTATCGTTTTACACTTTATATTTTTTCAGTACTTCACCTAAATGGTTATGCATAAACTCCAACACTGACATCACTTTACCATAATCCATTCTTGTTGGACCTAATACAGCTACAGTCCCAACTACCTGCCCATCAATACGATAGGTAGCCTGCACCATGCTGCAGTCTTGAATGCCACTATATTTATTTTCATCACCAATCGTAACAATAACACCATCATTTTTTTGATTCTGCAAGATATTCGATAAGAGTTGTTCTTCTTCTAACATATCCAGAAATGATTTTACTTTGTCGATGTTCTTAAATTCGGGCTGGCTTAACAATTGCGTCGTACCACCAAGATACAACCTTTCGTTTTTTTCCACCACTAAAGCCCTTTTTAAGATCCCCATGGCAGTTTCAAATAAATCCACGTCTACTAACATATCATTTTGGATATCTCTCAAAATAGACGCTTCAATGTTGTCAAAAGACAAACCAGATAAACGTCGATTGATATGTTCTGCAATACGTTGTAAATCATTAAAAGAAAGACCTTTGGGTATATCGATTACCTTATTCTCGACAAAGCCTGTGTCAGTTACAACTACTAAAATAGCACGACAATCATCAAATGGCAGGAACTTTAGGTATTTAAAGGCACACTGTGATACCTGAGGCACCAACACTAACGAAATGTTACTAGTAATTTTCGATAAGATTTTCGCAGTTTCCTGAAAAACTTCCTCAACGTGACGAGTTTTTTCCTGATACCAGTTTTTTATTAATGTGATTTCTTTATCTGACATCTGAGTTGGCTCTAATAAAGAATCTACATAAAAACGATAACCTTTAGCAGAAGGAATTCGTCCTGATGAAGTATGGAGTTGTTCAATATAACCTAATAGTTCAAGATCAGCCATTTCATTACGAATGGTTGCTGGGCTAACACCCAAATCATGCTTTCTAGCAATCGTGCGTGAACCAATAGGCTCTGCGGTGGAAATATAGTCATCAACAATCGCTTGGAGAATACTACGTTTTCTCTTATCTAACATACAAGTTCCACCTCCTATTGTTAGCACTCTACACTGTAGAGTGCTAACGCCTATTAAAAAAATACCACTCCTACGCTCGATTGTCAAGATATAATAATCAGTTTTACGCAGGTAAAAATGCACGAAATACTACGTTGCCATACTTCATACCTATTGTTGTTAAATATATTTGATTTTCTTCTACTACAATCAACTTTTGTCTTGTTAGTTTTTCAAGGACATCTTGGTATTGTTCCATAAAATTATACGGAAAATATTTGTTAAACTCATTCATCGATAAACCTTGTACTGTACGCAAAGCTAAAAATACATATTCAGCCATAGCCACTTCTATAGCTGGTGTCTCTCGGTCTTTAATTGGCGATTTCCCCATTGAAAGACATGTTATATATTGAGATACATCACTTATATTAGAAATCCGCTCTTTGTGCAAAAAAGAATGAGCAGCTGCACCTACCCCCACATAAGGCTGATATTGCCAATATTTTAAATTATGACGGCACTCAAAGCCAACTTTCGCAAAGTTCGATATTTCATACCTCATAAATCCATTTCTAGGCAAAAACTCCGTTGTATATTGATACATTTCCTCATCAATTTCTTCATCTGGCAGCATAAGTTTTCCTTGCTTTTGCATTGCCTGAAAAGGTGTCCCCTCTTCTACCTTCAATCCATAAGCCGATATATGGGTAACATTAAGCTTAATTGCTTGCCGCACACTAGCCTCTAAGTCCAAAAGAGATTGTCCTGGTAATCCATACATTAAGTCAATATTAATATTTTCAAACCCTGTACTTTGTGCTACTTGTATCGCTTGCATTGCCTCTTGCCCACAATGTATTCTACCAATTGACTGCAGTAGTTTATCAGAAAAGGTTTGTACACCAAAACTAATTCGATTCACACCACTTGCCTTTAAAGCCCGTAGTTTGTTTTGATCGACTGTACCAGGATTCGCTTCTATACTAATTTCAGCGTTTTTATCAATAACAAAGGAATTGTGTACACATTCTAATATCTCCCGCAAGGAATCCGTTGCTAATACGGTAGGAGTTCCACCACCAATATATATTGTATCAATAACATCCCCAGATAAAACACCGCCCTTGCCAGAAATTTCCTGACATAAGGCGGCAACATAGGGCAGATATAAATGGGTCAAATTGGCCTCGGATGGAAAATCACAGTATAAACACTTTTGCTGACAAAAAGGAATGTGAATATATAGACCCATTTTCATTATCCTAATCACCTTTTTAATCAATCTTTAATATGGCCATAAAGGCTTCTTGCGGCACTTCCACACTACCTACCTGTTTCATGCGCTTTTTACCTTCTTTTTGTTTTTCCAATAATTTTCGTTTACGGCTAATATCGCCACCATAACATTTTGCCAATACATCCTTACGCATTGCTCTTACAGTTTCCCGCGCAATTACCTTATTGCCAATAGCTGCTTGAATTGGAATTTCAAACATTTGTCTGGGAATAATTCCTCTTAATTTTTCTACCAATATACGTCCTCGATAGGTTGCCTTATCTCGGTGTACAATGATGGACAATGCATCAACAGGTTCACTATTGAGCAAGATATCAAGTTTGACAAGTAGGGATTGCCGATAACCAATTAATTCATAGTCTAAAGAGGCATACCCGCGAGTAGCTGATTTTAAACGATCAAAATAATCATAAATAATCTCACTCAAAGGTAAATGATAGGTGAGCATGACCCTAGTCGTATCTAGATATTTCATATCCTTGAATTCGCCACGTTTTTCTTGGGACAACTCCATAACTACACCTACATAGTCATTCGGGACAATCACCATAGCTTTAACATAAGGTTCTTCAATATGTTCAATTTCTTGAGGAGTTGGTAATTTGGAAGGGTTTTCAATTTCGAAAATTTCCCCATCTGTCTTGAACACTTTGTAGATAACACTAGGTGCTGTCGTAATCAGGGTAATACTATATTCCCTCTCCAAGCGTTCCTGTATGACTTCCATATGTAAAAGTCCTAAGAATCCGCAACGGAAACCAAACCCTAAAGCGCTAGAAGTCTCAGGTTCAAATACCAGTGATGCGTCATTCAGCTTTAATTTTTCCAAAGCATCGCGAAGCAGATCATATTCAGAACTATCTACTGGATACAAACCACAATAGACCATAGGAGTAACCTTACGGTAACCTGGTAAAGCCTCAGCAACAGGACGCTCAGCATCAGTGATTGTGTCACCAACTCGAACATCCTTTACATTTTTAATACTACCTGCCACAAAACCAACATGACCTGGAGCCAGTTCACTGACATTGGTCATAGCTGGTCTAAAAACGCCTACCTCAGTCACTTCGACTATCTTATTGGTAGCCATCATTTTCATTTTCATACCAGGTCTAATTGTGCCGTTTATAACCCTTACATAGGCGATGACCCCTTTATAAGCATCAAAATGGGAATCAAAAATGAGTGCACATAATGGCTCTTCCACCGTGCCAGTAGGTGGTGGAATCTTCTTCACAATTGCCTCTAGTACTTCTTCAATACCAATACCCGATTTCGCACTTGTTAACACAGCTTCAGAAGTATCGAGACCAATTACATCTTCGACTTCCTGTTTCACTCTCTCTGGATCAGCGCTTGGTAAATCAATTTTATTAATAACTGTAATGATTTCTAAATCATTATCTAATGCTAAATACACATTGGCCAAGGTTTGTGCCTCAATACCCTGGGCAGCATCTACAATCAATAGCGCTCCTTCACAAGCTGCCAAACTGCGTGACACCTCATAAGTGAAGTCAACGTGTCCTGGTGTGTCGATGAGATTTAACATGTAAGTCTCACCATCTTTTGCCGTATATTCTAACCTTACAGACTGTGCTTTAATGGTAATACCACGTTCACGTTCAAGATCCATATTATCCAAAACCTGGGCTTCCATTTGCCGGGAAGAAAGAGTGCCTGTATACTCAATCAACCGATCGGCTAGAGTAGATTTTCCATGATCTATATGAGCAATTATCGAGAAATTGCGGATATTATTCGTCTTCATATAGGCCTCCTCTCGAAATCAATAGCATAATTACTGCTCTTGATTATATCACTTGGGACCTAACACCTGCAAGTATTACCTGAATTGTTACTATAAACATTTATAGATAGGAAGCCGCTTTGAATAATGGCGGCTTCCTTCTAATAGAACACAATTACCATATATACGAGATTAGAACTTGAGGTGGGCTAACTCTTTCTTAATCATTTGCCATCCCGCCACAATATACGTTTCTACTTCTCTGCTTTCGAGACTCAGCCATGCGATACCTTCTCGGCAATCAAAGTATATATATTTAGGAATTGTTAGCGTATAAAATGGTGTCTTTATTCGTAAATTGTTCTCTTGATTCATAATTTCTGCTACTTTATACATTGCACTTACCTTATAGCTGGCCCCTAATACCTCTAAATTGTAAATTCCCTCACTATTACGATTCATATTAAAAACATATGTATGATTCTCTCTCTCTGTTAAGCTATTTAACTGTTGTTCTGTAGCGACTATACCTAACATAATCGCTACAACTAAAATTAATAAGCCACGTCCAATAACCATGGTATCGCTATAAGCTAAGCGGCAAAACATATCCTCACCTCTATTCTTACATGAGGAACAATTGGATTGCTATTGTTTGTTGCTCTCTTCAATAATTTCCGCCAATATATCACCAAACATTTCAATTCCACGCTCTGCTTCCTCTTTACTACTTTCCTGGCACCCTATTTCAATTAATAATGCCCGTGGGTGAAGATGTTGGTTATAGCGCCAATTTTCCATCTGAATTCCACGGGAAAGACCTGGATAGCGTTGATTCAACTTGGCATCAATTAATTTAGCAAAGGCATGATTTTGCTGCCAATGGGGTTGCACTAAATCCTGTTGTCCTACACAAACGATTATCTTGATTTTTGCGACCTCTACACCATTTACAATAGCCGTATAATTTTCTCGTTTATCGGCATCACGATGAATATCAAAGAGCATCTGAATGGACGGGTTTTCGGCTAACATCTTCCTCACAGTAACTTCTGAAGCATCATAAGCTTTCATAAAACTAGGGTAATCATGAATTGTCGTATTCTGTAGTGTGGAAATACCATAAGTACCTAACTTTTTTGTTAAGGCTTCTCCCACATCTACAATATCTCCTCGCTGACCACCCGGCTTGTGCGCTGCTCCAGAGCTAGGAATAAAGGACTCCGCTGTGTGAGTATAATATAACCCTACCACGGGTTTGCCACTTGGCAAACTGCTTTTCGTTTCAAATTTAGGAAAGTTAGGCAGACTCATAGCACTTACTGTTTGCGGCCCCGCTTTAAATTTTGCTAATATAGGAATTTCAGCCTGAAAGATAGATCTCATATCTTTAATATCCACACCGATAAAAAATAACAGTGTCTCTCTAATGACTTGTTGTATACTATCTTTATTTTTTATCGTAACTGGATTTTTCAATTCTGTAGCAGTATTTAGTCCTGGAACTCCTGAGAATAATATATCACGCCATTGTGGCACTCTATACTGTTTTTGTTGTATTGAACTATTGGCACTCACTGCTAAAGCTTCTTCAGATATCCCAAGATGAGGCCATATTGCTACACATAACAAAAATAACAACAGAAGAATTACTGCTATCCTTTTAGATGATTTATACTTTTCTCTATGGCGAGCGCGTCTTGTTAACATCCTTTCCTCCCACTGACATCTATGCTAAGAATAACAGCAAGCACAGGTTGTCACACTTTTTTGTTTACATACAATGTATATGCTTTGGAGGAGAAGGATAGTACTGATTACGATATAAGAAAACAGCGAGTCATCTTAACCATGTAAATAGGTATGTATGTTTTCATAGTCAATATGCGGGTGCATAGCTTGGTTGATCCCCCCAGCTAAAACGACGGCAATATCATCAATGAAACGATCTACTTCCTTAGGGGTAACCATTAAATCGCCCAACACTTCTGGTAGAACTTGGCCGACAATTGTACGGCGATCTGTATCTGATAAATTCTCCATACTTTTAAAATAACGTGCAAAAGGAGCATGTTCTTGCAATGTATTAATCGTATCCATCGCAATCGTAGAGGCATGAACAACAGTAGGTACCCCAATGGCAATAACAGGCACGCCTAAAGATTCCTTCGTTAATCCAAAGCGTTTATTTCCTACACCTGATCCAGGACTGATTCCTGTATTTGCCAGTTGGACTGTCGTAATCACTCTGCGAGTAGATGCCGCTGCTAATGCATCAATGGCAATAACCAAATTAGGTTTTATTTTACTAACTAGCCCTTGTACAATTTCCACCGTTTCCATCCCTGTAATGCCTAAAACACCTGGTGCTATGGCACAAACGGATCGCACCCCACCCTTAAGTTCAGGTGACAACATTTCCTGCAAATGACGAGTCACTACTATTTTATCAATTGCTCTAGGTCCTAAGGCATCAGGCGTAATATTCCAATTTCCTAGACCGATAACCAATACAGTAGCATTTTTTCCCAAGTCCGCCATATCGACCAGTTCTTTCGCTAAGAGTTTCATAATCTTTTGCTGCAAAGGAGTATTTTTATAGCGAAGCCCCTGGGCTTCAATAGTCACATAAGTCCCTTTTCCTTTACCCATTATTTTCTCCGCCTCGGGAGTCGTAATATTAACCTTAGTAATAATAACTTCCTCATCCTCTGCCGTTTCCACTAGAACACCTGGAATATCTTCACTAACTTCTTTAGTTAACATCTCCCGCACTTCTAGCGCTAAGTCAGTACGACTGCTTCCTGTGAAATGGCCCACCCTCATCACTCCTTATTTATAAAATCAAGGTTATATTACCCTAAATTAATAATAGCTATACAAATCAATACCAGCCTTCACAAACCTTGCCCTATTAGGGCAACATAACTACTCTAAAGAATTCCCAACTTATAGTTATAAATTTATTAAATGTTACTTGCATTTTCCATAATCACATGCTAAGATACTATAGGTAACATGCTCTTTAAGGAGGTGAATCACTTGCCAAACATTAAATCATCTGAACGTAGCGTAAAAACTGATGCTGAGCGACGCGCTAGAAACTTTGCGGTGAGATCAACCATTAGAACTGTATCTCGCAAAGTAGTTGAGTCCGTAGCTGCTGGTAAAAACGATGAGGCGAAAGCCCTTCTAATTAATGCTAGCAAAACGATTGACAAGGCAGCCAGCAAAGGTGTTGTTCATAAAAATGCCGCGGCCCGCAAGAAATCGAGATTAGCTCGTAAACTTAATGCCTTAGCTAAGTAATTAAGAAAAAGCCCCTGTTCATTACATAATGAACAGGGGCTTTTGCGTTTGATTTAACTATTTATCCGATGACTAAACCGCTCTAAGACTCCCATCTTCATCTCGTTAACAGCCTGTAATATCCTGCCCTCTGGTTAGGATAACAGTCTGTAAAACTCGAAGTAAGTTCGCTCTAAGGATTTTCGAATCCAAGGCTCACTTATATAAGTGGGAGTTAAGAGCGGCTAAGTCCCTGGATAAGTGCGCCTAAGATTCAGATGGAGTTAAAACTCCATCTGAATCAAGTCTTCTTTATCTACAAAGGGCAATAATAATTTGTTCAATTACGGAATGATTGGCTCTACCTGATTTTAAATCATAATCCGCAGCTGCCAAAGCCAAGGTTGCTTCTTTCAAGACCTCTAGCCTAAAATTTTGACTCTGTTTTAGCATCTTTTCACCAATGAAGGGCATTACACCAAGCTTTTCTGAAATTTCTTTAGTGCTACGTCCATCTTGTGCCATTTCTCTAGCTTGCCACATAAGACGCACTTGACGTGCCAGTAAAGATAATAATTTAAGAGGATGTTCTCCTGATTTAACCTGTTCTCCCAGCAATTGAAGTGCTTTTCCTAATTGCTTCTGGCTAACAGCATCAATCATAGAAAAGATTGATATTTCTGGAATGGAAGACATGATTTCCACTAAATCATGATGACTAATCATATTTTTTCCTTCCGTAAACAGGGCTACCTTCTCCAATTCATTCTCTAAGAAACCTAAAGATACTTGAGGCATGATACTAATAACTCCCAAGAAGTATTCCATCGCGTCAGAGGCCATTCTTTTATTAAGTTCACTCAGCTTCGGTATAAGCCACCCTCTCACGTCTTTTCCTTTTAAATTAGCAACTTCTACGGCAGCTCCATGCTTTTCTATCATCTTAAAAAGCTTCCGGCGCTTATCCACTTTATCCGTTGTGGAAAGAATAACATGTGTGTAATCTGGCATATTGCTAATAACGCTTAGCAAACGCTCATCCAACTTATCCACAGTTTCGACTTGTTCATTACTTCCTGTTTTTCTTGGACGAAATAAGGAGGTACCACGTACAACAATAACATTTTTTCCACCCATAAATGGAACTGTTTCAATTAAAGCGATAAACTCATTTATAGTAGGATCCTTTTCTAAATGCAAAAGGTTCATCTCTATTTCCTCAGGTGCCAGTACAGCCTTAATAACAGCCTGTTCAATTTGTCTAATAAAATAAGTCTCTTCACCATGCAAAAGATATATTGATTTTACTTGCCCTTTTTTAATTTCTTCTAAAACTGCTGCATAACTCATAACGTCCCCCTATTGCAATCGAATCACTTTATATATTGAAGACTTGATTCATAGATTCTTTAACTACTTGAATCAATCTTACTTATCTAGAACTTAGCTCTGCCCCCTATTTATATAAGATAGAAATCTTATAGCAGGTTAGTCAGAAGATAAAAAAGTATCCACTTCCATTTTTGTACCGTTTGTTTTAAATACGATAGCCCCTTGTCTATCTGTACGATATATTGTAATATGTTGTGCCTCTAAACGTCGAATGGTATCGCCGTGAGGATGCCCGAAAGAATTATTATTTCCTACAGAAATAACTGCATACTTAGGCGCTACAGCTTGCAAAAATTCCACTGTTGAGGAAGTTCTCGCCCCATGATGACCTACCTTAAGTACCGTACTGGAAATATCCTTATTACTTTGCAGCATTTGTTCCTCACCATGGGCTGGAAGATCACCCGTAAATAAGAAACTATACTTCCCGTAACTCGCTCGTACTACGCTTGAAACCTCATTCCCACTCTGTCCATTCATTCCAGTATCAGCATGTAACACCTCAATAACAACACCATCAAGTTCTATCCTCTGTCCTTCGTAAGTAGCAATGATAACGCTACTGCGAGGTATAACATGCAATAAATTAACAACTGCTTGTGTATATTTTTCCTGAGATAACATAACATTTTTCACCGGAATTTCTCTCGCTATCCCCGCTGCTCCACCAGCATGATCTTGGTGACCATGGGTCAAAAAAAGATAATCAAGCCCTTGTATTCCATAATGCCTCAAGTAAGGTAAAACGACGCGGTAGCCAATATCAAACTCTACAGTTTCTCCTATCGTGCCGCCAGTATCCACTAGAATTGCCCGTCCATGGGGCGTAACGATCAGAGCAGCATCACCTTGACCCACATCAATAAAATGAACCGATACAGGGCGAGGATAGACCGTATAGCCTATTATACACAAAACAAGAAATAATACGACAACTGCACTTTTTTGAGGCCATTTTTTAATCGTCTCCCTTAAGGATAACACATTTTTCGGTTTATACCCATACATCCAGCATAGCAATCCATAATAAAGTATACTGCCCAAAATCCCAATAGGCGGTACATATAACTTTGCAGCGGGCATTGCAGCCAACCATTTCGTTAATTGAAGAACGAGTCCAATCAGCAAACTGCAGATAACCATACTTACATTCCCTACAAATCCTACCAGCAAACCACTAAAAGTACCAAACAGTCCTAGTATCAAAATACCTTCAATAATAGGAACAATGATCAGATTCGCTATAAAAGAGCTAAGGGAGAAACTATTAAAGTACCAAGCAATAAAGGGTAATACTCCTACCTGGGCTGAAATGGTGACGGCTAAGGGGCTGGCAAGCCAAAGAGGCAAAAAACGCAATTTACTCACAGTCTTAGCATTTAAGAAAACCAGTCCGGCCGTTGAAGCAAACGATAATTGGAAACTCAAATCATAAATCAGAGCTGGCTGATAAATCAGCATACCAAGCACAGATAAACACAATGCCACTGCAGCATCCTTTTCCCGTTCAAGGCATACCGCCCCTAATCCAATCAAGCCCATAATGAGAGAACGCAATACTGGAGGGGTCAGTCCACAAAAAATCGCATATAAAGCAATAAAAAAAGCTGCGAATAAAGGTACTATTTTATTGGCAAACATAAACCCTTTGAATGCATTATTACCTAATACGGTAATAATCCCCGCTACTAAAGCAATATGAGATCCTGACACAGACAAAATATGTACAATTCCTGTTGTTGAAAAATCAGCTACTATCTCACGCGGAATACCCCCATATCCACCAAATAAAATTCCTTCTAGAATTGCTTCATGACTTTCAGGCATTACCTTTTTTATATTTTCGATTATTTTTTCTCGCCATCTCGTCGCTACCTGTTTCCATGAGTAACTATTATCTACAATACTTATTTCCTTCCCGTAAACAGACATCCTCCCTCGAATGCCTTGTAATTGTGCCGCGGCAACACTGTCGTATTGCCCTGGGTTATTATAGCCATGCAGCATAATAATTTCGCCATTTACTTGCACCATATTTCCTTGCTGGAAGATAGTTTCTTTGTTAGATTGCCTACTAGAAACAAATAACCTCCCTGTGGCAGCCACTGACGGCTTCTCCCTCTGCACTTTTTTTGTTTCTATTATATATCTAACTTTATTTGTTTCTTCCTCTAAAGCAGTTACCTGGGGTGTTTCCACGATCGTACCATAAACAGTCACTTTTTCTCCCGTATAGTGGCTAATATCTACCAGACTTAAGGCATCATCATGAATAAAACGTAACATGCCAATGATAAAAAACAATGTGGCAAACAACCAAGTCGTCTGCTTTTGTCTATAGATTTGTCTGACAAGAATAAACATGGTAACAAAACTACTAACATATATAAAGGGTAACAACCATCTAAAATAATTGGCACACCATATACCTGCAGTAAAAGCAGCTGTAATGAGTACAACTAAATTAGGCATTTATTATTACTCCTTGTCTAATTATTTCACTTTCGACTATCAATTTTAGAAGTCAACTTCTCTTTTCTTCTACTTTCATCTCTATAATTTACCATTAAAATACAAAAATCCTGCATGAATTCATGCAGGATTTTATTACTTCTCGTCCTATAAAATTTTTATCTATCACTTACCTTTGTTTCTGCATTTTTTATTAAGTCATAACTTTCCATGACCCATAGCCTGCTCTAATCCTCCTATTTTACAACCGCAAGGGCCTGTTCAATATCAGCAATAATATCGACACTATCTTCAATACCAATTGATAAACGAATCAGCTCATCGGGCACTCCAGCAGTAGCACGTTGCTCAGAAGTAAGTTGGGAATGTGTTGTACTTGCAGGATGAATCACAAGGGATTTTGCATCTCCAACATTGGCAAGTATTGAAAACAAATTTAACGAATCGATAAATTTCCGGCCTGCCTCTAATCCACCTTTAATGCCAAAGGTTAAAATGGCACCCGCACCTTTAGGAAGATACTTTTTTGCTAATTCATAGTCAGGGTGACTTGCCAACCCTGGATAACTCACCCATGTAACTTGTTCATTTTTTTCAAGATACTCTGCTACAGCTTGTGCATTCTCACTATGACGTTTCATGCGCAAATGCAACGTCTCTATGCCTTGTAAAAATAAAAAGCTATTAAAGGGACTAACTGTAGCACCCAAATCACGCAATACTTGGATACGTAAACGGATAATATAAGCCAAAGGGCCTAATGCAGTTGTATAGCTTAATCCGCCATAACTTGGGTCTGGTTCGCTAAGCAATGGGAATTTACCATTATCCCAATTAAATTTACCACTGTCAATCACTAAGCCACCCATGGAAGTGCCATGCCCACCAATAAATTTAGTAGCAGAGTGAATCACAACATCCGCCCCAAATTCTATAGGGCGAGAAAGATAAGGTGTAGCAAAGGTACTATCAATCAATAAAGGAATATCATTTTCATGTGCGATAGCAGCTACTTTTTCAATATCAAGAACATCAATTTTAGGATTTCCTATGGTTTCTGCATATACTGCCTTCGTCTTATCTGTTATTGCTTTACGGAAATTCTCTGGATCACTAGGATCAACAAAGGTCACTTTAATGCCTAAGCGAGGTAAGGTATAAGCAAACATATTGTAAGTACCACCATACAAAGTAGCGGAACTAACAATTTCATCCCCCGCTTGCGCAATATTAAATATAGCAGCACTAATGGCAGCATGACCTGAAGCAAATGCTAACGCTCCCACGCCACCTTCCAAAGCAGCAATACGCTTTTCCAATACGTCACTAGTAGGATTCATAATACGAGTATAAATATTTCCAGACTCTTTTAAACCAAACAAATTAGCTCCATGCTCGCTATCGCGAAAATTATAAGATGTTGTTTGATAAATCGGTACTGCCCGGGATCCCGTAGTAGGATCAGGTTCTTGCCCACCATGCACTGCTACTGAGTTAAAACGTAATTTTTCTGGTAATGTCATAGTAATATCCCTTCCTTTTTTTCATTTAATATATTTTAGCAAGTCTTGAATTTTTCATATTATCCGAGACTGTACCAAACGAAAAAATCTTTGCTTTAGATTTGTTTAAAAATAGCAACTAGATTTTCAGGTCGCAATTCATTGAAATTTAAAAGTAAAAGACTAAAGAACCCTCCTATTGAAGATACTTTAGCCTTCAGTTTTTTCTGATCAGCTCTTTGTATTTTGCTGTAAAATTATATATATTCGACTTATCCATTGAATACTAAAAACAAAAGACTAAGGAAGCTCCACATATTGGGAACAATTCCTTAGCCTTCAGTTTTCTGATCGACTAACCGTTTATAATTCTGTTATTAACACTATCATAAATAACCATAACTGTCAATAAGTAGCTATTCGTCAAACTAAAACATAAATTTGTTATTTATTTGATCCAGAAGCCTTTGTCCCGATTCGGATGACTTGATCTACTGGTGAAAATTCATCTGTAGCGATAAACTCACGATCAATTTCCTTCCCCTTATAATGCTTGACTCGGTATGTAGTTACTTGGAAACCTTTTAGGCCCTCCTCTTCAACCACCTCTTTGCCGATCTCGAGTTTCGGATCTTGTTTTATAATAGTGTTAGGCTCTAACACCCTTTTATCGGTTGCTACTATTTGAATGTCTGGTGGATTTTCAGTCCTTTTGCCAAAAATCGTAATGTTAACGGTATTACCCAGTACTTCCGAAAGTACATAGATGTTAGATTTTGAGGTATTTTTGAATTTGAAATCTAATAGATTATCTGCTACAGTAGCATCCCGCCCAATAGGAACATAGCCAGGCGGCCTAAAATGCGATGTACGTTCCTCAACCGCCATATCTGCTAATAGAATCGCATTATACAATGTACTACTAACCTGACATACACCACCACCAAAATCAGGTAGTAACTTACCATTGATGAATACTGGTGCTTCTTTGTAACCATACTGCGCTAACCGCAAACCAACGTAGGTATTAAAGGAAAAAACATCGCCACTTTTTACAAGAACACCATTAATGTTTTGGGCGGCAATAAGAATGTTCTCACTACGATTTTTGTCAGAAGAATCGAATTGTGTACTATAAGAAGCAAGGACTCCATTAACATCTGCTAGGTCGCTGGCAATGATCTTCGGCTGGATTTCATTCACTGCTAGCGATAAGGTTAGGGGTAGTCCTGAATTTAACCGATTAGCAATTTCAGTACTATTCCTTACTATATCAACCTTTTTACCAATAGTCTCCGGCAAAATTTCAACTGTATTGTTAGTATAACGTAGTATAGAACTCTGCGCCTCACAGTCAATACTACTCGCTATGCTAATTAATACGGCATTCAGTTTATCCTTATTATATGAGGGCGTAATCGGTATCATATGGCCTTGAATAAGTGCAAAGTATCTCTCCTGGAGTTGACGGATCATGCTTCCTTGACGCCCCACGGCGTAAGCTTGCTTAGCTAGCAGGTCAGCATCGATGTTCAGATCAATTTCTGCTGCGGTCACTGACCATTTATTGTTATAAACTAAGTTAAGTACGGATTGCTGAGTCTTTTCTTTATAGACATCACTAATTTTCCTCTCAGCCTGATCAATAGACAAACCGCCCACATCTATATCCCCAACTCTTACTCCATTATAGATGTCGCCAGTCATCATATAGACAACATTAGTAGCTACAAAACCAACGAGGCTAAATACCACAATTATGTTAAAAAATATTATAAATTTAGTAATTCGTTTCGATTTCACAGGCTGCACAACACCGCACCTTTCTAAGTAAAAAGTATAATAATGAGAGGCCCCAAAAGAAGGAGCCTCTTATTTTAAATATTCATTGATAGTTCGACAAGTTTACCAGCGTTTTGTGCTTCTTGAATAACTTCCTTAGTGATTTCGCCGCCCTGTTCAACAATTACAACACCGTTATCAGCTTCAATTCGACGAGTGGCTTTTTTCCCTAGTAAATATGCCCGTTGTTTTTCTTCAAATTTCTTGACCGAATCGTCACTAGACTCTACCGCAACAGGTTGTGGCATTTCTTCCACAACTGGATTTGTGGTGTTGTTAGTAGTTGGTGTTGGCCCTGGATTAATAGTAACTGTTTCACCCTGAACTATAGAATCTGGGGTAACACTGCTTTTATCGTCAGAAATGATCAAAATCTCTTTACCAAAGGTGCGAATGCATTGTCCTTGTATCTGATCAACTTCTCCATTCGGCCCTTCAATTTGACAACTGCCTATTTTACCAGTTTCATCTACACTATATTCGGATACTCGTCCCTGAAAACCACCACGTTGCGTTAGCACTTTAGCCCCAATCACCTTAACATTAGCGTCAAGTAGTTTTTCAATTTCTTGGTCATGGGCAATAGGAACGATGCTAGAACTATTTTCAACAGTGATAGCATTATCTCCAACACCAATAACAGCTGCAAAAGGTAATAGTTTAGCACCTACTTTATACCAATTATCGTCTTCAATTACCATAGCGGCAACAGCACCTTTCGCTGCGTTGATGACAAGACATTTCACCCGCCCTAACTCGCTACCTTCAGTAATGCTAATAACAGGCAACCCTAAAATTTCACTATTTTTTTTCACAATAATGCCTCCTAATAATTAGATACGTTAGAGAAACTGCGCCATTCACGAAATTCATCATCAATTTTTTTAAATATTTCAATAGGTATTTCACCAATCGGCAAGTGAGCCAAATGATGCTCCGCTAAAGTATTTTTGATGATACGTAAATAAGCAATAGTATTAATAAAATCCTGGTCTAATCCATGATTCTCGCGGATTGCTGATAAATTTCGGCTTTCAGTTAACACTGCAATGGCATCATCATAGGAACCTTCCTTTTTTAGAAGGTTGGCCATCTCAATAACAAGGAAAGGCGCAATTTCCTTGTCTCGATGAAGTTTGAGAGCATATTTGAAGGTAGCAAGAGCGCAGGCATCATCACCACGTTCTTTATAACTAAAAGCACATTCTACTAAATCATCAAGAGAGTCCGAAGCCGGACCAAGTTCAGACTGGCTCTTCTCAATCTCTTCGAAGGTAGTATTTTTGTCATTATCTAAAACTAAGACTTTATTATCGGGCATCATCTCAGCCTTAGATACAGAGATTGAGTCCTCCTCGCAAGTGGAAAAATCCTCCACAATTTCATCTATTATTTTGGGCGAGACAGCAATCTCAACATTCTCCACAATGACTTTTGCTATTGAAGATTCAACAGATGTAGTTTTTACCACGTCAGGTTCTAACAGGTATTCAGATTTTAGCTGTTCTTCAGCGTCTTTAGAACATTCAGGCGTTTCAGCTTCAATGCTTTCATCAGCAGGACTATTGAGCAAATACGGCCTAGTTGATTCCTTTGTCTCGACTCTATTGGCTAGCATTTTATCAACAACTACCTGGGCCTCTTCGTCTTGGCATACCTTCTGGTAAAGATATTCAAACTCAGACAATGAATCCGGTTCAATTTCTACAATCTGGCCACGGCTAGAAATTGAATCAAGTTCTTCCTCACCATCGTAATAAACTATAAATCCAGCAAGTATTATCGCGAAGACAGCAAAAAAAGCAATTGTAACTGCTATACTAGTAAAATTCACTATGATGCGCGGAAGCACTAGACTGAGCAATAGGGCGCCGAATCCACACATTATAAGTGATTTTGGCCGCAGCTTGACACCAAGTACCTTATTCCCTAACGTATACATGATGATTACATTTACCGAAATAGCCACTACTGTAATTACTATGTATTTCATACAATCCCACCAGCCATTCAAAGTTCAGTGGATATATCCTAACGTCAAAAGCTTACCTATTGCAAAGTTTGCCTTATACATCCCCCGGGAATTATCTTACAATAAACTCAACTTCAATTGTTTCTCTTTACTATCGTTTTTGCCCTTTGTACCAAAGTCCTTTTTTTCGAGACTTTATTCCTATCTTTTACCTTATTTTTTTCGAAGTATCCTTTTTTCATGTTTTATAATGCCATCCTATCTTCGTACTAAACGCTTTAATTTATAGATTGAGCTGTGGGACCAAATTTCTATATCACAGAAGTAGCAAAGGGACTTTCGAGCCACCTTTTCTCGAAAATCCCTTTCTACGGTTTTAACCAGTTATCATTCTTGACTACATTTCGTTAAAATCGATAAATCTTTTCATTTTTTACTCTTTTTTGACAAACTGTATGTTTTAAAGAAATGATAGGAGTTATAATGAAAAACAGGGGTAACATTATAACATCAACAAGGAGGGTATATATTGAATCTAAGGCTTATTTTCATAGCCTGCTTACTTCTGATTTCAGCTCTTACCATGGGATGTAGTGAAAAAAGTAGGAGCGCCACTATGAATACTTCCCAGTCCCAAAACACAAATACACCTTTCGTAATTGCAGGATCTGGTACGAATCTCCCTGTTACCGCTAAATTGGCAGAAGGTTATTATGCTAAAACAGGTATTAAAATTGATGTCCCTGGAAGTATCGGCTCTGATGGAGCAATCAATGCAGTAAAAAGTGGGAGCTTAGAGCTAGGACTAATCTCTAAGCATCTTACTTCTAATGAGCGTACAGCAGGATTAAAAGAAATACCTTATGCAAAAGTAGCTGTTGTTTTCGGCTCACATATAAATACACCTGATTCAACACTTTCTGACGCAGATATTATTTCAATAATAAAGGGCTCTAAAACAACCTGGTCTAATGGTACCAAAATACATGTCTTTCTAAGACAAAATAACGACAGTTCCAACTCGACTCTTTTTAATGTAGTTCCAGGTTATCGAGAAGCATTAATGGATGCTTATGAACAGCAGCGCTGGCAAATCGTCTACCGTGATAGTGATATGTCCGAAGTTCTCAAAGAAAATAAGGGTGCTTTTGGCTTAACAGTTTCTACAGAAATCGTAAAAGAAGGTGTAAAAACAAAACCATTAGATTATAATGGCATATCTCCTACTACTGAAAATATCCGCAATGGTACCTATAAGCTAACAGAAGATCTTTCCTTTATTTACAAGGATACTCTTAGTAATCGCGTTGCTGACTTTCTGGAATACGTATTCTCAAAGGAAGGACAAGAAATACTTGAAAAATGGGGCTCTAGCCCAATTAGAAGGTGATTACCATGTCAACACGCCTACAATTTTCTCAAAACTTTTCTCACCAAATGGCTATTCTAGCTACAATAATCGGCATGGCAATCAGTTTAATGACCCCTGTTACTTATGGTATTATGGCTTGGCGGGATTTTAATGAAATTGCAGTTCGCCATACAGAAGATATTGCCCGTAAGGTAGGAAGAAGTGCCATGGATGATCCTGATTTATGGTATTACAATATAACTAAGTTTATAGAGTTTATTAACGCAACAAACTATCAACATGAAATTAAATCAATTAAATCATATGATAAAAATTTGAACCTAAAATTCGAGCATGTTCTAAATGAGAAGGTTAGTCTAACCTATGCTTTTCAAACACCCGTTAAATATGGTAATGAAATTTACGGATATATTGAAATTGAACAAAATATCCAGCCTCTGCTTATAACAATTACGGTTCTACTATTTTTCTTTACATTTTTAGGACTCAGTATAGGCATTCTTCTATACAGGTTTCCAGTCAATATCGTTAAACTAGCGGAAAAAGATGTCCAAAGCCATGCAGACCAAACGAAAAGACAAACTGATTTAGAAGTAGCGCGCCTTGATCGGTTAAGTCTTGTCGGTCAGATGGCAGCTGCTATTGGACACGAAATAAGAAACCCACTAACAACAGTTAAAGGGTATTTGCAATTTCTTTCGCAAAAAACAGTTTTTGCCCCTTTTGCATCCCAATTTAACTTAATGCTTGATGAGTTAAGCCGTGCCAATAGCATTATTGCGGAATTTCTTTCTCTATCCCATGAGAAAGCGATCAATATGACTCTCTGCAGCCTAAATCAAATTATTGAAGCTTTTCAGCCACTCCTTGAGTCAGATGCCCTACTCCACGGAATGAAACTAGATATTGATTTAAAAAGTATACCAAATCTGCTATTGGATGAAAAAGAAATAAAACAGCTGATATTAAATCTTACTAGAAATGGGTTTGAAGCAATGCAATATGGCGGCTGTTTATCAATTCGTTCCTATACTCTAGACAACTATGTTGTTCTGTCCATCATTGATCAAGGGAAAGGAATTGATCCTAACTTGATTACAAAGCTGGGAACGCCTTTTTTTACTACCAAAGACACGGGTACTGGATTGGGGCTTGCTGTTTGTTATAGTATTGCTCACCGTCACAAAGCCAAAATAGATTTCGTAACAAGCAAAGATGGTACAACCTTTTCAATCTTTTTCCCACAAATAGTCTAGATAAGAAAAGTTTTTACTATCTCATAAGATAATTCTCTAGAATTACTCGCAGGGAAACCGTAGACCCCAATCGGAACGAATTTTGTCCATTAGACTCATTACATCTATAGTGTTTTTGTGTGTCATAACACTACTCTCTACTGCATGATTTCTTAGACATCTTTCCACCTCATTGATTTGGTATTCAAAACCATTTATAACAAAAGGAAAATCTTTTATGTATTGAGTACCATTATCCAATACTACCTGGAAACTTTGCAATGCAGAGAATTCACGTAATAAGATATGACCTTTTGTACCGAAAACAACTGCCTGGGGATCAATTATCGAACCAATTGTCGTTATCAAATGGGCTGTTACGCCATTTTCGTAATCCAGCATAATACTGTTAAACGTATCTGTTCCATATTCGCCAATAATCCCTTTAGAATGTACCTCTTTGGGATTATATCCCAAAACCATAGCAGCAACCCCTATAGCATAAACTCCAATATCTAAAAGAGCTCCACCAGCTAACTGAGGGTCAAATTTTCTTATATATCTTGCACCTGTTGGTGCGAATCCATATTGTGCTCGAAAGTGAGTTATCTCTCCGATTACACCGTCCTTAATGATTCTATGTAACTCCTGGTAAGCAGGTAGAAACTTTGTCCAAAAAGCCTCCATAATGAACAGATTCTTTTCTCTAGCAAGTGCTATAAGTTCTCTAGCTTGTGTAGCATTTGTAGTAAATGATTTCTCGCACAATACATTTTTACCATTTTCCAGGCAGAGTTTTGCGTTTTCATAGTGGAAAGAATGGGGTGTAGCAATATATATTACATCAATTTCTGGATCTTCTGCTAACTCTCTGTAGTTAGTATATGCCTTTGGAATTTGATATTCTATTGCAAACTGTTTTGCAGTTTCTTCTTTTCGCGATGCAACTGCGATGATATTTCCACATTCAGATAATTGAGAAATGGTGGTTGCAAATTTCTTGGCAATCGTGCCTGTTGAAAGAATACCCCAGTTTGTTCTTTTCATATTACTAGCCTACCTTTTCACTGATTTTACACAAATGAATCTAGTTCACATCAACATGTTATATTGATTCTATCATAAAAACAAGTAGCTAATCCTAGAACCATATCATAAACTTTCTTACCTTTACCTATAGTAGAGAAATCCTGCCACTGTTTGATGGCAGGATTTCTTTATTATAGATCAATAACGATCTCATCAACTGGATAACAAAGTAGGTGTTAAATATTAAATAATGGCTAGTTCCAACTTTAATAAAGAGAATGCGATCTCTGGCAATATGTCTATTTTGTGCCATTTATCATACTATCGGAAACATTAGATAACTCCCCAGCCATTGAAGCCAGCTCTTGGCTAGCTTTTGCCATCTTTTGAATAGAGTTTTCTTGACTTTGAACTGTGTTATCTATATTGGCGACCTTTTTATTCATAATCTCAATTGAATCCTGGGTTTTCTTCAAGGAAGAATTAATGTTTTTAACTGATTCAGCACTTACTGTTGCCAGTTTACGAATTTCTTCTGCAACTACACCAAAACCTCTGCCAGCTTCCCCTACACGTGCTGCCTCAATTGCCGCATTAAGTCCAAGAAGATTCGTCTGATTTGATATATTTTTTATGAAGTCCACAATATCGTCCGTTTGTTTAATTGTAGCAGCTAATTCTTTACTCAGATTGCCCAAATCATTACACAGGGCTGATAATTCATTCGCGCCTGTAGCCAATGTATCCATGCTAGCGGTAAAATCATCAGATGATTCTGCCAAGGTTCCAGCTATAGTATGAACCTTTTCCTGATTAATAACGGCCTGGGTTGTTATCACACATCCCATTGCCTTATTACCTTCTTTTATCGGAAAGGCACAGGCAATATAGGGAACATCAAAAGCTGACTGTTCTCGGGATATCATACGGACAATGCGCTTCCCTGACCCGATACATTGCTCGCAGACTTGTCCTTTCATCGGTTCTCCCGGTCTAACACCTAAATCAAAGCTCTTCCCTGGTACATAGGCTGTATACATGCCCTCCTTAATAACCGAAACACCAACATCTTCCACAAATATTTCATTGATATAAGGCGCCAGTTCTGTGAACATCCTCACGATTTCCTGTCCCGAAAGATTTGACACTAGCTTTCACCTCACTATTTCTATTTTCCTACTGACCAAGCCACTCAACTCCTCTTTATAGAAAAGGTAGGTTAGATCGCCTTGGTTATTTAGATAAACTTTTTCATTCTGGATTCCAAAGGATTATTATTGATCTGCTCAAAGTCCTTCTTGTATTTTTCCAAAAAACCAGTATTAAAATCGCCCTTGATAAACATCTCATGATTGAGCAATATCTGATGAAAAGGAATAGTCGTATGAATTCCCTCGATAACAAATTCCCTTAGCACTCGCCTCATTCTTTGAATAGCCTCTTGGCGATTTTTCCCCCAGACAATGACTTTTGTTACCATGGAATCATAAAAATGGGAGATCTCATAGCCAGGGTATACAGCGCTATCAATTCGTACCCCAAATCCGCCCGGCGGCAGATACTTTTCCACCCGACCAGGTGATGGCATAAACTGATTTGCTGGATTTTCAGCATTAATCCGGCATTCTATCGCCCAGCCATTGATTGTTACCTCTTCCTGGCTAAAGGAAAGAGGTCTGCCTGCAGCTACAGCAATCTGCTCTTGGATTAAATCAATACCGGTAATGGCTTCTGTTACCCCATGCTCTACTTGAATGCGAGTATTCATCTCCATAAAATAAAACTTACCATGTTTATCTAATAGAAATTCTACTGTTCCTGCTCCGTGATAATTCACTGCCTTAGCTGCCAGTACGGCGGCCTTCCCCATTTGCTCTCGCAATGTTTGATCAAGAGCAGGCGAAGGAGCTTCTTCCACCAGTTTCTGATGCCGGCGCTGAATGGAGCAATCCCGCTCACCAAGATATACCACATTACCATGTTTATCAGCCATAAGCTGTATTTCCACATGTCTAGGCTCTTCCAAATATTTTTCCAGATATACGCCAGCATTGCCAAAAGTAATCTCTGCTTCCTTCTGGGCCTGACGAATAGCTTTGATTAATGCTTCCTCATTTTCCGCCACTCGCATTCCTTTGCCGCCACCGCCAGCCGTTGCCTTCACAATGACAGGATAGCCAATGTTTTTAGCTACCTTGATAGCGGTCTTCACATCTTCAATAATTCCATCCGTACCAGGAACAATGGGTACATCTGCCTCTTGCATGGTTTCCCTGGCAATCGCTTTCGCACCCATTTTGCGAATAGCCTCTGCATCCGGACCAATGAATGTAATATGACAGCTGGCACAAATCTCAGCAAACTCTGCATTTTCTGCCAAAAATCCATATCCAGGATGAATGGCATCTGCCTGGGCATTCGTCGCTACACTTAACAAACTGCTTATATTTAAATAGCTGTCTTTCGACGCAGCAGGTCCAATACAATAGGCCTCATCTGCCAACTTTACATGTAATGCTTGCTTATCTGCTTCTGAATAGACCGCAACAGTTGCAATTCCCATTTCACGGCAAGCCCTGATAATTCTCACCGCGATTTCGCCTCGATTGGCAATCATTACTTTTTTAAACATTTTTTCTTCCCCTTTAGCTGTTCTCTTTTTAAGTGAATGCTAAAACATCTGTTAGAATACAAGAAAGTACATTAGAAACACATTCACGGTCAACAACATCAGCGCTGTTGGAATTTGCGCTTTAATAACACCATTTTTATCCGGTAAATCCAACAATGCTGCTGGTACAATATTGTAGTTAGCAGCCATAGGTGTCATCAAGGTTCCACAATATCCTGAAAACATACCAATTGCCGATAAAACAGCAGGATCTCCGCCATGCAGTTTGACAATAAGCGGCAAGCCAACGCCAGCGGTCATAACCGGAAAAGCAGCAAAAGCATTTCCCATTACCATCGTGAATAACGCCATACCTACGGTATAGGCAAAAACAACCAAAAAGCGATTATCTACTGGAATTGCTGCACTTACTAAATTTGAAACAACTTGCCCTACGCCGGCAGCAGCAAATAAAGCTCCTAAGGTTGCCAACATCTGAGGCAGCACAGCGGCCCAGCCAATGGCGTCGATTAAACGTCGTGACTCTCTAATGGGCTGCATCCCTTTTTCCTTGGTTAACAGCATCGTTGCCAGCAAGGCAATTACACAAGCAACACCTAAACTGACAAGGGTAATATTGCCTTTATCAAATAAATCTAAGCCTGCTATCTTAACATCTTTTAATCCTACTGTACCAAATACGGTAATGATCGGTATGAGCAGTGCAGGCATGAACAACCAATTGCCTAGTTTCTGGGACTGAGTCATACGCTGCTGTTCTGTGGCTTCCACATGTTTACCCATACCTACGCCGCCAAAACCAGCAATAATCGCCATTAGAATGACCATGCCGCCTACATACATAGGATCAATGACGGTACCAAATAAAAAGGAAATAGCATAAAGTGCCCAAAATATACCTGTTAAAATTCGTTTAGAATTCCCATTATCTCTTATTGCCAGCAATGCAATCAATGCTACAAAAAGACCTGCAATATAGTAAATATAAGTAAGACTAATAATCATAATGCTGCATCCCCCTTTACTTTGTCATGAGTAGCAATACCGTTTTGCACATCACGCTCAATCTTACGGTCGAGCAGAAATAATCTCACACCATGAATAACAAAGGCAGCAATTGCTGTTGGAATGCCCCACATGGCAATGTGCAAAGGCTCCATTATAATTCCGTTTTGTTCAAAGAAGCCTTTCATCAGCAGTATGGCACCAAAGGCAATAAAAATATCTTCGCCAAAAAATACTCCTATATTATCGGCAGATGCCGCAAAGGCTTTAATCTTATTGCGGGTATCCTCCGGTAAATTTCCATGCTTATTTTCGGCTGCCGCTTCTGCCATTGGTGCAATTAGCGGACGTACCATTTGAGCATGGCCTCCGAGAGCCGTCAAGCCAATAGCTGCTGCCAATTCACGAATAAAAAGATATAAGATGAGTACACGACCAGTAGTCGCAACTTTTATGTTTCCAATTAATTTTTGGGCCTGTTCTTTCAGGCCATTTCTTTCCAACAGTCCAATAACAGGTAGAGTAAGAATGAATATAGAAAGATAACGATTTTTAATAAACGCATCACCGAAAATGGTGAGAATCTTATCCAATGGCAGATTTCCCGCTAGTCCCGTTACAATACCAGCAACCACTACCACCAGCAACGGATTGAATCGTAATACAAAACCAACTATAACAACTGCAATACCAAGAAGTGTCAACATGTTCTTTGCCCCTTTACTTACTTATTTATTATCTATCTCACGCACTAAAGCAGCTCTATTGAAGGCATCTTACTACTTAAACCCGCTATTTTACCCTGCACTGTTTACGCTCTTTAGTGCCCTCTATTTATCCTTCCGTTTTCACCTGAAATAAGGGCTGCCCATATTCAATAAAATCCCCATTGCGGACCAATAACTCTACGATTTGCCCCTTTACACCTGCTTCTACCTCATTAAATAATTTCATGGCTTCCAATACACAGACGACGGTCTTGTCCTGGATTTGCGTACCTACTTGCACAAATGGATCTGCCCCTGGCTCTGGAGCCGCATAAAAGGTTCCCACTGTGGGGGACACAATTGTGTGCAAGGTTTCTGTTTTAGAATCCGTAACCTCTTCTGTAAGATTTTGCGTTCTCTCTAGCGCTTTAGGTGCGGTGAATTGCGGTTCCTGCGGCGAATCAACCGGCATTTTTTGAACTGCTACTTTTGAAATTACAAGCTTACTTTTCTTCTGCTCCAATTCAAAATGTTGTATAGAAGACTGTTCTACTCTGTTGATAATCTCTTTTATTTCATCAAATGTAAGCATGACATTCACTCCTTTGTTCTATAATAAATGATATTGAATTGCGATTTTAAGCTGCTCCATTTCCTTTTCCCTTGCCACGTATAATCCTTCAGCCTCAGCCAAAGAAATTTCTTGGAATCGAATGGTTTCGCCTGGTTTTACCTGAGCAAGGTAAGCATTATCCACCGCTGCTACCTGAGCAATTTTCGGATATCCCCCTACCGTTTGCCGATCCGCTAATAATACAATTGGATTTCCATCGGGCGGTACCTGAATGGTTCCAAGTGCAACAGCTTCAGAAACCATTTCTAGCGGTTCCGCCAGCTGTAAGCGAGGTCCTGCTAACCGGTAACCCATTCTATCCGATTGAGTGGTAATCTTAAACGCCTGCTGGAAAAAGTGTTCGCGGCTGTCTGAGGTAAAGAATTCAAATTGACTGCTCGGCATAACCCGAATGATATACTCTTGGGATTTCTGAGACGTATAGAATTTTCCTACATACCAGGACGTAAAGGCAAAGGAGTGACTCCCTAGTTTTTTGCTTAATGACACCAACAATGGCAGATCTGTTTGCGGCTCTTTTATTAAAAGAACATCACCCGCTAGCAAAGCCCTGCCTTGATAACCGCCAATACCAGCCCTTATATAGGTACTCTTACTGCCCATCACCTCTGGAATGTTATAGCCGCCTCGAACAGCTAAATAAGCACGGCACCCTGATTGACATACACCAAATTTCAAAACACTTCCCTGCTTAACCAAAATCGGTCTCCCCATGGGAATTGGCTGGCCATTAATAGTGGGTGACAAATCTCCTCCTGTTATAGCCAACAGAATATCTTCTTCTAGGAGCAGGGTCGGCCCCACTAATGTTATTTCTAGAACTGCTTCGCCCTCCTCATTGCCAACTAACATATTAGCAAGACGCAAGGAGTAAGAATCCATACCGCCACTGACAATGACGCCATATTTTTGATACCCAGATCTCCCCAAATCCTGTATGCTGGTTAGAAGACCTGGTGTCATCACTTTTATGCTCATGATCTTCCTCCCTTATACGCTTCATATTCCTTACGGGAAATAGGATAAAATCGGATGTGATCACCGGACTGCAAGAGACTGGGCGGATTGTTATGGGGCTGAAATAGTTTTAGGGGCGTATTACCGATTAACTGCCAGCCGCCAGGTGTTGCAATAGGGTAAACCCCAGTCTGCATACCAGCAATCCCTACAGAACCTGCCGGAATGGACATGCGGGGCGATTGACGCCGGGGAGTAGTAATGGCTTCTGACATTCCACCTAAATAAGGAAAACCAGGCGCAAAACCAATCATATAAACAAGATACTGACCACTTGCATGAATTCGGATTACCTCATCCACGGTAAGATGGTTATATTCTGCTACATATTCTAAATCAGGGCCGAATTCTTCACCATAACACACGGGGAGTTCCACCGTCCTTGGAGTATAATCCACTCCTTCACCCAATTTTGCAATAATTTCTCTTAACAAAGGAGCAAGGATATTAAAGGAGAGCGGCACTTGTCCTTCTATCCTTTCCCCATGCATTTTTTTAATTTCCAGTGGATTATAAAATATCGTAACGCTGGAAAATGCAGATACATATTCAATCATTCCTAGTAAGGGATAGGTATCCAGATATTCTGTCAACACTTTAACTCTATGGTGTATTTCAGGATGAATCCCTGGGCCAAATTCGATTAAAATGGCAGATTCTCCAAAAGGAAGAATCTTAGGTTCCAGCCCAACATTCGTAATTACGGAATTCAAACTCCCACCTCGCTATCTTAACTCCATAAATCTTTTTTAGCTTACCCTACTTAATGCCTACCGCCTGCACAGCTATGTTCGACTTCCCCAGTAACTCTCGAATCTGACAGGCAAATTCCAAGGCATGAGCACCATCACCATGGATACAGATCGTATCTGCCTTTATGAAAATATCCTTCCCCTGTTGAGATAGAACCGCACCTTCTTTTACCATACGAACGACCTGCGAGACAGCTTGTTTCTGATCAGTAATCAAAGCATTCGGTTCCTTGCGCGGCGTTAGTGAGCCATCCATCTGATAGGTTCGATCCGCAAATACTTCATGGGCCGTTTTGAGGCCAATTTTCTCACCGGCGAAAACCAATTCACTGCCAGAAAGACCAAATAAAATAAGCTCTGGATCTACCTTATATATGGCCTCTGCGATAGCCTCAGCAAGATCTTGCCGCTTAGCCGCCATATTATAGAGAGCGCCATGGGGCTTTACATGCTGCATTGTCCCTCCCTCGGCTTTTATAAAACCAGCAAGAGCACCAATCTGATATACAACCATGTCATAGGCTTCTTGAGAAGAGATCTCTATACTTCTTCTGCCGAACCCAATTAAATCAGGCAGTCCTGGATGAGCTCCAATGGCTACACCATTTTCAAGAGCAAGCTTGACCGTTTTGTGCATAACACCGGGATCTCCTGCATGAAAGCCACATGCAATATTTGCCGATGTGAGGAAAGGTAATATATTCTCATCAACTCCCAACTGGTAAGCACCAAAACTTTCTCCTAAATCACAGTTTAAATCCACTCGAAACATATGCATCCTCCCTATATGGCTGAAAAAATAATAGAAAAAGGCGCTTCAAACAAAAAATTATCTTTGTTTGAAGCGCCTTTGCTTCATGATAAATATTATTTAATTCAACCTAGATTACTTGTGACTCATCATATCACTGAAAAGCCTCGATGTAAATTTGAAAAAAACAATAGGGGACTTCAATTTTATTGAAGTCCCCTATTCCTGAGATTTCAGCATCAGATTAACCCTCACTCTTCTTGCATAGGTCCAGGATATCTATATAATCTTGCCTTTCCATGCGTAAGGCGTCGATTGCCTCTTTTTCCGTACTCAAAACAAAGCGAATGCGATCCCCTGCTCTTGCCTGAGCCAACTTTGATAGATCCTTCTGAATTACTGATCCTAATTTAGGAAAACCACGAGTTGTCTGGTGATCCGCTGTCATAATAAAAGGCATACCATGGGAAGGTATTTGAATCGACCCGAGACATGCAGCATCAGATATTATCTCAGCCTTATCAATATGTTTAAGTCTAGCACCTTGGAGTCGATAACCAGTCCGATCTGATTGATTTGTTACAATATAGAAATTTTCAAAAAAAGTAACTAGCGCCTCTTGGGTAAACATAGTATCTTGAGGACCAAGAATCACTCGTAGTTTGATTTCATCAGCATACGAAGGAAAATATTTAGGCTCTAAGCTCCTTGATTTTGTATCAAAATCACTATCATGGCCGACATATAAAACATCCCCTTGACGTAAGGATCTTCCTTCATATCCCCCTACTTTCGCCCAAGAGCAAGTCGATCGGCTCTCTAACACCAGTGGAACTTCAAATCCACCACGAATAGCTAGGTAGGTTCGATATCCGCTGATAGCAGTATCAAATCTAAGTTCACCCTTTTTCGGAACAATAAAAGATGACCAGCTATTTATGGGCTTACCATTTAAAACTCCTTGCATATCTGCCCCGCAAACAGCTACGAATTGTTCCTCATCAAATTTAAACGCTGCTCCACAGCCAGTCATTTCTAGGACAGCAGCATTTCTATGGTTACCAACCATTAAATTGGCAACCTGATAAGCATACCTATCCATTGCTCCCGAAATAGGCATGCCATATGCCTGATACCCCCAGCGACCTTCATCCTGAATGGTTGTAAAATACCCTTGCTGCGTCGTCGTAATCACAAAATTCACCTTCCATTACATATAACTCACTCTAGGTACATATTTGTCAGCTTCTACTTCTCTACGGATGGTAAAATATTCATCGATCGATATCTCTACAAAGTGCAAATAGTCACCCGGCGAAAATAAAAATGGGTTAGAACTTTTTGGATTAAAAGCCTTTATAGGAGTACGTCCAATCAACCACCACTCTCCAGAACTTTCTATTGGATAAAATCCTGTTTGGCTGCCACCTATCCCTACCGATCCTGCCGGAATTTTAGTGCGCGGTTTAACCTGCCGTGGTACCGCAAGTTGGCTAGGCAAGCCCCCTAAGTAGGGAAAACCGGGAATAAAACCCAGCATATAGACTAAATATGGCTTTGAAGTATGAATGGTTATCATTTTCTGAGCGGATAATCCAGTATACCTTGCCACTAATTCTATATCAGGGCCTAGAACACCACCATAACAAACGGGTACATGAACAATTTTAGGAGACAGAGATTCTACGTCTTGCTGCCTAATCTCACTGAAAAGCTCTATGATAAATTGGGATAAATCTTGGCGAGTAATGATTAGTGGATCAAAATAAACTGTTACCGATCGATACGTAGGCACAATTTCTATAATACCTTTAATTTTTTTAATCTGAAGTAATCTACTCATTTGTTGTACAAGTACATTAATTGCAGGAGAAATAACAGTCCCAAATTCAATTACTAATCCATGTTCGCCAGCAACCAGCATTTTAAATTCACTTGCGTATTCTTTCATTTCATTCTCACCTCAATTCTTTTTCCCTTATCATCAACATTTTTTAACAAAAAAAAGGCGCCATAAATGCATCACACATTTATAGCCCCATCGCTATTCATTCTCTATTTATAAACACTTTAACATATTGTACTAGTAAAAACAACGGTACATACTAGAATTCCAATTTCAAACATATTAAAATTCTATTTTATATTCTAAGTATATCACAAGAAATACTAGGCTAATAAACGGTCGTGAATTAATTTTATAAAGGCTTGGATTGCATGAGAAAGCCATTTATCTTTATGATAGGCCAAGTAAGCATTAACCTGAAACTCAGTCCCCCGCCATGGCAAAACTATTAACGTACCTGCTTCAACTTCTTCTTTGACAGCAGATAGAGGCAAAAAGCTTATCCCTAAGTTGCTTATAACGAATTGCTTAATGGTCTGAATTTGGCAAATTTCTAAAATAGTCTTAGGACGAACATTGGCTTTTGCTAACTCATCTTTCAACATCGTTTGGTAGCTTGTGCCTGAATCAATAAAAATCAGCTTTTGTTCCTGTAAGTCTTGAACTCCTAACTCTATCGATTTGGTAAGAGTATGACTTGGTGAAGCAACCATCACAATAGATTCTGACCACAAAAATTTATTGACTAGATCTATCTCTTTCATCTTGGGATCGAGGAAGAAAGCCAAATCCATCATATTTTTTCGTAATAAATTACGAAAATCGCTACCTATGCCAAACTTTATCTTGAGTTCTACATTGGGGTAAAGTGAGGTATATTCTTTTAATAAATCTGTTAAAGAGTAAACGCACAAAGATTCTGGCATTCCAATAATAATAGGTCCCCGCGGTACCTCAGAATTATCTAATTCATTTTTTGCATCCTCAGCCAGTTTAGTGATTTTCTCCGCATAATCATATAACCTTTCACCATCTGTTGTTAGCATAAGCTGATGTCCAAATCTTTCAAAAAGAACGGTATTTAATTCTTTTTCTAACAGTTGAATATGAGTTGTCACTGTAGATTGAGTATAAGCCAAAAACTGAGCCGCTTGTGAGAAGTTACCCAATTTTACAATGCTCATAAAGGTTCTTAGTTGTCGAATTTCCAAATAAATCACTACCTCCTATGTCTCTTTCAATACTATTTTTAGCGATAAGTACAGTATCATTTACTTTTCATCTATCCCATATTTGATAAAGCTATCTTACTAGTTAGAACCTTTCCTTCAAAAAGAGACAGATGGAATCCGTTTTGCAGACTCCATCTGTTTTTTACATAATATAATATTTTACTCACAATTACCATATACAGTGGCAACAATATTCCTATTATTAAAACCCATATTCGAGCTAATATACAGGGATATTCTGTCTGAACATCTCGGCAATTATGTTTTCCATGCTATACATTCCTGGAGGTTGGCCAATGAGAAATTTTACTGCAAAAATAGCCCCTTGACCAAACGCTGCCCTGCTGATGCTTTCATGAGATAATCGAATAGTTTGATTTGGCATCCCGAAGATGATTTCGTGGCGCCCAACAATTCCGCCAACGCGAATTGAATTTAGGTGCTCTTCCACATTGAGGTTAAGAGCATTCGCAATTTTTTGTGCTGTTCCCGACACTTCTTTTTTACCTTTAAAATGTTCCTCTACAATTTCAATATCTGCATGAGGAGCTATTTTCTGCAAAATTTGGGCTGCTACCAGTAATACGTTAATCCCCAAAGTAATATTGGGAGAATAAAGTACCGAAGTAGTCTCTGAAAAGGATTTTAGCAGATCCATTTCCTCCGGTTCATATTTTGAGATAGCAGAAATAATCGGAATTCCCACTTCCGCTGCTTTACTATATAAATGAATCCCTGTAGAATCAGAAAAATCTACAAGCGCATCTACTGGATTTTCTAAAAAGAAATCATCATCAATGTCCTCAATAGAAAAAATCTCCCCTGCATCAAACTCATATCCTAATAGGCGACTTGCATATTTCTGATGATCCTCGTTACTTCTACGCACTACCCACGCCAGCGTAAATAAACTGTCGTTGAGGAATTCATTACTGATAACTTTACCTGTTTTCCCAAAGCCAAAAACACCAATCTTGATTTTCTCCAAAGAAACTCCTCCTTATAACTGTAAGTTGTTAGTCCACTGCTACCTTCATCCTGCATGAAATAGCACTTTTTACAAAACCAGTTTTTGAGAAGGAATATCAAAAAAGACCATTAACTGGTCCATTTCTTTATGGCAGGACAACTAAATCCTTCTCTTTCAACGCCTACGAGGTTAGCTGACGGATTCGGGCAGAAAGAAATTCGCCCTACCTGCTTGCACAGGATTCACCCCAAAAATGGGTCCCCCGCTTCCAATGAATGAAACTCGGCGATTACCTTATAACTATAGAATTTTAAATTCCCTTTCTATATCATACAGTTTTTCTTACTATCTTTCAATCTGTTTTGAGATGGATATTAAATCCAGGGACTTATCAGTATCTAGACTGATTAATTGCGCTATTCTTAGGATAATCAATTAAAAAATCAGCAGCAAAACAAACTGTTGTTTTGCTGCTGATTTTTATTTCGTTAAAGCGTCTTTTGGCCAGGCTGCCAATCAATAGGACATAATCCACCAGTTTGAAAAGCCTTTAATACCCGTAATATTTCATCCACACTACGTCCAACATTTAAATCACTAACGATTTGATAACGAATTATACCTTCTGGATCAATTATAAATAACCCGCGAAGAGAAACACCTTTCTCTTCAATTAAAACGCCATAATCTCTAGATACCTGCTTTGTGATATCAGAAGCTAGCGGATAATTCAATTCACCTAATCCGCCTTCTTCTTTTGAAGCTCTTATCCAAGCACGATGTGAATATACACTGTCAGTACTTATACCAAGTATTTCCGCACCAATTTTATTAAATTCATCTAACCTAGAGTTAAATCCTTTGATTTCCGTTGGACAAACGAATGTAAAATCCAAAGGATAAAAGAAAAGAATGAGCCATTTTCCTTGATAATCTTCAAGCTTTACAACATGTTCCAACGTCTTAATATCCGCCGTAGTAGACATGCTAAAATCAGGGGCTTTTTGACCAACTTTGGCTGACATATAATCACTCCTCTTATGTAGTTAATAACAATTATTATTTACATAATATTATCAATGCCACAGTTTGTCAATCCTTTTGTAGATTTAACTTTATATTTTTTAAAATTTATTCGTTATTCTTTCTTGCCAAAATCGGTGGTAGCAAATCCTTTCGTTGGAAAAGCGCAATTTTCTGGAGCTATCTTACATCTGTCAGTACGAGCAAATCCCATACCTGCCGTACTGCAATCTAATTTACTATCATCTTCTTGAGTGATTTCATCCTGTTTACCAAAGTCAGTATTAGCAAATCCCCTAGTTGGCAAACCGCAACTCTCAGAAGCGATATGATTATTTTCTGTACGTGCGAAGCCTTTACCTGCGGTACTACAATCTGATATACTTTCCTCACTATTCTTGTGGGTCATATTATAATCCTCCTTCTTAATATCAACAATTTGAGTTGAAAGTTTTAAACTACGTTTATTTTACTTTATATCTGCATTTTCTCCGTTCTTTGTTAAATATATTCAACTATTTTCCACTCATTATTTTCAATATGATAACTAATTACTCTTTATCGTTTAGTGATATTAATCATTTCTATCGATTCAGAAATCATTATATACTGCAACCATACATAGGAACTTTTAAATTTAAAAATCTGGAGTTAAGGTTCATACTACTATAGTAACTAACACACAATAAAAAACTAACGGAAGATCCGTTAGCTTTAAAAAGAGCCCGTAATGATCTACGCTACAGCCAATACCGATCATTACATACCTATACGCAATCTTTCGACTACCCACAAGCATTACACAACCGATACTGACCTTTGCTCGACTGCCACAGATACCTACCGAACCGGTCGCAATCTCCCGACAACGGCCGACCCCTATAGCTTCAGCACCCATGACAGTCTTAGCTCGACCGTTACACATCCCTTTTGACCACACGACAACAGTTGGGCTGCCGTACAGCCTTACAAGACATATAACGATCTGCCCGCCGACTACTGCCGAACCTTTCGACCCGACAATAATCTTTGGCCGACCAATACCGAACCCTATTAAGATCCGGCACCAGTCTTGGCTCAACCATTACGAACCCTTTACAATAAATAGTATGGCTTAAAAAGGCAAAGGAATACCTGGGATTTATTGTGTTTTTTTAACCACATACATTGCCAATTGCTTTATATCACTGAACCTGCCCCTTTGGCATAAGTTGTATTTTGTTCTGCGTTGTAATATATACACCTAGAACGGTAAGAGACATACCGATCAAATGGTATGCTGAAATTTTTTCTCCATATAGGAATACGGCAATCCACAATGCATTTATCGGCATAAGGTTAATATAGGCTGATGCCTTGGTTGCGCCAATACGTTGAATCCCCCAATTAAACAGCAAAAAGGCCACTACTGTAGCGCAAGTCGCCAGATATATTATTTCCAGCATCGTTTGGTTGGATAGATTTAAGACTTTGCTCCATTGATCTTCTTTTATTATCGAAAGGACCAGCAACATCACTGCTCCCATCATTGTTGATACAGCAGTGACTACAGTTGTTCCAATGGTGCGGCTGACTTTTTTAACAAGAAGGGTATAAATAACCCAACTTGCAACGGAACCAAATAAATAAATTTCGCCACGACCAATAGACATCTGAGTCAGCACGCTTAGGTCTCCTTTACTAACAACTAAGGAAACACCTAGTAAGGATATGATTACTCCCAGCAATGTACGCCAGTTCCACGCCTCCCCCATAAAGAAACTAGCAATACATGTTGTAAAAACTGGATTAATGACAATAATCAGAGCTGCCGTTACCGCGGAGGTATACTGTAAGCCTGTGGCAAAAAAATAGTTATAGGAAAAAACACCTGTTGCACCTAAAGCTAATAGGTAAAAAAAATTCTGTTTAATAGGCAGCCAAGTCAACTCTTTACGCCAACTGCTCCAAATGAGCATAAGTAATCCAGCAATGATAAATCGAAGGGCTGATGTCGTTAGGGGAGATAATTCCGATAAAATATGTTTCGTTGTCCCAAATGCACCTCCCCAAAATAAAGGCACTAATAAGAGAATGAGATAAATTTTAGTGAGATTTTGTTTTTCCATATTTACACTCCTGTATTTCGAAATGAATAGTGTCTGACTTTTGAATTATAAACAAATGCCCTATCGTTCCTCATCTTGAACAATAGGGCATAGTCTTTAATAGGAAAATCAGATGCTTATTTTTTCTTTCATTTTCTCAAATTTACTTGACCCAATTCCTGGGACCTTCTTTAATTCATCAATATCTTTAAAACTACCATTGGTCTGACGATATTCTATAATACGCTCTGCTAATGCTGGCCCTACCCCAGGCAATGCATCCAATTCGTTTTTTTCTGCAGTATTAATATTAACGGTATTGCTGCTGCCACCCACCTTACTCTTGTTTAAGCCAGCAGCTACGTTGTTCCCTTGGACGATTGCCCTTTCAGCAACATGAAGGTGTGTACCATCTTTTACTGACTGTGCCATATTAATTTTTGTCACATCGGCATCAGAGGTAAGACCACCAGCCATCGCAACGATATCAAAAACTCTTGCATTTTGTGAGGCTTTAAATACACCTGGGTTATGAACTGCTCCACTTATATACACAAAGATTTCACTGGTTTTTTCTTCGATAATAGGAGCACTTTTGGCTAGGGCTTCACTAGAAGATGTCGACGCTGATATTGAATTCTTCTGCCAAAAACTATAAAAACTACCTGCTACAATTAATACCGCCAGCATCACAATAAATAATATTTTATTCCTTTGCTCAAGCACGATATCCCTCCTGTTGTAACTTGTACTAACACCTTCGACAAAGTAAAGTGTTTTCCTTTTATTTACAACAAAAAGTTCAGTTATTCTCAGTTAAATTTTTTATTTATTCAATCCGCTCCAAATTAGGATTTTCACAAACGGACCGACCAATCTTAGAAAGATTACGCCACTCACCATTTACTTTTATACGAACAATATCTGCCGTAAAATCATTATTGGTTTCATCTGAATTCTCCAGCAAAGATGAGCCAACTCCATAGATATCTACAGGCACATCCATCTCCTCAAATTCACGAATTTTCTTGGCGTTGAACCCTCCGGTAACACAAATTTTGATTTGTTCACACCATTCTTTAGCAATCACTATTTCCTCAGGTGTCAGATCCCATTCAGTATACACTGTATCAATTGCCTCTCGCAGGTTCCACACGAGCCTTGGTGATACCCCCATATCTTGTTGCTTATTTCCTGTGGGTACAATAGACTTGTCCCGCATATTTTTAGAAGTATCAGGGCGTACTCCATATAGTTTATATTTTTCCGCTTCTTCTAGCTGTCCCGCTTTAAAGTAAGCAAGATATTTTACAAACATAGCTGTCATTACAGCTTTCGTTTCACCAACACAGTCATTATGAAAATCAACTAGCACTAGTCTAGAAACTTCTTTTGGGAAAATCCTAGAGTATTGCATCATGGTCTCTACAGTGTCTCCCATGAAACAGCAAATTGTCGCATGAGCGATAGTGCCTCCGCCCTCGCCCCCCCACCAGGTACCCTGTTCATCGGTACTGACAAAACGACAATTCTTTTTACTGTATTTTTGATTATAAGCCTGAATTGCTATAGAATATGCATACCCATGCAAGGCTTGCATCTTATAGTGGGCAAAACGTGCAGGAAAAAACAAAATATCTTTCGCACGACTAGCAACTAGAGTGTTATATACATTCGTCGCAATACGAGTGGGTTCAGCAATAACTCCAAGTATCACTGTTTCCAGTTTTGCAAAATCCCGATAGCGACCACGAATCCTCAGAACAGGTTGAACGCTTAAAGGATCACCATCATAATAGACAAACGTACCATCTTGTACAGCCTCCACCTCTAGTTGATGATAAGTATTTATGAATTGCCCGTCATCATTAAAGTACCCCGTACACATTTTTATAATCGCAAGAGCCTCATCTACTCCTGCCACCAAACTACACGGTCTTCTCCGTGTAAAAAATTGCATCTCCACTTCCACATCGCCAACCTGTACGGTGGAACAATCTATTTCTTTAATATCACTATTACCAGCAAAATGATATTCTTCCTTTGCCAACGCTTCAAGCAATATTACATTGTTACTAAAATATTTATCAGAATACCAACCTCGTCGAATTTTATCTGCCTCAATTTTAAAAATTTCTGCTGCTAATCTTTCTCCATTAAATATAGCCATTTTCCTGCCCCTTTCACCTTTAAAAATCCAGACTCTGTATTTTCAATAGCTTCCATGAATATTTTTCCATACGTTCCTTATTCATCATTTTTTACACAAAATTCCTCATCGTCCTTTTCCGTCCACTTAGGATTAAAACGATAAAGTTTTGAAGGCCTAAAACGTTTCCCCTCAGATAACAGAGTGGTTTTCGTCAGCATTCGCTTTACTTTTTTTCTAAAATAAGCATCTGCCAATTCTCGGCTATATAATACCTCATATACTTTTTGTAATTCAGTAAGCGTAAATAATTCTGGCATCAAACTAAAGGCGATATCTGTATACATTACTTTATTTTTCATTCTATCAAGAGCATATTGAATAACTTTCGCATGGTCAAAGGCCAAGCCATTCTTATTCTCAATATAGGTGTTTTCTGTTTTAGAAATATGACCTTCTACTATTGTTTTGACCATAACATGGTCTTTTATCGTAATTTCCTCATTTTCAACTATAATCTCAAATGTTTTTTCAAGAATGTAACCATTTGCTGTTGGACTTTTTATTTTTTCGATTACCTTACTACTAACATTGAACCATCTTACATCCTCTGCGTCTTCACCGGATTTTACAATAAATTTTTCTCTATCTACTAAAGCCATATAGGATGTACTGATTACTCTACGTCGAAGATCAGGGTAGACCCGTCCCCAGGTATACAGTTGTTCCATATACACATTTTCTAGATTGGTCTCCGCCTTTAACTCCCTTACGGCAGCTTCGTCAATACTTTCTTCGTAATTTACAAACCCACCTGGAAGCGCCCATTTACCTTGCTGAGATTCACTTTCTTTCGTCGATAAGGGATCTTTTTTCTTCTTTACTAACAATATTTGCAGAACCTTATCAGGGAGCCGTCTAGGATCCTTATCTTCACCATCAATCGCACTAAAGATAACCATATCAACTGTATTAGATGATTGTATATAGGCACTTTTATCACAATCTCTAAAAAAACCATTTTTAGCATCACTCATATTTTTACCTCCCGCTAATCATCAAAATATAAAGAGTAATTGGCGGTTTTTATTTAGGATCTTTTTGATATTATCCTTTTGATATTATCTTATTAGTATTATTATACATGTCCATTCTATCCTTGGCAATAATTTTCAGAAAACTTCCTCGAATTTAGTCATACTGTATTATTTTCAAGATGGATTTGTAATAATAAAACCCGATCTAATCAATTAGATCGGGTTTTACTTTCTTAATTACACTCTTAACGTGCTACAATATTAACTAACTTTCCTGGTACGGCAATTACTTTTATCACTTCTTTACCTGACAGCAAAGCTTGTACTTTTTCTTCCCCTAGAACCTTTTCTTCCAATTCTTTGGCATTTAAAGTAGCAGAAACAACAATCTTCTCTTTTACCTTGCCATTCATCTGTACAACAATTTCTACTTCCTCTAGCTCGATTGCTTTTTCATCAAAAATAGGCCACAACTGTTTGTGAACACTACCTTGACCAATCGTTTCACTCCATAATTCTTCTGTAATATGAGGTGCAAAAGGAGCTAATAAACATAATAAACTTGATACGGTCTCCCTCACCAATCCAGGATTTAATGATATATTCTGATCTTTAATAGTATACATGGCATTTACCAATTCCATGATAGAGCTGATAGCTGTATTAAAATTAAAACGATCGCCAATGTCTTCCGTTACCTTTTTAATTGTCCCATGCAATACACGTCTAAGGTTACGTTCATCCTTAGTAAGAGTGCTACTATCATACTCAGTTTCTTCCCCTGCCATGAAAGAAGCATAATGATCAATTATACGCCATAAACGTCCTAAGAAACGATAAGAACCTTCTACTGCTTGGTCATTCCATTCTAAATCACGCTCAGGTGGTGCCGCAAATAGAATAAATAACCGGGCTGTATCCGCGCCATATTTTGCAATGATTTCCTCAGGAGATACTACATTGCCTTTTGACTTAGACATTTTAGAACCATCTTTAATAACCATACCCTGTGTTAGCAAGTTTTTGAAAGGCTCATTCACATTAATTAAACCAGCATCTTTTAATACTTTAGTAAAAAATCTTGAATACAATAGATGCAATATAGCATGTTCAATGCCGCCAATATATTGATCTACAGGTGCCCAATAGTCTGCTTTTGTAGAATCAAAAGGCGCTAACATATTCTTCGGATCTGTGTAACGCATATAATACCAAGAAGAACAAATAAAAGTGTCCATAGTATCTGTCTCACGTTTAGCAGCACCGCCACATTCAGGGCATGTGCAGTTTACAAATTCTTCTACCTTAGCTAGAGGCGAAACAGAACCTGCACTGAAATTAACATTTTCCGGTAATAAGACAGGTAACTGATCTTTAGGTACAGGTACACTACCACAGCTAGGACAATTAATAAGGGGAATTGGTGCGCCCCAATACCGCTGACGCGAAACTAACCAGTCACGTAAGCGATAATTTACACGCCGTTTGCCATAACCTTGTTCTTCCAACCATTTTGCAATTGCGACCTTCCCAGCTTCACTCTTCAATCCCGTAAATTGTCCAGAATTTACGATAACACCATCACCATCGTAGGCACCTGTCATAGATTCAATCGTTAGCTCTTGCCCTTCAGGTTGTATTACCAATTTTTTTGCTAATTTATATTTATTAGCGAATTGCCAGTCTCGTTCGTCATGTGCAGGAACGCCCATTACTGCTCCCGTACCATATTCCACTAATACATAATTAGCTACCCAAATTGGCACTTTTTCATCAGTAAAAGGATTGACTGCATACGCCCCAGTAAACATGCCTTCCTTCTCAAATTCACTAGAAGTACGACTAATTTCGCTCATATTTCTTACTTTTTCTACAAATTGACGAACAGCCTGTTCATTTTCTTTACCAGCAATAAGTTTCTCAACTAGTTTATGTTCAGGGGCTAATACCACATAACTTACCCCAAAAACGGTATCATGCCTAGTTGTATAGACAGCGATTTCTTCTTCAAAGTCAGCTACGGCAAAGGTAAACTCGGCCCCTTCACTGCGACCAATCCAATTTTCTTGCATAGTTTTGACTCGCTCAGGCCAGCCTTTTAATTCGCTAAGATCACTTAAGAGTCGATCTGCATATTCTGTTATTTTGAAGAACCATTGTTCTAATTCTTTTTTCACCACGACGGAATCACAGCGCCAACAGCAGCCATCAATTACCTGTTCATTTGCTAGTACCGTATTACAGTCATTACACCAATTTACCGCTGCTTTTTTCTTATAAGCAAGTCCTCGTTCCACGAACAGCAAGAATAACCATTGGGTCCAACGATAATAGTCAGGGTGACATGTGGCAACTTCTCTATCCCAGTCGTAGGATAGTCCCAATTCTTGTTGTTGACGGCGCATATTTGCTATATTTTCCCATGTCCATTCTGCTGGGTGAACACCATGTTTAATTGCTGCATTTTCTGCAGGCATACCAAAGGAATCCCATCCCATTGGATGAAGAACATTATAGCCTTGCATGCTTTTAAATCTAGCAATTACATCACCTATCGAATAATTGCGTACATGACCCATATGTAAATTGCCCGATGGATAAGGGAACATTTCTAGAACGTAATATTCCGGGCGCTGACGATTTAGCTCTGTCTTAAAAGTGTTGTGCTCAGCCCAGTGCTTTTGCCATTTTGATTCAATTTCCTTAGGAACATATCTTTCATTCATTAAAAAAAGCCTCCTATTTATAAAAAATAAAAAACCGCCCCTTGGCTAATTAGCCAGGGACGAGTTATACATACCCGCGATACCACCCTGATTGATAGCAACTGCCATCCTCTCAATGATTGTTAACGCTAATCAAGCGTTAGCCACTACTAATTCATGGCTACTCCTCCGCAGTGAGTTCAACTTATTTGGGATTGGCTCGCATCATCCGCCAACTGTCTGCACCACAAATAAAAGCTTACTATTCTGCCTCGTAGGACTTACACAATATTATATCCCACCCTATCTAGAAAGTCAATTAACACTATTCAGTCTATTTTTTTACCAATTGTTCTATATTCAAAAGGATAGGCATACATTTTTTCTTGGGAGGTGTATTCTGTGTATAAGTTAATCATTGGCAATATTAGAATCACTGTATCTGATGATTCGATTAGTCGCGAACAAGCTACTGCCGCTGCTAGGCAATCCATCGCAGCAGCGCAAGGGCAAGGAAAAGTTTTATCCCATATTGAAATTACTAAAGGGGAAACAGGTCTTGATATAATCCCCACAGAAAAAACAGGACATAGACAGTCACGTAAAACCATTAAGCAAAGTATGCTTGACGGTATGCAGGTAGCAATTCAAGAAAAACTCTACCCCACTGGTACCTTTAGCAATAAAGACCTTTGGTACGATGGAGATACGGGGCAGGAATGGACTGGTAATGCCGTAAGTGATGCTAGAGATGAACTTGTGAAAGCTTTTGAAAGTTGGGCTTCGACTATCAAGTAAACCAATGGCTTGAATTTGGACTGAATAAAATAATATTTGATAAGGATACCTAAAAAGAAGGTATCCTTATATTTTCGTTAAAGAGCCTGCCTTCGGGCATTTTGCATATCTAGTGCCTCAAGAGATTTTATAGAATTTTCGCGAACCTCTTTATCTTCTTCACTTTCAATCCACCCCTTAAGTAAGGTAACCACTTGCTTCATTTCCCACTCATCCCATAACACACGTCCATATAATAAAGCAACCAGTCTTCGTACTTCAGGCTGCTCAATAGTAGAAAACTCATTTATCATTATTCTTTTATATAATGTCAAAAATAAGGGTCGAACACAAGTTACTTTTTCAACCATTGTTGCAGCCTGCACCCGAATGGCAGGATCTTCATATAATATCCCTCGCATAACTTCATCAAATAGAAGCGGATCAGCAGCCGCAAGTTCGAGTAAGTTTTCTAAAAAATTATTGGATGCTTCTTTATCCTCACGTAATATTTCCCACGGAATTAACAAATTCTATTTCCTCCTCAAAAACCTTCTTTTTTTCTATAACGTATATGCAATCTTATAAAATCATAACCTTATTATAACTTGAATATTCAATAGCACTAAGAAAAAATTTACTTCTTGTGAAATGCAGAATCTATTTTCCATATGCCGTTGAAAGTTCAACAGCTGAAAACCTATTTTTCGAATATCTTCCATCATGGTAGCTATACATGGATGTAGCTGTAAAAACATTGTCTTTTTCTTTGTAATATTCGCAGGCAATTTACAAGTCTCCTGCATAGAACTCTTCAATTAATCGTTTTTTTGCTATGCATTTTCAAAAAGCTCCTATAGACGACAACTAAAAACTCATGTATACAATCACCTCGAAAACAGGTATACTAGGGCATACTGATAAAATGTAATAGGGAGACATAACTGATGCTATTTCGCAAGAAAAAAGTATATGAAGATATTTATAAATGGCGTCGTCATAATAATGGTACATGCTTTTATTGTTATGAGGATAAACCAGTAGCAGTATCCTTGGTTGGGGATAAAGGAATTTGCCAAGAATGTCTTGACCATTTTAAAGTTGGACACGCTGGTACAGATCGTCATGTCATCGCCCACCTTACAAAAGAGATCCGCAGCCATGAAGAAGCCGTTGAATGGTTAAAAAAGCATGGTGTAAAGCTAGCGCCAACTGGTTGTAATGACAAGGTCCATTATTATATGGCAATTAATAACCTTGGAACCTTCAATCATTATCACGATATTATCTATGGCACTGCTGATCTTAATACAGTAAGCAGCGATACAGCTAAGAAAATCATGGACAGCTACAATGATATAGAAATATTTAATGATGGCAGTATTCGCATTATTTATTAATTTAACTGCCACCTATCAATAGGAGGAATCATTCGTGGAACATTTACAAGATACTACTCTTAACCCTATCGTCCTATGCGAAGCTTCTTTGGTTGAAGAGATGAAACTAGCAGTAGATGCTGAAAGATTACCTACTCAATTTACCGCATTTGATGTGAAGAAATGGATGAAAAGCGATCAGATTACCAAATCTGACGGTACCCCTTATGATGAAATATCTACTGAATTATTATTAAACTATTCTAAACATACTCCGATAACACGAAAAAGAAAACTAAAGGTGTTATATTCTAGCGCAAACTCGCGGGTATTTTCATTTAACCCATTTTAACGTAAAAAAACTGGCTGCCAAGATGGCAGTCAGTTTTTTTACAAATTTATTTATTTTTTTGTAAGATACTTCCGAATATCTACAGCAACAGCAGCTACGATAATGAGACCTTTTATAATAAGCTGCCAATAAGGATTCATACCGACAAAAGTCAAACCATAATTGATAACCGTAAAAATAACTACCCCGACTAAAATACCAGGTACGGTACCAATGCCCCCTGTTGTGGATACACCGCCAACAACACAAGCTGCAATAGCATCTAATTCGTACATGTTGCCATAATTATTTGTAGCACCACCCGTTCTTGCTGCTTCCAATACACCAGCAAATCCATAAAGTGCTCCAGCAATTGCATAAATCATAACTAAGTTAAGACCAACATTAATACCCGAAACGGTTGCCGCATTCATATTACCACCAATGGCATACATGTTTTTCCCTAGTTTGGTTTTATTGAAAATAACCCAAACTATAAAGGCTACTATTAATGCTATGAGAACTATGTAGGGTATCGAATAAGGACCAGTACCAAAAGATCCTGAACCAATTATAGTAAAGTCGGATCTTAAACCGCCAATTGGCTGAGATTCGTTCGGTTTCATATCAAAATAAATCGAGTTTACACCATAGACCATTACATAAGTTCCTAACGTTGCAATAAAAGGTGGTACACTGAATTTCGCTACAATCCACCCATTTAGTAAACCAACAATAAGTCCGCCAAGTATAGCGATCACAATTGGTATCCAGATTGGAAGTTGAGGTAAGTCAGGAAAAAATCTCCGGGAATAATCTGCAACCTGCAGCATAGAACCCGACAATACTGCTGCTAAACCAACAACACGCCCTGCCGAAAGATCGACACCTGCCGTTATCAAAACAAAGCCAGCCCCAAGGGCAATAATTACTCGGGTAGAAGATTGCATTAAAATATCACGTAAGGTATTTATCGATAAAAAATTTGAATTATACACGGCAATTGCTACAATCAATACAAGCAAAACACCATATATTGCATACTGCAATAAGAACTCATTCATTTTCTTTGTATCAAAGTTCATTTTGGACCCTCCCTTGTTTACGCCATGTATAATGTTGCATGACGCATGATTTCCCGCTCTGTAGCATTCTTTTGATCAATTATTCCAGTAAGCCTTCCTTCGCACATTACCATAATTCTGTCAGACATCCCTAATATCTCAGGCATTTCTGAAGAAATCATAATGATACTCTTGCCTTGTTTAGCTAGTTCAGCAATAATCGTATAGATTTCAAACTTTGCACCAACATCAATACCACGAGTTGGTTCATCAAGAAGCAGTATATCAGGATTCATTAGTAGCCAACGGCCTAACAAGACTTTTTGTTGATTTCCACCTGATAAATTTTTAATTAACTCTCTAACAGAAGGCGTTTTTACCCGAAGCCTTTCAGCACTCTTAACTGCATCTTCTTTCATCTTCTGTTCATCAAGTAAGAAATAAGGTGTCTGGTAAGCATCAAGGTTAGCAATTGCCGTGTTTTCCGTTATGGGTAACACAGGGAATATGCCTGTCACCCGACGCTCCTCTGTAAGCAAGGCTATCTTATGTTTTTTTGCATCGGCTGGTGATTTTATTTTAACCTCTTTACCATTTAAAATAAATTTTCCTGCCGCTATTGCACGCAATCCAAAGATAGCTTCAATTAACTCTGTACGTTGTGCTCCTACAAGACCACCAACCCCTAATACTTCTCCTTTTCGAAGATCAAAGGTTACATTTTTAAAGGAACGCGGATTTGGTGACGTTAGATTCTCAACTCTTAACACAACTTCGCCAGGTACATTCGTACGCTCGGGAAAGCGTTGCGTCAGATCACGTCCAACCATTTTGGAAATAATAAGATCCGTAGTCAATTCTGCTGCATTCCAGGTGCCAATATACTTACCATCGCGCATAATGGTTACCTCATCCGATATTTGAAGAATTTCTTCCATTTTATGAGATATATAGATGATAGAAACTCCTCTTTTTCGTAGATCACGTATAATTTTAAACAGTTGTTCTACTTCTGTACCAGTCAATGAAGAGGTTGGTTCATCCATTACGATAATTTTTGAATTGAAAGATACGGCTTTAGCAATTTCTATAGACTGTATTTTAGATACGGATAAGGTTTTAACTAATGCGTTCGGATTGATGTCAATTTCAAGTTGCTCAAACAAAGCGGTTGTATCAGCATACATTTTTTTATGGTCCACGAATTGAAAAGGTCCAATACCTTTCATTGGAAAGCGTCCAAGCCATACATTTTCCATAACATCTCTATGAGGAATGGGATGCAATTCCTGATGAATCATGGAAACTCCATAATTCAGGGCATCCTTAGAATTATGAATATCTAGTTTTTGTCCATTTAAAATGATTTCACCAGCATCCTGCTTATATATCCCAAAAAGACATTTCATTAATGTAGACTTTCCTGCACCATTTTCCCCCATCAAAGCGTGAACAGTACCAGGCCTTACTTTAAGTGTCACATCATCTAGGGCCTTTACCCCAGGAAACTCTTTGGAGATATGATTCATTTCAAGTAAAAAATTTGTTTCTGTCATTTTTTAGCGCCTCTCTTTCTCTTGAAGGCTTTTTTCTACTTCATTAAATAGAATGGCAAGGTACAACGTGAGCTACATTGGCCCTTGCCATTTCTAACTACAGTTCTCTATTGAATCTTAGGTAAGTCCCAAAATTACTTAGCTTCGTTCATATTTTCTTTTGTAATTTTCTTATAATCAATCCATACATATTTACCATCAGTAATAGTATAACCAGTGTTTTCTTTCGTAGGTGCTTGACCTTCAGCCAATACATTTGCAAGATTAAAAGTTGCTTTACCTTGGTTATTAGCATCGTTTAAAACTGTTCCAAACAAAGTACCTTCTTCTAATGCTTTCAAAGCTGGAGCAGTAGCATCAACACCAACTACAGGCATATATTTTCCATCTTTAAAATATCCTTTAGCTTTCAATGCTTCAATAGCACCAAGAGCCATGTCATCATTATTTGCTAATACGACATCTATTTTTCCTTCATTTGCTGCTAAGAAGGCTGCCATTTTTTCTTGACCTTTTACACGATCCCACATAGCAGTATCTTCAGCTACTTTTTCAACCTTCATACCAGCATCTTCGATTGCTTTAATGGCAAATTTAGTACGCATTTCAGCATCTTGGTGACCTGGTTCACCTTTGAGCATAACATAGTGGATTACGCCGTCTTTTGTAGGATGAGCTTTGAAATAGTCGACAACTAATTGTCCTTCCATGATCCCAGATTGCTCAGCTTTAGCGCCTACATAGAAAACTTTATCCCATTTTTTCATATCTTCTGGAAGAGGTTCACGGTTTAAAAATACTACAGGAATATTAGCAGCTTTTGCTTTATCAACAATTACGCCAGCTGCATTACGATCAACTGGATTAATAGCAAGTGCTTTTGCTTTTTTGTTAATAAATAAGTCAACCTTGTCATTCTGGGTAGGCTGTGAATTTTGGCTATCAACGATTTCTAATTGAGCCTTGCCTTCGGCAGCCTTAGAAATAGCACTGCGTACACCACTCATAAAGGTATCATCAAATTTGTAGATCGCAACACCAATTAAGTTCTTACCACCTTTACTTGCGTCCCCAGCAGCAGGTGGTGTTGAGCTTGAACATCCAGCTACCAATGCCCCCGCTAACAACGTTGAAATCAAGAGTCCCTTCCAATTCTTTTTCACAGATTAACCCTCCTCAAATAATTTATGTGGAATATTACATATTATAAAACGTTGTGATTACCTGAATATAATGAATTTACACTATAAACAGGCTGCTTTAACTGTTTTATAATAATGCCACCATAGTGAACTACCGTTGCCCAAGCCATATTGACTCTGTAATTTCAGCAAACACAATGTCAGCTGCACCTTTTAGTGTATTCTCGGTAGTTGTCGTCAAAAAGCTGATCTCTAGTACACTGCTACAGCTTTCAAAGGACCTGTCTTTTACGATCTGTCTAACTATATCTTCAATATACTGGCGTCCTCTAACGATTCCACCGCCAATAATGACAATTTCAGGATTAAAAATGTTAACAAAATTCGCAATGCCAATCCCTAAATAGCGGGCTACCTTTCCTAACATACGAATTGCCAATTCATCTTTGGCATCTGCAGCCTGATAAATAGTTTCAGGAGTAACATTTGATAGATTTCCGTCTACTAACCCATAAATCAATGATTCTTGCCCTTCTTTTATTGCCTTAACTACCATGTCAACTAAGGCATTTTCAGAAGCTAGTGATTCTAAACATCCATAGTTACCACAACTACATATTGGCCCAGCTACATCAATCGTAGTATGACCCACTTCACCAGCACTGTCATTTACACCTCGATAAAGTGCACCATTAAATATAATGCCACCACCAATACCATGACTTACTTTCAATAGAATCATACTGCTGGCTTCTTTTACCGAGCCATAATAGTACTCGCCATTACTTAATGCTTTTACATCATTTTCAATAAATGCAGGTAAACCAATTCTTTCTTCAATAATGTCTTTAAGTGGTGCATTCTTCCAGCCAATATTAGGGACAAACACTGCTACTCCATCTCGTATTCGAACTGGACCTCTAACAACGACTCCTACAGCAAGTACAGGAATTTTCGCCATGTTTTGGCAGGCAACAATAATATCCATCATAATCTCAAGAACTTCTTCGGGTTTTTTCCCCTTAATACTTCTATGGTCTTCCCATTGTATTTGAAACTCAGGATCAATCACATAACCTATCATTTGTTCCGAACGAACGTAAATAATAATTACAGTAGCAAGCAAATTATTAATTTTTAATAACAAAGGCCTGCGACCACCGCTAGACTCACCAATACTATCTTCTACGATTAACCCTAAATCCAAAAGTTTGGTAGTAATATTAGTAACTGTAGGAGGGGTCAATCCTGTCATTTTCGCGATTTCCACTCTTGATATGGGTCCCTGACGCCGAATCACATTCATCGTCTGCTCGTCATTACTACTGCCTATTTTGAACGTATTTGCTATGACATTTTCCACTATATCCCCTACCTTATTAGCACACCATGAGAAATCACCTTATTTTTCAGCTTTATATTATAGCCTAGGCTTCAACTCTGGTATCTCCATAATCTATCGACAAATTTTTGTGCTAGAATGTCAAAATAATAATAAGAATCCCGCAATTTAGAATATTTCAATTATTTTTTTTTACTCATATTAACTTTTAGCATCCAATAATCTCACACCATCGACAATACTTGCTACATAAAAATCGGGTAGTAAGCCTGTTGTTTTTTGATACTCTTGAGCTACGACAACTTTAAATTGATCTATATTACATGTTGCTACCAAAGCAATAGCACAGCCACCAAAGCCGGCTCCCGTCATACGAGCCCCAATACACCCTTTCGCTAAAAGAGCATTCTCAACAATGCAATCCAATTCTACTCCCGTAACCTCATAATCAGCTTTTAGCGAGATATGCGACTGGGTCATCAGATTTGCAAAGCCAATGATATCACCTTTTTCTAATAGCTCAACTGCTAACAGTACCCTGTCATTTTCTGATATAACATGGTGTGCTCTGCGGCGCAATACATCATTTTCTACATATTTGTCTATCTCTAATATAGAAACTTGACAAAGGCTTTCAACCTGTCGGTGCTTCTTTATGATGTCAACTACTTGTTCGCACTCATCACGACGCTCATTATATTTGGATTCTGCTAACTCTCGTTTCTTATTCGTATTCATTATAACCAAACTGTATTCTCCCAAGGCAAAGGGAGTATACTTATAATGTAATGTATTGCAATCCAGTAATATGGCAACGTCTTTTTTACCCATGGCTACGGCAAATTGATCCATAATACCGCAGTTAACTCCAATGAATTGATTCTCCACCTTCTGAGTAAATTTTGCAATAGCCACCTTGTCAATATCCCTCTCGCCATCAGCATAACGCAACATAAACGTTACTAATACCAGCAAGGCCGCTGAAGAAGAAAGGCCCGCCCCATCAGGAAGATCACCTGAAAATAATATATCGCAACCTTTTAACAAATGTCCATCATCTAACAGCTGTTTAATAACCCCTTTAGGATAATTAGCCCAGCCATCTTCTGGATTATATACAATTGGTTCTGCCAAATTAATAGTAACACTTTGTGAAGCATTCGTGGATTTTAGTTGAATGAATTGATCAGAACGAAACCGCAAGGCACCATATATCCCCAAAGATAGAGCTGCGGGAAATACATAACCACCATTATAGTCAATGTGTTCACCAATTAAATTAACCCTGCCAGGAGAGAAAAAAAACTGCACTGGCCCCTGCTCACTTCTTTCACCATATTTTTCTTTAAAGAGACTTTTAAAACGAAGAATATCCATTTTCAATCCCCTCCTGCTATCCTTAGCGAAACGTAACCTCCACGCGGAAATGTCATAAAAGTATTATATATTTACTATTACTTATTTAAGCATTTTATTAAGTTAAATAATGTATTCGCCTTTATTTTGTAAATTCCTTTCTGAATCAAAAAATTTTTCAGTTTTTTCCATCAACTTTTTTATGATTAAAAAGAACTTGGCTTTTTTGCCAAGTTCTTGGATTTATATACTATTTATTTTTTAAAATTTCATCAATTTTCGCTAATTCTTCGGAGCTGAAATCGAGATACTGTAATGCTCCTACACAGTCATCAATTTGACTTACCTTACTAGCCCCAATCAAGACAGATGTCATTTGCTTCTTACGAAGCACCCAGGCCAAAGCCATTTGAGCCATGCTCTGCCCTCTTTTTTCAGCAATTTGATGTAACGATCGAACTTTAAAGAGTAATTCTTCTGTAATATCTTCTGACTTTAAAAACACACTTTGACTCGCTACTCGAGAATCTTCCGGTATGCCATGTAGATAACGATTAGTAAGTACACCTTTTCCTAAAGGAGAAAAAGCGATACAGCCAACACCAGCCTCTTCCAAAACGTCTAATAATCCTTCCTCAATCCATCGATCTAACATAGAATACCGTGGCTGATGAATGAGGCAAGGTGTACCTAGCCTTTTAAGAATTGCAAATGCTTCTCGGGCTTGTTCATGCTTGTAATTGGACAAACCAACATACAGTGCTTTACCTTGACGCACAAGTAAATCTAGGGCTCCCATTGTCTCTTCTAGGGGAGTTTCAGCATCGGGGCGGTGATGATAAAATATATCAACATAATCAAGTCCCATTCGCTTTAAGCTTTGATCTAGGCTCGCAACAAGATATTTCTTAGAACCAAAGTCCCCATAAGGACCAGACCACATAGTATAGCCTGCCTTCGTAGAAATAACCATCTCATCCCTATGACGTCTAAAATCATCGTGTAGAATTCTTCCAAAAGTTTCTTCAGCCGATCCAGGAGGGGGACCATAATTATTGGCAAGATCATAATGTGTAATTCCTAAATCGAACCCCCGACGTACCATAGCTCGGCTATTCTCATAAATGTTCACATCACCAAAATTGTGCCAAAGCCCCAAGGAAATTGCCGAAAGCTTTAATCCGCTATTCCCACAATAATTATACTTCATTTCATCATATCTTTCACCACGTGCTACATATACCATCTGCCTTACCCCCTTATTTATTTTTCCTTATCCCCAGATAAAGCCAAACACCCTCTGCATTAAATCAAAATACAAAATTACACCGATAATAAGTAATACACCTCCTGCTATACGCTGCAGTAAGGGCAGCCACCTAACTATCTTTCCCATTTTATAAAAGTAGTTCTTAATTAATACAGATACTAATAAAAACGGCACTGAAAATCCCATTGCATAGACAAACAAGAGCAGTGCTCCTTCTTTAAGACTAGTATTCACACTGGCATACAACAAAATCGAGGCTAGGATAGGCCCTGTACAAGGAGTCCATCCTGCAGTGAAAGCTACTCCCAAAATAAACGCACCAATCGGCCCTTGCAATGTATTCGTTAATAAGGGTCGGTATTCTCGTTCCAACCAATTTACTTTTAAAACTCCTAGCAAATGCATTCCCATAAGTACCATAAAAAAGGCACCTACTTGACGAATTATTTGCTGATAAGCAAGAAAAACTTGTCCAAAATAAGAAGCAGTCGCACCCATCACAACAAAGACTAAAATAAATCCGCAAAAAAAGCAACTGGCATGTAAAAGAAAATGCCAATTATCTCCTTCCTTGCTTCCCACCCCTGTTTCCTGCCTACCTGCACCAGTTAAAAAGGCGGTATAGGTAGGCAAAACAGGTATTACACATGGTGATAAAAAGGAAAGAATGCCTGCGATAAATGCAGTGAGTAAGGTAACATGATTTTGGTCCATTTCCTAATCTCCTACATACTGTTTATGATACCGTCTAATTCATTCATGGTCATAGCACCTGACTGCCGATGCTTTATAATTCCGGTTTTATCAATAATAATCGTAGTAGGGATCGCAGCAACTTGAAATTGTTTGGCCACAATACCATCTTTATCTAATAAGACAGGCATAGTGTACTTACTTTTATTCATGAATTCACTTACTTTTCCATTAGACTCTTGCAGATTGATTGCATAAAAATTTATTTTCTGCTGATTTTTCTTGGCAAACAGATCTAACTCGGGCATTTCTTCCTGACAAGGTGGGCACCATGTTGCCCAAAAGTTAAGTACCGTAATTTTGCCAGGTTGCCCTACCGTAACCTTATCACCTGCCAAGCTAGCAAGAGTAAATACTGGAGAGTTTTTCCCCACCCTTGCGCCAATATCAGGGGATGCCTGTGGCTTTTGAGCCTCTGGTTCAGAGTTTTTTACATATAAGAATCCTGCAACTACTAGAGTAATTCCTACTATAACTGCGAAAAGTTTTCTACCCACGTTATCACCTCCAGTTACCTCTATTATTTCTTTGTTTGTTTAATAACCATATTTTGTTATACTATAGATACTGATCAAAAATACTACGTTTATTTTTATTACTAGGAGGCATATATGCACCAATATCTTTTCTTTATCGGAGATTTCCCAATCAGGGCCTATGGATTAATCCTGAGCCTGAGCATCATTTTGGCTACAGGTACAGCCTACTTTTTAGCGAAACAAGATGGCCGTTGGCATGATCATGTTGTTGATATAGGCATCTATGGAGGGTTATCCGGAATTGTTGGTGCCCGTTTATGGGACGTCTTCTTCTTCGACTGGGGCTACTACCAAAACCATCTATTAGAAATTCCCTTTGTATGGCAAGGGGGAATGGCGATTCAAGGCGGCATCCTGCTAGGATTTATTGCCGGTTACATCTATACAAAACGCCATAATATTGATACGTGGGCTTTTGCTGACATTGTAGCTCCAGCTATTATCATGGGACAATCCATCGGACGTATGGCAAACTTACTAAATGGCGATGCATTTGGTCATCCGACAGGCGGTCCTTTTGGTATTATTTACCCGGCAACCACTTTGGCCTATCAAGTATATGGAAACCAGCCCCTTTGGCCTGCTGAAGTTTGGGAAGGACAAATTGATATTATTATTTTTGTCTTGCTCTTATTATTTCGCACTACCAATCATGCTAAAGGCCAAGTATTCATCCTCTATACTATTTTGTATTCCATTGCCCGCTTTTTCTTAGAGTTCTTGCGCGGTGATTACGGCACATTACTTTGGGGCTTAAAGTCAGCCCAATTGACTAGTTTAGCCATTATATTGATCGGCAGCGCCTTCTTTATATGGTGTGGTATTAAGAAAAATCAGCAACCCCAAAAAAGTAAAGGTAAAAGATAATTATTATCATTTATTCTATACTATCTAACGAAATTGTCAATCTCAGCCAATACTATTTTCTAAGGAATACAGCCTCAAAACCATTTGGTTTTGAGGCTGTATTTCTCCATAAAGTCAACATTTTTTTATATTATTTTTCGTACACAGCGATCAATTCAATTTCTACGCTTACGTCCCGTGGTAATCTTGCTACCTGTACACAAGCACGTGCTGGTGGTTCATTTTTGAAATACTCAGCATAAATCTTGTTCATGGCAGCGAAATCTTCCATGTCCTTTAAGAAGACACCGGTTTTCACTACATTATCAAAACCTAAACCCTCTTTTTCTAAAATAGCCTTTAAGTTATTAAGTACTTGATAAGTTTGAGATTCAATCCCACCATAAACAATTTGTCCTGTCATTGGATCTAAAGGTATTTGTCCTGAAACAAATAAAAAACCATTCGCCTTAATAGCCTGCGAGTAAGGGCCAATGGCCTGGGGCGCAAAATCCGTATTCACTACTGTCTTCATAATAGAGCCTCCCTTGGCATTTTTTCATTCATTATATTATTTTCGTTACCCAACAAAAAAATCCTGTAAATTTCCATAAAAATCTATACTTTATGAATAATTACCTATAGTTTATCCATTGTTAGCAATAGCCCATATAAAAGAGCCTGGGGACGAGGTGGACAGCCAGGTACATAAATATCAACAGGCAGCACTTTATCAACCGCCCCGCACATCGCATAACTACTACCAAAAACCTGGCCACTAGCCGCGCAGGCTCCAACTGCCATAACCAGATTAGGGGTCGGCATAGCTTCATACGTCATTAATAGCGCTTGCGTTAAATTCCGTGTCACCACACCTGTCACCATAAGCATATCTGCATGTCTTGGTGAAGCTACAAAATCAATTCCATACTGTTGCAGGTCATAAAAAGGGTTGCTCAAAGCATTCATTTCAAAATCACAAGCATTACAAGAACCAGCATCCACATGTCTGATATGCAAGGAGCGACCAAATATAGACTGAATCTTTCTACCTAACAGTGTACCTATATTTGCCGTGATGCTAGAACAGGTGGCTAATTTATACTTGCTCGTATGCTTTAGCTGCTCTGCTTCACAGCGTTCTACACACCGGCCGCAAAATATGCAAGCCTTATGATCAATTGTCAAATAGCCAGCTTGTTCACGAATGGCTTTTGTCGGGCAACTAGTAATGCATCTGCAGCAATTTTTACATTCACCCTTTTCTATAGTGATTTGGCCACGAAAACGCTCTGGAACTTCTCCCTTATCATAATCTTCCGTCACTACACCAGTGGCCATAATTTTTTTTAATATATGTATCATTTTCTACCACTCCTAACGATCCAAACATGCATAGCATAATTCAAAACTCTTATTAATGAGTGGAAAATCTGGAATAATATTACCAGGTGCAGCGATAGCTACTGCTGGCCAATTCGGATAGGAGGCTGACCTAATAAAATGACGATATATTGTATTATTTTCGCCTATCATGATCCAGTGAAAATTACTCCCCCGGGCCGATTCACTCCAGCCCATCCCACTGCTATATGGTGTAATCCTTGGTAACGAAACATTAAGTCCTTTGGGTATATTGGGCATATAATCCAGAACTTGCTTAATTATTTCTATGGATTGCTCTACTTCTTCTTTCCTAACCCATAAACGAGCTGCTACATCCCCTTGACTATATACTGGCACTTTAAAATCTAAATTATTATATAATGAATAGCTATAGTCTCTTCTCATATCTATATTAATTCCCGAAGCTCTTGCGGCCACACCAACTACACCTAAATCAGAGCCAGCCTTATGAGTCAATATACCTGTATTTTCTACTCTGTCTAAAAAAGCACTGTTATCCTTTAATAATCCAATTAAATCTTTAAATTCTCCAGTTAACTCCTCTAAGGTGTTGCGTATGTCCCAAGCTAAGTCTGGTGTTACTTCCATACTCACACCACCAGGTATTATCATACCTCTAAGAAAGCGATTGCCTGTGATTTTTTCATTCAACCGCATTAATATTTCCTTTAACCTAGATCCATTACTAATTCCTATAGCAAAACCGACTCCAGCACACAAATTGCCAATATCGCCTACATGATTATACAGACGTTCTAATTCTGTTACTACTATCCTTATTACTTCTGCCTGTTCAGGGATTTTTATATTGGCTATGGATTCAATGCCTTGGGCATAGGACAAGGCATGCGACACACTGCAAGCACCACAGATCCGTTCTACCGAGAAGGCAGCCATCTCTATAGGCAAACCTTCTACTGACTTTTCAATGCCTCGATGAGTAAAGAATAATTTTGCATCTAAATGAACAACCTGTTCACCCGATTGGCTAAACCGAAAGTGTCCTGGCTCAATAATACCTGCATGAATGGGTCCTACAGGTACTTCAAACACACCTTCCCCCTCTACTCCCACCATATCGTACTTTTTATGTGCCTCAGATACATGAAGATTCGCTGGAAAATCCTTACGCATAGGATAAAGGCCATTTGGCCAATTCTCATGCAGTACTAGAGGGCGCAGATCCGGGTGTCCAGTTGGCTGTATACCAAACAAATCATGTATTTCTCTTTCAAACCATGCAGCTGTTGAAAAAAAAGGTGTCAAGGAAGGGAATTCTAGTTTTCCCCCTTGGTTTAAAACGCCCTTTATTGCCTTAATCTGACCCGCCCCAATAAAAATACAATAGATAGCAAAGCATCCATGAATCATACGCTCATCATTGGCAAACATAGCAGTAAGTCCATACTCTCCTGTCCGACATATGCTTCTTGCTTCTTTTACGAGATTCGTGGCAGTTACTTCTTGATACTCCATATCTAGTCTCCCCCCATAACAACAGATGCAGCCTTAATTAATAGTGTATGCAACCACAATGGAACATATAAACCTGTCACTATCATTACCCCTATAGAAAAGACAATTGACCAAAGAGCTGGCTTACCAACCTTTCCAACAGAAATATTGTGTCCTGGGTTACCAAAAACCATTTCTAAGCAGTAATACATCATACCCGCAAAAATACCAGCCAGTAAGAATAATACTCCTGCCCCTAACCAAAACCGTCCATCATTAAAAGACGCCCAAATAATGGTGAATTTACTGATAAAAAGACTAAAAGGAGGAGTACCTGTAATGGCCAAGATACTTATGATAAATAAGGTTCCTACTAACGGCATGGTGCGAATGAGCCCTCGAATACGCATAATATATTTTGTTTTATACTCCTGCGTAATTATCCCAGCTAGGTAAAACAAAGCAGATTTAGCAATCGCATGATTGATCACGTGGAGCAAAGCTCCATAAATTGCCAGAGGAGTAGAAATGCCGATACCAAGTAAAACAATCCCCATATGTTCTACACTCGAATAGGCCAATAGTCGCTTTATATCATGCTGAACTAAGATAAAAGGAATAGCAATCCCAATGGAAAACAGGGCTAAACCAATTAATAGGTATTGTAAAAATTCATGATTCAAAATAGCTTGCACCACGATTAGGTTACGTACAATAGCATAAATTGCACAACTTAAAAGTGCTCCTGATAGTAAGCCACTAATCGGTGATGGGGCTTGGCTGTGGGCATCAGGCAGCCAGGTATGCATTGGCGCTAACCCAGCTTTCGTCCCATATCCAATTAGTATAAAAATAAAGGCCAATTTTGTAATCGTTGGATCAAGCTTAGAGGCAATAGTTTTTAATTCTAACCAACTTAAAGCTTGCACATTTATACCTACCACATTAACCTGGGCATAATACAAAAGAATGGTCCCAAGTAGTGCTAAACAAATCCCAACCGTACATACCATAACGTACTTCCAGGCTGCTTCTAAAGCCGATTGGTTAAAATAAAAGGCAACTAACAATGCTGATGCCAATGTTGTAGCTTCCACTGCTACCCACATTAAGCCTAAATTTTCTACAACCAATACACTAATCATGGTAAAAATAAATACATTAAACAATCCATAATACCGCTTGAGCATTTTAATCGTAATATGGCCTTCCACTAATTCCTTTTCCATATAGGACATGGAAAACACCATGGAAGTAAGGCTTAATACTGCCACCACAGTTAGTAACACAGCACTTAGAGAATCAACATATAACAGCCCATTCAAAAATGCGCCTTGTGTACTAATACGAAAAACAATAAATGCTAATACGGAACTTGTCATGCTACTACCAACTAGATTTAAACTTTTTATTATGACTACTTTATCCTGGAACATAGACAGTAAACCCGTTACTAGCGGAATAAACAAGGCCAATAGCAGTAACTCCCCCACAATATCATCCCTTTAATTTTTTTAATCTACTAATATCTGTCGATATACCTGATAACTTGAGCCGGTGTGTCAAAATTACCAGTACCACTACTGCTACTAATACATCAAAAAAAATACCCATTTCGATGATTAAAGGCAATCCTTTTGTGGCCGATAATCCCACTAAGTAGATACCATTTTCCATCGTAATCAGTCCTACAATTTGCATAATCGCTTGCCTTCTCGTCATAATGATTAATAAACCAATCAAAGTCATAGCTAGTGCAGTGGCCAATGCATCACGACTATTTGCACCAGGTAAGGCCTGATCAATTAAACCATAGGCTAACACAATAGCAATACAAGCTGTCACTGAAGAGGAGTTTACGTTTAAAATTGGATGATCCTCCCGCTCGTACTGCAGCTTTTCAACAATATTCAACAAGGCATAGGGAATGAGGCCCACCTTTATAACTGCAGTGAGTATTGCAGCAACATACATATGAACTGCCCCTGCTTCTAGGCCATCTATCCCGCAGGCTAAAGCTACCATAAAAGACTGGATTAAAATAATAGTAACCGCTGTTTTTAGTCTAGATACACGGGTTAACAGCAACGATGTGACTAACAATATTATAATTAAAAAATTCATAGGCTCCTCCTTCCTCTTATACGAATAGAAGAATCAAAGAATCTTAAATGTACGTTATCTTAAAAATAGCTGTTTTTCTATTGCGCTACTAAAGCTAATAGGGATAGTAAACAAGATACAGCTAAAAAATTCGGTACTTTAAATAAACGCATCTTATTTGTACTGGTTTCAGCAAAGGCAATCCCTATCGATACTAACAATATTTTCCCGATTAACCCAATAACGCTAGCAGCACCTACTATATTCCATGGTATAAATAAGATGACAAAGAGTAATATCATAATCATTTGTTTTATCGCTGCCGCCCAAAGGATCAAAGCGAGTCTACGGCCCGAATATTCTAATACCATACCTTCATGAATCATAGTTAATTCTAAATGAGTATCTGGGTTATCAACTGGAATACGTCCAGTTTCCGTAATAAGTACAATAAAAAAAGCAATTGCAGCAAAAATATAAGCCAAGGAAAAAGGACTATTTGCTGCACTACTTGCCAATGCACCGAGACTACTGGAATGTGCTTTGAAAGCTATAGTGCATATGGGAAGTAACATAGCTGGCTCAACCAGCACGGCAATAAACATTTCTCGTGCTCCGCCCATGCCACCAAAAGCACTACCTGCATCCAGTGATGCCAGTACTAAAAAAAACCGCCCCAATGCTAACAAATAAAGTAGCGTAAATATATCACCAAAACCTCTGCCGGAAAAAATAAAGAGAGGCACTAAGGAACTAGCTGCCAGTACACCTGCAAAATAAATATAGGGTGCCCCTTTGAAGATCCAAGAAACAGTTGGAGATATTACACTATCTTTCTGAAGTAACTTCGCTATATCAAAGTAGGTCTGTAGAATCTTCGGACCGCGTCTACTTTGTAATCTTGCTTTAATTTTTTTAATAATACCTGCCAGCAAAGGTGCACATACTAAAATCCCCACAGATTGCAGTACACTAAAGAAAAAATCCATCATTTTTCACCACCTTGTACTCCAAATCAACACTACCACCGTTACGAACATAATATAGCCCACATACAACTGAACACTCCCCGTCTGAATGTTCTTCATAAATGTTGCAGTTTTGATTATCGCTTCATTTATTGGTCGATAAACTAAAGATACAAAAACATATTGTATGCGTACGTGATATGACAATTCACGTCCATAATATTGATTACTGCTTCTATTTACCAAAGTCTCATCGTAAGAATGAACAATATTTTTAAATACCATTCGTATTGATTTTGAAAAACCAGTAGCTGTATATTCCATACGGGGATTAGGCACAATTCCGCAGGTCCATGTCTCACTACCCGAAATCTTTTCCCGTTCCCAATTGCGATACAATACGTAGGCCAATAGACCTCCACCAACTAAAATTAAACCAATCAGAGCTGTTGATATTCCCTCTCCTGCCGCTCTCTGTACTAAAGGAATTTGATACCACACTTGATTACCTAGCATTGACACATCTAAACTCGAAAAGTTTTGTAATGTTTTATGAAGTAATAAAAGCATGACTTGAGGCCATATCCCTAACAAGATGCATAAAACTGCTAACAGCCCCATGGCGATCAGCATAGTGGGTGCAGCCTCAACAGCTTCTTCCGCTTTCTTATTACGTGGTTTTGCCAAAAAAGTAATCCCAAAAGTTTGAACAAAACAAGCTGCAGCTAATGCTCCTGTCAAACCTAATAGGGCAATCAATGAAGCGCTACTTACTTTGCCAATAATACCTGTTAAGGCAAGTGGCAAACATAGCAAAGCCTGAAATGTCAGCCACTCACTCACAAAGCCATTTAACGGCGGCAACGCCGAAATAGCCACTGCAGCAACTAGAAAAAATCCTGCAGTATAAGGCATCCTCTTAATTAATCCGCCTAATTGTTCCATATTTTTAGTATGAGCTGATTGCAACACTGCTCCAGCACCCATAAAGGCGAGTGACTTAAATAAAGCGTGATTAACAACGTGATACAATGCTGCGGTAAAAGCTACTCCAGCTAAAACAGGTTCATGGGAACTGATAAATACCATACCAGCACCCATTCCTAATAAAATAATCCCTATATTTTCAACACTGCTATAGGCTAACAATCTTTTCATGTCATGCTCAATAAAAGCATAAAGCACACCTAAGACTGCCGTAATGCTGGCAATGACAAGAATAACTACGCCCCACCATACAGGCCCTATACCTAAGAAATCTAGAAAAAAACGGCACATACCATAAATTGCAGTTTTTAGCATAACTCCAGACATTAATGCAGAAACATGACTAGGTGCCGCTGGATGAGCTCTTGGCAGCCAAATATGTAAGGGAACCATTCCTGCCTTCGTACCAAAGCCGATAAGTACACAAATAAATACGATATTTTTCATAAAAGAATTCACTGAGTTGCCACTTAAATGCTCAAAATTCATACTGCCAGCTGCCACAGCTAATAATAAGAAGGCCGTAATAATAAAAACCGTGCCAATATGGGTCATTAATATATAAATATAAGCCGACCTTGTATTCACTTTTTTTTCATATTCATGATTGACCAAGAAAAAGGATACTATGCTCATCAATTCCCAAGCAACTATAAAAGCAGCTACATGCTGGACTGTTAATACTAATACAATGGATAATAAAAATGCATTGTACAAACCTGCCATCAGCGGCAACCGGCACTCTTCATATTCACGACTATACCCGTAGGCATATAAGCTGGTAGCTACTCCCACCACTCCAACAACTAATAGAAAAAATGCTGACAAACCATCCATCCTGATTCCCATTTCGCCAAAGGGCAGCAGCACAGGCAAAGTAAATTTAAATTCCCCCTGAAAAAAAACAAAAATTGCACATAGTATAGCCATGGCACACCCCATGAGCGCTATACTATGTGCAATATAATTTGTGTATTTCACATTCCTTCTAGTGAAAAAAGCCGACAATATGCCTGTGCTAAATAATAACAGCATTATAAGATACAAATCTTCTGCAATCATTAGCTCACCACCTTATCATACTAAGCTATAATAAGTATAGTATAACATAAAAAAGGATTAAAGAAGTGAGAATAATCTGTATAATATATTTTTTACGGAATCAGAAAGTATAACCCTTCCTTGATTCCAAGTAAGAACGACTAAGACTTCTGCCTGTGTCCGAGGACTTGGCACAAGCCAAGTCTTTTCTTATCTCATTATGCGTCTTTTGCTAATGCCTTTATGCAAGTAGACTTTACTTACCCTCCAGCTGCTACTTAGCAAACAGTTTTTCAGCCCACGCTAAGCCTGTCGGCGATACAGCCAATCCGCCTTGCGCCGTTTCTTTTAATGAACAAGACATACTATTACCAACTGACGCCATCGCATCAATCACTTCATCCACGGGTATTACACTCTCAACACCTGCTAATGCCATTTCAGCAGCTACCATTGCTTGCGCTGCCGCACCTGCATTGCGCTTTACACAAGGTACTTCCACTAAGCCTGCTACGGGGTCACAGACCAATCCCAACATATTTTTTAACGTCATGGCCACTGCTTGCCCAACTTGATTCGGAGTACCACCATATAATTCTACCGCGGCACCAGCCGCCATAGCCGCTGCCGAACCACACTCAGCTTGACAGCCCCCCTCTGCTCCTGATAAAGAAGCTCGTGAAGCAATTACCATACCAATCGCTCCTGCTACAACTAAAGCCTTGGCAAGCTCTGCCATACTAAAATTTCGGGCTTCAGCCAAAGAAAATAGCACCGCGGGCAGAGTACCACTAGCACCAGCAGTTGGTACGGCAACAATACGCCCCATGGAAGCATTTGCCTCTCCTACTGCCAAAGCGATCATAATGGCCTTAGACATCGCACTACCTACAATACTCTTATCAGCAAATGCTTCGCGATAAGATTCTATCTTTTTTCCGTTACCACCAACCAAGCCACCCATAGATTTTACCCCTGTCAACCCCATCTCAATGGATTGTTGCATAACCTGTAGCATTTCTTCCATACGCCCCATTAAGACTGCTTCTTCTATTTCTAACTGCTTAACTTGGGCTGCTATGCAAAAATCACCGAAACTCTGATGATCTTGTGTTGCTAATTCAATCCATTCCTGCAAGGATAATTTTTCTTCCACTTTATGTCACCTCTACCATTTAAAAATTTATTACATCTACAGTTACTATACCAATTGAATGCGTCGCACCGATTGAATATGAGGTAATTTGCCAATCCCTTCATAAGTCCTATCATCAATGGGTTGATCTGTTTCCACAATCATCGCTGCCAAACCACCCTTTTCTTTCCGGAACACCTTCATCTGCGCAACATTTACACCTTGCGTAGATAAAACACTGGTCACTATAGCAATGGCACCAGGGCGATCGTAGTGCATTGTTAAAATAGTAGGAAAATCACCACTAAATTCTACGGGAAAATCGTCTATACTAGTAATAACAACACGCCCCCCGCCAATTGACTTTCCTGTCACTATACACTGGTTTCCTCTAACACCCGTTAACCAAAATCGAACGGAATTGGGATGAGCAAAGTCACCTAACTGAATGGTTTTAAAAGAAATGGCAATACCTGCATCCTTTGCAACCTCAAATGATTTTGGAATACGTTCATCATCCGTCGCCCATCCTTGCAGTCCAGCTACCAAAGCCACGTCAGTACCGTGACCTCGATAAGTTTGGGCAAAGGAACCGTGTAAGCCAATCACAGCCTCTTTTACATCTTCCCCTAAAATTGATAATGCCAAATTCCCTAAACGAACTGCACCTGCAGTATGAGAACTAGAGGGGCCAATCATAACTGGACCTATTACATCAAAAATATTCATATTATATCTGTCTCCTTTAAGATGCCATCTATAATTATAAAACCATGAAATCCCATAGAAAATTACCTCTTATTATAGTAGCATGTTTACTCTCAGTGGACAATAACTCAAAACGTTTATATTTCCATTATATGCTATAATTTTATTCTTTTAATCGTTGGAAACACAACAATTACAATATGTTAATAGGTTTACTCCGATATATATATATGTTACAGTATTAGAAAAACTTTCTACTCTGATAATAAGGAGGGAGTGTTATTATAAATAAGATCCATATTATCTTAGCCGATGATCATGCCGTTTTACGTTCAGGACTAAAAGCACTACTAAATAGTTCTTCCCAATTTGAAGTGGTCGGAGAAGCAGAAAATGGTCTTGAAGCAATTGAATTAGTAGAAACTCTTACCCCTGATGTGTTAATTCTTGACTTATCTATGCCCGACATGAATGGTATTGACTGTATCAAAGAAATTAGATCTCGTGGTCTAACTTGTCCCATTCTTGTGCTAACCATGTATGATGATGAAGAATATATCAAAGAAGTCATGCGTTCAGGAGCAAATAGTTATGTATTAAAAAAATCCGCAGATACGGAATTGATGGAGAGTATCATTAAGATTCACAAGGGCAAACGTTACTTAAGTGAAAATCTCTCCCAATCCTTACTGAATAGCCTGCTTTATGATGACGAGACTGCACCTGATAATCAAAGTCCTTACCGGGTTTTAAGTGTACGAGAACGGGAAGTACTTCGCTATCTAGCCCATGGCCATACCAACAGCGAAATTGCTGATATGCTTACACTTAGTCCCAAGACTATCGATACGTATCGTTCTCGTATTATGAACAAGCTAAATATCCATAAAAAATCAGACCTAGTTAATTATGCCATTCAATATAAGTTAATCACTATTTAACTTTTACATTGTTGTAGGACTGCATCCTACAACAATGTAAGGGACAACCTTACACAGCTTTACTGTATCTGCCTTATTTACATTTTTCTATATTTGAGTGAAAATGAAAATAGTCTATATTTTTTGTATATGCTGAAAATATAGATATATTTTTCTATTTCAGTCCAAACTTTTCAAAGTAAAAGATAAAGGGGTTAAAAAAAAATGGAAAAACACCACATCAATGCGTTAAAAGAGATTGTTGGAGAAGAAAATGTATTGACAAGCGCCGAGGACTTATACTGTTATTCCTATGATGCAACACCTGGTCATGCTCATATGCCTGATGCCGTTGTATCACCAGCTAATACTATGGAAACTTCACAGATTTTGAAACTGGCGAATGACAATCGCATTCCAGTTTACACACGAGGATCAGGCACCAATCTTAGTGCCGGTTGTGTTCCTACTAAAGGCGGTATTGTCTTACTAATGACTCGCCTAAACAAAATTCTTGAAGTTGACTTAGAAAATCTAGTAGCAGTAGCAGAACCTGGTGTTATTGTGGCCGACTTAAATAAAGAAATCGCAACTCTTGGACTTATTTATCCACCAGACCCTGGTACTGTAGCAACTGCGACTTTAGGTGGCACTGTTGCGGAAAATGCTGGTGGCCTTAGAGGCCTCAAGTATGGCGTTTCCAAACATTATATTATGGGCCTAGAAGTTGTCTTAGCAAACGGTGATATCATGAATACTGGCGGTAAAAATGTAAAAGATGTGTCTGGTTATGATATGACTAAATTATTCACTGGATCAGAAGGCACTTTGTGTGTTATCACCAAAATTATTACCAAACTTGTTCCTGCCCCAGAAGCAAAAAAAGCTATGATGGCGATATTCAAAGACTTGGATAACGCAGGTAAAGCAGTTTCTGCTATCATTGCAGCTAAAATTATTCCAGCTACGTTAGAAATTATGGATAATGCTACGATACGCACAGTAGAAGATTATGCAAAAGTAGGCCTGCCATTAGATGCGCAAGCTGTGCTTTTAATTGAAGTTGACGGCAATCCTATCGTTGTTGAAAAAGAAGCAGAAAAAGTTATGGAAGCATTAAAAGCAAACCATGCTGATTTTGTTCAAATCGCGAAAGATGATGCGGAAAGGGACAAATTATGGGCTGCTCGCCGCGCTGCTCTGCCTGCACTAGCAAAACTTCGCCCTACTACTTATGTAGAAGATGCTACTGTACCTCGTAACAAAGTACCTGATTTCCTTCGTGCTGTAAGTAGCATTGCAAAAGCGAATAACGTAACCATTGGTACTTTCGGTCATGCAGGTGATGGTAATATGCATCCTACTATCGTATGCGATATTCGTCAGCCAGAAGAAATGAAACGTGTATACAAAGCTATGGATGAAATGTTTTCGGCTGCTATAGAACTTGGCGGCACCTTAAGTGGCGAACACGGCATTGGTCTTGGCAAACTTCCGTGGATGGAACAACAACATGGTCCTGTAACAATGAACGCCATGAAATCCATCAAACGCGCACTTGATCCTAACTTGATCCTAAACCCAGGAAAACTAGTGGGAGAGTGTTAATATGACTGATAAAATTACTGCAAAGGATATTAATGAACAAGACAAAACCTTGTTAGCAGATCTTCAGGATGCTCTTGCCAATTGTATGAAATGCGGCAACTGTATGGAAGTCTGCCCTGTATATAAAGAAGTAGGAAAAGAAGCAGCCGTAGCTCGTGGGAAACTTTCCTTAATGGAAGGGGTACTTAAGGGTGCCATTCCACTGTCTGCCGCTTTTGATACTGCTATGTCGAAATGTGTTTCTTGCAAAGCCTGTACAGCGAAATGCCCGTGTGGTGTACCCGCTGATGAACTCATCCTTCGCGGACGTCAGGCCGCTGTAAAGGCAAGAGGCTTACACCCTATTAAGAAAAAGGTATTTGCCTTACTAAAAAGTAGACAGTTATTTGATTTTTCTCTGCGGATGGCTGGCATTTTTGGACCGTTAAATTTCAAAAAGCTCCCTGGGAAAATGGCGTCATTGGCTCGCTTCCCTATGCCTGGTATGGACTATAAAAGGGTAACAGCCCCTTTTGCTTCCACACCTCTTAGAAATCAGTACCCTGAAGTAATCAAAGTGGACAAACCTAAAATGAGAGTGGGCTTCTTTACGGGCTGCACCATCAACTATATGTATACAGATGTTGGACAATCCGTTCTTAATGTATTAAAAGAAAATGATATCGAAGTAACGATGCCTAGCCTTCAGCATTGCTGCGGTACACCTGTCTATATGTCAGGAGACGTAGACTCTGCCAAGATATTAGCAAAACACAATATTGAAGTTTTCGATGAATACAACTTTGACTATATTGTATCTGCTTGCGGTTCCTGTACAGAAGCTTTCCGCATCGAATTTCCTCATCTCTTTCACGATGAGCCAAGGATGAAGGAAATGACGGAAAGATTAGCTAAAAAAACCTATGAAATTAGTGAGTTTCTTATCGATGTGGTCAAAATTGATAAATCAAAACTCGGTCCAGTAAATACTACTGTAACTTTACACGATCCATGTCACATGGCGAGAGGCATTAAAGTAACAAAACAGCCTCGTGAGGTTTTAAAATCCATACCTGGATTAAAATTTGTAGAAATGAAACAGCCTGATCGTTGCTGTGGTTCAGGTGGTTCTTTCAGCCTCGGAAATTATGAACTGTCCCGTAAAATCAATGATAAAAAAATTGCGGATATTGCATCCACCAATGCTGATCTTGTGGCTACTAGTTGTGGAACCTGCCGCATGCATTTGATGGATGGCTTACACCAAAACAAACTGGATAAAAATGCTTTACACGTCATTCAATTATTAGATCAGTCTTATAAGGCAGGTCACAAAAAGTAAAGTATAATCAGTAAAGGCCCTTTACCATATGGTAAAGGGCCTTTACTATTTTCCATGAGAAAATGTCTTCGCAATACAAATCCCTAGATGATAAAAAAGTAAAAGTTTTTTATCATCCACGCCAGTTTTATTTGATTAACATCTCCATCGTGTTACTTAACTTTCCCTTATGACACATAAAACCATCCATTCATGCTAGTGTGTGCTCTTTATTTGTCTGGCGTTGGTATTAGGGCTTGTCCCCTTTTCATTAAATAACCAAACGTGACTACACCCGTTGTTAATAGAATTTTTATCCATAATTTATACTGACTAATGAATACGCTCACTGATCGATCGCTTACTATCATTTCAGCAGCTGCATATGCTAAAATACCTGCGCCAATATAAATGATAACTGGAAATTTATCCATTAATTTAACTAACATCTGTGCACCGAAAACAACAATCGGTATACTTGTCGCCAGGCCAACTAAAATGAGAGAATATTTATGATCGGGTACTGTCTGTGCAATGGCTGCAAGGGCTAATACATTGTCTAAGCTCATGATTAAATCAGCAAATAAAATGGTTTTAATAGCAGCTCGCAGAGAAGTCGCTTCATTACTAGTTTCATGATTGTCTTTTTTATTCAGTAAATTAATAGCAATCCACAGCAACGCTATACCACCTAAAAATTGCAGGAAAGGTACATCTAAGAGTGAAGCTGCAATTAAAGTAAGGATGACCCGGAGAACCACTGCGCCGAAACTCCCCCATAGGATTGCTTTTATACGCTGCTTTTCGGGAAGATTCTTGCTTGCCATGGCAATAATAACAGCATTATCCCCACTAAGAATAAGGTTTAAAAACAGGATGCTTCCTAAGGCAACAAACCACTCTGGACCTATGGCAGAAAATAAATCATACATTATAAAGACCTCCTCTAAAATTACATCAAAAATAGACCTCGTCTCCTAGGAGACAAGGTCTTGCATCAATAATATTATTGACGGTACAGCCAGGGATATACCCGTGATGACGACATGTACCATAAAGCTACTCCCCTTGTAGGAAATAAGAAATATTTTATTCTATTGTTATTATACCACAAAAGAACAGCTTGGCAACTATCGTTTTTTTAGTTCTCTTTGACAAAGACTTCCCCTACGGTAAGAGCATATAGTTATTCTTGCCTAAATAGCGAAATAGCAACAACCTATTGTAATACAACCTATATTCCAAGCTCTTTGCGTTTCTTTTCGATATGGTCTACATAAATTTGAATTGTTTTCTCTGCACTTGTTTCCACTGTTAATTTGCCTAAGCCTAAAGTTTCCGTAGTTTCTGTTAATGTTTTTACTACTAAATCACTACCTGTTACAGAAGGAACAGGGGCAACATGTACTAACCAACCAAGGGCAATTGCAGTACAAGCATCGGCAACAGCCTTTTGCTCCAAGTATTCTGGGGCACCGATAACAATTGGCAACATATTTGTATCTACATCTAAAGTATCCGCAATCTCCATAGCCGTCTGCGTCATCTTTCCAATGTCCACACATGCACCATAAGAGAGGACCGGGGGAATTCCTAGGGATTTACAAACCGCTTTTAGGCCGGATCCAGCCTCATCTGCTGCTTTTGGATCAGCCAGTCCAGTATATTGCATAACCGAAGAAGTACACCCTCCTGATAACACAAGAATATCTTTTTCAATCAAACCTTTTGTAATCTTAAAGATATTACTACCACCTTGACCATAACGAGCCGTAGTACAACCAACTATCGTTGCAATACCACGAATCTTCCCTTCTACAATTGCATCAATAAGAGGTTTCCAAGAGCCACCTAACGCTGCTTTAACTGATTCTGTACTAAAGCCAATCATGCAATCTGAGACATGTGGTGGAATGTAAACTTCTCTATTTTCAGCCTTACGTTTTGTATAGGCTGTAATGGCCATATCCAGAATTTTTTCTGCTTGTTTGCGCATTTCTTCAGGTTTAAATTCTACGACTTCTGTATCAGGCATACGGATGACTTCGTGAGTGCTTACCATGGTAGTACCAAAACGTTTCGCATAAAGAGGTAAGGTCGGAATGGTACAGTTATAATCAAACATGAATAAATCTACAGCACCTGTGGCTAGTAAATATTCCTCTGACAACCATTCTCCTTCTTGGCCAGCATAAGCAGACATTTTTCCAGTATCTTCATAGTTTAATAATTGTTGCCCTTCACAAACATGTCCTAATACCTGAAGACCTGTTGCGCCAGCCTTTTTAGCCTTTTCTTGCCACTCAGGAGAAGAGGCAAGTTCAATAACAATATGAGCTGCAAGTGGCATATGGCCATTTGTAATAATATTGACCTTTTCCTTATTTAACAAGCCCATATTTTGTTTTGCTGTTCTTATCTTTTGTGTACCCATTAATATTTCTTGTAATATATCTAATGCAAATAAACCTTGGTATTCATTGGCAATCCCTAAACGTACCGAGGTTAATAGAAAATCGACCGGATCGGCATTTAAGTTTGTCATACATTTTGTTTGTGCAAACGCAACCTCACTAAAGCCGCCACCAGGGAATAACTTTAATTTCCGCCACAGCTCTTGACGTTTAGGAGGAGCAAATACTTTAGTCATTGCTGACTCTTCCCAATAAGGCCGGCTAATATCTTCCAAAACCCAGTTTGCGAAATTTACAGCAACTTTTTTTACATCTTCATGACTATCTAATCCGGCCATTTCAGCATATTTGAGTAATTTATCTTTATCGCGAATTTTTAAACCACTATCTGGATTTTCTGCTGCTGCCTTTAAAGTTCGGGCCACCTGCTGGGCATGAAAAATATTAGCGGAAGTTCCAATCGTTACATGACGATATACAAAATTTCTTGATACCATTACATCCGCATCCACGCCACAAGCTCCGCGTGGTACTTTGGCATTTATACGACAAGGACCATTGGCACAAAGCTGACATGACAATCCTTGTACACAAAAAGTACAACGAATCTTTTCCTGTTGATCAAATCGATCAAATACATTTGTAAGCCCTTGAGCATGAACATGTTGGTACATTTCACGCATAGCTGGATCTACAATAACATTAAGAGGAAATCCCTCTTTCCCCTGATCCGTTCCCTGAATATGTTTACGCTGCCATTTATGTACCTCTTCCATAGAAGGAGATTTCTCAATATCATAGTATTTTTTTGCGTTTTGATGCACGTCAAAATGTCGATTTGGATCATTTGTACCACTGGCATCACCTTTTCCTGAAACAGATTCCACATCACCTCGACTGGTTTGATCTGTACTTTTAATTAATGTTTCATTTCCTTGATCTGACAACTGCATTACCTCCTTTTTTTCTAGCTTTTGCTATTTTCAAAGAGGCTATTCATCTATATACAACACTTTCACTATAACTAATAGAATATTGTAGCTATGAGGAAACGAAAAGATACTATTTAAAATACTATACTCTAAAAAGAAAAGAAGCCTGCCTAAAGGCAAACCTCTTCTCTTACTTTTAGATAAAACGTAATCTAATTATATAATCTCAGGGTTATTAAACCTCCATAATAATAGGTAAAATCATTGGACTACGGCGAGTCTTCTCATAAACAAATTTACTTAAGGCATCTCGAACACTACCTTTGATTGCAGCCCATTCAGTCACTTTATTGGCCTCACAATTAGCAAGGACCTGCTTTACTTTTTGTTTAGCTTCAACCATTAAGTGTCCTGATTCTCTAACATAGACAAAACCACGGGAAACTAAATCGGGACCCGCTACAACTGAGCCACTGGCCTTATCTATAGTGATAACTACAATGAGAACTCCATCTTGAGATAATTTGCTACGATCACGCATAACAATATTTCCTACGTCACCTACTCCTAAACCATCAACAAAAACCTTACCTGACGTGACTTTCCCTGATAACTTCCCACTAACAACACCAGCTTCTTTGGAAAACTCAAAGACCTGTCCGTTACTACCTATAAAAATATTTTCCTTGGCAACGCCCAATTCTTGAGCTATCTTTCCATGGCTTATTAACATCCGATACTCGCCATGCACGGGAATAAAGTATTGAGGACGAACTAAGGTTAACATTAATTTTAATTCTTCCTGGCTGGCATGCCCTGAAACGTGAATACCAGCAGAACGTTCATGTATCACTTCTGCTCCTAATCGTAATAAGGCGTCAATCGTCTTTGACACGGATTTCTCATTACCTGGAATCGGTGTCGCAGAAATAATAACAGTATCACTAGGACTAATCTCAATTTTTCGATGATCGTTCATTGCCATTCTCGTTAAGGCAGACATAGGTTCCCCTTGGCTACCAGTCGATAAAATCAATATTTGGTTTCCTGGATAGTTTTTAATCTCATCAATGTCAATTATGACACCTTCGGGAACCGTTAAGTACCCAAGTTCTGTAGCAATATTTACAACGTTAATCATACTGCGTCCGATAATTGCCACCTTACGGCCATATTTACAAGCAGACGTAATCGCCTGCTGTACACGTAATACGTTGGATGCAAAGGTAGCTAAAAGAATTCGCCCCTTCGCATTGTGAAATGCTTCATCCAAAGCAATGCCGACCTGTCGTTCTGATTTCGTAAAACCCGGTCGTTCCGCATTCGTGCTGTCAGACATCAAGACGAGTACACCTTCGTCACCTAATTCGGCGAATTTATGAATATCCATTGCTTTACCGTCAACTGGTGTATAATCAATTTTAAAATCACCCGTATGGACAATTGTCCCAACCGGAGTCTTAAAATACATTCCTACGGCATCAGGAATGGAGTGACATACGCGAATGAACCCTACTTGAATGGTACCAAATGATATTTGATCGCCTGGGTTCACTGGAACCAACTTGTAGTTTGCCACGCCATTTTCTTTTAATCGGCACTCGGCTAACCCTAATGCAAGACGCGTACCATAGACGGGTACATCAATTTGCTTTAATAGATAGGATAAAGAACCAATGTGGTCTTCGTGGCCATGAGTGATAACAACCGCCCTTATCTTATCCTGATTTTCAAGAAGATAGGAGATATCAGGTATAACTAAGTCAATCCCTAACATATCATCTTCTGGAAATGCTAAACCAGAATCAAGAATGATAATATCATCTTCGTAGCGAATTACTGTCATATTCTTGCCGATTTCGCCTAACCCACCAAGTGGAATAATGGCTAATTTATTTTGTTTTTCCAAGAAAAATACCTCCAATATTTGAGTTTGTACATTTAAGTTTTTTTCACCAATAGACGTTCCGTAAACCAACCGTTCCCGCTTTCGATTGGTTTCATCCAAATGTTCATAAATGAAAATACCCGCTCAAAACCCATTACTTTCTATTGTACTTCAAATTGCTTCAATATACAAGTTTTGGCGTATTAAACAATACTTTTTTCACAATTTTTACCCTTTAATGGAATTTCCACAAAAATTTTAGTGCCTTGACCTAGTGCTGATTTAATAACAAATTTTCCTTCCACCAAAGCAACACGTTCTCTCATTCCATAAATACCCAAACAAGTATGGCTATGGGAATTTCTAACGATTTCTGTATCAAAACCTACACCGTCATCATCAACCAACAAAATAAGTTTATCCTGTTTTTTATTTAAGGATACCCAAACCTGTTTTGCTTTTCCATGTTTGACTATATTCGTTAATGCTTCCTGTAAAATACGATATAATGTGATTTCTACTTCAGGAGAAAATCGTTCTCTTGATAAGTTATTAAAATCAACATACATAGAAATTCCATATTGCTTAGTATAGTTTTCTATATATTTTTTAGCAGCAGCTACTAACCCTAAGTCATCTAATAATACAGGGCGTAATTCAACTGCCATATGATGCACCGCTTCTAAGGTCGTAACCGCAAGGTCACGCATTTCTAGTATCTTTTCTTGCTCCTCGCTACTTTGCACTTGCTCTGCGAGGACACGTAGACCAACAATGATGGAAGTTAAGGACTGGCTTGTTTCATCGTGGAGCTCCCGTGATATTCTTTTACGTTCATCTTCTTGTATTGTAATTATTTTATTTAAAAATATAGACTGAAGTTCTTCTTTTTCTGTTAATGCCCCTACTAACCTTTCCTGCCTGGCATTTGATTGAAGATTGGCTTCTACGAAACGTGCAGCTAACCTCGCATAAGGCTCCGCAGTTTTTTGATCACCAGTTACGCCAATTAAGCCAATACATTGCTCCTCAAACATTATAGGAACATTAAAGCCATTGCGGGTACCAGGCATATCTATTTCATCTTCTTCACTAACATAAAACTCCTTCACAACCCCATTCTGCAGCATCTTTGCCCCGGCTTCATGAATTTGTCCAATACGTTCTCTACTAAAAGACGCAATAATTACTCCATGTTCATCAAGTATATTTACATTCTTATTTAATTCAACAGCTACAGTATCTACTAAAGACTGCGCAAATTTCGCATCTAATCGTCTATGTTCATTTTCCACTTGGAAACCTCCAAAAATATTCTTGCGTATCCTATTTCTTCAGACACTTTGCATAATCCTATATTTTTTAAAATTTCAAAAAATATATTTTAATTATTGATTGACAAGTAATCATAGTTTTAATAAAATAAGCAAAGAATTGAATAGGTTGTGATTATAGAGGTGCAAGTGTTATGAGTAAGTATAGTGAGCCGGAAGCAATGAACTATACTGAAAGGAATAGTTGCCGAAACAAAAAAATTCCTACTTTTTTTGTTGGGCTTGTATTGAATAAATGCAAGACTGTCACCAAAAGCTTCTTTTGGGTGGAGTGCTATCTCACACAAGCGGTAATTTATCTTTGTATAAATTTTTTGGTTGTGAGATAGCTCACAACCATTTTATTTTGTAAATTAGGAGGTAAATTATGTCAATTCCTACTGTAAATCTGAAAGAATTATGTCCAGAAAAAGTAGGCCTCAAGCGTGACATGAAATCACGCCACCTTATGATGATTTCTATCGGTGGTACCATTGGTACTGGACTCTTTCTAGGATCAGGTCAAACCCTTAGTCAAGCAGGTCCTCTTGGTGCTGTTCTTGCCTACCTAACAGGCGGTTTTATCATGTATATGGTTCTCTTATGCTTAGGTGAACTAACGGCAGCCATGCCTGTTTCTGGCTCGTTTCAAAGTTATGCCTCTCGTTTCATATCCCCTGGAGCTGGTTTCACCACTGGCTGGTTATACTGGATAAACTGGGCAATTTGTATTGCTGCTGACTTTACCGCTGCAGGTATTATTATGAATAATTGGTTTCCACAATTGGCGATCTGGATGTGGTGTGGAATCTTTGCTGTGATGTTAGCCTTATTAAACATCATCTCGGTAAAGGCCTATGGTGAAGCAGAATTCTGGTTTGCTGGTATCAAAGTAACTGCAATTTTAGCTTTTATTGTCGCTGGTGCAGGTCTGTTGTTTGGTTTTTCTAGTCATTCTCTCCCTATTGTCGGGCTCTCCAATTTTAATACTGGCTCTGGTCTTTTTCCGAATGGCTTTGAAGCAGTATTTTTAACTATGATCGCTGTAGTGTACTCTTTCCAAGGTGCTGAGCTTGTAGGGATTGCTGCAGGTGAATGCGAAGACCCAAGTAAAAATGTTCCTCGCGTTATTAAAGGGATTACTTTCCGCATTATTATATTTTATGTGTTAGCCATGGTTGTACTCGCAGGTATTATTCCTTGGCAAGAAGCAAGTGTCTTAGAAAGTCCTTTTGCCCATGTATTCGGTATGTTAGGATTCCCTTTAGCAAAAGATATTATGAGTTTTGTTGTTATGACCTCCGCCTTATCTGCAGGTAATTCCGCTTTATATGCCTGCTCTCGTCTCCTCTGGTCTATGTCCAAGGAAGGATTAGCACCTAATTTTCTAGGCAAGCTAAACTCTCGTGGTGTTCCTATCAATGGTGTTTATTTGACTCTAGTATTAGCTTGCATGTCTTTACTTACCAGTGAGTATGCTGCCGATACCGTATATTTGTGGCTTATGTCTAGTACAGGGCTTACAGGTTGTCTAATTTGGGTTATTATTGCTTGGTGCCAGATAAACTTCCGTAGAGAATTTGCTCGCCTAGGTGGTAAATTGGAACAACTCAAATTTCGTACACCATTCTACCCACTTGTACCTGTACTTGCTTTGGTATTAAACATTGGTGTTATTTTCAGTCTATATTTCGATGAATCACAACGTATTGTTCTTTACACTGGTATTCCTGTACTGCTTGCTATCTATTTATATTATGTAATATTTTTAGATAAAAAAATCACAGGATCGAAAGCCCAAAGCCTGTAAATATAAAAAATGGTGGCCTCTTAAATGAGGTCACCATTTTTTTATTTACAGGCAAAACTTACTATGAAACACAGCCCCCTATTTATGTTATAATATTATGTAAATTAAATAGGTAGGAGGCATCATTATGGATTCCTTATCCCATGCACTAATTGGCATGGCTGTTGCTGGTTTATCTGGACATCCTCTATCCTTACATGATCCTATTTATCTTGCGACGGTTATTGGCGCGCAAGCACCTGATTTTGATATTATCGCTCAAGTCAAAGGAAATTTTTCTTACCTTAGACAGCACCGCTCTTTTTCTCATTCCATCCCTGGTTTATGCATGTGGGCAGCTATGATTAGCTTAAGTCTTTATGCTTTTATGCCGGAAACCAATCTTTTTTCCTTATTTGGCTGGGCCTTTGCTGGTTGTCTGTCACACAGTATCATTGATTATTTTAATACCCATGGAGTGGCAATTTTATGGCCTTTTCGTAAGGAACGCAAAAGCTTACAACTTTTAAATGTATTTGACCCTATACTCCTATTGCTCATGACGAGTATCTATACTTTACCCATTACTATGTTTATCTTATCTTGTCTTACTTTTTTTACGATTGTGGCATATATTAGCCTTCGCATACTCCTCCGCAAAAAGGCAAGAAGGCAAATACATGAGATATTTTCCCATGAAGATATTGTACAAGTCTCAATTATGCCTTCCTTACAGCGTATATTATTTTGGGATTTTGTCTTAGAAACAAAACAATCTTATACAGTTGGACAACTAGGAGCTATTTATCCCGTATTAGAAACCAATGCCAACTTAACAAAACAAAAAGCTGTTTCTCCCTTTACCTTGCAAGCCCAAAAAACGATACTTGGTGATTTTTTCACTACCTTTACCCCCTTTATTTATTTTGAAGAGGAACAAAGCCTTCATTCCAGCTGTGTAAATATTTACGACCTTCGCTATATCGCAAATAAAGAATTTCTACACCGAGGGACGATCATTTTTGATAATAATCGACTTCCAACAGAGTCTTATCTTTATTCCTATGGAAATACAATGAAAATTCCATGTAACCAGCTAAGGTAACACAAACAGAAAAAAATTCTCCTGAGGATTTTTTTCTGTTTCTTTTTTTCTACAAATTTGAATTCCTTCTAGTACTTCCCTTACAACATTTACCTCTTCTTTTAGGAAAGGGCTTTCAAACTTTTTGGCGAATCTCTCTAACATTATGTAAACAAGAGGGGTTTTTCTATGTCGAAATGGATACAAGCTTTTTTATCGATTACATTAACATTTGTAACCAATACAACCTTGGCATCATCTGACTCTTTCTCAATTGGAACCTGGCATACTTCCGGATTACAAAGCTGGCAGACTACATTTCCTTTACATACAAAGGTAATTGATGGTGCCTCCGAATTGAATTACCCACACGAAGACATTTATCTCATAGCAAGTTTTGGCAAGAAACTAGCAAAACACCAATCTCTACAGCTTGAAGTAGGCATGACAACCAGTCCTACTACCAAGCTTGGCACTGATTCCGATTGGGACTATTCAAAAAATAATAATTTATGGTATTTTGGCACTTTTGACACGCAAAATAAAGGTCTTTTTGTCACAGCCGACTGGAAAAAAAATCTTACAAAACGCACTGATTTCTTAGCTGGGTATCAGTATAATCGAAACCTTTACTCTATGAAAAATGGCTTTTACTCAATAGAAGATTATTCAAACGTAAATGTCCCCCTCGTCAATTTAGATTCAAGCTATCTTATGATTTATCAAGGTCCACATTTCGGGGTACGGCATACAATTCCCTTAACGAATACAACTGCACTTATTGGCTCTTTCATATATTCCCCTTTACTGTTAGCCCAAGGTCAGGGCTGGTGGAATCTACGTGATTTATCATTTGCCCATTCTGGTACGGCAAGAATGTTTGATACAAAAATTGGTTTACAATTTGCTCTAAACTCAACCTCAGTACTTTCCTTAGGTTATCGCTATCAATATTTTAGTCTTTATAACGGCCGAGAAAATACAAATCCAGACATAATATGGAACAAGGCGGTTAATGTTCAAAAGGGCTATTATATGACTGGAATTATCAAGTTTTAGAGGAGCTTTCTATGGATATTCCTAAATACACACTCGCCTTCGCCATTACAGCATTACTTAGCACCAATTACTTTATTCCTCTTGCCTGGGCTAACGATATACACCTGCCGGCTTTACAAATCGCCTATGAACAAAACCCTTATAATGAGCAAGCGGCCTACGACTATGCCTTAGCCCTAGCTCGCAATGAGCAATTCCCTTTGTCATTGAACCTATTTAAGCAGCTGTCTGCAAATAGTACGAATCCGAATATACTATTTGACTATGCCACCGTGTTAGCATGGTCAGGAGATAATAGGGGCGCAATCTCACTATATGAAGACCAAATACTTCATCTTGAGAGGGTACCCCTATATGTTAAAAAGAACATAGCCGGTGCCTACTACAAGCTGGCAAAATTCAAAGAAGCATACCTACTCTATCATGAAGTTGGTGCAGCTGGAGATCGCCAGGCTAGGCGCTGGGAAGCGGAAGCCTTGATGCACATAAATGATTTCGCCCTCGGAAATAAAATCTATGATCAGCTTATATTTGAAGATCCAACTGATATTGAAACTTATGTTAGCCGCGGGTCAATGCTGATTTTAGCTGGTGACCCAGTAACTGCTGCCATTGATGTAACGAGAGCACTCCAGTTAATACCTGCTGGTCAGGAAGGTAACCCAGAGCGTCAATTACGCAATGAGATGTCTATTGCTTTTATACAACATGGTGATTACAGCAGGGGCATCCTGCTATTACAACCAACAATAACCGATGGTTCTGCTAGTATGAAAATGCAATCAAATTATATTTATGCCCTAAGATTAAACAATGATTATAAGCTAGCAATTCAGGAAGCAACCAAACTTTGGACAGACCTCAGCCTAGTACCGGATTTTGGTTTGCAAGCCCTAGCTGATTCCTATCTTCGCTCAGCACAACTGCAAAAAGCGATATCAATATACAATTTAATTCTCCAGCGAGGCAATGAGGGAACCAATTTAAAGTCTGTAAAATTAAGTTTAGCTTATGCCTATGTAAAATCTGGCAACCGAAGTAAAGGGTTGTCTCTCTATGATGAAATACTATCTGCCCATCCTGACTTGGCCTATATAGTAGCAGAAGACGCTGCTTCTTTTATAGAAAGTAACGAATTTCTCACGGGTAAAATGTTATATAAAAAACTAATTGCTGTTTTTCCAAATGATGTATTGTATCGAAAACAATTCGCTTATGCCTTATCCGAAAAGTATATGCCCCGAGAATCCTATGAGCAATATAAGGCCTTAAGTACACTGAAAGATGGTAATCTTGTTGGATTATCAGGTATCGTTAGCACAGCTCTAGCAGTAGGCGATTATAAAACAGCAGATACAGCACTTGATTCTCTTGAAGAAAGCTATTCCTATAGTCCTATTACAGATCAAGCAAGTAAACGGTATGAGGCTCGCCCCAAAGGCAGTATTGAATATAATTACCAGGTAGAAAGTGATTATAAAAACAACAACACAATAATAGCGGAACTTACGGCCAAGCTCCATATAAGGGGACGGTTCTCTCTATTAGCAGGGGCAAATAGGAATATCATGAACAACGGAGTAAACTCCGCTACTTTACAAACCAATTCTTTTGGTCTCAAATACCAAGACACCAGGCAAGATGCTACCATTTGGCTAGACAATTATCGTTTTACTAACCTATTTACCGGTTATCGCTTCTTTGCCAATCACTATTTTAATGACAATTCTGTAGTGGGGTTAAAAGTAGAACGTGCTCCCATAAAAGATCTAAAATCACTACTGTTGCCTATTATGTCTACTAATTATCAAGTAAGCTTTCATCGCCAATTGGGTCTTAAAGATCAGTATAACGTTGCTTTCGCCTCTTCCAATTACAGTGACAGCAATGTTTCGGAAACCTATGGAGTAAATTTAGAACACACTATGTTTTCAAATGAGAAAAAAACTCTAACCTGGTTTACATCTTTTGACCGAATTAATTACAAATACCAGGAAATAAAAGGTCAACCTTTGACCTATGAGCCTCCAACCGTTCGAGAAGCCTATGTTATAGGATTTAAAGAACGCTGGACTCTTGAAAAGAACTCTTGGAATGCAAATTTCAGAGCTGTTTGGGATCGAGATCGCCCTGAAGCATTTGCCTTTTCACCGAGCGTTGGTGTAGAGTTTAACCACCAATTTTCACCGAACAAAGTGCTCGTTGCAGGACTTGAGTATGGCTTTCATAATACCCTACCTACAAGCATAAACACTCTAGGCATTGGGTATAAACAATCTTACCTTTATTACCGAGTGAATTGGTAGTTCGCTGCCCCCAGTCTAGGAAAGGAGAACCAGATATGGTGCCTAATCTCTTGCTTACCACAGCTTTATCCTTACTGTTTTTTTTATCGTTTACAAGCCCAGTTATTGCAGCAGAGGAAAATGGTGTTATGATTCTTTGTTATCATGATGTTGTGGAACACCCCTACAACACCTTTACGATTACTCCCAATACGTTGAAAGAACACTTTGAATTTCTCAAGAAGAATGGCTACCATCCTATATCATTAGATCAATATCTTGAGGCCTCTACGCAGGGTACCCCTTTACCCAATAAGCCTATTTTACTTACTTTTGATGATGGTTATCTATCACTTTACACTAAGGTATATCCACTACTTAAAGAATATAATTACCCTGCAGTCTCGGCCATTGTTACCTCTTGGACAGACTATGCTCCACCGGATGTAGGAGAGGTAATAACATGGGGACAAATACGGGAAATGGAAAAGTCGGGATTAATTTCTTTTGCATCTCATACTCACCAATCTCATCGCTCCGCCATAATGAACCCCCAAGGTGATAGTGGAAAGATGACAGAAACCTTACAATATATTCACGGACAATATGAATCTATTGATATCTATCATCAACGTATACAAAGTGATTTAAAACAAAGCCAGACCGTCTTTGAAAAGGAGCTCGGACACAAGGTAAAAGCGATTGCTTGGCCTTATGGCAGTTACACGAAATCTGCAATTGACATTGCCCAGAAAGAAGGTTTTACCTTGTTTTTAGGGCTAGATGACGTTTTTAACTCTTTAACTCCCTCCAGCATGACAAATGCCCGTCGAGGAATTATAGAAACAAATTTGACAGGAGACAAATTTGCTAATTTTCTAAAATCAGGTACTCATACATCCAAACAAATGATGGCTGCGCAACTTGACATTGATCTTATTTATGATCCATTAAGTGCTAGCGAAACGGAAAATAATCTTGCCCTAGCAATTGAATCTTTGCGTGCTGCCGAAATAAATACAATCTTTTTACAAGGATTTAGTGATATAAATGGGAATGGGAACATCGAAAGTGTTTATTTTTATACTAAAGAAGCTCCTGTTCGAGCTGACATTTTCAGTCATATCGCTGCAAAACTCCGTAAAGAAGGATTTATAGTTTATGCTTGGATGCCCACCTTGGCCTGCCAATGGCTGTTAAAAGATCGACCAGAAGATACAGTTATTGCTTACTCAGACAAAGGGAAGGGTTGGTACAATCGAGCAACATCATTTAGTCCAGAGGTACAAACACATTTAGAAGCACTATTTAGTGACCTAGCAGCTTATAGTTACATTGACGGTATCTTATTTCAAGATGACTTATATCTTAACGACTATGAGGATTTTTCACCAGCAGCAAAGAGATCCTTTTATAATTCTACAGGTCTAGCATTAACTCCTGAAATCTTACAAGACAGTGAAACCCAAGCCCAATGGGCACAAATCAAAACAAAGGCTTTAACAGATCTAACTAAAAAACTTATCGTAGCGATGAAGCAGTATCGCCCTTATCTAGCAACAGCACGTAATTTATACCCTACCATTATAACTGAGCCTCAATCTGAATTTTGGTTGTCCCAAAATTATGATCAATACCTCACCACTTACGATTACACCATTGTTATGGCTTACCCCTATATGGAAAAGCAGTATGATAAGCCCCTTGTCTGGTTAGGCCAGCTTGCAGATACGGCTTTAAAAAATAAAGTCAATACCTCTAAAGTAGTCTTTAAGCTACAAACCTACGACTGGCATAAAAAACAATGGCTTAGTGTCAGGGAATTACAGCAGCAGGTTGCTACTTTAAAAAGCAAGCATGTCATTCATTTTGCTTTTTATCCTGAAAATATATTTTCATCACCATAATCCACCCCACCCAAAGAAAAAGGAGCTTCTTATGCTTACTAGCACAATAATTACTTTTTTTATAAACTTTCTTTTCTACTACCCTTTCGCTATGAGCATACTTTGGACATTGGGTGCATTGTTCTTTTATTTTCGGCGTGAACATAACAAAAGCCGTGAAGCACCGATATTTGATCAATATCCGTTTGTATCTGTTCTTATTCCTGCCCACAATGAAGAAATCTCAATTTCTAGCACGATTTTTAGTATCTTATCATCGAATTACCCGAATTTTGAGGTGATTGTCGTAGATGATGGCAGTATTGATAAAACACCTGCTATATTGGAAGAAATGGTGGACCGTTACCCCAAACTGCGCTTCCTGCGGCTACAAGAAAATAGAGGGAAACCTACTGCACTACGTTATGGAACCTTAGCAAGTCGTGGAGATATTATTCTTACCATCGATGCAGATGCCCATCTCGATGCTGACGCAATCCATTGGATGGTTGGTCACTTTTTAAGTGGTCCTAGGGTAGGCGCGGTTACAGGAAACCCTAGAGTACGAAACCGCACTACTTTACTAGCGAAAATTCAAGTAGGTGAATACTCGTCTATTATTGGTATGATTAAACGAACTCAGCGAATCTTAGGCAAGGTATTAACTGTCTCAGGTGTCATTGTTGCATTTCGTAAGCAAGCCCTCTTGGATGTAGATCTTTGGGACATTGATATGATTACTGATGATATTAATATTACTTGGAAGCTAGAAAAACGATTTTGGGATATTCGCTATGAACCCAATGCCCTGTGCTGGATTTTAGTGCCAGAAAGTTTATCAGGTCTATGGAAGCAACGAGTCCGCTGGGCCCAAGGAGGCGGTGAAGTCATTCGGCGTCATATTAACATTTGGACAGATTGGCGCCAGCGCCGTATGTGGCCTGTATATCTTGAATATGTAACATCTGTCATGTGGTCCTACACCTATGTTACTTTTCTGTCCCTATGGATTCTAAGCTTACTATTCCCGTTTATGAATCTTCATGCTATGAGTTTACTTCCTGGTTGGAAGGGGTCTCTATTGGTTTTGATTTCAGTTATACAATTTAGTGCGGCACTTTATATCGATAAACGTTATGAAAAAGGCCTTTTTAAATATGTATTTTGGGTAATATGGTATCCTTGGGTTTACTGGATTATTACTGCATTCGCCACAGTCAAAGCTACACCGACTGCCCTTTTTCGTAAAATGGGGACCCCTGCAACATGGGTGAGCCCAGATCGAGGTTTATCCTAAAATATTTTTTGAGGTGTTAAGGCCAGCATTGCTAGCATCTTCGGGGGTGATAAAATAGGTAGTCACTTACTAATCAATAAACCACAACTAAAGAGTTTCTTACTACGTATTTTAGAAACTTTTTTTTCCGCATTATTTTGGATATTCTTTCTTTACTTCTGCTATCCATTACTAATTGCTACTTTTTCCATATTTATGGACCATTGGTATATTTTAGACTTTTCTCCCTACTCATCGCCCAAACCCACTCTCGAAATGATGCTATATACCTTTATCTTTGCTCTATTTATTCTTATTTTACTAATAAGCTGGTCATCATGGAATTATTTGTGTTATGGCTGCTTAGATCGTCGCACCCCCCCTGCTACGGTTCCCAACTCCAAATTAGCCCTGGCCTTTAATATACCACTAGAAACTATTATCAATGCCCGTGACGCCAAATATGCGTTAATTACACCAGCACAGTTTACGTTTACCCTTACCCTGCTAAAAAGATTATCATCAACCTCTCCTTGTTTATACTTGGAAAGAGTAAGTCCCTTGCCTTGGAAGAAGCTAAATGATGCTTCACTGAAAACAAAGACACTCTATTTCCCTACACTTCACAGAAAGTTGATAGAATAGAAAAAACTATCTTATGTTATCACGTAAGATAGTTTTTTCTATTGCTATTCAAATTTTCATTCAACAGCTTCTTTAGTTTATGCCGCTATCATTAAAGAACTTTCCATAACTTTTATCGCGAACCATAATATGTTTCGTAATCCACTCTTTAAGAAACATAAAGGTAGGAAAAGACAGAGCGACTACTCCTTCGTTGTGCTGTTCTAAAAATTTATTTACTTCTTGTATATAATACTCATGTTCCTTTTTATGCTCTACATATTGAGGGAAATTAAACTTTATCATTAATTCTTCTTCTGCTGTAAAATGATACTTCACATATTCTAACAATTCTACTAATGTCTGATGTGTTAAAGCCCTCTCCTCTTCCAAGTCTTCACACTCAAATACTTGCTTATAAACCCCATTAAATAAATCAATTAATTTCTTATGGTCATTGTCAAATTCTTGCACATTTGTAGAATATGCTTCATCCCATTTAAAAAATGCCATCTTTATTCCTCCTTTCCACCATGCTTTCTTTCTCTCTCTCATTCGCCTGAAAATCCTTAGTTCCCTGCTTGACCACTTTATTTTATGCCTAAAATTGTAATGATATCATCTAGTTATACCATTAAAAATAATACAGTAATATTTTAGTAATGACCACATGTTAATTCAACAGTTGCTATTTGACGTAAAAAAAGCAAGCCTGATATTCTCTATTACCCTAATTTATTAAAGCAACAATAGGGCAATACGGCTTTCTAGTTTGATTTTATAATAAAAGACTCTTTTACTCAAATCGTTATGGGGCTAAGTATTATATGAAGAAAAGTTTTTGAAGACTTTTCATATATCTTTTGGACATAATAAAAGTAAGATCTAAAGAAGGAGGTACTATATGACTAAGAGACATATCAAAGAATGGTCAGAAATTAACCAAATCGTCCCAAAACTACCCGATGATAAACGGCAAATTTTGTACCAAGAATTGAAACGTTCCGGACAAGTTGAAAACCCCATTAATTATACCGAAACGCATCTCGAGGGCGGTGATGCAGATGATGAATACAGACGGACAGACAGACAGACAGGCAAGCCAGATCTAGAGTAAGCTTTGGGTCAAGAATGGTTGTGAAGTAAAAAGGGAAAAGCCAGTAACGCACTGCCAATACGTTGCTGGCTTTTTTCTGTAGCAGATCCAATACTACTGACGCACTTTTGAAATGCAGAAATGTAGAGAAACCTTTTCTCCATGACACATTGAAATAAACTTTTTTACAAAAAAATAATTTTTTTCAATTTTTAAAAAGAAATCTCTTTACTTTTTTTCTAATTTGGCGTATAGTTTAGAAGCACTCAAATAGATCGATTGGGGCTGACATCCGTCCTTGTTAAAGGTTACTTTAATAAGAGACAATGAAATTCTCATTACCTATTTTAGTAACAGATTTTAGGAGGCTATACAAAACATGACTCAAGACAAAACTTTAACTTGCCGCGATTGCGCAGACCAATTCGTATTCTCAGCTTCAGAACAAGATTTCTTCGCTGAAAAAGGTTTCACCAACGAACCAGGACGTTGCCCTTCATGTAGAGCAGCTCACAAACAAAGAAATGGTAACGGTGGCCGTAACAGCAACTACCAACAACGCGAAATGCATGACGCTACTTGCGCTTCATGTGGTGTTGAAACACAAGTTCCTTTCCGTCCAAGCGGCGACCGTCCTGTATATTGCAGAGATTGCTTTAGCCAGAACCGCTAGGATGTCAGAAAGTCCCTGTCTTATGACAGGGGCTTTTTTTATTTTCGACTTATTTTTTTTGCTACTAATTTATCATTGATTTTTTATTTATGAGCAAACAGTAGTTAACTCTTCTAGTTTATACAATGAAAGCGAAGAATCCTAGCACTGAAACCAAAGAAAAAACTCGTAAAACCTCCCCTCATTACACAGTTGAAACTTTTGAACTCATTCTCCATCGACCAATAATTAACTAATAATTCTATAAAAATAGCAAGTACTATGGTACAATTCTAATGTAGTCCCAAAACATATATGAGCATTCTTAACCAATATTTCAAATATTACTACAAGGGACAGCACATGGAGGTTTCATCTTGGCGAAAGAACATACTATTGATATACCTGCCCATTGTAATATTTATTGCAATGCAGCATTAAGAACATTACGAGTTTGTTTTAGTGAACCCTCAGATGGCATAAATGATGATACTGGAATTTTACTATTAATTCCAGGTTTTGGGGCAGATTTAAATTCAAACGTTTATAAAAAGATGCGAGAAATATTTGCTGATCAATATAATCTTATAACAATACAATGTGATTATTTCGGTCAAGAGTATATGCAAGAACCAGTTAACATGAGATTTGACATAGTCCGTTTTCTAGAAGATTTATCCTTTAAAAATCCAAAGTTGATTATAAATGAATCAACTTTAAGTGCGGATGTTATACAAGATCTGGCGTATAAGTATAATATTACAATTTTTCGTACTAGTAATTTTAACGAAACAATTGAAAATTTTAATGATATGGGCCTAATGCAAACTTTAGATAATTTAACAGCTATCTTAGCAGTGATAGCTATTTTAAATGATAATAAATTAATTTTTAATGCAAAAAAAATCATAGCTTATGGTCATTCCCATGGCGCTTATTTAGGCTATTTGTGCAACGCATTTGCCCCCACACTTTTTTCACTGCTCATTGATAATTCAGCTTGGCTATTTCCCCGTTATTTAAACCCTGAAACACCAAGAACTATAGTAGACATGATAGCTTCTAAAGATGAAACATATGTGTGTACATATATTTCATCTTTAGCAGCCCAGCTTTCACAGGATAAAGAATTATTAGAACTACCTTTATTATACAAACAATTCAATAATAATTGTATAATAAGTTCTTTTCACGGAACTACCGATACCCTAATATCCTGTACTGACAAAAAAGTTTATTGTTCCTCTATACCATTTTGCCAGTACAATGAAATTTCAGCGGCAGATATTGATGGTGTAATATTTCGTTCTACAAACCATGGATTAGATGCGGATTTTTTAGAGTTTTTCCACTATAATATGGCACGCTATAAAGATCAATTCAGTACTTCTTCTAAAATTCTACTTCCAGACGTAGTTTTTAAAACAACTCAATTTACTTATGAGGTAGACTATTCAATAGGGTTTCCTAATTTGATTATAAAAGGAGAACATTCAGGCAGGAATAAGGCCTTCTGAAAAAACGTTGCTTTTATAGACATACTCAGCTTGTTACATAAGAATTCTTAAATCTTGATAAAATTTTTCTTTTTAAGAATGTGACTAAAGAAATTAAAGGACTAATAGAGTAACTCGAATGATAGTTCTTTGGTCCATTCGATAGGTAGGCGGGCCACGACACGCTTTCCCGTAAAAACTTCTTTACTCCCTTTCCATTTCGCATTAAAATAAACGTAATTAATCTAAATTTAAATAGGATGGAGGTCACTTATGGCTGGATGTAACGAACAAAACTGCACCTGTCCAAAAACAGATTGCGAACGGCACGGTAAATGTTGTCAATGTATAAATTTTCATCGTGAAAAAGAGAATCTTGTCTATTGCTTACGGAAAATTGCCAACAAGAACTAGTATTCTTTTAAGCAGCAATGTAGAAAGACCTTACCTAAATTGGTAAGGTCTTTTCCATTATTCGAACCGCGTCATTATTTTTGTTAATAATGCTAGTCAATGCTACTCTACACTCGGATTAGTTCTTCTTTATAACGTGCTTCTTTAACCAAAAGAAAGGCGGCAATCAGTAATGCAAACATAAGAGATATGCCAATTAAAAGTACTACCCCTTCCCATCCATACCAGCTGAGAAATTGTCCTCCCATTGTTCCAATTAAACTCGCGCCTACGTAGTAAAAAAGTAGATATAAAGAAGCAGCCTGCGCTTTATCAGAATGAGCACACTTCCCTACCCAGCTACTAGCCACCGAGTGACTGCCAAAGAAACCATACGTAAAAATGGCAACGCCTATAATTTTTATATACAAATTAGCATGTAAGGTAATCAGACAACCTAGCAGCATAATACCTACAGACAAACATAAAATTTTAGAACTGCCACTATTGTCAGCAAGTTTTCCCATATAGGTGGAGCTAAAGGTACCAATTAGATATACTCCAAAAATACAACCAACAACCGTCTGACTTAAGTTATAAGGCGGAGACATTAATGAATAACCAATATAATTGTACAAGGTAACAAAGCTTCCCATAATCAAAAAGCCCGTCATATAGAGCAGAAATAACTCTGTATTTTTTAACTTTCTAGCCAAAGCAGGAACTACTTCTTTTATTGCTATGGTTTTAGGTGAAAAATTACATGAATCTGGTAAGCTAGCCCAGAACCATATGCTGACTAAAAGGCTGATCAAACCAATACCGACCAGGGCGATATGCCATGAAAAATAATCTGTCAAAGTACTGACAATAATACGTCCAGTCAAACCACCAACAGAATTGCCACTAATATAGATCCCCATAACCAAACCTGCAATACTTGGATCAAACTCCTCATTTATATAAGCCATTGCAATCGCAGGATATCCCGCCAGCATAATCCCCTGCAAAGCCCGCAAGGCTAATAACATTTCAAAGTTCTGACAGAAAGAAATAATAACAGCTAACACTGAAGAACTCAGCAAAGCTATACCCATTACTATTTTTCGCCCTCTTACATCCGATAACCATGACATAGCTAACATAAACAATGCTAACAACCCTGTAACAAAGGATATAGAGAGACTCGCATAAGAAGGTGCTACTTTAAACTCTTGTGAAAAAACAGGAATCAAGGGCTGTGTACAATAAAGCAATGCAAAGGTAACAAAACTTCCTAAAAATAATGCGGATATTCCCCGCCAATACAAAGGATCACCCTTTTGTATATTTCCCCTCATAACATCCAATCCTTCTTCTTTTCTTTAACTTTCCTCTTCATTCTAAACTTGGATTGATCATATGTCCAATGCATCATTTTTATATAATCAATGTTATATGATTATATATCATCAGTTTGACATTTCATCTTCTCCTAGTTATGATTTAACAAAAGAGTTCTGATTACATAGCAGAAAAAGGTGGTTTGTTTCATGGAATGGCATCAACTTGAATACTTTAAGCTAGTGGCGGAATTACAACACGTTACTCATGCCGCTGAACAACTATCTATTTCTCAACCAGCCCTTAGCCGTTCCATTGCTAAATTAGAGGAAGAATTGGGCTTTCCCTTATTTGAACGCCGTGGAAAAAACGTTGTACTTAATCGCTATGGAGAAATCTTTCTCCAGTATGTTGAAAAGTCAATGCAGGAAATCACCGCAGGAAAACAAGCCATTCATGATTTAATTCATCCCGACCACGGCAGCGTATCCTTATCCTTTCTTCATTCCCTAGGGCCAAATCTTGTACCAGGCTTATTAAGTAAATTTCGCCTAACATGCCCTAATATACAGTTTAAGCTTTATCAAAATACTACTACCCTCTTATTGGACCAACTGGAGAACGGTGAAATTGATTTATGCCTCTGCTCTCCCGTTGCAACAAGAGAGCACGTGGAATGGGAACCCCTCTTTGCTGAAGAATTATTTGTTGTTATCCCTCATGGTCATTACCTAGGAACGCGTGACACTATTGAACTTAAAGAAATTGCGGCTGAACCCATTATTACCTTCAAAAAAGATTATGGCCTCCGCATTTTAACAGACCAATTCTTTAAAGAGGCAAATATCGATCCATTTATCACCTTTGAAGGGGAAGAAATTATGACAGTTGCTGGTCTAGTTGAAGCCAAACTTGGTGTTGCTTTAATTCCACATGTATTTGGCTTAGATAAAGCGAAGATTTCTTTCTTACCTATCTCTAACCCCCTATGCCAGCGCACCATTGGTATCGCCTGGATAAAAGAACGCTATCTGTCCCCCGCTGCCCAAAAATTCAAGAGTTTTGTCATCCAGTCCTTCCAATAAATAATAAGACTTCTTCCCTTTATGGAAGAAGTCTTATTATTTTTGTAATACCTTAATGATCGTAGCCATCGGTATTATGAAAGGCAATATCAAAAATATATTTTCTGTATCTCTTCTATAACTTCCTCACCCCGGCTTGACACCTGAGGAATAGAATAGCCGATAAAAATAGGGGAAGTAACAAGTCGTGGCATAATCTTGGCAGAAATTTGACCCTCTAACTGGTAGAAAAATATATTATAACTGTTACATCTTTTATGAAAATGGTTTAATAAATAGTGGGCAATGATTTGTATATAGTCAGCCATTTGATTCAGCGCTTTTGCATTGTACAATCTTACGTTAAATTCACAAAACCCGACTCTCGGTTGTTTTGCTAGATTTAACTCTGCACCACTACTTTGATGAATAACAGTTCCTTCTAAACTATTCGCTGTTATTCTTGTGGTATAATCTATATTTTTCAAACCAACAATTTGCATATGAGGATGTCTTATCGTGCCACCTGAACAGGGACCATGATTTTTATAAAAAAGCACAGAAGCAAATTCTTTGCTTTGTATCATTTCTTGCCATTTTTCCACGCTAAAATGAAATAAACGGTATAAATGTTCTTTTGAATACAGTGACAATTCAGAATGACAATCCTCTGTTTCAATAATTAGAGTTTGTAACGTATCCCTTAATACTGGGTATTTATTTTTTAATAAAAGGATGGGGCCATCTTCTGCAATCACACCCTCTAACTTTTCCCTACAGCAAAATGGACACTTCACTTCCGTATTTACAATATTCTCTGGTTTAAAACTACCAATCGTAGAGTCAAAAATTAAATGATTCGTTTCCGCCATACTATATCTCCCCTATAATCTTGAAATGGTTCTTACCTATATAATAACCATTTCAAGATTATAGATAAATCTCCTTTAATAAATAAAAAACGCTTACGCGTTTTTTTCGAAATTGAGAGCATAGAATTTCAACATAGCCCCAGTCTTGGCTGATAACTAAAGAGTACTATTCTGCAAGGTACAAAGAGGATAAGAACCAAAGCTTTTAAACCACAAACTTTTGGCTTTTACTGCTTCTACGGCACTACGTACATTACTTTCCTCCATACTGCCATCTAGATCGAAGAAAAAAATATAGTTGCCGAGACCAGTACGTGCAGGTCTTGATTCTATTCTTGTAAGATTTACATCTCTCCCGGCAAATTCCTGTAGGATTTCACACAAACTACCTGGACGTGTTCCATCAATTTGGCACACTAGGGAAGTTTTATATTTATCTTGAGAAGAAGGATTAGCGGGGTGATTTCCTAATACAATAAACCGAGTACAATTCGTAGAACTATCCTGAATGTCCCTAGACATAATCTGCAAATCATAAATACCAGCAGCACCTAGACTGCCAACTGCTGCATAATTTTCTAAACCGCTAGCAACTAAAGTGGCAGCATCTGCAGTACTATTCATCGTCCGCAGCTCAGCTTCAGGAAACAATTTTCTCAAATTCCGTCGACACTGGGCCAACGCTTGGGGATGAGAAACGATTACCTTAATTGAATCCGTCTTCTCTTTAACTAGCAGATTGTGCCTTACTGGCCAAATCACTTCCTTGATAATATACAACGTAGTTTCGTGGGCTAAGATATCTAAGGTGACATTCACTGAACCTTCAAGCGAATTCTCTACCGGCACGATACATTCCGCTACTTCTTTAGATTCTACTGCCTTAATCGCCATATCAATACTAGAGTAGGTTTTAAAATCTACTTTCATATCTTGGTATAGGCAGAATGCCACTTCCTCGCTATAGGTCCCATGTGGCCCAAGGTAACCTACTATTTTTTCTAAAATGGGCCCACTGTTAGTGTAAGTCATCCTTAGTACCTCCCATTACGCATAAGTAATGTTATTTTTGTAAAAAATTATTAAACAATTTCATGCCTTCAGGTGTTAATACAGACTCAGGATGAAATTGCACTCCCTCTACTGTATATTCCCGGTGCTTAAGCCCCATGATCAAACCATCTTCTGTTTTAGACGTTACTTCCAGACAAGCAGGCACACTTTCTGAATCTACTAGTAACGAGTGATACCGTCCTGCTACAAAGGGTTGAGGTAAACCTTGATAGATTCCAGTTCCACTATGGTGCACAAAGGATACCTTACCATGTACGGGCTTTGGTGCACGCACGACCCGCCCGCCGAATACCTCGGCAATTGACTGATGCCCAAGACAAATGCCTAAAATAGGTACTTGCCCAGCAAATTTTGCAATTACCTCTTTGCTGATTCCTGCATCATCAGGAGTCCCAGGGCCTGGTGAAATAATAATAGCCGAATAATTCTTTGCGGCAATTTCCTCTACCGTGGTTTGATCATTGCGAACAACTTCTACCACATACCCTAAACTAGCAATGTATTGATACACATTATACGTAAAGGAATCATAATTATCAATAATTAAAATCATAATTCTCATCCTCCCCGATAACCTTAAATAGCACTTTCGCCTTATTTATAATTTCTTGGTATTCCATTTCAGGTACAGAATCGGCAACAATTCCAGCCCCCGTTTGAATCCCTACCTGCTCTCCATCAATCACCATGGTACGTATGGTTATGCAAGTATCCATATTTTTTCTAAAATCAAAATATCCTACAGCTCCCCCATAAGGTCCACGAGGCGCTTGCTCCAATTCATGTATAATCTCCATGGCCCGCACTTTAGGTGCACCACTTAACGTTCCCGCTGGGAAACAAGCAGACAATACATCGATAGGCGAATATTTCGGATCAAGTACACCAGATACTTCAGAAACCAAATGCATCACATGAGAGAAGTATTCTACCTCCATCATGCGACGAACCTTTACTGTACCTGGCACACTCACTCGCCCAACATCATTACGGCCTAAATCGACTAGCATACAGTGCTCCGCTCTTTCCTTTTCATCCGCTAACAATTCGGCTGCTAGAACTTCATCCTCCTCCGAATTTTTACCTCTGGGTCTCGTGCCTGCTATCGGACAAGTAAAAATATTCCCCCCCTCCAATTTAACAAGAGTTTCGGGAGAAGCCCCCACGATCTGACGATGACCTACATTAATATAAAACATATAAGGAGATGGATTAACTTGGCGTAAGCGTCGATACAAAGCAAAAGGTGTCTTTGTCAGTTTTTTATAAAAGGGCTTAGATAACACGACTTGAAATATATCTCCTGCTACGATATATTCCTTTGCCTTTTTTACCATCTCTATATAATTCTCTTTGATAGAAGACTCATCGACTTCAAATTTTGTTTTCACCTCTGATTCTTCTGTCCTACTACCTAAATTACCGGGTAGCACCACTGGTTGCTGCAACTTATCCATTAAATGTTGCAGCTGTTGTATCGCTTTTTCATAAACCTTCCCGATGTTGTCCTGCAAATCTACGCTCGCCAAATAAAGCAGCTTCGCAGAATGGGTTAAATGATCCATTACAACTATGACACGGCAGAACATAAACTCTCCCAACACTTCTTCATCAGGAATCATTAGCCCTCTAATACGTTCCCATGTCCCCACGGTTTCATAATTAAAGTACCCTACAGCACCGCCACTAAATGGTGGTAAGCCAGCGATATCAGGAAAGGAAAATCGTTCTAAAACCTGTTTTAACGCAATGAGGGGCGGCTCATCAATGAGTTGCGTCTCTTCTTCCATGGTAACCTGTGACTGTTTGCTTTTCCCGGTAACTGTGACAAAAGGTTGTGCGCCAATAAAAGAATATCTACCAAAAGCTTTACTCGTATCAGCGCTTTCTAGAATAAAACCAGGATCATTACCAGTAATTTTAGAATAAATGGAAACAGGAGTCTCTAGATCAGCAGAAATATCGATATAAACAGGAATCAAATTATGCTCTTTTGCCAAATGGCAAAAGTCACTTTGACTTGGAACTATCTTCACAATAGCCACTCTCCTCATCTAACCTTTTACGAATAGAGCGAACTAAGGTGCGGACCCCTGTAACACCTTCCGTGGTAAGTTTCTCTAGTATAGCACTACCAACAATCACTGCATCTGCGTACTGAGCAGCCGCAGCAGCCCCTTCTGGAGACCCTATACCAAAACCAATTGCCATAGGAATATCCGTAGCCTGGCGAGCCGTAGCTATAACAGAGCCTATTTGACTATAATCAATATTTCGTACTCCAGTAACACCTGTATTAGAAACACAGTACAAGAAGCCCTGCGCTTTCTGGCTAATGTTATGAATTCGATTTGTTGTCGAGGTGGGGGCAATGAGCTGAATTAGAGAAACACCTTCCTTATGGCAAATATTCTCTAATAGAGGGGATTCTTCAATAGGTAGATCAGGTACAATTAGACCATTGATTCCAGCTTCAGCAAAAGCAGCAATAAACTTCTCCATCCCATAACCTATTATGCTATTTACATAGGTCATCACTACTAAAGGTATCGCCGACTGTTTCCGTATTTCTTTTATTAATTGTATGGATTTTATTGTTGTGGCACCAGCTTTTAAAGCCAAGGTCGCTGCCTTTTGAATGACAGGGCCATCAGCAATGGGATCAGAAAAAGGAATACCAATTTCGACAACATCAGCGCCCTCCTTCTCCATTGCAAGAACTGCATCTAATGTTGACGCATAATCAGGATAACCAGCCGTTATATATACAATAAGCCCTTTTTTGCCAGAAGCCTTTAATCCTTGTAACTTTTCCTCCAAGTTCACCATCATAATCCCCCCATTACTTTTACTGCCATATCCACATCTTTATCACCACGACCAGAAAGGCAAACTATAACCGCCTCATCAGACTCTGTCTTAGGCATAATTTCTTCTAAGTAAGCCAAAGCATGGGAACTCTCAAGAGCAGGAATTATGCCCTCTACACGAGCTAAACGTTGAAAAGCTCCCAATGCTTCTTCATCAGTTACCGCTTTGTACTCTACAATCCCACTATCTTTAAAAAAGGAATGTTCTGGGCCCACTCCTGGATAATCAAGGCCTGCAGAAATGGAGTAAGGTTCTATAATTTGACCATCCTCATCTTGTAATAAATAACTAAAAGCTCCATGAAGTACACCTGGCCGCCCTTTGGTTAAGGATGCTGCATGTTCCGTTGTAGTAACGCCTTTCCCTGCTGCTTCCACACCAATCTTAATGACCTCTTTATCATTACGAAAAGCATAAAATATCCCCATCGCATTACTGCCGCCACCTACGCAAGCCACCATATATTTTAGCGTTCCTATGGCTTGGGTTTTCATTTCTTCTTTCACTTCTTCGCCGATCACTTTTTGAAAATCCCGGACAATCATGGGATAAGGATGAGGCCCAACCACAGAACCAATAATGTAATGAGTATCCTCTACATTCGTAACCCAGTAACGAATGGCTTCGCTTGTGGCATCTTTTAACGTGCCCGTTCCACTAGTTACAGGTACTACTTCTGTACCTAAAAGACGCATACGAAACACATTGAGAGCTTGCCTTTCAATATCTTCTTTCCCCATATATACCCGGCATTCTAAGCCAAAAAGTGCAGCAACCGTAGCGCAAGCTACCCCATGTTGACCAGCACCAGTCTCAGCAACAATTTTCTTTTTTCCCATCCGCCGAGCAAGTATCGCCTGCCCGATGGCATTATTGATTTTATGAGCGCCTGTATGAAGTAAATCTTCTCGTTTTAAATAAATTTTTCCCCGCCCATAATGTTCTGTCAAGTTTTTGGCAAAATACAATTTCGTAGGGCGACCGGCATATTCCCTTAGATAAAAACTCAACTCTGCCTTAAAAGAATCCTCATCTTTCAATTTCCCATAACTCTCTTCTAATTGAAGCAAGGCTGGCATCACCGTCTCAGGTACAAACCGTCCTCCAAAATCTCCAAATCGTCCGTTTTTATCAGGCATGTAGAATTCCTCCTTGTTTTATATCCATCATTTATCACTTTATTTTCGTAAAGCCATTTCTTGGGTCATACTACTAATGTCTTGGGCTCGAACCAACCCTTCCCCGACGAGTATTCCTTTGACTCCTGCCTGCTCTAGCCTTCTTGCATCTTCTCCTGTTTTAATGCCGCTCTCACTAATTAACAATACGTCGCTAGAACAATGAGGCAATAAGGAAAATGTATTGCTAATATCTGTCTTAAAGGTCTTCAAATCCCGATTATTAATTCCCACTAAATTAGCCGAAGTTTTTTGCACCCTAAGAAGCTCTTCTAAGGTGTGAACTTCTACTAAACAATCTAACCCTAGTTCCTTGGCAATCCCTAAGTACTCTTCTATTTCTGCATCCGTTAACACAGCGGCAATCAACAAGATGGCATCTGCTCCTACCAGCCTAGACTCATAAATCTGATAAACATCAATAATAAAATCTTTACGTAATATAGGTAAACTCGTAACGGCCCTTACCGCTGCTATATTTTCTAACTTCCCATTAAAGTGCAAATCGGTGTGAACAGAAAGAGCCGTTGCTCCATTTACCGTATATAATTCTGCTAATTGAGTTTCTGTATAGTTAGTGCATAGTTGACCTTTCACTGGAGAAGTTAGCTTACATTCTGCAATAAGTGCCCAAGGAGCTTCTTTGATAGCTTTATAAAAAGAAAAATGGCCTTTTTTTATACCTTCCCTAAAACTAGACAAGGGTTGTTGTTTTTTGCGTACTTCTACCTCAAGACGCTTTTTCATGACAATTTGGTTCAGCATGTTCTGCCCCCTCTTTCTGCCTTGCGAGCAGCAATAATAAATTGTTGGATTTTATCAAGATCCTTCTTACCATTTGTTTCTACCCCTCCTGAAACATCAATCCCTTTAGGAGCCATTGTTTGGATTGCTAACGCAACATTCTCAGGCGTAAGACCGCCAGCCACCATTAACGGAAGTGTAACTTGACGGGAAAGACTCTTCATAGACTGCCAATCAAAGGTTTTTCCTGTTCCACCATATTGACCGGGCGAAAAACTATCTAATAAAATCCAACTAACAGGATATTCCTTACACCTCTCAATAACAAACTCGGGACCTACTCGAAAAGCCTTTATAATAGGACGACCAACTAATCGGCAATACTCAAGGCTCTCTTCTCCATGAAGTTGGACAAAATCCAATTTACAACACTGAGCAATTTCTTGTACCTCTTGCAGAGATTTATTAACAAAGACGCCAACCTTACCAATGCCTTTTACTTGCTGCACAATCTTTATCGCCTCTTTTACTGGGATCTGGCGCTTACTCTCAGCAAATACAAAACCCAGTAAATCAGCCCCCGCTTCCTTAGCTGCCTGGGCTACCGCAGTAGAGGTAATACCACAAATCTTGATGATCATATTTTGCTTTCCTTATACCCTTGACTGAAATTTTTCAGTTCCTGCATTTTAGCTAAGGCAGCACCACTGTCAATACTCTTGGCAGCAATTGCGATACCTTCCTTTATGTTTTCAGCCTTGCCTGCAACAACAAAAGCAGCTCCTGCATTAAGTAACACAATATCACGTTTCGGACCGGATAAATTTCCTCGGAAAATATCCGAAATAATGTTAGCATTGTCTTCCGGCGTTCCGCCACGATATGCGTCTAAGCCACCACCACTAAAACCAAACTCGGTAGGATCAATCATATAGGTTCGAGTCGTTTGTCCGTTGACTTCTGTCACCTGGGTGGGTGCCGTCGTTGAAATTTCATCTAAACCGTCCAGACCATGTACTACCATTGCTCTCTTTACTCCTAACATCCCTAAGGCTTCTGCCAGCTTAGGAGTTAAAGAACGTTCATACACACCAATTAATTGATAGTTGGCTCCAGCAGGATTGGTTAAGGGTCCTAGCATATTGAATACGGTACGAAACCCTAACTCTTTGCGGGGTTTGGCAGCATACTTCATAGCCTTATGAAAAGAAGGAGCATATAAAAAGCCCAACTTAATAGCAGCCACCGACTGGATTATGCCTTCTGTGGGTAAGTCCACACGAACACCTAAAGCCGTCAGTACATCGGCACTACCACAAGAACTAGATAATCCATGGTTACCATGTTTGGCAACAACAACACCGCTACCTGCCAAGACAAAGGCTACCGCTGTGGATACATTAAAGGTGCCTGTTTTGTCACCTCCCGTGCCACAGGTATCAATCATATCCTTACTACCACATTCTATTTTCAAGGAATGGCTACGCATGGTTTCAGCAAAGCCAGTAATCTCTTCAATGGTTTCTCCTTTCATCCGTAATGCCGTAATAAAAGCACCAATTTGTGCCTCACTCCCTTGCCCAGACATAATCATATCCATAGACTGCTGTGCACCTTGACGTGATAAATGTTCACCCGCGATCACCTGTGCTAAAAACTCCTTAAACATAGCCATTCCTCCTTACAAATTAACCTAATACTAGTACCCTAGATTCCCCAAATGTTAAAAATGAATATAAAAAAACCACTCCGACCCGAAAGGGGCGAAATGGTTCGCGATACCACCCTAATTTGGAAAGCAAAGCTTTCCCTCTATTCAGGTACGGGATAGAAATCCGATACCCTAGCCCCATAACGGTGGCAACCGGTTCATCCTACTAACACAACGTGTTCGCATGAACAGCTCACAGGTCCATTCCATAACCTCTTTGGGCCGGTCATCACACCTCCAGTTTCCTGGTCACCGACTCGCTGATCCAACGTTTGATTATCTACTCATCCTGATCATCGCTAATTACAAATTCTATTTACGCACATTCTATTCAATAATTTCGTCCTTGTCAAGAGTTTTTTATTAATTTGTTCCCTCACACTGTACAAGTGTATCTTTCTTCTAACTTATATGTAACATTTATTAATTTTATATTAAAAATAAAACTATTGCTTGACACTTTTAAATCTTTTGATATAATGAGAAACAGTTACTGGAAGTTCAGTAACTCAACTAAGCTTTATCGGAGGATGTTCTCATGACACTTCACATGCATAAAGAAATTGAACAACAATATTTTTACTTTTTTGGTTGGAGCTACTTTTTTAGCTTCGACTTTTTCGCTTGGAAAAAAGTAAATGTATGGTTTTTCAATGAGTATTTAGATGCGAATGTCAGGATGACATCTAATGGATAATTACAATCCATTCCTAGCATCTCTACAAGACTCATGTGAGTCTTATTTTTTTTACCTAGAATCAAATTTTTCATGATAAAATAAAAATTAGGAGGCTATTACTTATGGTTATCGTACTACATCCTTCTGTAACAGCAGAACAAATCAATGAATTGAAAGCAGAATTAGAAAAAGGTGGCTGCAGCGCTTGGCCTACTTATGGAGAGTTCCAGACTATTATCGGTGTAGTGGGCAGTACTCACAAACTTGATAAAGATAAGCTAGCTAGTAAAAACTATGTAGAGAAGGTATTATCCGTGCAAGAACCTTATAAAAAAGCCAATCGGCTCTTTCATCCAGAAAACAGTGTCTTTTCCGTTGGAAACCAAACCGTTGGTGGGAATAAATTAACCATCATTGCAGGCCCTTGCTCTGTCGAGAACGAAAACCAAATTGTTACCGTAGCGAATCAAGTGAAAGCGGCCGGTGCCGGCTTCTTACGTGGTGGTGCCTACAAACCAAGAACATCACCTTATAGCTTCCAGGGTTTAAAAGAAGAGGGACTTGAATTACTCAAAATCGCTAGAAAAGAAACAGGACTGCCAATCGTATCTGAAATGATGTCAATTGCTACCTTGGATAAGTTTGTGGAAGACGTTGACATCATACAAATTGGTGCCCGTAACATGCAAAATTTTGATCTCCTAAAGGCGGTAGGCCAAACGAATAAGCCGATCTTATTAAAACGAGGATTAAGTGCAACCATTGAAGAATTACTGATGTCAGCAGAGTATATAATGGCAGAAGGCAATGAAAATGTTATTTTATGTGAACGAGGCATTCGTACTTTTGAAACTTACACACGTAATACTCTCGACTTAAGTGCCGTACTCGCGATAAAAAAACTAAGTCATCTTCCTGTAATCGTTGATCCTAGTCATGCCGCCGGAAAATGGTGGATGGTAGAGGCCCTCTCCAAAGCATCCATTGCGGTTGGTGCTGACGGACTTATTATTGAAGTACACAATGACCCAGCTAATGCTAGCTGCGATGGTCCACAATCCATTACACCGGAGCGCTTTTCCGCATTAATGGATACCTTAGGCCAGCTTGCAAAAATTGAAAACAGGGCTATTTAAATTTTGACGGTAAAAGTTCTCGCTTTTCCGAATTCTTCACTTCAGGAGGTTAACAAATGAGTGGCTCATGGGGTAAAAAAGTTCATTATACAATTTTTGGCGAAAGCCACGGAAAAGGGATTGGCATTACGATTGACGGACTGCCCCCTGGCCTAGAAATTGACTTGCAGGAAATAACTAGAGAATTAGAACGTCGTGCACCTGGAAGAAATCCTTTGTCAACAGCACGTAACGAAACAGATGCCTTTACCATTTGGAGTGGTTTTTTAAATGGTAAAACCACTGGGAGCCCGCTATGCGCCATCATTGAAAATCAGGATCAAAAGTCCACAGACTATGATTCCCTCGCCTTTACATTTCGTCCTGGCCATGCAGATTATTCTGGTTCTGTAAAGTACAAAGGGTGCAATGACTTAAGAGGCGGAGGGCATTTTTCTGGCCGCCTCACAGCTCCTCTAGTCTTTGCCGGCGCCATTGCCAAACAGCTTCTTAGACAGAAAAACATTTTCATCGGTGCCCATATACAGCGCATCGCTTCCACAGCGGAAGCTAACTTTGATGCCGTCGCGGTTGACAAGGAAACACTTGACCAATTAGGCAATCAAGCTTTTCCCGCCCTTGACCCCTTGTTAGGTGAAGCAATGCAAGAATGTATTCTTGCTGCTAAATCTCGAGGCGACTCTGTCGGCGGTGTCATTGAAGCAGCCGCTATTCACTTACCTGCTGGGCTAGGAGAACCTTTTTTTGACTCTTTAGAAAGCACACTGGCACATCTATTATTCTCTATCCCTGCCGTTAAAGGCGTGGAATTTGGTGCAGGTTTTGCTTTTGCTCAATTAAATGGCAGTCAGGCAAATGATGCCATGTATAACCAAAACAATAACATCATAACTTCTACCAATCACAATGGCGGTATCCTTGGTGGAATCTCTAGTGGCATGCCCCTTATTTTCCGTGTAGCAATTAAGCCAACACCTTCTATCGCTCTTGAGCAACATACCATAAACAGCAAAGGGGAAAACGTCTCCATCACGGTCGGTGGACGTCATGACCCTTGTATTGTACCTCGTGCTGTGCCAGTAGTAGAAGCCGTTACTGCAATGGCCCTATGGGATGTCTTATAGCAGGAGGTCACTATGAAGAATATTGTACTCATTGGTATGCCCGGATCTGGTAAATCCTCGATTGGCGCTATGGTAAGCGAGAAGCTAAAAACTACCTTTCTTGATATCGATCACTATATTGAAGTAAAAGAACAAAAAAAAATTCCTGAACTTTTCCTATCAGGAGAAGCTTACTTTCGTCAAATAGAAAGTAACGCAGTCAAGGAACTCTATCGTGAAAACTCCCTAGTTATTGCCACTGGCGGCGGTATTGTTACTCGTCCAGAAAATATGGTACTTCTGAGAGAAACAGGTATTATATTTTATATTGAACGCCCCCTTCCAATGATATTAGCATCTTCTGATCTTACCACTCGTCCCTTGTTAGCCGAGGATAATAATAAAATATATACACTTCACCAAGAACGTAAACACCTGTATGAAAACTATTGTCATTTTCGTATTCCGAATCATGGAATCTTAGAAAAAGCTGCCGAACAAATAGTAACTATTATAAAAGAATCTCAATAATTATAATGAATTTCTTAGTATAAAGAGATAAGGCTTCACGAATCTTCCGTGAAGCCTTATCTTTATTTCGTATCTTGAATTTCTTTTATCAAATCTTTATATTCGGGATATTTAGCATAAAGTGGTGCAACAGCTTGCTGAAATAATTCTTTATTAGGAATAATAACATTGACGCCTTGTTCTTTTAACTTCTCCATCGACTGTTTTGAAAATTCACTCCACAGTTGCTTTTGATACACTGTAGAATCTTTGGTAGCTTGCTGAATTAACTCTTGATCTTGCGGTGAAAGAGTATCCCAAGTTTTCTTGCTAATGATAATTGTTTCAGGAACAGATACATGTTCCGTAATGGTAAAATACTTTGCTAATTCATAATGCTTGGTAGAATAGAAACTTGGTGGGCTATTTTCTGCTGCATCGAGAGCTCCCGTTTGGAATCCCGGATATACATCTAAAAATGGCGTTGTTAAAGGTTCTCCTCCCATACTCACTATCATTTCTTTTTGAATTTTAACATCTAAGACTCTTGTCTTTTGACCCAATAAATCCTGAGGGGATTGAATGGGTTTTTTGGAATAAAAACTACGCGCTCCCGCATCATAGTAACCCAACCCAACAAAACCGTTTTTTTCTAGGCCTTTTAGTAATTTTTCTCCTATCGGACCATCAAGTACCTTCCACTCATGATCCGCATCACGAAAAAGAAAAGGTGTCATAAAAACATTAAGTTCTGGAGAATAACCCACTAATGAAGAAACGCTTATCCGACCAATATCTAAAGTTCCCACTTGCGTAGCATCAAGAATATCCTTTCCATCCCCTAAGATGGCACTGCTGTACACTGTCATCTTAATATGTCCATTGCTTCTTTCTTCTAATAATTTTGCCATGTACCTTAATCCTTTAGTTGTAGGATAGTCTTCTGGCTGATTATCCGTCGCTTTTAATAGAATGACCGATTTTTCTTTCGACACTGTAGATGTGCTTTTCGCATAAAAGCTAAATCCTGCACCAATTATGATAATGATCGCAAATACTATTCCTACTATTTTATAATATCCTGTTTTTTTCATAATATCGCAGTTAACCGTTCAGCTAAGGAACAATTAACCTACCCCCTTTTTCACTTCAAATAAACGACATACACTATAACTTAAACTGGCTCACTGTTTCTCGCAATTTTTCGGCTAAGTTTGTTAAATCAATACTGGCAGAAGCAATTTCCTCCATCGTTGCCGACTGCTCTTCAGAAGTACTAGAAATCGTCTGTATATTCGTAGAAGTATTATGGGTAATTTCTCTTATATTTGTTACAGAATCAACCATTGTACCACTTGCTAAATGTAGTGTATCCGCTGCAGAGCTAATGGACTGAATCTGCCTATTTAAGTCTTCAACTAATGTAACAATATTTTTAAATTGATCACCTGTATTGGAAATTACAACAGTCCCTTTATGTACTTCTTGGGTTCCTTGGTCCATTATAGTTATCGCATTCAAAGTTTCTTTCTGAATGTCTTGAATGATTAAAGCGATTTCTTCAGAAGCTCGATGAGATTGCTCTGCTAATTTTCGCACTTCATCAGCAACAACAGCAAAACCACGCCCAGATTCTCCCGCTCTTGCAGCCTCAATTGCGGCATTAAGAGCTAATAAATTAGTTTGATCAGCGATTTGCCGAATTACACTAATAATTTCTCCAATTCGCGTGGAACTGTGATTCAGTTGTTCGATATTTTGAGCCGATTTTGTTACTACATCATTTATCATTGCCATTTGAGTAACAGCACCTAAGACAGCTTCTCCGCCTTCTTTTGCAACATGCGCCGTTTGCTCTGAGTTAGCTGACACCGCCGTTACGCTATCTACAATGTTACCAATCGTCAAGGACATCTCTTGGGTCACTTTAGTAGTATGTTCTACACCTTCTTCTTGTTTAAAAGTATCCCCCGCAACATGACTGGCGATTTCTGCAGTATAGGTAACAGATCTAGCTGTTTCCTCCGTACTCGCATTCAGTTGTTGACTTGCCGCCGAAACTTGCTCTGTTGCCATAGCTACCTGCTGAATCAAGTTCCTAAGTTTGCTCACCATTACATTGAAAGAGCCAATTAAATCCCCTATTTCATCATTATAATTATATTTCACAGATTTTGGTGTTAAATTTCCTTCTGCTATTTCTTCAGCAATTTTAGCAACATTGCCCAGTACACTGCCAATTTTCTTTCCTAAAATAGTCGCAGCAAAAATGAGAATTAAAAAAATACTTATATCAATTATTGCAATGATTTTTTGCATGGTAGCAATGGATTCATTTGTTTCATTTACTTTTTCACTAATTTCTTGATTAGTGAAAACAATAAAGTCATCCATGATTTTTACCACTGCATCTGCTCTTTGCCCTGTTGAATCCATGTATTTAATCGTATCTTGAATTCCTACTTTATCCCGAACTTTCAGCCCTTGTTCTAATGTTTGATTATAGGTCTTAACAGCCATTTTTAAGACGGCAACTTCCTTTACTGCTTGAGGAGAAGTCATCTTTTTCTCTAATCTTTCTAGGGTATCTGCCGTCTTTTGTTTGGAGTTTTGGTATAATTGAGCATAGTTTTGGTTTCCAGTAAGTATGTACCCTCTAATTTGCGTATTTTGATACCATAGCTCTGTATTTACATCCTTAACATCTTGGATTTCAGGCGTTACTTCAGTAATAAGATAACTATACTTGTCCTTGGTTTGGTTAATTTGATAGAAGGTATAAATATTAATGCTAACAAATAATGATAATAAAATAATAGCTGCTAAAATAATCTTCCTGCCGATGGTAATTCGCATAGACCGAGCTTTTTGAAAGTAAAGAATATTCTTACTTTCAAAAAGCTGTTTCACCTACCTTTCTAATCTTTTTTATAAATGAATGGTAAATTTGAAATCATACCATTTATTTACTTACTTTTTTAATTAAATTAAGTTTAACATATTGTTAACAAAATTGTAACTAATAAAAGCAAAAAACTACTAAAAATCCCAGACGTTGCTTATATAAAGTCGATATTTAGATCACTGCCACCGCCCTTTAGCAGCACGCTTTCCGTAAGGAACAATTCCACTATGCAAATTATAACATTTTTCGTCATAATTCCCCGCTTTTTATAACTATTTAATTCAAATTTTATAAAAAATAAAAAAATGCCTTATTGTAACGTAAAACACATTACAATAGGGCATTCAACATTTACTTTCTAAAAAATTTTAATAAGTTATTACTTCAATAGCTCAGCAGCCATCTCTCCCAGTAATGCCGTAGACGAAACAAGGGCTTCTTCATTAAAATCAAAATGTGAATCATGATGCCCTGCCATTAATTCTGTTCCTACAATTAAGTAAGTTGCCTGTCCGCCTTTTTGCTGGACGCGCTCCATGAAGTAAGTACAATCCTCGCTGCCTCCAAGGTTGACAGAAGGTATGACTTCATCGAATAAACCACTATCTACAGCTACTTGTTGAAGTCTTGCTACCAATTCCGGATTACTTTCACATCCAACAGCGCCGCCCATTTCTGTAAGTTCTACAGTGACATCATACATAGCAGCTGCAGCTTTCAGAATTCGCACCGCTTCTTTATACATATATTCGTTAATTTCACTACTAGTCCCCCGGGTTTCTAATTTCAAAACTGCATTTGCTGGCACTACATTCCGGCCTGTTCCAGCTTGTATAAATCCTACATTAATCCGCGATGCTCCTTTACTATGGCGTGAAATAGCATGAAGATTCAAAGCCGCCGCCGACACAGCAAGTAATGCGTTACGCCCTACTTCTGGCGCGGCACCTGCATGAGCAGGAACACCAGTGAAAACTGCGTCTATCTTCGTAGTTGCTAAGAATCCCTCAGTATGACAAGTCACAGAATTGCTCTTCTTTAAAGCAAAACCTAAATGCATACCAATTAGATAATCTACATCATCTACCACACCACGAGTTACCATCGCTTTAGCTCCCCGAACTCCTTCCTCTGCTGGTTGGAATATGAGCTTTACTGTTCCTTTTAATACATCTTTTAAGCCAACCAATACTTCAGCTAGAGCTAAGCCTACTGCTGTATGACCATCATGACCACAAGCATGCATAGCTCCTTTGTTGACAGAGGAAAAACCTTCTTTATAAGGCCTATGCCCCTCTACTTCAGCCTCTACCACATCATTGGCATCCATGTCAAAACGAAAAGCTACTGTAGGACCGGGCTGAGAAAAATGCATAATACCTACCACCCCAGTCTTACCGCCTCTCATTTTTGCTAACCATGCTGGATTAGCCCCTTGTTCTAAAGCTCTTTTTTCCTGTTCTGCCAATTCTTTTGCTGATGGCACTCCCATCATTGCTTCTTGATTAATAACCTCTTCCCCAGTGAGTACTTGATAACCAAGGCCCGTCAAGGCATCTGCCACAATGGAAGCCGTCCGAAATTCAGTCCATGCAACTTCCGCATAATTGTGAAAGTCTCTGCGACGAGTGATAATTTTTTCGCTCTGCGCCTTAGCTAATTCCAAAATTCTTGAATTCATTTCCAATCTCCTTTATCTTTACTAAATCACTATTATCCTTTTCCATTATAATCAACATAGCGGTTATTAAAGTGAGAACCATATTTCAGCTTTGAATTGAACACTAATACACTTAACGTGTATTAGCCCGTCTCCCGTCGCTGCAATAGGATGAATACCAATTAACATAAAAAAATTCTTTATTTTTTCCAAGAGAATTCTTTTCTAGCAATTTCCCGGACTGCGGATAATAGTATTTCTGTTCCAGCTACCACATCATCTATACTAGCAAATTCCGCAGGATTATGACTGATTCCTTCTTTGCATGGTATAAATACAATACCTGTAGGAGCAAAAGACGCTAAGTGCATAGCATCATGCCCCGCACCACTCGGCATCAACATGCTTTGATATGGGAGTTTGCTACATACCTCCTGTAACACTACTGTCATTTCTTTTGATAACTGTACAGGAACTTCATCGGTAATGGTAATAATCTCAATACCTACATTTCGCTGTTTCTTCATTCTATCCATCGCTGCTAAAAGCTCACTCACTACCCATTGCTTGCTATCTATAGAAATACTGCGTATATCAATTCCTAGTTCTACTCTTCCTGGAATTACATTGATTGCGCCTGGATCTGCCTTAATAACTCCTGTTGTCCCCACCACGCCTTGGTGTCCAACCGATCTTGCCAACTGTTCCACCTGTAAAATAACTTCGGCGGCAGCCGTTAATGCATCTTGCCGCATATGCATTGGAGTGGCTCCTGAATGGTCTGCCTGCCCCGTAATAATTACCTTTAAACGGGTAGGTGCTGCTATGCCAGTGACAATTCCAATTTGCTTTCTCGTTGTCTCTAACACTTTCCCTTGCTCAATATGTAACTCCAAAAAGGCCTTAATCGGGTCCTCATATTGGGCTTTGTTAATGTTCTCTGGCACAAGCCCTCTTTGCCTAATTGCTTGACTTAAGGAAATGCCGTCCTTATCCTTATATTGCTCTAACTTCTCAAAAGAGAGCTTACCACAAAAGGCTTTACTGCCTAAGGTAGCAACCCCAAAACGACTTGACTCCTCCGCCATAAACACAACTACTTCAATTGGATGATCATGTATTTCCTTTGTATCCTCTAAACATTGCAATGCTTCTATTGCCCCTAGTACACCAACAACCCCATCATAATTCCCACCATTAGGGACACTATCAATATGAGAACCTAGCATTACTACTGGTTGGTTAGGGCATACACCATTTTTTCGGCCAATAAGATTACCAAACCCATCAACTCGAACTGTAAGTCCCGCTTGCTTCATAAGTTCTATGATTACTTCACGTGCTTCCCAGTCTTTGTCACTAAAGGCCAGTCGTGTAATGCCTCCTCCTTCCTGATTTCCTATCATTGCTAGGCGTTGAAAATTTTGTTCTAATCGCTTATAACTAACCATGCAATCATCTCACTTTTTCAAATTTTAGTACCTAACTTTATAACTTACAATGCAACCCTTATACAAAGTAAAAATAAACACCTAGGTCTATAGACCTAGGCGCCATTGCCATTGTTGAAAACTTCCATTTAAGTGTAAACCTTTTATTTCACAATGTCAATATAATACCTTTTATTGTAAAAAGAGACAAAGTATTCGCAATTTTATTCTTGCTGTGATATATACCAATATGGTAAGCCAACAAAAAGTGCACCACCAATAAAGTTCCCGATGGTTACAAAACTAATGTTATACAAAAATCCAGTTACAGTAATGCCTTCCAGAGTAGGCATGATAAGTACCGTAGATAATAAAGTCATATTCGCTACACTATGCTCAAATCCCGTTGTAATAAAGGCAAATAAGCACCAAAAAACCATAATCAGCTTTCCCGTCTCTTCCTTCATTTTGAAAGAACACCAAATCGCAAGGCAGACCAGTATATTACACAATATTCCTCTTACTAGCAGTTCACTCCATGGTAATGTCACTTTGGTATGAGCAACCTTAGCCATGAAAATAGCTGTACTTCCTTGTGCAAGCCCTGATAAAACAAATAAGTAGGATATTAAAACCGAACCTAATAAATTACCAATAAAACTAATAAGGTATATATTCATTGACTGACGGATTGTCACTTTCTTTTCCATGTTGCCAATTGTCATAATCATATTATTGCCTGTAAAAAGTTCAGATCCTGCCATAATGACTAGACTTAATGCAATACCAAAAGAGATTCCCATAATAATGCGTATTGCCGAAGAATCTATTTGGGATAATATACCACCGATACTAAAAATAAGTAAAATGCCAAATCCAACGTACATTCCTGCAAGAGCTGCTGAGAGTAAATACTTCAAGGGACTTTTCTTGAGGAACTTACTCTTTACCTGAGCAGCAGCCGACAGTTTATTAATCTCTTCGTAATACATATAAACCTCCAACACGTAATGACTATTCCAAAAGCTAACATCATCGTATCCCACAAACCCAATGTGGTCTGTGATTCATATCACCACGTTATGCCGACATTTAGAAAAAACACATTATTCGGTAGCGCTCACATAAAAACTTAGATGACCTTCATAATTAAAAAGCTACTGGAATATTCCAGTAGCTTTTAAAAAGAGCCCGTAATGATCTACGCTACAGCCAATACCGATCATTACATACCTATACGCAATCTTTCGACTACCCACAAGCATTACACAACCGATACTGACCTTTGCTCGACTGCCACAGATACCTACCGAACCGGTCGCAATCTCTCGACAACGGCCGACCCCTATACTTCAGCACCCATGACAGTCTTAGCTCGACCGTTACACATCCCTTTTGACCATACGACAACAGTTGGGCTGCCGTACAGCCTTACAAGACATATAACGATCTGCCCGCCGACTACTGCCGAACCTTTCGACCCGACAATAATCTTTGGCCGACCAATACCGAACCCTATTAAGATCCGGCACCGGTCTTGGCTCAACCATTACGAACCCTTTACACTACATAGTATGGTTTAATTACAGAATAGAATACGTGGTATTTTATTCCAATTAAATATTTTTTTGCAGGAAAACACATACATATATAGAAATTAGTAACAATACTAGTAAGGAGGCGTGCTATGACAATTGAATTTACCTGTTTGTCCTGCACTCGAACTTTTGCTATTCCACTCACTGACATACCAAAAACCGATTACCTTTCCTGTATATGCTGCGGAAAACCTGTCCCAGTTGACTTAATACATTCACTTCAACGAGTGTGTGGAAGCTTTTCCTTAAACTCGGAAAACCAGAAAAATGATTCCCACTGGTATATCCGATTTATGCAAAAGGATTAAAAAGTGCCACTACCTACAAATATGCCATAATAACAAAGAGTAAGCAGGCAAACGCCTGCTTACTCTTTTCCATTTCAATTTACTTTTACCTACATTACGTAAAAATTTTCAAAATAGAAATTACAAGCCCAAGGAGTACAACACTAAAAGCTCCCATGACTAACGCAGTCTTATCGCTTTGTGCAAAAATATTGTTAGTGTCCATTCTTATTTCCTCCTTTTTTCATAAAATTATTTCGCTATACCAAACATCTTAAAGATGTATTCCAACCAAGCCCTCGAAGCGTAGCTAAGATAGGTGTTGCTTTTCCATGCAATCGCCAAATGCCATGGTTTAATTTGATTTTTCAAAGGCAAATAGGTAATTGATTGAAGATCTAATTTGGCACATATGGTTTGAGGAAGAAAAGCGATTGCTAATTTTGACGCCACAATATCAACCATAAAATCCCATTGAGAAGTTTCACAAACAACTTTAGGAGTAAACCCAAGTTCTTTACATTTATCTAGAATATGATCATGCAAGGCAAAGTCATCTCTATATAATACAAAAGATTCATCACGCAGCTCACTAATATCAACAATGGATCTATTGGCTAGGGGATGACTTGAATTCACAATCAGCATTAACGGATCTTCTAGAAAAGGAACCGTTTCTAATTCCGCCTTCGTTTTTGTTGGTAATACAACAATACCAACATCAAGGGTACCCTCTTGAATTCTCTTCTCAATCTTTATCGACCCAACTTCCATCAAGTCGATGGTAATTTGAGGATAAAGAGAACTAAACTCAGCTATCGCTTTTGGAAACAGGGTTTGCACCATTGGAGAAATTCCAATCTTTAAATTACCGCTAGGAGTACCAGCTAAATTATACAATTCCGTATTAATACTATTTAACGTATCTAAAATAATTTTTGCTTTTTCAAATAGCAATACCCCTGCATCGGTAAGAATTACCCGCTTTGGAGCACGATGAAATAAGGATACGCCCAATTCACTTTCTAAATTTTTGATTAATTTACTTATGGTAGATTGAGAAACAAATAATACCTCAGATGCTTTTGTAAAGCTTTCTTGACGCGCCACTTCAGTAAAATATACCAAATGAATTATGTCCATTACATCACCAAACCAATACCGTTTTTACTTAAATAATAACCATAATTTGTAAAAATGTCTATGTGATTTTTTCATTTTGTATATATTACTTATATTCATTCTAGTAGAGATAAGTGAGTAAGTAAAATATCTCCTATCCATACCCTATATGGATATAAGTAATAGTAACTTTCAATTTCGTTAATACAGAATAAGACGACTGCTCCCTAGGAATAATCCTAAGGAGCAGTCATCTTAGCTGTCTTTTATAGCATACTACTTAAAAACGCCTGGGTACGAGCTTGTGTCGGACTATTAAATAATAGTTCTGGTGTGCCTTGCTCAACAATATCGCCATTATCCATAAAAATAACACGCTGGGCCACTTCACGGGCAAAAGCCATTTCGTGGGTAACTACTAACATAGTCATATGCTCTTGTGCCAACTGACGCATAGCCTTTAATACTTCTCCTGTCAACTCTGGGTCTAAGGCTGACGTCGGTTCATCAAATAACATAATATCAGGCTTCATAGCCAGGGCTCTAGCAATAGCAACCCGCTGTTGCTGACCTCCAGATAATCGAGAGGGATAACTATCCCTCTTGGCAAACAAACCTACTTTGCGCAGTAATTCTTCAGCTTCAGGAATAATAATTTCCTTTTTTATTCCCTTTACAACCATAGGCGCTTCAACAACATTGTCAAGCACCGTCATATGAGGAAATAAATTGAATTGCTGAAACACCATGCCCATCTTATGACAAATCATCCGGGCCTTTTCCTCACGAACATACTGGCATCGCCCATCTGCACCATCGGCAGCTAGAACTTCTTCTTCTATTTCAATGGTTCCCTGATCAATAATTTCTAACCTATTTAAACATCTAAGAAGTGTACTTTTACCTGAACCTGAAGGTCCAATAATGGCAACCACTTCCCCTTGCATCACTTCTAAGTTAATACCTTTTAGTACTTCAAGGCCATTAAAACTTTTGCGTATATTTCTTAAACGTATCATATTCATAAAAATTCACTCCTACTCATCATATGCTGCATAGCGCTGTTCAAGTTTATTAAACATCCAAGTTAATACAAGTGTCATCGCCAAATAAAATACTGCTGCAATGATAAAGGGGGTCATATCAAATTCTCTCTGTACAATCGTTCTCGCCGTTCTCAAAAGGTCATTCATCGCCAAAACATAAATGAGGGAGGTATCTTTTACAAGAGTGATTGTTTCATTACTAATAGGAGGCAATACACGCTTAATCATCTGGGGCAAAATAATTCGCCTCATCGTCTGTATATAAGTCATACCCAATACCTTACTAGCTTCGTACTGACCCCGTTCGATGGATTGAATTCCTGCACGAAAAATTTCTGCAAAATATGCTGCATAGTTAAATACAAAAGCGACAATTGCTGCAGAAAAATCTGGCAATTTAATCCCAATATAAGGAATGAGAGGCAAGGCATAATATACAAATAAGAGCTGAAGCATTAACGGTGTGCCACGCATTAACCAAACATAGATTTCTACTAAAAAACGTAAAGGTTTATATTTTGATATTCGAGCTAATGCCAAAACTAAGCCTAATGGGATTGATAACACTAAGGTAATAAAAAACATTTCCAGTGTAACACTAGCTCCGTCTAGCATTGGCCCCATCATGGTTATTACTTTTTCCATTGATCTTCTCCTCTTTACTGATCCTGCAAAATTGAAGGCTAATGGCAAATACCATTAGCCTACTTCTATTACTACTTAACTATGTCTGCTCCAAACCACTGTTGCGATATTTTTGCAGAAGTTCCATCTTTTTTCATTTCATCAAGTACTTTTTGTACTTTATCACGAAGTTCTTTATCTTCTTTTCTAAATCCGATGCCATAAGTTCCTACTTCGCCCAATGGCTTTTCAATCGCTACGTACTTGCCCTTTTCTTTGGACATATAGTATCTTCCTAGGATTTCGTCAGTAACAACAGCGTCTACCCTACCCGTATTAAGATCCATAAACGCAGCAATAAAGTCAGGATAAACTTTGAAGTCCTTTAAAGAGCTTTTTAATGTTGCATCTTTTACTACTACTTCTTCACCAATACTAGCTTGTTGTACAGCCACTACTTTCCCACTTAAATCCGCCGCACTTTTAATCGGGGAGCCTGCAAGAACGAAGATTAACTGTTTACTTTCCATGTAGGGTTCACTAAACAATACATTCTTTTTGCGTTCTTCAGTAATATTCATGCCATTCCACAAGGCATCAATTCTTTTCCCATTTAACTCCGCTTCTTTACTGCTCCAATCGATAGGTTTGAACTCTACTTCCATTCCTAATTTTTTAGCCGCTTCTTTTGCCATGTCTATATCAAAACCAACGATGTTGTTCTTGTCATCTCTAAAGCCCATAGGAGGGAAGCTATCATCTAAACCGATTACAATCTTTTTCTGTACTGGTGTTTTTGTATCCGCACTACCACATCCTGCGATTACCAAACCAGCCATCATAAGTAACAAAACTAACGTAACTATTTTTTTCATATGTAAATCCTCCACACAATGTATTTCATCTCATATTGGATATTATACTTTAGTACGGTAAAATTAGAAAGAGTTAAATTGGTGCAATTATAAAATTTAAAATCATCTTCCTTTCCTTTACTCCTTCAATCTCCTTATTTTGTTTTATTTCATTTTTAAATTTTTCATCCACTTTCACATGCTACTTCTAGCCATAATGTGAATATGTATAAGATAAGAAAAGAAAAGACTTGACTTGTGCCAAGCTCGGACGCAGGCAGAAGCCTTAGTCGTTCTTACTTGGAATCAAGGAAGTGTTATACTTTCTGATTCCGTAAAAAAGCGGCATGAACTACACTAGGTAGCCATGCCGCTTTGTCATGTTATTAGTTACATGTTATTTTTATTGCATAGACCTTTAAGATCCTCAATAAATTCCCTAACAGCATCCTCCTTTGTCGCCCAAGAGGTGACAAGGCGAATGGCAGAGTGCTCCGAGTCCACCTGTGACCAAACATAAAAAGAATACTTTTCCTGAAGCTTTGTTATTATTCCATTGGGCAATATAGGAAAAATTTGATTCGACGGGGAATGAGTTAGGAACAAATAACCTGCCTGGCTAATTCCCTCCCTTAGTAAACTTGCCATCTCATTGGCGTGTGTTGCCAAGTCAAAGTACAAACCATCTCTGAAAAGCTCTAGAAACTGTATCCCAAGCAACCTCCCCTTGGCAAGGAGTGCTCCTTTTTGCTTCATATGAAAGCGGAAATCCTCTTTAAGAGAATCTCGGCAAATAACAAGAGCTTCGCCCATGAGAGCACCATTCTTGGTTCCCCCTATGTAAAAAGCATCAACTAACATCGCTAGATCAGAAAGTTCCATGTCATTTTCATTAGAACATAGGGCGGAACCTAGCCTTGCCCCATCCACGTATAAAAAAAGTTGATTCTCTCGGCAAAACTGACTTAACTCTGCTAATTCTTTCTTTTTGTAGATTGACCCAATTTCTGTAGGATTTGAAATATAAACCAATTTTGGCTTCACCATATGCTCGTCAGCGTGAATCTCTAAGACTGTTTTGAGATGTTCTGGCCCTATTTTCCCATCCTGTACTTCAATAGAAATAATTTTGTGTCCTGTAGCCTCAATCGCTCCCGTTTCATGGACTAGAATATGACCTGTATTGGCTGCAATTGCCGCTTCATGTGGTCTTAAAAAAGCCGAAAGCGCAGTGAGATTTGTTTGTGTACCACCAGAAAATAAGTGAATATCGATATCTTTTTTCTTAATGTTTTCCTTTAACAGCTCAACGGCCTTACGTGTATAATAATCTTCACCGTAACCTTCAACTTGCTCTAAGTTCGTTTCGATTAGAGCACGCAATATTTTGGGATGAGCTCCTTCACTATAATCATTCTTGAAACTATACATTCTTCATCTATCCCCTTTGCTAATTAGCTTAGTATATTATTTCATCAATACTTAGCATTTCCCCTTTTCACTTATGTAAAAAATATAAAAGACTTCAACGGAATATCCGCGAAGTCTTTCGAAGCTTCTATTTATATTACTTCCTCTTTCTTCATATCAAAAATCTTGCCGGGATTTAAGATCAAATTAGGGTCAAATGCTTTTTTCACAGTTTTCATTAGTTCAAGTTCGGCCGGCTGAATGATGTTCTTTAAAAAATATTTGCGTTTAAAACCAATCCCATGTTCTCCCGACAGACGACCACCAAGTTGATATACTATCTCATACAGGCGATGCCGAAAAGTGCTAAGTTGCTCCTCCCATAGAGCTAATGGGCTCATTCCAGGAAAAATCCGTAAATGTATATTGCCATCGCCTGCATGCCCTGCAATACGAAACTCAAAGTCAAATTCAGTAATGAGAATTCCTAGTTTTTCAATAAGAATATTAATTTCATCGACAGGAACAACAATATCTTCAGAAATACCGACGGGATTGTTAACTTTAATAGCCGCCCCCCACTTCCTGCGTCCTTCCCATATTGTATCACCGTTAACTTTTTCAATACTCTTACAACCATGAGCATTACAAACTTGTGTAAGTCGCTCTTGTTTCCTCGTTAATTCCACTACATCTTGAGCCTCTAACTGTATAATTAAGCAATCACCCTCATCATCTTTAAATATCGGTTTCTTAAGATAATTTTCGATGGCAATAACCGTCTGTTTATCAATCAATTCTAAGGAAATAGGATCAATCGAATCCTCTACTAAAATGCCCACCAAAGTAAGAGCCGTCTTGATGTCTGGAAATACTGCCAAAAAGCTGGGTAATAGAGGCGCAAGACGATGAAGTTTCAGAGTTATCTGGGTAATGATACCTAAAGTACCCTCAGATCCAATGATTAATTTAACCAACCCATATCCTGTAGAATTCTTTTTTAAACGTCCGCCTAAGATAATGACCTCACCTTGCGGGGTTACGACTTCTAATTCGTACACCTGATCTCCTGTAACCCCATACTTTACGGCCCGGTTACCACCAGCGTTTGTCGCCACATTGCCAGCAATCACACAATCATCGCTGCTACACGGATCTCCAGCATAAAGCAAACCATGTTTTTTTGCTTCCTGCTGAATTTGCAAAGTGGGAACGCCTGGTTCCACTACCATGTATCTTGCCTTAGAATCGACATGTAAGATTTTATTCATACGACGTAAATCAATGACAATGCCTCCATGTATCGGCACCGCTCCTCCTGCAAGACCACTACCACCACCACGAGGTGTTATGGGAATCAACTGACGATTGGCTAAACGGAGAATTTGAGCTACCTCATCCCTATTCCCGGGGAAAACTACAACTTCCGGTAACCACCGTCTGTCATCCTTAGTCCCAGCATCGTGTGTATACTCACTTGATATAGTTTCACCAGCAATTACATGCTCACTACCAAGAGTTTCTCTCAATTCCAGTAAAGTTTCATTTGTTACATTGTTATAAACCGTCATTTTATAGTCTCCTTTTGCCCTCTTTGCAATAACTCTATTTTTTCAAGCCGTAAAAGAGCAGTTCGCAGTGTTTCTTCTGTTTTGCAAAATGCAAAGCGCAATAAAAGTTGCCCATCTTTAGAAATATTCTGGTAAAAGCCGGATAAGGGCACAGCCGCCACCCCAATAGTTTCGATAAGTTGCTTGCTAAAAGCAACATCGTCGTCCCAGCCCAAATGACTAAAATCTGCCAACAAGAAATATCCCCCCTCGGGCACTAAGCAAGGAATGCCAAGTCTCTCTAACCCTTTAACTAATAGATCACGCCTGACCTTATAAGCATTTCTAAGGTCTTGATAATATGAGTCAGGAAAACCAATAGCCTCTATAGCAGCTTCTTGCAATGGTGCGGCAGCACTAATTGTTAAATAATTATGAGCAATTCGTATCCCTTTAGTAAGCTCAGGGGGAGCCACAACATATCCAAGACGCCAACCCGTTACACTGTATGTTTTTGAAAATCCATTAACAATAATCGTACGTTCCCTCATCCCTGATAGTGTCCATAACCTAGGCGGATTGGTGTCATCAAAAACGATTTCATCATAAATTTCATCAGTTATGGCCAATAAGCCATACCCCTTGCAGATATCTGCCACAATCGTAAGTTCTTCGATCTCAAAAACCCGCCCTGTAGGATTGTGCGGCGAATTAATAAGAATAGCCTTTGTTCGAGGAGATAAGGCGGCTTCAATTGCCTCTCGTTCAATACGAAAGAGAGGTGGAGAAAGTTGTACATATACAGGTTTCCCTCCACAAAGAACAACATCTGGTGCATAAATAGTAAATGCTGGTTCCAAAATGATGACTTCATCATCAGGATTAACCACTGCGAGTAGAGATGCCGCAATGCCTTCTGTTGCACCGCTGCAGATAGTAATTTCTGTTTCTGAGTCAAATTCCACATCATGTTGCTGGTCGAGTCTCTTGGCAATGCCAACGCGCAGTTCTAATACTCCCTGTGAAAGAGCATATTGATTGCAATCCGACTGTATTGCCTTTACTGCAGCGTCCTTAATTTCTATGGGTGCTGCAAAGTCAGGCGTTCCGCCACCTAGATTAATTGCTCCTCGCTCTTTAGCAAGAGCTGCAATTTCGCGAAATACAGGTAATTGTAAATTTTGAACTCGATTAGCCAAAGATATTGGACGTTGTTTTTTATTTATTATCGTTCCCATACAATATAATCTCCTTCTTTTTACTTCAAACATAATCTCTAAATGGAATATTCAACCTTCTTCTTCTGAAAATCCCCTTCATAATCTTCTTGCTTACTCATAACGCGATCTAAAATATATTTCTCAAAGTACATAAAATCATTATCCCTCACTCGCGGACGATCCAAGGTAATTCGTACATCCATTCCAATCTTCCCCTGGTCAATAAAAATAACTCGATCAGCTAAAGCGACTGCTTCGCTCACATCATGGGTTACTAGAACCACGGTAAATTGTTTTTGTACCCATAACCTTTCAATAAGTTGTTGCATTTCAATACGAGTTAAGGCATCCAAAGCCCCAAGAGGTTCATCTAATAAGAGTAATTTGGGATCAGCTGCTAAAGCACGAGCTAAGGCTACCCGTTGTTTCTGACCACCGGATAAGACATAAGGCCATTCATTGATTCGATCAACTAAGCCAACTTCTCGTAGAGCGGCCCTAGCAATTTCTTCATTCTTGTTAACGGCACCAATTTGCACATTTTTTAGTACCTTTTTCCATGGCAATAAGCGGGCTTCTTGAAACAAAACTCGTGTTTCAGCATTGATGCCATCAACCACATGATCATTTAAATAAACATTGCCTTCTGTAGGTTGTTCAAGTCCTGCAATCAATCTTAGCAAGGTACTTTTTCCACAGCCACTTCTACCTACGACGGCAACAAATTCGCCTTCTTTAATTGCTAATTCTACATCTTGCAAGACTGAAATATCACCAAATTTCTTAGTAAGATTTTGTATATTGAGATGTATCGTCTTTTTATTTACTTGCATCAAGATTTCACCACCCGCTATTTTTAATGTTGCGCCATTCTAACCATCTTTGCTCCATTTTTTTAGCGATTATATCAGAGCTTTTACCAAGTAACGCATAGATAATAATACTTAATATAATTACATCCATTAGCATAAATTCTCTGGCATTCATTGCCATATATCCAATTCCAGAATTGGCAGCCACTGTCTCTGCAACAATGAGTGTAAGCCACATGATGCCTAGAGCATAACGTACACCTACTAAAATTGAGGCCAGGGATCCTGGTAAAATAATTTCCCAAAATAAAGAAAATCCTTTTAATCCATATACTTTTCCCATTTCGATGAGCCCAGGATCGATGGAGCGAATTCCATGGAAGGTATTTAAATAAATAGGGAAAAATACGCCTAAAGAAACAAGTACTAATTTGACTTCTTCGCCAATGCCAAACCATAAAATCAGCAATGGAATTAAAGCAAGATGAGGAATATTTCGTATCATTTGCACTGAGGAATCGATTAACTTTTCCGCACTAGGGGATAGCCCATTGAGTAATCCCAATAGCAAACCAATCCCTCCCCCAATAATAAAACCACTCAATGCCCTTTGTGTACTTGTTATAACATAACCAATCAATTCTCCCGTTTTTATCATCTTAATAAATGTATCTACTATTTTTAACGGCTGTGGCAGTATTTTGGAGGATATGACACCATCGCCCGTTAATACTTGCCAACCAATGACCACAAAAATAGGAATCAACCAAGGAATGAATTGATTGATCCAATTTTTTCTATTGTTTCTTCCCATTTGAAATCTCCCTACTTTTATTTTCCTTTATTCTCTAGTAATTTTTTTATTTCTTCATCAAATGCATTACTCCAGAAGGAACTGACATCGATTTTATTTTTCAATACCCCAGCTCCTAAAAATACATCGGCAACATCTTGTTCTGAAGCAATGGCCTGCATAGAAGTTGGTTTCACCTTATTAGGACGTTGTGCATTTCCTTCTTTGAATGTAATCAGTGATTGTTCAAAAGGCTCATGGGTATTCACTGCAATAATCTCTGCCCATTTTTCAGGATTGGCAGCAGCCCATTCATAAGATTTGTCTAATCTTGACAGATAATCAACAATTGCAGCATGTTTTGCCGGATCATTGATGGCATCTGGCGTCGCCTCAATCATAAAGTTTCCGGAAAGGATATCTTTAGCACTAACCAAAACAGTAGCACCTTGCTGATGTGCTGTAATGATCGCATTTCCGTACCCTGCTAACGCATCCACTTTACCCCCAACTAAGGCAATCAATCCATCCGAAGTTGACATTTGGACCGGAATGATATCATCCCAAGTCATTCCTGCTTGTTTCAGCATTTTCAATAGGAAATATTGAGAAGTGGTCGCTTTTACATAAGCAACCTTTTTCCCTTTTAAATCAGCCATTGCTTTAATATTTGACCCTTTAGGAACAACTAATTCTTGATTTAATGTAGTTCCTTCATAGAATCCGATGACCTTAAAATTACCTCCATTACCTGATTGTGAAGCAAAGATTGGTGGAATTTCACTACTAGTTGCCAGATCCAAATGATTCGCTGCCATGGCTTCTAGTTGCATATTCCCTCCTTGAAAGACACTATATTCTACCTTATAAGGTGTATTTTGAAGACCTGCTGCCTTGAGACCTTCTTGAGATCTTGCCCAGCCAGTCTCTCCCATTCTAATTGTAACTTTACTCAAATCAACGGAAGAAGTAGCTACATTTCTCTTGCTATCAGCATCACTTGTAGCTGAATTGGTTCCACAACCTGCTAATGCTACTAGAACGGAGAATAGAAGCAACATACTTTTTATTATTTTCATATTGATACCCTCCATTTTTAATTATTTTTTAAACAAATAGAAAAAGACTAAAGATGTATAGAAATACACCCTCAGTCTTCAGTTATCTGATCAACTAAGATAAATTCATGATTAAGTTATCGTAAGCACAATATTAGCTTGGGACTACCCCCATCACTATAGTAAAAACTGTATCCATTCAACCGCTTTAACAATGAATATATTTTCCCCCTTCAAGACAATCCTTGACTTGTTACAAGCTTAATATTTGTCGTCTCCTGATAGGGATTTTCACTGACAGCAACACCGAACAAAAAATTTGTTGCCTTAACGATAAATTTTGCAACTTCGGCAATATTTTCCGTTATCTGGGTCGATCCGTAGGAACGACACATTGAAACACTACTTTGTTTACCCAAACCGATTGTTATCATTCTCATTAATCCACTCTTATAATCATTAGAAAAACCCCCATGTAATTTCCTCCGATTCACGACTATGATACCATCAGCTTCATAGGCATAGCGATCAATAAATACGGGTATTCCCTGAGGAGTCTCACCAATGAGGATAGTTTCCATTGTTACATAGATAGGAGCACCTATAGCCCTTTCTGTAATTCCTATAGCTTCTAAAGCATGCCTTTGTTCATCAGCCGAAAGCCGCTGACCACCACTAATTGCCGGTACGATAAAAGGTTCTGCTCCCACTGATCGCAGTCTAGCAATTAACACTTTGAGCATTTCAACTAGGTTACTCATTCCTTGATTTGCAACAGCCACTGCAATCTTTTGCCTTGGAATAATTTTCATCAAAACTTCTAAAGCATCAATTTCGACGATTAGCTCTGCTCTCACATCTACCGAATGTTTGTTTCCTCGTAATTGTTTCCCCTTAAACAAAGGAGGCAAAGCAATAATACGAGGAAGATTATTTTTATTGGCACTCATAAGCTATCTCTCCTATAACGCTGCCGACGTCGATATGGCTTCCGCTATATTTTGATCTGAAAGTTGTTTTTCAGCCAGAACAGCTGGTTGGTTTTGCAGAAGCTCCCAAATCTTATGCCGTACCCACCCAAAGTCAGCAGATGAACGAATACCATCCCGGGGGCGCGGTAGATTAATGCTAACAATTTCCTTGATACTTCCAGGATTGGTAGACATGACCGCCACCCGATCTGCTAAAAATACTGCTTCATCAATACCATGAGTAACAAATATAATTGTTTTTTTGGTTTTTTCCCAAATACGCAACAGTTCTTCCTGCAAAACTTCTCGAGTCTGGGCATCGACGGCCGCAAAAGGTTCATCCATCAATAAAACCTCAGGATCATAAGCCAAGGCTCTAGCAATGGCCACGCGTTGTTTCATCCCTCCAGAGAGTTCATGGGGATACCGATCTTCAAAATTGTGTAATCCAACCAATTCAATATACTTCTGACTAATTTCTGCTCTTTGCTTTTGGGGAACTTTCTTTACCGCTAGACCAAATTCAACATTCTTCCGCACTGTCCGCCAGGGAAAAAGTGCATACCCTTGTAATACAATTCCTCTATCTAACGCTGGCCCAGTAATAAGCTTATTGTCAATAAATATTTCTCCCGAACTCGGCTTTGCAAGTCCAGCAATCATATCTAAAAAAGTTGATTTTCCACAACCACTTGGTCCAACAATTGCTAAAAACTCACCTTTCTTTACAGTGAGATCTAATTGTTTAATAGCCTGAAATTCTGTAGGTTTATCATCAGATTTTCTTTTGATTTGATATATACGATTGATATTACGGGCTACAATTTTTGCCGTTTTTTCCTCAACCTGGACCGCAGGCACCTCTCCCTCTCTCGACATATACCTCAGCTCCTTAAAGATAATTTTAAAAGGTCAAGTCCCCTCCTTAAGGGAACTTGACCTCTAGTTTCCTAGTCAGACAAGTTATTCGTTCTAATTCTAATAACTTTGTTTTGAAAAATTAGCTTTCTTGAAAAAGCACAGTACTAAGATACCTTTCCCCTGTATCCGGCAATATCGTCACAATTAATTTCCCCTCATTTTCTTTACGTTTAGCAATTTGGAGAGCCGCAAATGTTGCAGCCCCAGAAGAAATTCCCACTAATATACCTTCTTCTTTTGCAAGAAGCCTAGCAGTATCTAAAGCTTCATCATTCTTGACTTTATAAATTTCATCAACAATGGGAAGGTTTAATACTTTAGGAACAAATCCTGCTCCAATCCCTTGAATTTTATGCGGTCCTGGCTGACCTCCAGAAAGAACAGGGGAATCAAAAGGCTCTACAGCAACTACCTGAATCGTCGGTTTACGTTTTTTAAGTACTTCACCAACACCCGTAATGGTACCACCAGTACCTACACCACCGATGATAATATCGACTTTACCATCAGTATCTTTCCATATTTCTTCGGCAGTAATTGCCCGATGAATCTCTGGATTGGCTGGATTGTTAAATTGCTGTGGAATAAAAGAATTTGGAGTTTGCGCTGCTAATTCTTCCGCTTTACGTATTGCTCCCTTCATTCCTTCACTACCTGGGCTCAATACTAATTCTGCCCCATATGCTTTCAATAAGTTACGCCGTTCAATACTCATAGTGTCAGGCATTGTTAATATCAATCGATAACCTTTAGCTGCAGCGATGAAAGCCAGGGCAATTCCGGTATTACCACTCGTCGGCTCAATAATGACCGTATCTTCTTTAATAAGTCCTTTTTCTTCAGCATCTTTAATCATACTAAAACCAATACGATCTTTTATACTGCCACCAGGATTAAAAGATTCTAATTTAACGACAACGTCAGCTTTCGATCCTTGGGAGACTTTGTTAATTCTAAGTAGTGGTGTACCACCGATTAATTCTGTAATATTATTAGAAATTTTTGACATACCATTCACTCCTCTTATTTTTTACTTATGCTTTACACTAACCATTTCCCTCATCAATATAAGAAAAAGCATCCTTTTCATACCAGTTTTTAAAGTAGGGAAGTTTAGTATTTTCACCTAAATTGCGATTAAAAGAAGGATTTTTCAAAACCCTTGCTAAGCGCCGAGCAAATTCAAAGACACCTGTATAACCTAAGAAAATATTACTTTGGTGAAATATTGGTAAAACAGGAATCCCTTGTTTACCTGCCCAGCCATTGCCACCAACATGGCCCACATATAAGTCAGGTTTCAAATTAGCAATTAAATTTGCTTGTTCAAAAGGCTGCCCAGTCGCTACATTGAAAGGAACTCTATCACCCTCTCTAACTTCGTCTAGCATTTCATCAGCAAACTGATCATAATGATAAGCGCGCATTCCTACAACTTCGAGTCCAAGGTAGGTAAGAAGTTCGGCATTGGCAACTACACGAATTTCACCACCGCCAATCATTACCCTTTTCCCTTTAAACAGTTCTCGATAAGGTACCAATGCTTCTTCTAGAAGTTTGGTCTCTTGAGCAATAAACCGCTCTGCCGCTTCTTCAATACCAAAGAATTTAGCAATATCCAAAATCCAACGATTTGTATATTTTACACCAATTGGAATCGTGCGAAGGACGTAGGGAATATTATACTTTGTTTTTAAATGTTCCACGAAATAATCATCATGAGTGGCACAAATACTCACATTTAATGACGCCTCAGTGGCCTTGAGAAAATCCTCAGGATGGGCATAACAAGGCAAGATGTTTAATTTGAGCTCCAGAGCCTTGAGTAATCTCACCAATTCATACTCGTCAATACGGCTCATAGAGGAAACATTGAGCACATTTACTGTCCGACTAATACGATATTTTTCCTGTAATTCTTCAAGTTGATTTTTATTATCTTGCTTAGATTTCACCTCTGCATCCAAATCTGGTATCAAATTCCTTAAGATTCCATGATAAACTGCATCATAAGCACTCGCCATAATTTTCGTTTTGAAGCCTTCGCAATGTACAGGTACTATTTTAGCTTGAATTTCGCCTTGCACTCCTTCAACAACGCTATCAATGTCATCGCCGATAATGGCTGGTACGCAGCTATTTACAATAATAATAGCACTTGGACGGAATTCTTTTTCAGCATACAAAATGGCATCTCGTAAATTATTTTCACCACCGTTGATTACTTCTGATTCACCCATATTAGTATTAACCCATAACAATCCTCGTGCATTACTGTCACGCAATTGTTGAAAGTTCTTATTAATTCCAGCAACCGATAAATTAGCTCCACCGCAACCAAGAGGACCATGTACAATAACCACTGCATCACGAATCGTATTCAATATAGCCAAACTTAAATTTAACTGGCAACCTTGTGTTTGGGAAAATGTCCTCTTAATCCCATTAAGGCATCCCTTTTTTGATTGGTCCACCAAGTTGTTGCATGATCCGCCATATGCATTACAGGCTCTTAAACGATCTTCACGTACTGGAGGTGCTTTATCTTTTATATAATCCATTTCATCCTCTCTCCTATCTGCTTCCTACTAATAATCCAAAAATATCTTCCACTAAACTTAATGCCCCACGATAACCCACATAGGCTCTGTCGAGTACAACCCTATTGGATAGTGGATAGGATACACCTAAATGTGGTGCCCCTATAGATGTAGCAAAATCCCTATCTAAACTACTTCCCAAAACAAATGCCGGGCTAAAGCTATCGAAATATCGATCATTATTATTTTTCTGCCACGAAGCATTAAAATGCTTGCTCACATTTGACGTATCGGTATCAAATACAAGTTTAGGACGAATACCAGAAGTAAAGTCTTGAAATCTTGTTTCGACCAGCTGCTTCTCTTCATCCGTAAGAACATCGGTAATCATCACGAGCTCTGGTAACCATCCCAAATCATCAGCCAAAAATCTAGCAATTGCCGGAGCATAATTGACATCAGCCACAACTACACTGTACCGTTGGAAATCCAAATCATTATAAACATCAGCCAATCGTTCTATATAGCTATAATAACGAGCCTTTTCCTCTGTTATAACCTTCTCAATGATAGTCTCTTTCGTTCCTAAGGCTTCGCCTACTGTACGCAAGAATCTTTCAGTTCCAGCTGCGCCGATAGGTAAGGGTGCAATCACATAAGGCACTCCATGGATTTCTTCGAATATTTTGGCAGGTTCAATCCCGTATACATCCGATACAACGATATTCAAACTAGCAGCACCAGCATATTTAAGATTATCTAGTGTTTCTCCTTCGCCAAAAAAGGTATTAACCTCATAACCAATTTTTTCAAGAAGCGCTTTCAATATATTCAAATTCCCTTTCCAAAATACATCCTGAATAGGGACAAGGCCAAATAAATTAACAACATTCTTTTTCTTCACTGGATTCTTTTCAACAAAGTCAGTGAATAGTTTACTTAGAACAATATCGTACCCTTTATACGAATTGCCTTTAAATCCACCTGTCTCCGCTCCCAAAACTGGCTTGCCCTCTTGGTGAAACCGATTTGCTACCGCCACTGCATCATCACCAATAATATCTACCATACATCCAGTAACTACAAAATATAAGTCACCATCAACAACTTCAAGTGTGGTAGCAATTTGTTCCGTTAATCGCTCTTCACCACCAAATACAATATCTTTTTCATAGATATTAGAACTTGGCAATGCCAATCCAGCACAATAGCCACTGCCCAAATAGCCAGATGCACCATGCAAGGCATTGGCAATATTACCACCGCACCCAGCTGCAGCATGGATAATAGGTATTACTCTTGGCAAGACTTTCAAAGTTGCTATTGCGCCCCCAAGAGTGCACAAATAGCGTGGCCGCTCTATAAATTTGCTCATATATCTTCCTCCGTGTACTATTAATTGAATTTCTCAGGATCAAATGGATATCGCCCAAACTCTCTAGCGACTTGAAACATAGCGTGAATATTTTCAACAGGAGCGCACATAGGAAGACCACAACCTAGAGCTAAAATGTAGCCTTTAGGATTGTCATATGCCTTACACAGGCACCCTTTAGCATCACGGATGACATCATCAGGTGTTCCTAGATACATTGTCGCTGTAGGTTTGACATTGCCTAACAGGGCTACCCGGTGACCAACTTCTTGTTTGGCAACTGCCAAATCGATGGTATCATCTAAACTAAGAATTCCCGCCCCAGTATCAGCCATTGACTTCCAGATTTTTCTTGTATTGCCACAAATGTGCAGGGTCGGGGCACTCCCGCTTAACTCTTTAATAGATTGAATCAAGCCGCGTAAATAGGGAAATGCGAATTCATCAAACTGTTTAGGTCCTATTAGAGTCGCCGACGCAGTAGGATCAGCAACACTAAATCTAACTCCTAATTTTGCAGCTTCTCTTACATAAGCGAGAGTGCTGTCTACAGCAAATTTTAGCAACCGATGAACAAATTCAGGATTATGATAAAGATCACGAAGAAATTGGTCTGTTCCTCGAATGTTAGCCGCTGTAGTAAAAGGTCCTGCAAGATTGCTAACCACAGGAACATCATCGCCTATCCCCTCAACCATGAGTTCTAAAGCCTTTAAATGTATGGGAAGACGACCTTTGCTCCAAGGATCAGGAATTTCTAGTCTTTCAAAATCGCCATACTCCTTGAGAACAAAATCTGTAATATATGGCGTATTCTCCTCTTTGGGATAAAAAACCGTAGACCCTACCGCTTCTGCAATACCAGGTAAACCAGGGCCAGTTCCCACAGACTCCACACCAAATATTCGGTAGGCTTCAAATTGAGTTTGCGCCGTATGTTCTGCTGAATAATAGCATTGCCAGTGATTAATTCCAGCCAACTTGCCCGCTTGGTTGCTCACTTGAATACTACATGGTACCCGATCAAAAGGTTTTCCGGTTAACACAGCTTCCATTCGTTCTTTGGGCTTCATTTCATCACGGAAAACTCTAGTGCCCACACTCTTTCCCTCACTTTCCGGCAATATTTATCATTTAATAAACAAAAAAGGCAAAGATTGATCCTTCTATTAGGATCCGTCTTTGCCTTCAGTACGTATTACTGATCAGTCAAATTTATTATGGATTTGTCGATAGCCATTTTTACAGTCCTCAAGTATTGAATACCTGCCAGATACTGTATAACTAAATAAAAAAGGCTAAAGTATATCCAAAAGGACACTACTTTAGCCTTCAGTTTTTCTGATCAGCCCAAAAAATATGTTATAAACACTGCACTTTTTCTTTAGTATAATTCATTTTACTAATTTGTCAATACACTTTCTCACCCTAATTAAAAAATAAAATTATAAGTTGTAAATATAAAACTGTTACAAACTGATTGCTTAAATTCACTGCCCTTATAAATCTATCATTTTGCTAAAAATATATTTACAATTCCAACTCTAAATGCTATCATCTTTATCAAATACTAAAATAAGTGTGCGCTTACACAACTAAATCAGTACTGGCTGGTTAGAAAAAACTAAAGGCCGAGTCTATCCTACGGGATAAACTCGGCTTTTTCGTTTTAATTCATTTTAGGGAGGTGGCATCATTGGTTAGAAGACTATTGATATTCGGAGTCTTGTTACTTTCACTCTTATCGGCTGGACTGGTTTCAGCAGCTCATAATGAGAAAGAATGCATAAGTCAAGAAACAGAAACGATTCAGAATAAGAGTAATTCTGATAAGACTGATATAACACATAAAAAAGATAAGTGTTGCGATAAAGATAACAAAGAAAACGAAGATAATTAAGAAAAGACTTGGCTTGTGCCAAGTCCTCGGACGCAGGCAGAAGCCTTCGTCCGAGGACTTGGAATCAAGAAAGTGTTATACTTTCTGATTCCGTAAAATAACTATAAAAGGATGATAAACAATGACACTTAATCGATTTCTAGTCCTGTCTTTTTTTATATTTTCCTTGGGAATTGTCATTTTGTACAATGGACTTAATAGGGTTCCTTTGAGACAAATTGATCCTAATGCACTCCATAAACACGGGCAATCTTCACTACTTCAGAGTGAAGCCGTAGCCAATAAGACAACTACCGCCTCGGCGACTGCTTTGCGTCTTAAGAATATAGATATTATACAGAAAAGGAGTTAACCATCATGAATCGTTATAAAATATTATCATGGATTGCTCTTTTTATTAGCATTTCACTGTTACTTTTACCTAAATATGTACCAATTTGCACAGGACATACAGGTGATGGCAATCCTATGCAATGCCATTATACATACCAGGCTGAATTTATCATTACATTACTTGCTATAATACTTTCTGCCAGTCTGTTAGTGCTACGCACTACTGAGGCCCGATTACTTAATAGCTTTGTTGTCTTCTTACTTGGAATTATCGTTATCATCCTACCCCAGCCATGGGCTATCGGCATCTGCGAAAATGGTGCTTGCTTAAAGACCACCTTTTTTACGACAATCGGCGGTAGTATACTTGCTATAATAGGCCTCGTGCTCCTTTTATTAACCCATAAAACACAATCGGAGGAGGTTATATGACCTTTCTAATTTGGAAAAATCTCTTGCATCGTAAACTGCAAAGCTTTGCTATCCTATTTTCCATCGCTACCGGGGTTGCCATTATTTTATGCGTTTGGGCTCTTTATAACGGAGTGTCTTTTGGTATGGATATTTCAAAACAACGTATGGGAGCTGATATTGTCATTATACCTGGCGGCGCAACCATAGAACCTAGCCTCGTATTATTTGGTGGAGCAGCGGCCAATACCTACATGTCCCAAAAAAACGTTGACGCCATTCGTTCTATTCCTGGAGTTCACAAAGCAACCCCTCAATTCTTCACCCATAGTTTAACAGCAGACTGCCATGACATTGGAACGAATAACCGTATGATTGGCTATGATCCAACCAGTGACTGGATCGTCGGGCCATGGCTAAAAAAACTACAAAAAACAGATCTCAAAGACAATGAGGTCATTCTCGGAGCGAAAGTACCTACTTGGACGCAAAATAAAATTATGATCCTTGGGACTTGGTATGATATTGTAACTGTCGCAGAAGAAACTGGAACAACTCTAGATTATTCACTCTTTGTCAGTATGGCTGAAGCACGCCGTGTTGTTAATAAAACTCCTGCACTAAAATCAATATGGGAAAAACAAGGACCGCCTGCTGAACTTATTTCCACAGTGTTAGTGCAAGTCGATGAATCAGCTAATATCATGGATATCGTGACAAAGATTCAACAAGTTGATTATGTGCAAACCATTGTGGCAGCAGATGTTAAGAAACGTATCAATGACCAGTTTACAGTTCTCATTGGTTTACTAGGGGGCATTGGCTTACTGGTGGTCTTGCTTTCTTTATTTCAACTCTTTTCACGTTTTTATACTTTAACTGTTGATAGGCAAGCAGAATGGGGACTTTACCTAGCACTTGGGGCTTCTAGTCAAGAGATATCTTCTATTATCGTGGGAGAAGCAGTAATCATCGCTTTTGCGGGATCGTTAGCTGGTCTTATTTTAGGTGGTGGGTTATATAAGCTAAGTTTAGTACTACTCCAGTCCTACCAATCCTTTCCTTTTGTTGAGCCAGCTTGGCACTTCTTCGCTATTGCCTCTCTCTTATTAATAGGAATTTTTTCTGCCCTAGGAGCTCTGGCCGCTTGGCTACCTGCTTACCGGGGTAGTCAAGTCGACCCAAGTACCGTCATGACACATGGTGAATTTAATTAATGTGGAGGGAAAAATGAGCAACTTAATTGAACTACAAAATATTAGTAAAAGTTATGGCGAGGATATCATTTTCTCAAACTTATCTCTCTCTGTAAAAAAAGGTACAGCGTTAGCCATTGTTGGCGATTCGGGTGGTGGAAAAACTACCCTTTTATCAGTCATGGGATTGCTGCAAAACACTACGTCAGGTAGGAGACTAGTTGATAATATTGATGTGGGTTCTTTAACTAAACAAGAACAAGGCAAAATGCGAGGTAAATATTTTGGTTTTGTTTTTCAAAGGGCCCGTTTGATCAACTCCCTCACAACTCTTGAAAATGTAATGATACCTGCCTGGCTAACCCAAAAAGATAGCAATTTAAAAAACAGAGCACTGGAATTATTAACCCACTTTAACATGGAACATCGTTTACATCACAAACCTGAGCAACTTAGTCTAGGGCAATTGCGTCGCATTTCCCTTGCCAGAGCCTTATTATTGAATCCCCCCATCTTATTGGCTGATGAACCAACCAACGACTTAGACCCAGCCTTGGCCAAAAGTGTTGCCGATTGTTTGTTACAAGCACGCAATACTGGAACCAGTGTCGTAATCATTACCCATGACCCTGCTTTGGCAGCCCGGGCTGATGAAGTCCTCAGTCTACAGAACGGACAACTAAACCGAGTTCAACACTAAGAGTACATACTTATAAGAAAAGACTTGGCTTGTGCCAAGTCCTCGGACGCAGGCAGAAGCCTTAGTCGTTCTTACTTGGAATCAAGAAAGTGTTATACTTTCTGATTCCGCAAAAAGCAAAGGTTAAAGAGCGCTAATTAACGCTTTTCAACCTTTGCTTTTTTTCTGAATAACAGTTGCTCCATCTTAATCAACGTAGAATAAATTCAATTTCACTATATACTTACCCAGGATACTATTGTAATCGTCGCGCTGATTAATAAACTCTGAAAAAATAAAATTACTACCTCCTCAATATTAGGTCTCATAATAACACCTTATTTGTCAATTGATTCACTGTGTAAGATAAACCATTCTCTACAGTATCACAGTACTCTACACTGTAAATTCCTTTTGCCCCTAATTGTAGTTTTGCATGATACCCAATACGCATTGTTAAAACAGCATCGCAATCTTGTACAGATAGAATTGTACCCTCTCTTTTTGATTCGTCATTATCACACTCTTCCATACCCTGACAATATTGTTCTACTGCTCGTTTTTCTAATACCTGAAAGTCATGACCATCACCTTGATAAATAATAAATTCAGCAGCATGGCCAAAATGCTGATCAACAAGTTTGCCATACTTAGATGTGACAGCAATTTTATATTGTTTTTCCTCTACCTTGGGTGTCCTTATCTTTGGTGTTTGTCGGTTGCACATACGAAATTCTTGTGAACGATCTTCCCCCAAAAGTCCAATAGCATCCGCTCGGCATTGCTTACAATGCCTCATTTGCTGAATATCGAGTTGGCAAGTATTCCTAAGATCATTAATATCTTTCATACTGGTTTGAGGGAATTCTTCAAAAGCACTACCTGGAGCAGGAATCAACGGCATAATATTGGTAATAAAGGCACCAAGTTCTTTTACTTTCTTCACTACCTCAGGTATATGATGGTCGTTGATACCTTTTATCATCACAATATTAACCTTGACTAGTACTCCACGTTGGGCTAGGTATTCGATACCTGCCAATTGATTTCTCGAAAGTAACTCTGCTGCCGCAGATCCTTCATAAATTTTCCCTTTATAAGAAACAAATTTATAAATTTTTGCTCCGATTTCAGGATCTAGTGCATTGACGGTCACTGTCACATGATGAACCCCTAGGGCAATAATTTCACTTGCATATTCTGGAAACATCAGCCCGTTCGTTGATAAACAAAATGTGACATCTGTGTTAGTTTCTTTTATTTTTTCAATTGTCGCCTTAGTATATTCCCAATTTGCCAAAGCATCACCTGGGCCAGCAATACCAACTACAGTTAGCTGGTCAATCTCTCTTTTTACCCAAACAAATTTTTCTTTGGCCAAATCTGGTGTTAAAACCTCGCTAGTTACGCCAGGCCTACTTTCGTTGACACAATCAAATTTCCGATTACAATAATTGCACTGTATATTACAATTAGGCGCTACTGGCAAATGGATGCGCGCATATTTATTGTGTGCATCAGCGGAATAACAAGGATGTTTTTTTGTTTTCTCTAAGATCTGATCACTTATCAAATTAGGGGAAGGGTTAGTCATTTTTCATCTCTCCTTCTGTACTAACAGTACTCCTAGGTAAGAACCTAATGTCATCTTATGAAATGAAGGCTACAGAAATAGTTACTTTTCTGCAGCCTTCAACTAATATGATCAGCTTATGGTTCTTTATTATATTCCTTCTGCTTTACTGCGTACCTCGCCTGTTTCCATAGCCAATAACTGATCAGCCCATTTAGCAGCCCAATCTCTTAGCTCGCTAATCTCTAAGGGTGACGGAACTTTTGATTCTGTAGTTTCTATCACTTTTTTCGCAAGACTTTGATATACTTTAGCCTGTTCTGAATTAGGTGCCGCTTCTATCGTTGTTTTGCCTTGTAGCTCAGATTGGGTTACAGTAACTGAACGAGGAACATATTCCACAACACGGGTCTTAGTTCTAGCAACAAAATCATCGATGATATCTTTTGCATAAGAAGCATTGATGGAATTAGCAATTAAACCACCTAGCAACGCACCACCTGAATTAGAGTATTTCTGAATTCCTTTAAATAAATTATTAGCAGCATACATCGCCATAAAGTCTGCCGATGACACTGTAAATACATGTTCAGCAATGCCTTCACGTATAGGAACAGCAAAGCCACCGCATACTACATCTCCCAAAACATCATAAATAATTACATCTAAATCTAATTCTTCATACACTTTTAATTGTTTTAATAATTGTACCGCAGTAATAATCCCCCTGCCAGCGCAGCCAACTCCGGGAGCTGGCCCACCAGCTTCTACACAATACACTCCATTAAATCCTTGAAAAATTACATCTTGGGCATTTACCTTATTTTTTTCTCTTAACGTATCAAGCACTGTCGGAATATAAGTGCCATCTCGCAAAGTATTTGTAGAATCAGCTTTAGGATCACAACCAAACTGCATAACTTTATAGCCCATCGTCGATAGTGCTGCACTAATATTAGAGGTAGTGGTTGATTTACCAATTCCCCCTTTTCCATAAATAGCAATTTGTTTAATTTTTTTACTCACAATGATTCCTCCTCATTTTTTAAAACAAAAAAGGTCAGAAAAACAATCCCGAGGGAAAGTTTTTCTGACCTTTGGCTTATTCCAATCAGTCATACCACTATATAATCTTTTATATATTATACTTAAAATTGACTAAAGATGCAAGTACCTTATCGCTTTTCATTTTTGCTCAGTCCTCTGGCACATATATATCCATAAATTAGTTCTTGATGAATGCAGCAACTTTTGGATCTTTCCTTAATTCCGCAAGGTCATCCCCAGTAGGCAGTTGTACCTTGTCACGCTCCACATTAACCAAACATAAAAATCCCAAGGGGAATTCCCCATTTGCTTGAAACTGATGCCATGTCTTGGGCGGTATCGTAATTACATCATTTTCTCCAATAGAGTGAATGTTATCTCCTAAAAGAACCTGGCCAGCACCGCGCAGGATCATAACCAAGTGAACATGTTCATGTCGCTCTAATGATGAGTAACCGCCTGGCTGTACCTCAAAGTAACGAAGTTGGCAAGTTAGATCCCCCAGCCCATCAAATAAAACCTGACGACTAATGTTTTTAAAGTTTGTACCAGTTTCTTTATAGGCCAAAGAGGACACATTTTCCCACTTGTAATCTCCAGAATATTTCACTATCATTATGCTTTTCCCCTTTCTTGTGTTGTAGCACGGCCCGCGGCAACTGGTTAGCCAGCCAATTACCTATTATCTGCTACAATTCTTGCTGCTGCCCAGCGGCAACGTGATCAAAATCAGTTATGGCCAGTTCTTTCTGACCCCTATAAGCAACATGTATAAGTTGAGTCCCCACCAAAGGATAAACGTTTATTTCTACTACTCACCCATATATGCTCTTTCATACCTATCACCTTCTTTTACTAAAATAAGAATATTTAAACCACAAAGACACAAAGAACACAAAGTTTTTTTTACAATGGATTTAATTATAAATGTTTTTTTCGTTTCCCTTTGTGTGACGCAATAGCGGCATTGTGTCTTTGTGGTTCGCAAAACTCTTATCGCCAATAATCTATTCCTATCCAACTATACTTTTTCTACTAAATCCAAAAAGTATCGGCAGTTTTTAACTAAATCCGGCCCTTGCTTAAAGAGCCCACCACCCATTAGAAAGGCGACATCCTTACCATATACATCTAATAGTTCTGGAATACGCTCTATTGTCATGCCACCCCCCGGACTAGGAAAAATCGATTTTAAGTGTCCCATAGTTTCTTCCGTACCGCGAACAATAGCGCGACATTCGTCAATGCTAAAAGAAAAACGCCCGCCAAAGTTCGGATAAATCACGGCATCAGCCCCGGCCAAACGGCTGATTTGCCCATAAAGAGCATAATGAGAAAAGCCAAATCCATAGGCAGAACTTGTTATATAACTGCCTTGAAAAGCAGGATGGCTAATGATAGGCAAAGCCAAACTATCTTCATCTGACAGCCAGCGCATCGTATCAAGCCCAATCAATGCAGGTGAGGCCAATAACCCGCCGACTCCAGCCTGCTTGGCAAATTGCGATCTGGATAAGATTTCATTAGCAGGAGCAGTTATATTTGGCACGTAGATACTGTTGCGTCCAGTTTCACGATTGGCCTTATGAACAGCTTCGCTACACAGCGTAACACGCTCTTCGAAAGGCGCAAAGGTCTGATTACTAAGGCCGTGATCGTCTTTAATAATATCAATGCCGCCTACTGCACATCGGTAAACGATATCAGCCAGTTGCACCGAGGTCAATCCCATAGGTTTAATAGCTGCAAACAGCAGTGGGCGGTCGAAAACCCCAAGCACCTGACGCAGCCCTTCACGTCCAAAGCGCGGCCCCTTAAATACCTTAAGCAGACTATCTGGTAAAATCAATTGATCCACCAGAATACCAGGTTTAATGCTGATATTGCCAAATACTACATTTAGCAATTGTGTTAGTTCATTTGCAGCTAGTTCAATCGCATAACTTATAACTACACGGTAACCTTGGTTGCTCTTAAGCGGCGCAAAGGAGTCAATGCGTCCCACTACTTCATTTTTTATAAAACCTGGTGCCAAAAGTTCATAGGGATATTCAATTGTCTGTTCGACGCAAATATCTTGGGCCTTAGCGTATGCTTCTTTTTCATTCCCTGTTACATGATAAATTACCGAAAAACGTTCTCCAGAAGTCATAGGTTAGACACTCCTTACTTCATTGTAATCCTTTTATCAGGTGGGACTTTAATTCTTACTAAATCATCATAGTAGGTGAATGGCCTAGAAAAAGCAAAAAGGCTAAGAATATTCTCATCGAATGTTCTTAGCCTTTAGTTTTCTAATCAGCTATTATCTATATTTTTTCTAAAAAGCAATAATTTAAATTCATGCTAACATTTTATGCTTATCATGTCAATATCTAGCCTTAGATTTGTCAAGAAATAACGCCCATCATCAAATCACTGCTATTTAGATTTATTTATAAGCGTGACGATGGGGTGTGATGACTAAAGCTGGCTGGGTAATATCTCCTTCAGGCATACCCTTAGTCTGATTAACTTTTCCGTGCCTTTCCTGTAAAGTTTCGAGTGGACCATAGTCCAATACCCGCATTGGACATGCCGAAACACAAACTGGTGGCTTACCTTCTGCCAATAATTCACGGCAAAAATCACATTTATCTATTTTTTTAGTTTTAGAATTATACTGGAGTGCATTATAAGGGCAGCTTCTAGTGCATTTTAGGCAACCTATACACAATTCTTGGTCAATATAAACAATACCATCCTCTATCCGCTTTTGGATTGCTCCAACTGGACAGCTGATAGCACAAACTGGATTGATACAGTGATTGCAACTGATAGACAGCCAAAAGGCATAAACCTCAGGAATAACTGCAAAACCCTTTTCTTGATAACCCCCACCAACAACTTCCGATACTTTACGAAAAAGTTGTCCTACCTCTAAATCATTCTTATCTTTACAAGCAATTTGGCAGGTCATACAACCAGTACAATGTTTTTGTTCAAAATAAAATGCGAGTTGCTTGCCCATGTATTATACCTCTCCTGCTTCATGCTTTTTAATTTGTACTAAATTAGTGTGCTGGGCATTACCAAAGGCTAATGGCGTTGGATGGTACTTTGTCAAAGAATTTATACAACCGCGCTCATCAACCCCATGCTCATTTGGTGCCCACCAAGCGCCTTGCGGTATAGATACTACCCCCGGCATGATGCGCGGTGTAATTTTTGCGGTTAGCACAATTGTACCACGATCATTGAAAACTTTTACTTTATCGCCATTATTTAGACCACGTTTCGCTGCATCCTTAGTATTTATCGACACTTGTTGTACTTCCGTTTCTTCCATCCAATCTGAATTATCCAGCGTAGAATGTACGCGACGTTTAGAGTGAGGTCCGATACATTGTAGAGGATACTTTTCTCGCAATAGATCTTCTGGTCCCTCCCATGCTGTAACGTATTTCGGTACTGCTGGAATTTCTCGCGGCTGGTTCATCTCCCATAAACGGGTTGAAAAGATTTCAATTTTTCCAGATGGTGTCGGAAAGGGATTATTTTTCGGGTCTTCGATCTGTTTTTTAAAAGCAATCGCTGGTTCTGGATATTGCCAATGGTAAACACCTTTTTCCTTAAATTCTTCATAGGTCGGAAAACCAGGATTTTTCTTGGCAGTTTCTTCAACTAAATAGCGCATCCACTGTTCCAGTGTCTTACCTTCAGTAAATTTTTCCTTAAGCCCTAAGCGCTCTGCTAAATCAGCGATCCAGTCATATCCATTACGACATTCAAAAACAGTGTCAACGGCTTTGCTTATGTAGAGAGCATAATCGCCGAATCCCCATGGTAAAGTAATATCGTCACGCTCTAGCATGTTATCCGCTGGCAGTAGAATATCGGCAAACTTAGCACTTGATGTAAGAAATTGATCATTAACAACAATCAGTTCAACTAAACTTTCATCTGCCAATAATTCAGCCGTACCATTCGTATCAGCATGCTGATTAATTAAACAATTTCCTGCTAAGTTAAAAATGAGTTTAATGTTTGAAGATAATTGTTTAACACCTTTGACACTTAGATCGGCACCCATGCCTTTACCGCGTTTAATGGCATCGGGCCAACTAAATACAGATATTTGCGCTTTACAAGGATTAGAGGCTGGAATAGAGGCTACAAAGTTAGCCCGGGATTGCCCTCCATTACCAGATGCCCAGCCGCCTTTGACACCAATATTGCCGGTTAACGCCGCCAATACGGTACCACTACGCACTACCTGCTCGCCATAAGCATGACGCTGAGGACCATAGCCTTGTATCAAAGCACCAGGGCGATTCGTTGCATATTCCCAAGCAAGCTGAACAATCGTCTCTACTGGTATACCTGTAATCCGTTCCGCCCAGGCAGGAGTTTTTGGCGTATTGTCTTCACTTTCACCTAGAATATAACTTTTATAGGACTGACCTACTGGAATTCCTGGTGGCATATGCTCTTCGTCAAAACCTAGGCAGTATGTATCAAGAAATTTTTTGTCATGGATATTTTCTGTAATCATTACATAAGCCATTGCATCTAGAAGAGCACTGTCCGTCGTTGGGCGAATCGGTATCCACTGATCAGCAAGGGCGGCAGCTGTATTCGAATAGATAGGGTCAATACTGATAATTTTTGCTCCAGCTGCTTTGGCTAATTTAAGGTAATAGGCTGTATTGGTTCCCCACACTACATCCGCAGGATTCCAACCAAGCAAAATAATCAGCTTGGAATTAACCCAATCTTCTCTGCTATTGCCCGTCCGGGTTGTACCAAAGGTAAAAGGAGTAGCCATTGACGAACATGCCGAGCTGTAGCTCCCATAATAGGAAAGGAATCCTCCATCTAAACCCATTAAACGTTCCATCCAGGTACGTTCAGCTACTCTCCCCACATTACCCGTACCATAATTCAAATAAATGGCTTCGGGGCCGTATTGCTGACGAATGCGTTTCGTATGACTCGCAATACTATCTAGTGCTTCATCCCAGGAAATACGTTCGAATTTCCCTTCACCTCGTTTACCTACTCGTTTCATGGGATATTTCAATCGGTCGGGATGGTAAAGTCGGTCTCGATACCCACGGCACCGCATACATCCTCGCAATTGGAGCATTTCTTCTGTATCTGGATGTTCATTATCCGTAGTTATGCGGACGACTCGCCCATCCCGAACATGGGCCTTATTCAAGCATCTTCCACCGCAATTATGCGTACCTGAGGTAGGCACAATCTTTATATCGGACTCCGTCTTTTTCATCACTGTTGAACTAGGCTTCTTATCTAATGGTATTTGAGGCTTGGGCATTTATCATTTTTCCTTTCAAAAGCACTATGGAATATATCAAAATTCTGTCACATTTTTTCATTTAGATAAGATTCGAGCATTAGACCACATCCTCCTGCAAAAATGTAAAGCTATCCTGTTCTAACCACCAATTCGTATAAGGAAGTTTTACATGCAGCGCCAGATTTTTCGCCAAATTGCGGTTAGTTAATACATCAATAAGTCTGTGACCGAAATCAACTAATCCTTGATATCCATAGGCACTAAATTCATCAGCAACCATAATGGAAGGTATCCCTAATTTTGTTGCCCATACCGTTGTGCCACCATGACGACCGATATACAAATCGGGTTTAAGTCGATTTAATAAATTAATAACCTCAAAATTCTGCTGGTCGGCCACACTGACAGGGATGTCGGTTTCAGCACTTAATAAAAATTGTGAAGCCTCAGGACTAACGCCATTGTCATGCTGTGGATCAAAATGCCAAGTAGATCCCCAAATCACTTCAACACCGAGTTCTTGCAGCGTCCTAATATAATTATGACCAAAACTTGGTCCCATACCAACAACTGCTTTATACCCCTCTAGCTTTCCTCTTACCTCAGCCAAATCAGCAGCAACTTTTTCTTTTTCTTCACTAATATAGGCTTCCACTTCAACTTCCTTACCAGTCGCTACTCCAAGCCCTCGCAGCCAACTATCCATACCAGCAATACCATGAGGCTGCAAGGTTTGAATATAAGGGACTCCATACTGCTCTTCAAGAGCATTGCCTAGGTAACTACCTAAGGTTCCGCAAATACTAATTGTTGCGGCAGACTCCGAGATTTTCGACAACTGTTCGATGGTGCTAAAGGGCACAATAAATACTGGCTCCAATCCAAAACGAGCCAGAGTCGCAGTGATCTCTTTGCGTGCACTACCAGTAAAGTTAATCATATTTACTTTGTTGTTTTTTTGCTGTGGTGGTTTGACAATTGCTGTCACGATCGCATGCAAGGCAGCGTCAAAGCCAGAAGCCCACACCTTAGAGCGAAAACCTTCGCAAAAAACAGGAGCAAGAGGCACGGGTATTTCCTCCTGCAGTTCATCCAATACACTTTTCACATCTTCGCCAATGATGCCCGATACGCAAGAAGTCGTCACAAAAATTGCTTTGGGGTTAAACCGTCTGTAAGCTTCTCTCACAGCAACCTTCAGTTTGCCCACAGCACCAAACACCGTATCTTCCTCAACCATATTGGTATTAATGATATTGACATTGGTGTGTTTCCAATTCCTAATCTTTTCTCCCCATTTTCGATTCGTATTCGCAGCAATGGTATCTGCCGCACAACCTACTGGTCCATGGATAACAATTGCCGCATCTAAAATTGCAGAAAGATAAAATTGAGCGCAACCAGAGCTACAAGCGCTGGCTTGGCTAAAACATCGCTCTTTATTTTTCAAGGAGCCACATGATCCTTGTGCTACTAAATCACGTATGGTGCCTTGATATCCAGTAATCGATCCTAGTCTATTTTCTCTTGTCGGTGCTTCAGAACTCTGTAAATTTATCGCCATGGGTAAAATCCTCCCTTCATTAATCCAATTGATAAAATACATCTCATAAAATATTTCTATTGAAAATCTTCCAACACGATTGAATAAATATCTTCAACCAACCGTAATGCACCGCCATATCCTACATAAGAGCGGTTTAGTACCAACCGATCACTTACTGGCATGGATACTGACAATTGGTAACCATTAATTTCTTCTGCCAAAACCTTCTCCCAGGCGCTACCAATGAGTAATGGCCTGCCACGAAGCTTGATTTTGCGAATATCTTCATGTACTGCCCCGCCGTCATTATCAAATATAATATTCGCTGTGATACCATCTGCAAAATTTTTAAACTCGGCTTCGATATCAGCTTGGTATACTTCTGTTACTCCATCAGTTATATATTGTGTTTCAGGTAGTAATCCCAAATCGTTGATTAAAAATTTGGAGATCCCCAGAGAATAGAAACTATCGGCAATCGTGATAAAACGCCTTGGTAACAATCTTGTTTCAAGAAGTACGTCTGCTGAACGTTCTATGTAATAATAATAGTCAGCTTCATACTTACTGATGACCTTCTCAATTTTTTCTTCATCGACACCTGCATATTTACCCACATTCCGGAGAAATTTATTGGTCTCCGTAGGTCCAATGGGTAAAACGGGATAATGTAAATAAGGTGTCCCAAATTTTTCTTCTAAATGCTTAACATTTTTTAGACCGACCCATGGAGAGATTAATAGATTAAACTGGGCCTTAGGAACTTTCGCCAGAGCATCAAGACCATGACCTGGTCCAAAAATAACATTAGGTTTGAGTCCTAGCTCAGCAATCAGAGATCCTAATTCTTTAAGATTACCTACCCAAAAGGGATCATGGAAAGGTACAACTGACCAAATATTCACAAGACCTGGTTCCACTGTTTCACCAGGCTGTAAATACTGATCGATGATGGCATCAAGCACCAATTCATGCCCGAATAAATTGGTCCCTTTAAACCCACCTGTTTCAACAAAGACCACAGGCTTCCCCTGCTCCTGAAAACGATGAGCCACTTCGCCAACATCATCACCTACAATATCTGAAGTGCAACCAGTCAAAATAACAAAAAGATCAGCATCGATCACCTCTAGAGAATTTTTAACGATATTTCGAAGTCGCTCGTCACCACCAAATATGACCTCTTTTTCTCCGATATTAGTGCAAGGCACTGAATGTCCCCCCACATAACCAGAACCTTGGCATCCATTTTGAAAACCTAAAGCTCCCCACAACTTTTGCCCGCAGCCTGGCCCTGCATGAAGTATGGGGACTGCCCGATCAATTGCTAGTACCGATTGCAATGCTCCTAGAGAGCATACATGTCTAACTTGTTCAACATGTTGTGACATTAGACCACCTCTTCCTCTCAAACTTCTTATATATATTGAACTAAATATCCTTAAAGGCAATCGTCAGAAATGGGATATAGGGTTGAGCAGCGTTACTTAGTAAACAAGCAATCCCTATATCCCATTTTTGACCGTGCGTTATATGTGGTTGACTACACTGACCAATAGATCATTTGATCGATCTGCCAATAATCTGGAGTTCACTCAAAGGCATGGGTTATAATGTCGGAAGCCTTTATTTTTCCTTTAGGAATTACATTTGAGTTTTCCAAGTCTTGTATCCATGGTTCAATTTCCGATTCATTTATTTTAGTATCGGAAGCGTAATAATGTACAGCATTAACTGGTACTTTAATCCAGTCTTCCGTCATTTTTCGAGACTCTTCCGGATTATCATTCGCCCATTTTTGAGCTTTGGTAATAGCTCGCGCAAATTTTTTGATTGTATCAGGATGTTTATCTATAAATTCATCGGTGAAGAAATAAAATCCTAAACCACCTGCTACGCCAACACCAGCATCTAAGCTATCTGCAATTTTGACAGCACCCGACTCTTCCATGCCTTTATAATATGGTGGATGTACACCTGCTACCGTTATAAGGCCTTGCTTTAATGCTTGAATTGCTTGAATATCAGGCATGGAAACCCACTCAATTTTATTTCTAGGAAATCCTTGATGATCTGCAATATTATTTCCGAGGAAATCTGCGCATATATTATTCGTGATCGTAGAAAATTTAAGTTGACCAGATAGTTTGTTCAAATCGGCAAAGGAATGAACATCTGGGGTAACTGCAGGATTTACATACCAAAACATATGACGTAGTCTTGGATTTTGATCTGGTGTTGGATCAATACCATTTTTCACCACACCCTTAATTTTTGCTCCTCCAGCAATTGCTACAGTGAGAGTATTCGGGTGAGCACTACCCACATCATTATTGCCATTAAGAACAGAAGGGAGTTGTTGAGCAGGCTGCGTATCCCCCGTATAAACAACCTTAAGTCCTTCTTCTGCAAAAAATCCCTTCTGATCTGCAACAATCCAAGGCGTGGAAGCGCAATCAGTCTTCGACCAGGTTTTTATAGGGTATAACCCATCATCCTTTGTACCACTGCTAGCGGGTTTATTACCAAGCTGGGCACCATAGACTACTGAGCCCACTACGACAAGGGCAACGATTCCTAATAAAATTTTCTTTACAATCTTCTTGTCAGCCATAATATACACTCTCCTTTTTTAATATTCAGCCGGATTTTCTTTCCAGCTTATGAATTTGCGTTCGAGTATAACAAACAGATAATTCATGAACAATCCTAAGGCAGATATGGTAATTGTAGCCGCAAACAAAATTGGAATTTGATAGTTAGTTTGTGCATTCCATATCAACCAACCTAGACCACTACTTGCACCAATCATTTCAGCGGCGATGAGCATAAAAAACGCTACACTTGAACTGGTTTTAAGACCATGAAAGATGTTCGGCGAAGCAGCTGGCAATATAACTTTGAAAAATAATGTTCTTCCTCCTACCCCCATGGAACGCGCCGACTTAATTAACAACTCATCGACATTTTTAATTCCTGTGATGGTGTTTAGCAAAATTGGCCACAAGCATACCCAAAAAATCATGGATATCTTAGATACCTCGCCAATACCAAACAAGAGAATAAAGATCGGGAAAAGAGAAAATGGATTTACTTCCCCAAGTAGCCGTAGCACTGGAGTGAGAATACGTTCAAAGAGTTTAAACCATCCTCCTAGAAAAAAACCTAAAGGAATGGCAATCACAGCTGCACACACAAAACCAAAAACAGCCCTCCCTAAACTGACTCCAATATGTTTTATTAAAATACCACTTACTAGCAGCTCCCAAAGAGTACTTACGATAATTGTCGGTGGTGAAATAAAGGTTTGCGGGACCCAGCCCACTCTAGGCGCTATTTCCCAAATTCCAATAAAAATAATAATTGATAGACTATCATAAACGATTGCAGTTATTTTTTTTAGTAGCGTTCCTACTTTATCTTGCTCAATATGCTTTCCCGACCTTTTCTCTACTACTTTTTGCAATGCTGTTTCCATTTTTATCAACCCCTCTCAGAACTTTGCTTCCAATCCAATAGATTATCTTCCAGCAAGTAAAGCAGATAATTGATTGTCATTCCTAATAAAGCAATGGTCATCGTTGCCGCAAATAACCGGGGCATAATATTATTTACCGCTGAGTTCTGAACCAGCCATCCAAGACCAGCGCTAGCGCCAATCATTTCAGCTGCAATTAGCATTAGAAATGCATGGGATGCGCCCGTTCGTATCCCTGTAAAAATAACCGGGGCTGCTCCTGGTAAAATCACTTTGCTAAAGATGGTAAATTTATCAGCACCAATTGACCGTGCACTTTTAATATAAAGAGGATCGACATTCTGAACACCAACAATGGTAGTAAAAAGTACTGGCCAAATTGTGGACCAAAAGATAATGCTTACCTTGGCAACTTCACCAATTCCAAAAAACAGAATAAAGATTGGAAAAAGGGAAAAAGCGTTAATTTGTCCGAATACTCGCAGTAGTGGCCTTAGTTGTCTTGATAACGCTGGGAAAACACCACCTAAAATAAAACCAGCAGGCACTGCAACGGCAATTGCCAGCACGAATCCAATAAAACTCCTCTGTAAGCTTGCGGCAATATGAATGAACAAACTACCATCCGCTGCAAGTTTTCCGACCGCTAAAAGTACTTGGGACAGTGGCGGAATAAATTGACCGTCGACGATTCCAAGGCGTGGTGCTATTTCCCATAGTAGAAAGAAAATTACAATTCCTGAAACATCGATTAATTTATCCACTAGACTATTTACATGATCTTTCATTTTCTTTTTTCTCCCTTTCTCTATAATATAAGATTGCCAACTGATTCACTGCATACCGTAAGCCATTTCCTACCTATCACACTGTAGATATCCGTTGGAATCGCAACGTATTTTCACTCACAGTACCTATGTCATTTTTCACCTCGCCTTCCTGTACCAGCTTTTTAGGATTATCATAATCACTATAAAACTGCTAAATAACTTCAATGTATCCACTCTGTAAAAAAAGGAAGGCTCACAGAAATAGTTACTTTTCTGCAGCCTTCACTTTAACTTGATCAGCCTCTTTTCCTCTATTAAATTCCCGATGCTTTGCCACGCACTTCGCCTGTTTCTATTGCCAATAAGTGATCCGCCCATGAGGCAGCCCACGCTCGCAATTCGCTTATTTGCAATGGTGCAGGAACTTTTGATTCCGTAGTTTCGATCACCTTTTTCGCAAGGCTTTGGTACACTTTCGCTTGCTCCGAATTTGGTGACGCTTCTATCGCGGTTTTTCCTTGCAGCTCAGCTTGGGTTACAGTGACGGAACGGGGAACATATTCCACAACGCGCGTCTTGGTTCTAGCAACAAAGTCATCAATGATATCTTTCGAGTACGGAGTATTGATGGAATTCGCAATCAAGCCACCTAACAGCGCACCACCTGAATTAGAATATTTTTGAATGCCTTTAAACAAATTGTTCGCGGCATAAACAGCCATAAAATCGGCGGATGACACTGTAAAAACATGCTCAGCAATACCTTCACGTATGGGAACGGCAAAACCACCGCATACTACGTCTCCTAAAACATCGTAAATGATTACATCTAAATCTAATTCTTCATATACGTTTAACTGTTTTAACAATTGGACCGCAGTAATGATCCCCCTACCAGCACAACCAACTCCTGGAGCCGGTCCACCAGCTTCCACACAATAAACTCCATTGAAACCTTGAAAAATCACATCTTGGGCATTTACCTTATTTTTTTCTCGCAGTGTATCGAGCACTGTAGGAATATAAGTTCCATCCCGCAAAGTATTGGTGGAATCGGCTTTAGGATCGCAACCAAACTGCATCACTTTATAACCCATTGTTGATAACGCGGCACTAATATTAGAGGTCGTGGTGGATTTACCAATTCCCCCTTTTCCATAAATAGCAATTTGTTTAATTTTTTTACTCATTTTTTTATTCCTCCTACTCTTTATAAGAACAAAAAAGACTAGAGTGATATTTCCATAGAAATATCATTCTAGCCTTTGGTCTTTCATCCAACCAGCTATATTATTCAATTTACTTTGCCACAATAGCTTCATTCCCTTTAAAAGCATCTTAAAAACGGGAATTAAGATTCATCTACACAACCTTATTAAGATCAACAATCAAGGCATCAACATTGATACCATGAGCCGTTGCTCCTTGCTCAATATTTTCAAAACGGGCAGCAGAGCAACCAAAACATCCCATACCATAGTTGCGAAATATCCCCACTGTTTGCGGATGGATTTCAACAACTTCGCTAATACTCATTTCTTTAGTAATCTTCATTTTTATCTCTCCTTATAGTTTAAAATAAAAGGGCAGATTTTTTTCAATATGAAAAAAATCTGCCTCTGGTTTTTCCAGTCAACAAGTTACCAATATTATTTTAGTTAGTAATTTGATTTATGGTTTAGATTATAAACTTCAAATCGGTTCCTGTCAATCTTATTTTTGTGATTATATACCTGTAATGTTTTCTGCCAGCACGTATTTCTTCTATTAGAATTACGCCTGTTCAAATACAATCGCAGAACATCAATTCACAAGAAATTTCAAGCAACTGAATTTATATTTCAGATATTATATTCAGTAAATGCAATGTAACGTGATAGAAATTGTTTCGTACGATCTTCTTTCGGATTACTTAGTATTTCTAGTGGTGGTCCTTGCTCTACGATGACGCCATTATCCATGAAAATGATATGATCGGCGACCTCACGAGCGAAGTTAATTTCATGTGTAACAACCACTAAGGTACAATTGACTTCTTGGGTTACTTTTTTCATTACTTCCAGGACTTCACCTACTAATTCTGGATCAAGTGCCGAAGTTGGTTCATCAAATAGGATTACATCAGGATTAAGGGCGAGTGCACGTGCTATACCAATCCGTTGCTGCTGACCACCTGATAATTCAGAGGGATAAGAATTAGCTTTATTGAGCAGTCCAACCTTTTCTAAAAAATATAAGGCTTTGTCTTTCGCCTCAGTTTTCGGCATTTTTTTTACAACAGTTAAACCTTCCATAATGTTCTCTAAAGCAGTTTTATTTTTAAACAAATTATACATTTGAAAAACCATAGCCGTACGTTGACGCATCTTATGAATATCGGCTTTTGATGCCTTTTCGACATCAATATGGATATCGTCTAAAATGATTTCTCCACGATCCGCTTTCTCAAGAAAGTTTACCGAACGTAGTAGTGTTGTTTTACCAGAGCCACTTGATCCTATAATAACCGTTACAGAGCCAGTGGGTATCGTGCAATTAATACCTTTTAATACTTCATTGTCACCAAACGCTTTATGGATATTTCTAAATTCAATCATATAGTGGCTCCTTTCTTGAAGAATCCTATTTTACGTTCTGCCAGTAAAGAGAGTTTTTCAAATCCAATACTTATAATCCAATAAATCATAGCCACAACTAAGTAAGTTTCTAAATAGCGATAATTTTCGGCACAAGCAATTTTCGCTCCACCTAAAAGTTCGACTACTGTTATGGTAAAGACAACGGATGTGCTTTTAATCAAGCCCAGAAATTGATTTGCGAGGAGCGGCATAGCAAATACTGCCGCCTGTCTAAATAGGATTCGATAAAACCCTTGAAACCAAGTCATTCCAATTGATAACGCTGCTTCCATTTGCCCTTTATCGACAGAGAGCAATGCGGATCTAAAGATTTCTGATAAATACGCTCCCGTGTGTACAGTAAGCCCAATAATTGCAAATACCATTGGTGGTATATGCTGATAGCCAGTATCAATACCTGTTTCCTCAGTAAATGCCATCAGTAGTAGGGGTAAACCAAAATACACTAGATACAGCATCACCATTGTGGGTATTGCTCTGCCAATCAGCAAATAGACATTAGAAATTTGTTTCAAAACCGGTATATTTCTAAACTGTACGACTGCGCTGACCAGACCAATTAAGCTTGCCAAAAGCATGCTAATGACTGCCAAAAACAAAGTAATCGGTACAAATTTTAGCATTTCAAGAAAAGTATCAAACATAAAAGAAAACTCTAATATATCGTTCATACAGACGCCCTGCCTTTTTGCAAAAATGCAATAGCCGCAGCCGCCATAACGCTTACTCCAGTTTTCAATGCTTCATCAGCAGCTCTGAATTTTGGGCTATGGGCTGGTTCTACACTTTCTAGTGGATTATCACTAACACCAATACGAAAAAACACGGATGGTACTTCTTTAGAAAAACGATAAAAGTTTTCTGAACCATTATTAGGAAATTTAGCAATCAAAACATTATCTAGGCCGATTAAATTTGCGGTTGCAGCAACGAACTCTTTTGTCAATTCTGGATCATTATAAACAGCTCCTGATCCTATTCTAAATGATGCGATTCCCTTCACGCCGGTAATACATTCTTGTGCAGTGAGAATATTATTTATATGTTCATGAATTTCTGGATGTAATTTATTATTTTGAGTTCTAATTGTCCCTATTAAAACTAATTCTTTTGGTATGATGTTGCCACGTGTACCACCATGAATACTACCAACAGTAATCACTGCTGGTTCAATATGATTTATTTTTCTACTTGGAATGGATTGCAGCTCCATAATTAATTTTGCGGCTGCCAAAATAATATCATCTGTTTGATGGGGTGCAGAAGCATGACCGCCACGACCGGTTAGCGTAATGGTAAATTGACTGGCAGCCAACATCACTTCTTCAGCTTTCACTTGAATTTGTCCGACTTTAACATCCTCAGACACATGAGCTGCTAAAAAGGCTGTTACTTTCGGATTTTCCAAGACACCAAAATCTAGTATTTCCTGAGCACCACCACCGATTTCTTCAGCAGGTTGAAATACTAATTTGACAGTACCCGAGAAATGATCCTTTAACTGGGACAATACATACCCTGTACCCAAAAGATTTACCGTGTGAATATCATGTCCGCATGCATGCATGACACCCTTAGTTTTTGATGCATAATCCAGAGCGGTATTCTCATCAATTGGCAAGGCATCCATATCTGCTCTTATACCAATGGCATGATTACCTTCAATATTCCCTTTAATTTCAGCGATGATGGCCGTACTATTTGGCAATCTTACATACTGTATTTCCCATGCGGAAAGTATTTTTTCCACTAATTCTGCTGTTTTGTATTCCTCATTACTCAGTTCAGGATTTTCATGTATTGTGTGACGAAGGAAAACCAATTCATTATATATTTCTTCTACAATTGCATGTATTCTTTCGGTCAAGTTTTTCATAATGAATCTCCTCCCATACCAATTGATACATTACTCATTTTTTTCTCTAAAAATGTTGATAATGCACTGAGTAGGAATACTAAAATAACATAAATGATGGCAACATCAATATATAGTTCTAAACTCCGATGACTGTTAGCTCCCATCAAATCAGCTTTACGCATCATATCAATCACGCCCACATTAAATACCAAAGATGTTCCTTTTAATGTTGAAATAACCGTATTACAAATTGCAGGAATTGCCATACTAAAAGCTTGTGGCAGTATAATCCTTGTATAAGCTTGAATGGTTCCCATACCAATGGCATAAGCCGCCTCTAACTGTCCTTTATCAACAGCTAGAATCCCGCTGCGAATGATTTCTCCAATATAGGCTCCAACATGTAGTGAAAAAACAATAAATACATAAAACAATGCTGGTATCTCACGAATTCCTTGATAACCAAGTTTTTGCAAAAGTTCTGGTAGTCCAAAGTAAACTAAAAATAATTGTACTAAAAAGGGCGTTCCTCGGATAAAAGAAATATAAACTGCAGCGATTTTATCCAAAACTACTATTTTATTAATACGAATCAATGCAACAACACTTCCTAAAATAATGCCTATAATTGTTGCAACAAAGGTAATCAATATTGTCGTATGTACATAGGACAATATAATCGGAAAAGACCTAATGAGATAACCTACGTCAAAATAACTTCCCAAGGTAAAACCCCTTTCGATTTATTTAGGAACAACGGTATAGTCTGCACCTAAAAATTGATCCGATATTTTCTTTAGTGTGCCATCAGCTTTCATTTCTTTCACCGTAGCATCAATTCTATCTGCTAATTTTTGTGAATCAGCATCTTTTCTTAAAATGAAATAAGTAGGGACACTGGAAATAACACTGCCAACACTTTTAAGATCAAGACCTAAGGTTTTCTTTGCTTCTCTTACTGCGACTTCATAGTCAGCACCCGCATCCGCACGGTTCGTAGCAACTAAGTTAAAAGATTCAGCGGAACCTTTATCAGTATAGATTAAATTAATTTTAGGCTCAGCCGTTTCATTAAACTTCTTAATTACTCTAGCAACTTCACTCGTAGGCGTTAGAATCATTGTTTTACCTTTCAAATCATCAAGAGTATTAATATCATTTCGATCACCTTTGACTGTAATTTTCGTGCTAGTATAATTGTTCACTTCTTGTGTAAAGGTATATTTAGCAGCGCGTTCATCATTACGTCCCATTTGGTTGGCAATAATATCAACTTGGTTTGATGTCAGACTGACAAAAGCACTTTCAATACTCATGGTTTTAAATTCAAACTTTATATCTTTATTTCTTTTTTGGACTTCTTTTAAAATTTCAATATCATAGCCAGTTAATTCACCTTTATCATCCATATAAGTAAACGGTTTAAAAGTTCCTCTAGTTGCTACATAATACGTCTTAACTTTATCATTTGATGTTACTGTTTGCTTATCGTTGCTATTAGAGCCACAACCTGCAATAATTGCACCCCCTGTAAGTAATAGAAACGCTAAAAACAGCTGAAGTAGACCTCTTTTTTTTATTAATGTTTTCATAATGTTCATTCTCCTTTTAAATATGATTTTTCATTGATTTAAATGCTGAAACGCTTCATTTATTTGTTGTTTCACCCTCTCTTCGAGGATTTTGGAATATAAAAAAGGCCGGAAACATCCCATTGGATGTTTTCCAGCCTTCAATTATATGATCAGCTTTTACAACAAATTTCTTCAAATATCTTAAATTTTATTGCAATAAGAATAACACATTTTTTTATATACTGTCAATATGTTAGTGTAAAATCTAGGAACAAGGCTTCAAATAAATATATTTCTTATAAGGAATATACATGGATTTTTTATGCCTTCAGTTGATATTTTGCAATGCTTTCTCAACCACTTAGACTCTACGAGTACATTCTGCCTACATTAACATTAATTCTCTTTTTCTTTTTTACGACTGAACAATCTAGTAAAAAAGATTAGTCCACCAGCTCCCACTCCTAAAATTACCCCTGCACAACCACCACAAGAACTGCATATCCCTGTACATGTAGCACTTGTAGATGGCAGTAGACTAGGAACCATTGCAATCATTGTTGCACTAAGTCCTAACCACAAAGCTTTTAACTTTTCCTTCATTTTGTAGACTCCAGTGCGACATCCTTACTGAGGCATTCTTTTTGCCACCCTCTTTCTCCTGTACCATAAGAAATTGCCTTTTTGGAGCAAACAGTTTCACATTGACGGCAGGTAATACAATTATAGATTTCATAGGATAAAGCACCATCCTGATACGATAGTGCCCCCATTGGGCATTGTTTTACGCATTGTTTGCAAGCAACACATTTTCTTTCGATAAAACGCAATTTATAAGTAAAGCCAATCCGAGCGCCCAAACTATGTATTGCACTTTGCAATGCCCCTACAGGACATAAATAACTACAAAAGCCTCGTCCTCCTTTGGCCATGATCCCAAAGATGCCCAACCACAAAATAGCAGTAATAATTGCTGTAGAAAGAAGAGGACCTATATCACCTTGGACTCCGCCTACAATTAGCTTTTCCATCATATTATAATTACAAAGTGCACAAGCTATGGAACCAGCGAGAAAAGGCGATATTAGGTAACCAATAAAAAAACCATACCTTATGGGAACTGGATTTACTGACTTTTGCCAATCAATTTTATACTTGTTTGGTAGAAATTTACTAAGATATTCTGGTAAGGCTCCACTAGCACAAAAGCGACCGCAAAAGACAGGACCAAATAAAAATGCAACACTCACCAATAAGAATAATGAAATAAACCCAACTGATAATATTTCCATGCTTTTTCCTGTTAAAAGATTTAGCAAAGGGATACGTAAGCAAAATTCATGAATATCCGTTGCTTGGGGCCCTCCTAGCCAAGTAGAAAGTGCTTTTTGATAATAAGCAAAGGGCGCGAAGAACAGTAACATTCCTATAAAATATCCTAAAAACCGTTTAATCTGTTGCATATTCATTTTAGTCCCTCCTACTCATTTTTTGTATGTCCCTCATGCTGAACTGCAGGTGTCGCCAATGTTTTTTCGTGTGGTGGCTGTACTGTAGAATTGATTGCATAAACTGATGAGTTCCCCAACTGTAAACCATTTTGCTGATTGAGAACACGAAGCATTCCCAAATACTGTTTTGACTGAATCAAATTAGTATCTGAAAGACTAACACGAACTTTAAGACGAATTGATTTTCCAGGATTCAAGGTCGTTACATATTCAGCAGAGGGTTTCTCAAATCCAGGAGAGCCTGATTCCACTATAACATTACTCGTAAAATTAACCGCATCTACTTTAATCGTCAAAGGCTCCTTTCCCTCATTTTTAATCTCATACCGTGTTATCAAGTGAGTAGGTTGTAACCATTTCTTGACTACTCCTTGATCAGCTACATCTATAATGATAGGTTTTAAAGGTTTAACACCTTCACCATTGACTGACACAGCAGTTGTGATTTGCTCTTTTGCCACTGCCTTATTATAATACCCAAAACCTATAGCAAATGAGATTCCTATAGCAATTGAAAGTGCCGTAATAATTTTAGAATGTTTTTTAACTTTCATAAAAAATGTCTCCTATCTACATAACATAAATTTATTCTTTTTTTAGCTCTACCAAATACGTAAAAAGGCTAAGGCTGGGCCTTAGCCTTCAATGTTTTTGATCAACTAATAATAAATTACAACACTTGATTACCATTGCTCTATTTGTATAATACCAATTACTAAACTCTAAGAATCTCAACAGCATTGGGGCCAAGACCTTTGCTAAAATCAAGCACTTTTACTTCTTGTGGATCAATTCGAAAGAAGATATTATTGTCAATTTCACCTTTATCCACACGTTCCTTAAATCTTGGACTTCTGTCAGATAATACTTTAATCGCTTTTTCCAACTCTATTTTTTCCGTAATTTCAGTTGCTTTTCCTGTTATCGTTGCATTAACAAAAGAACCTATTTCCTGATTTTCATGTTGAAACAAAATAGAAACCTGTGGATTTGACTTTATTTGCTGAACTTTATCCGTCTTTTTGCCAGTTGAAAAATAAGTTGTTAAATTATCAACTGCAAACGAGGCCAACGTTCTTACGATCGGCACCTGTTCATTGTTTGTTGCTAAGACAATAAACTTAGTTTGATTTAAATATTCATGTAGACTATTTGTATTAATGGACATTACGTTAACACTCCTTTATATTAAAAATAAAAAGACTACATCCCATACATAAATGGAACATAGCCTCTAGTTCTTTGACTAGTCAGCAAGGTGGCTTGCTTCCAATGCTTCTTCAAGGTAATAAAGTAAATCATCAATATCTTCTAACCCAATTGATAAACGCACAAGGTCTTCAGTAATACCACAAGACAACTGCTGCGCAGGTAATAATTGTTGATGAGTCGTACTTGCTGGATGAATCACAAGGGACTTGGCATCGCCAACATTTGCCAAATGAGAAAACAAGCCTAAATTATTGATGAATTTCGTCCCTGCTTTGAGTCCACCATGAATGCCAAAGGTAAGAATTGCTCCCGCCCCTTTGGGGAAATATTTTTGCCCTAATTCATAATACTTATTACTCTTGAGTCCAGGATAACTTACCCAGCTGACAAATTTATGTTGCTCCAAGAATTCTGCGACTTTTTGTGTATTTCTAACATGTCGGTCTAACCGTACCGAAAGTGTTTCTAATCCCTGTAAAAATAAGAATGAATTAAATGGCGTGATAGCCGCCCCTATATCACGTAATAATGTGACACGTGCTCTAAAAATATAAGCAGCATTTCCAAATTTTTCGGTAAAAGATAAGCCATGGTAACTAGGATCAGCTTCCACCAATCCAGGAAATTTACCATTATTCCAATTAAAATTACCTGAATCAACAATGATGCCGCCAATAGAAGTTCCGTGACCACCAATAAATTTGGTAGCAGAGTGGACAACAATATCCGCCCCCCACTCAATGGGCCTATTTAAATAGGGTGTCGCGAAAGTACTATCAACAATTAAAGGAATGCTATTTTCATGGGCCACTTTAGCTACATTCTCTATATCTAAAACATCAATCCTTGGATTGCCGATGACTTCTGCATAAAGAGCTTTTGTTTTAGAAGTAATCGCCTTACGAAAATTCTCAGGATCGTCTGGGTTTATAAAATGAACCTTTATGCCAAGTTTAGGTAAAGTGTGATGGAATAAATTATAAGTGCCACCATAAATTGCTGATGATGAGACAATTTCATCTCCAGACTGGGCAATATTCAATATTGAATAAGTAATGGCCGCCTGGCCCGATGCAACTGCCAAAGCACCTACGCCACCTTCTAATGCAGCGACCCGTTCTTCAAAAGCTGTCTGTGTAGGATTCATCATTCTGGTATACGCATTGCCAAATTCTTCAAGAGCAAAGATTCTGGCAGCTCGTTCTGTATCCCCTAATACAAAGGATGTACTCTGATAAATAGGTACTGCTCTAGCCCCAGTTTCCCTATCCGGTATTTGTCCTGCATGCAAAGCCACTGTATCAAATCCATGTTTTCTTTCTTGTTCACTCATTTTAATTTCTCCTTTCTATTTGTTTTTTTACTAAGCACTAGCACTTACTGTAGTTGTATATATTTTTTCGAGTAAGGCCAGAGCCCCCCGATATCCTACATAGGACCTGGAAAGAACCAATTCATAGGATGCTGGAAATCCGACTTCCACAATTGCTCCCTTTAACTCTTTGGCAAGATCTCGCTCCCAAGTCGTGCCAAATATGATAGGAGCCTTGTGACCGAAGTTTGTTTGCCTAATTTTTTGATGGATAATATAACTATCTTCTTCAAATTCAACATCTGTGGCTACATCCTCAGCGATCTTTCGATACTCTTCTCGAATGTTTTCCCGATATTCTTCTGGTGGATTCTCCGTGATAATTTGTTTACCTGGAATAATCCCCAACTGATTCACTAAAAATTTAGTTAACGCAAGATTGTAGGCACTATCACCAACAACGGCAAATTTTGCCGGCAATCCCCACCAATATTCCGCATAGAAATCGGAGAAGCTTTCTAGATAATGATAATAAGTCTCCTCCTCTTGCCGAATAAACTCTTCAACTGGAGCATGATCCAGCCCTGCAAAAGCTGCTACTTTACGCAAAAAGCTACTGGTTTCTTGCGCTCCAATAGGAATTACAGGTACGTGCAGGTACGGTTGTTCATATTTACTTTCTAAATGCTCAGCTGTCTGAAGACCTAACCAAGGAGAAAGAACTAAATTAAATTGAGCCTTAGGAATATGCTTCCATTCAGATACGCCTTTCGATTCATAGCCAAACAATATGTTTACTTTAAGACCAATCCCTTCTAATATACGCTTGATTTCCGTGAGATCACCACGCCAAAAGGTATTATGGTATGGTAATAGGGACCAAAGGTTGACAGTAGCCTGCTGCCGTGGCCCATCATACTCTCCTACATATTGATCAATAATAGCGCGCGTCACCAGTTCGTGACCGGTAAAATTATTACCTTTAAAACCACCTGTTTCAGCATAAACAATAGGGACACCTTGCTCTTGAAATTCTTTAACCACAGATCCTACATCATCCCCTACCAAATCTGAAATGCAGCCTGTCAAAACAACAAATAAATCTGTATCTAGAATTTTAATAGAAGCCTTGATTAATTCTCGCAATCGCCCTTCACCTCCGAATACCACATCTAATTCTCTAGAGTTCGTACTCGGCACCACTGCACCACCACCATATCCTCCTCCCTGAAAGCCATTATAAAATGCAACATTCATAAACTGTTTGTCTGCACAACCAGGACCACAATGGACAATAGGAATGACGCGGGGAATAGCCGAGGCGCTATGCATAGCAGCAATGGAGCAAACATAACGTATTTGCTGAATAGAATTGGTGTTTTTTGTCTCTTCAATATCAGGCATGTTTTTTTCCCTCCGTATACAATGGATTCTCTTCCTTTGCCAAAATAAATGGGTCTTCCTGATCCAGCCACCATTGTTTATAAGGCAGCTTAGTGTGTGATGCTAAATCTTGATGAAATTTCTTATGTGCCAAAATATCAAGTATCGATTCGCCTAAATTAATGATTCCCTGATATCCCAAGGAATGATGCTCATCGCCAAGGGGCGCAGCCGGAATTCCCATACGAGAAGCCAAGGGCGCAAGACCATTGTGGCGAATAAGAATAAAATCAGGATTCACTCTTTTGAGTAAACTATAAAATTGGTGTTGCTGACGATTGCTCACAGTAAAATGTGAAACATCCCCATAGTTATCAACTACATGAGCAAGGGAGTCTTGCCTAGGATCTTGACTGTCATAAATTGGATCGTGATGGAATACAAGTGAGCCATTCACTTCGACTCCTAATTCTCGAAGTACAGTAATCAATCCGTGGGCATAAGCAGAACCCGTTGCAACATAGCCCTTTTTTCCCTTAAGAAGGGTACGCAATTCTGTTAGACGAGGGGCAATCCTTGCATGCTCTTTGGCAATATAAGCTTCTGCCTTTTCCTCCCTGTGGGTAACTCGTGCCAATTCTCGAAACCAAGCATCTGTCCCTGCAAAACCATAAGGCTGAGGTGCCTTAATTTCTGGAACACCAAATTCTTGTTCTAACCCTGCCGCCATATAGGAAGAAAGGGTATAGCAAAACCCAACAGTAGCTGCCGCTTCAGAAAGTTGTTCTAGATCTTCTACGGTTGCCAGGTCAACTACATAGTTAACTCTAAGTCCTAGTTCAGCAAGCATCGGAGTAAAAATATCTGAACCCCATAAGTTAATCACATTGACTAGATCTTCTTGCTTTTTAGGATTTTTACGTACGACTTGCCTTATGATACCGTGCTGGGTTGCATCGAAGCCAGTACTCCAGTGTTTGGACTTAAAGCCTTCGCAATGGAGGGGAATGACAGGTATCTTAAGCTCAGTTTCCATCTGACTTGCTGTACCATCCACATCATCACCAATAATTCCAGTAGCGCAAGAGGTGGCAATAAAAATAGCTTTCGGATGATAACGTTCCCATGCATCTCGAATGGACTGTTCTAATTTGGCAACGCCCCCATAGACCATATCTTCTTCTAGTAGATTCGTGCAAATCACATGCTGGTTTTCTACTGGTAAATTGCGCCCCGCCAAACCATTGCGATAGATGGAATTATAGATGACTTGGCCTGCACCGCAGCCAATCGGTGAATGCTGAATCAGTACTGCATTGCGAATATGACCAGCTTGGCATTCTACCATTTGCTCACTGCAAACAGATCCTTGCGTGAATGGCCCCTCAATCTCGCAAAGTTTACGCGACTTTTCTCCACAAGTCGTTTCACAACTACCACGTGCATAAGCTGATTCCTTAGAAAGATCTGACGCCTTTCCATCCCAGGAAATAATGGTGCCAAGACGTTGTTCACGACTTTCAACTACTGGAGTCTTAAAATTAATCTTCATACTAGTCACTCCTTATAAGTCTTTATATACTTTCTGATTCCGTATAAAAAGAGACCAGCCTTAATCCTCTAATGAGAGGTGTAAGACTGGTCTCTAGTTTATCTACTAGCCAACCACTTTTAATTTTTATTTACATTGGATTTATTTTATTATCGGTAGGTATCGAGTACTTTACCGTAAATATCCTCTATAACCCTAAGGCCACCATTATAACCAGCATATCCGCAATTCAAAATAAGTCTATAAGCAACAGGAACACTGACAATTAAAAGATCAGCCCCAATGTCCGTAGCTAGATCTCGTTCCCAGGCACTCCCTAGGATCAGCCCTCTGCTTTTATGCTCATCATTTCTAATTTCTTCTTGAATGGCACCAGCATCAATGGAAAAACTAACCTTAGCGGAACGGAATTCGGAAATTTTCTCGAACTGTTCGTGAATAGCCCCTTGAAACACTTCCGGTGTATCATCAATAATAAACTGTTTCGTTGGCAGAATACCAAGTTCGTTCAGTAAATATTTGGAGAAACCAATGGCGTAAGAAGCATCTAAAATAGTATAAAATCGACGTGGAAGACCATATCTAAATTCCAACATAAAATCAGCCATTCTTTCAATATGCATATAAAACTTTTCTTCTTCTTTTTTAATGAAGGCTTCTGCATAATCTACGTCAAGAGCACCGAAGGCCACCACTTGCCTAAGAAACTTTGTTGTTTCAAGACCACCAATTGGTAAATACGAAAAGTGAGTATAAGGAGTACCATATTTATTTTTTAAATGCTCAGCAATCTCAAGGCCCGCCCAGGCACTAACAACAATGTTGAACTCGGCTTGAGGGATTGTTTTCCATTCTTCAATTCCTTGAGACTCTGCCCCAAATAGAATATTGACGGTAAGACCGATTCCTTCCAATATCCGTTTAATTTCTTCTAAATTTCCATTCCAAAAAGCATCTTGATAAGGGATGGTAGCAAATACATTGACTAACCTCTTAATTTTATGGCTTCCTATTTTAAATTTATCTACATATTGATCAATAATTCCTTTGACTACCGTTTCATGACTTACATAATTATTACTTTTAAAACCACCTGTTTCAACATAGACAATAGGCTTATCTTGTTCTTGATAGCGGCTCGTCACTTGTGCGACATCATCGCCAATAATATCAGAGGTACAACCAGTCAGTACGACATAAAGATCTGCGTCGATCACTTGAAAGGCTCCCTCAATAACAGTTCCCAATTTTGATTCTCCACCAAACACAATCTCTGATTCACTTGCGTTGGTACAAGGTACCGTGTTGCCACCTGCATAACCTTCACCTTGTCCTAGAAGTCTATTGATTTTGTCACCGCAACCTGGTCCTGAATGCAAAATAGGAACGGCTCTCTTTATGGCAATTACCGACTGTTGTGCGCCTAAAGCGCAAGAATAACGAGGCTGTTCAATAAGTTTTGACATTTAGGTCACTCCTTAGAAAAGAAAATGGATCTTGATCTAGCCACCATTTGGTATAAGGCATTGTACTGTGTTTTGCCAAATTAATTACAAATTCTTTGTTATCAAGAGTCTCCAGAATCCTTTCCCCGTAATTTAGAATGCCCTGATAACCAAAGCTTAACTGCTCATCCCCAACTAATAGAGTAGGAATTCCTAGTTTTGCACCCCAAAGAGTCATACCACCGTGTCTTGCAATCATAATATCTGGCTTTATTTTGTTTAATACATTAACTAATTCATAGGCTTGTTTATTACAAACATTATAATTAGGAATATCACCATAGGTGTTTACCGCATGAGCTAAGGCATCAGAAGTGGTCGTATCATTATCATAAATTGGATCATGATGAAAAATTGCAGCACCTTGCACTTCTAGCCCTAATTCCCGCAGTAGAGCAATTAAGGCGTGACCATGTGCAGCTCCCGCTGTTAAATAGGCTTTTTTCCCTTGAAGTTGCTCCCGATATTCTTGTAATTTGGGCAATATCCGTTCATGTTCTTTGACAATCAAAGCCTCAATCTGCTCTTGCCGATCCAAAACTCGCCCTAGCTCCCTCATCCATTGATCGGTTCCTGCTATACCATAGGCTGGTGGAGATTTGATTTCTGGCACGCCATAAACCTGTTCTAGAGCAGCACCGATATAAGTGCCAAGAGTTGGGCAAATTTGAATGGTTGCTACCGCTTCCGAAATATGTTCCAACTGAGCTGTAGTCGAAAATGGAATGATATAATCGGCTTCATATCCTAATGGATTCAATATTTCATCAAAAATGCGGCTACCCCAAAAATTAACGATATTCACCTTATTCGACTTTTTTTCTGGGGGCTTTACGAGTTTTCTAATGATGGAATGATAGGCCGCATCAAAACCGGTCGTCCAAATTTTCGATTTAAACCCTTCACAGAAACACGAGATAACAGGAATGCCAAGTTCTTCCGTTAAATCATTGGCAACGCCCTCCACATCATCACCGATAATTCCTGAAGCACAAGATGTTGTAATAAAAATTGCATTAGGATGTATTCTTTCATAAGCGGTACGAATGGTATTTGCAAGTTTTTGTGTCGCCCCAAAAATAGTATCCTGTTCCTCAATATTCGTATTAAAATAGCGCCCAATCACTGGAGGCAAGTTTCTTTCCATTTGTCCCACGCGGTATACAAAATTAAAGGTAAAAAAATCTCCTGCACAACCCACTGGAGCATGATTGACAACAATGGCATCTTGTATCATAGACAGCTGACAAAAAGCATTGCCAGAACTGCACCCCATACATTGGCTAAAACTTCTGTCACTCTCTTTTAGCGTACCAGCTCGAGCGCATCCAACTAACTCTCCAGCAGTGCCTGCAAACCCTGTAATCGAACCCAGACGTGATTCTCGAGTTTGGACCTCTGAAGCATTAAGATTAATTTTACTCATCCTTACCTCCCTCGCTTAACACATTAATTTTATGATTTTTTAAAAGGCTGGTCAGAATTAAAACCTGCCCAGCCTTTACTTTTATAATTAAAATGCAGGAACTACAGCCACTCCATACTTATCCTGGATGAATTTCTTCACATCAGGAGAAGTTAGTATTTCTCCTATTTTCTTAATTTCTGGCCTACTTTCCTCACCTTTTCTTACAAATAAATCATTTGCATAAGGTGAATTAGCATCTTCTCTAAAGAGTGCCGTTTTAGGATCTATTTTTGCTTCAAGAATGAAATTAGTATTGATAATTGCACCATCAACATCAGGTAATGAACGGGTCAATTGTGCAGAGTCAACTTCAACAAATTTTAGTTTTTTCGGATTTTCTACAATGTCTCTAGGAGTCGCTGCAAAATTAGCAATTCCTTCTTTTAATTTAATCAACCCCTGGGCTTGTAATAAGACAAGAGATCGATACTCATTGGACGGATTGTTAGGAATAGCGATGGTAGCACCTTCTTTCAACTCATCTTTGCTTTTTATTTTTTGTGAGTATAAGCCAATGGGTTCTACATGCACTTTCGCAGCTACAACAAAATTATACCCCTTTTCTTTTGCTACAGATTCATAGTAAGGAACGTGTTGAAAATAATTAGCATCGATTGCTTTTGTTTGCAATGCAGGATTTAACTGCGCCTCATCATCCAGCACAACCACTTCAAGATTGATCCCTTCCTGTTTCAATTTAGGTTTTATAAAATTTAAAATTTCCGCATGTGGCACTACTGCTGCTCCCACTTTTACAGTTACTTCTGATTTACTAGTACTTACTGGGGCGCTTTCTTTTTTAGATGAGCATCCAGCAAATAAACCGGCAATCATGATACTGCTGATAACTAGAATGGCTATTTTAAAGAGAATACTTTTTTTCAACATATAAATCACCCTTTTTCCTATATTTTAATCAAACTTATACCTTTTCCCATTAATATAGTTAGCTAGGAAATCACCACCAAACTGCACACCTTGCACTAGAATAATCAAGGTTATGACAGTAGCAATCATAATATCATCTCGATATCTCATATATCCAAACCGTATGGCAAGACTACCCAAACCTCCTGCTCCAATTGCCCCAGCAACTGCCGTCATACCTATAATTCCTACCACTGCAATGGTCAACCCGCGGATGAGAGAAGGCAGAGCTTCAGGAATAAGTACTTTTGTAATGATCGTTAAAGGGTTAGCGCCAATGGCCGTCGCCGCTTCGATTTTACCAAAACTAACCTCCTTAAGGCAGTTCTCAATAATTCTAGCAATGAATGGTGCGGCTCCAATGGATAGGGGTACAACTGCTGCCGTAGCCCCCAGGGTCGTTCCCACAATAAACCTAGCTAAAGGAAGTAAAACAACAATAAGAATAATGGTTGGAAATGAACGTACTATATTGATAATTGTCCCCAAAGCTTTATTGACTTGGGGGGCTTCCAACACATTGCCTTTTTCTGTAGCTACTAATATAATTCCAAGTGGCAATCCAATCGCGAAGGCAATGAGAGTAGAAAGGGTTACCATGTAAACTGTTTCACCAAGACCAGTGAATAGTAGTTCTAATACATCGTCGTTCAAATCCCACCACCTTCCTTATATACACGCTTTGCTTCGAACCCTTGCAAAATGCTAATAAATCGTTTCGCCGTATCACTCTCAGGGTTTAAAAAGAATTTTTCAACTGGGCCATTTTCAACAATTCTTCCTTGCTCGATAACAGCCATATTGTTGCAAATATGTTTCAGTACATCAAGTTCATGGGTAATTAGGACAATTGTTAAACCTAATTTCTTATTGATATCTTTTAGAAGTTCCAATATAGAATAGGTTGTTTGGGGATCAAGAGCAGATGTCGCTTCATCACTAAGTAGTACATCTGGTTTATTGGAAAGAGCCCTAGCAATACCAACTCTTTGTTTTTGTCCTCCACTTAACTGCAAGGGGTATGCTTTGGCTTTATCTGCCAAACCAACTAACTCAAGAATTTCTTCCACCCGATGCCTAATTTGCTTCTTAGGATATCCGGAAACCTTCAAAGGAAAGGCAACATTTTCAAAAACATTTTTTGCATCAAGTAAATTAAATTGCTGAAAAATCATACCTATTTTTCTTCTAGCCAACTTTAAATGCTGTTTGTTCATAGCTGTAATATCTTGCCCTGCTATGATAACCTTACCTGAATCAGGTTCCTCAAGGCGATTTAGACATCTAATTAAAGTTGATTTACCAGCTCCACTAAAACCGATAATGCCAAAAATATCGCCTTTTTCAACTTGCAAATTTATATTACGCAAGGCATTTATCCTAGCATGAGGCGTAATATAATCTTTATTTAAATCCTCAATTGTAATCATTCAATCCACCTTCCTTAACCTTTCTATTCGACAAATAGCCAATTATAAAAATAAAGAGACTATATTCCATTAAAATGGACTATAGCCTCTAGTTCTTCCACCAGTCGGCAAGGTTCTAATCTAGAATCTATTCGTTTTTTCTGAACATAATGGCCATTGATCACTCATTTTATGAATCTACCATCATCTTTTGTATGTGAAAGTTTATGTATGCTTTTTTCGAACCACCCAGTCTTTTCAGTTTCTCTGACATCAAATTTTTGTACATAAGGTTTTATATCTAATAAAGGAGTCCCATCGATAGTATCTACATCCTTGATATACAGTGTATTGCCTTCGACCTTAATCAGACGTACGACTGATATGCCAATTGAGTTAGGTCGACTTGGTGATCGGGTAGCAAAAATTCCGTGCAGTTCATTATCCAGAAAAGGTTTTACTAATAAAGAAGACTCCCTAATCAAATGAAAGTGATACAGCAATATAAGATGAGAAAACCCCTCAATATCTTTTAAGCCTGCAACGTATTCTGGATCTAATTCAATACTACCAACAGTCTCCTGGGCTGCAACAGCTTGAATTGGTGTCCCCTTTGCCTCTTTAAAGGGCGAGTGAATGATACCTATCGGCTTATAATCAATCATATATTTCCTTCCTTTGTCTTTACTAAGAAGCAAGAATCTGACACCTAATACTACTAAAAATTAATTCTTCTATCAGCTTATAAATTCAAGTTACATTTAAGGAAATTTGACCTACTCTTACTCATTTACATCTATTCGAACATCCTAATCCACCAGATGCCTGGCAACCTTTTATTGTCCCTAGTAGTGCATTATTCTTGATAAACTTTCCTCTTTTTGCATAAGCGCTAAGGGCTTTATCAATGGTACCAGATACACTTAAGGCTATTATCCCTTCACGTCGCAATTCTTTCTCTGCTCCCGGGCCAATTTTGTTAACTAATACGACTTCAACATCAGCAAGTAATTGAACTGTAGTAGCATGATCGCCTTCAGATTCTTCAAGCGTTTTTTTTCTACGTTCAATAAATTGGTAAGCTCCCTCTTCATCGCTTTCATAAATCCAGAATTCTTCCGCTCTACCAAAATGCTCATTAATGGCTATTCCATCAGTACTCGCAACAGCAACTTTAGACATACTATACACTTCCCTTTCTCTTATTATTATCTGTAGTAATACATCCTTAAAATAAAAAGGCAAAGATTGATTCCTTCACAAGGAACCTTTCTTTGCCTTCAGTCATTACTACTGATCAGCTTTACGGTATAATTTGTTTATATAATATACTTGTTTATAGCACTTTGTCAAGATGCGATTCGATCAGCTTGAGCGAGTTCGGGAAATAGTTTTATCCATAGAATAACAACCAATACTGTGCCAATACCACCAATCAGCAGTGCAGGCACTGTACCGAAAAAAGCTGCCGTTACACCAGACTCAAATTCTCCTAACTGATTAGAAGTTCCAATAAACATTGAGTTGACGGCACTCACTCTTCCCCGCATTTCATCTGGCGTCTGCAATTGCACTAAGGAGGAACGAATGACAACGCTGATGACATCTGCAGCACCAAGGACAACTAATGAGGCGAGAGATAAAGCAAAGGACGTTGATAAGGCAAATACAATGGTAGCCAGTCCAAAAACAAATACAGCGCTAAACATCGTTCGGCCGACTTTACGTTTAAGAGGATAATGGGCTAAAAAACCTGACATCAATAAGGCACCTACGGCTGGCGCTGAGCGTAAAATCCCCACTCCCTCTGGCCCAATAAAAAGCACATCTTTAGCATAAATTGGCAATAGAGCAGTTGCTCCCCCTAACAGTACAGCAAAAAGATCCAGGGATATGGCACCAAGTATTGTGGGTTTTCGACGAATAAAAGTGATCCCAGCAAATAATTCTCGTAGATTAACAGCATGAACTTTCCGTATTTCACGTTCAATTTTAATTCTAGAAATAAGAAAACTGGCACCTAGAAAAAGTACACTAATTGCACAATAAACATAGGCAGGACCTGCAGCATAAAGTAATCCCCCAATTGCCGGCCCTATGATATTGGCTGTCTGATTTGCCGAACTAACAGTCGCCAAAGCTTGCGGAAAAATCTTAGCCGATACCAATCCAGGCATAAAAGCTTGCATCGTCGGTCCCTCAAAAGCCCTGGCTGCGCCGATCAGAAATACAATGGTAATGATACTTTCTTTGCTAAGCCAACCAGTATAACTTCCGATTGCCAACAAACCTACACCCACGCCTTCCGTTATTTGACAAATACAAATAACTTTCTGACGATTAAAACGGTCCGCCACATGCCCAACAACAAGAGTTAGTAAAAACATTGGCAAAAACTGAGCAAGACCAACCAACCCTAAATAGAAGGGACTATCAGTCAACTCGTAGACTTGCCAACCCACGGCAACAGCCAGCATTTGATACGCCAGAGTTGTCAGAACCCTGGAAAACCAAAAATGTACATATGACTTGCAGTGAATGAGGGAAGAAACTTGCGCATTCTTATTATGTGCTTTCAACATATAACAGGAGTCTCCTTGTTTGTTATACAACCAATATCTCACCAATTAAATAAAAGAGATCAAACCACTTTCATTTCAGAAAGAGCTTGACCTTTTTTCATAGTCATTCATCCTTGAAATTGACAATCTTTAACTTTTATTATATTCAGCTTGGTCACTTTGTCAATATAGTATGACATTTTGTAAAACCTCTTATTAAATTTTACTTTGACTTACTTATTTACCTATGTTAATATTATTCATAAATTAATATTAAACTCTTATCTAGAGAGGTCGAGGGACTGGCCCTATGACACCCGGCAGCCGGCAGCAATGCAACGGTGCTAATTCCAGCAGGAGCAATCCTGAAAGATGAGAGGAATGTGCGGTTTAAAGAGCCCCTTTCCTCGGAAAGGGGCTCTTTTTGTTACCCCACTTGATTAGAAGAGCATAACAGCCTTCTATTGAGTTTTTATAATATCAAAAAAATGGAGGAATGCACTATGCCTATAAAAATCCCTAACAATTTACCTGCTACCAACATTCTGGAAAGTGAAAACATTTTCGTAATTCATGAGAACCGAGCCTATACCCAAGATATACGTCCTCTTAAAATATTAATTTTAAATCTCATGCCTATCAAGATTACTACTGAGACTCAATTACTCCGCCTGCTAGGTAATTCTCCTCTGCAAGTGGAAGTTGACTTCATGTATACTGCTACTTATTGTCCTACCAATACATCACAAGAACATCTGATCAAATTTTATGAAACATTCGAGGATATAAAATCTCGCAACTATGATGGCATGATCATTACTGGTGCACCTGTCGAACAAATTCCCTTTGAAGAGGTAGCCTACTGGGATGAACTTTGTGAAATTATGGAATGGAGTAAAACTCATGTATATTCCACTCTCCATATTTGCTGGGCATCCCAAGCCGGACTATACTACCACTATGGTATTCCAAAATATGATCTTCCACAAAAAATATTTGGAGTTTTCCCCCACAAAAAGAATGATACGGAACAAGTCAAACTATTCCGTGGTTTTGATGATATCTTTCATGTTCCCCATTCCAGACATACTGAATTTAAACGGGAAGACATCCTCAAGAATCCTAAGCTACGCATTTTGTCAGAGTCTGATATTTCTGGTGTTTATGCTGCCGCTGATCTAACAGGTAGACAATTCTTTATTGCAGGCCATTCAGAATATGATCCTCTTTCTCTCAAGGCCGAATACGATCGAGATTTTGCTCAAGGGTTATCAGTTCAAATCCCACAAAATTACTATCCTAACGATGACCCCACGCAAACACCAGTAGTCCTCTGGCGAAGTGCTGCCAACCTGCTCTTTTCCAACTGGCTCAACTACTATGTCTATCAGGAAACGCCTTTCGATCTTTCTTTATTATAATGGTTCTTTACTATCCCTTATCCTCTTTTTTCTTTAAGGCCCCCTCTAATGGATAACTCCCATAATTACGAATATGTACCCAATCCCTGTATGCCTCTGCCTGCGGATTACGGGCTAAAATATCCTGCTCCTCAAAGTATTTTACAAAGCTATTACTCTGAAAAAGCTGCCTATCTTCCCCAACTGGGCACACTTTTAGACAAGAGCCACAGGGATCACTAAAAGCTTTTTGCAATCTTTTTTCGTTATTTATGCAGGCTGCTTGGTCTACTTGCGCATATTTTAACTTTTCATCACCGATAAGGGCTTGAGCAGGACAGATTTTTTGACAATACAAACATTTATTGCATAAATCTCCTTCAACTAAAGGATCTCCTGCCAATTCCAAAGCAGTGAAGATTGATATCAACTGAACCCTCGGACCATACTCCCGTGTTAACAAGGTATGATTCCAGCCTAATGAACCAAGTCCAGCATAATACCCAGCCCAAATATGAGAAAATGCTGCTATCGGTTTTTCTTCTAATTCATCTTCAACCTCGCTATCTGGAATGACAGCTAAATGACCTTTGCGGTTTAAAAATACCGCCAATCGATAAGCTACTTTTTCTAATAACTCATTTGTTACCTTTGCTTGTTCCCTCCCCAGTACGGTGGGTGATGCTTCTATAATAGGCAGCCATAAAGGAACTCCTAGGACGATCACCGTTTTAGCCTGGGGCCAAATTTTGTGGGGATGAAATGCCACTGGTACATCCCCAGACTCTATCCATCTATCAATGGACGCAAAACCAACAAACTCGGCTCCTAGATCTCGGGCTTCCTGGATAATCTCTGCCTTAGTTAACTCAACTTGTGCCAGTCTACTCACTCCTTTTTGCTAAGTTTGCATCCTCTCTGAACTTTAGGCATACTTTCTAGCATAACAAACTCTTATACATAACTTCTCTTTATCTTCATACGTCGCCTTTTAATTCAAAGGCTGTCAACACTGATACGAAATTAAGCTGGGGATTGTACTTTGCGGCCCGAAAAATGTTGTTTTTACTTACTTGACTCTGGCCCGCATAATGTCCAGCCCATACATGAGAAAATACTGCGATTGTTTTGTGTTCGGGTATGCCTTCCCCCTCACTGTCCCATGGAATATTGACAGCCGGATAGCCGTTACGGTTCAGAAATACTGCCAATCGATAAGCTACTTCATCTAGTAGATTATTTATAACGCTAGATTGTTCCCTCACTATTGTGGGTGATGTTTCCCCACTAGGCTGCCATGAGGGAACTCCTAAGACAATTACAGTTTTAGTCTGAGGCCAAATTCTGTGGGGATGAAGCGCTATAGGTACATCCTCAGACTTTTCCCACCTGTCAATGGTCGCAAAACCTACAAATTCCGCTCCAAGATTCCGAGCTTGCTCCATTATCTCAGCCGTAGTTAACTCTATTTGTGCCAAAATAGCTACTCCTCTCTTTCTATTATGTTTGCCCCAACCCCAGAACCCCATAAAGTGATATCCTTTGCTTCATCAAAATATTTTTTTATGGCTGTGCTGTTATAAAGGTTCCGATCTTCCCCCACTGGGCAAACTTTAATGCAACAACCACAATGATTAAATGGTCCGTTGAATCGTTTTCTCCTACTCATACAAGCAAACTTGTCCATGTTCGAATATGTATCACTATTGTTGCCCGAAAATGACTGCGTTGGGCAGGCCTTCTCACACAACTTACATTTATTACACAGTTTTTCTTCCACCATAGGATCGCCATCTAATTCTAATGCTGTTAGAACTGATACCAAGCGATGCCGTGGACCAAACTCCCGAGTTACTAAGGTATGATTCCAGCCTATTGTGCCGAGGCCCGCATAATAACCAGCCCAAACATGGGAAAATGCTGCGATCGGTTTTTCCTCTAACACCCCCACCCCATAGCCATCCCGGCAAATGTTAACCGCAGCATGTCCGTTTCTATTCAAAAAAGCCGCTAATCGATAAGCTGCTTCATCTAATAAGCGATTGGTATTGTTATATTGTGACTTATACAGATGGGAAATTTTTGTTTCCACAATAGGCAGTAAGGATGGGATGGCCAGAGCAATTACTGTTTTGGTTAAAGGCCACACTTTATGAGGAAAAAAGGATTCCTCTAAATCCCCATATTCTTCCCACCTGTTAATAGGAGCAAAACCTACCAACTCTGCTCCCAATCCTTGGGCTTGTTTAATAATCTCCCCTTTAGTTAACTCTCGTTTAATCAACTGTCTCCCTCCTATTGTCCAATCCTTCCCCAGTTTTATTATTTTACTATACCCCTGCGGTAAAAATAGTTCATATATTCTGGTAAGTTAATTATGTCTTCTTCCCATTTAAGATATTTGATTGCCTCCTTACTGCCAAATTCGGTTAGATGTACATGCCAATCGTCAGGCTCTATTCCTTCCATGCCAGTCGTAAGGCCAAAGCCAGCTTCTACCCATGAGTTCGTGCCGCCATCTAGAATGCAAACATTATAAAAATCCATTTCTAATAATGTTACTGCAGCAAGAACTGAATTGAAACCATCAGAGCAAGTTACAACGAGAGGAGTTCCTTTATCGGTAATTACATTTTCAATCCTTTTCTCAAGCCATCCTCGTGGCACCCAATGGGCTCCTGGGATATGCCCATGGTGAAATTTTTTACTATCTTCTACATCTATGATTATGGTCTTAGATGGTTTATCTACTATACCCTTTAATAGGTCAGGATTAATTTTATCTACCCTCTCAGAAGCTTCAATAAAACCCAGGGCAAATGGCTCAGCTGGACCTTTTTCTAATCTATGACCCGAATGAGTCCATGCACTTAAGCCACCATCTAGCACATACACATTAGTAAATCCCATTTGGTTATACCAATAAGCGGTTATAATTGCTCTAGCGCTATTATCGCAAACAAAAACGATGGTAGCATTATGAACTGCAATAACATCATCGGTATTTTGGATTGCTTGCCCACCGGGAATTGCAATGGACCCCGCTATATGACCAATCTCTGCATACTCCTCATGACTACGCACATCAAGAAGGTACAACGTTTCTTGGTGTGCATTTTGTTGCAAGGCTTGCAACTGTTTCACAGAAATAAGTTGTATATTGTTTTCATTAGCTAACTTGGTAGCAAAGTTAGCTCCTTCTTTTTTGCTTTCGAAAGAAGGAAGCGCTCCTTTTTTGACTTCTTTTTCTAAGTCAAACCCTGCTAACTGCCACCCCATCGTTCCATTATTTAGATCATATACATTATCAATTCCCATTAATTTTAATGTTGCACATGAAATAAATCCTCTTGTGCGACCAGCACACGTAGTTATTATTTTCTGTCCATTTTTAGCATAATCTGTGATCCTAAGAGGCAACTCTACACCAGGGATACTAATTGCACCTGGAATACTCCCTGTCTTCTGTACTTCTTCAAGGGGACGTACTTCGATAATAACAAAACTATCTTCATTAGAATCTATTATTTTTTTTAATTCTGTGGCTGACAACTTGGGTACACTTTTACGAATTTCTCCCACTATCTCACCAAAAGATTTACTCAGCACATGAATTCCTTCGACTACAGGATAGCCTGCAATTTTCCAGGAGTTTAAGCCACCTGCAAGAATATATATATTTGTATAACCATATTTTTTCAATGTATGAGCAGCCAAGCTAGATCGGTAATTATCATTATCATATAAAATAACTTTCGTATTGCGTACAGGAATGAGTACGGGAATACGGGACTCCAGTAAACGACGTGGAACCTGGGTTGCCCCTAAAATTTGTCCTTGTTCATACTCATTTCTTTCCCTTACATCAATCAATGCATAAATTTCATCACTCTCTAATAATAATTTTAATTCTTCAGGTGATATGATTTTTAGCATATGTCTATTTTCCCCCTACTAAAAAAACGTAGCCAATTGGCAGGTCAAACCGACCTGCCAACTGTTTTGATAATGTTCTGTCTTAAAAATTTTCGGTTGAACGACCTTTCCATTTTGTAAGCCTACCTTCAATAAAAGATAGAGAATAGTTAAATGTCAGCCCTACAAAAGCAAGGGCTATAATGGCAGCAAACATATCTGGTATCTTAAATGTTTCTTGGGAATACAGAACCAAAAATCCAAGTCCAGATTCAGCACCAATCATTTCCGCAGCCACAAGAGCAAGTACTGAATAAGACCCTCCAAGACGGATACCTGTAATAATACCTGGAGTTGCTGCTGGCAAGACTACTTTCAGAAAGATAAAACTTTGGGAAGCTCCTAGTGATTTGGCAGAGTTAATTAAAAGTTTATCAACATTTTTAACTCCGTTAATTGTATTAAGCAACACTGGCCATAAGGAAGCCCAAAAAATAATGATTACTTTAGAAACTTCACCAATACCAAAAAACAAAATAAATACGGGAAATAAGGCAAATGCAGACATTTGACGAAAACTTTGAAAAATGGGGTCTGCAAAATACTCTAACTGTTTAAACCAGCCAAGAAAGATACCGAAACTAGTGCCAACTACAATTGCAAGAGTTAGACCCAGTAATGATCTTTGGATACTGCTTAAGAAATGTATCCAGAGTTTCCCCGAGATAAGAAGATCATAAAAAGATTTTGCAACTATAGACGGAGGGCTTAGAAACGTCTGATCAACCCACCCTAAACGAGGTGCAGCTTCCCAAAGAAGAAGCACTAAAAAAATCCCACTTCCTCTTCCTAAAATATGTCGAAATTTATTAACCAACTTTTTCATATTTTTGTCCTCTCTTTTTGTCCTCAGTTTCTCCTTCCAATAAAGATGCAGTTATCGTACGGATACTTGGATCCTGAGCTAATAAAACTTCATCTTTAAGTAATTCCCAAGCCTGATGCCGTATTTTCGCAAATGCATTGGAATTTCGTATTTCGCCAGTACGAGGCCGAGGCAAAGGAATTTCAATAATTTCTTTTATTTTACCAGGCCTTGCGGTCATTACTGCAACACGATCGGCAAGGAAAATGGCTTCATCAATACTATGTGTCACAAAAAGAACCGTCTTATTATTATTTTCCCAAATTCTAAGTAGTTCCAATTGCAATAACTCTCTCGTCTGCGCATCAAGTGCCGCAAAAGGTTCATCCATCAATAGCACTTCAGGTTGATAAGCTAGCGCCCTGGCAATAGCAACCCGTTGTTTCATTCCTCCCGATAATTCATGAGGATAACGGTTGCTGAATTGATCTAATCCAACAAGAGTTATATATTCTTTGGCTATTTTTTTTCTTTCACTTTTGCCAACGCCGCGGATTTCTAGACCTATCTCTATATTTTCTAGTACTGTCCGCCACGGAAATAAGGCATAGGCTTGAAATACATAACCTAAATTATTGCCTGAACCAACTACAGGCTGATCATCAACATAAATGTCCCCACTGGTTTGTTTATCTAAGCCTCCAAGAATGTTAAGAAATGTTGATTTTCCACAACCACTTGGCCCTAAGATCGCAAGGAACTCCCCTTTTTTCACTTCCAGTTGAAAATCATTCAATACGAATAATTGATCGACCTTGCCCTCCTCATTTTCAATGTTAAATACCTTAGTAACATTTTGGGCTGTTATCTTTGTCATCAAACTTCCCCTCCATCCAATTGATTACGTTAATTTTCCACAAATCTTAGGCACAGTTTTTATTTTTTAACATTGGGATTATATTCATTGGTGTAGAAATCTGTAGTTTTCCATTTTCCTTGCTCAATCTTACCTTCTGCTTCTAAACGGTCTACCCAGTACTTAACAGGTTGATCTTGAATGACTTGATCTTTGTAGTAGCTGTACCCTTCCACCAGACTCAAATCGATATTCAACTCTTTGGCCACTAGCTTCCGTGCTTCAACAGGATTTGCATCCACCCAATTAGCGGTTTTCGCCAGAACTTCCACTATCTTTTTGGCTGCCTCAGGATTAGAACGCAAAAACTTACCCGATGCTGAATAAGCCATCATCCCACTAGCTCCTTGGTCAATATCATAATCGCTCCACAGTCTTCTTAATTCAGAGGAAGCCTCTGCTCTTCCTGAATCAGGCGGATGAATAATTGCCACGTCAATCAGCCCTTGTCTTAGAGACTGCTCTAACTGATCATTAGCGACTACCAGAAACTTCACTTTATCTTCTAGCCCATTGTCCCTTAGATATTTTTTTGTTACATATTCAGAGCACGCACCAAAGCTATTAATACCAATTTTCTTACCTACCAAATCTTTTATGTCTTTGATTCCAGAATCGGCCCGCACAAAATATTTCATATGTGGATAGTCCGGCGTTGTTTCATTGCCAGCAGAAATAACCTTCATATCGGCTCCCCCTGCAATCGCAGCAATGGAGAGTGGAACATGACGCGCACCCAAATCAATGGCGCCAGTCGATACTGCAGGAATAATTTGCCCTGCTGCCACTGCACCTACATATTTGGGCTTCACTCCTGTGCCTTCCCAGTAACCAAGATCATCTGCTATGTTAACAAGATCAAAACTTGGATTCTTGGGATATTTGAACTCGACAACTGCCTGCTCCTGTTTTGCATTCCCTGAGGCAGTTTGATTCTTTTGATTGCTAGAGCAACCTCCCGCAAATAATCCAAAAACGAGGATTAGAAATGATATTATTAATAATTTGCCTTTAAATAATGTAAACATCCTGAAATTCCCCCTTAAATTACCTGGTATATCTTTTATAATAATTTTACTGTAAGGCAATCTTGCTGTCCCTTAATTGACTCATGGGTTTCTCCTATTATTCCATCACCCCCTCAACCTTGTCTTTGTAGAAAAAGAACTAAAGACCAGACTTACCCCATAGGGTAAATCTGGCCTTTAGTTTTCCTAACCAGCCTAGATATAATTGGCTTATTCACCAACATCCAATCTTAACTCTATTTTCATTTTTAAAATACAACGCTACATAATTCCCCATTTACGCCCATACTCTAGAAATATTTGAAATTCTTGATCAAGAAATCCATTTCCCAGTAAATATTCTTTTGCCTCTTGCCCTTCCATCACCGACGAATCAGCAAAAATAGAGCCCTGTTGAAAATGAAAAGAAAACTCTTTTGCCGCCAACAATTCCATCATCAAAGCAACCCGTTCCGCTCTGTGCTGCAATTGTAAGCCAAAATTCCTTACTGCCTGGGCATCAACTAAGTTGTTCTTTAGAAAGTGACCACGAAACAAGGGTTCCTCCACGGGTTTTAAAATAATTCGAGTCAGATGATTTACCATTGATTTATGTGATTTATCCGTGATTTTTCCCTCCTCTGGCAATTCCTTGCTAATTATTCTTAATTCCATGAAACTTAATTTATTTAATGTTCAACCAATAGTCTACAAACACTACATTTGATAGCCAATATCCAAGGGGCACATTGATTAGTACACCAATGGTAAATGCCACTAACGGTTTCCAACCAAATGAAGTTAATTCACGGAAACGAGTGGTAAATCCAATACTCAGAAAGGTCCAAGTAAATGTCCAGCCACGTAATGTTTTAATGGAGCCTATAGCATCTTTTGAAAAATCCGACGCGGCTTTCGGTTCCATCATTGTAATAAGCATCGTGACAAAGATCGAGGCTGCAAAGAAACCAATGATAAATTTAGGGAAACGACGCCATATTTCTCCTTTATCAATACGCTCCGCTGTAGCAGAACTTTTGTTTTCCCAAATTGTTACGGATAAAAAAGCAACCACCAACGCCCATACACCGACAAACATATCTCGACCAACAACTTTCATTAGCGTAAAAGTTTTAACAGATCTTTCATCTCCCATTGCCTCAGCAGCCGCAAAACCAGCCGCATCAGCAAACTCCGAAGTACCAATCCAGGCCCCGGCAGGTCCAGCATCCATACCTAGTTGCTTTGCCCATAGAGGAAGTACAAAGATCATTATTACGGCCCAAACAATGACCATAGATATCGCCACAGAAACATGCTCTTTTTTCGCACGGCAAGCACCACCAATGGCAATGGCAGCCGATACTCCGCAAATTGATCCACCCGCCCCTAAGCAGGCAGCAAAACGTTCATCCAAACCAAATAAACGGGTTGCAGCAAAGTAAATCACTCCAAAGGTGATAACAGAAACAATTGTCGCTTGCAATATTGCTAAAGGACCCGCTTGCATAATGATGGTAAAGGGTAAGGTAGCCCCCATAAGAACGATACCAGTTTTTACGTAGTATTCCGTTTTTAATCCAGCCTGGAACCACTGTGGCAGTGTCACAGTATTACCGATAATAAGGCCGAATAGCAAGGCAAGTAGTGGGGTCTCTAGCTGCCAATCTTTAATAAACTTATTGGAACCTAGAATAGAAATAAGCACCGACACAATAAATAATACTGTGAAACCTGCTATAAAATTTTTAACATTATAACCCATTGTGCGAGCACCAATCGAAAAAGCTACAAGAAAGAATCCAAATAATAAAAAGAGTCCAGTAATATTTTTACTAAGCCCAGCAATAACTTTACTTATATCATTAGACCACCCAGGAATACTAACTGCCATTGATTTGAATAATCCTATCACCCCACCAAAAAACGCAGCCGTAATGGCCAAAACAAGTCCTAAAGCAATAATAATTGCCCAGGTATCTTCTCTTTGATACCAAGGAAGCGTAGATTGTGTTGTACCTGCCATTGAGTCATCCCCCTTCTTAATTTTTTTAAGTGATTGCAAATAAAAAAGGCCTCAGACGCCCCTTCCTAAACGGGGGACATCCTCGGCCTTTGGTTTTCCAATCAGCTCTTAGTATTTATTTCCTTTAGAATATCACCAGCAATCTCATCTGTCAATAAGGAATAATTAAAAGAATTGAGACTGATGGAAAAGTATCTTATAATCTTTAACTGCCATTATATGCAGTTTTATCATTTTATCAATAGAACCTGTAATTTTAAAATATATTACTCCTTTTAATGCAAAAAGCATTGACAACACAGCCTAAATATAATAACTTAATTATATATATTAAAATTATTATAAACTAAAAATCACCACAAAATAAATATAATGCTCTTTGGTTGACCGAAGAAAACGGAGACTAAGTCATCACCGCGAGGTGATACTTAGTCTTTTTATTTTTTATAAAACATGGAGGTGAAGGTCTCATGACCATCAAAATCATCGCTTGTGAAGTAATGAAAGAAGAACTACTCGCAATAAAACCGGATAATCCCGTAGAATATGAGTTTATTTCCATGAAACTTCACCTCTATCCACAAAAATTACACAAGGAATTGCAGGATATTCTAGACCGTTCCTTAGAGTATTCAAAGATTATTCTTGCCTTTGGTCTTTGTGGCGGATCAACCAAGAATCTAAAAGCATCTGATACTCCTTTAATCATTCCTAGAGTTCACGATTGTCTGCCCATCCTTCTTGGTTCAAAGGCAACATATGAAGATTTTGTTAAGGAGGAAAAAGGAACCTTTTATTTGTCCTGTGGATGGATGATCACAGAAAGAAATATCCTTTCCGAGCACCAACGAGTTTGTGAAAAGTATGGAGAGAAAAAAGCCTTACGAATTCTTGACCGAATGTATGACAGTTATAAAAAAGTATTGTTTATTCATACCGGTTGCAATGAGGAAGAGGCTACGATGCAACAATCCAAGCAAATCGCCGAATTGCTTAAACTCCGTTATGATACTGTACAAGGCAATGATGCCTATATTCAAAAAATCGTAAACGGTCCGTGGGACGAAGATCATTTTGCCCACATTGCGCCCTTTGAAATAATCGAAGAAGAGTTATTCGGAATTTGTGATAAAACTAGATAGACCCTACATGTTAAGAAAAAACTTGGCTTATGCCAAGTCCTCAGATACAGTCAGAAACCTTAGTTGCCCTTACTTAGAATCGGAAAGTACTTTCTGATTCCATTAAAAATGACAGGATTATTTCCAAGGAACAAAATATTGATTTTGTTCCTTGGAAATAATCAATGCCTTCCTAGGAATTGATTACGTTAAATAAATAAGGAGGTCTTTCTATGTCAATAAATAATAAAGAATTTTTTCAAAAGCTATCTGATGCTGTTGTTGAAATGGATGAGGATGAGGTCATAACACTCTCAAATGAAATTGTTGCACAAGGAATCGACGCCTATGACGCAATTGATCAAGGCCTTTCCCACGGTATGGAAAAAGCCGGAAAATTATTTGAGGAAGAGGAGTACTTTATTCCTGAGTTACTCCTATGCTCAGATGCAATGTATGCAGGTCTTGATGTATTAAAACCACACATCAAAGTAAATGCACATGGAGTAAAACATAAGGTCGTAATCGGTGTTGTCGAAGGTGATACTCACGATATTGGAAAGAATTTAGTAAAAATAATGCTTGAGACTTCAGGATTTGAGGTTTTCGACCTAGGCAGAGATATTCCACCCCAGCAATTCGTTGATAAGGCCAAAGAAGTCAATGCAGATATTATCGCATTAGCAACACTGATGACCACGACTATGGATGGAATGGATGAAGTTGTGCATCTTTTAAAGAAGGAAAACATAAAAGACCGATACAAGGTAGTCATTGGTGGCGGACCCATTTCCCAAAGCTTTGCAGATAAAATAGGAGCTGACGGCTATGCTGTAAATGCTGCCGATGCTGTAAAGCTTGCACGAAGACTCGTGAGTGATCCTAGCGAAGTCGCTGTATAGTCTAAACTAATTATGGATCTATCTTAATAGCAATACAGTATATCTGAATTTTGACAATTAACTAATCAGCAATGCCGAAATCAATCCAATCGTTTTGCGATCATGAAGCAGGATTCATTTTGTCTACTGGTTGCGAATTTCCTCCCAATGGAAATTCACTAAGCGCTGTTGCCATGGTAAATTCCATAGAACTCTATGGAGTTTTTTATGATCAACTATCTATAACATATAAGAAAAAACAACAAGCAATATAAAATGCTTGTTGTTTTTTTCTATGAAAAAGAATTATATTCCATCTCCATACAATCCCTCTAGTTCATTAACCCGCCTTTTTTCTGTTTTTTCAATTTGTTCAACTTGCCCGTTATCAAGACGAATGACCAACTGTCCATACCTGATACTCTGTAATTCAGTCAATATTTTAGTTTGCAAGGGATGCTTTTTTAAGGGCTTATCTACTTTTGAACATTTTGCTTCTCGGCTTTTTGCCGAAATTATAAATTTTTCTATTTTTTCTATTTTGACAACAATTCCATCTTGTATGGCTAAAATGAGTTGGCCGTACTGTACTGTATATAAAAAGCATTCTATAATTTCAAATACCTGAGATGATAACGGTTTTATTGAGCTCATCTTCCCCATGCTAGACCCTCCTCGCCCCAACTCTGTCACTGCATTTCGATCGTTTACAAGAAATTCCGCCATAAGAATCCTCCTTATATGATGAAAAGGCAAAGATTGCTCTTTTCAAAGCTAACTTTGCCTTCAGTTCATTCCTGATCAGCTATGCTAATTCTAAATTAATATATTAATGATTATCGATTAATAATCATAGTGCTAATCAAGTCTTCAATAAGGCGTAAACCTCCACGATAACCTGTATAACCTCGATCAATCACTACCCGATTAGCTACAGGAAAACTTACACTCAAATGTGCTACGCCTAGATCTGTAGCTAAAGGACGATCTAACGAACTACCAACGACAAATGCCGGAGTCAATGGATTGTTATATTTGCCACCTTTCCCTTGCTGATTTGCCCAGTGCTCTTTTACTTGCCCTGCTATTTCTGTACTATCACCGGCGAAAATGATCTTAGGAGTTACCCTGGATGTCAGACTGGTCAACCTTGCCATGATGAATGACTGTTTCTCTTCATCTAGCACATCGGTAATCGCAACAACCTCAGGTAGCCAACCTAAATCATCAGAGAGAAAGCGTGCAATAGATACTGCATAATTAGAATCGCCAATCACAGCCGCATATCGTTGCAAATCCATGTCATTAAAACAATCTGTCATGGGTTCAAGTAGCTGATAGTAGCGTAGATTTTCCTGAACAATCACCTTTTCGACAAATTCCTGGTCAAGATTTAATGCGGTGCCAACAGTACGTAAAAATTCATTACTAGCCGCAGGACCAATAGGAAGGTCAGTCATTAGATAAGGGATACCATGTATTTCACGACTAATTTCAGCTGCTTTTTCCCCTATTACACTCGAAACCACAATATTAAATTCAGCAGAACCAGCCTGTTGAATACCTGCAAGACTATCGTCAATGGTAAAGAAGGTATTGACTTCAAGATCTAATTTTCTCAATAAGTTTCTTATTCCTTCTAGATTACCCCGCCAAAATACATCAAAGCAAGGTGCAATCCCCCATACATTAACACTGCCTTTCTTAGTCTCACCTTTTGAAATATATGTTCCTAATAAACTTTCTAATACTAATTCATATCCCAAATAGGAGTTCCCTTTAAAGCCTCCTGTCTCAGCATGGATAATATCGACACCTTTGTCTCTCAGCGGCCTAACAACGGAAGCAACATCATCACCAATGATATCAGTAACACAACTGGTCAGTACAACATACAAATCCCCATCCATGACCTTTAACGTATTATTAATTTGTTCCTCTAACCGTTCCGTACCACCAAAAACAACTTCTTTTTCTTGGACATTAGAACCCGGTATACTAAGTCCACCACAATAACCTCCTACCTGTAGACCGCATCCCCCTGCTTGTGTCCATGCATGATTGCCCGCGCACCCTGATGGGGCATGTAAAATGGGCACCCCCTTAGGCAAAGCAGTCACTGTAGCCATCGCTCCGCCCAATGCACAGGTAAAACGAGGTCGTTCAATAAAATTACTCATTCGCCTTGGGCCTCCCCCTTCTTGATGTAAGTAAATGGATCTTGGTCATACCATTCCTTGGAATAGGGCAAGTTGACCCACCTACTAATATTTTGGTTAAAATTAGGGTTCGTTAATTGGCGATGTAAGCGGCGAGCCAATTGATAAGCTCCTTGATAGCCGACAAATTGGAGACCAACATTATAAATAACAGTGGTTGCCACACCAAGTTTAGCTGCCGTAGCATTGCCATTCATATGCCCAAGAAAAATATCAGGCTTAACTCGGCGCAATAAATTTGCTTCCTCAAAAGGTTGGCAGTTCGCAATATTAAGCGGAAAATCTTTAGCCGTAATTTGGGCAAGTTTCTCATATTCTGTATCAGCAAATTCATCATGGTGATACGACCGAACTGCCACAACCTCAAAGCCAAGCTCTGCGAGTAAGATTGCAGTTGAAAGTGCCCGAAATTCTCCAGCACTAACAAATACTTTTTTACCACTAAATAGTGGTTTGAATTCTTCTAATGCTTTTTTCAGTTCTATTTCTTCCCCTTTAATGAACTCCTCTACCTCGTTTGTCAAGCCAAAAAACTCAGCAACACCACGTAACCACTCACCCGTGTTACTTATCCCAATTGGCATATGCTTAATGATATAGGGAATATTGTATTTCTCCTTTAAATAAGTGAGCATATAGTCATCGTGAGTAGGGCAAGTGCTAATTGAAAGATCAGCATGAGTCATAGCATACATTTTTTCTGGTTTTGCAAATACGGGAAAGATATTAACATTTAATCCGAGGGCTGTAAGCAATCTCTCCAACTCTACTTCATCAATACGTCCCATGGAAGAGACATTCATTAAATTAACTGTCGGTTTTTTGGGTTTTTCCATGGCAATATTTTCTGATGTTTCCTGGAGCATAACCCGGCCAAGAGCATGATATACTGCATCGTAGGCCGTTGCCCATATCTTAGTTTTAAAACCTTCGCAATGAACAGGAAGAAGTTTAGCCGAAACTTCCGACTGGAGCCGCTGGGCTACACTATCAATATCATCACCGATAATTCCTGGAACGCAACCAGCCACAACAAAGATAATTGTTGGGCTATAACGACGATCTACCTCACGGATCGCTTCTTCTAATTTTTCTTCACCACCGCAAATAACATCCCGTTCATCAAGAGCTGTCGACAACCACACTCCATCTTTTACAGCACCCCAGCGATGAACATTGCCAGCTCTCACTGCTGCATTGCCGCCATGAGCGGAAGAACCACAACCCACGGCACCATGCATTAAAACAACACTATTAGGAATACTGTTCATCATACCTAACGCAGGTAACAACAAGCAGATACTATTCTGCGAAAAACTTCGTTCCCCATCGGGAATGCAGCATTTCATCTTACGGTTTGCCATATCAGCTAGAGTTCCGCCAGAAGCAATACAAGCATGTAAGCGATGCTCTCTACGTGGTGGTTCTTTTTGTTCAAAGTTACTCATTTATTGCACCCCAGGCAAACGTACAAATATTTTTTTCTTCAATTGTTCCACATCTGTACTCGCATCAAGGACTCCAATGGCTTTCATTTCTCTAACAGCATTGTCTACTGCTTTTTCGCCACCATCAAGGGATGGTATATAGTTATAACTTTTTAAAAGTCTCGCCACTAACCCTGCGTCTCCTGGAATATATTTTTTATCAATAATGAGCTTTGCAGCTTCATCTTGATGTTCTTGTACCCACTTAGCGCCCTTCATCATACCCCTAGTAATTGCTGCTGCAGTCGCCGGATCTGTGCGATATAGTTTGCCGCTGATTGTTGCCATGCAGCAATATTCATCATGATAAGGCATATCATGGGCGGTATCCAATAGCTTAATGCCACTTCCTTTGGCAATTACCATTTCAGCCATAGGGTCAGTTAACGCAATTGCATCAGCTTCTCCCCGGTTCAATACTCCCTCTAACTCAGAGGCGGGGTAGGCCTTCCATTGAACATCTTTTTTGAAATCCAAACCAGCATGAGCCATTGCACGAGATGCGAGGATCATTGGCCCATCACCCATACCATTATTGGCAATGACTTTCCCTTTTAAATCAGTAATATTTTTTATATTGGAATTTTCCTTTACTAAAATTTGGATACAACCTGTATGAATACCTGATGTAAATACGGCATCTACGCCTTGTTCAAAAGGTTTTACCCACTTCATAACCATACCACTTGAAGCATCAATTTTTCCAGTTGCCAGGGATTCCTTCAAGGTATCAAAATCAACTTTAACCAACTCGACATCCAATCCTTCTTCTTTAAACAATCCTTTTTCAAAAGCACTGAATATAAATGCTTCACAAGCACCACCCGAGTAGCCGATTTTAACTTTTTTCGGTCCAGTTGATGCTGTCGTTGCTACTGGACTTTGACTACAACCAGTTATCAAGAGTGCTAATAATAATAAAATACAAGTCAAGCTAGTAGCAATTAGTTTACTTTTCTTCATTTATAATATCGCTCCTCACTATCTAATTTTGAAAATATTATCTATCATCATAGATAATATTCTGGCTTATTTTTGCCAGCAAAATGAAGTAACTCTAAAATTTGAGACCTTATTTCTACAAAATCTGGATAATTACGACTACGAGGCCTTGGAATATGAACATCAACTATTTTAGCGATTTTACCTGGGCGCGGTGTCATGACCACAATACGATCACTAAGATATATCGCTTCATCAATATCATGTGTGACAAATACAATGGTCGTGCCTCGACTTTCCCAAATGCGCAACAATTCATCTTGCATATTCATACGGGTAAATGCATCAAGTGCTCCTAATGGTTCATCCATCAGTAGCACTTTAGGATGATTCACAAGGGCTCTAGCCAATGCTGCCCGTTGCGCCATACCACCAGATAATTGATATGGATAGGAATTCTCAAACCCAGCTAAACCTACCAATCCGATATATTCCTCCACCTCCCTTTGACTTTGCCGCCCAATTCCCCGAGCATCAAGTCCCACTCCTACATTTTGCTGGATTGTCAACCAAGGAAATAAGGTAGGATCTTGAAAAACTAATCCACGAAAATAATGGGGACCTTCAACAACTTCACCATCAAGAGTAATACTGCCAGCTGTTGGTTTTTCTAGACCAGCAATTAATCTAAGTAGAGTCGACTTACCGCAACCACTAGGACCCAGTAACGATACAAACTCCCCTGGTCGAATGTCTAGATTAACCCCTTCCAATGCAATTACTTGGGCTCCAGTAGGATCGATAAATAATTTTTGTACTTGATTAATATCTAAAGCTCCACCGCCTTCAGCAATCTTTTTTGCTGCACTTGTTACCATTTAATCAACCCCTTCTGCCACACTAAGACTTTATCACGAACTTTAAACAGCACCGTAATAATACTAGAAAAGAGTATGGACATAACGATCAATGCCGCATATACTTTACTAAATTCAGCCCAGCCCTGTGCCCACGTAATAAACCACCCTAGACCCGCTTTTACACCTAACATTTCTCCCACAATTAAGGTAACAAATGCTACGCCCATACTCATAAATAACCCTACAAAAATGGATGGCATTGCAGCTGGCAGAGCAACCCTTGTGATTAGGTAAAATTCACTAGCTCCTAGACTGCGTGCTACTTCATAATAAGCTTTATTTACATTTGCAATACCAGACCATGTCATCACCGTGATGGGAAACCAGCAAGCTAAAACTAGTAAGAAGATACTGGCTGAAAAACTATTAGGAAAAGCGACCATGGCAATGGGAATCCAAGCTGTCGCTGGTATGGGTCCAATCATTTTTAGAACAGGGTTCACCCAATAATGAAAACGGGGATACCATCCCATCAACACGCCCGTCGGCAATCCTAGCAAAGCACCAAGGCCATATCCGATGAATAATAATCGAAGAGAATATAGCGCGCTGATTCCAAGTGTCTCCCATTCATTAATTAATGCCGCCATCACCATACCAGGTGAAGGGAAATATGGTAGTGGTAACAAAGCTAGTTTCAACGTCACTACATCCCAAACAATTAAAAATCCAGTAAAAGCTGCTAACAGTGGAGCTTTCGTTACAAATTTTGACTGTAACTTAGGAAAATAGTTCCCCAAAAATCCAACAACAATAAATAGAATGCTAACAAGTGCTATGATCCAAGTAAAGTAAGGTTTCTGAAAAAATGGCTGCTTATTGGGAAGCAGTGTATGTTCTGCTAAGAGCAAAACAGTAAGGATCAAAGGCAACAACATTGGAATCCACTTAGCGCCATAGGAACTTTTACTGACAACGGTCTGCTTAGATGGCACATTTATTGTTGACGGGGTGATCATAGAATTTGGCATAAGAATACCTCCTTTGAAAAGTTTGTTCTCTAAAATTCAACTCTGATCAATCCTAGCATCCAATATAAGAAACTCCCATTGCTTACCCTAACTCGCTTACGTTAAAACCAGCTAGTTTATCCTGTAATGAACTCCAAGATCGATTAGCAAAAATGAGCGGTACGCCTTGGGACTTAGCCATATTTTTAATATTTTTAGCTGTTGCATGATTGATATAGTCAATAAAAATCACAATTAAAGCTGTCGATAATGAGCATTTGAATTTTTTTCGATCGCTAACATTTCTGCCAGTTACATGCTCAATTGTATGAATTCCCATCATCTGCAAATTTTTCTCAATGTTGCCCAAATGATCTGCGCCAACTAGCATAACTGACATATTCTCACCTCCTTTATAATAAAAATGAGACTGGTTTTTTCCTATGAGAAAAAACCAGCCTCTGGTTATCCAGTCAGCTTTTTTTTAAAAAATAAAGGCTAAAAGAATCCCTTACCCAGGACTCTTTTAGCCTTCATTTGTCATGATCAGCTAATACATGATTTAATTAATAGTAATATAACACCTCTCATTATCCTTGTCAATCATTTTTATTGTATCTAACTAAATATAACTTCTGATAAATTCAAAAATCTTAAGATTTAAAAAACTACATATACTTCTTCAATTTTTAAATGTGACTGATCAGTTCGTTTTTTATCTCTATTCTTCTTTTGAACCTGTCTGTAATTCAACATCCCCTATATAATCGTGCGCACCCCTAATAAAAGCTTGAACGTTTTCTAACGGTACACTAGGTGGAATATCACAACCAGGCATTAATACGAATTTTCCTTCTTCCCCTGCTTCCACTATACATTCTCTGGCTGCTACCACTACCTCTTCCACTGATCGATCTCTTAATATCATGGGATTTACATTTCCAGCCAATACTACTTTATTAGTCAAAACCTCCTTTGCATATCTAAGGCTAACTTTATAATCAACAGACAATAAATCAACACCTAGATGAGGAACCACAGACAATCGATCTGTAATATTTCCGCAGATATGAAGCGTAATGACAGCGCCTAATTGTTTCAAACGTTCATTCACTTTAGTCAAATAAGGTGCAACAAATTCTTCAAAATGACGTAATGATATTAAATCACCAGAAGCTGTTGGTTCAGCAATCGATAAGATGGCTGCACCTCTTGCCACTGTAGGTGCCAAGTATTGAAAACACACTTCACTGGCAAAATCCAACAAAGCATGGATGCTTGCTTTATCTTTGTATAAACCAATCATCAGTTTTTCAACACCCAAAAATTGCCCAGCCAGCGTAAAGGGTCCCCAACTTGATGTCCCAACCAAATATTCTTTACCTGCGGTTCTATCTGTAGTTTCTATCATCTGCCGAACTGAGGCTATCCACCTATTTTTATCTAAAGAACCAATCTCGATACTATCAAGATCAGCGATGCGATGTAACAATGGTTCTATTACGTCAATATTCCCTTGAGGACGAAATTTAATGCTCCCCCCCAATGCTTCAACGAGTAAATTATGATAACCTGATCCTGGCCAAACAATATCAGAGCCTACTTTTTGATTTATTTCCACAATCGTTTTCGCCGCTTCCTCAGGTACGTCTAACCCATCTCTAAGAGTTAAACCCTTCTGACGAAAGGCCCATGTCCCACCTGATAATAAAGCTGTTGAAAGAGGATAGCCTTTCAACTTTTCCGTTGTTTTACCACTTACTGTTTGTAAAACAACATTCCGCCTATTCATAGTAGCTCCTCCTTTTTCTGTTTAACTAGCTTACCATTGTAAAATCTAAACATTTAACAAATAATCGATCAAAGTTATCAATCGTTGCCAGCTCCAATACGGCGATATACTCAACAATTTTCCTACTCTCTAATCGAGAGGTTTGATTGAGAAGTAACTCTTGACTACCACTCTTGGAAGTATTGCCCAAAAATTCTATTTTTCCTCTGAACGCCTCAGGCAATAAGCCAATTTCAATTAAACTTTCCGGATTCAAGTGGTAACCGAAAGACCCAGCAATCAGCACCCTATCTACCTCTGCAGCTACTAACCCTTGGTAGTCAAGAAGGGCTTCAATCCCTCCACGTATAGCACCTTTAGCCAACTGTACTTGCCTTACATCTGGCTGGGAAAGGAATACTCCTTCCGCTACGGAAAAGACCATCTTTCCATTAACATTAGTCAGGAAAGTACTTAACTGCCCAGTGATATTCTTATTAAATTTTCCATTCTTACCGATAATTCTTCTTCTCACCATAGCAGCAACAATATCCAATAGACCGCTACCACATATCCCAACAGGTACCTGATCTGCAATACTTTTTACGATACTTTCACCCTCTGAAGTTAGGTCAAACCCCTCTACCGCCCCAGGGGCAGCCCGCATGCCGCAGGAAATATTCATTCCTTCAAAGGCTGGCCCAGCAGCAGTTGAAGTAGCAACAAGTTTTCCATTGGCAGCCAATACAATCTCTCCATTCGTTCCAATATCAATAAACAAGCTAGTACCTTCACTTTTAGACAAACGCGAGACAAGAATACCTGAAGTAATATCACCACCCACATAGGCGGAAATAATCGGTGGTAAATAAGCTTGTGCAATACCTGCAAGGCTAAATCCTAAATCACTCGCTGATAGAGCGTTTCCACCTCGGATAACCGGGGTATATGGATATTTACCGAGAGTGACTGGATTGGTGTTTGTGGCCAAATGCAACATGCAAGTATTTCCACTTAATACCAACTCATAGATATGATTAGAAGAAATGCCAGCCTCTATCGTCACTTGTGCAATCATCTGATTTAGTTCTTCAATAAGGAGTTGATTCATTTCGAATAGACCTTGTTCATTCGAAGCATATCTGATCCGAGATAATACATCTTGCGCCAATCGGCTTTGAGGATTAAGTGCTCCTGCTACTGCAAGTTCTTGACCTGTCAATAGATGAATCAGCGCAACAACAAGAGTCGTTGTTCCAATATCAATAGCCAAACCATAACTATCTTGTTCTGTATCACCTTGTTCGCTAGCAATGAATTGTTCATTGCGATAAACATTAGTTCTACCTGTCTCGGCAATATATTTTTTATTAATCACGCCGTCGATCTCTACAATTGACGCTAAACCCTCATGCTTGATTTGAAGATTCCCATTGTCCTGACGCTCAATAATTTCCACCGTTACATCATTCTGAACATTCGTGTTGCAGGCTAGCACCGTCTCTGGCTGTTCATCAAGTACCGATACTTTTACTTTACACTTACCGCATGTTCCATTGCCGTTACAGGGTGAATCTAGTATCACCCCTGCTTGCCTCGCAGCTGTCAAAATACTTTCACCAGCATGAACGATAATACTTGTCGTCTGCCCAGCGTGGTGAAATGTAACCTTCTTCATCATGTTATCCCTCCTTGACAGCATCAGTCATGGTCTTGATTAATTTTAATGAAGTCGATGTACTTAATCCACAAGCAGGGGAAATAATATCCACCCCATCCTTAACTAAACGACGAGTCTGACTAGCCACCTTTTCAGTTGTTCCAAATTGCAATAGATAGGTACTCACATTGCCCATAGTCGTAATCTTAGGAATATAGGCTTTGAGTTCTCGCAAGTTAACAACCGCATCCGTACTGATCGCATCCGCTCTAATTTCAGATATAAGAGAACGTACAGCATTCATATTTCCACAAATATGAAGCAATATAGGAATATTTTTTTCATGCACGGCATCAACAATGCGGTTAATATAACGAATGGCAAATTCTCGAAACATATTAGGCCCTAAGATTTCACCCGTAGCTGTCGGATCACTAATGGAAATAATTGTAGCGCCATTTGCAATCATTTGCTTAGCAAAACCAATTAATAGATCAGTAACATAATCTAATACCCTATGGCAATCTTTTGGTTTTTTTCGAAATTCTTTCAATAAGGACACTGGATCTACGAGGGAAGCCGCCGTACTAACAGGTCCAGTCAAGTTACCAATAATAGGTATATCAGGATAACGCTTGGCTAGTATCCCCACAGCTTCCACCACTGTTCCAATGCGTCCAGTACCTAACATTTCATTAACATCTCGCATTATGACTTCACTAGCAGTCAGAAAAACTTCTTTAGTAATTTTAGGCTCACAGGCTAATGTACCATAAGTGACTTCACTCCCCAAAATTTCAGCTTCAACCGTCATACAGAACGGGATTCCAATATTCTCAAACCCAGTTTGTTCATAGATAGCAGCAGCAAGGTCAGCCATTAATTGCGGATCACTGTGAGCTTCTGGCAAGGTATGACCTGAATTGTTCATAATCTCAACAGTAGCTGCGTTCATCATTCCCCCCGTACATATCACTGGTGGACGATCTACTTTATCTCCCCTTAGTACTGTAAGTAATCGTTCCTTAGGATTTATCACATTAAATCATCTCCTCTTTTAACTTATTTGCATATTGGAATAAAAAAATATAAAAAAAAGGCTAAAGAAACGGTCTATGCCGTATCTCTAGCCTTCAGTTCTTTGATCAGCTTTAACTCTATAATTTTGATGTAATTATATTATTTTTTACCATTCCTGTCAATCGCTAACAATGCTTTTTCGATTCGATTTAATGCTTCCAGCAATATACTTCGTTGCGTCGCAAGATTAATTCGAGCGAATCCTTCTCCCTGACTACCGAAATTTGCACCAGAATTCAAACCGACTTTTGCTGTATGCACAAGAAAATGCTCTAACTCTTTCGCATTAGTGAAATAGGCGCGAAAATCCAGCCATGCCAAATAAGTCCCTTCTGGCTTATTTACTTTAACTCTAGGTAGTCTTGTTTGGACAAAATCGACTAAAACATCCGCATTTTTTTCAAGATAGGAAAGTAGCGCATCTAGCCATGCATCACCTTCTTGATAAGCAACTTCCGTGGCAAGTACACCAAAGAGATTATTGCGGTTAATATGCAACCTATGCATCCACCTTTCAATCAGAGCACGTCGGCGCTGGCAAGGGACAATCATAAAAGAAAAGTTGAGCCCTGCGATATTGAAGGTTTTGCTAGCGGCCATAAAAGTGACACTTTGTTTACAAGCAGGCGTGCCAAGAGAAGCAAATACAGTATGCTTATGCCCAGAAAATACTAAATCATTATGTATTTCATCAGATAGCACATCCACCTTGTATTTTTGACATAGTTCATATATTTTTCTCAGTTCTTCTTCCTTCCACACACGTCCAACCGGATTATGAGGACTGCACAGTAACAGTAACTTATTTTTAGAGTTGGAAAGTTTTTCTTCTAAATCTTCAAAATCAATTTCATAACGACCATCTTTTAAAAGAAGAGGATTTAAAACAATTTCCCGATCATTATCTTTGATCGAGGCAAAAAATGGTGGATATACAGGAGGTTGAATGATAATACCATCACCAGGCTCTGATAGGGCAAGAATTGAAAGAGCAATGGACGGAACAACCCCAGGAGCAAGCAAAATCCAGTCCTTTTCAATTTGCCATCCATGGCGGCTCTTAACCCATTCGATAATAGACTGATAGAGTGATGATTCTTGCGTATTATACCCATATATGGGGTGACTAGCACGCTCATTTATTTTCCTAATCACTGCTTCAGGTGACGGGAAATCCATATCAGCAACCCATAGAGGCAATACGTCTTCACTGCCAAACACTTTTTCCAAGGAATCCCATTTAGAACAACCTGTAGCATGACGAGGTATTATTTGATCAAAGTTAAATGTTGTATTTTCTTTTGTCATTGTACGATATCCTCACTTATTTTTATAGTAAATAACCCAAATCAGACGAAATTCTGTTACGTCATTTAGTCTTTCTTCTGCCGTAGGCGATTGTAATAAGAATGTGCTGTATACAATGCTGCCACGGGATTGTGTCCTGTAACTCGATCTTTGGTAACCAGAGTGGTAACTAGTGCATCTGAGTATTTTGTAAACAAGGAATCATGTCCAACGCATAATCCAACCACTACGTTCAAGTCTGTTTTCTGGTAATTCAGGATGCGAGCTTGTAAGATAGGGTTACACATAGATTCATGAGTACCTGGTCTAATTTTATGTTCTTCTAGTATTCCAATTTCCGCCTTATCTACCGAACCCACTTTGCAAATAGCGCTATAAGAATCCAAACCTTTAGCCTTTAGAATTTCCGCAAAAATCTTGGCTTCTTCAATCAATCCAGCACAAGTAGCAATACCAATTTTTTTCGCATTAATACGATTAGCAAATTCAATAATTTCCTCGACTCTAGTTAGTTTTCCATAAAATAAGCCTTCTACTTGAGCTGATGCTCTAGCTACGACAGCGTCCTGTTCATCCCCTTGCAAATGAAACTTAATCTCTTCAATATCATCGGCAATAAGATGTCCTTCATTATCTTTCGTAGTTAAACAAAACCCTGGAAATTGTTTGCTTCTGCTTTTACAATTATAAATGCTACAATCTGTACAACTTAAGTGACTTAATTCTTTCTCTTTACTCATTATAATGCCTCCAATTAATTACTGTTATTATCAAAAAAAAAGCCGAAAATGTATAAAACATCTTCAGCCTTCAGTTTATCTGATCAACCAAAATAATGGACTTTATTATATTGTAGATATATATAACATTCTAAATATGCAAATGAGGCTGATTCAGGAAAATTTCATTTTTAATTTACCACATTACTATTTTAGTGTCAAGTTAAAGAATTAGGACGCTCCTTATTTTTCAAAAATTGATTACCGCACATATTTACTTAAGTAGCTAAAAAGAGAAAGAGACACTTAGACGATTTTTGTCTAAGTGTCTCTCTCAATTAAGATATTAAATATTTCTTGTGATAGTTAAATGACTGGTTAAAGTCATTCTAACGATTGCTGTAATAGATTTGACCATCTTTGTACAACGCCTGATTATCATCTGGACTAGGCCAGCTATGATTATGTCTATGCCAACCAAGTCTATAATTATGCCTATGATTATGTCTATCATTAAATCTAGTGTCAAATCTATTGCCATTGTTATACCTAGTATCATAGTGAGAACCGTTGTTATCTCTGGTATCATAACTAGCGCTAGTATTCCTGTTATCATACCTAGTATGATAGGTAACGTTGTTGTTATTCCGAGTATCGTATCGAGTGTCATAATGTGAGCCAGTATTATTTCTAGTATCATACCTGGTGTCATAGTTAGAATGACTAGTAACTACTGTTTGGTGATTAGGATTTGCTGATGCAAAGGTAGTCGCTGGAATTGCGGCTCCTGCTCCTGTTAATATAGCGGCACCTGCTAAAGCTGCAGCATAATGTTTATATTTACGACGGAGCATTTTTCTTTTCGATAATTTTCTTTCCATACATATCCTACCTCCTTTTTTTTTAGTTTTCCATAAAGTCACCTTGAGCATCCGTGGAAAATTAACCTATATAAGTTCAATTAAATTTTAATAGCAAAATTTTGAATCAGATCTTGGTTTCAACTTTAATAACTGCTGAAAATGCCTGCAAACTCCTCCATTACTTCCACTTTTGCATTGCATCATATAGGCTCTTTTTGTAAAGCCCTCTTAACTCTTTCCACTACTTCCTGCCAATCACCAAGCTTTCTTTGACGAAAAATTCTAATTGTCGGATACCAAGAACTATCCTCTCGATCCAATTGCCAACGCCAATCGGGATCAAATGGCAGAAGTAACCATGTTTTTTTTCCCATAGTCCCTGCTAAATGTGCCACAGCGGAATCAACAGTTATCACTAAATCAAGAGTTTCTATTAATCCTGCAGTTTCCATAAAATCAACAAGATCTCTTGAAAAATCAATTATATTGTATGGTGTTCCAATCAAATCTTCCGCTCTTAGTCCAACTTGTAAACTGACCCAACTAACTCGTGAAATACCAAATAATTTATGGAATACATCAAAAGGAATTGATCGTTTTGAATCGTTATGATGTCTAGGATTCCCAGCCCAAACCACTCCAACCCTGTACAACTTATCATTATCGATCTTTCTCAGAGCTTCACGCCAAGTTACCGAAGCTGTACGGCTAGCTGGTATATATGGAACAGTTTGAGGAATGGTTTCGTTGCAGGTATTAAAAATTACGGGTAGGCTAAGTAAGGAGCAGACATAATCATATTTCCCTTGCGGTAGACAATCGCCCGCATAAAGGGTCAAATTAGGATGCGCGGCCGCTAGCAAACGTTCCAATGGCTTTTGAACCCATAAAATTATTTTGGACGTCAATTTTTCTACCTTTTGCACATATCTAACAAATTGTATAGTATCTCCAAATCCATATTCCCAACATAGCAAAATACTGCGCCCAGTTAAATCTTCCCCAAGCCATTGCGGAATTTTCAGCTGCCGATATCTAGATCTTCTTCGTCGTGATTTTTCATATTTCCCCCACCCATTTGCAAATTCTCCACGTAGTAAATATAAATTTCCAAGGGAAAAATTTGCTTCAGTATAATCTGAACGTAATTCGACTGCTCTACAAAGTTGATCCTCTGCCTCGTCAAAACGTTTAATAAATCTCAAGAATGTTCCTAGATTATAATGCGCTTCTGGAGAATTGGGATTCAGTTCGATAGCTCTACGATATGCCCCTTCCGCTTCAACTAAGTGGCTATTTTCTTCTAAAGCAGTACCTAGGTTCGTGTAGATTATCGAATTATTGGGATTTAGTTCGACGGCTCTGAGAAAACATCCCTCCGCTTTCTGCAAATTACCAAGATCCATTAGGACTAGGCCTAAATTATTATAAGCATACGAATCATTAGAACTCAGTTCAATGGCTCGACAAAAACAAGCCTCTGCTTCAAGTAGTCGATTCGTATTTTTAAAAATCAAACCTAAGTTATTATAGGCCGGTGAATATTTGGGATTTAACTTTATAGCTGTACAAAAAGCCGTAACTGCGCTTTCCAAGTCCCCCTTCTTAATCAGCTTTATCCCTAAATTTAAATGCATTTCTGGTGTCATATACATTCTCCTTGCTACCTCTAAAAATAAATGCCAGATCCTGAACTATTTAGAAATTTGTTTTTATGTTCCCAAATCGTCTTACTCAATTACTGTAGATTTCGTTCCCCAAGTATACTCTATTTTTATTTAATTCTAATTATTTACTAACCTTTCTTTGTGTGATTATATCTTCAAAGATAGGATTCTTTTGAGTGAGATGTATAAATAGCGATTCTAAAACAATAAAGTAGAATAAAAAAAACATCCCATCAATTAAGGTGAGACGGCAACAATTCTAATTTTGTAAGTTTCATAACTTCAATTCAAACAGTAAGATTCTTTCCTATTTTTCAACGAAACTCAAAAAAAATTGCATTAACTACAATTAATGATGAATATGTCTAGAAGAGTTTTATGCTTAAAATGATAGTTTTTTGAGAGTGAGATAAAAGTGAGCAAAACAAAAAGGATTTAGCAAAAAGTGCTAAATCCTTGAATTTACTTTGGTGGAGATGAGCGGGATCGAACCGCTGACCTTCTGAATGCCATTCAGACGCGCTCCCAACTGCGCTACACCCCCATATTTCAGTTGTGTCAGCAGCAAAAATTTCCTGCCGACTGCACCTTATGGTAACATACGATAGACAAATTTTCAATATCTACCTAGTTGTGCGTTCAGGTACTTTTATAGTATATAACATAACAAGTAACCTTGCAAGTATATTTATGATTTTTTTGAGTATTCTTTAGTGACTTAGATACAAATAGTATACTCTTTAGTAACTTAATGGTAAATATATAAAAAGCAATGACAAGGCTATAAGACCCCACCATTGCTCTTATAAATACTAGAATTTATAAGTTACACCATAACCAATACCTTTAGAAGTCACATCATAATCAGCAGTACTACCACCATAGTTTACGTTATTAACTTTCATATTACGATAGTCAATATTGAAGTCTAGATTAGGAGCAATCTCTTGTGACACACCAATCTTCCAGTTAGTAATATCTGAAGCTACTGCAAAGGAAGCATAAGCAGTTGTTTTATCGGCGATCTTCGTACTACCAATTAATCCAAATTGCATTTTACTTTTATCTTCTGCTTGAAAACTAGCAGGACCACCAACAGTATAATCACCAGAAATGGACCCCTTTACCTTTAAAACCCCTGCATAAGCAGATACGTTTTTATCAATCTTATATAGTACATTAAACTCTTGCGTTTTTACTTCTACGTGTTCTTTGTCTCCATTACTAAAATTTTTGTCTTCTGTTTTAGCATTGAAGCCATTGTACTGGAGAGCAAACTTGCTACCTAAACCTGTTGTAATCCCCCAATCCAGCTTGGATTTTTTATCATAACTATTATTAATTCCTCCACCACTGACATCAATATCAGAACCTCTAAAACTTAAATCAATTGCAGTTTTACCCGCAGAGTAATCTGTTAGCGGTGCTGCGCTTACCCCACTACAGATCATAGTTGCTACAGCTGCTGCTGCAATCATTGCACTTTTCTTTATCATGTGAATTCCTCCAATTGTTATATTGAGAAATTTTCATAATTCATTTAAATTTCATAATACACAACTTGCAGTATTGCGTTTACTATTATTTAACTTAATTATAAGAACTTCCCATTTGTATATAATAAAGCATCTTAATGGCAATTTCTTCTACCAAAAGGTATATTTTTAATAAAAATTCAAACCTTTTTCAAAAAAATAACGAAAAGACCTAAAGGTTATTTATCTTTCGATCAAATTTATACGTTTTATCAAAATTTAGTATAGTCCATTCAAGCTGATCGTAATATAAACAGGCCCCATGCAATTCTGCATGAGGCCATAAATCTATAAATCTATAAATCTATAAATCTAAATATTCTAATGTATAAGCTTACTTCTACGAAGTTACATAATGTCAATAGGATAATAAGAATTTTCTTCTAATTACAAACACTTCTCATCTAAAATGCCTATCAATTGAGCAATTTCTGGTTTGGAAACTTGACCGTCCGCACCAATGGCTTCACCCTTGCGACGCATTTCTTCATTAATCAAAGAAGAGAAGATCACTACCGGTAATTTTGCTAACGCTCTATCTTCACGAACTTTTTTCAGCAGATGATGACCATCCATTTGAGGCATTTCAATGTCGGTAATAAGCATATGTACGTTTTCTTCAATGGGTACTCCTGATTCAGCTAATGCGTACAAAGCATCCCAAGCCTCTTTACCATTATTATAGGCAGTTACATTCAGATAACCCGACTCATGAAGGGTTTCAACTAATAAATCTCTTAGCATTTTAGAGTCTTCCGCTATGAAGATTTTTTTAGTTTTGCGTTGCTCTTTTGAAGCCTCTGTACTTTCAGGTAATGTAGTTAACTTAATGTTAATCTGAGGATTAATCTCAGCAACAATCTTTTCAAAATCTAGGAGGATAACTATTTTTTCTCCCATCTTAATGATCCCAACAACCATATCAGAGTTAGTAACATTCGGAGGTGGCTCCATAACTGACCAGGACACTCTATGGATACGGGATACCTCATTTACTAAAAAACCGATAAAATAATTATTTAATTCACTCACAATAATATTCTTAGTATTTGATCCTGAATCCTCAGCTCCTAAACAGCGAGGCAAATTAACAAGGGGCATCACCCTTCCACGCAATGTAAAGATACCATCGACGTAAGGGTGAGAATTTGGCATTTCGGTAATAGGAACTAAATTAATTACTTCCCGAACCTTTGCTACATTAATTCCATAATTGACCTTGCCAACTGTAAATTCTACAATTTCAAATTCATTTGTACCCGTTTCTAATAAAATTCCCTTTTTAGCATTTGCAGCATCGCTCATAGAAACGCCTCCAATTTTTTATATTGACTCACCGCAACGAACTTGCGACTGCCTATATTTTTTAATTATCTATTAACCTTAATTTTCTCGAAAAAACCAATAATTCCTTCTTTACAAAGGTCTTTTCGACAAATTTCCTCTAAAAAAAAGATTATTGTCATTTTTATTGACAATAATCTTATTCAAGACCTATTTCTCTGTATTATCTAATTCTCGAAGATATGTCCATCCTTCTCGCTGTTCTACATATCCTGTTTTAATTAGATTACCCAAGGCTCTTTTAAAGGCTGATTTACTAATATGAAACCTTTCCTTAATGATTTCAGGCGAAGTAGCATCACTATATGGCATTTTACCATTACGAGAATGCAAAAGGGATAGAATTGCATCGGCATCGGCACTAATTGCTTCGTGTTTTAAAGGACGCATAGAAACATTGATCCGTCCGTCTTCTCGAATATGCGTAATACGCGCCGTAATCTCATCTCCTACATTGGGCCTCGCTGTAATTTCACTTTTATGCATAAATGCAATATAACGTTCTTTTGTAAAGAGGAAGGCACCTTCCTCGTTGTAGTTGTAAACTGAACCTGTTACCATATCACCAATTTTAGCATCTGTTGCTGGAACAGAAGCAATTCTAAGTTCATCTTCTACTTCCATACTAACCGCAGGCCGTCCTGATTTGTCGATATAGAGTTTCACCCATACTTTGTCACCGCGCTTTAGATTACCGCGCATGCCAGCAAAAGGCATAAATACACCACGTTCGGCACCAATATCGACAAAAGCTCCATCACGAGTAGTATTAATTACAGTAACACGAGCTACTTGTCCCACTTGCATCTTAGGCAACTTTAGACTAGCAGTAAGCCGGCCCTTAGGATCAAGATACAAATAGACAGGAATTTCATCCCCAACCGCTACTGTTTCTGTTCCTTGCTGTTGTTTATGCAACAAAATATCATCGTTTGTATTACCAGTACCAGCGTCTAGAAATACGCCAAATTCACTGGCCCTAACTACTTTAAGTGTTACCACACTGCCAGGGGTTAGTTTACTTGTATTTTCTATTTCCATTCTAACTACCACCTATACCAACAGTATTTCGCCACATTAGGCTAAAACTGTCAGCAATTTATTCATTTTCATTTAATTGGCCTTGCGCCAGCTCGCCACTCCGTGCATTGCCCCACAGACGTTCCAAGTTATAATATTCCCGCTCTTCTTCCAAAAATACGTGGGCAATGCAAGTACCAAAGTCTAATAAGATCCAACGTCCTTGACGATGCCCTTCTTTGTGTAACATAGTTATCCCTTGTTTTTTTAATTCATCTTCAATATTATCAGCAATAGCCTGAACCTGGATCGTTGATTTCGCACTGCAAACTACATAAGAATCAGTAACAGAAGAAACCCCACCCACATCAAGAATTACAACATCTGTAGCTTTTTTATCCTCGGCAGCCACCACAATCTTTTCTGCTAAGGTCGTAGTTGTATCACTCATAAAATCCTCCTATTTTTTCAAATAAATTATCATCCTTATTATTGTCCCCATTTTTTAATTGGGATTTACTGAAGTAGAAAATATTCCACTCATTTTAGCATCCTCATTAACAAACATACGGTCTACCAATTGTTTTGTCTGCTCTTGATTATGACTCCAGAAACTGATCCCATCAATTGTAGCGAAATTTCCTGGCAGCATGTCCGCATGCAAATCACCAGTCTTATATGACTTAAGAACGTTTGCCAGCTTTATCATTTTAAAGGTAGTTAGATCTGTTGTTACATATTGCCCCATAGTATGTAGTAAGGAAGGTACTTTTAAAATTGTACTTGCGCGCATTGTCCTTTCCATCATAGCTTTTAAAAAACGCTGTTGGCGCTGTACGCGACCAATATCACCTAATTCATCACTGCGAAATCGAACGTACTGTCCCGCCTTATTACCATCTAAATGTTGGTACCCTTTTTTAAGATGAATTGCTAAATTGGCATAAGGATCTTCATAATTCATATCAGTTTCCACATAAAGATCAACCCCACCTAGTATATCAACCACTTTTATAAAGGCCTGCCAATCAATGACCACGTAATAATGGACGGGAACTTGCAATAGTTGCTCAACCGTAGTAATGGCCAAGGAGGAACCACCATAGAAAAAGGCATGGGTAATTTTTTCTGCCCCCTTATGTCCAGGAATCGTAACTCGAGTATCCCGGGGAATGGATAATAAACTTACAGCTCCATTTTCCTGATTCACACTAGCTAAAATCATAGTATCGGATCGTTGTGGCGCATCGGGGTACTCATTATCACCTTCGTCAACACCCATTAGCAATATATTGATGTATTTACCAGTGGCCTCTGGCTTCTTACTGGTTTCAACATGGTTACTGGCAACGGGTACAGAAGAAAATCTTTGGTAAGCATATACTGCGGCCCAAGATAAAGATGCCAAAAAGGATACTAATATAAACAATAGCAAGTACAATCTTTTCCAACGTATTTTGCGACGCTGAGGACGCAGCTCTGACATGCGTTTTCCTCCTCTCTAGAGCATAACCTAAAGAATTTCTAAATAGTGCGTAACATTTTCAGGAAACTCAATCTATATTAAGTCTTCTTTGTCAGTAGTTCATTCCGTGCTTCAATTGTAGCTGGATGCAGTAGTCCGCCTCGTTCCAAAATATACTGTATGCTTTGATCCAATGTCATTAGTAATGCCTTGTCCAAATCAATGCGAGCTATCGCTCTAAGTTCTTCCAACTCTCCAAACTGACGACCTGGCTCAATCGCATCTGCCACATAAATAATTTTATCTAACAAAGACATGTGAAGTCCGCCAATCGTATGCAAACGAATCGCTTGAAAAATTTCAGCATCATCAATACAAAAATTAGACTGAGCTAACTTCGCGGCAATAGAAGCATGCAGCAGAATTGGCTCCGCTCTTTCTATATCACTCATTACTATACCAAAGGCCTCAGCTCTTGACAAGAGTTCATCCACTGGTATCTCCCGCGCTACATCATGCAAAAGACCTGCTACCCTAGCCTTGCCTCTGTCACAGCCAAAGATTCCTGCTAATTCTTCCGCTGTTTCGCTTACACCAATTGAGTGCCGCAATCTTTTGGGCGTTAAGATTTTTGATAATTGGGCTATCATCTGTTCATAATCCATTTTTTCACCACAGTATTTTTATATTTAGAACCATTCTTTCCCCAAACACCTAATTATATGTAATATAGTAAAATTCGTCAAATTATATCATTTTCCTGCTAACAAAAAATAAAAGCCTTCATCAGAAGGCTTATTTGTTACTTATTGTTCTCGTGGTCTGGCCTCATTGACTACCAGTTGTCTTCCTCCAAATTCACTACCATTCATCATAGAAACCATTTTTTCAGCATCATTGTCATCTACTTCTACAAATCCAAATCCTCTAGAGCGACCTGTTTCTTTATCTGTAATTATACGACTGGAGACTACATTACCATGTTCTCGAAAAGCATCTGCTAAATCGCTATCATTCGTTGACCAGGGCAGGTTGCCCACATAGAGTGTTTTTGACATTTGGAAATTCACCTTTCTTTTGCTAATTTATAAAGATCTTTCTACTAACATTATGGTACGAATGGCTAGTATTTATGCCTAACTTTATTTGCCAAAAGGAAGGATAGTCTCCACTACTTACCTGGCTAAAGTCTTTTATATAAATTTTCTTTTATAATATAGTTTTCTACGCTTTCAGGGACGATATATTTAATAGATCTCCCTTGACGTACTCGTTCACGTATATCAGTCGAAGATATCTCTAGCTCTGGCGTCTCTAATGAGTGAATACGCTGACAACCCTTCACGCCAAAATGCTTAATAATATCTTCTAATGTATAACTACACCCTGGACGGGTAGCTGCAATAAAATGACATACCTCCAAAAGCCGATCCACGTCTTTCCACGTTGATAACTCCTGAACTGCATCAGAGCCGGTAATAAAATAAAACTCTGTGTTATTTCCATATTGTTCGATTAATTCCAATACCGTATCAATGGTATAAGAAAGCCCTGGTCTTTCTAGCTCGATGGGCGATACAAAAAAGTGAGGATTGGAGTAAGTGGCCATTACAGCCATCATATAGCGATGTAGTGCCGTTTCCACTTGAAAATGTTGTTTGTGAGGTGGATTAGCTGCAGGAATAAATAAAACCCTCTCAAGATCATATTCAACACGTACAGCTTCCGCTATAACCAAGTGCCCCGTATGAATAGGGTCAAAGGTACCACCCATTATACCTATCTTACGTTTCGTGTCTGCCATTACTATTTCTCCCTGTGATATAAAGATTCTTGTCTCATTATATCATACAAAAAAAGGACAAGAGTACACTATTTTCCTATAACTTAGCTTGTACCGAACCATCTTGCCCTCACATATAATCAGCGATGAATATAACTTTTGATTACCAATTAAAACCCACAGTATAGTTACAGAAATGTATTAACCAAGATTCGAATACCAACCATAACTGCAGCCATAATCATAATAGCTCTAATATAATCCAAACAATCATGCTTACCTTTGTCAGTCTTTAAATAATTCACTAAAGAATTAAAGTATCCCATCATTTTTCTCCTCACAATTAGGGTAAAGATATTTTACCACAAAATACCTATATTTTATTCATACCGCAAGGCATCAATAGGAACTAGCACTGACCTGCATACCGGGCACCTCCAAATTGTGTTATGAAGCATCCTTTACAATACAATTGTATAGCTTTCTGATTAAACAAGCAATTGGATATTTGTAAAAGAACAGTGATGTATAGGATACATAAGAAAAGACTTGGCTTAGGCCAAGTCCTCAGACGCAGGCAGAAGCCTTAGTCGTTCTTACTTGGAATCAAGGAAGTGTTATACTTTCTGATTCCGCAAAAAAAGGCAGCCATCTCTGGCTGCCTAAAAAATTACATCTTGGTTAACTAAACTAGTTTTAGCCAATAAATTCTTGGCTGATCATTAGACCGTACGGTCCACCCTTGATAATACCAATACCAATTTTTGTGTAATTCGGGCTTAGAATATTACTACGGTGCCCTGGAGAATTCATTAATGCAGTATGGGCAGCTCCTACTGTCCAATTTCCGGCGATGTTTTCACCAGCCGTATTAAAAGTAATTCCTTGCGCTTTCATTAAGTCAAAAGGAGAGCCATATTTTGCCGATATGTGACTAAAATAGTGATTGTCAATCATATCCTGGCTCTTCATTCTACCAACTTTAACTAATTGCATGTCTACTTGTAAAGGTTTGACCCCGTTTTTCACACGCTCTTGATTAACAAGAGTTATCATTTGTTGCTCTTCGGCGGTCAATCCTGCCGGTAAACTAGTTGGATTGCTCGTCGGAGCGGGAGTTGGGACAGGAGTTGGTGCCGGTGTAGGTTTCGGAGTCGGTGCTGGACTTGGAGTCGGCGTCGGTGTAGGTTTCGGGGTCGGTGCTGGACTTGGAGTCGGAACCGGTATCGGTTGCTTATTAATTACCCACGTAAATTGTGTCGGAGAATTGCTGGCAACGCTTGTGCCATAAGTAGTACCTTGTACCCCATTTATAGTATAGGTTACGACAGGGGTAGCGGCAAATGCGGGTAAGGAACACGCTGTCAGGACTGCTGTAGTTAAACCTGTTAGAACTAAACCACGTAAATTTTTAATAATGTATTCCTCCTTTTACTAGTACGAATATACCTTCCGGCACTGCCATTGTAATACTTCTTAATATATTTTGCATCTCTGATATTCCGCCATCACCCCGATAAAATACATAGTAACGTCCTAAATCATCAGTTATTCTTTATTATGTAAACTATATCACCCCAATGGTAAGAGTTAGAAATCGGATAAAAATTATATAGATTACTAAATTCCCCAACAATGTTACACCTTATAACCCACTATGCCATAGACAAGTCCAATGTTGCTCTATAGTTCTGACAAAATTTTTGGATAGAAAAGCACATTTTTTAGCCAAAAACATACTATGTACTAAGAACATAACGTTCTAATCGCCACCAACATCGAAATAATAATTGCACTTACCAGGGAGGGATGCTAATAACCATAATGGATTACCTTGAGATAAAATAGCAAAAATTTAGAGGAGGCTTTATAATGATAGACAGTAAATATTTCGAAATTCCAGATTTTTGTAGTCTCACCAGACAAGAGGAAAACGAGCCCTGTAATGATTGTCTGAACACTTTTGCCGTCTGCGGTCCCGCCTTCGGAACCGATCTTATCCCAGTCAATCCCACACCTGAATGCGTGTGCCATGACATTTGTGTCGAAGAAGTACGCTTTATTAGTAGCGCAAACGCAACAGCTTGTATTGCCTTTCCTGGCGTTAACCCATGCCGGTTAGGTGGCGTACAATTACCAACACTTACGGCAAATGACCATTGCGATGTTTTCGTTATTTGTGCGGATGAAAGTATTACTGACAATTGTACAACAATTACTGTACGAATAGGGCTTTTGATCGTCTGCACTACCACTGCCGGTGTTCCAGTTCCATTTGTCACAACCATTACGTTAGTCTTCCCTGGCACCAGTTTCATACCTTTCCCTGATTGCACCACTGGTCCACTCAATGCTGTACAATTCCAAGAAGCTCTGGAAATCATTGATGGTTCCTGCACCGTAATTCAGTTAAATGCAACTACGAATGCAACTGGAACTCAAATCAATATTGCTGGTAAAGTTATCGAAAAATTGTGGAAACACGAAAATCTATGGGTAGTCGGTCTGCGGCCTTTCGATTTAAGCCCTAACGATGTAGCGATAAATGGTTTTGTTTCCTTCACCATTAGCCAGGAGCTACAACCCATCAATTCGTGCGCTAGTTTCCCATGTCCATTCTAAAGAGAGGAGAAGAGCAGACCAATCTGGTCTGCTCTTTTTTGCGGAACCAGAAAGTGCTATACTTTCTTGATTCCAAGTAAGAACGACTAAGGCTTTTCTTATAAATCAGAAAAATATATGTTTTTCCGATTTACATAACAATGACTACGGCTTCTCTTCTCTTGCACAACCAGATACGCTAACTACGGTCATTCGGATTTGGGTATGCCTGATGAATTAATAAGCCCCTCTAGCCGCTGTAGCTTCGCCTCCACAATCTGGAGACGGGTCGTCAATCCTGTCACAGCAGCCTGCCCATTGTCAGCTACCGGAGTTGCTCGTTCCCACATTCGACTCTTACTAGCTTCTGCTGATTTACTAGCCACTCCTCTGCGCAATTGCTCTACAGCAGTCATATCAGGTAAAATATATACTTTTTGTTCCCCGTTTTCAAATGCCAAGTTTTCCTCACTTAACAGTTGTTCACCAGCAGTATTGCCTATTAAAGCCTGGAGACGGGTATTCATTTCTAGCAGCATCTCATCTTGCTGCTGGTCATCCCTGCCTGAATCCAATTTACGCAATAATCGCTGCTGACTAAGGCCTCCCTTTCCTCCGGGCGAAAGATTCCGGATAAGTTGATCTACAGCCTCTGCATCGTTTAACACATACACTTTTTGCTCGTCATTCTGACAGGCAAGATATTCTTCGCTCAGGTCTTTTTTTTCTGTCATAAATTTCAACCTCCTTTTTTATACAAGGTTAGACCGTCCATTGATTCATTATAATGTTATAAAAGCTATCACAATCTTTAGGTGCTATAGTATATGCCGTAGATTGATTTTCGTGCTGAACGAGTGCGATATTTATACCTTATTTTCATATTCCTGATAAATCGTAAGCAGAACTTTTTCATACTCCGGTTGTGCCGCCGCACCGTCAAACAAAATAATAGCCCGCTCTTTTATTTGGCTCTTTACTCTATTACGCAGCTCACTATCCAGAGCAAACCGCACTGCCCAGTCAACATACTCGGTCTCATTGGCTGCAATGCCCTCCTGTATTCCCAGAGCCCTGAGCATATGCGCCCCCCAACGGCTACGAGCCATATCGCCCTCCTGCGTGATAATCGGCAATCCCATATATAACGCTTCCATATTAGTAGTCCATCCACCGTAGGGATAGGTATCAAGTTGAATATCAGCAATAGAGAGCAAAGCGGAAACATCATTAAGCGGCGGCACTATAAACAGTCGATTACCCACTCCTGCTTTTTCAACTGCTTTGATAATTCGTTCGGATATTCGACTATCTAGATTACTGGAATAGCATGGTTTAAGCAAGATACAGGCATTCGGTGCCTTTTTTAGTATATCTACCAACAGAGAATCTCTTTGCGGACCATGCTTAATGCCATTTGCGCAAGAAACAAAAACAATTGCATCATCCGGTATCTTCCAATCGTTACGAGTAGAGATCTTATCCTGTTTAAACGGAGGCGGGTATTGCGCGGCGCCCAAATTCGGCAATTTTATGAGCTTCTCCCGATAATGAGACTCAGCATTTTCAGGTTCAAAATCACCGCTGATATAGTATTGTATCGTCGGCAAACCGGTTGTAGTGCCATGCCCTACCATGGCACATTGTACAGGAGCAAGTTGCATGCCGGCTAGAAGATAAGTGGCAGGATCCATACCGATGTCAGTATAAATCAAAACATCCAATTTAGAGTCCATAATTCCTTTGGCAATACCGGTAACGTCCGCTAGATTCGTATATTGCAGGAATTTATCACTATACTCTTTAAAAATTTCTGTCATTGCATCACAGTGATCTCCCAATGAAAAAATAGTTATCTCGAAATTGTCTTTATCATGATGGATGACCCGGTTGACCATGTAGTAACTAACTGCCTGATTGCGAAAGAATCTTGAGATATAGCCAACACGCAGTTTACCTTCCTTTCGATGCATACGGTGCTGAAAACTAGGTTCCACATTTTGTAGACTAAACCGCGCCATATGTAACGAAATAAAGTTCCCTAAGGCAGTAAGTGCTGACAGGTTGTTACCACCAACATAGGAAACACGCCAAAAACCATCCACCAATTTATTGACAATGGAAATAAAAAACTCTGATGGCATGGATATCCTGCATAATTCTGGAGCATACCTTAAGAGCTGCTGGCGGTGCCCTTCTTCAATATTGTAGTATGGAACATGTAGCATCCACAAACTAAGGATGGCTTTAGGGTAAAGCGGAACCTTTGATTCATTCCACAATTCAGTGGCATGAATATCGTAAGTCTCTGCAGCATAAGGATGATACATACTTTCCAGCATTATCCTTATATACCGTGATATCGAATCCGTAGCAATGGAATTAAAATTCCCAAGGCTATCATTATTAACCTGTGTACCAACACTAGAATTTAGCGGCAAAAATGAATTAAAGAACAGCTGCCACCACACCGTTATTAACAAGCGTTCTTCCCTCTTCCCGACTTTCACCAGTTCATCAAGAGGTGTTTGGGTGAAATAGTGAACCAATTGTTCCCGTAGCTGTCGACTAAAACGCAAAAGCTCTTGCATTTCTTCTTGCGGCAATGCACCGCATTGCATCGTCATTTTCCGGTATGTAACCCACTGTTCGATGATTTCCCATAAAATCCAACTTTCAGCAACCACATCAGCCATACTGAGACAACAGCAATAGAATTGGTCGGTAAATACTGCCCGTTGGCTAGCTGGATAACTCCCATATCTGCTATATAAGTTCCTAAACTCTTGCCAAACATTGCCCCATCCTCCAGTCGTTTTGGCTTTTTCAATAAACTGCAGCATATTTTCTTTCTGCAGAACCGGGAAGCATGAAGCGATAGACCAGGTTTTCGCACTCAATATTTCTTGATACAATCTGGCATAGTCGTCTACCATCCGCGTTACACTAAACTGTTCAACCATTCTTCTGCGTGCTGCTTCTCCAGCAAGTCGCCTTTTATCAGAATCATTTAAAAAGGTTGAAATTCCAGATGCTAGACCATCACTATTACCTCGATCGACCAAATAACCAGTTTGCTCATGAACAACAATTTCCGGAATCCCTCCCGTAGCAAAGGCTACAACAGGTATACCGCACGACTGTGCTTCACAAACAGTAAGCCCAAAAACTTCGGCCAATGCCGGAGATACATATAAGTCAGCTGCACCATAATAATCGGCCATGAGCCGCTGATCGTCAATAAATGGAATATCAATATGCGGTATGGGCAGTTCCTCAAGAACCGAATTGTCAGCAGTACCGATATTGAGGAGAAGTGCATCTGGGCACTGGATTTTTTTCAAGGCCTCGATCAAAAACCTTCCGCCTTTTCTCTGATCATTAAAACCGCCATGAGCTGCGAACATAATAATTTTTTTCTCAGCAGGCAACCTTAATTTTTCTCGGAGCTCTAGACGATTTCCAGGTCGAAAAGTATCTATATCAATACCATTGTGAATTGTCCTAACGTTATGGTCCCGCAGTATACTGTTTTTAGCCTGCTTTTCCAGCCAGGCAGACGGACATACCGCCGTGAATTTGGCTATTTTGTAAATCGAGCCTTTAATAAGCTGAATTAATTCGCGCTGCGGTCGCTGACCAAAAACCTGAGAATCCAGCGGACATGCTGTACACCAGTCATTTTGCCACCCATTGCAGTCTTCTGTATTATAACAGCCTGCCGTAAAAGCCAGCGGATCATGCAGTGTCCAAACTAAAGGCTTCGCCGCTAAAAAAGGTAATAACAAAAAGGAGAAATATCCTCCATTGATACAGTGCAGGTGAACAATATCAGCCTGCTCAAATAAAGGATGCCCAATCACGTCCAATAGAGCTGCAGAGTATAAATCAAATAGCCCCTGCTGGGCTTGTTGCTGCAATAATCCTTTTTGCCACCTGGTCTGCGGGACAGCTATTGGTATGACTCGCGGATCATTTGTAGTGTTGTGATAGGCGAAAACATGGACATCATGTCCCTGAGCCGTCATAGAATTCATAATCTGCCAGGCAATTCTAGCGGCTCCGCCTTTAGCATCAAAAAGATTCACGTGTATTATACGCAACATGATCATCTCCCTTACCATTATCTTCGTCAACAGCCTGTTATCCCCGCACATGAAGCTCGGGGATAACAGGCTGTAAAAGTTCGAACTAAGTTCGCTCTAAGGTCGGTAGGGGCATAACCCCTTCCAGATCCAAGGCTCACTTATATCCGAAGTGAGTTGCCTGCGAGTAATCATCCGCCCAACTATCACGAATAATAAATGGTGGATGATTTAAAGGATATTCCATAACCGTTATTGGTACATTAGCACATTGGGTCATTACTTTCGTGTGCGTCGCTTCCGGACCAAATCCAATATTAGACACCAGATTGGTGTTGGGGAGAATATGCAGCCCATTTTGTAGCCAACTAGTAAAGACTAATTGGTAATCCCATGTGTCAATCCAACCTTTGTAGGTATATTCGAAAATGTTATGCCAATACTGAACGGTCCCTATGCTCCTCATAACGTCAACTTGGTACTGTCCTTCTTGAATTTCTACCCGTCTAGTACCCAAAATATCAAAAAGCCAAGAGCCGTCCTGAATGTCAGGCCACAATTTCATGTCAACATCATAAAATTTCCATGCCCGCCGCCACGTTGCCCACCCCCAAAGATGAGCATACCTTGAGAAATAATAGCTGTATTCCGTTCGTCGTCTACCAAATTGAAAATTATTTCCTGAAATCGTCATGACGCGTTCATCGGTACGATACCGTTCCAATAGTTCCTGACAAAAACGAAAAAAAGTTGTATCCGGCAGACAGTCATCTTCTAGAATAATGGCTTCATCCACCATATTAAACACCCAATCCAATCCGCTTGCTACCCGCTTCCTGCAGCCTAGATTGGTATCCGAATAGTTGTTTAAAACCTGACAATCCCAATCCACTTGCTCAACAATAGCCCGAACAGCAGCACACTTTTCAGCTTCCCCCGACTGGTCTTCACGTGGGCCGTCAGCAACAATCAAAAGCTTAGGCGGCTTAGCATTTCGAATTTCTTTAAACACCTGTTCAGTTGTATGGGGACGATTAAAAACAAATAACACCACCGGAGTCGTTAAGTGGAACTCGCTCATGCTAGTATCCTCCTGAAATAATCAATCGTATATTTTAATCCCTCTTCTAAATCCACCAGGGGCTCCCATCCCAACTTAAGTTTTGCCAATGTTATATCCGGTCGGCGCTGCTTTGGGTCATCTTGAGGAAGTGGACGAAAAACCAATTTAGATCTTGAACACGACAAGCTCAGTACTTTTTCCGCAAGTTCCAATATTGTAAATTCTGCCGAATTGCCTAGGTTCACTGGCCCGATAAAACCTTGTTCGGTATTCATCATGGTTACCATAGCATCAATAAGGTCATCCACATAACAAAACGACCTAGTCTGCTTGCCATCACCATAAATGGTAATATCTTCACCACGCAGCGCCTGAACGATAAAGTTACTCACCACGCGACCATCATTTGGGTGCATATTAGGCCCATAGGTATTGAATATACGGATCACCTTAATGTCCAAACCCGACTGCCGATAGGTATCAAAAAATACCGTCTCCGCGCAGCGTTTTCCTTCGTCGTAACAACTCCGGCTACCGATAGGATTTACATTGCCCCAATAATCTTCGGTTTGCGGATGAATGCACGGATCACCATACACCTCTGAGGTAGAAGCATGCAGTACCTTTGCTCCTAAATAGCAGGCTAAATCAAGAACGTTTATGGCTCCCAGCACACTGGTCTTTATGGTCTTTATCGGGTTGTGCTGATAATGCACCGGACTAGCCGGACAAGCTAGATTATATATTTCATCCACCTCAAAATGCATGGGGTACGTCGTATCCTGCCTTACTATTTCAAATCCGGGATAACTTAACAATCCCACCACATTTGCCTTTGATCCAGTAAAATAATTATCTAAACAAACCACCTCATGCCCCTGTTTAAGCAATTTTTTACATAAGTGTGAGCCGATAAATCCGGCACCACCAGTAACCAAAATACGTTTCACAGACACTTGCCCCCCCCCTCCCAAACAACCTGCTAATCATATTTTCCAACAGTTTCTCCCTATACAATAGTATTCAAACCCATATAGTTTCATTTCATCAAATTCATATTGATTCCGACCGTCAAAAACAACTAGCTGACGCATACGCTTCTTCATATCACTAAAATCCGGCTGACGAAATTGCTGCCAATCCGTAATTAATACTAAAGCATCTACGGCATTGACGGCATCCATCATAGTATCCACATATTGGATGCTATCAGCATAATTCTCAAATACCCGCTGCGCTTGCTCCATCGCCTGTGGGTCAAAGGCGACAATTTTTGCTCCCATCTTGATCAAGGACTGTAGGATTATTATAGAAGGAGCCTCACGCATATCGTCAGTTTGCGGCTTAAATGCTAACCCCCATACAGCAAATCTTATTCCGCTAAGATTCTCGCCAAACCGCTTTTTGATCATGTCAACAAGATAATGTTTTTGACGCTCATTCACCGTATGCACCGCAGTTGCTATAGCCATATCAAGTCCATTTTTGTTTCCTGTATGAATTAACTCCATTACATCCTTAGGAAAGCAGGATCCGCCGTAGCCTGCACCGGCATAGAGAAATTGCTTACCAATTCGTTGATCAGTAGCCATTGCCATACGTATATTTACAATATCTCCGCCAACGGTATCGCAAAGCTGAGCAATTTCATTCATAAAGCTGATACGGGTTGCGAGCATAGCATTAGCAGCATACTTAGCAATTTCAGCGGACTTCGTATCCATAATCAGAATAGGATTTTGATTACGGACAAAAGGCTTATAGAGCTGTTTCATGAGTTCGGCAGTTCCTTTATTTTCTGTCCCGATAACCACACGATCTGGCCGCATGAAATCTTCCACTGCTGCCCCTTCTTTAAGAAACTCCGGATTGGAAACCACATCAAATCCTACATCATCCCTGCCGCGCACGTTTAATTCCTGTCTGATAATATCTCTGACCTTTTCTGTCGTTCCTACCGGAACAGTCGACTTTGTTACTACAATCAAATATTGATTCATGTGTTGCCCTATCGTACGGGCAGCAGCAAAAATATGTGAGAGATTCGCCGAACCATCCTCAAGAGGCGGCGTGCCCACAGCAATAAAGCAAAACAGCGCATCTTCAATTCCCTGTGTTATATCCGTGGAAAAATGCAAGCGCCCCTCCTTTAGATTACTTTCTACCAACTCCCGCAGCCCTGGCTCATATATCGGTAATATTGCAGCTTTCAGGTTATTTATCTTTACTTCATCTACATCAACACACCAAACCTCATTCCCCATATTGGCAAAACATACCCCTGTTACCAAACCAACATATCCCGCCCCAACCATGCAAATCTTCATTACTACACCCCCTTATCGACGACAGTAATACAATCTAAATGTTATTTTTAATGCAGTCTATCTTATTCAAAATCCTCATGAAGGGTACCATTGTTATATACTTTCTAACAAAAATCGCTACCTAGCTGAGCTAGATAGCGATTTCACTTTTTTTCCACAGCGTATGCTGATCTAAGATCAGGTTCCCTTCTTAAGTAACCTTCTTTATTAAAGAAGCATACATTAATAGTACAGGAATACCGTCAACTGTAGCCTACTTTTATAGAAGGGAGAAGTTTTTAGTGGCTGACAATAAGCAAGTATGTTGTGTCTTTGTTTATAATCATAAACATGACAATATCGATAAGCTGCACAAACTGTATTCCTCTCGCTTTAGCAATATTTACCACCTTATCCCATTTTACCAAGGAGATAACCCGCAAGTTATTCCTATATATGAGAATTCATATACTTTCCAAGGATATTTTGCCCAAGCTTATAAATCTATCTATCACGAAAAGTTTAGTCATTATATTTTTATTGCTGATGATTTAATCTTACATCCTGACATTAATGAATCAAATATATTGCAAGAATTAAGATTAGGCAGTAATTCCGCTTATATAAAAGAGTTGATTTCCCTTTCTGATGTTAACTTTAAAAATTGGACACATTCACTGTCAGCAATACAAACATTCTCTAGAGTTTGCCACAAAGATACCTTTGTAAAGGTAAATGAACTCTTGCCTTCCTATGAACAAGCAATGAAAAAGTTCCATAAACATAATATTTATTGTCGAGATATTACGGCACGAAATATAGAAAATTGTAATGGTAATTATCTAAGTTGCAGCAAATCGTTTATTGCAATGGTAGCAGAGAAAATCGCAGCCTATGGATCATACCCGATGCCCTATCCCCTTGCCATGGGGTATTCGGATTTTATTATTATACCGGCAAAATCAATGCAACCATTTTGCCATTATAGCGGTATTTTGGCCGCTATAGGATTATTTGTAGAGTCAGCTATTCCTACGGCTATGCTGCTTGCCTGTAAACATATTGTCACCGAAAAAGAAACCCTCTGGTATGGTACGGAGTTCTGGGATTTTAACACTATTCTTTATGCACAGCAAAAAAATTACGATTTACAATGCTTGTTGCAAGGTTTTGAAATCAGACAATTGTACATTCATCCCATAAAAATATCTACTTGGAGTGATAAAAATCTATGAATAAAGCGATTGTAATCACTAGTATTTCACCACCAACAAAGGCGGTAGAGCAATTTGAAAAAATACAAGGCTGGCAGCTTATTATAGTGGCTGATGAGAAGACCCCTCCTGAATGGTATTATGATAATGTTGTTTTTTTGTCGCTAAGGGATCAGCAAACTTCAGGGGGATATCTTTTTGACGTTCTCCCCCTAAATCACTACTGCCGGAAGATGATAGGATATATTGAGGCCATACGATCTGGGGCAAATACCATCGTAGACTCTGACGATGATAATATTCCTAAAGCAAATTGGAGCATTCCTCCCTTCACAGGATTTTATCAGATTGCCTCTAATAAAGGCTTTACAAATATATATAAGCTTTTTACCAATGATCCTATTTGGCCACGAGGTTTTCCCTTAAAGCAAATTTATACAGCAATAGAACCCTCTACTTCTGAGTTAGTAAAAAAAGATGTTTCTATTGGTATCTGGCAGGGATTGGCAGACGGTGACCCTGATGTGGATGCCATCTATCGATTAACTAATAATAAACCGTGCTTTTTCAATGATAGAGAGCCCGTAGTTCTTGCCTCGAAAGTTGTGTGTCCTTTCAATTCCCAAAATACTGCCTTTTGCCGGGAAGCATTTCCACTATTATATCTTCCAGCTACTGTCACCTTCCGTTTTACCGACATTCTGCGAGGCTATGTTGCCCAGCCTATTTTATGGACTTTAGGATTGCATCTAGGCTTTACCGGAGCAACAGTAGTACAAGAAAGAAATAAACATGATTATTTACAAGACTTTAAATCGGAAATTCCTTGTTACTTATATCCAGAAAAAATTATTGATACGATTGCTCCTATCGTTCATTCCCGGTATAGTGTGGAAGATAATCTTTATGAATCCTATCGTGCTTTACTTGGTGCCGGAATTGTGCAGGCAGCTGAGATGATAATATTGGAGGCTTGGCTTAAAGATATAGCCGGATTGCAAAAGCGTCCATATATATGAAACACTGCTTAGCACTGTCATGTAACATATTCAGACAACAGCTAATATAATAAAGAGTAAGTACCTTATGATTCTAGAGGTGAATGTATGAGTAATTATTACGCTACTTCAGGTGGTATATGGCAGGAGTTTGATAAAATTAATGGATTGTTTACTCGCGAAGAAGCCATTTGCATGCAATGGATTGTGAAACAATTGCCACAAGGATCAAAAACAGTGGAATTAGGATCATTTCAGGGACGCAGTAGTATCATGATTGCGTCAGCATTATCTACAGACAGTATTCTATATTGCATAGACAATTTTTCTGAGTCATTTGATATTTTAAATGCATTTATGAAGAATATCAAAGAATTTAAAGTGAATGATAAAATACGTTTTCTAATGATGGATCATATTGAGGCCGCAAAAGAGTTTGGCGATGAATCCATACAAATGGTATTTGTTAATACAACTCATAGTTCTGAGTCTATTAAACAAGATATTTTAGAATGGTGTCCCAAAATAAGAGTCGGCGGATTTCTAGTATGTCATAATTATACTTCTTCTGATCACCCGGAAATTAAGGAAGCAATAACAGCATTACAATTGAATGGAGCAATACTCAGTGGTAGTTTGTGGTGTGGACAAAAAAGTTAAATTATTATTTGAATAGGTAGGAGAATCTGATTATGATTCATTTAAAGAATAATCCCGCGGTTACTGTTGCAATGCCGGTGTACAACGGAAGTATGTATATTCGGGAATCTATTGAAAGTATTCTTAACCAAACGTTTTCAGATTTTGAATTTTTGATAGTTGATGATGGTTCGAGCGATAACAGTGTTGAAATTATAAACACATATAAAGATTCACGAATAAATCTACTATGTCATACAACTAATCTTGGCACAAGTACAGCTTTAAACAAAGCCATTGCAAACGCAAGCGGCACTTATATAGCCATTATGCATTGTGATGATATCAGTCTTCCACATCGTTTGGAACAGCAAGTACTATTTATGGAAGAAAATTCACATATTGGCGTATGCGGCAGCTCTGTTCATATATTTGGGCAGCGAGATCAAGTATGGTGTTATGAAACGGATTCAGATGATATTAAATGTAAGCTTTTATTCCGCTCGGCCTTTGTTCATCCAGTAGTAATGATGAGAAAGAATTTGTTTTCGGAATATAATGTTAGTTACAATCCCTTATATCACTATACAGAAGATTATGATTTGTGGAGACAGTTATTATCTAAAACACACTTCGCAAATATTCCTGATATTTTACTAAAATATAGGATACATTCCCACCAGGTAACTATGAAATATAATTTTGAACAGCAAATAGAAGCAGGAAGGATACGATTAGCACAAATACATGAGCTAGGAATAACCCCAACGGAAGAAGAGTTCCAAATCCATCAAACCCTTAGCAATGGCATACTCCCTGATAACCAGGAGTTAATCCAATTATGGTTTCAAAAATTGGAGAATGCAAATAATCACCTCGGATATTATCCAAAGCAGGCACTTACCAAACTCCTGTCAGAATTCACCACTAAACATTTGTGGGAATAAAAATTTTACGGAGCGTGATTTGGTGAAAATTGGGTTCTATCTTAAATGGGACATCAATCAAATGTATCAAAATGGCTGGATTATTGGTGAGGCATACTATTTTAGATCTGTCTGTAATGAACTTTCCAAATTGCCGGGGGTTGAGTTTGCCAGACAATATGACCTTGTCACACGCCCTGATACTCCATTAGATGTTATGATTTACGTAAATGATACAGAGCCTATATCGAGTTTAGCTAAAAAGAATATACTCTATTTGCAAAATGGCTTTGGTGAGGGAATGAATACTATTCTAGAACGACTTCGTCCATCGGGATATGATGGATATATTTTCATTTCAAAAAAATTGCTTGCCCTTCACGAAAGTCAAGGCTATCATGGAATATATTTGCCCTTTGGTGCTGATTTGACTAAATTCTTTCCTAGAGAGACAGATACGGGCTACAATTATGATGTAGTTTTTGTTGGCAATGATATAAAAGGCCATGGTAGGACAATGCAATATTTATCACCAATGTTAAATTATAATTTTGCTCTCTTTGGCGCGTGGGAAGACGGTGATTATTTTGCCCAAAAAGTTTTTTCAAGAATTTGCAAGGGAAGACTAGATTATGACAAAGTTCCCCTCTTATATTCCAATGCTAAAATAAGTTTGAATTTTACCTTTCCGGATCAGGTCAACTGGGGAGCTATGACAGATAGACCATTTCAGGTCATGGCCTGCAAAGGTTTTCTGATTAGTGATTATGTACCTGGTTTTGAGGATGAATTGCAAGGATGTATGGTAGTTACAAACGGCGGATTAGATATAATAAATAAAATTGATTATTATCTTACAAGAACCAAAGAACGACAGGAAATAGCAGACAATGGTTATCAATATGTAATTAATCACGCAAGTATTCAGGCCCGAGTCAATAAATTATATAATTATCTGCAAGAAATAGTATAATTTCTCCTGTAATGAAAACAAATAATACAGTCGAATTTTCGGAAATGTTCGGTTACAGTTTGGAGGCTATCACCATTAGAGAAGGCACTGTAAATTTATTCACAATGAATAATTTACAGTGCCTTTTTTATCATAGCCGTCAGTCCAAATGAATACAATATCATAAAGAAGACTTGATTCAGATGGAGTTTTAACTCCACCTAAATCTTAGCCGCGCTTATCCAGGGACTTAGCCGCTCTTAACTCCCACTTGTATAAGTGAGCCTTGGGTTCGAAAATCCGTAGCGCGAACTTACTTCGAGTTTATAGCCTGTTTCTCTGACCGTCGAGGGCAGGGAATTACAGGCTGTTAACGAGATCAAGATAGGAGTCTTAGAGCGGTTTAGTCATCGGATAAAGCAAACGAATACCACATGCAAATGCTGAATGGAGCATTTAATCTACTAGATAGCATACAATCCCATTATAATCTTAATAAATATCTCCGCAATGCCGCTAGACTTATAGTAAAATCATCTTCTGTCAGCACAAATCCTGCAGGCAGGTTATACGTGCGTTCCCCACCAGCCAGCATCATGGCAATAACCGGCAAATTGGTATTGGGAATGCCCCAACCACCAGCTTGAATAATACAGTCATATTCAGCTTCGTTCACACCTATAATTTTATTATTATGGCCAAGGGTATTGAGAAAAGTAGATACTTTATTCTCCTCTTTTAATCGCTTAGTAAGATACGGAATACTGTTGGGAAAACCGTGGATAATGAATTTGTTAAAGCGTCTGATCACTTTTTCAACGACTACCGGGTTTACACACCATGCACAAAAATGCCACAAGTCACTGTATATAGGATTACTCATCACCCCAGTATATTGCGGAACCGATTTCATTTTGATTTTATCTTTATTTTTCAATAAGAAGGCGATTAGAGCATTTAACAGTTGGTTGCGTTCCTCGTTAGTCCATTGGTGGTTAAATTCCTGAAAAGCAAAATGATCCCATCCTTGTGTATACTGAGCATGTGATTTGAAATGAGCCGCCTTAAATATCGGTATATTTAAATATTCGGCAAGGGCATTGATCCACGCTGTCCGGGTATCAAGAGGAATATCAGTGCCGGCAACGATATCACCCACTGGAAGCATATAATGATTTCTAGAATACTTTTGCCATCTGACTGCCCAATAATCGCTAATGCGTTTTCTCTGGAGTTTTCTGCTCATAACCGCAAATTGGCAGCCCGCTCCAATTATAAATTCCGCGGAATCATCAGTTAACAATACGCTGGCCTCTTTGATTTTATTTACGCATTCGTAATAGTCGGAATATCTATTATCCATGTCCCTACACAAGAAATAATCACAAAATAACAAATCCAAAAGCATAAAATAGGCCGGTGGCATGCAGACGTGCTCAAATGTGACTGGAGCTCCTAGAGCATTCGAAATTTTGTTTATATCTTCCGATGTAAACATACCAGGAACTAGATAGTCCATCACGGATACAATCTTTATGACTTTATTGTCGCCCAGTTTTGTGGTATGATTCAGCATCATTTGATTGCTATGAACCAATTCCGTGATTTGTGCTATTGACATATCCCGTGAAATTGCAACATTGAAGTCAGATGCAACCGCATCCATAATCAGTAACCCCATAGAGTCAAGAATTGTGGCTATAGGCAGGTCATGAGGTATATTCGAAAAATAAGACTGAATAATAGTTTCAATAGTTTCTTCTTGTTCCAGCACATTTTGCTGGTTTTGCCATGACTGGAATTTCAAAAAGTCTGTCGTCGTTTTATTACGGTTGATCTTGCCGGAAGAAGTCTTGGTAATAAACTCCGTGGGCACAAAATGCAATTCAAAGCTTTCTACAGGCAAAACTTTCGTCAATAGTTGGTATACCCTAGTCCACTCCTGCTTATCCCATACTCGCTCCTGCTCTAAAATAATGGCCAATTTTTGTGTCCCAATTCTTTCGTCATGCAGGCAAATAGCGGCACATCGCCCCTCACAATACATAATTGCCTGATTCACCAGATAGTCCATCTCACTCAATAATATCTTTTCGCCAGCCTGAATCATGACATCATGTTTGCGTCCCTCAACGAACAGTTCGCCATTTTCCATAAATCCCATGTCACCAGTTGGATAATATCCCTCATTATCAATGATGGGGTCCCCGTTCATATATCCGATAATGGATGTGCTGCTTTTTACATAAATTTCGCCATCAACCAATTTCACAGCAGTTCCCGGAATTAATACCCCGCAGCTGACAATCTGCTTGTTGCACTTCGAAATCGTACGCAAACCGTTACTGATGGATACTGCAAATACGTTTTCTGCCATAGCGTAGCACGTACACAACGTTTCAACATTTGTTCTGCTCACCGCACAAAATTTGCTTAGCGTTTCCCAATGAGACGGCTCAGAACAGGAAATCCAACGGCGCATGGAGGGCAAAGGCCGTTCCGGCGTAATCCGCGCCATCACTTCAAAGCCGAAATTCGGCATATAGCAAATCGTCCCTTGAAGCTTCTCAATAGTATCATAAAGAAGTGGACGGTTATTGATCCATTCCATGGGATCCATCATAACAACCTTGATATTAAGATACAGCGGCATGACAAAACAGGCGATGAAACCCATATCGTGATACAGAGGCAGCCAAGATACAATGCAGTCTTTCTCCGTTAATTGCAATACTTGATTGTAATGGAGCACATGACGATATAAATCAACCAGCTTATAGCGTATGGCTTTTCTATGACCTGTCGTCCCAGAGGAAAGCTGAATAATAGCTCCTTCATCTGAAATGAATTCGCACCTCGATGGTGCATCCATGATTTCGCCATTGCATTGCATCGTGTGAATGGGTAACTGTAAAGTAAAGTGCGCAATTTCGCTGGCACAGAGTATTCCTTCTAAACCAACTGTTTTCACAATATGTTGAATGGAATCCAACCAATATTCATAGCTTTGCTTTTTGGTAGGATATTGTAGTATCAAAGGCTCCTTTCCGGCATCCAATATCGCAAGCCAATACAAAATTAACTCCGGTGAGGAAGAGAAAATAAGACCAATTTTCTTTTCATTTGGAAATTCTCGCTGGATGTTATCACTTAGCCATCTGATTTTAGCGCCACATTCCGATAGCCTCAACTGACTCCACTGACTGTTATTATATATTTGAATATCGGGCAAATTACAAATCTCCATAACCGCTCCCCCTTTTCAAGCATCTAATATACTATATTCTGACTCTCCATAAAAGGTTACCATTGTTATCCCAACGTGCGTAACAAGCGGATAATACTAAGAAAATCGTTAACAATCAAAAAAATAAGCGGAGGTTCTGATAGTATCTCAAAAGACTCGCTGGAAACCATAATACTATTAGATTCAGGGAGATGAAGTTATGCATATCGGTTTTTTAATGAAATGGCCAAAAGGAATAGAACGGCTTAGAGGACACGTTATTGGGGAAGAACCCTACGCCGAGTCTTTATGTAGGGAACTGCGGCAGTTAGCAGGTGTTACATCGGCTCAAGTGTACGCCCCAAATGTTAGGCCATCAGCCAAGATTGATGTGATGATTCACCTGAACGACACACTACCAGGTTCTTTTGCCCGAAGACACATACTTTATTTTCAGAATTTTTATAATGAAGGGTCAGACATCGTTTTATCCCAATTACAAAAGTTAGGATATGACGGTTATGCTTTTCTTTCACAAAGGCTGCTAGATATTCATCTTCAAGCCGGATATTCCGGCATTCTTCTACCTCTGGCAGCAGATACAGAAATATTTTACCAAAAAGTTACTAACCCATACTACGAATACGATATCGCTTATGTCGGAAACGACATTAAAGGGGAAGAACTCACTATGCGCTATCTCTATCCAGCGACTAACTATAAATTCGGATTGTTTGGCAATTGGAAATTACAGCCACATCCCTATAGTAGAATGTTCGCCAAACTGTCACAGGGATATATCACTCACGATGATTTGGCCACTCTCTACTCCAGTGCAAAAATTATATTAAACTTCACTGGACAGGATTCGGTAATTTGGGATACCATGAATCTCCGTTTCTTTGAAGTACTGGCATGTGGCGGATTCTTAATCAGTAACGAAATTCCTTCAGCAAGTCGTGAGATGAAAGACTGTATTATATTTACCGACGGGTATGATGATTTAAACCAAAAGATCGAATACTACTTAGCAAGACCAGAAAAAAGAAAGGAGATCGCCGAACGCGGCTACCAATACGTTATTCAAAATGCAACCGTACAAATCCGAGCGAAACAACTATATCAATTTATAGAGGAAATCCTGTGATAACTATCTTAAAAAAAGTGCTGCCTAATTACAGCTTAGGCAGCACTTTTTTTATCTTTAATTAAATAATAATCAGTATATATTTTCCATCTTAATTCAATGAAACATATATTGAGTTTTCACGAATAAACTCCAATATATGTTCTACATAATTACGTTTTACACCATTATTGATAGGTTTTACATACATTAGCATTGCATCCTTTAGCAATAGGCATGAGTCTTTATTCCAGCCATTTTTATGCTTGACATGATAAGCTAACATATCCGTCACTTTCTTAACTGGAATTTCGCATAATATGGCTACAAGTATGATCCAATAGTCCCACCACGGCAGCCCAATACAAAAATCCGAATTAGGATAGTAATGAATAAGTTTACGGTCAAAGAAAAAATAGTCGAAACCCCATTGATATAACTTTCCTTGCAAATTATCAAGTGTTTTAATATCAATCCGTGAACCATACAGTAAAGAATTGACAGCTTCTTTAGAAATAAATGAATGAAAATTTTCCCCCATTAAATAAATATCCGAATTGACAATTCCACATATTTGAGAATCGCTTCCAGCAAAATATGCCAAAAAATCATCAAAATAAATATACGGCTTGCCAAATTCTTTTCTTGCATCACGAACCGCTACTACAAATTCAATATCAGGAAAATCCTTTTCTAATATAGCTATTTCATCCGGCGCATTAATTGATACACATTTAAACCCCATTTTGCACCAACTGTTAATGACTTTCCTTTGCTCATCTAATTTTTTTCCTGGAGCCAATGATGTAGCAATAGTTATAACACCGTTTTGTGTCAAACCCTACTCCTCCAAAAGATTATTTCTATGCTATTCCATTAACTGGTATAGCCAATTTTATATTGTTCATCATACTTTTTAAGCTGATTAGACGCAATAGTAACTAATAAGTTAATATCTGTTGATAGTGGCAAATACAGATATTGATGTACTGCCACACGTACATCAATATCTTGATAAATAGTGTCCTGCGCCAGATTCCCCCAACGATCGTCCGGAATCAAATCAAGAGTCATTCCTGCATGGGCTGACGGCAAAAGCATATTAGAGCCATGCACGCCGATCACTAACCGGCTTTCCCCATAGATTTTACAAGTTGCCTGTTCTAAATTATCTGTGTATTTTTCCACTCTCCGGTCATCGATCCACTCGGGAAAAGCTGTAGCCACACCTAAACCAGCAATGGTAAATTTTGCATTAGGGAATCGCAGTCTAAGCTGTTCAAAGAAGCAACAAATGTTTGAATTTTGTTGTCGAAGTCCGCTTCTGCGAAGCTCTGGGTCGAGCTTATGATGCAAATAAGGGTTAACTTTACACCAAACACGATCGTCTCGCCAAATAAAAGTAATCCGACAATCCTGTTTTTCATAATTATACTTTTCAACACCAGTATATCGAGCAATTTCTGGGCAATGCGGCTGATAATGAGCTTTACTTAAATATATAGTATCAAAGCGCTGGCATTCCTTATAAATAAATTGGTCTAATTGAGGGTAAAAGTTTAGCATCTTAGCTAAAGGGATGTTTATTGTCCATATTTCAGAAACCCCATCCGGTACCATCCACTGCAAAATTTTCGGTATTAAAACAATCGTATTAAATTCAGGCTTTTCCCTCAGATAAAATTCAACACTAAGCAATTTTAATAATGCATCGCCATAGAGGAAATGAAGACAATTAATAATAATAACCTTTTTTGCTTCCAATCTCTTTTCGACTTGAAACTCCAGATTTTGGTCATATTTAGGTCTGAAAATTGACATTTGAAGCGGTATTCCAAACCATGACTTATATCCTTCATCACCATCCAGTTGAAAAAGCTGCCCACTGGCTAGATTTAATTTAAAAGGAGCGGTCATAGCATGACTGACCCGAAAATCTTCAATAAACGACGTTTGGCAAGAAGCGCACTTACAAACAGCGCAAGTATGTATTCCCTGCCATAATACTTTAAAGGGATCAACGGGATTATTACACTCCGGACATACCGCCTGGTGTTCGATGTGCGGCTTTATTTGTATCATATTTTCCCCAACTTTCACCAGTATTCTAGGCAAATCAAAGGTTCTGGCTTTCTAAATTATCAAAAATATACCACTGGTACGTTTTACGAATCCCATCTTCTAACACTATTCTAGGCCGCCAACCTAGCGCTGTGAGTTTCGAAATATCCAATAGTTTGCGGGGTGTTCCATCCGGCATTTGAGCATTATACACAATGTTACCCTGATACCCCACGATTCCGGCAACTAGTTCAGCCAACTCAGCGATCGAGATATCTTCACCAACGCCAACGTTAATTGGCTCACTTCCCTCATACTCATCCATAAGGAAAAGACAGGCATCAGCAAGATCATCAATATAGAGAAACTCGCGGCGGGGTTTTCCAGTACCCCATATGTCAACACTCGAATTGCTATTCACTTTAGCCTCATGAAATTTCCTTATAAGTGCCGGAAGGACATGGGCCGATGCCAGATCAAAGTTATCGTTAGGGCCATACAGATTTGTCGGCATGACAGATATAAAATTAGTACCATACTGCTGATTATAAGCCTTGCATAATTCGATTCCAGCAATTTTTGCAACTGCATAAGCCTCATTGGTAGACTCCAATTTGCCTGTCATTAAATACTCCTCTTTTATCGGTTGGAGGGCAAACTTTGGATAGATGCATGAACTTCCTAGTAATAATAACTTTTTCACCCCTGATTTATATGCAGCGTGTATAATATTAGTTTCTATCATGATATTGTCATAAATAAATTGGGCAGGGAAAACGCTATTGGCTAGTATACCGCCTACTTTTGCGGCTGCTAGAAACACATATTCTGGCCGCTCCGTTGCAAAAAAATGATTAACGGCTGTCTGGTCACGTAAATCCAATTCTTTGCTGGATCGAACTATCACATTTTCGCAGTCACACTCTCGCAATCTATGGATTATAGCAGAACCTACCAAGCCACTGTGCCCTGCTACATAAATTCTCGCTGTCCTATTCATACCTGCCTCCCATACGGTCACAAATCACCGCATATAAAATTTAGTCAAAATGGCTGTTAATAGGAAACCCATGCTCTTTACACAAACAATCACGTTCAACTATTTTTGTATCTTCATCAACCATCATCTTTACTAATTCATGGAAACAGACTTCCGGCTGCCAATTCAATTTATCTTTAGCCTTTGTTGCATCGCCCAGCAAAATATCAACTTCAGTTGGCCGAAAATAACGTGGATCAATACGCACCAATACTTTGCCGGTCATAGCATCCACGCCGTGTTCTTCAAGCCCCACTCCCCGCCACTCAATAGTAATATCGATATTCTTAAATGCTAGTTCTACAAATTCACGTACCGAATGGGTTTGACCTGTTGCGATTACGTAATCTTCCGGTTCTTGCTGCTGAAGCATAAGCCACATGGCCTTAACATAATCACCGGCAAAACCCCAGTCTCTTTTTGCATTCAAATTACCCAAGTATAATATATTACCTAATCCCAGTTTGATGCAGGCCACAGCCCTGGTTATTTTCCGAGTGACAAAAGTCTCTCCCCTTATCGGTGATTCATGGTTGAACAATATTCCGTTACAGGCAAACATTCCATAGGCTTCGCGGTAATTGACAGTAATCCAGTAGGCATATAACTTGGCTGCAGCATAAGGACTGCGAGGATAAAACGGTGTAGTTTCCCGCTGGGGAATTTCCTGAACTTTCCCATATAACTCACTGGTTGAGGCCTGATAGAACTTAACCTTCTTTTGCATACCCAATATACGTAAAGCTTCAAGTAACCTAAGGGTGCCAAGTCCATCCGCGTTAGCTGTATACTCAGGCGTATCGAAGGAAACCTGGACATGACTTTGCGCAGCCAGATTATAAATTTCATCCGGCTTAACTTCCTGAATAATTCGAATCAGATTGGTTGAATCTGTCAAATCACCATAGTGCAGGAAAAAATTAACATTTTGTTCATGACTATCTTGATACAGATGGTTTATTCTTGCTGTATTTAGAAGTGAGCTTTTTCGTTTTATGCCATGGACGATATAGCCCTTTTTAAGTAAAAAATCAGCCAAGTATGCCCCATCTTGACCTGTTATCCCAGTAATTAAAGCAATTTTATCCATACTAGTTTATCTTCCTTTCTCTGCCTTCGTCTATATAGTGCACTAAAAATTCGTCGGCAACTTCCCCGTCCCTAAAAATCCTTAGTCACTATGCTGCTGTTCACTTTCATACTATGCACTTTTCTACTGAAAGGTACATCCGTAAAAAAGACCCTGAAAGGTCTTTCCAAATCAGAACCTTCAGGATCTTCGTTACATTAAATGTCAATGATGCCGTTTTCTTCGTCTTAGCTTCTTTGCGTGTAATTGTGTAATAACTGCCAATTCCTCTTTTAGCGACAATATTTCGTGATTAACCATATTTCCCTGCTGCAACAATTGCTCTACTATCGTTTGAGGGCAAGTAGCCAGTTCTTCAGAACTGTACTCCTCTATTTGTTCATTTACCTGCTGCTGTTCTATTTGTTGATTTGCCTGTTCCTGCGCTTTGCGGAGAGCTGTCAACTCAACTTTGAGCAGCAATATTTCTTTACTAATTACGTCTTTCTGCTGTAATATTTCTGTTAGTCTTCTAGAACATCCAGCTACTTCTTCTAACATATGCCGGATAGTTCCCATTTCGTCCTTTAAATGGCGTACCTCTTCCGCGACATTCGATTTTACATTTTCTCCTGCCTGTTCTTCTCTTTCCTGCTGTTCCTTATCTTGCTGCAAAGCAGCTACTTCAGATGTAATCTTAGAAAACTCCTGCATAAATATGTTTTGCTGCAACTGTAATTGTTCTTCTATAGCTTGAGGGATGCACTCGATCTTCCCTGAAACATCCTGTATAAATACGGTTTGCTGTAACTGTAGCTGTTCTTCTATAGTTTGAGGGATCCCCTCTATCTTCTTTGCAACATCCTGCATTAATACGCTTTGCTCTAACTGTAGTTGCTCTTTTATAGCTTGAGGAATGCCCTCTATTTTCCCTGAAACATCCTGCATAAATACGTTTTGCTCTAATTGTAGTTGCTCTTTTATAGCTTGAGGAATGCCCTCTATTTTCCCTGAAACATCCTGCATAAATACGCTTTGCTCTAACTGTAGTTGCTCTTTTATAGCTTGAGGAATGCCCTCTATTTTCCCTGAAACATCCTGTATAAATACGGTTTGCTGTAACTGTAGCTGTTCTTCTATAGTTTGAGGGATCCCCTCTATTTTCCCTGAAACATCCTGCATAAATACGCTTTGCTCTAACTGTAGTTGCTCTTTTATAGCTTGAGGAATACCCTCTATTTTCCCTGAAACATCCTGCATAAATACGTTTTGCTGTAACTGTAGCTGTTCTTCTATAGCTTGAGGGATCCCCTCTATCTTCTTTGCAACATCCTGCATTAATACGCCTTGCTCTAACTGTAGTTGCTCTTTTATAGCTTGAGGAATACCCTCTATTTTCCCTGAAACATCCTGCATAAATACGCTTTGCTCTAACTGTAGTTGCTCTTTTATAGCTTGAGGTATGCACTCTATCTTCCCTGAAACATCCTGTATAAATACGTTTTGCTGTAACTGTAGCTGTTCTTCTATAGCTTGAGGGATCCCCTCTATCTTCTTTGCAACATCCTGCATTAATACGCTTTGCTCTAACTGTAGTTGCTCTTTTATAGCTTGAGGAATACCCTCTATCTTCTTTGCAACATCCTGCATTAATACGCCTTGCTCTAACTGTAGTTGCTCTTTTATAGCTTGAGGAATGCCCTCTATTTTCCCTGAAACATCCTGCATAAATACGCTTTGCTCTAACTGTAGTTGCTCTTTTATAGCTTGAGGAATACCCTCTATTTTCCCTGAAACATCCTGCATAAATACGTTTTGCTGCAACTCTAGATCATCCTGCATAAATACGCTTTGCTGTAGCTGTAGTTGCTCTTTTATAGCTTGAGGAATGCCCTCTATCTTCTTTGCAACATCCTGCATTAATACGCCTTGCTCTAACTGTAGTTGCTCTTTTATAGCTTGAGGAATGCCCTCTATTTTCCCTGAAACATCCTGCATAAATACGTTTTGTTCTAACTGTAGTTGCTCTTTTATAGCTTGAGGAATACCCTCTATTTTCCCTGAAACATCCTGCATAAATACGCTTTGCTCTAACTGTAGTTGCTCTTTTATAGCTTGAGGAATACCCTCTATTTTCCCTGAAACATCCTGCATAAATACGCTTTGCTGTAGCTGTAGTTGCTCTTTTATAGCTTGAGGAATGCCCTCTATCTTCTTTGCAACATCCTGCATTAATACGCCTTGCTCTAACTGTAGTTGCTCTTTTATAGCTTGAGGAATGCCCTCTATTTTCCCTGAAACATCCTGTATAAATACGTTTTGCTGTAACTGTAGCTGTTCTTCTATAGTTTGAGGGATCCCCTCTATCTTCTTTGCAACATCCTGCATAAATACGTTTTGCTGCAACTCTAGATGTTCCTCCATTACCTGAGGAAATGCGTCTATTTTTTCTAGAGCGTCCTGCCACTTATTCTGCAATTCTTTCGTTAACTGCATTTCTCTTTCTTCCTGCTTCTTCTGCTGATTGACCTCTTCTAGCAAATGGATTTTCATTTCGTCTATTAAATAGCGTATATCTTCTGTAATATTCCATTTTGCATTATCTTCTGCTATTTGTTCTCTTTCCCACTGTTCCTTATCTTGTTGCAAAGCAGTCAATTCAGATATAATCTTAGAGATCTCTTGCACGAATACGCTTTGCTGACGTTGTAGTTGTTCCTCTATAGCTTCAGGGAAACATTCTATTTTTCCTAAGACTTCCTGCCACTTATTCTGCAATTCATTTGTTAACTGTGATTCGCTTTCTTCCTGCTTCTTCTGCCACTCAACTTCTTCTAACATATGGATTTTGATTTCGTCCATTAAATGACGTATTTCTACAACATTCCATCCCATATTATCTTCTGCTATTTGTTCTCTTTCACGCTGTTCCTTCTCTTGTCGCAAAACGGCCAATTCAGATATAATCGTAGCGATCTCTGGCATAAATACGCTTTGATGCATCTGTAGCTGTTCCTCTATCCCTTGAGGAAATGCATCTATTTTTCCTAAAACGTCCTGCCACTTATCCCGCAATTCTTTCTTTAACTGTGAATCGCGTTCTTCTTGCTCCTTCTGTCGCTCAACCTCTTCTAACATATGGATTTCCATTTTGTCCATTAAATGGCGTATTTCTGCTGCTATTTGTTCTCTTTCTCGTTGTTCCTTATCTTGCCTCAAATCGACCAATTCAGATATAATTGTGGAGATCTCTGGCATAAATATATTTTGCTGCGGTTGTAGCTGTTCCTCTATCGCTTGAGGGAAACCGTCTATTTTTCCTAAAACATCCTGCCACTTATTCTGTAATTCTTTCGTTAACTCTGTTTCGCGTTCTTCCTTCTTCTTCTGCCGATTGCTCTCTTCCAACATATGGATTTTGATTTCGTCCATTAAATGACGAATCTCTTCCGCAACATTCCATTTTGCATTATCTTCTGTTGTTTGTTCTCTTTCCCGCTGTTCCTTATCTTGCTGCAAGACGGTCAATTCAGATATAATTTTAGAAAATTCCTGCATAAATACACTTTGCTGCAGCTTTAGTTGTTCCTCTATCCCCTGAGGGAATACATCTATTTTTCCTAAAATTTCCTGCCACTTATCCTGCAATTCTTTCGTTAACTCTACTTCGCGTTCTTCTTGCTTTCTTTGCCACTCAACCTCTCCTAACATATGTACTCCCATTTCGTCTATTAAATGGCGTACCTCTTCTACGACATTCCATCCCGCATTATTTCCTGCTGCTTGTTCTTTTTCACGTTCTTCCTTATCTTGCTGTAAAACGGCCAATTCAGATATAATTTTAGAAATTTCCTGCAACAATACGTTTTGCTGCAGCTGTAGCTGTTCCTCTACTCCCTGAGGGACAGCTTCTATTCTTCCTAAAACATCCTGCCACTTATCCTGCAATTCTCCCGTTAACTGCGATTCACGTTCTTCCCGCTTCTTTTGCCACTGCCCCTCTTCCAACATATGTGCTCCCATTTCGTCTATTAAATGGCGTACCTCTTTTGCTACATCCCATCCCGCATTATTTCCTGCTGTTTGTTCTCTTTCACGCTCTTCTTTATCTTGCTGCAGAACGGCCAATTCAGATATAATTCTAGAAAATTCTTGCATAAACATGCTTTGTTGCAACTGTAGCTGATCCTCTACCCCCTGAGGAAAAACTTCTATTCTTCCTAAAACGTCCTGCCACTTATCCTGCAATTCTTTCGTTAACTGCGATTCACGTTCTTCCTGATCCTTCTGCCGCTCAGCCTCTTCTAACATATGAAATTCCATTTCATCCATTAAGTGGCGTATCTCTACTGCCATTTGTTCTCTTGCCCGCTGTTCTTTATCTTGCTGCAAAACGACCAATTCAGATATAATCGTAGAAATCTCTTGCATAAACATACTTTGCTGCAACTGTAGCTGTTCTTCTATTCCCTTAGGGAAAGCATCTATTTTCCCTAAGACTTCCTGCCACTTATCCTGCAGTTCTTTCGTTAACTGCACTTCTCGCTCTTCTTGCTTCTTTTCCCGCTGCTCCTTATCTTGCCGCAAAACAGCCAATTCGGCTATAATCCCAGAGATTTCTTGAACAAATACACTTTGCTGCAGCTGTAGTTGTTCCTCTATCGCCTGAGGGAAATCGTTTATTTTTTCTAAAACATTCTGCCATTTATCCTGTAATTCTTCGGTTAACTCTGCTTCGCGTTCTTCCTGCTCCTTTTGTCGCTCAACCTCTATCATACTCCACTCACTTTTCTGGTTCGCCTGTGATTGGTAAATTTTCATTATCTCATTCTTAAGTTCTGATATTTCTTGCTCAAGTAAGCTTTCCAGGCGCTCCATTTGCTCCTTTACCATGGGATAATTGGCTACACTAACCATGTCTTGGCCTTCCAGTTGTATTGCATTTAAGGATTCTAGCTTGCCGCGCAATCCCCATTTCAGTTGATTCACATTGATTTCGGCGGGTAACTCATGTACTACCGGTACTTTGTTCTCAGATATCAGTTTCTCCAGATTATATCTTCTCCGTATCCCAGCCATGCTTCCAGCTCCTTGTCGCTATTAATTTTAAAAATCAATTAACTATGATTTGTGTAAACAAAATTATCATAGCTATATCCATAATATATGTAACGACAAAAATTTTGGTGAAACCAATACCGCAATATATGTCAGTCACTAATTTACCTACTTGATCATAAAATAATTAGGACATTGGAAATACGCGATATTTTCAAAAGGAGCTTTTAAAAGCATGAAAAAAGCGCTTATCACTGGTATAACTGGTCAGGACGGCTCTTATTTAGCAGAGTTTTTGCTAAATAAGGGCTATGAAGTGCACGGAGTCGTTAGGCGATCAACTATGGAAACACTTACTAAAATGAGTAATTTAAAAAATGTTTTAGATAATATACACTTGCATACCTGCTCATTGGATAACCATTTAGCCGTTTATAAACTTATTTCACTAGTTCAGCCAGATGAATGCTATCATTTAGCCGCCTCTAGTTTTGTAAGTTATTCCTTTGAAGATGAAGTAAGTACTATTTTTTCAAATTTTATTTCTACTCATTATATTTTATCGAGTATTAAAGAGCTTGTTCCAAAGTGTAGAGTATACTTTGCAGGATCAAGTGAGATGTTTGGCTATGCCGATCATTCACCTCAAAATGAGCATACGAAATTTAATCCCCGCTCAATTTATGGAATATCAAAGCTATCAAGTTATTATATTGTGAAAAATTATCGTGAATATCATCACCTATATGCCTGCACGGGATTTACTTATAATCATGAATCGCCGCGCCGTAGCCATGCTTTTGTCACGCGAAAAATTACATCAGGTGTTGCTAAAATAGCTCTTGGATTGGCAACAAAAATTGAATTAGGTAATATTGATGCGATCAGAGATTGGGGGTATGCTCTCGAATATGTTACAGCAATGTGGCTCATGCTAAATAATCCACAAGGCCCTACTGATTATATAATCGCAACTGGCATACCACATACCGTAAGAGATTTATTAGAGGTAGCCTTTGGAGTGGTTAATCTTGATTATCAAGACTACGTAGTTGTAAGCAATGAGTTCTTTAGACCCGCCGAACAAATTCCATTATTAGGTGATTCCTTTAAGATTTACCAAGATCTTAAATGGCGTCCTACATGCCCTTTTAAAGATATTATTAAAGAAATGGTGGTTAATGATATAAATTTGTTAAAAACCTTTTAGTTGTCACACAATTTTGTAACCTACACTACTACACCTACTGCCTGAATTTGGTACTGGTCGCCTATTAAAATTCACCCGGAGAAGTTCTACGGTTGAATTGGTATCTACAAGACGATTTAACATTTTTACTTTTTTGCGAATATACTACAACTATGACGCCCATTATTTATAAAAGCTCAGTAATTGCGGTCATTAGAGCGGGAAAGGAGCGTATTATGAGTGTAAACATCCGCGTTGCCATCCCTATAATCGGCGGAGACTCTTGGTATGCGGGAGTTTCTCTCGTTGAATCAATTGTTAAAGCTGCTGCTTATCTGCCAGAAGATGAGCGTCCACAATTATTTCTTGTGGTAACAAACGATACTCTGCCCAGTTTCAGTTTGCACCAACCCTTTATCTCATATTTTGATGCTGTCATTTTCGTTGGTAACAACATAATAAATGCCCAAGCAACAATTAAGACGCCCTTTATTCACTATATATCCATGGATGAATTATTCGAAAAAATCGACTTATTATTCCCTGTTAACACAAAAGTTTACCCTGGCCACTGTGCAGCATCATGGATACCAGACTTTCAGCATCGTTATTTACCATTTCTTTTTTCTCAAAAGGAGTGTGATTCGCGAGATAAAACATTTGGAGAAATTGCTGCACAAGCACAGCTCATCATGCTTACCAGCCGAGCTGTAGAAAAAGATTTTCACGAATTTTACCCTTCCTCTGCAGCAGTCACCAAAGTTTTAGTAATCCCCACCTTACCCAATGAGGAATGGTATACTGCTGATTCTGTTGAAGTACAAAAAAGGTATGAATTACCTGACCGCTTTATCTTATGCTGTAACCAGTTTTGGACCCACAAAAATCATATCGCTTTATTTAAAGCCATCGCACTGATAAGAAGCCAAGGACAAGACGTACATCTTGTTTGCACAGGGTTTAATCTTGATTATCGCGATCCCGATTATTTCTCCAAATTACAACAAATGATAGTCGAACTTGGCATCACTGACCTAGTCCATATTCTTGGCCTAATTCCTCGTCGTGACCAAATACAGCTTATCAGGCGTAGTATGTTTGTCGTGCAACCTTCCCTTTTCGAGGGTTTAAGCATGATTGTTCAAGAATGCCAAGTGTTGGGTAAAACAATTATTGTTTCAGACTTAGATGTTCATCTTGAACATGAGTACGGAATCTATTTTCAACGTACTAATTTTCAAGATTTAGCAAAAAAAATTTCCGAGCTGCTACCAACATCGCAACCCGGCCCTGACTTGCCCCGTGAAATTCAAGCTAAAATTGAAAATACTACCAAAATGAACTCTTTCTCTCAGGAACTCTATACATTTATTAAACAGTCACAAATTATTTTTAATAAAATACCCCAACCAACAAATTCCGAAACAGCTACTCCCCTTCCTAATATCCCTACGATAACAATTGCCACTTCCTTGACAATAAGTAAAAATTTAGATATCCAAAAACAAGCGATTAGTAGCTGGGTACATCTAGGTTTCAAGGTTGTTTCAATAAATGCCTCTGATGAACTTGTTGTATTACAACCACATTTCCCAAATGTCGAATTTGTTGCCGCTCAGCGGGATGCTAGAGCTAATTATGGCAAACCTTATATTTATTTTGATGATATTTTATCATATTTAGCCAAACAGGACTGTAGAATATGCGGAATAGTCAATTCAGACATTCACTTCTTAAGAGAAAATCTTCCGGCATTAATTTACCAGAATGCGCTAGATTCTTTGGTTTTTGGCTCAAGAATTGATATCGTATCACTTGACGCCCCTGCTGAGGGCCAAATATTTGACGGTTTTGATTATTTTTTCTTTGATAACAACGTTCTACCCCGTTTTTTGCCCGAAGATTTCTGTATTGGATTACCTTGGTGGGATTATTGGCTGCCACTAAACTTCTTATCTAACAAACGTACTATAAAAAAAATAATTACCCCTGTCGCCTATCATATCATACACCCCTGTGCTTATAATTTAGATTCATGGAGAGTCCTTGGACTTAACTTGGCAAAATTTTATGGTGAACCAGCCAACGTATCAAGCAATATATTGGCTGATTTACAGCATTCTATTTTTAGTGTTATACAAACTTCTGCCATCCCTATCTCGCTAACGTAAATAATCTTGGAAGTGATAAAAATGGAAAAGTACTCTATCTGGGAAACACCTCGAAATATCCAAAATATAAATGACTGTTACTTTTATCATACCATCAACTTACCATATTATGGAGTAATGAATGGTTCATGGGACTTACGAGCTAACATTGATAATTATTTAGGCAATGTCAACTTTAATGGCAAACGCGTATTAGATGTAGGCACTGCCAGCGGATTTTTATGCTTTGAGATGGAAAAAAGAGGTGCAGAAGTTGTAGCCTTTGATTTATCATTAGATCAAGCATGGGATCATGTGCCTTTTTGCACCAAGGCTGGCGTATATACACAAGAGGTCCAAGATTTTATAGCACAACGTATACCACACATTCAGCAACTGCATAATAGTTTTTGGTTTTGTCATCGTGTGTTAAACTCCAAAGCCAATGTCTGCTACGGCAATGCTTATGAAATACCTCGGGAAATCGGTGATGTGGACATTTCCCTTTTAGGTTGCATTTTATTGCATATGCGCAACCCTTTGGCTGCTATTGAAAGCGCCGCCAAACTTACAAGAAAAACAATAATTATCACTGAACCGGCTTTTTTAGATATTGACTACAACTTACCGGCCATGACTTTACATCCTAATTTAGACAATCCAAATTGTTTAGAATCGTGGTGGCAATTGACCCCCAGGCTTGTTGGAAATTTTTTGCAGATTTTAGGGTTTACAGAAATATCAGTTACCAACCATATCCAAATAGGTACTAATCAGCAGCCTTATCGCCTGTTTACAGTTGTAGGCAACAGAGTCGGTTGACTGAATAAGAAAAGACAAAGGCTTGTGCTAACCGGCAGAAGCCTTTGTCTTTTATGTCGATAAAAAGAGTTTATATACATACTATCAGACTAATAAATCCCTGAACCCAGATAAAGATCGGATTTCGGGGACTTTATGCTGTTCAGCTCAAAAGAATAGCCTGATCTTTCCACTTCAAAAGTCCGACTATTAAATTTGACTACTACAGGCCCACCCACCGGCAAGCAGCATAATCAAAAACTACCGGAACATTACTTGCGTATACTATTTCTCCTGCAAAGTACTTCATAAACGGCTTAGCCACTCCTTGAAAATGAAGTGCTTTCAATCGAATCAATTTATTTAATTCTATGTGCTTACCAAATATCCCCTCATTGGTAAGATATATTTTTTTCCGTCCAAACCAAGTTTCAAATCCTTGAGAACAGTTAATATTAAAATCAAACACAGATTCATTTGCTATATTTGATAAATCAAATATTTTATCTGGATACTGTTGGTAATAAAATAAAAAAAGAGTCATATCACTAATACCATTTAAAATACGTTCTTGATATATGGCTTCAAGCTCTATACTAGATTTATTAACATAAAAATCTTCTATATAACTACAAAAATCACATAGCGTATTAAAATTATTTATAAAAATTGAGCTTCCAGTACCTGCAGTAAAAACCAAATCAAAACTGCTAAAATTTGCTTCGTTTATATCTGTATACAATAATACATCTGAGTCCTGATAGTAACATGTATTTAAGCCATATTTAATCATAAAATCTCGTAGTATAAACCACCTTTGAAAACAAATTAATTCAAAGTCATATGCGTTGGGACTCATATGTTTATATAGTTTTGCAAATTCTGCTGCCGATTTTGAATTGTCATTGACATTTATATGAGTTATAAAGGGATAGCAATTATTACTATCATCGCCAATTAATATCACATCACTATTTTTATTAGCTATTTTAGCTTGCAATAAGCTATATCTTAAATATTCACTGTTACCATAATGTATGAAAATTACAGGATTTGTCATAATCATCCTCTCTTTCTTAGTTAAAATAAGCCTTAAAACCTTGGCTATAGGCAATCCTTTATCTGCTTAATCGTTTTGTTAAATAACATTATTAACGGTCTATCCTATACTATGCTGACTACTAGCTAGCTGATACTCCAAAAACATCAAAGTAAATAAAACAAGCCTCAAAATCAGATTTTACGCTGATTTTGAGGCTTATCTTTACTCCCTTATCTGTCCATTGCCTGAAATAATATATTTGATACTCGTTAATTCTGCCAATCCCATAGGACCGCGAGCATGTAGTTTTTGGGTACTGATACCAATTTCAGCGCCAAAGCCGAATTCAAACCCATCTGTAAAACGAGTAGAAGCATTCACATAGACAGCAGCTGCATCTACTTCATGGTGAAAACGTATGGCATTCTCGTTATTTTGCGTAACAATAGCCTCTGAATGACGAGTACTATATTGATCAATATGTTCCAACGCCTCATCAAGATCAGCAACTACTTTTACGGATAAGATGAAGTCTGAGTACTCCGTAGCCCAATCGTCATCACTAGCTGGCTTTACGCACTTGTGATAGTTTCTTGTTACAGAACATCCTCTAAGCTCTACACCAGCCTGCTGATATTTCATAAGCATCTCTGGCAAAAACTTGCCTGCCACTTCCTTATGCACTAGCAAGGTTTCCATGGAATTACATACACCTGGTCTGGATACCTTAGCATTAAAGGCAATGGACTGTGCCATATTAAGATCCGCCGATTCATCCACAAAAGTATGGCATATTCCTGTACCTGTTTCAATAACAGGTACCGTACTATTTTCTACCACTGTTTTTATCAACCCAGCCCCACCACGAGGAATAATGACATCCAAATACTGATTAAGCTTCAACATAGCATTAACAGCCTGGCGATCTGTAGTTTCAATCAATTGAAACGCACCCACAGGAATCCCAGCATTATACGCCGCTTGGGAAATGACTTTGGTAATGGCAGTATTCGAATGAATCGCCTCAGACCCCCCTCGTAGAATTACAGCATTTCCAGTCTTTAAACAAAGTCCTGCTGCATCAACTGTCACATTAGGACGTGCCTCATAGATAATACCAATTACACCAAGAGGAACTCGTACCTTAGTAATTTCTAGACCATTAGGCCTGCAATTTGTACTAAGAACTTCACCGATCGGATCCGGTAATTCTGCAATTTGCCTTAAGCCATCTGCCATACTTTGAATTCTACTTTGGGTTAGTAATAAACGATCTAGTAAGGATTCAGACAAGCCCTTTTCTTTACCATTCTCTATATCTATCACATTAGCAGCTAAAATAGCTTCCCATTCTCTCTCTAGAGCATCTGCCATACTAACAAGGGCCTGATTTTTAACCGTAGTGGATAGGGTAGCAAGTTTTCTCGCTGCCTGTTTGGCACTCTTACCTTTAACCTCTAGTTCTGATAGATGTCCCATATAAACCTCTCCTCTTTATACTAACAATACCATGTTATCTCTATGGATCACTTCATCATATGGTTTTGATCCTAATATAGAAACAATCTCATTCGTATGAGCTCCCATAATTTTTCTGGTATCGATACCATTATAATTGGCAATGCCTCTAGCGATTTCCCGCCCTTCCATAGTGACTACACTAATGGTATTTCCATGTTCAAAATCTCCCCTGACTAAAGTAACGCCAGCGGCTAATAAGCTAGATCCTCCTGATAGTAGTGCCTGTTCACAGCCTTTATCTACCGTTAGTACTCCTTGGGTACGAGCGCCAAAGGCTAACCACTTTTTACGTATTTGTAATCGATTTTCTTTTGATAGAAAAATGGTCCCCACACTTTTCCCACTTAACACTTCGCGTAAAATACCATCTTGTAAACCGGAGGCAATGACCATCGTTACACCTGAATTAACAGCAATTTTCCCGGCTTGTATCTTCGTATACATACCACCTGTACCCCTTACTGTACCAGCACCACCAGCCAAGGCTTCAATCTCTGGTGTAATATCTGTTACTTCCCCAATTAACTGTGCATCAGGGTTATTTTGTGGATTATCTGTGTATACTCCTTCAATATCTGATAAGATAATTAATACGTCCGCATCAACAATACTAGCTACCATGGCGGATAAGGTATCATTGTCACCAATCTTTAATTCATCAATCGCAACAGCATCATTTTCATTGATTACCGGGATGACACCCATTTTAAGTAAGGTTAATAAGGTATTCCGAGAATTGGTATAACGAGTTCGCTTTACTGAATCTTCACGAGTTAACAGTACTTGGGCTACCACTTGCCCGTATTCACCAAATAGCTTTTCATAAGTATGCATCAACCTGCCCTGGCCAACAGCTGCTGCAGCTTGTTTTTCTGGTATGGTTTTAGGTCGTTCTTTTAGTCCCAAAACGTCCATGCCAGCTCCCACTGCCCCGGAGGTAACCAAAATGATTTCTTTGCCTTGGTTGGCCAAATCAGCTAATTCTCGTACCAGTTTTTCAATACGCCACAAATTTAATTTACCAGTGCTATGTGTTAACGTACTGGTTCCTACTTTTACAACTACTCGTTTGGCTTTAGCCAAATTTTCTCTGGTAAACATTCCGCTCCCACCTATATTAAAAATTTGACACTAAGCACGAAGGGACACAAAGGGAGTTATCATCCTTTTGTGTCCCTTTTATCTCATAGTTAAGGTAATTCGATTTTATTACTTTTTTGTGGATTGCGATTGCGCTTATATAAAAGTCCATTACGTCCAATAACTTGTACTAATTCAGCACCAATTCCTTGTGCCAATTCCGCAATGATATCTTTCGGTTCTTCACTACAATTCTGCAATACACGTACTTTTATTAATTCCCTCGCAATTACCGCATCTTTTGCACTATCCAGCAGGGTTGCTGATATTCCTGTCTTGCCAATTTGTACAACAGGATCCATAGTGCTTCCCAGCGAACGCAAATAGCGTTTTTGTTTTCCTGTTAATTCTGTAATTTCTTCCACTTATATTTCCCCTTATGTTCTAAATTCAAATTCCATTTCGCCAATACGTACCGTATCGCCTTCATTAACACCTTTTTCTTTTAATGCCGCCTCAATACCTATGCGCTTAAATAGTTGCTGAAAACGACGTACGCCTTCATCATTATCAAAATTAGTCATTGCGACTAATCTTTCAATTCCTCTACCACGAATTAAAAATGCACCGTCTTCATCACGGCCTATAGTAAAGTCTTCTTGTGGTTTCGCTTCATAAACAATTGTTTCCGTGGTTTCTTCTGGTATTTCTACGTGTTCTAATAACAGCTTCGCTGTCCGTTGCATGAGTTCTGGTAATCCTTCACCTGTAGCCGCGGAAACTGGGTAAATTTCATGACCGAGATTTTTCATGTATTCGGCCACCCTTGGGTAATTCTCCTGGGCTTCCGCTAAATCCATTTTATTGGCAACAATTAGCTGGGGGCGAGTTGATAAACGCTCATTATATAATTTCAGTTCATTATTTATCTTGTTGTAATCTTCTATGGGATCACGGCCTTCTATACCAGATACATCTAGTACATGAAGAATCACTTTCGTACGCTCAATATGACGCAGGAAATCATGTCCCAAGCCAATTCCTTCATTGGCGCCCTCAATTAATCCTGGAATATCAGCCATTACAAAACTATGTCCTTCATCAAGACTGACTACACCAAGCACGGGAGTCAATGTTGTAAAGTGATATGCTGCTACTTCTGGCCTTGCTGCAGATACAACGGAAATAATACTAGACTTTCCTACACTAGGATACCCTACTAAACCAACATCCGCTAATAGTTTAAGTTCCAATTGCAGTATCCGCCCTGCACCAGGTGCACCATTTTCAGAAAAAGTTGGTGCCCGGTTAACACTGTTTACAAATCTAGCATTACCTCGACCACCACGACCACCCTTAACAATGATTGCTTGTTGACCTACTTTCGTCAAATCGGCTACCACTTCTCCTGTTTCAGCATCCTTGACTAAAGTACCTGGTGGCACTTTGATATAGGTAGGTTCCGCATGCTGTCCATGCATATTTTTTGTTTGTCCATTTACCCCATTATCGGCAACGAATTTACGTTTATAACGAAAATCGATCAATGTATTGGTATTGGCATCCACGATTAATATGATATCGCCTCCACGGCCCCCGTCACCACCACTGGGTCCACCTTTGGGAACAAACTTTTCTCGACGCCAGCTAGACATACCATTACCGCCATTACCAGATATCACTTCAATTTTTGCTCTATCAATAAACATCTTTTCAAACCCCTTTAGGTATATACCTATCTATAATTCATTACTATCAGTAATATATGTCATTATGTAACAATTTACACGCCAACTATGTTCTTTTCCATAAAGATTTAGAAGCATTAATAAGATTCACTTATTAAAAACCTCTATAGAATGATCAATAGTTTATCAGCGCTTTAGTAGACCTTGTCCACTTCAAAACAGTTATGTACGGTTAGCCTATCCCTTATGCAGGCAACCACATTGCTCTTCATAAGCCTTTATCGCATCAGATACGAGCCCAGGATCTTTCGCTAACTCTTCAATATAAAGAAGTGCCTTTTCCCCGCGCCCCATCTGTAACATGGCATGAATTACTTGCAAATGGTTGACAAAATCATGCCGTTGTTTTTTTAATAAGGTAACAATTTCTTCACACACTTCATGCTTCTCCATTTTTATCATCCCTTCTACCATAAGGCCAAACCGAATATGATCCCTATAATTATACAACAATTCTGTGTGCTTTTATATGTTTTTTTATCGAATACTGTTTAAAACAACTGCTTTGAAGTAGACAATTCTAAAAAAATAATACCTGCGGCTGATTAAGCCGCAGGTGTATATTAGATAGCTTCTTCCGTTGCATATACGCTTACTTGGCGGTCATTACGGCCTTTACGTTCAAAAGCCACACGTCCAGCAATTTTCGCATATAAGGTATCATCCTTACCAATGCCAACATTTTGACCGGTGTGGAAATGAGTACCTCTCTGACGAACCAAAATGCTGCCAGCAGTTACTACTTCACCTGCGTGACGCTTAACGCCAAGGCGTTTAGACTCACTGTCACGACCGTTACGAGTACTACCTACACCTTTTTTATGAGCAAATAGCTGTAAATTAAAATTAAACATCTGTACTTCACCTCCTGTGTTCAGAAATACGAACACTTTGCGGATTTATTTTTGCAATTTCGGTTAACCCGATTAGCATAGTTTCCAACACAGCATCCGTTAATGGATCCGGATTATCTAATAAACACATCTTTAAATTACCACTGGCAATATCAAGATGTATCTTGGTTCCTAGGTGACGATCCAATCCCAGCACAGCTGTTTGAGTCAATGCAGATATACCCGCACATACTATATCTTGTCCGTGAGGACCTGTATTAGCATGTCCAGTAACGCTAAACTCAACCATACTCTGTTCTGAGTTTCGAACAATCTTTATCTTGATCATCTTATGCTTCGATCTTCTCGATCATAACCTTAGTGAACGGTTGACGATGACCTTGACGTCTACGGTAGTTAGATTTTGCTTTGTATTTGAAAACAAAAATCTTCTTGCCTTTACCTTGAGAAACTACTTTACCAGTTACTTTTGCACCAGCTACTAGAGGTTTACCAATTTCTACATTACCTTCTGTTACTAAAGTAAGTACACGGTCAAACTCTACTGCTTCGCCATCAGCAGCTTCAACTTTTTCAATGAAAACAACATCACCTTCAGAAACGCGATATTGTTTACCACCAGTTTCAATAATTGCGTACATTATTATATTACACCTCCCTCGTTCTAATACTCGCCGAGTACGGTATCGCTATAAGCGAATTTTGGGACCTCTTCGTGCGGTTTGGGACGTAAGCACAGTGGCCTACATTGAATGATAATAGCATATGAAGACAGCTTTGTCAATTACTTTTCAAGGTTACTCACCTTCGTGTAGTAAAGAAAACATTTCTGGATGCATCTCTGCCAAAGATTCAATTCTGAGGGAACAGGCCAATTCTTGTTCCATACGAGGTAGCTCTCCTTGGCTCTTAATGATCTCAGCGACAAGGGGGTGCACTTGGATGACAATACGTCCTTGACGTCTAGACTGACTCATAACATGACGCATCTTACGCCATATATTAATCACTACAGTCTCTGGGGACTGCACTCTACCACGTCCCTCACAACAAGGGCATTCGCTATAAAGTACACCTTCTACATTTTGCCGTGCCTTTTTCCTTGTGATCTCGACTAATCCCAATCCAGTAAAACCTAGCACATTCGTTTTCGTACGGTCACGTTTAAATTTTTCTTCTAATGCTGCTACAACTGCTTGTTTTTGTTCTTCCTTATCCATATCAATAAAATCGACAATAATAATGCCACCAATGTCTCTAAGGCGAATTTGCCGAACAATTTCGCTGGCTGCTTCTAAATTGGTCTGAAAGACGGTATCCGATAAATTGATAGATCCGACAAATTTACCTGTGTTTACATCAATTACAGTTAATGCTTCTGTTTTATCAATTACTATGTATCCGCCGCATTTAAGCCAAACAGAGCGTTGCCCAAGTTTATTTAATTCCTCATCAAGACCATAATGAGTGAAAATATCTTCTTTTCCCTGGTATAACCGGACCCTGCTTACTAGTTCTGGTGATGCATACTTTAGCAAATCACAGACCCGCCCATAGGCTTCTTGATGATCTAATACGAATTCTTCCACATCATCGGATAAATAGTCCCGTACAATACGGATCACCAAATCAACATCACGATATAATAAAATAGGCGCAGTAGCTCGTTTTCCTCTGGCAATCAATGCTTTCCACAAATTATAAAGATACTCAATATCTTTCTGCAAATCTTCTTCGCTTTTACCTTCAGACATGGTACGGACAATAACTCCCATACCTTCCGGCCGCACTTTCTCTACGATCTGCTTTAGCCGCACCCGCTCTTCTTCATTGGCAATTCGCCTGGAAGTAGCAATATAATCCACCGTCGGCATTAATACTACATAGCGTCCTGGCAGAGTCAAATGAGTTGTAGCCCGTGGTCCCTTTGTGCCAATTGCGTCTTTCACAATTTGAATCATAACATCTTTACCTACTGTTAAAGCACTATCAGCAATGGCCTGGGCAGCAACTTGAGGCAACGTATCGCCAATATACAAAAAAGCATTTTTTTCTCTACCAATGTCAATAAAGGCAGCTTGCATACCCGGCAATACATTTTTCGTTTTGCCCTTATAAATATTGCCAACATTATGACCACTACGAGTTCGTTCTATCGAAACTTCAATAAACTCTTCATTTTCGAAAACAGCCATTCGCGTTTCTTCTGGTGTAATATTTACGATAATTTTTTTCGCCATTTACTTTCCTCCTTTCTTTCAATTTTAAAATCTAACTCCTACCGAATTTTGCCCCAAGCGCAACGCACCTTTAGCATTCAATCGGAGATACTGTTCTTTTCTCATCACAAATATAAAGTCCAGTGCGATGAATTAATAGATTATCAATATCTACAGGTAAGTCGAACATATCTACTAATGCTGCTACGACTTCACCAGGTTTAATGCTGCCAGTAGGTGTAATTTTTATATCAATCATCAGACGTATCGCTTTTTCTAGGATTATGACTTTAACGGCTTGCGCCATATACTGTTTGACTTCAATCTCCTTTCTTCCTTTAGGAGACTCGCGGGTATAAGGAACTGTTTCTGCTTCATTAAACCAGCGGATGCTATCTTCAATAACCCCAATATCCTCCGCCAAGAGAGGCATCGTCACTTCATAAGTTGCTAAATTAACGATTGCCATTAAGGCGGGAACATTGCCGTGCATATATCTGGCACCCTTTATTTTAATCCCGGATGGAAGGGACTGGGTTAAGCGAATTACCGCTTGACTCAATTCTACTTCTTCTTTAAATTCAACATCAATATATTCGGCTTGGCTTGTTACCCCTACCGCTAAGGCGGAGGCAAAGGATATTTTCATATGAGGATTAAAGCCTTCTGAATAAGCTGCCGGTAATTTAGCTCTTATAATAGCTCGCTCCATCGCACTAGCGTAATCAAGATGGGAAATATAACGAATTTCTTCCCCTTTTGTAATCTCTAAACGTAATTTTGCCATTATGCTTTATTCCCCCAATCTAAAACCTCAACACCGAGTCCCGGACAAACACCGCAAGCACTACACTTTTCTCTCCTACAATCACAAGTCAATTCTTCTTGTACCGCTTGCTGATACTCCCGCTGTAAAAAGTCTTTGGTGGCCCCTGAAGATAAATGATCCCATGGCATAACTTCCTCAAAGCTTCTTTCCCTTGTGGCATAGAAATAAGGATCCAGGTCAGAAGCTTTAAAAGCATCGATCCACACATCGTATTTAAAGTATTCAGACCAGCCATCAAATCTAGCGCCATTTTGCCATGCCTTAAGTAATACTTGTCCTAGTCTTCTATCACCACGAGCAAAAGCCCCCTCTAAAAAGCTGGTACGGGCATCGTGCCAATTAAAGGTGATATTTCTATCACGAAGTTTCGCCTTTAACAGTTGTTGTTTGCGTTCAAATTCAGACGCTAGATTCTGAGGAAACCATTGGAACGGAGTATGAGGTTTCGGAACAAAACATGAAACACTCACCGTTACCTTAGCACCCCTGCGTCCTGTAATTTTTTTATACAAATCAAGTACTTTATAAGCCAAATCGGCAATTTCAAGCACGTCTTCATCAGTTTCTGTAGGTAACCCCATCATAAAATATAGTTTTACAGTAGACCAGCCAGCTTGAAAAGCAGCACTCACAGCATCCTCTAAGTTTTGCTCTGTTACACCTTTATTAATTACATCACGCATACGCTGAGACCCAGCCTCAGGAGCAAAGGTTAAACCACTTTTACGTACCTGCTGCACCTTTTGTGCTAACTCAATAGAAAAACTATCAATTCTAAGGGATGGCAATGAAACGCTCACACCCTGCTCTTTTAAATCGTCAACAAGAGACTGCACTAGATCTGGCAAACAGGAATAATCTGCAGAACTAAGAGAGGTCAGGGATATTTCATTATACCCTGTGCTATCTACCATTTCTTTTGCCATTTTCAAAAGAACTTCAGGGCGGCGTTCTCGTACTGGGCGATACAAAACGCCGGCTTGGCAAAAACGACAGCCCCGTGTACAACCACGAAACAACTCTAGCATAATACGATCATGAACAATATCCAAAAAAGGTACAATTGGTCTAGTAGCATACTCTACAGTGTTCAAGTCTTTTACTACTCTCTTCGTGACAACTGCCGGTGCATCAGAACAGTTAGGAACTATCTCAGCTACCGTACCGTCATTATGATAAGTGACATCATATAAGGAGGGAACATAGATGCCTTCAATTTTGGCTAATCTTTTTAATATCCCTAACCTGCCATCTACTTTTCCTGACTGTTTCCAAGCTGAAACTGCTTCAACTAGGTCTTCCATAACTTCTTCGCCTTCCCCTAATATTAGACAATCAAAGAAATCAGCAACGGGTTCTGCGTTAAAGGTACAAGGTCCGCCTCCCACGATAATGGGCATCCTCTCATTACGCTCTACTGTAAATAAAGGAATCCCTGCTAGATCTAGCATATTAAGTACATTGCTATAACTCATTTCATATTGTAAAGAAAAACCTACCACATCAAACTCACTGACTGGTTTTAAACTTTCTAATGTATAGAGTGGAATATTCCGGGCTCTCATTTCCGACTCCATATCTACCCAAGGTGCATATACCCGTTCCGCTGCTGTATCTGTACGATTATTTAATATCTGATACAATATTTTAAGCCCCAAATTAGACATACCTACTTCATATACATCTGGCAAAGACAAGGCCACTGTTACATTTACCTTATCATGATCTTTTTTTATACTATTCCACTCATTCCCAGTATACCGAGCGGGTTTAATTACCCGATTTAACATGGCAGGATCTAAAGTTATCATAAATACTACTAACCTCCAAAATTTTGCTACGAAAAATTATTATATAGTAAACCTATAAAGAAGCATTCCCTTTTTATTAGGTTTTATATATTATATACTGCCCAAAAATATCCAACATTTAGTCAGATATCCTACCTTACGTTCTACATAATAAAAAAAAATCCTGCCAAAAACGGTATATTTGCCAATAATGTTCTATTATCATTTATTTACGATGGGCTTTTTACGGAGATATAAGTTCCCTAATCGTTGCATTAAGTCCTTTCTTAGGTAATTCTTCCCACATCTCAGTTTCCGTTATGCTCCCGCAAACCTTACAATCTGCATTTAAAACAAGCATAATATAATATTGATCAGGTCTAAACAAACGAACAATATCCTTTAATACGACACCCTCCACCACGGTAATATGGGTAATTGGCATAACACCTCGCGCTCTTAGCAAGGCTTTTTTTTGCGCCATAACACGTAAGTTACGGAAACCAGCTACTTTTACTTCACTTTTCGCCGTTGTATATAAAAATATAGCTGCTACTAGAAAAGTTATGTTAATTGTACCTCCCACAAAATACTGATACGCCACAGTGCCAACCAAAGAAATACTGCCCCATTGACTAATACCAGCTGCAATGGCAGTAGCCTTACAATAGTCTATTTTCAAGGCCAGCCAAGCTCTAAAAATACGTCCGCCATCAAGGGGCAAACCTGGTATCATATTAAAAATTACCAGCATTAGATTGGTCTTATAATAAAACTCCCCCATCTCACTCCAATTATTCAAGTAGAACATACCGCTATAAATAAGAGCCGCCAAAACCGAACTTGCGATGGGTCCGGCGGCGGCTATTATTATTTCACTCCTTGAACTAGCGATCCCTAGCCCCTCAATCCTTGCCACGCCTCCAAAGGGGAGCAGTTCAACCTCATGGACCTTAAACCCCAAAGCCAGAGCAGTTCCCGCATGTGCTAACTCATGCCACAATACTGCGCTAAATACCAAGCAAACTTTCACCAACATCCCCGCGAGGGCAAACAATAGAATCATTGCAATAAACCAATAATTCAATTTCAGTTCAATACCCGCAATAGTAGCAACCCGCAAACAATTCACTTCTCCTCTCCAACAGGAAAATCACCTTTTAATCTAGTTGCAGGATCAATCGGTTTGCCTTTTTCTCTTACTTCAAAGTAAAGGACTGGAGTATTTATCATACCACTCTTGCCTACCTTAGCTACGACTTGCCCTTGGCTGATTAGGTCTCCTTGATGTACTAACACTTCCCCTAAATGTCCATAAAGTGTCTCAATATCTTGGCTGTGTTCAATAATTAATACTTTTCCCAACTGAGCACTGTCTGTAATTATTTTAACCTTACCAGGCGCGACAGCCCTCACATTGGTTCCAATTGCTGCTTCAATATCAATTCCTTCGTGCATCATTTCTTGTTTCAGTACTGGGTGAACTCCCCAGCCAAAAGGAGCTATTATTTTCCCGCTGACAGGCTTATTCATATACAATAAAGGATCCGCAGGTTTCGACACCGTTGTCTGCACTTTTTTTAGCACTGATAAATCAATGCTTGGCGGAACACGGCTAATGATTTGTTCTAGTACATAGTTAATATCTGTCTGTGTTGATAAAGTATAATGAACCCCATCATCTACCATTTTTCCAAGGGTAGTTTCTGATATATGAGCACAGTAAACAACAGTAAACAAAACACCTGCCACTACTGTCTTTTTTAACCAACTATAATCAGATGGCTCATCTTGATACTGCCATGAATAATCATACCCTCTATTCTCTTCTGCTCTATTTTTTTTCCACCTACTCCACAGCCTCGCCATATAGACACCCCCCGCACAGCACATACTACTACAAATATATATGAGCAGTGAAAGGTAATATATGCTTAGAATATAAGAAAAGACTTGGCTTGTGCCAAATCCTCGGACGCAGGCAGAAGCCTTAGTCGTTCTTACTTGGAATCAAGAAAGTGTTATACTTTCTGATTCCGTAAAAGAGATGCGCCAAGTGGCGCATCTCTTTATCGCTAGGCTTTTAAAACATAATTTTCTGCCTACGCATATATATATTTAGTAGTATCCCAATACTAACCATATTGGTCGTAAGAGCACTAACTCCATAACTCATGAGAGGTAAAGGGATACCTGTTACTGGCATAATGCCAGCAGTCATGCCTACATTAACTAATACATGAAAGGTCAGCATAGAAGTAATACCAGTAGCTAGCAAGGTTCCAAAATTATCTTTCGCTGCTCCAGCAATTTTTACACCGCGATATAGTAAAATAAAATACAATAATAAGATAAGGATTGCTCCGATGAAGCCAAGTTCTTCCCCAATTACCGCAAAAATAAAATCCGTATGATTTTCCGGCAAAAAATTCAGTTGACTTTGCGTGCCGCCAAACAAGCCCTTACCAAATAACATCCCTGATCCAATGGCTATTTTCGATTGTATGATATGGTAACCAGAACCTAAAGGATCCACATTGGGATCGAGAAAAACAGATAGTCGCATTTTTTGATAGTCCTTTAAAAAATGCCAAAAAATAGGCATAAAAGCGGCGCCTGCCCCAAAAATTATCATTAAATGCTTATTTTTAATACCTGCAATAAAAAGCATACCAAATAAAATTGCTAAGAATACCAGAGAAGTTCCAAGGTCAGGTTGCTTCAATACCAATAAGAATGGAATTCCAACATACAAAAAGATCGGAATTAAATCTTTAAATGAATTTAGCTTTCCCGCCTTTTTATCAAGCAAATCCGCCAGGGCAATAATCATAATCAATTTAGAAAATTCGGAAGGCTGCAGACTAATCGGACCAATTTGTATCCAACGCTGGGCACCCAAAGCCGATTGACCGATAAACATAACCGCTAATAACATGATTAAATTGATAAAATATAACCCATTCGCAAATTTCGATAAGATTTTATAATCAAAATTAAGTATAACAAAAATGATTATAATATTAAACACTGCAAATAGACCTTGACGTTCCACATACCAGTATCGTTCTTCGCCAGGAGTATTTATGTGAGTTGCACTTCCGATAATTACTAAACTTATTAAGATAAGTAGAGTTACCGTAGCAATTGTAATAAAATCTAAATTCCGTAATAACCTGCGATTTAACATTCCTTACACTTACCTTCCATAGCAAAAGTCATTCCTATATTATAATATCATTTCCCAATTCCGTCCACTTAAAAAGGCACAGTATGTAATACCGTGCCTTGGTAATTTTTGCCCAATGAATAGTCTTACAAAAATTACAATTTTGATCAATTAGAACTCTACCTACTCTTTAACCTTTTGGGGTTCCGCCTCTTTTCATACTCGTCACAGGAATATTAGCGACTAGGGTTACGGATGAATCCGTATGAGTAAGGCTAACCTCCATACACTTTTCATTAATATCCATATAGTTAGATATAGCTCTAAACATATCATCTTTTAATGTTTCCATTAATTGTGGCGAAACATTTACACGATCATGTACCAATACTAATCGTAGACGTTCCTTGGCAACATCTTTCGAGCAAGAAGACTCTTTGCCAAAAAGTCTTTGAATTAAATCAAGCATTTTCATCCCCCCTAAAAATTAAACATTTTTTTTAGTTTAACAAAAAATCCATCGTTTTCTTCAATGGACATTAAAGGCACATTTTCACCTGTTAAACGCCTTACAATATTTTTATATGCTGTACTTGCTTGGGATACAGGATTAGCAACTGCTGGTTCCCCTCGATTTGTAGAAACAACAATATAATCGTCTTCTGGTATAATTCCGAGTAAATCGATAGCCAAAATTTCGATAATATCATCAATACTCATCATATCGCCTTTTTTAACCATCTTGGGACGAATCCGATTTACAATCAATTTCGGATTATGTTTCCCCTCTGATTCTAGTAGCCCAATAATACGGTCGGCATCACGCACTGCTGAAACCTCCGGGGTAGTAACAATGATCGCCCGATCAGCACCAGCAATTGCATTTTTAAAGCCTTGTTCAATACCCGCGGGACAATCAATGATAACAAAATCGAAATCTTCTTTTAGTTCATCACACAATTTTTTCATTTGTTCTGGAGTTACTGCATTTTTATCCCGGGTTTGAGCAGCAGGCAAAAGGTATAAAGATTCATACCGTTTATCACGAATTAATGCCTGCTTTAATCGACAATTCCCGTCTGTCACATCAATTAAATCATATACAATTCGATTTTCCAGGCCCATAACTACATCTAAATTACGTAATCCAATATCTGTATCCACCAATACTACTTTCTTACCTAACAGCGCAAAACCTGTACCTATATTGGCAGTTGTAGTCGTTTTTCCAACTCCACCCTTACCAGACGTTATAACAATAACTTCCCCCATGTACATCCTCCTATAGATAGATTAATCTATCTTCTTTATAATTACAGTTCCATCTTCAATCAGTGCTACCTCTGCTTCTGTAGGATCCTCCAAATGATCTGGAGCCCTAGCTATTAAGTCTGCAATTCGGATTTGTGAGGCTAAAAGCCGCTGCGCAGTAATTGTCGCTTTACTATCACCATATGCCCCAGCATAAACTAACCCACGACAAGTTCCATTTATGACAATATTCCCCCCCGCTATTATCTTTGCACCGGGGTTAACATCGCCTTCAATAACCACTGAACCTTGGTGTATAACTTCCTGTCCGCTGCGTATAGTTTTACTAATGACTAAATTTTGTATCTCTTGAGGCTCAAACGTAGTATTTTCCTCATCGGCACATTGCTCTTTTGCTTCATAAAAAACTAAACCATAATTAGCTAACACTTTACTTAAATCTTCTTGTTCCTCTGAAGAAAGAATACGCACTGCCTTTAGTACTTCTACCTTTGTCCCTTTTGTAAAAAAGTCAACTGCAGACTCCAACTTAGCCTTTAAATTTTCTAGAATGAGTTCAAACTCTACCGATTGATCAAGCACTAGCTGCAATCCATTTCTGCTGCCCTTAAATATTACATATTCGCGCATGTCCATCTCCCAAGTATTGTACAAGTTATATATTATCTGCCACTAAGAATTCGCGATTTTCATCAATATTCCTGCCAAAAATAAGAAGTTAATTTAAGAAAGTGAAATTAGTAAAAAGGACTTGGCATTCGCCAAGTCCTTTCTTATAATGCAGTCTGCGGTTTATAGGTCTGAGGTGCTTCAACAGGAGCCTGATTAATATTAAAGGCAGCCTCCATAATTTTCCTAGCAATTGGAGCTGCAGACCCTGCTCCAAAGCCACCTTGTTCTACAATAACTACAACGACAATACTTGGATCTTCATAAGGACCGTAAGCAATAAACCAGCCATGATCGCTCCCATGGGGATTCTCTGCTGTCCCTGTTTTTCCGGCAATTGACACAGGAAAGTTTTGAAAGGCTTGGGCAGCTGTCCCTCCCTCAAGAGCTACATCTCTAAGAGACTCACGGATAAGCCCTAAAGTTTTGGGAGAGATCTGGATATTGCCTACTTCTTCAGGTCCAAAGGTCTGAATCGTGTCCCCATTATCTGAACTAATCTTATTGACCACGTATGGGCGATATCGATGACCGCCATTTGCAATTTCACTCATTAAAACGGCAACCTGCAGGGGAGTTACTAACTGAAACCCTTGGCCAATAGCAGCATCAAATGTTTCTGACAAATACCATTCCTCACCATATACCTTTTCCTTATATCGTTGGTTGGCTACCAATCCATCCGATTCTCCTTGCAATTGTATACCAGTTAATGCACCTAATCCAAACATGCGAGCATATTTTTCTAAGTTGTCGATACCTAAGCGATTACCCATTTCATAAAAATAAACATTATCTGATTTAGTTAGAGCTTCTTTAAAATTAATCCAACCTAGAGCCTCACCTTCAGCATTTCCTTTAGCAATAATCCAGTGCTTACCTGTATCCAGTATTTTTTCTTCGGGAGTGACTTTACCTAATTCTAAGGCTGCCGCACCCGTAACTATTTTAAAAGTGGAACCAGGGGGATATTCCCCGGAAATAACTTTATTATCCATAGGGTTATTAGGATTTTCATTTAACATCTTCCAATCCTTACTCGAAATACCCCCTGAAAATAAATTAGGATTAAAGGTTGGCCTACTTACCATGGCCAAAATTTCACCTGTCTTAGGATTCATAGCAATAGCTGCAGCTGCTTTAGCATTACGAAATTCGCTCTTAGTCTGCAAATATGTAAGCTGTTCATCAATAGCGACCTCGGCTGCTTTTTGTATTCGGTAATCAATTGTTAGTGTCAAATTTTTCCCTGGAACGGTTTCCTTGCGCCCTAGTACATTTACTGGTCGCCCCGTTACATCAACTTCAACTTGATTACCTCCGTCAACACCACGTAATTCACGATCATACATCTTCTCTAAGCCAAATTTACCGACAATATCTCCTGTCTTATACTCATTGGCCTTTGGATTTGTTTTTGCTTTTAATTTTGCCTTTTCTAGTTCGTCATCATTGATTTCACTCACATATCCAAATAAATGAGCCGCTAACTCATTGTTGACATAATTGCGAATCGGTTGAATTTCAATCACTACTCCAGGTAGTTCTGCACGTCGTTCTTCAATTTTGGTTACAATATCTTGACCAATATCTGATTTGATACGCACCGGCTCAAACTTTCCATTATGTTGGCTAAGTTTCGTCTTAATCTCATCGATGGGCATATTTAAAATACTAGCCACTTTAGCAATAATTTCATCAGGAACAGGTCCTGTAAGAGGCAGTATTGACACTGTAAAACCAGGGCGATTCGAAACCAGTGGAACTCCGTTCCGATCATAAAACATTCCACGGGGAGCCATAATAGGAGCTAGCCTAATACGATTTCCATCAGCTTTTTGTCCATAATACTTTCCCTGAACCACTTGCAAGTATCCCAAACGACTGATCAATGCTACAAATACTAATATAATAATAATTGCCAATACATCCAGTCTGTAATTTGATCGTTTTACCAACATGATTACAACCTCCCTTCTTCCAGATATTACAGTAAATAAACGTAAGGAAAATGCTCACCAACTTTTAACAATAGGATATTCTGAACCACAAAGACACAAAGGATATTCTAGATTACTCCCTTTGTGTTTCAATTAGCGCGTATTGTGTCTTTGTGGCTCATAAAACCCCATATGATCACTTAAAAGGACTTGGCTATGCAAGTCCTTTACGCAGCTCTCAGGAAATGAAATCTTATTGTTCCCTTTTTTATTCTGCTGTGAATTTAACCACTCGGTAAACAATATGGTGTACCGGGATAGCTATAATCAGATTATAGCCAACCAGCGGTACTATATTTTGCAAAAGTGCAGTGATAAAGTCAACCTTATGACCTAATAAAATTAACAGTACAACCCCTGCTAGACCATTAAATAAAGTAGCAACTAACGTAGCTAATAGGGGTAATAGCACGTGTTCCTTAAACACTTTACGTTCAGCCAAACCAAATAAATAGCCTGTAGCCAATTTTGATAAGGTATTAATACCAAAAATACTTCCGGCAACTAAATCTTGTAATAACCCAGCAAAGAATCCGATTCCTACTCCATTTTCTTTCCCTGACAACAGGGCGCAAGATACAACCGTTACAAGTAACAAGTCGGGGTGAATCCCTTTAAAAGAAACTAAGGGCAGTAAAGTTGATTGTAAAATAAGGGCGATAAGAAGCAGGCTCAGCCAAATTAATATACTCATCGTCCTACTCCCTGAGATGGTGCTACTGTCTTTCCAGGAGCGGTAGGGGTAGGAACCGCCACAGGTGGCGGCGGTAGGGTAGGAATAGGTTCACGAGAACCTACGATGACTGAAACCTCTTCTAGTCTATCAAAATCCACTGCGGGATTCAAGACAGCATATTTTAACAAACCACCCTCTTCATTCACAAGGTCTATCACTTCACCAATTAACAATCCTTTGGGATAAATTCCACCAAACCCGGATGTAATGAGCTTATCCCCTTTGACAATATCGGCATCACGAGCAATATTTACCATCCGAGGTGTTAAAGGTGTCCCACTGTGACCTTCTACAATCGCAGCAACCCTTGATTCAGGTCGTTGCACCAAAGCTCCCACTGCACTACGTGGGTCAAGAACTAACTGTACTTTAGCTACATTCGCATATGCTGTTACAACACTACCAATAAGCCCTTGTGGAGCCACTACAGGCATGTCTTTGGTGACACCATCAGCGGTTCCACGATTAATAATAATAGTACTGGTCCAATTCCCTGGATCACGCCCCACCACTGCAGCAGTGACCAAATCAAACTGAGGCACCCCTTTTTTGTAATCCAACATGGCTTTTAGGCGTGCATTCTCGGCCATAACTTCAGTCACATTTAAGTTGTTTTGACGTAGCTCATCATTTTCTGCCCGTAATTTTTGATTATCACGGTATGCAGTCATCAATTCCCCAGTAGATAAACTAATATTACGGAAAGTGAAACCTACATTAGAGACAACATATTCAACAGGTGCCAAAACAGTGGTAATAATTTTCTCCATAAAGGCAAATTTAATTTTACCTTGGGCGAGAGAACTAGCCAGCAAAAAGACGATTACTACAGCCACCAACAGGATGACCGTCTTTTTGTGAAACAAACGCACTAGTGTAAGCTCCTCTCTATCCTTTTATCCTAATTTTTTAGGAGACATTAGTACCCGTTTTAGTAAATCAATACTTTCTAACGCTCGTCCCGTACCCATACATACACACAATAAAGCATCTTCAGAAATATGCACTGGCATACCTGTTTCCTTACAAAGAAGCCTATCCAATCCTTTTAGCAGAGAACCACCGCCAGTCATTACAATACCCCGGTCCATAATATCAGAAGCTAACTCAGGCGGTGTTTTTTCCAAAGTGACCTTAACAGCCTCAATGATACTACTAACTGGTTCACTTAAAGCCTGCTGTACTTCACTGGCTCTAATGGTTAATGTCTTAGGCAGACCACTGACTAAATCACGGCCTCTAATTTCCATCGTCTGATCCACTTCAGGTACAATAGCAGCTCCAATCGTTACTTTAACTTCTTCAGCAGTACGTTCACCAATCATTAAATTGTAGGTACGTTTGATATACTGTATGATCGACTCATCCATCTCATCGCCACCAACACGGATTGAACGACTTGTTACTATTCCGCCTAAAGAAATAACAGCTACTTCTGTTGTACCGCCACCAATATCAACTACCATATTACCTGTTGGTTCATGAACCGGTAATCCAGCGCCAATTGCCGCAGCCATAGGCTCTTCAATTAAATAAGCTTCCCTAGCACCTGCTTGGATCGTCGCATCAATGACAGCGCGCTTTTCCACTTCTGTAACGCCAGAAGGTACACCTACAATTACACGAGGGCGAATAAATGATTTTGTATCGATTGACTTGCGAATAAAGTATTTAAGCATTGCTTGGGTTACATCAAAATCAGCAATAACTCCATCTTTTAACGGTCTAATAGCCACAATATTACCGGGTGTGCGGCCGATCATTTGTTTTGCTTCTTCCCCTACTGCCAACACCTCACCTGTATCACGTTGAATCGCAACTACAGAAGGCTCGCTAAGGACAATTCCTTTCCCCTTCACATGTACCAACGTATTCGCAGTACCAAGATCTATACCCATGTCTCGGGAAAATGATCCAAAAAAACTCTTCATAATATATAGCCCCTTTCAATAAGCAAGTATATATATCTTGCTACTTAACAAATTCATTCTATTATTCCCTTTTCTTTAAGGCTAACATACTTGTTATCGCCTATAATTACGTGATCTAACACAGAAATTCCTAAAATTTTCCCTGCATCCACTAATTTTCGAGTAAGTACAATATCCTCTGAACTTGGAGTTGGATCTCCACTTGGATGATTATGTGCTAAGATAACAGAAGCCGCTGCATGATGAATGACCTCGCGAAATAATTCGCGGGGATGCACAATAGAGGCATTTAAACTGCCAATCGAAATCGTTGGGGTCGCTAATACATGATTTTTAGTCGATAAGAGTAACACAATAAAATGTTCTCTTGATTCGTAGCGCAGCCTAGGCATCAGCAAATTAGCAGCATCTTGCGGGGAGCGAATAATCACTCTTTGCCCCGATGATAAGCTATTTAGCCTTTTACCAATTTCAATAGCGGCTGCAACAGTTACTGCTTTTGCTGGACCGATCCCTTTTATTTTACTAATCTCCTGAGGTCCAATACCTGAAAGAGCAGCAATACCTAAGTCTTCATACTTTTTTAAAAGTCGTTCGGCAACTCGCAAAACAGAATCATTTTTTGTGCCTGTTCTAAGTAAAATGGCCAATAATTCAGCATTACTTAAAGCTTGAGCACCTTTTGTTAGCATTTTTTCCCTTGGTCTTTCTTCTTGTGGCAATTGTTTTATCATGAGTGGCTTACTGTCATTCATAATAACGTGACACCAGCCTTTAGTAACAAATCGGATATTTTATTGAGTGGTAATCCCACAACATTCGCATAGCAGCCAGTAATACTTTCTACCATAAGTGCGCCTATCCCCTGGATAGCATATGCACCAGCCTTGTCCATGGGTTCGCCAGTAGCTAAATAGGCTTCAATCTGCTCACTTTTACTATCCCTCATTCTTACAGTGGTAATACCAAAATCAGTCCAAACTTGTTGCGCTGTAACAACAGCAATACCTGTAATCACTTCATGCTCTCTGCCAGCTAGCTCAGTCAACATACGCCTAGCATCTCTTTCATCTACAGGTTTGCCATATACTTGTCCATCTAACACCACTATCGTGTCAGCACCAATGACAACATCATTTTGCTGAACATTCGAAAATACATCTAATGCCTTATCTTTTGCCTGTAAAATAGCAAGCTCATGAGGTGGCAAATTCTGTGTATTATCTTCTACCAGGGTACTAGTAATGGTAATAAATTTACAGCCAACTTGTGTTAAAAGTTCACGGCGTCTTGGTGATGCTGACGCCAAAATAATTGCCATGAGCAAGACCTCCTATGACATAACTCAAACACGTCTAAATAGCAAAAGAGCTACCACCATGCCTAGAATACTAATTAAATTAGGCTGCAGTGCAAAACCTAACATAAATCTTACAACATACAAATTGATGGTAACGGGTGGTACATCCAAAATAAGAAAGGTTTTTACTAAATAGGGAGCAAAACCAATTGCAATTTCTGAATGGGAAATGAGTTCTCCTAGAATACCCCCAAAGACTGCACCAGTAAGCAAAACTAATATTAACATACCATATCCATTACTTTTACCGCCTCGCAATATTCTTACCCCCTGTATTTATTATAAGATAGTATAAATACATTGAACAATAGTAGTTTTTGCCTTTAGACTAACCTTGGAGCCTTCCTTAAGAAATAAACCACTATCATTCCAGTAGCCCAACCTGTCGGCAAAGCAAATAGTAGAAGATAAGGTAAATACCATAATAAAGTTCCACTCGATACTATCAGAGCTGCAACCACAATTTGTGCTACATTATGCGCTACAGCACCCAGTATACTTATGCCAATAAGAGAAAAAGCGGACCGCCAATGTTGATAGACATAAGCCATAACAACAGTACTACCGACTGCACCACTTAAACTCATAGCAAAGGCTGGTCCTAAAAAAACTCCTCCAAACAAAGATGCTAAAAAAACACGTACGACTACCACATATATAGCATCACGCCACCCCAAAGTTGCAATTATAACAAGAGATACAATATTGGCCAGTCCTAGTTTAATTCCTGGTACAGGAAGTGGAAATGGTATCCACGATTCTACTACATGCAATACACTGGCTATAGCTATAAATAAAGCCAATAGCACTAAACGTCTTGTTTTATTCATACTGTATCAGCCTTTGTTTTTATTACTTTGCAACCTTGTGAGTTAGTCTAGATTATTTTACCGCAAAAACCCCTAACTTGCAAATAAGAACAGGGTAAAAAAACCGCAGAAGATGTATTCTTCTGCGGTTAGCTACTATTCTTTCTATTTTGCGCAAGATGCACAAGCAATGGCGATACTTTCCTCATCTTCTGTACCAGGTACAATTCCTGTTACAAAAGGACGAATGGCCTTTGTTGGGCATTTACTTAAACATACAGCATCTGAGCATTTTTCTTCACAAATTTTGGCATCTACAATGGCTAAATTATTTTCCATTTGTATAGCGCCATGTGGACATTGCCGCATGCATAAGGAACAACCAATACAGGCAACACTACATGCCTTTTTAGCTACAGCACCTTTATCTTTTGAACTGCAGTTTACACGCACCCTCGCCCCTGTCGGCATAAGGGAAATAACTTTTTTCGGACATACTGTTACACATTTTCCACAGGAAGTACACTTCTCAGGATCAATGATAGGTAATCCATCTTCACTCATAACCATAGCATCAAAAGGACAGCTTTTTACACAAGTTCCCATCCCTAAGCAGCCATATTTACAATTCTTAGGTCCTCCAAAGAGCAAGTTTGCAGCAACACAATCCTCTACCCCAGTATAGGCATACGATTTTCCCGCTTTTAGATTTGTGCCGGCACATTGAACTTGAGCAATTTGCGGCTCCATCGGAGCTGCTGCTTTACCTGTTAGTTCAGCAACTATTTTAGCGACTGCCTCTTTACCTGGTGTGCATAAATTAGGAGCAACATCAGGATTTAGTACAACTGCCTCAGCATAAGCCATACAACCGGCAAAACCACAGGCACCACATTGTCCTTTAGGCAAAACGTCTTCTACAATATGAATGAGTGGATTGACCTCAATAGCAAACTTTTTATTAGCAAAAGCCAGTATAAAGCCAAAAATTAAACCTAATGCTGTCAATACCAACAATATCAATAACGACTTATCCATTTATTCTCCCTCCGCTCTATTTTACAACAGTTTATAATACTATCTACTTATAGCGGAATCATGCCTGAAAAGCCGAAAAACGACAATGCCAGCATTCCTGCTAAAATAAAGGCAATACCTAATCCCTCTAGTGACTTAGGAACATCCGCATATTGCAATTTTTCCCGTAAGCTAGCCATTAAAATAATCGCTAGCGCAAAACCAGCACCAGAACCAATGGCATGCACAATACTTTTTCCAAAAGCAAAATTCGACTCAGCATTTAAAAGTGGCACACCCAGCACTATGCAGTTTGTTGCAATTAGTACTAAATAAATACCCCACATATTATATAAAGCTGGCGCATGCTTTTTAATTACCATTTCTAACAATTGTACGAAGCTGGCAATGAGCACAACAAACACAATTGTAGTCAAAAAGGTAAGACCAAAAGGATGCAGAACATAGTTATACACAACCCAAGCTAATATGGAGCTAATTGTCATAACAGACGTAACAGCCATCCCCATACCAATTGAGGCATTTAGACTTTTTGATACACCGAAGAAAATACACAAACCGAGAAAACGGGTCAGTACAAAGTTATTCACAATTACCGCACCCATAAACAGCGTAAAATACTCACTAAACATTTCAGCCATTTACTGCTTCACCCCTTTGTACAACAGCTTTCGCATTTGCTGTATTCTTTGCTTTTGCTTTATCTTGGTATTGCCCAATAATATTAAAGCTAGCAATTAATAAACCAATAAGAATAAATCCGCCTGGTGGTAAAATCATAATTAACGCTGGATTATACCAAGAACCAAAAATTTGGTAGCCAAGGATAGCTCCCGTACCAAAGAGTTCACGGATAACACCAATAAAAACCATCGCCAGCGTAAATCCTGCTCCCATACCTAAACCATCAAAGAAAGACGGAATTACCGTATTCTTGGCAGCAAAAACTTCAGCACGAGCTAAGATAATCGCAAATACTACGATTAGAGCCAAGTAAATGCTAAGCTCCTTATACACTAAAGGCGCATAGGCTTGGAGCGTTAATTGTACCAAGGTAACAATGGTAGCAATCGAAGTAATGTAAACTGGAACACGTACTTTTGGGTTTACCCAATGACGAAATAGAGAAACAACAACATTGTTTAATGAGATAACAACCATAACGGAAAGCCCCATTGCCAATGCATTTAATGTAGTAGACGTAACCGCCAATGCTGGACATAGACTTAAAGCCAGGCGGAATATGGGGTTTTGCTCAAATAAACCTTTATAAAAAATATCCCATAACTTCATATTCTCACACCTCACTTATTTTGAGAAGCTGCATAAGCAACAACTTCCTCTACAGCCTCTTTAATACCTTTGGTCACTGCACGAGACGTAATCGTTGCCCCTGTCAGTGCTTGAATATTCTTATCCGTCGGTACTTTTACTACTTCTAAATCCTCTGTAGATTTACCCGCAAATTGATTTTTAAATTTTGGCTCACTCGCCTTATCACCAAGTCCTGGTGTTTCATTATGTTGTAATATCTTGTAATCCATTACTTTTCCTTCAGGCGATATGGCAGTTACTATTTTAATAGCTCCGCCATACCCCTTCGTTTCAGCGGGGACAACATAAGCAATTACTTTACCATCTTTCATAGCTGTATACCAATCGGTCTTACCAGCTATTGGTTTAAAATCTTGTGCCTCAGCGACTAATTCTACCATAGCCTTATTTTTAAGATTGATCCGTTCTTGCGCTGCTACTGGCTCCGTTACTGCATACGTGGCGGCAATTATACCACCTGATAATAAACAAGCCAATGTTAAATTAATTCCTATTTTAAAAATGCTATCATTTTTTTCATGTCCATCATGTGCCATATGCCTTACCTCCTCGCCCCGTATTTTACGGGTTTTACCACACGATCAATTAGTGGAGTTACACAGTTCATCAATAAAATGGCATAACATACGCCTTCTGGATAACCGCCGAGTAAGCGAATTAACACAGTCAACATACCAGCCCCAACTGCAAATAGAATTTGTCCCTTAATTGTTATCGGAATGGTAACCATATCAGTAGCCATATAAAATGCACCTAAAATAAGTCCGCCTGACATCATATGCAAGATAGGATCGCCAGTGAATAATCCTGCTTTTCCACCAAATGCAAAAGTTAAAAATCCAACAGTACCAATCATAAATACAGGAACTTGCCAGTTGATATATCCGCGATAAATGAGAAAGATTCCTCCAAGAATCAAAAGTACTGCTGAAGTTTCTCCCATACTACCGCTACGCGTACCAAAAAACATAGCTGTATATAAATCAGATTTGTCGCCAAATATTTGTACTAATTTGTCATAGCCTTGCAACTTTAAGATTCCTAGTGGTGTTGCTGATGTAACACCATCTAATTTACTAGCCATACTAGGCCAAGTCGTCATAGCAATCGGCCAAGAGGCTAATAAAAATGCACGACCGACTAATGCAGGGTTATAAATATTGTAACCCAAGCCCCCCATTGTGTGCTTTGCAATCCCAATCGCCGCGATAGAGCCGACAAGTGGTATATACCAAGGCACAGTAGCTGGAATATTCATAGCTAATAGTAAGCCTGTTAAAAAAGCACTGCCATCATTAATTACCATAGGTTTTTCTTGCCATTTTAAAATCAGATATTCAGTAGCTACTGCTGCTATAATGCAAATCAACATGTTTGTTATAGCGGGTAGACCAAATTGATATACTGAAAAAAGCGCCGCTGGTGCTAATGCTCCATTTACGCTCCACATAATTTTCCCAATCGACTCGTCACACCGGATGTGCGGTGATGCCGAAACCGTTAATGTACCTACATCTATTTTTGCCTCTGCGCTCATGCCGCCACCTCCTATTTCTTAACCGCCACAGCCGCATTCTGGGCTTTGGATAATTTAATATAATGTACAATATTGCGTTTTGCTGGACATACATAGACACAAGATCCACATTCTACGCAGTCTAATAAATCATATTCTTCTTTTGCAACTTGGAATAAACCTCGTTCACCTACTATGCTGAGCATACTAGGTATTAACCCCATTGGACAGGCATCTACACAACGCCCGCAGCGAATACAAGGACGTTCTGGACCAATATTCACATCAGTTTGACTTAATGCCAAAATGCCTGAGGTTCCTTTTATGATGGGTACATCGAGAGTACGTTGCGCCATTCCCATCATAGGACCACCCATAATAACTTTAGCTGGCACTTCCGTAAATCCACCACATAGTGCTGCAGCTTGGGAAAAGGTTGTACCGATCCGAAGCAGTAAATTTTTAGGATTCACTACAGCGCCACCAGTTACCGTTGTCACTCTTTCAATCAATGGTATCCCTTTTTCGACTGCATCAGCAATAGCTACTACAGTACCTACATTCTGTACGACTACTCCAACGTCCATTGGCAATCCGCCTGTAGGAACATCCGTACCACAGATTACACCGATTAACGTTTTCTCCGCACCCTGAGGATATTTTGTTTGCAATGCAACTACCTCAAGACCAGTAATTCCACTACAAGCCTTATTCATAGCAGCAATAGCGTCAGGTTTATTTTCTTCTATTCCTATATATCCTTTAGTCACACCTAACACTTTCATTGCTATTTGTACACCAGTTACAACTCTTTCTGACTGTTCTAGCATTACTCGATGGTCAGCTGTAAGGAAAGGCTCACATTCTGCTCCATTTAAAATAAATGTATGAATCGGTTTCTCAGCAGGTGGTGCCATTTTTACATGGGTAGGAAAGGTTGCTCCCCCCATACCAACCATACCTGTCTGACGGATAATTTCCTTAATTTCGGTTATTTCAAGAGTTTTCCAATCGCGTTGTAAAGGTAACCCTTCAACCCATTCATCTTGGCCATCACTTTCAATAACTACAGACAAGCAAGTGCCAAAAACCGGATGTGGATATTCTGCAATCTCTACTACTTTACCAGAAGTAGATGCGTGAATTGGACTCGAAACAAAAGCTTGTGCCTCTGCAATAACCTGTCCTTTTTTAACTAGATCTCCAACCTTTACCGTTGATGAACATGGTGCACCAATGTGTTGTCTCACAGGAATAATGACTTTTTCAGGTATCGGAGCTATTTCGATTGGTTTACTTGCCGTATACCTTTTTCGGTCGTCAGGATGTACACCCCCACGAAAGCTTTTTGCCATAATTTCACCCCTCTTAAACTACTAAATGCTCTTTATTTTCCTAGTTTGATAGAATGCGTATAATAATCGGCTGCATCTTAGCATCTGATCTAGCATTAGAATCAAAGAATTTAATATACAATACTGATAAAATAAAGGCAATTATACCACCTGCAATCTGAGGTCCTAATAGTGGATAACCGAAAGATTCTGCACAAAATCCTCCTGCTACCACACCAACGAAAACCATAAGAAGTGGTAGTATATACACTATAAAAGCAGCTTTTAGCATATTAATCTCTTTTATCTCTATTGCTACACGCTGACCCACTTTGGCCCCTATATCATTCCTAGCATCTAGTACTAGTGCTGAATTCCCTGGACAAGCGCCACAGTTTTCACAATCATTATGGCGACTGGTCTTAACCCTTGCCATATGATTGCTAATGGCCTCAATCACGATACCCTCCTGCTGCTTATCCATATAGAACTCCTTTCTACACCAGTTTCGATTAGAATATAAATCACATAAACTTACTCTACACCAAGTAATTAGACTCTGTCAATATTATGAGAACAGTTACTTTTTTCACTTTATTTCTACATTTTACCCTAATTTCACAATCAAATTTAACTGATTATTTGCTCAATTTTCAATTACCAATTACTGGTCAAAAAATTAAGTGTACTTATATAAAGAAAATAAGGCTTACCCAAGCCTTTTAAATAGAATTAAAAAAGTAGACATACAAAAAAAATTGTGCAGTTATAAATAACTGCACAATTTCCCTTTTATAATTTATGTTAAATAAATTATATTACTTAATAACAGCTAACACTTCGTTAGGTTTTACGCTTTGGTCAGCAGCAACATTAATGGATTTTACTGTACCATCAACAGGAGATGTAATTTCATTTTGCATTTTCATAGCTTCAAGAATCATTAATACATCGCCTTTTTTCACTGCTTGTCCAGCTTGAACAAGAACTTTTACGATTTTACCAGGCATTGGAGAAGGAAGACCAGTTTCACCGGCACCAACCACAGCAGCAGCAGGAGCGGCAGCAGCGGCAGGAGCAGCTGCTTTAGGAGCAGCTGGAGCGGCAGCTTTAGGAGCAGCAGCTGCTGCTACCTTAACTTCTTTTACTTCTTCTACTTCTACCTGATATGCAGTACCATTTACAGTAATATTAAATTTCTTCATTGTACAAACCTCCAAATTTTTTTATAAATTATATTTATGCGTTTTTACGACCATCGACAGTCCATACTTCACTGTCACGTCTAATTTTTACAGCCTGAAAGCCTGTACCCATCATTTCATAAATAGCCGCAGTAATTGCTGCTATTACTTGAGGGGAAACACCTTTTGCATCTATTGTCATACTATTCCACACCTTTCTTTAAGACTGTCGCAAAACATCCATCTGCGTCGCTCTCCGCGCGTTCTACCCGCAAGGGGTAAGCCGAAGTTCTAAGGTGCTGAAGCACCAAGAACTACGCATTCTCTCAACGTACGACCTGTACGATTTCGCTCAAATGCTCGTCACGCCTAGCATCTGAATATTTTTCCCCAGTCTAATTACATTAAGGTTCTGTGTTTTACAACACATTCTTATTATAGCGGAATATTGCCATGTTTCTTTTGTGGCCTTTGCTCGCGTTTGCTAGCCAACATGCTTAAAGCGGTGATAATACGTGGTCTAGTTTCTTTTGGTTCAATAACCTGATCAACAAAACCGCGTTCAGCTGCTTTATAAGGAGTGGCAAATTCTGCTATATATTGCTCAGTTTTAGCCTTTACATCTGGATCTCCACGGAAAATGATATTAGCTGCACCAGCAGGTCCCATTACCGCAATCTCAGATGTTGGCCATGCCATTACTTGATCAGCGCCCAAATCTTGGGAACACATAGCCAAGTAAGAACCGCCGTAAGCTTTACGAGTAATTACCGTTATTTTTGGTACAGTAGCTTCTGAATAGGCATACAGCATTTTAGCGCCATGACGGATAATGCCACCATATTCTTGGCTAACACCAGGTAAGAATCCTGGAACATCAACTAAGTTAAGTAAAGGAATGTTAAAAGCATCACAAAAACGAATAAAGCGTGCTGATTTATCAGATGCATCTACATCCAGACAACCTGCCATTACGGATGGTTGATTTGCAATAATACCAACTGTTTGTCCATCAAAACGAGCAAAACAAGTAATGATATTTTGTGCAAAGAACGGTTGTACTTCGTAATATTCGCCATTATCCACTATAGATGTAATAATGTCCTTCATGTTGTAAGGCTGATTTGGATTGTCAGGTAAAAGAGTATTTAACGATTCATCCATACGATTAACATCATCTGTGTTAAGTGCAACTGGAGAACCTTCTAAATTGTTACCTGGTAAGAAGCTCATCAAGCAACGAATTTGTTCTAAGCAATCATCATCATTTTCAGCAACAAAGTGAGCAACACCAGAAGTAGTATTGTGAGTCATTGCTCCACCTAATACTTCAGCTGTAACTTCTTCACCGGTAACGGATTTAATAACTTGTGGACCAGTGATAAACATTTGACTGGTGTTTTTAACCATGTAGATAAAATCAGTCAAAGCTGGAGAATACACTGCGCCACCAGCACATGGTCCCATAATAACTGAGATCTGAGGAATTACCCCTGATGCCAACGTGTTATTATAGAATATTTTTCCATATCCGGATAAAGCATCAACTGCTTCTTGAATACGTGCGCCACCGGAATCATTAATACCAATAATAGGTGCACCCATTTTCATAGCTAGTTTTTGTACTTTAACAATTTTATTCGCATGCATTTCTCCTAAAGATCCACCTACTACAGTGAAATCTTGGGCAAATACATACACCAAGCGTCCGTCAATTGTACCATAACCAGTAACAACACCTTCAGCAGGAGCTTCTACGGAAGCCATATCAAAATTCACACAACGGTGGGTAACAAACTGATCTAATTCCACAAAAGTATTAGGATCCAGTAATTTCTCCACACGTTCACGAGCAGTTAATTTGCCAATCGCATGTTGCTTGTCAATACGTTTTTGACCGCCACCTTGCTTTATCTTTTCCTGTCTCGCTTTTAAGTCTTCGATTTTCTCTTGGACTGTAGCCATTTTACACCTCCAACAACATTCAAATATCACTATATAGTAAGCCTATATATTATGCAATATTTTCTAATTGTATACATCTTATTAATCTACACAAATCTTATTTGCGCTGTGATAATTCAAGCAAAATCCCGCCAGTAGCTTTTGGATGAACAAAAGCAATACTCGCACCGCCAGCACCATAACGAGGTGTTTCGTCAATCATACGAACGCCTTTTGCTTTAAGATCAGCAATGGCTGCTTCAATATTGTCTACACGAAGAGCAACGTGCTGCATGCCTTCGCCATTTTTTTCAATGAACTTAGCAATAGGGCCATCTGGTGAGGTAGATTCAAGTAATTCTACTTCACTATCACCGCAAGGAATAAAGCAAACTTTTACTTTTTGTTGTTCTACTGTTTCCTCACCCATTACTTCCATACCAAGCACTTCGGTATAGAATTTTTTTGCTTGTTCTAAATCTTTTACTGCAATACCAATATGGTCTACTTTTAATGTTTTAAACATCAAAAATCCCTCCTAACTTACTTTTGCAAAATAGTTGCCATTATATCATTGACAACACCATATGGATTCTTTTCACGACTTTCTACACTGGCTACTAGTTCATCAAATTTTCCATAGTTCTCTAGCTGCTTTCTTACATACCGGCCAACTTGTTCATCAAGCATAACCAATAGCTCGCTTTTGGTGCGATCTGTACGACGCTCGACGAATTGACCGGATTGTCTCGATTGGGCAATCTGTTCTTCTATGGAGGCTAACAAATCGGTAATGCCTTCTCCCCGATTTGCAATGACACGTTTAATTGGCGGACGCCAATCGGTCATTTTTTGATTTAGGTCTAACATCATTTCTAGTTCCGTATGTAGACGGTCTACACCATCATGGTCTGCTTTGTTAATGGCAAATACATCGCCAATTTCTAATATACCTGCTTTGATGGCTTGAATGTCGTCACCTAAGCCAGGTACAAGTACGACTAAGGTTGTATCCGCGGTTTTGACAATGTCTACTTCCGATTGACCAACGCCTACGGTTTCCACTAGAATTACGTCTTTACCCGATGCATCTAGGATTTTTACGGCTTCGGCTGTTTTACGGGATAAACCGCCTAAACTGCCCCGCGTACCCATGCTGCGGATAAATACACCTTCATCTAATGTCAATTCATTCATGCGTATCCGGTCACCTAAAATAGCCCCACCCGAAAATGGGCTTGTGGGATCAATCGCGATGATACCTACTGTTTTTCCCTGCCGACGATATTCTTTTGCCAATTTATCGGTCAAGGTGCTCTTGCCTGCTCCCGGTGGACCGGTAATGCCTATTATATGAGCATTACCGGTATGAGGATATAGTTGCTGCATAATGTTTACTGCATCATCATATTCGTTCTCCACCGCTGTGATCGCCCTTGACAAGGCTAAGCGAGAGCCTTTTAATAATTCTTCTGCAATGTTCATTGGTTACACCACCTCATGTTACTATACACTCCCAAAACCGGGGGCATAGTGCAACATACAGCTATTTACTTTACGTTTGCATTGATGTAATCAATGATGGTCGTAGTGGGTGTGCCTGGTGTAAATACTTCTGCGATACCAGCTGCTTTAAGCGTTGGAATATCGGCATCAGGAATAACACCGCCGCCAATCATGAGTACATCGGTCATACCTTTTCCACGAATTAATTCAACAATACGTGGGAACAAGTGATTGTGAGCTCCTGATAATAAGCTAAGTGCAATTACGTTTACATCCTCTTGCAAAGCCGCTTCTGCGATTTGCTCTGGGGTTTGACGTAATCCTGTATAGATAACCTCAAATCCAGCGTCTCTGAGCGCACGAGCTACTACTTTCGCTCCGCGATCATGTCCATCTAAACCAGGTTTTGCTACTAATACTCTAACACGTTTTTCCATTGTTACCCCTCCTATCCTCTTACAGTGTTGCATGCGCTTGGTATTCACCAAAGACTTTACGCATTACGCCACAAATTTCGCCTAGTGTTGCATAGGTCTTAACTGCTTCTAAAATAATTGGCATTAGGTTTACGCTCTCATCCTTACATGCAGCTTCTAGTTTGCTCAAAGCAGCAGTTACAGCAGCGTTATCACGTTTGGCTCTTAGATCAGCCAATTTTTTCTTTTGCAATTCGCCTACAGAAGCATCGACTCGTAAGAGGCCTTCTATTGGTTTTTCTTCGATTTGGAATTTGTTTACTCCAACGATTACGCGATCATTGTTTTCCACTTCTTTTTGCCATTTGTAAGCACTGTCTTGGATTTCTCTTTGGATATAACCTTCTTCAATGGCAACAACTGCGCCACCGATATCATCAATTTTCTTAATATATTCCCAAGCAGCTGCTTCGATTTCATTGGTCATAGCTTCTACATAGTAGGAACCGGCCAATGGATCGACAACGTCAGCAAGTCCACTTTCGTAAGCAACGATTTGTTGGGTACGAAGTGCTACACGTACAGAATCTTCTGTTGGCAATGCCAATGCTTCATCTTTGGAGTTCGTGTGCAAGGATTGTGTACCACCCATTACAGCTGCTGCTGTTTGCAAGGCAACACGAACGATGTTGTTTTCAGGTTGTTGTGCAGTTAGCATGGAACCTGCTGTTTGTGTATGTACGCGAAGCATCCAAGATTTTGGATTTTTTGCGCCAAAACGTTCTTTCATGACTTTTGCCCATACACGACGGGATGCACGGAATTTCGCTACTTCTTCTAATACGTTGTTGTGTGCGTTCCAGAAGAAGGATAAACGACCAGCAAAGGCATCAACGTCAAGGCCTGCTTTAATCGCTGCTTCACAATACGCAATACCATCCGCAATGGTGAAAGCGATTTCTTGGGCAGCAGTGGAGCCGGCTTCACGGATATGGTAACCGGAAATGGAAATGGTGTTCCAGTTCGGTACATTCTTGGAGCAATATTCAAAGATGTTAGTGATTAAACGCATAGAAGGTTTTGGAGGGAAAATGTATGTACCACGTGCTGCATATTCTTTCAAAATATCATTTTGAATGGTACCGTTTAATTTGTCAGCTCCAATGCCATTCTTTTCAGCTACGGCAATGTACATGGCAAGTAATACGGATGCAGGAGCATTAATTGTCATGGAGGTGGATACTTTGCCTAAATCGATTTGATCAAACAAAATTTCCATATCTGCCAAGGAGTCAATCGCTACCCCAACTTTACCGACTTCGCCTTCGGAGATGATATCATCCGAATCATAACCAATTTGGGTTGGTAAGTCGAAGGCGCAAGAAAGGCCTGTGCTGCCTGATTCTAACAGGTAGCGATATCTTTTGTTGGATTCTTCTGCTGTGGAGAAACCTGCATACATACGCATGGTCCAGAAACGACCGCGATACATAGTAGGTTGTACACCACGAGTGAAAGGATAAGAGCCTGGTAATCCTAGATCACGCTCATAATCTTGTCCCTCAAGGTCTAATGGAGTATAGAGTCTGTTATACTCCAGGTTTTTGCGTTCTGGGAATTTTGCACTTGCTTTTTCTACTTTGGCAGTATACTCCGCCACTTTTGCTTTCAAACTTTCATTATCCATACTAAAAATCCTCCTTCACTTACTTTTTCATGCTACCAGTTTCTAAGAAACGGGTATGCCATGAAAGGGCTTCTGATAAAATATGTGGTGTATGGGCACATTTGGTAGCTGCCTCGGCTCTTTCCAAATAGTCCATAAGCATTGGCTTATAGTCAGGATGAGCACAATTTTCTATAATTACCCGCGCCCGTTCTCTTGGACTGAGTCCACGGACATCGGCTACACCCAATTCTGTTACAAAGATATCCACGTCATGTTCGCTATGGTCTGCATGCGATACCATAGGCACGATGGAGGATATGGCGCCATTTTTGGCGGTGGAGGTACTAAAGAAGCAGGTTAAATAGGCATTACGAGCAAAGTCTCCTGAGCCGCCAATACCATTCATCATTTTGCTTCCCATAATATGTGTGGAATTTACATTCCCATATATGTCAAGTTCTATCGCAGTATTCATGGCAATAACACCAATGCGTCTAGCTACTTCAGGGCTATTTGCAATTTCTTGCGGACGCAGCATCATGATTTTGCGATAGGAATCAATATTCTTGTAGAATCTTTCAAGGCCTGCAGGTGATGGTGAGAAAGAAGTACCTGAGGCAAACTTTAACTTCCCAGCATCCGCTAAGTCTAGCATTCCATCTTGGATAACTTCTGTATACACTTCTAAATCAGTAAAATCAGATTCAGCAAAGCCACTGACAACCGCATTGGCTACCGATCCTACACCGGATTGTAACGGTAAGAGTCCTTTTGGCATACGTCCCGCTTTAATATCGGCTTTCAAAAAGTCAATGAAATGTTTACTCATGGCTCTAGCATCATCGTCAATGGCTGCTAAATCACGAACATCATCACGGATGTCGCAAGGAACGATATAAGTTATCTTGTCCAAACCACATGGAATATATGGAGTTCCAATACGATCATCTGCTTTTGCAATGTTAATGGGTAAACGATGAGGAGGATCAAGAGGAATATACACATCGTGCATACCTTCAAGAGCCAATGGCTGGGATGTATTGATTTCAACAATAACAATATCAGCACTTTGTACAAAAGATGCAGAATTTCCCATAGACGTCGTTGGTACGATATGTCCTTCTTCGGTAATCGCACACGCTTCTACAATGGCTACATCCACTTTACCGCCCAAAAATCCATATCTGGATAGTTGTGCTGTTTCGCTTAAATGCAAATCGCAATATTTAACGCCACCGGAATTCAGTGACTTACGGATTTCGTTATTTGTTTGATAAGGTAATCGTTTATTAATCCCATTTACTGCTGCTAATGCGCCATCTAGCTCTTTACCGACTGACGCACCAGTCCAAAGGTTGATTTGAAAATGATCTTTCTTGATTCTTTCAGCTAGAGCCATTGGTACAGCTTTTGGGTAACCAGATGGTGTAAATCCACTGGTTCCGATATTCATTCCCGGCTTAATAACTGTCGCAGCTTCCTCTGCGCTTACAATTTTGGCATGAAGCGCTTTGTTACGCACACGATCTTTGATATCAATCATTTTAATACTTTCCTCCAAACATTTGAGTGATTAATTCGTTGGTATCTGCCTTGCTAAGTAAAAAGACAAACTACTTAGTCCGACAGACAAGTCCTCATTGATAATTCGGACACTATCAGGCACCCGTATTTTCCTTGGCGCAAAGTTCCATATCCCACGTATCCCATTCGCAACTAACTGATCTGCTACTCCTTGGGCATACGCTTCTGGTACGGCAATAATGCCAATATGAATTATTTTCTCCTCCATCACCTCTTTTAAACGGTCTAAATGAAAGACCTCTGTACCTTTTATACATTGCCCAATTTTATTGGGGTCAATATCAAACATAGCAACTAAATTGAAACCTAATGAGTCAAAATTACGATAATTAGCTAATGCCCAGCCTAAATGTCCAACACCAATTACAGCAATGTGCCAATTATAATCTAGCCCTAGTATTTCTCCAATGTTGCGAATGAGTTCACTAACATAATATCCAACACCCTTTTTACCAAATTGACCAAAAGATGCCAGATCTTTACGAATTTGTTCAGGAGTTACACCTAAACGTTGTCCCAACTCTTCTGAAGAAATAATCTCCATACCCTCTTCCTGGCTAAGTCTAAGAGTACGAAAATACAATGGTAAACGGTCTATAGTAGCCTTAGAAATGGCATTCTTATCCTTAATATCTCTCAACTCAAAAGCCTCCTCTAATGTCAGTGGCAAGCGCTGCTAATAACATTTTTTTCTCTTTTCTCTAGTATGTACAATTTCTCACATAAACCAGAAAATCCTGCCTCAGAATTAGAGATTATTCAAATTTTATTTTATTTTTTTAATTATTATCTATATTTTTTTACTAATCATACCAATTTTCTCTTTTTTTTCCTGTATTTTATCTTAATATGCAATTAAGGCATAAACCGCATTCTTAAATACTTTCTTTTCCGTAATAGCAAAAATAGAGCGCAATCGCTCTATTTTTTGAAACATCTTTATATTACTTTTCTTAAAGAATGACCTTGATCACAACGCTGCTGATTCTATTGCAAAAACCAGCGCAAGTTGAGTATATACTATATGCGTGAAAAATTTTAGTATTCGCATTATTTATGAAAAAATCATAGTCAGATAACATTCTTTTCTCTAGTATGTACAATTTGTCACATAAGGCCAAAAATCCTGCCTCAAAATTAAAAATTATTCAAATTTTATTATTTTTTTTAATTATTACTGATATCTTTTACTAATAATACCAATTCTTTATTTCTCTTCCTTTATTTTGTACTACTATGCAACTAAGGCATAAACCCCATTCTCAAAGACTTTCTTTTCCGCAATAGCAAAAATAGAGCGCAATCGCTCTATTTTTTGAAACATCTTTATATTACTTTTCTTAAAGAATGACCTTGATCATAACGCTGCTGATTCTGTTGCCAAACAACAACAATCAGCGCATTTAACAACCAAAATAACATAGATAATTGTATATTAAACAGTACATAGTCTGTAAATCCGTTCACAATAAGGCCACAAATCGCTCCTACTATCCCCAGCATAACACCTGATGAATGATATGCTGCTCCTTTTACCGAGGACAAAGCTAAACGAAAGTGTCCATACATCATAACTAAAAAAGCAAACAAACCTGGAATACCAATCTCAGCAGCAATATTTAAGTACATATTATGTGCGTGAAAAATTTTAGTATTCGCATTATTTATGAAAAAGTCATAGTCAGGATATACCATCCAATAAGCACCCCAACCGATACCGAAAAAAGGTTTATCCATTATCATCGCAATCGTGCTTTCCCATAAGGCAATCCGCAAGGTAGATGAGGTATCTGTAGGATTTGTGATGGACATAATTCGCTCTAATAAGGCATCATGAGCAAAAAATCCAACAATAGGTACTACCAGTAGCAACCAAAAGATTTTACGATTACACAACATGCCATACATGCCAACGATTGCTAATACACTGAGCCAAGCACCCCGTGAATAGGTAAGAACTAAACACCCACCAAATAGAATAACCAACGCAGCTAGGATCACTTTACTATTAATCGTAGCCGCTTTATATCCCATACCTGCGGCGATGGCCATCATAGTTACTAAAAAACCAGCTAGTAAATTAGGATTTTCTAAGGTAGAAAATACTCTCATTTTAAGATCAGGAAATTGCGCTCCATCTACCCACTCAACGGCTGAAGCCGTTGCACCAAAGAAGTACTGATAAAATCCATATAAGGAAACTACTAAGGCTGATGCTAACATACTCCATACCAATCGTTTCACTTGGCCTCGAGAGCGAATGTTATTGACAGCTAAATAGTAAATTAATATGTATCTTCCCATTAAATTATAGTAATTATAAAAACTAAATCCTCGGTCAGGCGAAGCCCATATGGAAGCCGCAGATAATGTAACTAACAAAGCGACCCCTAAATCAAAAGGAGTTGCCTTAAAATCCATCCTGCGCATTACAACCATTTTTCCTAGCCATACCAGTGCACCAAGGCCTAAAAACCCACTGCTGACCTTCAGTGACAGCGGCAAAAAAAAGGCCACCGCCAGAATGCAGTGCTCTATTATATATTCTAAAAAATACTGAGTTTGGGTCGTTCTATATGTTATATACACAATTTCACCTGTCTAATAGCATTTGCTATTTAATATTTTCTTTCAATACAATACTATTTACAAATGCCAAATTCAATGCCATTTTTTATTATAACCAAGAACAAATCATTTGTCTACTTACATATTATTTTCCTAGCCTCACCAATTAAGTACAAAGAACCTGCAATGCAGATCACATTGCCCTCTCCAGCTAATAATTTGGCTTTATCTAAACCTTCACTAATAGAGTGAGCTACTTCTACATAAGCCGCTTGTATTTCCCGGGCAACATCCTCTGGCTTGCCCGCCCGCTGAGAGATAGGAGCTACTACAACAACCTTATCCGCAGGACGTATTAGGGTTGTAACAATTGTTTTCACATCTTTATCTTGTAAAATCCCCAATAAGAATACAATTTCCTTATGACCATAAAATTGATCTAAATTTTCACGCAGCGCTCTTGCTCCATCTGGATTGTGAGCACCATCAATAATAATCGTTGGGCTTTTCGATACTATTTCAAATCTTCCAGGCCAACAAACCTTGCGCAAACCTTTTTCAATTGCTAGTAAATCAATTCTTTTTTCACTTTTCCCTAGGATCAATCCGGTCATAACAGCTACTGCACAATTATTAACTTGATGGCCACCTAGAAGATTAACAGCAAAGCTTCCAATTTCCCCTTGTTCTTTAAGCTTTACTCCCACTTTTTGATAATACTCATCCATTCCGAGAAAAGTCCCGGAAAAATCCTGTCCATATATATAACATGCTGTAGATTTCTCCTGAGCAGTTTTTATAATTACCTCTAAGGCGTGTCCTTTAGCTGCTGTAACTACGGGGACCCCTTGCTTAATAATACCGGATTTGTGATGCGCAATTTCTTCAATGGTGCTGCCACACTTATCCATATGATCTAATGTAACATTTGTAATTACAGATAAAATTGGCATAATAACATTGGTCGAGTCAAGCAACCCACCTAACCCCACCTCTATAACAGCATACTCTACTTCACACGATGCAAAATAGTAAAATGCTGCTGCTGTTAATACCTCAAACTCTGTTGGATGATCAAAACCTTGTGATACTATTCTATCCACAAATTGGCTTGTATACGCAATTGCTTGGGCAAATTCCTCTGGTGATGCCTCTTGTCCATCCACAATCATCCGCTCCGTATATTCCGCCAAATGGGGTGAAGTATACATGCCCGTTTTTATGCCTCCACTACTTAAAATAGAAGCGAGCATGGCAGTTGTTGAACCTTTACCATTTGTTCCTGCCACATGAATACTTTTAAACTTTTTTTCTGGATGATCCATTAATTCCAACAGCTTTTCAATTCGCGCTAAACCCAAGTTAATGCCAAACTTATTTAAATTTGCTAAGTAGTTTAAGGATTCTTCATATGTCATCCTTGTCACACCTTTCTAATAAAAAAGCAATTGAACCACAAAGACACAAAGGACACAAAGGGAACTATCATAAACTTCCTTCATACCTACTTTGTGTGCCGCCGCAGCGGCATTGTGCCTTTGTGGTTCTAATTTTGCTTTAATATAAATTTTCTTGTTTAGAATACTATAACGTAGACAAATAGGCTAATCTCTCGCGAATGGCTGTTTGTTTTTCTTGGTATTCACCTGCCTTGGCTTTCTCCTTGGCGATGACCTCTGCTGGAGCTTTGGCGACAAATCCTTCATTAGATAGTTTCCCCTCAATTCGAGCAATTTCTTTGTCCAATGTAGCCAATTCTTTATTCAAACGAGCTGATTCTTTTTCTACATCAATTAACCCTTTGAGAGGCAAATAGATTTCAACACCACTTACCACAGCAGTCATGGCATTTTCAGGTTTTGCTTCTGCATCACCTAATAATTGAATCGGTTCTGCAGCAGCCAAAGTTTTCAAGTATGGCAAGTTCGTTGCAAAAACTTCTTGTAGCTCTTTCGCAATAATTTGCAAAATAACCTCACTCTTTTTCCCTGGTGGCACATTGACTTCGGCGCGCATATTTCGAATGGACTTAATGGTTTCCATAATAGTATTCATTTGGGTTTCTACATCGTCATTCATCAATGCTGAACTGTCCAATGGCCAATCAGCTACCATAATACTTTGCCCTTCATGAGGCAAGTGCTGCCAGATAGTTTCTGTAATAAAAGGCATAAAAGGGTGTAATAGTTTTAGTGTATTTTCAAGTACATACCATAGGACATATTGGGCAGTTGCACGCGCTGTAGATTCTTCTTTATTATATAATCTTGCTTTTGCCATTTCAATATACCAATCGCAATACTCATTCCAAATAAACTCATACAGCAGACGAGCTGCTTCTCCTAATTCAAATCGTTCTAAATTACGTGTCACTTCATTCACGGTCTTTTCATAACGACTTAAAATCCACTTATCTGCTAAGGTAAAGTTGTCTTCCTGCTTTGCCCTTACTCCATAATTGGTTAATGTATCAACACTATCTACATCTTCCAAATTCATTAGCACGAAACGGGAAGCATTCCATAATTTATTGGCAAAGTTACGACTTGATTCTACTCTTTCCCAATAAAAACGCATATCATTTCCTGGTGTATTGCCAGTTACTAGGGTAAACCGCAAAGTATCTGCACCATTTTTATCGATAACTTCTAATGGATCAATCCCATTCCCTAAAGATTTACTCATTTTTCGTCCTTGAGAGTCCCGAACTAAACCATGAATAAAAACATGTTTAAAAGGAATTTCCTTCTTAAACTCTAAACCCATCATGATCATTCTAGCTACCCAGAAGAAAATAATGTCATATCCTGTTACTAATACACTGGTAGGATAAAATTGTTCTAATTCCTCGGTATCTTCTGGCCAGCCCATAGTGGAAAAAGGCCACAAACCGGAACTAAACCATGTATCTAGTACATCCTCATCTTGCTCAATCTTATGACTGCCACACTTTGGACATACGTTAACTTCTTCTCTAGTTACAATGGTTTCACCACATTCGCAATACCACGCAGGAATTCGATGCCCCCACCAAATTTGCCGTGAAATACACCAATCCCGTATATTGCTCATCCAATTAATGTACGTTTTTGTGAATCGCTCGGGAACAAATTGAATTTCACCTGAAGTCACAGTTTCAATGGCTGGTTCAGCTAGCGACTGCATTTTAACAAACCATTGCTTAGATACCAAAGGTTCTACAACTGTGGTACAACGTTGGCAATGACCTACTGCATGCATATGATCATCAATTTTCACCAAATACTCTTGCACTTCTAAATCTTTGACTAAGACCTTACGACATTCATAACGATCTAGTCCTGCATATTTGCCTGTACCTTCTGACATTTTGCCATCGTTATCAATGACTACAATTTGCGGTAAGTTATGACGTAATCCCATTTCAAAGTCGTTAGGGTCATGAGAAGGAGTAATCTTAACCGCACCTGTACCAAAAGCTTGATCAACATATTCATCGGCAATTACGGGAATTAACCTTCCTACTAACGGCAAAATTAAATTTTTACCAATCAAATGGCTATATCTGGTATCCTCTGGATTAACTGCTACTGCGGTATCTCCCAAAATAGTTTCTGGCCGCGTAGTAGCTACTGTCAAATACTCACCTTCACTCCCCTCTACTGGGTAACGAACATGGTATAAATGACCTGGCTTTTCTTCATGTTCTACTTCAATATCACTTAAAGCAGTATTGCAGCGTGGACACCAATTGGTTATCCGATTCCCCTGATAAATAAGGCCTTTCTCATATAAAGAAACAAAGACTTCTCGTACAGCCTTGGAACAACCTTCGTCCATGGTAAAACGCTCTCGCTGCCAATCACAAGAAGCACCCAAACTTTTCAGTTGTTTAATAATCCTGTCGCCATACTGTTCTTTCCATTCCCAAACTTTTTCAATAAACTTTTCCCGCCCCATATCATAACGAGAAATGCCTTCCTTTGCTAACATTTCTTCTACTTTAATTTGAGTAGCAATACCTGCATGGTCTGTTCCTGGCATCCACAATGTATTGTAGCCTTGCATACGGCGAAAACGAATTAAAATATCTTGTAATGCATTATCTAAAGCATGCCCCATATGTAGTTGTCCCGTTACATTAGGAGGCGGAATAACAATACTAAAAGGTTTTTTCCCCTTATTTACTTCCTGATGAAAGAAACCATTATCTTCCCAATACTTATACCATTTTGCTTCTACCGCTTGAGGGTCATATACTGTTGGAATATTTTTTTCTGTCAAAATTAACTCCTCCTACTTTTTGAAAAATAAAAAAGCCCCTTCATCCTAAAAGGACGAAAGAGCATACTTTCGTGGTACCACCTTGTTTCTTCGAGTAAAGGCAAAATAAAGATTTACTCGAACTCCAATACCATAACGGGGCATAACCGACTGCACCTACTATAAGTTCAATGCAATAACTCCAGGACTACCTTCCGTTACCCCATTCCGAGAGACCTTTCAGCCAAGGATCCCCTCTCTATTCGGCGGCAATAACGTACTCCTTCCTATCATCGCTTTTAATATATATACCATACTATACCTATAATATACAGTCTTTGTCAAGATTAGTGAAAAAATACTATGTCGATACTACTTAGGCAAAATCTTTTACAGGAAGCTTCAACAAATGCATCATCTGCAGAAAATTGTCAGCTTTTAACTCTTGCCCCGCTAGCAGAGCAATTTTAGCACAAGTTCGTGCATCATGCAGAGCATTGTGATGGTCAAAATCAATCTGAAAGCGCTGAGCTAATGTATTAAGCTTATAGTTTTCCCCACCAGGCCATGCTTTTTTCGCAATTTGAACTGTGCAACTATGTTTAAAAACTGGCATAGGCAATGAATATTCCCTTAGGACACCTCGTAGCACACTAATATCAAAAGTTGCATTATGGGCAATCACAATTTTATTTTCAAGATGCGGACGAATCCGTTCCCACAATTGATCAAAAGTTGGTTTATTCACTACATCTTCTGGGTGAATGCCATGCACCTGTATATTACGATAGTCAAATTTAAGAACTGGCGGGCGTATTAAAGAGTAAGCCGATCGGACGATTTGTCCATTTTCCACTGTTACCGCAGCCATGCTACACACACTAGAACGACTCGCATTGGCCGTTTCAAAATCAATTGCTACGAAATTCATTCTTATTGGCGCCAACTCGCGCACTTACTCCTCTCCATGATACATTATTTTCTTAGATACATATTCCTTAGTATATCATAATCTCGAGTAACATCGATAGCCTTAATTCAACTACATTCTTAAATTGCACTAATACACAAATTACCCAAATTCGCATCCTAGTTAGAATTAGAAGCCCTGAGAGTGAGTAAAGGATATTATAAAAGTACTACCCCGCCCCTCTTCGGACTGTACCTCAATACTACCATTATGCTTATTTATAATGCTTTCACAGATTGCTAAGCCCAAACCAGTCCCATTATCCTTTGTTGTATAGAAAGGATTGAATATTTTCTCTAACTTTTCCTTTGCTATACCACTACCTGTATCAGAAATCGTTACTACAATTTGTTCGTCAACTAAAGTCGTCCGAATTGTCAACATACCGCTATCATCCATTGATTCAATGCCATTGCGAGTTAGATTAAAAAGTACTTGCTTAATTTCTTTCTCGCTTAATAATTGATCCGGCAGATTTTCCTCTAAACATAGATCTACTACTACATTATTTTTTGTTGCATCCGTTGCCACAAGAGGAAATGCTTGCCTAATAATAGTATTAATATTGTGTTTGTTTCGTTCAATTTTGGTATTTCCTGCTAAAGAAAGAAAATCCGTAATAATGCTTTCAATGCGAATTAATTCTCCTAAAACAATATCAAATTGTTCATTTAAACTAGCTGGTACTTTCGATCCTAAATATTGCAAATATCCCTTAATTACTGTCATTGGGTTACGTATTTCGTGTGCTACGCCAGTTGCCATTTCTCCGATGAGATTCAATCTATCCATTTTATATAATGCATGACGCATTTGTTCATATTCTGTAATATCATGAAATATGGCTAGTGCCCCTTTATTTCGACCTTCCATGTCTCTTATCGGAATTGCGTTAATCAACATTTGCTTATTCATTATATCTTTAGAGACATTTCTCACCGCGATTCCTCGCACCGCTTTTTGCAAAGGACTATCTTTCCACTGAGTGCCAATGTGGGCTGTACGAAATTCAGGGTTTGCACCGATTAATTTTTCTTTTGTAAATCCAGGGAAAAATAAATCAATATAGGCTTGATTGCCATTTTTAAAATTACCAAGTTCATCTACCATAATAACCGAAAAAGGACAAAGATCAATGAGTTGATTAAAATCCCGAGCTGATTGCACAGCGCTCAATTGAGACAACTTTCGTATTGTAATATCTCTAACTGTGCATAAAACTGCCTCCACAATTCCCGCAGAACTATATAGAGGATAGAGATAATACTCAAAATAGCTGATTCCATAACTTGTTACTTGCGGATCCTTTAACTCATTTTCCACTGGTTGTCCCGTTGAAAAAACAGTTGTAAGGTCCTGTTCTAATTGCTCATTATGAGGTAACCCTATTTCTCTACGTTCCTTTCCTTCCATATCAGAAGGTTTTAAGCCGATATAACGTGCTCCAAATCCATTAACAAATAAGTACCTGTGTTGCTTATCAAATACACTTACTTGGTCTGGAAAACTACATTCCCTAACTGGATTATTAGCGATAATTTTTTCTAACTGTTCCTCTGTTGATTTTAAATTGCGGATGTACTCTTTAATTGCCCCTGACACAATATCTTACCCTCCAAAATTCACCTATCTATCAACATATTACAATATAACGATATGCACAATTTGTAATTTTATGGTAATATTTTCATGGTTTTAATTATAATTTAAATTTTTGTGTCTTTAGGGGGAGAAATTTTAAAATTAAAAAGAAAAAGACCAAAATACAAGGCAGAAATAGCCTTTTTTGGGTCTTTTTGTCGTATAGTTTATAGGTAAACAAAGTAAATATAAATGTGACATAATTTTAAATAATAAAATAAAACTAGCACCTATAAGAGCAACTTTTGTCCTGTGAATTTTTTCGAAATAATCACTGCATAACATATTACAAACAAAATCAAAGCAATCCAAGCTTGTTCTGATAACATGATATTCTCCTTACATCTTATTTTAAAAATTTCTTTGGAATTTCTCTATCTTTTAAAAAGGCTAAAGGACAGTTTAACTGTCCTTTAGCCTTTTTAATCTAATGTCTCATTCTATTAAAATCCGAAAAACATATTACTTTAACTTAAAACGTTCGAGCTAACTTTACCCTCTTATTAAATACTCTAACAGTATTTTAGTATCTTCTGGCTCTGAAGCAATAATTTCGATTTCATCAATTTTTGCTTCACTAAATATTTTTGATAATGCTAAGTACTGACACAATTTTGATTTTAAGTTTAACCGATCACCTTCTGAAGTTACTAATTCAATCTTCCCCTGACACTTATCAAGGACTTCTAAAAACTTCTCTACATTAGTTATTCCTATAATTTTCACAGTATATTCCTCCTTTTTATAAATGGAGCTCCTTAGACCAAGGTATGATAACTATCTCTTCGTCATGCCTCCATTTTTTTCCTGCCTAAAACTCATGCTGCTAGTTCACATACTACCAATAAAAAAACCGACATATTAACTATATTAATGTCTTATCGTAAGAGGTTATACAAGTAGAGCTATTACTCACGTTGTGAATAATAGCTCTACACCTAATTTATATTTCCCCTCCAAATTTATAATCTATAATTGATAGACTAGCAAATTAAGGATTGTTTTTTTCTTTGTTGTGTTCGGAATGCATCGGCCTCTTACCGTTCATCATATCGGATACATGCTTTTCAATGTTTGCTTTCATTTGCTCCGCTTGATCAGCTGAAATTCGCCCTGCCTTCACACCTTTTTCAATACGCTGCAGCATTTGTTCAACCAAAGTTGTCTTAAGCGTCTCTTCTGATACACCCTGTTCTTTGGCGATCTCCACTAAGGTTTTACCAGTTTTTATTTCATTTTTTAGGCTTTCATCACTCATTTTCAACAGTTCTAATAATTTCGTTTTATCAACGGGGGCATGGTGCATTTGTCCATGATTGTGATGCATATTCCCCTTACCATTCATCATATCTGATACATGTTTTTCGATATCGGCTCTAGTATATGATTTTTTGTTTTCAGGTAATTTACCCTCTTTTGCTCTTTCTTCCATATGCTTGGTCATTTGCTCAACCATAAAGTCTTTTAGCACCTGTTCTGATATACCTTGTTCTTTTGCAATAGCAACTAAAGACTTACCTTCTTTCCTTGCTGCTTCAAAGGTTTGGGCATCTATTTTTAAGAATTGGAGTAACGCTACATGATCTGCGTGATGATCTCTCATGCCTTCTTTTTTACCCGAATCACTTTGAAAAGATGCAGTTGATTGATTCGTTCTTATGTTCTCTTCTTTATCTGGAGCAGAAGCAGCCATAACTAAACTATTTGCTGTAAGCATTGTTGCAACACTAATTGCCAACATCCATTTTTTATTCTTGTTCATTATAGTAACCACCTTTTCTTTATCTTTTGTAGTGAAGACCATAGTTGTATTATGAAGCGCTAATTTTAGAATAACTTTTGATTAAAGAAAAGATGGCTTAGTTCTCTTTTGATACTTTGTTAATTGGAATCGATACTGTGAACTTAGTACCCACTCCCAACTGACTTTCAACCTCTATCTCCCCTCTATGTTTCTCAACAATCCATTTTGCAATTGCCAGCCCAAGGCCTGTTCCCCCTTTATCTCGAGACCTGGCCTTATCTCCACGAAAAAAGCGATCAAACACTCGGGGTAAATTTTCAGTAGAGATACCACATCCCGTATCCTTCACAGAAAAGACAATATCTTTGTCCACTTTACAAGCAGACACGAAAATAGTTCCTCCCTGGGTTGTATACTTAAAGGCATTGTCTAGTAATATAACGATTAATTGATGAATACGTTCTTGATCTGCAATAAGTTCTAACTTGGGCTCAACATGAGTGGAAAGATTAATTTTATTTAAGTCATCTAATGATCTAAAATGTTCGATTACAATTTGTATTACGTCACTAACATTAATCGGACCTAAACGCAGATCGGCTTTGTTCGCATCCGATCTTGCCAGGGTTAACAAGCTCGATATTAGTTTAGTCATACGTGCTGATTCCTTCATAATGTTATTAATTCGATAACTTTCTTGTGCAATCGTACGTTCTGGGTGCCTTAGCATCAACTCAGCATTACTATAAATTCCCGTAATTGGCGAACGTAATTCGTGGGATGCATCAGCAACAAACTGCTGCTGCTTTTCCCATGCAGCCTCAATAGGTATCATTGCCCGCCTAGCCAAAAGATGCCCAGCTAGTACAATGACAAGCATGCCAGCTATTAGTCCCCCAATAATAATCCAGAGAAGATTATTAAGTAGTCCAACCTCAGAGTCAACAATGCTAATCGCGACTACCTCTTTGATCTTAAATTCTTCTTTAGGGTTCGAAGTCTTATCATTAGGGTAAGGTACGATCAATCCACGATATACATGATTCTCATATTCTATTGTTTGCAATTCCCCTGTACTAATTTGTGAAGCGATGGCAATAAGATTACTACTCTCTTCTGTCCTAAAGGGTGTTAGATTGACAATATGTCCTTCCTCATCACGCAAGATCAGAAAGATTCTTGGATCTAATATAGGACGTCCCCTAGGCTGAGAGACACGACCATTTTCAATTCGCACGGAAGAAGCTTGAAACCTCATAGCATCATCCACTTTATCATAAAGCCGAAATGACAAATATCCATAAATAATTGAAGTAAGCGTAATAAATATGAGCAAAAATACTAGTGAATTTAAAGCTGTTAACTTACGAAGTGTTTTTTTAAACATCTTCTACTTCTCCTTAAGCATAAATCCAGAACCACGTACCGTTTGGATTATCGTATCTAAGCCGTAGGAGGCCAACTTTTTTCTCAAATAATGAATATATAGGTCAACAATGGCAATCGTGGTTTCGGAATCGAACCCCCAGATCCGATCAAATATCTGGTCCTTAGTAAGAATTTGCTCCTTATTTAAGATGAAAAATTCTAAAACTTCATATTCCTTGGCAGTTAATCCTAAAGATTGTTCTCCAAAAAAACCATCCCGAACTTTACTCTTAAGCAATATCCCCCCAAATGCTAATTCACCTTCAAACCCAACACTACTCTTACGACGAATTAGTGCTTTTATTCGAGCTAAAAGTTCTCTGATAGCAAAAGGTTTTACTAAATAGTCGTCTGCACCAGTCTCTAGACCAATGACACGATCGTCCACACTATCCCTTGCTGTAAGTAACAATATTGGAGTTTCATTTCCATTCGTTCTAAGGCTTTTAACTATGTCTAAGCCATTCACTTCAGGCAACATAATATCAAGTACTAGAAGATCATAGATACTTTGTTCCGCCATAAATAAGCCTTCATCACCTGTCGCAACCTCATCTACGCTATACCCTTCTTCTTTTAAAAGCGTAACTACAGCCTCCCTCAGTATGCTATCATCCTCAACCACTAAAATTCTCATAAAAACATCTCCTTACTCGCTATTGATACCGTATATTTGATTGGACAACTTGTATGGAGCCATCATTCACTCCTCCATGAAAGAGCATTTTTTATTGAATTATTTGTGAAATTTTTATTCCCCTCTCTTGTTTTGGATAGGGTCATTATGATTGGGTCATCAAGCAAATCAGGCTCCCAGTCCTTAACTTTTTTCTCAATCCAATCTGATTTTGCAAGGAAAAGTTCTTCTTGGCCCATAGAAACGTTTCTTATTGTGTCATTGTTCCCATCTATAGGTTCAGATATATATACGATTGCCGCTACGGGAGAAGCCATTAGGATAAAGGTTGTAACTATACTCAATATATTGTGCAGTAAGCGTCTTAGTAAATTTTTCATAATATACTCCTTTCTGTCTGAATTACATATATCACCCTATTATGAACTAAAAGTTTTAGTTTTTATTTTGAAAGATCCCCACTTTACTTTATCCTAACCAACTGATTACTTTAATAAACGTAAAACCTTACCACCCATACCCTGCTCCTAGGGTTAGCAATAAAGATTCTGTTTACCCTAAAAAAAAGCCCTCGCATAACCTGCGAGGGCTTACATGGTGAATATAAAGTTCAAATCACAAGGCGCACATAAATTATTGCATGAAGTTACCCTTGTTCTACTGTAACCTTATTCATTTTATCGCCTTTTTTAATTTGATCCACGACATCCATACCTTCAATGACTTTACCAAAAACAGTATGAACACCATCTAAATGAGGTTGTGGCTCATAAACAATGAAAAACTGGCTACCACCTGTATTAGGACCAGCATGAGCCATAGATAATGCGCCTCTGTCATTCTTATGAGGATTCCCCTTTGTCTCGCAAGGAATTTCATAGCCAGGCCCACCGGTACCGTTTCCTTTTGGGCAGCCACCTTGTGCCACAAAACCTTTAATTACTCTATGAAATGTAAGCCCATCATAAAAACCTTTGGTAATTAACTTTTCGAAATTAGCCACAGTATTTGGTGCTTCCTTGTCAAATAACTCAATTACAATATTACCCTTATCCATCTCAATAATTGCTTTTTTCATGATAATCCCTCATTTTTACATTATTTTTGCTATTATACCATAATTGACTAAGGATTACCAAAATACCTTACCTCATACCCCTGCCTCATACGAAGCCCCATAAATAAACCGTCTCACCTCAGAAAGATAGATGACTACTTATAGTCTCTTAGATATTTTATTCTGGTGGTGGACCATCATCTACGATTTCAATTATATTGGTATTCTCATCGGAATCAATACCACAAATGACATATTTATCTTTATATTTCTTACTGTCCGTAGAGGGTAAAACCACAGTTGCTTTTGTATTGTCCATGAAATCAACATCCACAAATGTTTTATTTTCTTTATTTTCAACGTTTGTTACCTTGCCAGTTTTAACCATCCAAAACACCTCCTTTATAATAGTATCTCCATTAAAACACTTTAATTAGACATATAAAAATTCCCTAAGTTGATTAAACTTAGAGAATTTAAAACTTTAACTATTCGTAATAAGGTACAATAGTGCTAATCCACCAATCGTTCTCATTACCTCTTCATGATGCTCTTTTTCACGTTGTTGACGCTCATGCCATTGCCATTCTTCCTCATGATGACGTCGCTTCATTTCCCTTTCATGACGCTCTCTTTCTTCTTGTATCCGATGATCTCGATCTTTATGGTGTTCGTATCGCTCTTCATAATCCTTATTTTCATGATGTCTTGGTGATGCTTCTATTACAGCCGTGCCTATACCTAATTGCATAATACCTATCATTGAGCAAATAATTCCTTTTTTTACTATACTATTCATGGAAGAACCCTCCTTTATTTTCTATTCTCATTATAATCTGGAAATGTGACAAAAATATGACTACACAGTCAATTTTTACATGAAAATATAAAAAGGATAACTTATCCGATGACTAAACCGCTCTAAGACTCCCATCTTCATCTCGTTAACAGCCTGTAATATCCTGCCCTCTGGTTAGGATAACAGTCTGTAAAACTCGAAGTAAGTTCGCTCTAAGGATTTTCGAATCCAAGGCTCACTTATATAAGTGGGAGTTAAGAGCGGCTAAGTCCCTGGATAAGTGCGACTAAGATTCAGATGGAGTTAAAACTCCATCTGAATCAAGTCTTCTTTATCAGGCTTACTATGCCAAAGCAAGCTATTACGAAGCCTGAAATTTGATTAATCCACTTAAGTCTTTGAGAATCAATTTTCCCACGAAGTACATTCACTGTTCCACTTAATATCAACCACCAAAGCATTGAACCAACAAAAACACCCAGAACTAACAAAGCTGCTAACACATAATCCCCACCAGTTGTTGCTATCCCTAATCCTGCAAAAACTGCCGCAAAAGACATAATAGTCATTGGATTCGTCAATGTTAAGAAAAAGGCTGAGACGTAGGAACTTAATTGACTTTTACCTTCTTCCTTTAAGGTTATTTCTGCTGGAGTAGCTTGGAACGTTACATAGCCAAGATGAAGTAAAAATAGTCCGCCAATCAAACGAAAATAGACTTGATTATCTAGTAAAAAGGTGGAAATAACTGTTATGCCAAAGGCAGCAACTAAGCCATAAATACCATCAGCCGTTGCCGCACCTAACCCTGAAAGGAAACCATTAAAAAAACCATTTGCTAATGTACGCCTAATACAAAGAACTCCGATCGGCCCAACTGGTGCGGCTATCGAAAATCCGAGCAGTACTCCTTTAATGAAGAAGGGCATTTCCATCCTACTTTAAACCTCCTTACATTTTTATTGGTAATATTGGAGTTTCTTTAATGGTTGATAATATTATAGTGGTTCGCGTTTTAGCCCCTGGCAAAGCCTTTATTTCTTCACTGATTAACCGTTCTAGATCACGAGTACCTGAACAACGCACTTTAATAATATAATCTTCCGCTCCAGCTATGTGATGGCACTCCATAATCTCGGGAGAATTATTAACTAAATGCAGGAATGCTGCCCTATTCTCAGGTTTATCCAATGTGACAGATATCAAAGCTCCTAAGCCACAACCTATCTTTTCAGGGTCTATCAATGCTGCGTAACCTTTTATTATCCCCATTTCCTCTAACTTACGAACCCTATCAGCCGAAGCTGGGCCGGACAATCCGAGAAGCGTTCCAAGTTCTGCCCACGTTGTACGAGCATGTTCCATAAGTCGTTTAATAACTTTCAAATCGTTATTATCAATCATAATAAACCTCCACAATGAATGTAATAACACTATAATACATTTGATTATAATAAAAGTAAAGATCGATTATAAAAGAAAAAGAGCCCGAAGGCTCTCCGTTATTTTTTTAAAATTTAGCGTAAAAATTTGATCGTAACGTCAGGCAAATATTTAGCAATTGAGCTAAATATTTCTGTCTTAATCTGATCATCTTTAACTAAAGTTTCGATTGCATTGCGTTCAATCACTATATAAGGTTTTACGACACCTAGCAATGGATGATGAAGAGCAGAATCCAATGTTCCACTTTTCGCCTCAACAACGTGAACCCCGTCCATCATCAACGTATATGTGCCAACAATATTTCCGCCTTCTGTCACTTGTAGTCCCACCATATTTTTACGACCTGATAGCATATGATCCATTATTGAAAAAATATGGGGGTGTTGTTCTTTAAAACTAGTAAGCAATTCACGGCGAAAGTTAAGTAAATCTTCTTGAATTAAAGTGTCTATACTCATTCTTAATTTCCTCCTTTGCAATGTGCTAGGATTTAGGATTCCCACTACAAAGTAATCTTATCATTTTAATTAATGGTATTATATCCAAGAAGACCCGAAAATTCGCTTATTCTGCAGAAGTATTTACGATCCTTCACTATACTGTTTTCTAATAATAAAAAACATTCTTTGAAAGTCCAAAGGCTACTGCTTTCGATAAACTAGCCAAATAGTATTACATCAATTTATTAATTTTTACTTGTTTTATGAAAGCTTCCACTTCAATCTTTTCTATCATTCCTGCGCCATGATGCAAAGCATTCGATGCCGCAGTAGCTGTAGCTAATTTGATCATTTCCTTTATTTCCATCCCCCGCGCCATCCCTACGGCAAATCCAGCTACAAGGGCATCACCACAACCAACAGGATTTATTGCATCGATATGAGGCGGAATTACTTGAAATACTTCTCCTTGATAACCTACTAACGCGCCCCGTGAACCCATAGATAAAACAAATAATTGAATACCCTCATGCAAATAGTGTTGAATGGTAGCACAGATCTTAGCATCTGTATCCAGTGAATACCCCAGTACCTTTTCTAACTCTTCTATATTAGGCTTTACCATATAGGGCCTACCCATTAAGCCCTCACTAAAAGAATCACCACTACTATCTAATACGGAATAAGCCCCATTTCTATTCGCTATTTCAATCATTTGTTTATAAATAGTAGGGGGAACTCCTCTAGGAATGCTACCTGACATAGCGACAACTCTAGCCTTTCGTGAAAGACTATCAAACTTTTCTAAGAATGCCATCAATTCTTCCGGTCTAATCTTGGGCCCATTTTCTAATATTTCTGTACTTGCATGATTGCTTAATATATTAATGCATAACCTAGATTCTTCCCTTATTTCTTGAAGATCGCACTGGAAAGTTTGTTCACTTAAACTTTTGCCAATATATCTGCCGTTATATCCCCCAACAAAACCTGTAGCTACTACTTCCTCACCAAGAATACTTGCTACCCTAGCAACATTTATCCCTTTACCACCAGGAAGAGCAGTAACTTTTCTTGTACGATTTACTTGTGTGAGTGCAAAGTGATCTACAGCATACGTTTTATCAATTGCTAAATTTAAAGTAACAGTTAGTATCACCATCTTCACCCCAATGCTTATTTTTTGAAAATGAGGACTACTAATGATTAGTAGTCCTCATTTGTATCGTCTACAGCAGCATAGAATTCTTACGACTACACCAATGAAAATTTATAATAGACATCTTCCCAATACGCCTTATCTTTCGGGCTATACTCTATTATCGTGCAGGAATTTTTCACGATTTGTCTCAGTTCTGACAACCCTTTAGCCTCTCCCAGTGCTTTCATTTGTGTTAATATATTTCCCATCGAACTAGCCTCTACCGGTCCTGCGATAACAGTTTTTTTCGTTAGATTCGCTGTGATTTCACATAATAAGGAATTTTGGGCACCACCGCCAACCATGTGGATAACTGATATAGGATGTTTGATTGCAGTTTCTAGTTCATCGACCATCTTTTTATAAGTACAGGCTAAACTTTCAATAATACACCTTATCATTTCAGCTTTATTATTAGGAATATGTTGCTTTGTTTTTAGGCAATAGTCTTTTATTTTATTAGGCATATTCCCTGGAGATAAAAATGTATGGTCACTTAAGTCAATGAAGGACTTATTTTCTTTAATTTTTTCTGCCATTTCAACCATGAAAGGATAACTAATCTCTTCACCATTACTTTGCCAATATCTTCTGCACTCTTGCAAAACCCATAGTCCTGTTATGTTTTTTAACAGCCGAACCGTATCATCAATTCCTCGTTCATTCGTGAAAAATACTTTACTTGTATATTCATCTATGATTGGCTCCTTAATTTCCACCCCGATCAAAGACCATGTACCACAGCTAATGTATGCTGAATACTCCTGAGATATCGGAACGCTAACTACTGCCGACGCAGTATCATGAGATGCGGTAGAAATTACTTTTGTTGTATTGCATTTTGAATTCCCCAATATATTCGAAGACAATGCACCTAATACAGTCCCCGATGAAACAATCTCCGGTGTAAACCATTTTTCATTAAATCCCAGTTTGTTTAAAATTTCTATATTCCACTGGCGTTCATAAGGATCTAACAAGGAACTAGTACTTGCAATTGAATATTCAGTTGCTTTTATCCCCGTTAAAAAATAATTAATCAAATCTGGCATGAATAAAAGTTTATCTATGTGATCTAATAAGGGTGAACGATTATACACCATGGAATATAACTGAAAAATGGTGTTGATTTGCATAGGTTGTATACCGGTCTTCTTGTATAATTCTTGCTCTGTTATCTTCTTATGCAAGATTTCTGGGATATGATTGGTTCTCTCATCTCTATAATGAATAGGATTACTTACCAATCGACCTCTTGTATCTACTATTCCAAAATCAACACCCCAAGTATCGACTCCTAAAGATGCCACTTCCTCTTGTACATTACTCATACCTTGCTTTATCTCTTCGAAAATTAGCGGCATATCCCAGTATAGAGTATGACTAAGAGTAATAGGATTATTGTCAAATCGATGTATTTCTTCTAGATTTATTTTGTTTCCATCAAACGTTCCTACTATGCATCTACCACTACTAGCCCCCAAATCGACAGCTAATAGGTTTAGGTTTTTCACAATATCCCCCCTTTTTGGGAACTTATAATGGGTAAGGACTAACTCCAGTATTTTAACTATACAGAGCACCAAATGTTTTACATGCCGCATAATCAGCCTGTTCTAAATTCTCCGTACCAAATGAATTCCAAACTTTTGGTCTAAAGATCCGCTCTTCAGAAACATTATGCATATTAACAGGTATTCTTAGCATTGAGGCTAATGTTATTAATTCTGCACCTATATGTCCATAACTAATTGCTCCATGGTTTGCCCCCCAATTATTCATAACCGAATAAACATCTTTAAAAGCTCCCCTACCCGTTATGATTGGTGCAAACCATGTAGTTGGCCATGTTGGATCCGTTCTATCATCAATTTTATCGTGTACCTCTTTGGGTAATTCAACGCTATGGCCTTCAGCTAATTGCAATACAGGCCCCACCCCTTTAACAATATTCAATCGAATCATGGTTAAAGGCATACCCCCTCGAGTTAGAAATTGGGTAGAGAATCCACCACCCCTAAAATATCCAAGATTGGCAGCTCTAAATCGCGTGGCTTTTAAACACGCTGTTACTTCATCATCTGTAATCTCCCAATAAGGCTTAATTACTGGCTTATTTTCTCGTATTTCTCTCCCAGTACCATCTAAAGCCGCCGACCCAGAATTAATTAAATGTATAATTCCTTTCTTACCATAGCCTTCTAGGTCATAGCCAGTAACACGTTTGACTGATTCAGGACTCCAATAAGTACGTACATCAGAAAAAATTTGAGCTGTATTGGTTAATAAATTGCCTAGCAACATAGACACTCCATTTAAGGAATCATTTTCAGTTGCTATCAAATAGGGTGCTCTTTTGCCATTCCAATCAAAAGAGGAATTTAATATGGTTTCCATAAAATCTCCATTAGGAAAATGATCAGTCCATTGTCGTTGTCCTTGAAAACCTGAAAGAATAGCATTATGCCCTAAAGCCTCTTCCCCAAATCCTAAAGCCTGTAACTTCTGATTTCCCACCATTAAATCTCTGCCAATTAGAGTCATCTTTACAATTGTTTCCCAATCCTTATCTTTCTGCTCCCGAGTAAGCTGTGCGTCTTTAGGGTTGTTGTCCGGGCCTTCTTGGCAATTTTCTTTAACCCAAGCTAAAGCTCTTTTATATTCATCTTTATCATATATTTCTTTATCAATACGACGTATGAATTCTGACATATCAATATATTCATTGCGCATTCCTAAATAATCCTGAAAGAAGGATGCATCTACGATGGAGCCTGCAATTCCCATGGATACAGACCCCATCGATAAATAGGATTTCCCTTTAATCGATGCAACAGCTAATCCAGCCTTAGTAAATTGGAGTAATTTGTCTTTTACATCCTGGGGTATCGTTGTATCAGAAGAATCTTGTACATGTTGCCCATATATCCCAAAAGCAGGAATCCCTTTTTGTGCATATGCCGCTAATACTGCTGCTAAATAAACAGCACCTGGTCGTTCTGTACCATTAAATCCCCATACAGCCTGAGGAATTTTAGAGTCCATATCCATCGTTTCTGACCCATAGCACCAACATGGCGTTACTGTTATAGAAAGCCCTACATTGTTTAGTTTAAACTTTTCTGCAGCTTCTGAAGCTTCTTTAACGCCACCGATGCAACTGTCAGCAACTACACATTCTACAGGTTTCCCATCTGAATAGGTTATGCTATCACTTAAAAACTTCGCTACACTCTTTGCCATATTCATCGTTTGTTCTTCTAAGGATTCCCTGACTCCGTTCCTCCTGCCATCAATTGTTGGCCGAATACCAATTCTTACATAGCTATTTTTGCTCACTTTTTTCCCCTCCATCAGTACTTATTTCTTTAAACATTTTTTACCTGGATGTCTTCCTACTACTTTGTATACCTTTTCCCTCAACTCTAGCAACTGTGTTACCTGTTCTGCCGATAATTCCTTAGGAGTTCCTATATTACTAGATAAATACAAAAGTTTTGCATAAAACTCTAAAGACTCCATTTTATAATAAGCACTTACAACATTTTCCCCATAAGTGACTGCACCATGATTAGCAAGTAATACTGCATCATACTCTTCTAAATAAGGTAATAAAGAATCAGGTAATTCGGTTGTGGATGGTGCCCCATATTCTGCAATTGGAACAATTCCAAGTGCAATCGTTGCCTCTGGCATAATTTGCTTATCCAATTGTTTATGACATATAGCGTGAGCTGTCGCATGTAAAGGATGGGCATGAACTACAGCGCTAATATCCCCTCGCTTCTCATATATTTTAAAATGCATCTTAATCTCAGAAGATGGTCGCAAACCTTGAAGGTTGTCTTCAATAAGTTCCCCATTTCCATTAATTTTGCAGAGCATTTCTGGCGTCATAAAGCCTTTCGATACACCAGTTGGCGTGCAAATAAACGAACCTTCCCCTAACTTAGCTGATATATTCCCATCATTCGCAGCTACCATATCTTTTAGATACATCCTTCTTCCCATGTCGCATATTTGATCACGTAAAAGTTTTTCTCTTGTATCCAACGTTATATCCCCCATCATTATCTATATTTAAAATATTCTCGCAATTTAAATTTATAAAGAACTCAATGAGAAATCCTAGTTACTTTATCCGCTGAGCCAACTAGATTAATTTTGTTTTTAACAACTGCTTTCATCGCATCAATCGCTGGAGTAAAAAGTTTGCGGGGATCATTTTCGGCAGGTTTTTCATAATATACGGTTTGGACAGCAGCAGAAAATGCAATTTTAAGTTCTGTCGCGATATTGACCTTACTAATACCTAATTCGATACATTTTTTCACACTCTCATCAAGTAAATCAGAAGCACCATGCAACACTAGAGGAATGGATACTAACTTGCGAATTTCTGCCAACCTTACATAATCCAATTGTGGCTTCTTTTTATACAAACCGTGGCAAGTGCCAATTGCAACTGCCAAAGAATCCACTCCTGTCTTTTCGATAAAATCAAAGGCTACTTCTGGATTGGTATACACACCATCCCCCATGATACTCAAATCATCTTCTACACCGCCAATTGTCCCCAGCTCAGCTTCAACGGGAACCCCTAGGGCGTGGGAAAGTTCTACCACTTTTTTTACAATAGAAATATTCTCGGTATAAGGATGCTTGGAACCATCAATCATGATGGAGGTAAAGCCAGCTCTAAGACACTCCAGAACCATATTGTAATCTTCACCATGATCTAAATGCATAACAATCGGGATATTGTATTTGTCGGCAGCCGTTTTAGCCATAGCCACTAGGTAATCTGCACCAGCAAACCGTACTGTGCCTGGCGTTGCTTGCAAAATAACAGGAGAGTTACTTTCAAATGATGTACTAGTTACGGCTTTTAATGTTTCTAAATTATGAATGTTAAATGCACAAATAGCATACTTGTTATCTCTAGCATGTAGGAGATACTTTGTTGATGTTACTAATCCCATATACTCCACCTCTTAAATTTACATATTTTCATCGCTACCTTATAAAAGATAGACTCACGCCCCAATAAATGAAACGTTTCAATATTGCTCAAAAAAATACTGACTCTCTAATACAGCTTTTTTACAGAATCAGTTACTATTATTTCTGTTTTTAATCGATTTACATGGGGAAATCCTGTTTGGTCACCTTTCATTCTGCTAATTAATGTTTCAGCAGCTTTCCTGCCAATCATCTCCATTGACTGAACAACAAAAGAAATCGGCGGCACAATGATTTGCGATAATTCCATTTGATCATAGCCAAAAAAAGAAATATCTTCACCAATAGCGACGTTGTGCTCATTTAAAAATTTAATGGCACCGATGGTCATTTCATAGTTGGAAGTAAAGATTACCGTAGGTAACTCTTTCAATTGATAAAGTTTTGCGGTAGCCTGATATCCGCCCTCTTTGGTATAGTCGCTATAAAAGATAAAATTATCATCTACTTCAATATTGTAATCTTTTAGAGCACGCAAATATCCTTCAAGCCGTTCTTTGGCAGTATAGATATTTTTAGGCCCAGCTATCATACCTATTTTGCGGTGACCCCGATTAATAATGGCTTCTACTGCTTGATAAGCACCGTTCACGTTATCAGATACAACACCATCGCAAGCTAAATTGGTGACAAGGCGATCCATTAATACGATTGGCATACCTTCTTCTAGCATTTGCTGTATATGTTCTCCAGAATCTTCTACCGGCATCAAGATGATACCATCGACGAGTTTTTCCTTAAATAATTTCAATTTCTCTTTTTCTTTTTCTAAACAATTTCGAGAATCACAGACCAAAATGCTATAACCAAATTCGTCAAATGCTCGCTCCATACCCTCAATAATGTGAGTACTAAATATATCGGCAAGCTTTGGTATCAATATTCCGACGGTAAAAGTCTTGCTGGTCTTGAGTCCTCTGGCAATAGAATTAATACTAAAGTTAAGATGCCGAATAGCATCTTCTATTTTTTCACTGTTAACAGACTTTATTTTATAGCCGTTTAAATATCTGGACACAGTACCAACAGAGGTTCCAGATAATTTAGCAACATCTTTTATTGTTGACATTAGCACTCTTCACTCCAATGAAACAATTTATCTGAATAAGCTTCTAGAAAACCCTATATACTTATAGGATTATCTGCAATAGAAACGTTTCAATTGTTCTTCTACTATTTTACTTGCTTGAGCCACTATTTGCAATTGTTTTTTTGAAGCAGGTGCTAACTACTCTGCTGATTTATAGTGGTGTAATTTCGCCCGTAATATCCCATAGATCTTGCCATGTCTGACCGTCTTTCCACAAAAATACCTGCCCTTTAATTAGGCGGCAATTTTTATCACTACCCTCAATTTCTTTCATTTCTTCCTCTGTGAGCAAATCGCTTACTGCTGCCTTAAGATTGCTAGCGTACTCATTGCGATGGATGGAAAAGGGTATTGGTATCTGTCCACGTTGTACTCCCCATTTTACACAAATAACTGCTGGATGAACCTTATGTTCTTGAGCGATTCTAACAATTACTGGGTCCTGAATATCAACTACATCATCCGCTGTTTTATCACGATCGGGGCGAGTCGGAGAACCAATGGGACAAAAACCGATTGGCACAATATTATTATCTATTACAAATTTAAAAAATTCTTTTTGCTGGAAGCATGGATGAAGTTCCATTTCATTGGCTGCCGGCTTAATTCTAGCATCACGCAGAACTAACTTTAATTTGGGAATTGTCATATTAGAGGTACCAATATGCCTAACTAAACCTCTGTCGACTAGTTCTTCCATCTGTCTCCATGTTTTCATATAATTTTCATGAATATATCCAGTTGCATCAGGACTACGAGAATCCACACTGCAACCTTGCGCATGGAAATTCGGAAAAGGCCAATGTACTAGAAATAAATCTAAATAGTCAAGCTGTAACTCTTTGAGTGTCTTTTCGCAAGACTCTATTACGTTATCATGCATATCATTCCAAACTTTAGAGGTAATAAATAGCTCTTCCCGCTTAATTCCTGTCGCCAAAATATCTTGGAAAACCTGGCCAATTAAATGTTCATTTTCATAAACAGCTGCACAATCAAATAGTCTAAATCCTACTTCGGCAGCCCCTCTTACAGCTGCTGCTATTTGCTCTGCTGTGAAACGGTCCGAGCCAAATGTCCCCATACCTATTGCTGGAATTTTCGCACCAGTATATAGTGTTCTCTGGGGAACTGTACTTGGATCAATACTATCGCTACCAACATGAGTCAATATTTTTTCTTCCATAAATCAATTCACTCTCCCTCTACGTTTATTCTTAAAATAGCTTCCTTACTCATTAACAAACATAACTTTTCCTTTTACGAGTCCAGGTGTCTTATACATAGCAAAGCCATTCTTACTCTCACTAAGTGGCAGTTTTTTATAAATTAGACTTTCATCAAATTTCAATGCCCCTGTGCCAAAATAATGAGCCGTCAACTGCCACTCCTGGCCAGGAAATGGAGCACTATAAGACATCCAAGAACCAGTTAGTGTAAACTCTTTACGATTCATATTTTCAAATAGAGCTGGCGTAAAGATCAACTCCTTACTTGGGGTTCCAATAAAGCAAACACTAGCTTTGTTAGCTGCTATCTCAAAAGCTAGCTTCATTGTTACATCGACACCTGCTGTTTCAAATACAAAACCAAAACCTTTATTACGGGTAAGTTTATTGATGGTTTCTTTAAATTCCTTATCTAAGGTATTCATCGTTATATCCGCACCTAATTTTTTAGCTAAAGCTAATCTAGCATCATCAATGTCAAAAACGAATACTCTCTTGGCTCCATAGATTCTAGCCCATTGCGCTGTAAACAAACCAATAGTGCCTCCACCAAGAATAGCTACATCTTCTCCACCATGATATCTCGCACAATTAATACCATGTAACGCTACTGTTGACGGTTCGAAAAAAGCCCCCTGTTCGTAACTGATCGACGGATCAAATTTTATCGCATGCTTTTCTGGCAGTTTGACATACTCGGCAAAACTGCCCTGTATTCTTGAGCCAATAAATGTATATTTTCTACACTGGGAATAATTGCCTTGCTCACAATCATCACATTTCATACATGGCACTAAGGGGGCTCCAGAAACGCGATCCCCTACTTTTACCCCTGTTACTTCTTTACCAACTTCCACCACATCACCTGAAAACTCATGTCCTAATACAATTGGATAGCTATGAGCCGCATTACCCAAGACTCTTGAGATGTCGGAACCACAAATACCAGTAGCCCTTACCTTAATTAAAACTTCCCCATCACTTAACTGGGGCATGGGAACTTCTTCATACCGCAAATCTTCTTTTCCATGTAAAACTGCAGCTTTCATTGCTAAACCTCACCTTTTGCAAAAGTATCTTTTAATTTTTCATATATTTCACGATATACTTCGTAATATTTCTGATACACCCTATGTGCCTTCATATCTGGTTCATGAACCCTAGTAATACTAACAGTGCGGTGTACTGCTTCTTTAAAATCTCTATATAGTCCCGTTCCTACTCCCGCCAACATAGCTGCTCCTAATGTAGTTGCAGTATCCGATGATGGTACTTTTATCACCTTTCCGGTTACATTTGCTTTAATTTGTGTCCATAAATTGCTATTCGCTGCTCCACCCATAGCAATTAATTCATTAACCTGTACGCCTACTTCTTCAGCTGCATTCAAATTATGATGAAGTGCATAAGCGCAGCCTTCTAATATAGAGCGCACCATATGCCCCCTAGTCTTGTCATAGCCAAGACCAAAGAATACACCTTTCGCATTTTTGTCCCAAATTGGTGATCTTTCTCCTGCCATATATGGTAAGAAAATTACCCCTTCTGAGCCATCCTTAATACCTGCTGCTTGGTTAACCAGTAGATCAAAAGCATTTTCTCCCGTGGTTTTCTCTTGCAGGGCTTCAAAAGCTCCGAGCTCCTGCTTAAACCATTTCAGACTACCACCGCCCACCGTTCCCCCTTGCAAGAGCCAAGCATTTGGAATTACATGACTACTTAATATAAGTTTTGGATGAGCTAACGCTTGGTTTAAGCAGATACTCATGCCACCAGCCTGACCACCTTGTTCTTGCGTCTGTCCAAATTCAATAACTCCAGCGCCCAAAGTCCCACATGCAGCATCCAGTCCACCAGCCACAACCGGAATACCCATTACTAAACCTGTTGCCTCTGCTGCCTGCTTCGTAACGTGACCAATGACATCATGACAATTGAATATGTCTGGAAGCTTTGAGAGTTCTATTCCCATATCCTCACATAAATCTGAGTCATAAGTACCGGTCTTCACATTAAAAACATGAAAACCATAACCTTGTGATAAATCTTGCGTCATTGTACCTGTTAATTTAAAAGCTATATAGGCATTACTTTGCAGAAATTTATAGGTATTGTCATAAACACGTGGCTGATTTTCTTTCAGCCATAAAATTTTTGGTGTAATATAGGTAGGATCAAAGGAGTTGCCACTAACAGCAAAGATCCGCTTAAAACCAAGTTTATCAACAGTTTTTTGTGATTGCATCACTGCCCGCCTATCCATCCAAATCATAGCATTTCGCAGTGGTTTTCCTTCACGGTCTACTGGTAAACAGGACCAACTTTGTCCATCAATACCTATACCAGCAATAGAACCAGGTTGAATAGCGCCTTTATGCAATACTTCTTTAATGGCCTCACAAATAGCTTGCCACCATTCCACAGGATTTTGTTCTACAAAATCTGGTGCTGGATAATACACTGGATAAGGTTTACTTGCTTGCCCAATTACTCTGCCATCAAGATTAAATATACATACCTTACATGCTGACGTCCCAAGGTCTATACCGAGTAATAACTTATCTAAACTTGTAGTGTTCACTATTATACAACACCCTTTTTTAGAATGATGTTAGCATATAATGCCCCTTCACTAGTAGCCACTACCACATATGCTTTTTTCGCACGTTCATAGAAGGCAAAACGTTCAATCTTTTCAATCTTGATTCCTTTTTCATGTCTATCAATTATGCGTTTGTAGTCCTCCCATATAACGGGTTTTACATTGTCACCCGGCACAACTTCCATAAGTGCTACAGGAGCTTCCACATAAGGATCCAAAGGAAATAATGATAAGATCGCATCTAATATCTCTGGCACATTATGTCCGTCACATCTCACCAAATAGTTAGTTGCACAAGTACCGGCCGGAAAATTACCATCAGCTATAACAATTTCATCGCTATGTCCCATCTCCATTAATACTTTCATCAGCTCAGGTGAAATAATCTTTGGAATTCCTTTTAGCATAAAATACCCACTCCTACTCTTAGCTATGTAAATATACATAATGAAACGTTTCATAATTATTCTAATAAAAATGATCACTAGTTTAAAATAATCTTGGTTTATTAAACGAATGATCGTTATGGAGCTGTAACCTATATTAATACTAGAATAAACACATTACTTGTTCTTTGTACAATAAGTTAGCATGAATTATACTAACTTATTGTACATACGTACTATAATGAATTATTTTTTACCAGTTGGATATAATGCTTTTTCACTTTCTGGGCTAGTCATATTTTCAGGAGTAACAAGGGTAAACCCAGTATCTACTTTCTTTTCAACAGATTTACCAGCTAATATATCAACAATTGCTTGAACACCTTTAAAGCCCATATTGTATGGCATCTGAACTACAGCTGCTTTACAATAGCCTTCCTTTATAAGTGGAATAACATCATCAGAAGCATCAAAACCAACTTCAATAATTGTTTTGTTATTTTTTTCTTTTAATGCTCTACCAACACCAACTGTACCTGGTTCATTACAAGCATAAACTGCAGCTAAATCAGGATTTGCAGTCATTAAGTCCTGGGTTAAAGAGAGTGCCTTTTGTTTGTCGGAACTATAGAATTGAGTTGGCAATACTGTTATGCCAGGATATTTGGCCATAACATCTCTAAAGCCTTTTTCACGCTCAATAGCAGTCTGAGCACCTGGTACAAAGTTTACAATAGCTACTTTCCCTTTGCCATCCAGCATTTTAGCCAAAGATTCGCCAACTGCTGCAGAAGCAGCTACATTATCAGTTGTAAGAAAGCTTTTATATTTATCTGTATTAAGACCTGAGTCAATAATAACTACAGGTATACCTGCCGCAATCGCTTTTTCAGTAACAGGTACCAATGCTTTTGCATCTGACGCAGCAAGTACGATACCAGCAACTTTCTGATTAATCGCATTCTCAATCAAATTAACCTGACCATTGATATCAGATTCCCCACCGGGTGCACCTGTGAATGTCATTTCGACTCCACCAGCTTTTGCTGCAGCTTCAGCACCAACTTTAACAGACTGCCAGTATACATGTTCTGTTCCCTTTACAATCACTGCAACTTTCTTCTTCACACCAGAATCTGCACCTTTCGTAGCATCTGCTGCTTTAGTATCTGACTTTCCACACCCCACTAATAACAGGGCTACCATAAAGACTGTTAAGAAAATACTAGCTACTTTTTTCAAACAAATCTCCCCCTCTTTATTTTAGTGACTACAACTATCCTCTACGTTCCTTTATTCCCCCTTTCAAATTACGAGAATTCCTCCTAATATTATGGTATAAAATAGCACTAATTTATTTTCTTCTTATTTTATCAATATACACGGCAACAATAATTACCAAACCAATCGCGATTTGTTGCCAGAAAGCGTTAACGCTCAATAAATTAAGTCCATTGCGCAAAATTCCCATAATACCTGCACCGATCATCGTACCTAAAATTGTCCCTGATCCCCCTAAAGGACTTGTACCGCCGATAATTGCGGCAGCAATTGCATCAAGTTCGTACCCAATACCTGCTTGCGCCTGTGCTGATACGAGCCTTGCTGTTAACATGACACCGACCAAACCAGATAATAAACCTGATACGATATATACACCATTCAGTGTTTTAGCAATATTAACACCCGATAATCTGGCTGCATCTTCATTACTACCTAATGCATAGATATATCTTCCGAACGCCGTTTTGTTAAGTATAAATCCAAATAATAATGCCATGATAATGGTTATTACTACAGGTACTGGAATAATACCTAGGATAGTTCCACCACCTATAAAATAGAAATCTTCTGGCAGTCCAGATACAGGTAACGAGTCTGTTATTACATAAGCAATCCCTCTGGCGATGCTCATCATGCCTAACGTCGCAATAAAAGGTGCTATCCCTAATCTAGTAATAGCTAATCCATTAGCCAGGCCGCAGACACCACCAACTAATACTCCTGCAAGCACGCTTAGCGGTATTCCAAAACCAGCTAATAAGGTTTTACCACAAACGATACCAGCTACAGCTAGTATCGAACCAATTGAAAGGTCAATACCTGCGGTTATTATTACATAGGTCTCTGCCATTGCCAGCATAGCGACTGCTGCAGTCTGTAATGCCACGGTTAATAGATTATTTACCGTAAGAAATGTATCTGTTGCTATGGAAAACACAAAACTTAATAATAATAATCCTGCAAAAGAGCCTAACTCATTGTATAATTTTTTATTAAATACTGTTTGTTTTCCTGACTGAACTTTAACTATATCTACACTCACATTATCACCCTTTCCAACAATGTCTTTCCTATTACTGGACAGCATGAGCCAACAATTTTTCCTGGGTAGCTACTTCTCTTATTGCCTCACCAGTAATACGTCCACCACGCATGACTAGTATTCGATCACTCATCCCCAATACTTCAGGTAACTCACTAGAAATCATTATGACCCCTACTCCTAATGCCACAAGCTTATTCATAAGCTCATAAACCTCAAATTTAGAACCTACATCAATTCCTCTTGTAGGTTCATCAAAAATTAATACATGAGATTTACGGCATAACCATTTTGCCAAGATAACTTTTTGCTGGTTACCACCGCTTAAAAATTTGGCTTTTTGCTCAAGATTAGGAGTTTTAATTTTAAGATCTGCCGTGTAACGTTCGGCTATTTCACGGCATTCTTTAACATTCACTACGCCCATCCTACATAGTTCAGGGATATTTGCTAAGACCATATTATCCTCAACCGATAACCCTAATGCTAAGCCATCTCTTTTTCGATCTTCTGTTAAATATCCAATGCCATTTTTTATGGCATCTCTAGGACTTTTAATTTTTACATTTTCTCCATGAATTTTAACAGTCATAGTAGCAGTTTCATCGGCACCAAATAATGCTCTTGCAAACTCCGTACGACCAGCTCCCACCAACCCATATATTCCCAAGATTTCTCCCTCATATAGTTTGAAATCTTTAATATCGTGGATAGTTTTACTAGCCATATGCTCAACTTCAAGTATAACTTTTCCTTTACTGACGTTATGATGAGGCGGGAATTTATCTTCTAGGCTTCTACCAACCATTGACGCTATCAAATCTTCGAGTAATGATTCATCATAATCAACAGTCTTAATATACCGACCGTCACGCATTACCGTTACTCTGTCTGCTATATGTTTTAATTCTTCTAAACGGTGGGAAATATATACAATACCAATTCCACGGCTTTTAAGTTCTTTTATAACTCGAAACAATTCTTCTACTTCTTTTTCAGTAAGAGCAGCTGTTGGTTCATCCATAACCACAACTTCTGAATTCATGGACAATACACGTGCTATTTCTACCATCTGCTGCTGTGCTACGCTAAGGTCTTTAACCAAAGTATCAGGGTCAATGTTGAGGTGAAGAGATTCCAAGATCTCTCTGGTTTTTTGTTTTAGTTTTTTTTCCATTATTACAAAGTTAAAGACTTCATTTCTAGGCTCACGACCGATAAAAATATTATTGGATACACTAAGATCAGGAAATAAACTAAATTCCTGATGAATAATATTAATCCCCAAACTTTGTGCGTCTTTTGGTTTCCTTATACTAACTTCTTCACCTTTAAAGATGATTTTTCCCGAATCACAAGTATATACGCCAGTTAGAATTTTCATTAGGGTGGATTTCCCCGCACCATTTTCACCTAACATCGCATGAAGTTCACCTTTTCTAAGATCAAAACTTACATCGGTTAATGCCTTAACTCCAGGAAAAGTCTTATAAATATTCTCCATCTTTATTAATTCAGCCAAATATTTCACCACCTAATTTTTTAAATAGTTTATTGAGTCGCCGTTGTGCGTCATCACCCCTTTGCTTAAACTATCAAAAACAGATCTACCTAACTCTCATACAACTGCATTTTTGAAACGTTTCATAATTTGTCATAAAAAAAGCAAGTAGCTCTTTTTTTGCAGTATTTTATCAGAATAATTCAATCATTCATCACGCAGTAAAAGAAATACTTAGCCGTTTTGTAACGTTTCAATCTTGTATTATTTGTATAGTAACCCATTTTCTAGTAAACTGCAATAGGTTTTTTTCAATATTGCATGAAAATTTTGTTAATTATTCTTTACTTTGAAATTATCACTATTATCAACTGATATATCGTTTCAATTTATTTATTTCACAGATTATAGCGTATTTAATTGGCTAAATGGTATTTCCCTTGAGAATACTTGCTAAACTTATATCTAATTATGAAGCAATAAACATATACATAATTTAAAACAATGATGATTGCCTAATTTTTAGTGAATATGCCTCTCTGACTTTCATGATTTCGTCCCCACGAGGATGACCTACTAACATTGGTGAGTGAGGATCATGCAGATACATATTTTTTCGTATCATGTGTTCGTTGGTAGTAGCATAACAATATACACAGCCATTGGAGCAGCAGTCATAGGCTCCAATATCAATACTTCTGATGCAGCCACAGACCGGCCGCTGATTAGGGTCTTTTTTCCCATGAATCGGATATCCTATGATATTCTCAATCAGATTTAGGTCAATACAAGATGCGTGATGAATACCATACTGACTTAGATCGATGGCCTCAGCACAGGTTTCTAGCAAGACATTGTATTTTTTCGCAATGTCAGAAAACCTCTGAGAAATTTTATTCATATCTATCGTGTTTACCTCAGAACTCACAACATTTTTTGCATTTCGGAGGACCTGGGTGTATAGATCGACAAAACTAATAATGCACTTGTTTGTATAATCACCCAAGATATCAATCATTTTCCCAAAAGCATCAAGATGATACTGCACTGAAAACGTTTCATTGACGATTACTGGGTCATAGCGCCAAATCACACGTTGTTTTCCAATTTTATTACTTAATTGTTTAAAAGTTTCCATAATCTCCGTTTTCCTAGGCAGGCCTTTTTCTACTTTATGCCCATAGGGCGTAATCGTAAACTGAAAATAATATGGATACCCCATTTTATCAATGCTTTCTAACTTACTTAGCATTGGCTTGGGATTTTTGGTCCAGAATACAATACAATCAACCACATCATTGTTCAGCAATACACTTGTCATGCGATTTGGATTCTGCGGGTTTTTAACGTAGGCAAAACCTGCCTTTAGACGATTAATAAACCATTCCGAATAAAATGCTGGAATGTCCGTTCGTCTGCTAGCGCTTATAATCATTTCTTATCACCACTACTTTGCTTCCGGTATTTGCTCGGAGTAAGCTTGGCCTGTCTTTTGAAGAATTCATAGAAATTCGAGAGGCTACCGAATCCACATAGTAATGCGATGTTTAATATATTGATATCCGTATTTATAAGCAAATACATGGCCTTTTGTACACGCAATTGATTCATGTATTCCGTAGGTGTCATATGAAATTGCTGACGAAACAAATAGATGAGATGATTTTGGCTAACACCTAACTCTTTTATTTCAACTGAAAGCTTCTCTCGATCAGCAAAATAGGTATCGAAAATATTTTTTGCTTTTTTAATTAGGACTAACATCGGATTAAACTCAATTAAATCCGGTCGGCATCTTTTGCAAGGCCGTAATCCATAGGAGTAAGCTTCTTCGATTCCGTCAAAAAACTCAACATTATTTATCTTAGGTTCTTTCGATTTACAGGATGGCCGGCAAAAGACGCCAGTTGTTTTCACACCGTATAAGAACACACCATCATAGGAACTGTCGCAATGAACAACTGCATTCCACTTTTCCTCTTTGCTTAGTGCCATAATTATCACCGCCATACTTATAATGATAAATTTCAACGATAAAACGAAGCAATTGAACGTAAGAAAAAAATTTTATTCTACTGCTCCAACTTCAAAAGATGTTCTTTAACGTTGAGTCCTGCAGCATATCCGACTAGTTTTCCATTTGCCCCTACTACACGATGGCACGGAATAAATATCAAAATAGGATTTTTGTTATTTGCCATACCTACTGCACGAGCAGCGTTCGGCTGACCAATCCGCTTTGCGACCTCTCCATAGCTTCGTATTTCACCACAAGGAATGTCTTGTAACGCTTTCCACACCTTTTGCTGAAATTCTGTACCTTCGGGAGCAAGAGGCAGTGCGAATGACCTACGCTTTCTTGCTAAATAATCATTTAGCTGCTGGCTGGCTTCCTTTATTAATGAGGTTTCCTTTACAGTAGCATCTTGGAGGACGTTATCTTCTTTTAAAAAAACATTTGTAATTGCCTTTCCATCTTCCATAATCCCAATCTTACCAATGGTTGTTTGATAGAAAAATATACTTTTCATGGGTTTACCTCCCAAGCTCTTATCTGGTATTGCTTGCCTTTATTTTACGCTATAGAATAACTATTTGTCTTTCTAAATATCACTTTCTAATTCTTCGTAAGTTATTAAAAATGGGCATCACCCTTTGCGAGTAAGCCCATTTTTTAATCAACATTATATCACCGTTAAGGCAAGTCGTTCTTTCTTATGCCAAGCCCATGGTAAAATTATTGAATCATCCCTATTTAGTTATATTTCTATCTTTAGAGCAATTTCATCACAGTTAGGAAATTTTGTACAGTTTATACATTCTTTCCATACCTTATGCGGCAATTGGTCTTTAGATAATTCGATAAAACCTTGTTTAACAAAAAAATTAGGCTGATATGTTAACGTAAATATCGTCTTAATCTCTAAAGCTTTCGCTTCTTCAATTAGGCCTTGCACAATATTACGGCCGATACCCGATTTAATAACATGGGGGGCAACTGCCATTGCTCGGATTTCCGCTAGTGAATCCCATACTAAATGCAATGCCCCAATACCAACAACTTCTCCATTATCTTCTGCCAAAATAAAATCTCGCAACGTTTCATATAACATATTACGCGAACGCCCTAACATCAGACCCTGTTCAGCATAAGCGTTAATTAAATTATACATACTTTCTACATCTTTAAATGTAGCTTTACGATAAATCACTTATACCACTCCCTTAATGTATAATTTCACATTATACATTAATAAAAATACTGGCACAATACATTTTTAAAAAGCTTATCCTATTTCTAAGAATGTACCTCATTCACCTATCCAGCTTTTTGAATGGGGTCTACTCTATATAATTCATTTATTGCTTCGTCTAGTCTTTGACTAACGAATAACACATCTGGATGTGATATTCCTTTTTTGAGCGCCATTACGTGCATTTCATGCCGCAAGTACTCTATCTTACACCATAAATTTTCCACGACAAAATCCCTTCATTCTTTCTTTATTTTCAGCACATTATCCATTATATGTAAAACATCTTGCAAATTGTGTCGAACTAAAGTTCTAAAATAAACTTTATTTCATTAAATAAAGTTTTTCTTATCCTTATGTCGAAGATACAGGTTCTTTAGTGCGCTTTAACTCCACTGGCACCCATACAAAGGAAACTATTGCAGCATAATAACAAACCAAGGTGCTGCATGCAACAAATTTTATTTACTCTTCTTTGCTCGCAAAAAAAGAAATTGAGGTTTCTGGGTTAGTTTTTCGTATACTTTAGGATGTAATTCTTTGAATTTTTCTGTTGGCATAGGTTCTATTAACTTTTCAATGGTAAATCCTGCATCTAAAATAGGCGAGACTATTTTAGATAAAGGTCTTCTGTAAAATTGAACTTTTACTTTCCCCTTATTTGTCTCCCACTCATCTTCTATAATCTCTGTTAAAAAGTAGTTTTCTCTATTAAAATATGTAAAATCCATAAATGGATGATGTACAGACAGTATTAAAGAACCTAATGGCTTTAATACTCTAATAAATTCAGCCATCACAAGATTCCAATCTCGAACATAGTGAAGTGTTAAAGATGACAATATGATATCTATGGATTTATCTTTTATAAAATTAAGAGGTTCATTGAGATCAGCTCTTATAATATCAGCTTTATCGCCAATTCTTTTCTTTGTCATTTCTATCATTTTGGGACTAAAATCTATCGCTGTTACATTAGCTCCCTTAGTAAGTAACCAGTTACTATACCATCCTGCAGCACACCCAGCATCTAGCACCTTTTTTCCTGCAACATCAGGAAGCAATGATAAGGTAGCTGGTCTTTCATAGTAGGCATTAAATGGTTTCGTATCAACACACTCAAAATAATACTCTGCCATTGTCTCATAGGAATCATAAGAAATCGAATTTTCATTTACTGTTCGTTTATTTTCCAATAAATTCGTCAATATTATCTCCCCCTAATATGTAATGAAATTAAAGCTTCTCACAATTTCACAAAATTCTTAATGAACTATAAAATGTACTTAAATGAACGAGTAGTGTACCCACTTTATCGTTATTAAAGAAACTAAACCCTCAACGTTCTTTTAAAAAGGTTGCTACTATACAACGCCATATTTAGTATATACAAAAAACGTAACAGCATTACGCTGATACGTTTTCCTTAACTAATCCTACAAGTAGTCTTCCTGCTATACTTATTTTTCTTATCACATAATTCCCCACGAAATAACATAATGCCAAACACCTGCAAGCTAAGCTGCTTTGCAGGTGTTTGGCATTATATATTATCCGCAGGATCTTTCATCCTAGGTCCGAGGTTCGGACTAGACTTTATGATGCGAATATTTCTCTACTTTTTCGATACGCAATTACATCGTCAACCGTAACCACAGGCATATTATTCTTCTCTGCAAATGCAATGATTTCGGGTAGCCGTGCCATTGTACCATCAGGATTTGTCAATTCACACAATACGCCAAAAGGTTTCAAACCAGCAAGTCGCATTAAATCAACGTTGGCCTCTGTATGTCCAGGTCGCTCCAGTACACCGTCCCGTTTGGCCTTTAATGGGAAAACATGTCCCGGACGCACAAGTTGCTCTGGACTTATAGGATCCGCAATCGCTGCTTTCACTGTAGTAACCCGATCGGCAGCAGAGACACCTGTAGTAACTCCATTTGCTGCTTCAATAGAAATTGTAAAAGGGGTTCCAAAACTGCTTGTATTAATATCTACCATCATCGGTAATTCTAATGCCTGCACTCTTTCCTCAGTCAAACATAAACAGACAATTCCACTGCCCTCACGAATTAACATTGCCATTTGTTCGTCTGTTAAAGACTCTGCTGCAAAAAAAATATCACCTTCGTTTTCCCGATCTTCATTGTCGGTAACTAAGATACCACGACCACTGCGCAATGCAGTAAGAGCGTTTTCCACCCTTTTGTCAGCGTTTCCAAAATGAGTTAGTAAAGTTTGATTCATAGTATATTCCTCCTAATAATTTAGTAGGACTTACCAGAATCAGGGCACAGAAAAAGACAGTTCAACTTTAAACATAAATAAAAACTTGATTCCTTCTAAGAATCAATTGGTTGACTGCCTTACTCTCTTTCATCCGGACTATACCGTCGGCACTGGCTTCTCACCAGTTCTGCTGACCTCTTCCTATAGAAGAGCGCTCGCGGGCTCCTCAGTAAAACTGAGATACCGCCGGTGGGGATTTTCACCCCGCCCTGAGAATAAGTCGCTATTTAAATAATATTCTTAAAGGTTTATATTGTCAAGCTTGCAATCGTCTTGTGTCCGTCAAGAGGGACGAATCCTCTAATTCTCTGCCTTTTTTGCTTTTTCTGGATTCTATTATAAAATTATTACAAATTTCGATAATTTTCACCGTTTTTTTTAAAGGTTTTTTGTATTTTGATATAGAATTGATAATCTGAAATTGTTAGGAGGTAGTAAATATGGAGCAACTCACCAACGAAAAAATACTTGAGGCTTTTAAAATTGTTCTTCCCTACTTAAACAAAATTGTCCGGGAAGATATGGCTGTTGGATTAACAGACAAAACGGCATACTTATCCTACTACCGTGCAAAAGAGTTTGAGCTTGATTTACCTGCTGGTAAGCCTATCAGAGGAATTAGTACTATCGAAGACTGTATTAACACAGGTAAAGAAACGTTTGCAGATATTCCACCTGAAGTGTATGGTCGTACTATAAAGACTATCTTCACTCCAATTTATGGCGTTAATAAAGAAATTATTGGGACTCTAAGCTCTGGAATCGATTTAAATGATAGCCTTAAATTAGTTGATACTGTTGAAAAATTAGCGAATTCAACTGGATTAGCCTCAGCAAGTGTTGAGCAAGTTGCTCAGAGTGCAAGTGAACTAGCAAGCGCGGGGCAAAAAGCAATTCAGCTAGCAGGAGATTTGATAAAACGGAATGAAGAAACAGTTCAGGTCATTAGTTTTATACGTACCATAGCGCAGCAAACAAATCTCTTAGGACTAAACGCGGCGATTGAAGCAGCCAGAGCAGGAGAACAAGGCAGAGGATTTGCTGTTGTAGCTGAGGAAGTTCGAAAACTTGCTGATCAATCGCAAGAAGCAACAAAGAAAATACAGTTAACATTACAAGAAATGAGTAAGGCTGTTTCCGATATCTATAAATCAATCGAAAATACTAGCTCTATTAGCCAAGAACAGGCAGCATCTACTCAGGAGATCGCAGCTAACTTAGAAGAAATAAATAAAGGCGCGAGCAATTTAGGAAAATATGTTGAGCGGTATAAATAAATAATTAAAAAGTAAGAAGTGATATCTTACCGCAAAGATATCACTTCTTACTTTTTTTCCTTATCTACTATTCAATCATCTTACTCCTAGTAACTTTGGAATAAAGCCACATGAACCAAGTACGCAACACAAAAAAACTTTCTACAGCTACGAACATACTATAGAGAGCTAAAAATAAAATACTAATTCTTTTTACAAATTCATTTCCTATAACTAATTGAAATAAATATTTAGAAACATCAATTACATCGTTACCAATCGGCGCATTTACAGCATGGGGTACGTGTTCCATAAAAAAAACTAAACGTGTTGCAATCAATAAATATAAGTACATTTTCCCTAATTTCTTTATAGACCGATATCTTTCATTCGGCAATTCCTTAGATGTTGACATGTAATGTACCTCCCTTTTGAAATAAGAATAGTAATATTTATGATAGTCCACTTATTATTTTAGGATAACTACATAAAACTATAATAGGAATCTCTAGCCTTGGCATTACCCCTATTATGACACAGCATAGCCTAGGATAACAATGTATACTTATTTCCTATTTTACTTTATGTTCATCATCCACTACCCCGCAGAGGTCAGCGAACCTGTCCCTTGACACCGTGAGTCTTGACACAAGTTCTATTATTTATGCACGATATATTTAACAACCCTTCAGAGGTACTGCAGGAATCTAATGTAATTTTGTGGTATATGAATCTATATGATAAGAGCGGGGAGGATTTATGAAGATTTCTAAGCTACAAGGTCCAGCAGCAACTTATAAACACGACGATCATGTTATAAAAAATATAAACAAAGAATTTCGCATTCAACTGACATATGGTCAACGTATAGCCGATTGGTTAGCTAAAGTGGTTGGCAGTTGGCCCTTTATTATTTATCAGAGTGTTGTAATTGTGATTTGGATGGCAACAAATGTGTATTTGACTTATAAGGCGGTTAATGACACAGATTTTTTTCATTCTTGGGACCCATATCCTTTTATACTGCTTAATCTTGTTCTAAGTTTTCAAGCTGCGTACACTGGTCCAGTAGTAATGATGAGTCAAAACAGGCAGAATGAAAAAGATCGGTTGGCAGCAGAGCATGATTATGAAATAAATATAAAAGCGGAAGAAGAGATAAAAGTAATTATGGACCACTTAGTTCATCAAGATATTATATTGAAAGAACTTATAGACCATATAGCAAAATTAAATGTAGAGTCTCTAATAACAAAGGATCACCGCTAGTAAAATTAGCCTGAAAAAAACAAAACCATGTCCTAGAGTTTTTCTCCTCAGACATGGTCTTAGATGTTATTGCAATACATCCTTTAATGATTATACTATACTCCATTTGATAATCATTGTCAATTAAATCAATATCCATCCCCTTTTATATTAATTTAGGTATTTCTACTACCTAAATTGAATGTATGCTAAATAATTTCATTATTGTTATTCTGTTTAAGCCACCAAACAATAAAAGGATATGACCAAAAATGACAGGCTATATAAAATAGCTTGTCATTTTATCTTTGAAAGCCCTCACAGAATACGCAAGGGCTTTCTTATTTAAGAGTACTTATCATTCTAGAGAATAATATTTATGCTTAATTTATATTTCACGCATAGATAGGTTAAGTTGTATACTCAGACAATCGAAGGTGATGAGCAAATAGTAAGCTTAAACAAAAGGAGTCAACATCATGGAGAACTGTCCACTATACCAATTTTATACCTTGAACTTCTCCACTGCTATTTGTAAGTCACCCGCCAAATTAGCCAAACTTTTGCTGGCTGAGGCAATTTCCTCCATTGCCGCTGACTGCTCTTCTGTCGCAGACGATACGGTCTCTGTCTCCATTGCATTTCCTTTGCTTACCTTATCAAGCTCATGACTGGCTGTTACCAATTTACGATTACCTGTAACTATCCCATTGATAGCATTAAAAACATCTTGAATCTGTTCCGAAAGCTGCGTAATACTTATGACAATGCGATCGAAGGTTTCACCCGTGGAATTCACAAACTCAACACCTGCTTTAACACCTGCCGAACTTACTTGCGCTGCTTCGACAGCTTGATTTATATTGGCCTGATTATGATTAATCAATCTCCCGATTTGCTGTGCAGCACGATTGGACTCTTCAGATAGTTTTCTTACTTCATCCGCTACCACCGCGAAACCTCTACCATGTTCACCAGCTTTAGCCGCTTCAATGGCAGCATTTAATGCCAATAAGTTAGTTTGTCCGGCAATTGTCGAAATAAGGTTAACAATGTTACTAATTTCGTGAGAGCCTCTAGCAAGCTCGCTAATCGCTTCGTGTACAGCTTCAGATCCTTGATGAATTTGCTGCATTTGCTGGATAACCTGTTCTAAGCCTCGTTTACCTTGCGTGGCTTCATCAGAAGCATGTTTGGCAGTTTCTGACGTTTCATTCATTACTACTAAAATTTGCTGAGTTCCAGCCGAAATCTTCTCAGCCACTGCTGTTATTTGCGCAAGCCCAGTCACCTGTTTCCTGGTTCCCTGCGCCATTTCAGTAATTGAAACGGCTACTTGATTTGCCGCCTGTGCTGACTGCTCTGCACAGGATGTTAATTCTTCACTTGACGCGGCCACCTGCTCTGCCTTACCTTGTACTTTATTTACTAATAAACATAGATTTGTCTTCATATCCCTAAAGCTTTGCGCCAATTGTCCGACTTCATCTGCAGAGTTTATCTTTGCCGGTCGATCTCTAAAATCTCCCTGAGCCAACAGTAGACATTCATCGCGGATAATCCGAATAGGTTTGGCAAATAACTTGCTTATATAAAAGATAAATAATATGGCAAAAGTGATAAAGATCACCGATACCACTAACATCGTCCGAGATAGAATGGCCACCTCTTTGGTAGCTTCCGCTTCTGCAACAGTTACTATCATCACCCAATGCATACCATCGGGCAGTTCAATGGGCGTAAAAACAGCCCTATGACTAACACCATCAATATATGTATATCTCCCCTGAACCTGTCGACCGTTTTCAACTGTCGTTTCAAATAAGTTGATCAACCGGTTATCTAGTTCGGCTTTTGGCAATTTTAGTTCGGCATCTATATTACTTTCGCTCAATTTTAACTTAGTAATTAATTCCGTCCTTGGATGAGCAATAACAACTCCCGCACTATCTGCTAAATATCCGAAACCACTATCCATAAATCTCAGACTCCCCATTATATCCGATAACTTCTCCAATGAGCATGAACCACCTAAAATCCCCACCAATTGGCCATTATATACAACGGGTACAGTTAGATTAATAGCTAATTTGCCGGTAGTTTTGGAATACAATGGATTAGAAACATAAGCCGTTTTAGTTTCAACTACCCTTTTAAAATAATCACGATCATTGTGCTTACCAAGACTACCATCCGATCGAACCCCTGAGCCATCAGGAGAAATAAAGAAAATAACATCAAACATCCCCATCCTCTGTTTTGCTTGCGCCATTAATGTAACAAGCTCACTTTTATCGCTGCCTTTTTGAATAGCAGGAACACTAGCAAGATCCTCTAGACGAACTATTCTGTCCTGTATCATATTTTCAATTCGGTTGGCATAATCAGTACTAGTAGCTCTGGCAGTATCGTCTATGCTCTTTTCCAGTGATCCACTAGACAGATAATAACTGAGACAAGATAGTATGCCTAGGGACAAAATAAACACTGGCAGCAAAATAATCAGTAGTCTTGTTTGAATACTTGTTACTTTCACTTTTTTCTCACCTTTCAAATTTTATGTAAATCTATGATTTTCAAATTACTTCTCACGCCAAATACAATATTTGAATAGTGTCAACCCTTACCGTGTCAGAAAAGCACAACTTTACCTTATGGCAAACCTGTGCTTGATTCTGACATATTAATTGTTTACGCCCTTATTCAACAGCAAATATAATACATACTGGGCTACCGGTTTTTATTACCTGACCAGTTGGCGTTACTTTTCCCGTTTTAGGATTTATTTGAAAAGTGACGATAGTATCGCTATTTTCGTTAGCTGCATACAAAAATTTACCTGATGGATCAAAAGTGAAGAAGCGAGGGCCTTTGCCCTGTGAAGACTCCCAACCGACGGGTGACAAGGTACCATTGGCTTGATCAACAGCAAAAGTGCCAATGCTATCATGCCCACGATTAGATACATATACAAACTTTCCCGAAGGCCCTATCATAATTTCAGCTGCCGTATTGTCACCAGTATAAGTGCTGGGAATACTAGGTATAATTTGCAGCGGTTTCAATTCACCGTTTTGCGCATTATAACGATAGGTTGTAATGGTAGAATCCAGTTCATTGGAAACGTAGGCAAAGGGGCTATTGGGATGAAAAGTTATATGACGGGTGCCTGCGCCTTCACGGGCAGTAACAACCGAAGTTTCTCCCGGAATCAGCTTGCCATGTTCCGCATCAATTTTAAAGGTAAATACTTTGTCCAATCCTTTGTCAGGAACCAAAAGAAATTTTTGCGTAGGATCAAACATTATCTGATGAGGATGAGAACTGCCCTGTTGGGTACGGTGCGGACCTGGTTTGCCAGGAAGCTGCGCCTGATCAACAATTGGCGACAAGGAACCATCAGGATTAATTGGTAATGAAACCAACGATCCAGTTGCATAATTAGCTACCAACATGAACTTATTAGAAGGATCAGTCACTAAATATACCGGATTTTTCCCATTCGTGGATTGTTGATTCAAAAAGGTTAACTTCCCGGTTTGTTTATCGATCGCAAAGGCACTGATTTCACTAAAATCGCCATGTACTGTATACAAGTAATCTTGACCTCGATCTAATGCTAAAAATGAAGGGTTTTCCTGAGATGTTTTTACAAGTTCCACATGTGTCCATTCTCCAGTTACAGGATCAACACGATAAACATTAATTCCCTCACCACGGGCATTACGTTCTTTTGTGGTACGAGAACCTACATAAGCATACATTACACCGTTTTTTTTCATCGTTGCACTAGCTAATGGCTTAGCTGGTGATTCCGTGGCCGCTGCAACTAGCGGCAAAAACGTGAATACCAAAAGAAGTACCATACTGATTATAACTTTGGGTAAATCTAGAAATAATCTCTTATTTAAAAGATTATTTCTAGCAATTTGGAAAGAGTATTTGCTATTATAAGCAGTTAATCTCATATATACGTCCTCCCTCTTTTCTTTAAAATCAAAGAAAATATTTACGACTGGAGTGCTAAGGTATCTTGTTTTTCTTTTCCTGACCCATATCGCTTAACTACAAATTTGGTAACCATAGGTACAACGACGGCAGTAAGTAGCACCGCTGTTGCAAGTTGTATAGTCGAAGCTGCTACATATTGTTGCATGGATGGATCAGCCAGTGCAATTGCGGCCGGCGTAGCCATGGAAATCCCCGCCGTACCAGCTGTAGCTATACCAGCATAACCAGGTCTTCTACAAATCCACCGATCTGCCAACAGCGCAGGAAGAGCACCACAGACTATCATAATAAAGCCTAAAATAATACCAGAAATTCCTCCTTGGATAACTGTCATTAGATTTACACCTGCTCCTAAAGTAAAGGCAAAACAAGGTATAATGGGCTCTACTCCTTTTCCTAATAATTTACGTAAATCTTCATCCATATTTCCTAATATAACGCCTACTATCATTGGTGCGATGGCCGCGATCAAACTTGACATCGGGATGGTAGCCATGCCAGATGCTCCTAGTGCAATCAAGGCCATAAATGGTCCAGATTTGATGGCCAATACGCTCATAGCCCCTAAATCAACGTCATCACCATATTCCGAAACTAAGGCCATGTACAATCCACCGTTACCACTAGTAAGCGCACTTATAATGGCTATTACGGAAATTCCCCAGAATCCGTCCATGCCGAATAGTTTAGCTACAAGCATCCCAAAGACAATACCGGTTATAAATTTCATAGCTAACAGTACTGAGCCCCTTTTAAAAGCTTCCGGTGCACTTTTAAGCCTCAGTTGGCTGCCTGCGAATAAAAAAGATACGCCTACCAAGCTTTGCGCTCCTTTATTAGAAAAAACACCTGTCATATACCCACCCATGTCCAATACCTGAGGAAAAAACGTGTTTACAATTGCTCCCAGAAGCAATGGCACTACCATTACCCCTCCTGGAATTTTTTTTACATTTGATAATACTTTCATACTAATTATCCTCCTCGTACAAAATATAATATTAAGATTGATGGGGTTTATATTGATTAAATCAACAGACCAAGAATGTTAACCTTTATCATGCGTAGATTACCGGTAACGAGCATCACATTCTTTGCTTTAAAAAATATAAAAAATAAGTAACTGCTAACATATCTGCTGATCCTCCCGGACTAATCTTTTTAAGCGAATATTCCGAATCTAATTCTTCAATTTGCTTTCGGCCACTCTCTGTGAGCATACCTCCTGCCGCCAAAATCGATCTAGCAGATTTTTGAACAAGAACAAGGGTAGGCATATCATGCCTGTTCAAAATAGTTGTGTCTATGGTTTCGGTCATGATTCCAATCAGGGAATGTATTAATGCATCATTGAGTGAAAGACTGGCAGCTAATGCTTCGTTTAAACAAGGCAAACCTTTGGTTTTTATAACAGGTAAACCTGCTGCAATTTCACCACGTATACCTGTAATACCAAATGTCAAATAAAGCTGTTCCCCTGCAGTAAGCTTTCTATTTGGCAATGTATTGTTCAAAACGGCAAGCTCACGTTCCACAATGCCGCGGCATATTTGAGAAGCTTCCTGCAATGTTCCCTCAATAATGCAGCCTTTATATCCCTGCTGCACGCATCTTGCTGCTGCAGCCGTCAGAATCCCCAGCAGAAACAGTAAACCTTTTTGCGTATTAACGCCATTTGTTGCTTCAAACATAGCCTCTTCCGCATTCTTGCCAATATTACGTAAAGCTGTCAGCAATTCTTCTGCCGGACCAATATGTTCCCAACCGGCCAGTGCACAACGCTGCATGGCTGGACCTAGGGTGCTGCTACTTTTTAAGAAAGTAAAGATGTCCATATCTTGATGAGCTCCAGAATTAAACCGGTCAACTAAGCCAGGAGCAGGAGCACATGCTGCCTCCATTAGCATAGCTTCTAGTGCGATTATCCCTATTCTTTCAATGGGTTCCAACCAACAGTCCCGCAGATTCATTGCCTTTCACTCCTTGCTGTAATGTTAATGACGCGATACAGAATTCCTGATTGTTTCTATAATTTCTTGTGCTGCAACTGAAGTCAAATACTCAAATGTGGTATCGGGAACCATTTTCCGCAATATACGGCTCCTAGCAATTTCCTTAAAGCCGAGGGCTATAATCTAGGCTGGTTTCGTGGGTTTGGTAAAAATGAAATAATGATATCTTCCGCGCCTTGCTACCGCTTGCATTAAGGCTGTAACAATTGCACTAGCAAGTCCTACCCTCTGAATATTCTCATCAATTGCGAAATTTCCGAGTATTTTCTGGCAAAAGAACCTGTTCCAACCAGTCTGCCATCATCATCTTGGCGCAACACTACGGTATATTCTACCTCACGGTCAAGCAATTTGTACTCCTCTAAAGCTATGGAAAAACGCCTTCTGTGCTTATGAATCTCTCTAGCAAGTATCTTAAAAGCACAGAAGGCATCACATTTAAGCTTTGCTTTAATTAGTCAAGCTGTAGAGGTTTTATCTTGCGCACTACGTCAAGAATCGTACCATCTCTAGCTTCCACAATAGCAATTACTTTATCTTCCCATTCTAGATCATCTGGTGTTCCGACAAGGCTATACGCCTTTTCCTGAAGTGACTCAACCGTTACATGAGCTATACCATCTTTATCCAAGCACTCAATAAGATCTGGACGCAGAGGATTCACTGCTATGCCATAGTCAGTAACCAATACATCTACACAATCTCCAGGAGTAGTCACAGTAACCACGTTTTTACATACAGTAGCCATGCGTCCACGAACAAGCGGTGTAACAATGATACAACATTTGCTGCCAGCAGCTGTATCCGGATGTCCGCCCGGAGCACCACGCAAAACACCATCCGAGCCTGTAATAACATTAACATTAAACTTTGTATCTATTTCCAATGCTGCTAAAACGACAAAGTCCAATTTATTTACATAAGCACCTTTATTGGCCGGATTTGCATATTGGCTTGTACAAATTTCATGGTGATTAGGATGCGTGGCAAGATGTTCAATAGCTCCCTTGTCAAAATCCTGTGTATCCAAAAGATGCTTCACCAAACCCTTATCCTGTAACTGGCAAATTGCACTGCCCATTCCGCCAAGGGCAAATCCCATAGTGATATCCTTTTCCACCATATGCTTTTCCAAAAAACGATTTACTGCTAGCGAAGGGCCGCCAACACCTGTTTGAAACGAGTACCCCGCTTTAAAATACGGAGTTGCAGCAATAACATTGGCAACATTCTCAGCCATCATCAATTCACGCGGGTTGTCTGTCATACGTGCTTCCAGAGTAGAAATCTTTGCGGGATCGCCAACAGAATCCACGATACATACGCAGTCAACGTCAATAGAAGAAATCGTCGCCGGATGGTTTGGGAAATCCACGAGGGTATCTGTGATGACCACGACATGATCAGCGTAATGCGAATCAGGAACGGCAAACCCCATTGAGCCACAATTGTTTTTACCGCCAGTCCCTTTTGCATTACCATAACAATCGGAGGTAGACGCCGCCAAGAATGCGATGTCAATATGCACTTCACCAGCTTCAATTGCGCGCGGCCGTCCACCATGGCTGCGAATAATTGCAGGTGTTTTAAGCTTTCCTGCGGAAATCACTTCGCCAATACGTCCACGAACGCCAGAAGTCTGTATGCCGATAACCTTCTTGGCTTCAATATATTCTGCAATAAGATCCTGTGCGCTTCCCAGAGAAGTTGCAGCAATCGTAAGATCCTTTAACCCCATCTCTTCAACGAGAACCTTTGCGACCATACTCGCTACATAATCACCATTACGGAAATCCGAATGGAACGAAAAAGTCATCCCGTCATGTGCGCCACATTTCTCACATGCTTCGCGGATGCTTTTGAATATCTTACTCTCTCGCGGCGTTTCATATCGTTTTGTCCGCGGAGAATCTTTTTTGACATATTTTCCGTCCATGTAAAATTTCCCCTGATAAACCTCTTTTTCGTCCTTCAGAAGTTCATCCGGAATTTCTCTACCTACTGCATTTATCATTGTGTGTAGCCCCCTTATTATAAATTTCCCTCATATACGCCACATGCCTTAGCTAACGCCAAAATTCGTCTTGCATCCTCAAAAAATGGAATATCTACCATTTTTCCGTCTACAGTGTAAACGCCAACACCAGCATCCGCCTGTTCATTGAAGGAGCGAATCAGTTTCTCTGCGTAAGCAATTTCTTTCTTGGTCGGAGCAAATGTTTCGTGAACAAAACGGATTTGCTTTGGACTTACGATGCTTTTTCCATCAAAGCCCATTTCTCTATTTTGCAGCACTTCCGCTTGGAAACCTTCCATATCATCGATGTTAGGATACATCGTATCAAAGCATTGCACACCAGCTGCACGAGCTGCAAGCAACATCTGGCCTCTGGCAGCCAACATCTCAATGCCGCCTTTGACTATCTGTACATGCATACTCTTTCTGAAATCCCCGCCAGAAATTGCACAGCCAAACATTCTCGTCGATGCCGTAACGATTTCATACGCATTCATAATACCTTTTGGACTTTCTAATGCAGCCATTAGAAGTGTCCTGCCCTCTTCCATTCCGAACTCTCGTTCTGCCGCAAGTACATGTTCTTCAACAGTTTTTACATCCTGTGCACTTTCGCATTTTGCAATGCGGATGCCGTCAGCACCTCCTGCAACAACACAACGAATATCCTCTTGCCAGTGGGGTGTATCAAGTCCATTGATCCTTACGATAACTTCGGTATCACCGTAATCAATTGTTTTAAGTGCATGATACAGCGAAAATCTCGCCGCATCCTTCTGATTTTCAGCAACCGCATCTTCCAAATCCAAAATAATGCTATCGCTGCCATAAATATATGCATCCTTAATTAGACCTGGTTTTTGCGCATTCATGAACATCATTGTCCGCCGGAGACGATCTTTTTTGGGCTTTGCACGTGAAATCATTTTACAATACCTCCCCAAGGAATATTTTCTTCAGAAATTCCGGCACTTCTAAATACAGCACATTCAACGCGAGCATTCAGCGTGCATTCTAGCGCCCCTTTATCGACTACAATAAACTTACCATGTTTAACACCAAGACGTTCCAATGTTTGTAAAACAGTCGCTTTTATTTGGCGTCCATATTGATTCATAACACTACTCTCAATGCTCAATTCTATTCCATGAGCAAATGGTTCAATACTGACCTGTGCATCACTAGATTCTAAAGTTCCAGCAATGGCCGGCTTTTGAATTTCCATAATTATTTCGCTCCCCTTATCTTAAAAATTTCTACAAAGTAGTTATCACAATTAAACATAAATTTAGACTATTTGTAAAAGTCATGTTTTTCTTATATCTCCATTCAAAAATAGAATGTAATTGTTTTTTGAATTAACTTTCAAATTAATTATGATCTGGATATAATAAAGGTGCAATTTAGTCAAAATTTAATGATTATTATATTTTAATTTCTTTATAAGAATTTGTTTTGCATGTTGTAAAAGCTTAGGAAAGGAGAAATTATGGACGAACGCGACTTTGAATTGCTGACTACATTAAACAAGACCAGAAATATTACTCATGCTGCAGATATCCTATATATTTCACAATCATCTCTATCCAAGCGAATTCGAGCCATTGAGCAGGAACTTGGAGTATCTCTCATGCTGCGCTCGCACCAAGGTATACACTTCACTCCAGCGGGCGAAGCCGTTCTGAAGTACACACTTGAAGCGTCCAAACAGATGGCTCATATGCGTAAAGCTATCGAAAAGAGCCGAAATTATATCTGCGGAACATTAAACGCAGGGGTTTCCATTAATTATGCTCTTTATCGTCTGCCTGACCGTTTGGTCTCTTATCGGGAAAAATATCCTCACGTAAATACAAATATCACTACGGATCAAAGTCGCAAACTATATCTTCAACTGCAAAATGGCGTCATTGATGTTGCCATTTTACGAGGTGAATACACTGATTGGAAAGGTGAAAAAATTCTATTAGATAGAGAAAAAATTTGCGCCATCTACAACCAAAAAGATGAAAAAGCGTCTTTAACTGAACTACCTTTCATTGGCCGGAAGACCGATTCGGAATTCGAGCGGGAATTGGCTCAGTGGATGCGTGAAAACAACATTCGGACTGAAGAACATGGCATTTGTGTCGACAACATTACAACCTGCGTAGAAATGGTACGCAGGGGACTGGGATGGGGAATCACACCAGAAATCTGCCTGAAGGATTTCAAAGGCTGTATACATCCTCTCTTCTTCGCAAACGGAGAACCCCTTCTGCGCTCGACCTATATCATGTATCCAAGTCAAAGTCTAGCTCTGCCGCAGGTCAAAGCCTTTATCGATTTACTCAAAAATCCACAGGAGGAATTTCCTTATGTCCAACTATAATATTGCTAAAATTTTTTTATCAGATAAAAGGAGCCGCCAACAAATTGATTCGTTGCTACAGCACGAAGGACTTCACCTTGATAATAATCTTGATTATACCTGTGGAATTTATGATGATGATATGAACATCATTGCTACAGGTAGTTGTTTTGGTAATACTCTACGCTGTCTCGCTGTAAGCAGCTCCCATCAAGGTGAAGGTCTTCTCAATGGGGTGATCACTCATCTAATTGAATTCGAACATGCTCGCGGTAATCAGCATTTATTTCTCTACACGAAATGTAATACAGCCAAATTCTTTAGTGACTTAGGCTTTTATGAAATTATCCGCATAGAAGATCAAGTGGTCTTTATGGAAAACCGGCGCAAGGGCTTCTCTGATTATCTGCATGCACTTTCCGGTAGCAATCAAAATCACCCGGTTTCTCAACAGAGCAAAGTCGCAGCAATTGTCGTGAATGCTAATCCCTTTACCCTAGGGCACCTTTACCTTGTAGAAAAAGCCGCATCAGAAAATGATATTCTACATCTCTTTATCGTGAGTGAAGATGCTAGTGTGATTCCTTTTTCCATCCGAAAAAAACTTGTCATAGAAGGAACTTCCCATCTGCGCAATATTATTTATCACGACAGCGGACCTTACATTATCAGCAACGCCACTTTCCCTAGTTATTTTCAAAAAGATGAAGTCACTGTCATAAGCAGTCATGCTGAACTTGATTTGGAAATCTTCAAAAAAATATCGTCTGTATTAGGCATTCATCGTCGTTACGTAGGAGAGGAACCATTAAGTCAGGTTACCGGAATCTACAATCAAATTATGCACAAGAAACTACCACAAGCAGGAATTGACTGTATCGTGATCCCCCGAAAAGAAGTAAACGGAAATATTATCAGTGCTTCTATCGTAAGAAAGGCACTCCAGGATAACGCTATAAATGTATTAAAGAACCTTGTACCCGAAACCACTTTTCGTTTTTTCCAAAGCGAAGAAGCACTCCCTATCATCCGCAAACTCAAAAATAGTGGAAACGTTATACACTATTAAAACGTTTCTTAAAGGAGATTTCCATTATGCTGATTGGTGAATCTGTATTGCTAAAGGATATGATGGACTGTAGAGAAAACCGTGTCAAGCTGCAAACAAAGTATCGCCTACATTTTCAAAAACCGATTATATCATTCTGCATGAATATTCCCGGTCCTATAAAAACCACAACCGAAATCCAAGAAGCTTTCGATATAGGATGCAAAAAAATAGAAGAAATACTTCAAGCGACAAAAATCAAAATATTAGATTCTACACGCATTCATAAGATCACTGGCGATGAATGGATCCTTTGTACAGAAGGTGATGCTGTTAAAATAAAAGCGTCCATGTCAAGTATTGAAGATTTCCATCCTTTTGGGCGCCTATTTGACATTGACGTTATCGACGTTAATGGGGAGAAGCTTTCAAGAACTGCATTTAGAAAATGTCTAATCTGCGATGCACAAGCACAAGTATGTGCTAGTTTAAGAAAACATTCTATCTTTGAAATGCAAAATAAAATAGAAGAAATTCTTAAAGCCTTTCTTCATTAGATTGTATTCTTATTCCCAGACGCACAAAACCAGAGCCTCCGATGAAAGGCTCTGGTAACTCTGTTCTATAAAGAAAAACTCTATAACAAATTTATATCAGTCAAGAATCGTGGTAGTGTAAAATAGTGACCCAGGCCAGTTGCCGGAACTAAGAACAGCTGATAAATAAATACTATAAGAAAGGCTGTGTTAAGAGATGAAGGGCAAGAAATTTGATGCTGCGCTTAATCAAAAGGCAGTCAAGAAAGTACATGAGCAAGGTAAAGGTGCTTTGGCTGTAGCAGAAGAACTGTAGAATATTCATTAACTGAAAGCGATCAGGCCTTACTTCCTATATTTTTTGAAATGGCAAAATGGGGTGAAATTTATTTAGGATAAAAAAAATTAAAGTTGCTTTCCAAGAACTCAAGGTATTGCATCATCTACGACAAGCTGGCTTTAAGAAGAGATTTGGATTTGCTTGCTCCTATTTGTTTCAAATTATATTTTGCCTCATCTTTAACCACAGAAACTGGTATCAACTACTGGAAAGCCCCCAAAAAGAAACACTTCCAGGAAACGCTGAACTGAACCCCTAAAATGGAAGATGAAAGAAAAAACCTCCTATGGTAGGATAAAACTAACTACCATAGGAGGTTTTGCTATGTCTGGAAAAAAAGGAATGAAGCACTATCCAACTGCAATTAAAGAAGACAGCAAGACGGTTAGAACTTGGCGACAAGTGGCGGCCTGATGTTCCCGTAAAAGAGAAAACAGTTGAGAAAGAAAGAGTTTTCACGACTTGGAATGGACTCGCAGCTCATCCAGACGGCATGAATACCTGGTTTAAGAAAATTCACTATTACCAATAACCTGCCACATATTACGCCACATGCTTTCGACACATGGCCGAAACCTATATGCTAGATGATGGTGTTGGGCTTCGGACTGTTGACGGTAAACTTGGACATGCTTCTACTAACACAACAACGACGGTATATAGTAACCTTCTTAAATCAGCCGAAGCGAAAACGGCAGGCATAATGGAAAATAGATTAACCAATCTCAAGAATATAACAATAGACAAAAATAAGAAGCAGGCCAAATAGCTGCTTCTTATTTTGTTCATATTTGATTATATTAGTATCTATTTTATATCATTAAGGCGCAGTGACATAAGAAAAGCCCCCGCAAACTGCGAGAGCTTATAATTTACTGGTGACACACCGGGGAATCGAACCCCGAACCTACTGATTAAGAGTCAGTTGCTCTGCCAGTTGAGCTAGTGAGTCATTCAATTCAAGAACATTTATATAATATAATATTTTACTACAATTGTCAACTAGTTTTTAAAATAACAGTGCTACAAAAAAGAAAGTAACGCTAACAAGAAGCTATCTATTCTTAATGCAATAGATAGCTTCTTGTTCTTTTTTATTTCTTTGCTCTTTTTTCTTGTAAATAGCTATCAATTGCTACAGCAGCTTTTTTGCCCGCTCCCATGGCAAGAATAACCGTGGCTGCGCCTGTTACGATGTCACCACCGGCAAATACACCTGGCTTACTGGTAACGCCTGTTTCTTCGTGAGCCGTAATATTACCTTTTTTATTAACGTCTAATCCCTTTGTCGTAGATTGGACCAAAGGATTAGGGCCTTGACCGATTGCAATAATGACAGTATCTACTTCTAGAACAAATTCAGAATTTGGAACTTCGATAGGACGACGACGACCTGATGCGTCTGGTTCGCCTAGCTCCATACGGACACATTGAAGGCCTGTGACCCAGCCATCTTTATTACCAATTACAGCGGTAGGCGCAGTAAGGAATTGAAAATCAATCCCCTCTTCTTTGGCATGATGCACTTCTTCCAGTCTCGCAGGCAATTCAGCTTCCGAACGACGATATACAATATATGAGGTTTCAGCGCCTAACCGTAGTGCGGTTCTAGCGCCATCCATGGCCACGTTACCACCACCCACAACGGCTACCTTTTTGCCGACATGAATTGGTGTTCCATAGTCAGGAAAACGATAGGCTTTCATCAAATTACAGCGGGTTAAAAATTCATTCGCAGAATACACCCCGTTAAGATTTTCCCCAGGGACTCCCATAAAATAAGGCAGCCCTGCTCCTGTACCAATAAAGACAGCGTCAAAACCTTCTTCTTCCATTAACTCATCAACGGTAAAAGTGCTACCAATCACCGCATTTACAACAATTTCTACGCCTAGTTTACGTAAATTGTTGATTTCAACTTGCACTACTTCATCTTTTGGTAAACGGAATTCTGGAATACCATACATCAAAACGCCACCAGGCAAATGCAAGGCTTCAAAAATTGTTACTTTGTAGCCTTTTTTTGCTAAATCGCCAGCCACAGCCAAGCCCGCTGGGCCAGAACCTATTACGGCTACTTTTTGCGCATCTGAGGCATACTCAATTGGGGCAGTATCTTCCCCTTTTTTTCGTGCTGCATCTGCAACATAACGCTCTAGACGTCCGATTCCCACTGATTCACCTTTTTTAGCTAACACACAATATTTTTCGCATTGTTCTTCTTGAGGACATACTCTACCACATACAGCTGGTAGGCTATTCACTTCTTTTATCTTAGCGATCGCGGCATCCATGTCGCCTTCTTTTATCTGCCTAATAAAAGCAGGGATATCTACTTCTACAGGGCACCCTTTACGGCAAGGAGCAGCTTTACACTGTAAACAACGTTCGGCTTCCGCTTTTGCAAGTTCTTCTGTATAACCGAAACTTACTTCTTCAAAATTCTTTGCCCGTACTTTAGGATCTTGCTCTGGCATACCATTCTTTTTTAATGAGAGTGACATTTACAGCCCCCCTCTTTCTTGCCATTAATATGTTCACTATGTTGCTTTTCATGAGGTTTGTACATACGCTGACGCGCCATTAAGCTTTCAAAATCTACCTTGTGGGCATCAAATTCAGGACCGTCTACGCAAGCAAACTTATTTTCTTGCCCAACTGATACGCGACAACCCCCACACATACCTGTTCCATCTACCATAATAGGATTTAGACTGACTACCGTAGGCACGCCATACGGTCTTGTTGTTTCAGCAACGAATTTCATCATAATTACGGGGCCAATAGCTACAACTAAGCTAATTGTTTTATCTGAATCCAGTAATTCTTTTAAAGGTTGGGTAACTAAAGCTTTACGTCCTTTGGAACCATCATCTGTTGTAATGATCAATTCATCACTTACTGCTGCCATTTCTTCTTCATAGATTAAGATGTCTTCGGAACGGGCACCAATGATGGAAATGACTTCATTTCCTGCTTCTTTCATACCACGAGCAATTGGGTATACTGGTGCAATACCGATACCGCCGCCTACACAGACAACAGTACCCATTTTTTCAATGTGAGTTGCCTTACCTAAAGGACCAACTAAATCTAGCAAAAACTCTCCTTCATTCAAAAGACCTAACTCCACCGTAGAGGCACCCACCTCTTGAAAAATTAGGGTAATAGTGCCCTTTTCCCGATTAAAATCAGCAATCGTCAAAGGAATCCGTTCCCCTTCTTCATTGACACGTAAGATTACAAATTGTCCTGGTTTTGCCTTTTTTGCAATTAGTGGCGCTTGTACTTCAAAAAGTTGCACACTAGGCGCTAATTGCTGCTTCACGAGTATTTTATACACAGGAAACCTCCTTGAAATAGGGATCAGTAGAGCTAATAGTTAGTTTTCTACCTTTCCATAAATTTTACATTCTCCCAATAAGACAATTAGTTTACAGTCTTACTAATATTCTAATAATTTACTATTACATGCTTTTCACAGTAAGTCAATAGGTATCAATTCTCATCAGATGACTGTTTCTAATTTTTTTAACTTAAAATAAACCAACGATTTTTCCGGCATTATCAATATCCATTCGTTCTGCTGCTGGGCGTTTCGGTAATCCAGGCATTGTCATAATGTCACCTGTAAGTGCAACCAAGAATCCCGCCCCTGCTGCCACACGAACTTCCCTTACTGTAATGGTAAATCCAGAAGGACGTCCTAGCTGAGTCATATCATCACTCAACGAATATTGGGTTTTCGCCATACAAATTGGTGTTTTGTCAAACCCAAGGCTAGAAAGTTCCTTTATGGCCTTTTCTGCCGGCTGCGTGTAATTTACCCCATCAGCCCCATAAATCTCTTTTGCAATTGTTAATATTTTATCTTTAATCGATGCAGTTTCATCATAGATATAATTAAATTTGTTAGGTTGCTCACAAGCTGCTAAAACTTTTTGTGCCAGCTCTATCCCACCTTGACCGCCTTTGGCCCAAACCTCTGACAAAGCGACCTCGGCACCCAATTCTACACACTTTTCTCGTACAAAATCAAGTTCTTCTTTCGTATCAGTAGGAAATGCATTAATTGCCACCACAGCTGGTAGACCAAATTTCTGCATGTTTTCAATGTGTTTTGTTAAATTCGCTAAACCTCTTTCAAGAGCAGGCATATTTTCTCCTACGAGTTCTGCCTTAGGTACACCGCCATGCATTTTAAGCGCACGCACTGTAGCCACAATCACTACTGCATCTGGTTTTATCCCCGCAAAACGACACTTTATATCTAAGAACTTTTCTGCGCCAAGATCGGCACCAAAACCGGCTTCTGTTACACATACATCCGCCAACTTTAAAGCAAATTTTGTTGCCATGACACTATTACAGCCATGAGCGATATTGGCAAAAGGACCGCCATGAACAAAAGCTGGGGTGTTTTCTAAGGTTTGCACTAGATTTGGCTTAATGGCATCTTTAAACAGTAAGGTCAATGCGCCAGTTACATTTAATGCTGCAGCAGTAACAGGCTCATTTGTATAGGTATAACCAATGATAATCCGGCCAATGCGAACCTTCATATCATCTAAATCGCTAGCCAAACATAAAATAGCCATCATTTCGGATGCTACCGTAATATCAAAACCACTTTCTCTTGGTACTCCATGAATTTTCCCACCTAACCCACAAATGATAGAGCGAAGTGAACGTTCATTTAAATCCATAACTCGACGCCAAGTGATCCGTCTAGGATCGATATTCAATTCATTTCCTTGGTGAATGTGATTGTCAATAATAGCCGCTAACAAGTTATGCGCCGTAGTTATTGCATGAAAATCTCCTGTAAAATGCAGGTTGATATCTTCCATTGGCACGACTTGAGCATAACCGCCACCAGCTGCACCGCCTTTCATACCAAAACAAGGTCCGAGGGAGGGTTCACGAAGGGCAATGGCGACCTTTTTCCCTACCTGACGTAAGGCATCTCCAAGACCTACTGTCGTAGTAGTTTTTCCTTCACCTGCTGGAGTGGGATTGATAGCCGTAACTAACACTAATTTCCCATCAGGACGTGATTTAATCTCTTCCCATTTTGCTAATGAAACTTTCCCCTTATATTTGCCGTAAAGTTCTAGATCATCTTGGGTAATACCGAGTTGGCTGGCCACTTCCTCTATGTGTTTCATCTGTGCCTCTTGGGCTATTTCAACATCGCTTTTCATATATGTGCCTCCTTATATAACTACAGCCAAAGTGAATAGCTGAAATGATAACCATTTCAACTATCCTTTGGCTGTGACTTACTAAAACAACGAATGGATTTGTTATTTTTTGACGTGTAGTAAAGCAGCCGCCTTCACCGTATTACTTAAAAGCATAGCTATCGTTAAAAGTCCTACCCCACCAGGCACTGGGGTAATGGCTCCTGCTACCTCTTTGACTTGTTCAAAATCAACATCGCCTACTAATTTTTTGTCTGGTAAGCGATTAATTCCTACATCAATCACTACGGCACCAGGTTTCACCATATCTGCCGTAACAAAATGCGCTTTGCCAATTGCTACAATTAAGATATCAGCTTGGCGAGTAATGCTAGGCAGGTCAGCGGTACGAGAATGACAAATGGTAACGGTAGCATGACGCGCTAATAGTAAGTTGGCCATTGGTTTGCCAACAATATTGCTACGACCAATAATAACTGCATGTTTACCGGCAATTTCTACATTAGCAAGTTCCAACATTTTGATACAGCCTGCAGGGGTACATGGTACAAGATGTTCTTGACCAATTGCTAGTTTTCCCACATTCACTGGGTGAAATCCATCTACATCTTTATCCGGATGAATTGCCTTTAAAAGTTCTGCTTCCTCATTCTTTAAGGCTTCAGGTAATGGCAATTGCAGCAAGATGCCATGAATCGCTGGATTTTCATTTAAACTAATAATTTGCGCTAATAGCTCTTCTTTGCTGATGGATTCGGGCAAGCTTATGACCTCTGAATAAATCCCGAGTTCCTCGCAGGCTTTATGTTTATTGGCTACATATACTTTAGAAGCTGGATTCTCACCAACGATAATGACAGCTAATCCAGGATTCATTCTCTGAGTTGCCTTTATCTTCTCGACTTCCACTTTTACACTCTGCTTAATTTGTGCAGCAAAGACTTTGCCTTCTAAGATTCTTACTGACATGAACTATTCCCCCGTACTACGTATTTATAAATTACACAATAATGCTAATCACCGTAAATACTAATAAAGCGATACTAACCAAACCATTGCGCATAAAATAGGCCTGGGTTACTTGCCGAAAATCAGTAGGACTAACAATCGAATGCTGATAGATTAGTACGCTGGCAGCTAGTACAACTCCACCATAATATGCCCCATGCATATTCATCAGTATCCCTACAGCAACAAAACCTGTAATGCTAATAACATGGAGTGCTTTACTAATGGTAAGAGTTCCTTGTATTCCAAAGCGCACAGGCATAGAATGTAGTCCATGCTTTTTATCAAACTCTAGATCCTGGCAGCCATAGATCGCATCAAAACCAGCAATCCATACACCAACAGCAAGGCCTAATAGGACAATTGGTAAGGTAATATCCCCCCTGATCGCTACCCAAGCGCCAATTGGTGCAACGGAGAGAGCTAAACCTAGTACTAAATGGCAAGTCCAAGAAAATCGTTTCATATAGGGATAGATAGATAAGGGGATTACCGCCAAAGGTGCTAGTTTTAAACATAAGGGATGTAGATTCGCTGCCGCCACAGCAAAAAGAGCAAAACTTGCCAATGTCATTAGTACGGCTCCCCTAGGCTTAACTGCTCCTGTAACCATGGGGCGGTTGGCAAACCTTGGCTGCAATCGGTCATATTTTAAATCAATAAAATTATTCAATGCCATGGCGGCACTACGTGCACCTACCATGGCCAAAGTAATCCAGAATAAGTCTCTCGCTGCAGGTATACTGCCGGCGGCTAATATAGCGCCAATATAAGCAAAGGGCAAGGCAAACACGGTATGGGATAATACGATATTATCAAGATGTGCTTTAATTTTACTCAAGTCCCAATTCCTTCCATTTCTTGTCAACTATTTCTTTAACATCAGCCGACATTTCAATTTCATCCGGCCATTCACGGCTATATCCCTCTGCGGCCCAAGCTTTTGTAGCATCAATCCCTACCTTAGTCCCCCAATTGGGCATTGGTGAAGAATGATCCAGTACATCAAGAGGCCCGTCAACCATCACAATATCACGACGGGCATCAATATTATTGTACACACGCCACCAAACTTCATTCATATCTTGGACATTCACATGTTCATCTACAACAATAACCATTTTTGTAAACATCATCTGTCCCATTCCCCATATGGCATGCATTACTTTCTTTGCCTGTTGAGGGTAAGTTTTCTTTATTGAAACTACAGCGCAGTTATGAAATACGCCTTCCAACGGCAAATTTAGATCAATAATTTCTGGTAAATTCATCTGTAGTACAGGTAAAAAGATACGTTCTGTAGCTTTTGCTAAGAAACAATCCTCCATAGGTGGTTTGCCCACAATGGTCGACGGATAGATAGGATCTTTCCGATGGGTAATGCAAGTAATATGAAATACAGGGTAATCATCGGCAAGAGAATAATATCCAGTGTGATCACCAAAAGGGCCTTCCCGTCTAAGTTCATCAATCATAACGTAGCCTTCTAGCACGATTTCTGAATGTGCCGGAACTTCTACATCAACAGTTTCACATTTTATCATTTCTACGGATTTTTTACGTAAAAATCCAGCAAATACCATTTCATCAATGTCTTTTGGCAAAGGAGCAGTTGCAGAGTAGGTAATCGCAGGGTCCGTACCGATAGCTACTGCTACTTCAATACGATCCTTTCCTAAAGCCTGATGCGCTCGATAGTTTTCAGCCCCATTCTTGTGAATGTGCCAATGCATACCTGTAGTTTTCCCATCATATACTTGTAAGCGATACATTCCTACATTCCGTTTACCATTTAGAGGATTTTTAGTAAAAACTAAAGGCAATGTGATAAACTTACCTGCATCACCAGGCCAACATTTTAAAATAGGAAATTTATCTAATGATGGTTGATCTTTAATAATGACTTCCTTACACGGACCATTTTTCACATACTTCGGAAAATTAATGGCCCGTTTAGCGGTCGGAATAATCTTTAGTAAATCTAATTTATTTTGCACCGAAATATAAGGTAATTTAAAAATTTCTTTTATCTCTGCTGCAATGTCATCAATTTTATCTACACCAAATGCCAGGGCCATACGTTCCATGCTGCCAAAAGCATTCATCAAAACTGGCATATCATAACCTTTTACATTTTCAAAAAGTAAGGCTACATTTTTATCTCCCGACATTTTGGATACCCGATCAGTTATTTCTGTAATTTCCAGCTCGCAGTCTACTTCTTTCTTAATGCGTTTTAACCAACCCCGCTCTTCTAGAGCACGAATAAAGTCACGCAAGTCATTAAATGCCATGTAATATAACTCCCTTTCAATTCCCTACTATAGATCCTTTTACTTTCTTAAGATATATTTTACAATAAAAATACTAACTTCATACAATACAATGACTGGTATGGCAACCATGGTTTGCGAAAACACATCGGGTGTAGGAGAAAACACAGCACCTACCACAAAGGATAAAACCATGACATGCTTACGTTTACCTGTTAAAAATGCAGAACCAACAAGACCAAATTTGGCCATAACGACAATAAATAAAGGCAATTCAAAAATAAAACCAAAAGGCAGTAAAAACGAAATGACAAAAGATAAATACTCTCCTAGGGATAGTAACGGTTGAAGATTTTCAGTAGCAAAACCCATAAAAAACTTAATTCCAGCTGGCAGTACCAAAAAATAAGAAAAAGCCAGTCCTATAAAAAATAAGAGCACTGAAGAAGGTATTAAAATAACAGAAGCCATACGTTCTTTACTCGTTAATGCTGGAACGACAAAAGCCCAAATTTGGTATAAGACGATAGGCAGTGCTAATAGAAAACCAGCAAATAATGATACCCTCAAATATGTAAAAAAAGCCTCCGCAGGACTCATATAATACAATTTACCAGCAGGTGCTGTAATATACTGTACTAGTTCAGCAGCGAAAAAATAACTGATCATACTCCCTACAGCAACAGCCATAATGATAATAATCAGCCGCCGTCTTAATTCCTCTAGATGCTCCACTAAGGACATTTGATTTTCTATCGGATCCTCTTGAAGCTGCTCTTCCCTCTTCTCGTTACCTACAATCTCTGCCATTGAGCATTCCTCACTTTTTCTCCTCAAACTTGCTATCAACTTTTATGGCTGGATCTTGGACTTGAGAAGATTCGCCAGTTGTTGCTTTTCTAAATTCTTGGATCCCTTTACCCAGCGCCTTACCTACTTCAGGTAATTTACCAGGCCCAAATACAACAAGGGCAATCACTAAGATTAACACCAATTCCGGCATGCTAAAACTAAACATTTGCACATAGCCCCTTTCAAATCCTATTACCTATATATTATACCTAAAAACCAATAAGAAGAAAAGACTTGGCTTGTGCCAAGTCTTTTGCATTTGGAACAAAAGCTCACATTATAAAATTATTTGTCTTCTTTCTGAAACCTAATCAGTAGCTGCGTAAACCTACAAAGTCCGCAACTGCATGGAATGCATCGCGATGCTCCCCTGTAATACTGGCAGGTATCACACTTCGTGCATGATCTAAATAGTCTGAAACACGTTTATAAGAATATTCGATTGCCTCAGTATCTTGTATAATAGAAAGTCCTCGTTTAATTTTTTCTTCAGACATATTCTTAGTTTGTACAATTTCTCTTAATTCATCACGATCAGCGCTATTCTCTAAAGCAAAGATGACCGGTAAAGTCACTATTCCTTGCCGCAGATCGTTTCCTACTGGCTTACCAATCTGTTCCGAAGAAGCAGTAATATCTAAAATATCGTCTGTGATCTGAAAAGCCATTCCTAATGAATAGCCATATTCCCGTAAAGCCTTAGTTTCTTCTAAAGATAAACCGACAGCTAATCCACCTAATTCGCAGCTTGCCGCAATAAAATCAGCAGTTTTTTGTTCAATACGTTTTAGGTAGTCATTTTCTGTTTGATCCGCAATAAAAGTACTGCGGTTCTGATTAATTTCACCCTCACACATAGAACAGATTACATCAGTCAATACTTTTAGCATTTCGTTGCTCGCTTTATTTGCTACTAAGGAAAAAGCTTTAGCAAACAAATAATCACCAATCAATACAGAAGAATGATTACCCCAACAAGAATTAGCAGTAGATTTTCCCCTTCGCGTTGTTGCATTATCAATAACATCATCATGTACCAAAGTTGCCATATGTATTAATTCAATAGCAATTGCCATTGGCATTATTTTTTCCATATTGGATACTTGGTTTTTGGTACACATAAAATACAAAGCGGGACGTAACCTTTTTCCACCTGCTTCGACTAAATGCTTGCTAATATCTGTTATTAATTTTTCCGGAGAATGTATGACAGAAAGTAATTCCGTTTCCAATAACAATAAATCACTTTTTACAATTTCAAACATCGAATTTTTATTCACTATTTTAATCACCTACACGCAAAGTCTGTTACTATAATACACTATTATCTGTCTTTACGTCTATTGCTTTTTTCAAATTCTATGACAATTCTGTATCAATTTTCTTCATAAATTGCCATTATTCTATAAAAAAACATCTATATTATAGAATTGATGATGGCAATCTACTTAGGAATATAGACTCTTCTCCTTATTACTATTTACTATTCTGAACAAATTCATCCCCTTTTTTCCTTACCATAAAAATACTGGGTAGAGAACCCTCTCCACCCAGTATTTTATCTTTTTATTTATTTCCCTTTTAGGGAATCATCCAACTGAGCCAGTACGCTTGTGCGTAGGTCATGAATCCTACAATTATAGCTAAAATCAGTGAATGCTTCACTGTGAAACTAAATAGATCGCCTTCCTTACCAACTAGCCCAGTGGCGGCAGTTGCTACGGCAATACTTTGTGGGGAAATCATCTTACCGCAAACACCACCGGAAGAATTTGCTGCTACTGTCAAAATTGGATCGACCCCAACTTGTTGTCCAGTAACTGCTTGCAAGTTGCCAAATAATGCATTTGCAGAGGTATCCGAACCAGTTAAAAATACTCCTAGCCAACCTAGAAAGGGCGAGAAAAAAGGAAATAAAGAACCTGTCCCAGCTAAAAATAAGCCTAGAGTAGAACTCATACCAGAATAATTCATAACGTAAGCTAAGGCCAATACAGAAGGAATTGTAATAAGTGGCTTTATTAATTGTCTAAGGGTTTTGAAGAAAATGGAAATAAATCTGCCTGGTCCAACGCCTAAAAATAAAGAAGTAATTATACTCGCAATGAATAGCCCCGTTCCTGCAGCGCTTAACCAGTTTATTTTATAAAGTGCTGTCATAGGCGTTGGTTGTTTTACAATCGGTGCAACTTGCACAATTAGTTTATCAAGTCCGGGAACCACCCATTTTAACGTTACCGCATCTAACATTGCTGTTACGGGTTTTAACCCCCACAGGATGACCATCACAGTAAGAATAATAAAAGGTGACCATGCTTTTAATACCTTACCTAAGGTTAATGCATTCCTATTTGCAACAAGGGTCGGTGCAGGCTCATTTTCAAATCGCCAAATTTTTGCTGGCTTCCAATATTTTAAGAAAACCGTCAGTGCAATGATACAAGTTAGAGACGATAAAATATCTGGCAACTCTGGGCCAATATAATTGGAGGAAAACCACTGAATACTAGCAAAGGCAATACCTGCTACTAAACATGCAGGCAATACTTCCATAGCTGCTTTCCAACCTGCCATCAACACAACTAACCATATTGGAATAATAACTGAGAGAAACGGTAATTGTCTTCCTACCATGGCACTGATATTCATTGTTTCGATACCAGTAACTTGTCCTGCAACAATAATTGGAATACCAATACCGCCAAACGCTACAGGCGCCGTATTCGCAATTAAGCATAACCCCGCAGCATATAAAGGGTTGAAACCAAGACCTACTAACATACCCGCTGAAATAGCAACAGGAGTGCCAAAACCAGCTGCCCCTTCCAAAAAAGCACCAAACCCAAAGGCAATTAACAAAGCTTGCAGCCGACGGTCGTCTGTAATTGTGGCAATCGAATCTTTTACTATTTCAAATTGTCCGGTCTCAACCGTTAAATTGTAAATGAAAATAGCAGTGATTACGATCCAATAAATCGGGAATATTCCATATAAAGCTCCCATGACCGCTGATGTAAGTGCAAGGCCAACAGGCATTTTATAGGCAAAAATGGCCACTAATAAAGCAGAAGTTAACGCTATTAGGCCTGCAATTTGGCCTGGAGTTCGACGAATAGCGAGCAAATAAAAAATCACAATGATGGGGATAGCCGCTAGCAACGAGGATAGCGCTAGACTATGCATCGGGTCATATATTTGCGTCCATGTCATTAAAGTAACACCCCTTTGTTTTTTTAGCTGTTTCATTAGGCATATGGCACATTTATGTACCAACAAGCAGATGCTTTTTATCACCTCTCTTTTTGGCTATTTATAGTTTGACCATTAACCAAATTTATATTACTTTTAATTTATTTGCTGGCAGGTACTTATGAATTACCGTTCCCAAGAATTCAATGAAATGTATCATAAGAACAAGACTTGGCTTAGGCCAAGTCCTCAGACGCAGGCGGAAGCCTTAGTCGTTCTTACTTGGAATCAAGGAAGTGTTATACTTTCTGATTCCGTAAAAAAAGATAGCTACACATCTTTTATGTGTAGCTATCTTACAATTATCATTTACTTACTATTTTCTTTAAAATATTGCATACTAATTTTTTTCCATTCGCGGGTACTAAATAACATGACATAGTCTTTTAGGCCAGTACGATTTGCTATATCCGCTGCTATAGCCTTACATTCTTCTCGATTATGGGCATGGAGCATGGTATAAAAGTTATAGGGCCAATCAGATTGAGGAACTCTCCCGTACAAATGGGATATAATTGCATCTTGCGCCAATAATTTCCCGATCTTTTCAATCCGTTCCTCAGGTACAATCCATGCACACAAGGCATTTGCTGCATATCCTACTTCACGATGCCTAAGTACTGCACCCATTTTACGAATTTTCCCTGATTTTCTATACCCTTGCAATCGCGTTAAAAGTTCGTCCTCACTAATACCCAGTTTTTCTGCTATTTCACGATAAGGCTCGGCTACTAGTGGGAAGTCTTCCTGCATGATCGCAATAATTTTCTTATCTAACTCATCTAGCATTAAGGTACCTCTCTTCCTACTTGCTTGAAACTTCTACTAGTCCTTACGATAAGGAAAACTGCACACTCACCTTAAATTTTTTAGTCGCTGGCAAATTAAGCAGCCTAACTACACCATCCAAATTCCGCACTGTCTCCAAAATTTCATTTTGTTTTCCTAAATCTGGACTTAACAAAGTAAACCATAAATTTAAGGTTCCTTCCCGTTCATAATTGTGAGTGACGCCATAATAAGAATTAATTACTTCAGCCACTTGAGGAATGTACTCCTCTTTTACCTCTAGGGCTACTAATGTACCAATATAACCAAGCTTTGTCGAATCAAAGAAAGGGCCAATACGGCGAATTAGACCTTGCTCTTTTAAAAACTTAAGCCTTTCAATTACCACAAACTCCTCCGTCTTAAGCTTTTCGGCCAGTACGGCGAAAGGACGTTTGTCAAAAGATAAGTCTGTCTGAATCAGATTTAATAAGCTCTTATCAAATGCAGTAAGCATACACAACTCCTTTATTATTTTCTCCTACAAAATGATCTATACAGTCATCAGAATGCCATTACAACGTAAATGAAACGGCGTTTATTAATAGATAACATTCTGATTGTTTTTATTAAGTATTCTTCACAGAAAAAATCTTATACCATCCTATTAAAAGAAATGGCTTAATGATGCCCCCGAACCTTAAAAAGGAGAACAGCATCAGCTATTCTCCTTTTTATTTATGTTCTATTTTAACAGAATTTGTCCAATCACGTCAAGTAACTCAGGACGACCTAATCCTTTTTCTGATGAGTAAGCGATAATGTTACCGCCTTTCATTCCTAGACCTTTACGAATGGCAGCTACATTATTCTTCACACCCATGCGGGTGAGCTTATCCGCCTTTGTCGCAATGACCTGTACAGGTATATCATTTTCAACTAGCCACTTGTAGGTACTAACATCACTCTCCATAGGAGCGTGCCTGATATCAATCAACTGACAAGCAAGCTGCAATCTCGGAGATTTTAACAGATATTCTTCAATGAATTTTGCCCACTGCTGCCGATTGGATCGACCAGTTCGGGCATATCCGTATCCAGGCAAATCGACGAGAAAAAATTCTCGTCGGTCTGTTTCACTCATTTTTGCCATCAATTTATAAAAATTAAGGGTCTGAGTTTTACCTGGGCTACCACTGGTGCGAGCCAATCCATTACGGCGGCTTAAGGAGTTGATCAAGGAGGATTTCCCTACATTAGAACGCCCCATAAACGCAATCTCATGCAGCTCTCCCTCTGGGTATTGATTGATACGTACAGCCGAAGCAACATATTGACCACTGGTAATATTAATTTCTTTTTTAACTACTTCTTCATTAACTATTTCTTCTTTAACTACTTCTTCTTTTATGATCGCTTCATTCATTTTTTGTCACCAAAGCTGTTTTAAGCACCTCATCCATATGTTCAACAAGCACAAATTCTAAGTTCTTTTTCACATTTGCTGGTATTTCATCCATATCTCTTTTATTCTCCTTAGGCATGATGATTGTTTTAATTCCTACACGATGGGCTGCCAGTACTTTTTCTTTGATACCGCCTACTGGCAGAACTCTGCCTCGCAAGGTAATTTCCCCTGTCATCGCCACATCACTGCGCACAGGTCTACTTGTTAAAGCAGACACTACTGCTGTAGCCATGCTGATACCTGCAGATGGGCCATCTTTTGGGATCCCGCCTTCTGGCAAGTGAATATGAATATCTGCCTCATCTTGGAAATTTGCATCAATTCCGAGCTCTTGTGCACGGGTACGAATGTAACTAAAACCAGCCTGAGCCGATTCACGCATCACTTCGCCAAGTTGACCTGTAAGCATTAATTTGCCTTTACCTTTCATCACGGAAACTTCAATAGCCAGCACATCTCCGCCAACTTGAGTCCAAGCAAGACCTGTGCTCACCCCGATCTGCGGTTGACGTTCTGCTTGTGTATGGCGATATCTAGCAGCTCCCAAATAAGTATGCAAATTCTGTGCTGTCACTTTTACATTCTTGCGTTTTTCTTGAACAATTTGGCGAGCCACTTTACGGCATAACGTTGCAATGTTGCGTTCCAAGCCACGAACTCCTGATTCCCGGGTATAATCGCCAATTATCTTTTGTAGAGTACCTTCCGAAAAAACGATTTGTTTATCCGTCAAGCCATGATCACGAACTTGTTTGGGAACCAAATACCGTTTCGCAATCTGTACTTTTTCTTCTTCTGTATAGCCAGGAATATTAATAATTTCGATTCGGTCTAACAATGGACGTGGAATGGTATGCATTACATTTGCAGTGATGACCCATAAAACCCGGGAAAGATCGTAAGCCACTTCCACATAATGGTCACTAAAGGTATTATTTTGCTCCGGATCAAGAACCTCTAATAATGCTGCAGAAGGATCCCCTCGGAAATCAGCGCTCATTTTATCAATTTCGTCTAACAAGAATACTGGATTTTTTGAGCCGGCTGTACGTATTCCTTGAATAATACGGCCAGGCATTGCCCCTACATAGGTACGACGATGACCGCGAATTTCAGCTTCATCGCGCACACCACCTAAAGAAACTCTCACAAATTTCCGGTCCATTGCCTTCGCAATAGAGCGTGCTAAGGAAGTTTTACCTACACCAGGAGGCCCTACTAGACATAAAATAGGTCCTTTCATCGTTTCCGTAAGTTTTCTGATGGACAAATATTCTAAAATACGTTCCTTGACCTTTTCTAAACCGTAATGGTCTTCATCCAAGGTCTTTTCCGCCCCATCAATATCTAGCATATCTACTGTCTCTTTTGTCCAAGGCAGTGATAGTAATGTATCAAGATAAGTGCGAATCACGGCACTTTCAGCTACCATCGCAGGCATTTTTTCTAAACGTTCAATTTCTTTATTGATTTTTTCTGCAACTTCTTTAGGAAATTCCTGTTCTTTTAGCCTTGTGCGATATTCCTCGACCTCTGCTGCCCGATCATCTTTTTCACCTAATTCTTTTTGAATGGCTTTTAGTTGTTCCCGTAAATAATATTCCTTTTGCGTCTTTTCCATTTGCTTACGCACGCGGACACTAATTTTCTTTTCTAATTCGAGAATCTCCATTTCACGACCAAGGATATCACATAGTTTTTCCAATCGTTCTTTTACATTTACAGCATCTAGTAATGCTTGTTTATCTTCAATTTTAAGAGATAAATGACTTGCAATTAGATCTGTCAAACGTCCTGGTTCCTCAACAACAACAACAGAAACCAAAGTTTCTGGTGGAATCTTTTTACTAAACTTAACCCATTGTTCAAATTGAGAAATTGCTGTCCGGGTTAAAGCCTCAATTTCCAACGTTCTAGTTTCTGGTTCATCAAACTCATTGATTTCTACTTGATAGAAGGCTTCAGACTCTACATATTTTACAATTTCCGCGCGGTGTAATCCTTCTACTAATACTCTGATTGTTCCGCCTGGGAGCTTTAAAAGTTGCTTTACCTCTGCCACAGTTCCAAAATTAAAGATATCGTCTGGCTTCGGTTCATCATTCTGCGCATCCTTTTGTGTGGCTAGCATAATGAATCGATCATGTACCATTGCTTCTTCTAAGGCACTAATCGATTTTTCACGACCCACATCAAGATGAATAATCATATATGGAAAAACTAAGATGCCTCTTAAGGGCAGTAGTGGTATTGTTCTTGTTTGTGTTTTCTTTACCATAAATTCGTCTCCTTTACTTGTCCTTATCCTATTACTATTATTTTCATCCTTAACAATTATAAATATTCTTATTTACCATGCCAAAATCCTTTTTAGACAAAATAAAAACTACAAAAAATAGTGAATTTTTCCTTTTACACCTTTTCTAATAGATAGTATAATATATTATGTTAACTAGATTGTCTTTATCATGGAATTAGAGAGGGGAAAGTACATGAATTGGCAAAAGATTAACTGGCCAGTCATTGTTATTGGAATCATACTCACTTTTGCTGCTACCAGCAGCAGTTATTTTTTTTGGCAGCAATATGCTGTAACCAAACCAGTTACCCAAGGAGTAGGAGAAATTGCCGGGGTTGAAAAAGTAGTTATCGACTCTAAAAATCAAATTATCCCAAAAGTTCACGTTACTCTTACAAACGTAGATAACTTAGAAGTAGCTTATCAATCTATCAATGATGCACTTACAGGTAGTTTAGGATCGTCAAAATATAAGCTGATCCTTCATGACCATCGAACCCCTGAATTGGAGCAACTTTATTATACAATCCACTATTATGTATACGAAGGAATTTCCACGGGAAAATTTAGCGCTATGTCTGAAAAGATCCAAGAAAAAGCCGCCGCTGCCAATACAAAAACGCACGTATACATCGATGCAAACAATGTTTATCTTCAACTTACAACCACCAATGGTGATTTATACCAGATCATCCCCCGAGAACCAGATAGTAAAGGGGTGAGATAAAATGTATTACGCAGAAATAGGGTTTGGTATTAGTACAGGTTTCTTGCTCTTTTTGTTTTGGCAAGGGTTTGATATTGTACCTATGCTCTTTGTTATAACATTAATCATTGCCGCTGTCTATCTTAATCATGCAAAACTTGCCAAAAACTCTTTTGCAAAAAAAGAAGCAAAAACTTCAGCCTCTACACTGATTCACTTTGATGATATTGGCGGACAAGAAGTGGCAAAGCAAGAGTTACGCGAAGCTTTAGAATTTATTAAAGATGCTACTCGTATTACACATCTTGGTATCCGCCCTTTAAAAGGTGTTTTATTAAATGGGCCACCTGGTACAGGAAAAACACTACTAGCTAAAGCTGCAGCACAGTTTACTGACTCCGTATTTTTTTCTGTCAGCGGTTCAGAATTCGTTGAAATGTATGTAGGTGTAGGTGCACAACGTGTTCGGCAATTGTTTGAACAAGCTAAGAAGCTTGCTAAGAGTCAGCATAAAGAAAGTGCGGTGCTCTTTATTGACGAATTAGATGTCGTTGGTGGCAAACGCGGCCAAACTACTAGCAATATAGAATATGATCAAACATTAAATGAACTGCTTGTACAAATGGATGGTCTCTCTTTCGATGACAGTGTTCGCATATTGGTCATAGGAGCTACCAATCGAATCGATATGCTTGACCCAGCCCTGCTACGTCCAGGACGGTTTGATCGACAAGTCAAAGTTGACTTGCCTGATAAAAAAGGGCGGCTTCACATTCTTACACTTCATACCAAAAATAAACCTTTAGCAAAGAATGTCTCTTTAGATAGTATTGCAGCAAATACTTTTGGTTTTTCAGGATCTCATTTGGAAAGTTTAACAAATGAAGCTGCCATTATGGCCCTGCGCGAAGAGCAAACTTTAATAACAGCAGATCACTTTCAATGTGCAATTGACAAAATTATTATGGGTGAAAAACTAGACCGGGTACCAAATCAGATGGAAAAACATCGCATTGCAGTCCATGAAGTAGGACATGCTCTACTCAGCGAATTGACCCGGCCAGGATCTGTAGCAACCATTAACATTGCTTCAAGAAGCAATGCTTTAGGCTACGTAAGACAAACACCGCTAGATGATACCTATTTATATACAACCAAAGCTCTCACTGATAAAATTGCAGTCGCATTAGCTGGTGCAGTTGCTGAAGAAATTCAACTAGGCAATCGCAGTACCGGTGCAGCTAGCGATTTTAAACATGCTACTGAATTGGCAAAACAGATTATCCACAGTGGTATATCAACCTTAGGAATTGTTTCTCCAGAGGATCTATCAAAAGAGTTATTGCATGTTACCTTAACATCTATTATAAAAGAAACAGAGCAATACGTTCACAATATCCTTGCTGATCAGCAAGAATTGTTGGAAAGGATAACTACGCTCCTATTAGATAAAGAGTGTATAAATGGTGATGAACTGAGAGATATCATCAATATAACTCCACAGCAATACGAAAACAAGATAGCCCTTTGAAGGGCTATCTTGTTTTCGTATTCATCTTTATGCTGATCTACGTTCCGCAAATAAAAACTTCATAGACCAAAGACCAGATAAGCCAACCAGTACATAGACTGCACGACTCAAAAAGGAATTTTGCCCGCCAAAAATTGTGGCAACTAAATCGAACTGAAATAGCCCAACTAAAAGCCAATTCAAGGCACCAACGATTACTAAGAGTAACGCAGTTTTATCCATTTCTAAACCACCTATTACTTATTTAATTTGATATCCCTGCAGCCGCCAAGATATCTGGCTGTGGCACTGCAATATCTCGATGCAGCACATCTACATTCTTCATTAATGTATAGTCTAAAGCTTCTTCAATCGTTTCTATTCCAATGACTTCGATTGGCAATGTTTGATACATTTCCTGCCAGTTATCTTTAGGTATTAAAACTCGACGTGCTCCAGCCTGCTCGGCAGCGTACACTTTAGCACTAACTCCACCTACAGGTCTGACTAAACCACGAATCGAGAGTTCTCCTGTCATTGCTACTGTATTACTAATAGGGATGCCTTTAACCGCGGAGTAAATTGCCACTGCCATAGTTACACCTGCTGAAGGACCATCCACTGGACCACCACCAGGAAAGTTAACATGGATATCGTAGCTATGTAACTCCATTTTAAAACGGTTAGAAAGCACAGTAAGCACATTTTCTAAAGAACTTTTGGCCATACTTTTACGACGTATTGTACGACCTGGCGCATCTAATTCTTCTTCATCAACTACCCCAGTAATAGTGAACTTTCCTGTACCAGGAACAGCTGTAACTTCGATTTCAGTAATAGCCCCTACGTCAGCTCCATATACTGCCAGTCCATTTGCAAAACCAACTTGAGGAGCATCCGGTACTTTCTTTTCTGGTCTTCGACTATAGTGGCTAAAATTAATAACCCATTCAACATCTTTACAAGTAATGGATTGACGCTGCTCATTAATCGCAACACCAGCAGCGATCTGAACAATATTAACACCATCCCGCCCATTGGTAGAATACTGTTTTATCACTTCTACCGCTTTATCATCAATAGCAAAGTTAATTTTTTTCGCTGCATTATAAACAATTCTGCCTATCTCATCAGGTAGTATAGGACGGAAGAATATTTCCACACACCGAGACCGAATTGCTGGTGGAATATCTTGGGGGGTACGTGTTGTAGCACCTACTAAGCGAAAATCTGCAGGTAAACCATTTTGAAACATATCGTGAATATGACTTGGAATATTTGTGTCTTCACTATTGTAATAGGAACTGTCTAGGAATACTTTACGATCTTCTAATACTTTTAAAAGCTTATTCATCTGAATGTGATGCAGTTCACCTATCTCATCTATAAATAGTAAGCCGCCATGAGCTTTCGTTACTGCGCCAGGCTTAGGTTGAGGAATACCTGCTACACCTAAAGGACCTGCTCCTTGGTAAATAGGATCATGAACTGTACCAATTAATGGATCTGCAATACCGCGTTCATCAAACCGAGCCGTAGTGGCATCAAGCTCAATAAACTTCGCACAGCTTGAAAAAGGTGATAAGGGATTTCGTTTCGCTTCTTCTAGTATCAATCTCGCCGCCGCTGTTTTTCCAACCCCAGGAGGCCCATAGACTAACACATGTTGTGGGTTAGGTCCACACAAAGCTGCTCGTAAAGCCTTCAGCCCATCTTCCTGCCCAACAATTTCGGCAAAAGTCGTTGGACGAGTTTTTTCAGATAAAGGTTCTGTCAAAGAAATGGACCTCATCCTTTGCAGTTTGTCCATTTCCTTCTTAGACTCACGTTCAACAGCAACCCGATTTCCTTGTTGCGATCGTAACAAATTCCAAAAATACAAGCCAATAACAACGGCAAAAAAGAATTGTATCACCGTGACAATGTTTATCGCATAATCCACTGATTACAAAACCTCCTCCCCAACATTTCTGATTCTGAATTTAGTATTGGCAGACGGCTTGATTTTATCCTGTTAAAAAAAGTAAATATAAGAAAAGACTTGGCTTGTGCCAAGTCCTCAGACGCAGGTAGAAGCCTTAGTCGTTCTTACTTGGGATCAAGAAAGTGTTATACTTTCTGATTCCGTAAAAATAGGAGAGACTCTCGTCTCTCCTGTTTAACTCATGCTGATTCTTCTTTTTTCTTAGCCTTGCGATCAACCGTAACTAAGATAGGTTCTTCCTTATTCAAAACCACTTCTTTTGTTACTGTACATTTAGCCACATCTGCACGAGATGGTACTTCATACATCACATTGCACATAATGCCTTCAATAATCGCTCTTAATCCCCGTGCGCCTGTATTGCGCTTCAAAGCTTCCTTCGCAATTGCATCAAGGGCATCTTCTTTAAACTCAAGCTGCACATTATCAATTTCTAAGAATTTTTGATACTGCTTAACTAATGCATTCTTAGGCTCTAGCAGTATACGGACAAGGGCAGATTCATCTAGTGCATCTAGTGTTACAACAACTGGTAAACGGCCGACAAATTCGGGAATAAGACCAAACTTTAAGAGATCCTCAGGCAAAATTTGCTGCAAAAGATCACCAATGTTTTTCTTTTCCTTACTCCTCACTTCGGCGCCGAATCCCATATTTTTCTTACCTGTACGTGCGCTGATTAACTTATCGATACCGTCAAAAGCACCGCCACAAATAAATAAGATATTGGTCGTATCAATTTGAATAAACTCTTGGTGAGGGTGCTTGCGTCCACCTTGCGGCGGCACACTTGCTACAGTACCTTCTAAAATTTTAAGTAAGGCTTGCTGCACACCTTCCCCTGATACATCGCGAGTTATGGATGGATTCTCCGATTTACGGGCAATCTTATCAATCTCATCAATGTATACAATACCCTTTTCGGCTTTTTCTACATCATAGTCAGCAGCTTGAATGAGTTTTAGCAAGATATTTTCCACATCTTCTCCAACATATCCAGCTTCTGTAAGTGAGGTAGCATCTGCAATGGCAAAAGGTACATTTAACAATTTTGCTAAGGTCTGCGCTAATAGTGTCTTACCACTACCTGTTGGCCCAAGCATCACGATATTGGACTTTTGAAGTTCAACATCATCATTTTTACTACCGAAATTGACACGCTTATAATGGTTATACACCGCTACAGCTAATGTTTTTTTCGCAGAATCTTGACCAATAACGTATTGATCTAGAATATCTTTAATTTCTTTAGGCTTTGGAACATCACGAAGCTCAATATCAATATCTCCGCTTAGTTCTTCCTCAATAATCTCATTACATAGCTCAATACATTCATCGCAAATGTATACCCCAGGACCTGCTACCAATTTCTTGACTTGTTCCTGTAGCTTACCGCAAAAAGAGCATTTGAGTTGACCTTTGTCATCCCCAAATTTTAACATACTATCACCTCTTTATTTGGGACTTTCAAGACGCCTATCTCCCCGAACAACCACAGAATCAATAATACCATACTCTTTAGCTTGTTCAGCAGACATGAAGTAATCTCTTTCCGTGTCATGTTCGATTTTTTCTTTACTTTGACCAGTCTGATTGATCAGAATTCCGTTAAGAAGTTCTCTGGTTCTTAATATTTCTCTGGTATGGATTTCAATATCAGTAGCCTGACCTTGCGATCCACCCAAAGGCTGGTGAATCATCACACGTGCATAAGGAAGTGCATAGCGCTTACCTTTTGCACCTGCTGACAACAATAAGGCTCCCATACTTGCAGCTTGCCCCATACAAATTGTAGAAACATCTGGTTTAACATACTGCATGGTATCGTATATAGCCATACCTGCAGTCACAACGCCACCTGGGCTGTTAATGTACATATGGATATCCTTATCTGGATCTTCCGATTCCAAAAACAGAAGTTGGGCAATGACTACATTTGCCACATTATCATCAATGGGACCACCAATAAATATAATACGATCTTTTAAAAGTCTAGAATAGATATCATAAGATCGTTCTCCACGACTAGATTGCTCTACTACTATTGGTACAAAATTCATAGTATCACACCTCTATTGGTTTATTATTTTTTTATTACTCTTTTTCTACACTACTAATAATTAGCTCAGCAGCTTTTTTGCGTAATATGGAATCATATACAGTAGACATTTTTCCTTGTCCGCTGATAATTGCTTTCACATCCGCAACTTCAGCACCGTATCCTTTAGCGATAGTAGCAATTTCGAAATCTACTTCGTCAGGGCTTACTTCTAATGCTTCTGCTTTTACGATTGCTTCTAAAAGCAAATCAGTTTTAACATTTGCAATAGCAGACTCTTTGTAATTTTCGCGTAGTGCTGCCATGTCTGTATTCATGTATTTCATATAATGATCAAGCTGCATTCCGCGACTTTCTAAGTTAGCACCTAAATCTTCAATCATTTTAGAAATGCGTTCTTCTACCATAACTTCTGGAATATCTACAGTTGCGTTTTCAACAGCTTGCTTAATTGCTTCATTACGGAAATCGCGTTCTGCTTTTTCTGCAGCAGCCTTTTCTAACTTATTCTTAATGTCGGCCTTTAATTCCTCAACTGTGTTAAATTCGCTTACATCTTTTACAAATTCATCATCAAGCTCTGGTAATTCTTTACGTTTTACGTCGTTAACTTTTACCTTAAAGACAGCGTCTTTACCTGCTAAATCAGGAGCATGATATTCTGCTGGGAAGGTTACCTTAACATCCACTTCAGAACCAGCTTTTGCACCAATTACCTGCTCTTCAAAGCCAGGGATGAATGTATTAGAACCTACTTGTAATGGATACGCTTTGCCTTCTCCACCTGGGAAAGCTACGCCGTCAACAAATCCTTCAAAATCAATAATAGCAAAATCGCCATCTTCAACGATTGCGTCTTCTGCAACTACCATTTTTGCATGACTATTACGCATAGTTTCTACTTCGGCATTAATTTTTTCTTCTGTAACAGCTTCTGCTTCTACAGCAATTTTTAAACCTTTATATTGTCCTAAAGTAATTTCTGGTTTGGCAACTACAGTGGCTTTGAACACTAAATCTTTGTCTTCTGCCAATGTTACAACATCAATTTGAGGACGGCTTACTGGTTCAATATTATTATCTTCAAGAGCTTTCGCATAGGCAGGACTTGCCATGATTTCAAAAGCTTCATCTAATAATGCTTCTTTACCAATATGTAATTCTAAAATACGACGAGGTGTCTTTCCCTTACGGAACCCCGGAATGTTCACTTTATTAGCTAATTTACGATATGCCTTATCAACCGCTTTTGCTACTTCCACCTGAGGTACTTCAATTTCAAAAACCACTTTATGATTGTCTATTTTTTCTACTGTTGCTTTCATTTTGTATTGTATCCTCCCTATGTAATTACTTGGCGACATTTATGTGTAACGCCAAAAATAGTATTACCATTTTTAACATGCTTGCTATGTTATTACTAATGATTTTCTTACTTTGGACATAAAAATCACACTTTAGAATGTCATAGCCCATATGATACCATAATTATATAACAAAAACAAGATATATGCAAAAAACCCAGCAGTATCTGCCGAGTTCAATAATTCTATGGAGCGGAAGACGAGATTCGAACTCGCGACCCTCGCCTTGGCAAGGCGATGCTCTACCGCTGAGCTACTTCCGCATGTTTTGTTTTTTATCACCAACAACGTTATTAATTATATATTTAATCATTTTTTTTGTCAAGATCTCATATAATTTAACTTTTGTCTTTTTTAATAACGCACACCTCGCCCCCTTAATTGCATATTATGTAATAAATCACCGTAAAGGGGGATGAACTGTTGTATTATTGCTTACAAGATCATTGTAAATTGGTGAAAGGCGCCAGTAGAGGTGCAATTTATAATTTTAAAACAGGAAAGGTGCACTCAATCAACCCCAGTGCCACTCAATTACTTAGTGCCTGCCAAGGTAATGCCATCGAAACCCTGTGGGATATTACCTCTCCTGATAGCGAGCAGTATATGAATTTCTTAGAGAAACTAACAAAAACAGAATTGGGTTTGTTTCAGGAAACTGCTCCCACTTCTCTACCCGAGATTTCCTCACCCGCAGATCCTATAAAACTTGGTTTTCTTTGGTTAGAATTAACCTCGGCCTGCAATAGCAAATGCCTACATTGTTACTCAGAAAGTGGTCCTTCCCGTAAAGAGCTTGACAAAGTACCTCATGAGCGTTGGCTCTCGCTTATCGATGAAGCTAAATTAGCAGGTGCCACGGATATTCAATTGATTGGAGGAGAACCCCTCCTTTACCCTAAATGGCGGGAATTAGTTATTAAAGCCCATCAGGTTGGCTATGAATACATTGAAATTTTTACTAATGCTACTTTAATAGATGACGACTGCATTGACTTTTTTAAGCAATATAATGTTAATATTGCAACTACGATTTATGCCAATAATGCGCTTGTCCATGACCGTGTTACATTGCAACCCAATAGCTTTAATAAAACCATGAATGCGATAAAAAAATTGATGGCCGCAAATATTCCTTTACGAATTGCTTCTATTATTATGAAGGCAAATGAAGATGAAGTTGAGAATATTCTTGCATTATATGACGAATTAGGTATGACAGATTCCTATCCAGATGTTGTTCGTCCTACTGGTAGAGGAGATGATCAAGACTTACTCCCAACAACCTATTCAAAACCTCCTATTAGGCCCCCCTTTTATACAGATGAAACCTCCTTTACCACTGCGCATACTTATTGCCAATGCCTTGCAGGGAAGATTGCGGTAACTTCTACAGGCGATGTCATCCCCTGCATCTTCGCAAGAAATCAACTCTGCGGTAATATCTTGACAAATTCTCTGGCTGATATATTAGAAGGTCAGCCTCTGTTACAATGTTGGCATACAACAAAGAATCAGATCCTCAAATGTAAAGACTGTGAATATCGTTATTCCTGCTCGGATTGCCGCCCCTTAGCCCAAGGCAGTGACCTTGAAAAGCGCTGGTTAGCCTCGCCAACTGATTGCTCCTACAACCCTTATACGGGCACGTGGGAAGACGCAAAACCAACGTAACCCAATATACTTAAAGGAGGATCATAACATGTATTATGATGATGATGATGGTAATGAAAGAAAACCTAAATGGGACAGACCAGAAATGGATGATTGGGACGATGATTACAATGATGACGATGACGAACGTGTCATAGTAGGATGCAATCCCTCTAGTTTTTGCTTCCCTCGCCAAAGCTGTTTCCCTCGCCAAACTTGTTTCCCCCGTCAAACTTGTTTCCCCCGCCAGACTTGTTTCCCTCGCCAAACTTGTTTCCCTCGCCAAACTTGTTTCCCTCGCCAAACTTGTTTCCCTCACCAAACTTGTTTCCCTCGCCAAACTTGCTTCCCTCGCCAAACTTGCTTCCCTCGCCAAACTTGCTTCCCTAACCAGCATTGTTCCCCCCGCTTTTGCAACCCGACTTCTTCTTGCTGGCCTCGATAATATACATTTTTTCAAAAAGGCACCGGTTTTTCCGGTGTCTTTTTAATGAATTTCTCCCATCTTTTCTTATTAGAACCTCTAATATTCTACCAACCTGCTCCTATTTGCTACTTTACTGCTAAAAAAGCTAGAAAATACCGCTAATCAGGAGTATATTAACCACAAATCGCATTCTTGAACAAATACATTACTTTTTCCTACAAAATGCGTCAAAATGCTACTTTCCTTTTACTATAAGTACTGTATAATTGATTTCATGCCCAATTTTATAATTTTCCAAAAGATGGCTATACTATGTCGAGCATATTCCGCTACTATGCACAAGCACACACAATAAATATCGGAGGTAGATTCAACTATGATGCGATTCGTTCGGCGAATCCTTATTGGCAAACCCTTACATAATCAAGAGATGAGCCACGAAAAACTCCCAAAGTGGAAAGCACTTGCTATCTTTTCTTCAGACGCCTTATCCTCAGTGGCTTATGGCCCAGAGCAGATTATGCTGATGCTGACACTTCCAGGAATTTTAGCCTACGGTTATTTAGCACCAATCTCGATCGCTATTTTAGCTCTTTTAGCAATTGTAACTTTTTCTTATGTACAAGTAGCCAAGGCGAATCCAGGGGGTGGCGGTTCTTACTCCGTTGCTATTACTCACTTGGGCGAATTACCAGCCCTTACGGCAGCAGCTGCCCTATTTGCAGATTATACACTGACCGTAGCGGTAAGCGTATCTGCAGGAACAGCTGCTATTATTTCAGCGTTTCCTACACTAGCGCAACATGAAGTTCCCATCGATTTAGCTATTTTATTTGGCATTTTAATGCTAGTGAATTTACGGGGCGTTCGGGAATCTTCTACTGCATTTGTGTTTCCAACTTATGCATTCATTTTTGGTATTATTGCGTTGATTGTTACGGGAATTTTCCAAACAATTACCAACCATACACCTGTTATCCCTCCTGAATCCCTAACAAAACAAATGGATTGGACCGTTGTCGTACTTATTCTACGTGCTTTTGCAAATGGTTGCAGCTCGATGACTGGAGTTGAGGCTATCTCTAATGGCGTTCCTATGTTTCGCTCCCCTGAGGTACGCAACGCTACATTAACAACTTATTGGATGTCAGGAATCCTTGGACTTATGTTTATTGGTACTTCTTTCTTAACCATGCATTTTCACATTTTACCTTTAGAAGATGTAACGGCTTTATCACAAATCGCAGAATTAACTTTTGGACGTAATTGGGCTTATTATTACATACAAATTACTACTATGCTGGTATTATATCTGGCTGCTAATACTTCCTTTAACGGTTTGCCTCCCCTGCTATCTATTCTAGCAAAAGATGGTTATATGCCCCGCTATTTAGGGGTGCGTGGTGAACGTTTAAGCTTCTCTAATGGTATTGTACTCCTTAGCATTATTGCCGGCATTTTAATCGTTATCTACCACGGCAATACGGAACATTTAATTTCCTTATATGCCATTGGCGTTTTCCTTTCCTTTACCATTGCTCAGGTAGGGATGGTGGTTCACTGGCGAAAAGAACGAAGCCCTGGCTGGATTGTACGATCTACTGTAAATTCAGTAGGTGCCCTTGTAACTGGAATTGTTGTACTTATTATTGCTATCACGAAATTTTTCTATGGTGCCTGGTTAGTTCTTGTATTTATACCTGTGATGATTTTCATCTTCAAAAAAATTCGTTCTCATTATAATGATATGGCTGAACAGCTGCACTTACCAGTAGAAGATTTCAATCCAGAAGAGGAAGCAAATCTTAAAACTGGTAGAAATGTAGTTATTGTGCCTATTTCTACCCCTACTGGTGTAGTAGCGCAGACCCTTAAATATGCGAAAAGCATTAGTAATGATGTCATCGCTCTGCACATTGCAACGGATGAAGAAGTTGGTAAAAGAGTAGAAGTAAAATGGCAGGGATGGAATCCTGGTGTTGAATTAGTCACCATTTACTCTCCTTATCGTTTAGTGATCCAACCCCTCTTAGATTATATAAGTAATTTAGAACGTCAAAGGAATCCAGAAGACTATATTACAATCTTAATTCCTGAATTCCAAACTAAAAAATTGTGGCATCGTCTTTTGCACAATCAAACAGGCTGGATTCTTCGGACCTTACTAATTTTGAAGGAGAACGTTATCGTAACCACGATTCCCTTCCACTTAAAAAAATAAAAATTTTATAAAAGTTAAGCTGTACAACAAATTGTACAGCTTAACTTTTTTTACGGAATCAGAATTTATAAGTTTCTAGTTAAAAAGATTGAACCACAAAGACACAATGCCGCTATCGCGGCACACAAAAAAGATGGGAATGAAATGGATAGAACCCCTTTGTGACCTTTGTGTCTTTGTGGTTCAAAAAGGACGCGTAGCGTTTTTCTTATATCCATGAATATTATGGGGGTATTTTGACAAAATACAAGTAGGAGGTGTTACATATGACACTAAATTTAAGCCAAAAAGAAAAGATGTTATTACAAGATCAACAAAATCATGAGAAAATTTGCATAGAAAAATACCAATCCTATGCGAACCAGGCTCAAGATCCTCAACTAAAACAACTATTTAGTTCCTATGCTCAGCAAGAACAGCAGCACCTAAATACGATCACCCAAATGTTAAATGGACAAAATCCAAATATGTCGTCCTCACAACAACAGGGCCAACAACAAAGCCAAAACACTATGCAAAGTAATATGCAAAATTCAACCTCGGCAAGCTCTTCTTCACAAACAGCAAGCCAAAATGATAGCACCCTATGTACAGATATGTTAATGACGGAAAAATTCGTTTCTGGAGCTTATGATACTGCTATATTTGAGTTTGCTGATCCTAACGCTCGCCAAACTCTAAATCATATTCAAAAAGAAGAGCAAAAACACGGCGAAGGAATCTTCCAATATATGCAAAGCAAAGGCACGTACTAAAAAGATTTTATCTTCTTGCCTAAATAAATAGAATGACCATTGTTAATAAAAACAATGGTCATTCTATTTATTTAGCGTTTTATAGATTTTGCCTCCTTCTTAGAAGGTAGGTTTATCTTATTTGCGCTGTGATAATTCAAGCAAAATCCCGCCAGTAGCTTTTGGATGAACAAAAGCAATATTCGCACCGCCAGCACCATAACGAGGTGTTTCGTCAATCATACGAACGCCTTTTGCTTTAAGATCAGCAATGGCTGCTTCAATATTGTCTACACGAAGAGCAACGTGCTGCATGCCTTCGCCATTTTTTTCAATGAACTTAGCAATAGGGCCATCTGGTGAGGTAGATTCAAGTAATTCTACTTCACTATCACCGCAAGGAATAAAGCAAACTTTTACTTTTTGTTGTTCTACTGTTTCCTCACCCATTACTTCCATACCAAGCACTTCGGTATAGAATTTTTTTGCTTGTTCTAAATCTTTTACTGCAATACCAATATGGTCTACTTTTAATGTTTTAAACATCAAAAATCCCTCCTAACTTACTTTTGCAAAATAGTTGCCATTATATCATTGACAACACCATATGGATTCTTTTCACGACTTTCTACACTGGCTACTAGTTCATCAAATTTTCCATAGTTCTCTAGCTGCTTTCTTACATACCGGCCAACTTGTTCATCAAGCATAACCAATAGCTCGCTTTTGGTGCGATCTGTACGACGCTCGACGAATTGACCGGATTGTCTCGATTGGGCAATCTGTTCTTCTATGGAGGCTAACAAATCGGTAATGCCTTCTCCCCGATTTGCAATGACACGTTTAATTGGCGGACGCCAATCGGTCATTTTTTGATTTAGGTCTAACATCATTTCTAGTTCCGTATGTAGACGGTCTACACCATCATGGTCTGCTTTGTTAATGGCAAATACATCGCCAATTTCTAATATACCTGCTTTGATGGCTTGAATGTCGTCACCTAAGCCAGGTACAAGTACGACTAAGGTTGTATCCGCGGTTTTGACAATGTCTACTTCCGATTGACCAACGCCTACGGTTTCCACTAGAATTACGTCTTTACCCGATGCATCTAGGATTTTTACGGCTTCGGCTGTTTTACGGGATAAACCGCCTAAACTGCCCCGCGTACCCATGCTGCGGATAAATACACCTTCATCTAATGTCAATTCATTCATGCGTATCCGGTCACCTAAAATAGCCCCACCCGAAAATGGGCTTGTGGGATCAATCGCGATGATACCGACTGTTTTTCCCTGCCGACGATATTCTTTTGCCAATTTATCGGTCAAGGTGCTCTTGCCTGCTCCCGGTGGACCGGTAATGCCTATTATATGAGCATTACCGGTATGAGGATATAGTTGCTGCATAATGTTTACTGCATCATCATATTCGTTCTCCACCGCTGTTATCGCCCTTGACAAGGCTAAGCGAGAGCCTTTTAATAATTCTTCTGCAATGTTCATTGGTTACACCACCTCATGTTACTATACACTCCCAAAACCGGGGGCATAGTGCAACATACAGCTATTTACTTTACGTTTGCATTGATGTAATCAATGATGGTCGTAGTGGGTGTGCCTGGTGTAAATACTTCTGCGATACCAGCTGCTTTAAGCGTTGGAATATCGGCATCAGGAATAACACCGCCGCCAATCATGAGTACATCGGTCATACCTTTTCCACGAATTAATTCAACAATACGTGGGAACAAGTGATTGTGAGCTCCTGATAATAAGCTAAGTGCAATTACGTTTACATCCTCTTGCAAAGCCGCTTCTGCGATTTGCTCTGGGGTTTGACGTAATCCTGTATAGATAACCTCAAATCCAGCGTCTCTGAGCGCACGAGCTACTACTTTCGCTCCGCGATCATGTCCATCTAAACCAGGTTTTGCTACTAATACTCTAACACGTTTTTCCATTGTTACCCCTCCTATCCTCTTACAGTGTTGCATGCGCTTGGTATTCACCAAAGACTTTACGCATTACGCCACAAATTTCGCCTAGTGTTGCATAGGTCTTAACTGCTTCTAAAATAATTGGCATTAGGTTTACGCTCTCATCCTTACATGCAGCTTCTAGTTTGCTCAAAGCAGCAGTTACAGCAGCGTTATCACGTTTGGCTCTTAGATCAGCCAATTTTTTCTTTTGCAATTCGCCTACAGAAGCATCGACTCGTAAGAGGCCTTCTATTGGTTTTTCTTCGATTTGGAATTTGTTTACTCCAACGATTACGCGATCATTGTTTTCCACTTCTTTTTGCCATTTGTAAGCACTGTCTTGGATTTCTCTTTGGATATAACCTTCTTCAATGGCAACAACTGCGCCACCGATATCATCAATTTTCTTAATATATTCCCAAGCAGCTGCTTCGATTTCATTGGTCATAGCTTCTACATAGTAGGAACCGGCCAATGGATCGACAACGTCAGCAAGCCCACTTTCGTAAGCAACGATTTGTTGGGTACGAAGTGCTACACGTACAGAATCTTCTGTTGGCAATGCCAATGCTTCATCTTTGGAGTTCGTGTGCAAGGATTGTGTACCACCCATTACAGCTGCTGCTGTTTGCAAGGCAACACGAACGATGTTGTTTTCAGGTTGTTGTGCAGTTAGCATGGAACCTGCTGTTTGTGTATGTACGCGAAGCATCCAAGATTTTGGATTTTTTGCGCCAAAACGTTCTTTCATGACTTTTGCCCATACACGACGGGATGCACGGAACTTCGCTACTTCTTCTAATACGTTGTTGTGTGCGTTCCAGAAGAAGGATAAACGACCAGCAAAGGCATCAACGTCAAGGCCTGCTTTAATCGCTGCTTCACAATACGCAATACCATCCGCAATGGTGAAAGCGATTTCTTGGGCAGCAGTGGAGCCGGCTTCACGGATATGGTAACCGGAAATGGAAATGGTGTTCCAGTTCGGTACATTCTTGGAGCAATATTCAAAGATGTTAGTGATTAAACGCATAGAAGGTTTTGGAGGGAAAATGTATGTACCACGTGCTGCATATTCTTTCAAAATATCATTTTGAATGGTACCGTTTAATTTGTCAGCTCCAATGCCATTCTTTTCAGCTACGGCAATGTACATGGCAAGTAATACGGATGCAGGAGCATTAATTGTCATGGAGGTGGATACTTTGCCTAAATCGATTTGATCAAACAAAATTTCCATATCTGCCAAGGAGTCAATCGCTACCCCAACTTTACCGACTTCGCCTTCGGAGATGATATCATCCGAATCATAACCAATTTGGGTTGGTAAGTCGAAGGCGCAAGAAAGGCCTGTGCTGCCTGATTCTAACAGGTAGCGATATCTTTTGTTGGATTCTTCTGCTGTGGAGAAACCTGCATACATACGCATGGTCCAGAAACGACCGCGATACATAGTAGGTTGTACACCACGAGTGAAAGGATAAGAGCCTGGTAATCCTAGATCACGCTCATAATCTTGTCCCTCAAGGTCTAATGGAGTATAGAGTCTGTTATACTCCAGGTTTTTGCGTTCTGGGAATTTTGCACTTGCTTTTTCTACTTTGGCAGTATACTCCGCCACTTTTGCTTTCAAACTTTCATTATCCATACTAAAAATCCTCCTTCACTTACTTTTTCATGCTACCAGTTTCTAAGAAACGGGTATGCCATGAAAGGGCTTCTGATAAAATATGTGGTGTATGGGCACATTTGGTAGCTGCCTCGGCTCTTTCCAAATAGTCCATAAGCATTGGCTTATAGTCAGGATGAGCACAATTTTCTATAATTACCCGCGCCCGTTCTCTTGGACTGAGTCCACGGACATCGGCTACACCCAATTCTGTTACAAAGATATCCACGTCATGTTCGCTATGGTCTGCATGCGATACCATAGGCACGATGGAGGATATGGCGCCATTTTTGGCGGTGGAGGTACTAAAGAAGCAGGTCAAATAGGCATTACGAGCAAAGTCTCCTGAGCCGCCTATACCATTCATCATTTTGCTTCCCATAATATGTGTGGAATTTACATTCCCATATATGTCAAGTTCTATCGCAGTATTCATGGCAATAACACCAATGCGTCTAGCTACTTCAGGGCTATTGGCAATTTCTTGCGGACGCAGCATCATGATTTTGCGATAGGAATCAATATTCTTGTAGAATCTTTCAAGGCCTGCAGGTGATGGTGAGAAAGAAGTACCTGAGGCAAACTTTAACTTCCCAGCATCCGCTAAGTCTAGCATTCCATCTTGGATAACTTCTGTATACACTTCTAAATCAGTAAAATCAGATTCAGCAAAGCCACTGACAACCGCATTGGCTACCGATCCTACACCGGATTGTAACGGTAAGAGTCCTTTTGGCATACGTCCCGCTTTAATATCGGCTTTCAAAAAGTCAATGAAATGTTTACTCATGGCTCTAGCATCATCGTCAATGGCTGCTAAATCACGAACATCATCACGGATGTCGCAAGGAACGATATAAGTTATCTTGTCCAAACCACATGGAATATATGGAGTTCCAATACGATCATCTGCTTTTGCAATGTTAATGGGTAAACGATGAGGAGGATCAAGAGGAATATACACATCGTGCATCCCTTCAAGAGCCAATGGCTGGGATGTATTGATTTCAACAATAACAATATCAGCACTTTGTACAAAAGATGCAGAATTTCCCATAGACGTCGTTGGTACGATATGTCCTTCTTCGGTAATCGCACACGCTTCTACAATGGCTACATCCACTTTACCGCCCAAAAATCCATATCTGGATAGTTGTGCTGTTTCGCTTAAATGCAAATCGCAATATTTAACGCCACCGGAATTCAGTGACTTACGGATTTCATTATTTGTTTGATAAGGTAACCGTTTATTGATCCCATTTACTGCTGCTAATGCGCCATCTAGCTCTTTACCGACTGACGCACCAGTCCAAAGGTTGATTTGAAAATGATCTTTCTTGATTCTTTCAGCTAGAGCCATTGGTACAGCTTTTGGGTAACCAGATGGTGTAAATCCACTAGTTCCGATATTCATTCCCGGCTTAATAATTGCTGCAGCTTGCTCTGCGCTTACAATTTTTGCATGAAGCGCTTTGTTACGCACACGATCTTTGATATCAATCATTTTAACATTTTCCTCCAAACATTTATAAAATGGGAACTACATAATCTGAGGAATCATTTAGATCCTGCTATATCAGCAAGAATCACTCTTTCCTCATTTATCATTACTTTACCCGGTAGCACTCTATGAAGTTCACCTAAGAATAAATCTCCGGGCTTGAAATAAATTCGGCAATTTTCTTTTTTTCCATTTATTGTAGTAACTGTATATGCAATGGTCCAAACATCACTTGCATCCAGGGCTGAATGGAGCCTATAGGTTCTGCGAAACTTCGTAATTTCTACAAGTTTAGGCTGATACTTATAAATTCCTATTATTGAAGGATAAAATATATCATACCGTTTTTTACCCCAAAGACTAGATTTATTAAAAACCAAACATTTATCATACATCTCGCAAGTATATTTTGCGTTTATGCGATTAAATAATACAACTAAAAAAAGAGCATCGAAGGCAAATTCTAGTGGCTGAAAGATATTCATCGTAACTAGTTTTATGATATTTAAGGTTAATAATACAGCGAAGAATGTGATTCCAACCATCATTATAATTGTATTTTTTTTTGTAGATGTGGATGTTACTCGTAATCTGTTCATATTAGCATCCCCTCACAGATATTCTTAGATAAAAGGGGGAGAGTTGAAACCTTCGTTTCAACGCCCTCCCCCTTTAAGTAATAACTTCATTCAGAATGAAACCAGAATGGAGAGCAAGGAGGAATTACAAACCAAGCAATCCGAAAAATACGTAACAAAGAACGGCACCAACCACAGACATGGAGAATCCCCAAATTAACAATTGTCGGAATAACTTACCCTTATCTTCCTTCTCATCAGCACAAGCGATACAAATTGCACCGAAAAGTGACAATGGCGAAGTGTCAACCATATGAGAACCAACATTAATCGAGGAAATCATGGATATGGCATTACCACCGCCCAGTTGTTCAATTAAACCTGGCACTAGCGGCAAGAACATTGGCATTACCACTCCGGAAGAACTCGAATAGGCAGAGATAACACCGGTTACTAAAGCTAATACACCATTGACACTAACTGGATTGGATATAGCGGCAATGATACCTACAAGAGCATTTAATCCACCAGCCTTGTCCATAACATCAATTAAAATTCCCATACCACCTACCATGATGATAACAGACCAAGGAATTGATTTAACAGCAGCTTTGCTGTCCCCAGCATTGGCAATTAAAAGAACCGTAGAAAGCAAGAAGGCGACAGCTCCTACATTGGTTGCTTTACCAGTACCAATAAGATTCATTATTGTTGGGGTAAATAAACTTTTTGTTATTGCTAAGCTTGGTAGAATAACTAAAAGGATTAATATCCCTACACATCCAAGAGTCAGCCATTGGCTCCTGTCAAAAGGTTCTGGTTTCGGCGCAATGTCATCAATACTTAAAGTAGAATGACGTTGTCTGCGTATCCACGCCCAACCGCCAAATACCATAAAGCCACCAACGTTGCCAACAACTTGAGCAATTTCAGAATTTAAATGAATTTTCCAAGCCAGCATATTTAGGTCCCCTAAATGCTGTCCCATCGCTTCAAGTTGAGGTACCATTTTCAAAAGAAAAGAATTCGAGATAATCCCAGTAGGAGCGATCGGCGAGAAGGCTGCACCATTTGCTGCTCCAACAACTAAGAGGGTCATTAAAAAGGCGTTCATACCAATGCGACCGGCAATGGACATAACTACAGGTGCCATCAGTGTTACGGTCGCGATGTTACCAGGACCAATGGTCGTTATAATTGTAATTAACACGAAAATAATTAAGGGAATTAATGCCGTATTACCTTTTGCCAAGCGTATGGCATTGGCAGTTAGTTTTTCCATCGTTCCGTTGGTAGTAGCAATACCAAATAGGAATGTTACACCTGTTAATACCATAAACAAGTCTAGAGGCCATGCTTGCATAACCTTAACAGCGGAAAGATCTGCAAAAATGGCACCAATACCAATACCAAAAGCGATAGCAACGATGCCGACATTTAAGTCTTCATTATACATGGATATACCAACTACAATAATAACGCCGATTAATGAAGCAATAGCTGCAGTAGACATTTCGAGCATAGAAGTAATCCTCCTTGTATTATTATTTTTCCTGTAAAAGAACCTGATCCTAAATGGTCTTTAAAATTGCATTAATACAATGACTGCCACTCAATTTCCAGTTCAATGTTAGTCTTCATCCTCACCCGCTGGAAAAGCCTTATGCAATAATGTAGTTGCCAGCATAAAGATACCAATAACAACAAACATTGTTGGTAACGCAATCCCCATCATAGTGACCGCTTTTAAAAATGCTCCATCCATTAGAATAACACCTCACTTTTTATTTGGTTAACGCAGGTATTAATGCTAGTACTAAGCCACCAGCTACAACTGATGCTACCTGGCCAGCCACATTAACTCCAATTGCATGCTGAATGATAAAGTTGGTTGGATCTTCCTTTAATGCCATTTTAGCAATAACCCGACCTGACATAGGGAATGCAGAAATACCACAAGCGCCAATCATAGGGTTAATTTTCTCTTTGCTAAACAGGTTTATTAATTTCGCAAATAATACTCCACCTGCAGTATCGAAGACGAAGGCAACTGCACCAAGCCCCATAATCATTGCTACTTGTACAGTTAAGAAGTTGTCACCGGACATAGTACCCCCGATAGTAATACCTAAGAGTAAGGTTACCAAATTTGCTAGCTCGTTTTGCGCGGCATTGGAAAGATTGTCGACCACGCCTGAAACCTTAATAATATTCCCAAACATCAAACTACCAATTAGTGCAACGGATATAGGAGCTACGATACCTGCAATGAGCGTAATCATAACAGGGAATAAAAACTTAGTAGTTTGCGAAACCGGATCTTCATCCGAATAGCCCATTTTAATCTTGCGTTCTGCTTCCGTTGTTAAAGCCTTGATAACAGGCGGCTGAATAACGGGAACTAATGACATATAAGAATAGGCTGCAACTGATAATGGCCCTAGCAACTCTTGAGCAAAACGGCTAGCAACATAAATTGTTGTAGGACCATCAGCAGCACCTATAATACCGATCGAAGCTGCATGTTCAAAAGAAAAACCCATTAAAGTTGCAAAAATAGCTGTAGCAAAAATTCCGACTTGAGCTGCAGCAGCAAACAGCATTACGATAGGTCGTCTAATTAGCGGTGTAAAATCACACATAGCACCAATAGCGACAAATATCAGTACAGGGAACAATTCATTGGCAATGCCCCCCTTGTATAAGACCCATAGAAATCCTTCTTCTCCCACTACCTGTGAAATAGCTGACGAATGTGGAATATTGGCCAATAGAGCACCAAAGCCAATCGGTAAAAGTAAGGCAGGTTCATAGTCGCGCTTTACAGCAAGATAAATAAGCAAAGCACTAATGCCCCACATAACCACATGCTTCCATGTCAAGCCAATAAATCCCATAAGCAGTTCATCTAACCAAGGATACTGTAATAATAAAGACTCCATTGCTATTCCTCCTTATATCGTGTATAGAAAATTCCAAGTCTGATGCACTATTGTAAATGTTGTGCATCAAATTTCTTGATCTAGTTACCTATAATTATTAAGACTTGTCCAGGTTTAACATTATCATCATTGTTTGTATTCACTGACTTTACAGTACCATTTACTGGTGAGGCAATTTCATTCTGCATCTTCATGGCTTCAAGAATTATAAGTACATCGCCCTTTTTAACTTTATCTCCGACCTTAACATTTACTTTACTTACTTTACCAGGCATTGGAGCTGGAATGGTTGTATCACCAGCAGCGGCAGCAACCTGTACAGGTGCTGCTTTAGGAGCAGCAGGAGTAGGAGCAGGAGCAGCGGTTACTGTAGGGGTAGCAGTAGCAGCCGTAGTAGTAGCGGCTGCTGCAGAAAAACCTGTAGCTCCGGTTCCACCTGTTTTTTCAACTTCCACCAAGTAAGAAACTCCGTTGATACTAATTGTAAGATCCATTTTATTCATGTTCTAAATACCTCCTATTTAAGATTGGGGAAAACTACGAGCATCCATTAACTTTTGACGGCCCGTTGCGGCCCATGCATTACTTATGCGATTAATTTTAAAAGAAATACCTGGATTTTCAGCAGTAAACATGACATACGCTGCAGCCGCGATTACAGCTACAATTTCGGGACTTATCGCATCAGGTGATAACTGTTGTGCTTCTTCTGTTTTAGTGCTAGCTATTTCTTGTGAGGTATCTTTTTCCTTTTTACATTTTGATTTATCCTCACCAAACAAGAATGAAAACATCCCCATCTTTGCACCTCCTTTTATACCAATTACAAGGGTATGTTCCCATGTTTTTTAGCTGGGCGCGTTTCACGTTTTGATTCAAGCATACTTAAAGATGTAATAATATAAGGTCTGGTTTGTTGAGGTTCAATAATAATATCAACAAAACCACGTTCAGCTGCTTTATAAGGAGTAGCAAACTCTTCTATATATTTTTCCGTTTTTGCTGCAACCTCTGCATCGCCTCGGAAAATAATGTTTGCTGCACCAGCAGGCCCCATTACTGCAATTTCAGCGCTAGGCCATGCCAATACTTGATCGGCACCCAGATCCTGAGAACACATTGCTAAATATGAGCCTCCATAGGCTTTACGTAAGATCACTGTAATTTTGGGAACAGTTGCCTCCGAATAGGCGTAAAGCATTTTTGCACCATGTCTTATAATCCCGTTAAATTCTTGGTCAGTACCAGGAAGGAAACCAGGAACATCCACTAAATTAACAAGAGGAATATTAAAAGCATCGCAGAACCGAATAAATCTAGCAGACTTGTCCGATGAGTTGACATCAAGGCAACCTGCCATTACTTTCGGCTGGTTAGCAATAATCCCGACTGTTTTACCGTCAAAACGTGCAAAGCAAGTGATAATATTCTGTGCATAATGTTCGTGAACTTCACAAAATTGTCCACTATCAACAATGGATTGTATCACATCTTTCATATCATAAGGTTGGTTTGGATTATCTGGAATAACTGAGACCAAACTGTCTTCCATACGGTTGGAATCATCGGTCGTTTGTATTAGAGGAACATTATCAAGATTATTAGCAGGTAAAAAGCTTAGGAGATTTCTAATCTGATTAAGGCAGTCCTCTTCATTTTCTGCAGCAAAATGTGACACCCCAGAAATACTATTATGAGCCATAGCCCCACCAAGTTCCTCAGCTGTAACCTCTTCACCTGTTACCGACTTAATTACTTGTGGTCCAGTAATAAACATCTGTGAAGTATTTTTTACCATGAAAATGAAATCCGTCAGTGCAGGAGAATAAACCGCACCGCCAGCACACGGTCCCATAATTACTGAAATCTGAGGGATGACTCCAGATGCTAGCGTGTTTTCATAGAAAATTTTTCCATATCCTGAAAGTGCATCTACTGCTTCTTGAATGCGTGCACCGCCAGAGTCATTAATGCCAATAATAGGAGCGCCCATCTTTACAGCAAGTCTCTGTACTTTGACTATTTTAGCAGCATGCATTTCTCCTAAGGAACCACCGACTACAGTAAAATCCTGTGCAAATACATATACTAAGCGACCTTCAATTGTACCATAGCCTGTTACCACACCTTCACCCGGAGCTTCTTGCTTCTCCATACCGAAGTTAGTACAACGGTGAGTTACAAATCGGTCAAGCTCCACAAATGTATTTGAATCTAATAATTTTTCAATACGCTCACGTGCAGTCATTTTACCTGCGGCATGTTGTTTTTCAATACGTTTAGCACCGCCACCTGCCATGATTTTGTCACTGTACTTTTGCATTTCTTGGATTTTCTCGATTGTTGTAGACAAATATTCCACCTCCAGCTGATTTTATCTTAATACAATATGCCGTCCAATTTACCAGCTATCCTCCCCTCAAGTAATTGAATTTTTTGTATTTTCCTGTCTATTTAAAAATACACAATATACAGAATATTTGCTAGCTTATGTAACTTCTAAAACAACTCTGTAATTAAAGTTAATAAAGTAAGTAAAGTAAATCACAAATAATAAAACCGACCTTACGGTCGGTTTATAATATATAAAGAAGATTTAACATCATCGAAATATTTTATTACGTTATAAAAAGGTAAAAACAAACAATAAATCCGATCAATGTTACTAAAAACTATAAATAACGTTTTATATGGTTATTCACAGAATTTACACATCGATATTTATAAACAGGTCTCCCTACAGTTCCATAGATGAGTTCTAGCTTCAAAGAACCTATCTGCCTCAGAAACTCCAAATATTTACGCATAGAAACTCGAGATATTCCAATATACTTAGCCATTTCCTCTGTTGAAAAAAGACTTCGATCTAACTCCTTTATTTGTTCCCATGTTACTTTTAGGGTATTCCTATCGATACCTTTCGGCAATTGCATGGACAAAGGTTGTTCCTTATATAGTACACATTGATCCAATTCAACCTGGCTTAATCTATCTTGATCCTCCATTAAGATAGCAAGACCTTTATAAGCAAGTAACGCAGAATTTAATCTCTCAAATTCGAAAGGTTTAATGATATAATCTACAGCGCCAAATTGCAAAGCTTTTTTTATACTATGTCTATCGCATGCAGCTGTAATAACAATTACATCAACACCTTTGCCTACCTGCCTAAGTTGGATTAATAAGTCCAAACCATTCATGCCTGGCATAAAAATATCTAATAAAATTAAGTCGACATCAACCTTATTCAAAATCTCAAGTGCTTCATTAGCCGAATGGACAATAGCTTCAATTTTAAATCCTTCCACTAATTCTACATAGCGACGATTAAATTCTGCTACCATCGGATCATCATCTACAATCAAAACTTTAATCAAAATATCCCTCCTTACTCCAATAGGGTAATATTACTCTAAATACTGCCCCATGGCCTACCTCTGAAATGACAGTGATTTGCCCACCAAGTCGTTCTAAACTCCTCTGAATTAAATACAATCCTAACCCTCGATCAGTCCCTTTTGTCGAATAACCTTGTACAAAAATTTTATTTTTTACTCCCTCATCAATTCCTGAACCAGTATCACTCACCTCAATTGTCAAAATATCGCTGTCCCAAGAAAAATCAATATTTACACACTTACATGTTGATGTTTCTACTGCATCCAAAGAATTATTTATCAAATTTCCAATTATTGTAATTAATTCATGAACTACCTCAGGTTCAGCTGGTTCAGGTAAAAAACTCTCCTCAGATACTGTCATTGTTATACCAGCTTCTCTAGCTAAACTAATTTTTCCAATAATAAAACCCGCCAATACAGGATCTTTAATTTTTTTAACTAAAGAACCAACTTCAGCCTGATATCTACTAGCAATTTGATTTACATAATTATTCAATCGATCATAATCTCCCAAACGAACCATACCAAGAATAACATGCAATTTATTCATAAATTCATGGGTCTGCGCCCGTAGAGCCTCTGCATAAATACTAACGCCCGTAAGCCTTTCCGCCATCTGCCTCATTTCCGTTTTATCACGAAAAGTGGCAATAACTCCAACAATTTCACCATCTACAATTATAGGAACACGATTAGCTAGAATTGTTATCCCATTAAGATCCTGCTCTTGATCTAATTCGGCTTCTCCCGTCTCTAAAACCTTCTGCAAGCGTGTATTTGGAACATACTCATCGACCTTCTGCCCAATGGGATTATCACTAATACCTGCTTGTTGAAAAAGCTTAATTGCTGCCTCATTGACAATGGTCATACGTGAATCTTTATCAACTGCCAAAATACCTTCCCTTACTGATTGCAGCATGGCACTGCGTTCTTCAAATATTTTGGCGATGGCAAAAGGTTCTAAGCCAAATAAAATTTTCTTTATTCTGCGGGCTAATACTAAGGACCCTAACACACCTACTAGCATCCCAACTCCAACACCACCATAGATTCCTGATCGACTATCATCTACTGAGGCTTGTATACTTTCCATCATAACTCCGACAAGTACAGCTCCGACCTGCTTTCCGTCAGGCGCAAAAACCGGTGAAAAAGCACGCAAAGAAACTCCTAATGACCCTTTGTTTACAGACGTAGTTTCTTGTCCTTCAAAAACAAGATTGGCATCCTCTTCTTCATAATATTCTCCTATTTTTTCAGGATTAGGATGTGATTTTCGAATTCGATTCATGTCCATCACTGTAATAAATCGAACTTCGCTTACGCTCAGAACTTTCTCGGTAAATACCTGAATCTCCCTTTCATCTCTATTGCCAGTTAACGCTTCCATTATTAAAGGAGTATTGGCAACAATGCGAGCAATTTCAATTGCTTCCTCTGAGGAATTAATACGAGCATTTTCCGCAATCCTCTCGTTAATAATAATATCGGTTACTAATAATGCCAAGGCAACAACAATACAAGCGAATACTGCAATGGTTGTCTGTAAACTAAATAAAGGCTTCTGTTTTTTCATAGCATTTTCGTCCTTCCACAGCTACATCACAATTTACTTCGACGTATTTTGGTAATTCCCTACAAAGTTCTTCGTTTTGTTCGAAATTTTCACATTTTTTATAAGAAAAGACTTGGCCTGCCAAATCCTCGGACGCAGGCAGAAGCCTTAGTCGTTCTTACTTGGAATCAAGAAAGTGTTATACTTTCTGATTCCGTAAAATTAAACCCTGTTTGAGAAAGATGAGAAAGTCTTATTTTTCCATCATCCCCAAGCAGGGTTCAATTTACTTCATTATGTAGAGTATAAAGGAATTATTTCTTAATTAGCCATCGTATTAACTTACTTAACTTCCCTGTATTTAAACCTTCAGATAGATCTAGGATTATTTTTGTATTAGTCTCTACTTGATTTACCTGAAAACCAAGTAACTCCTTTGCTCTTTTTTCGGCTCGCTGTCCTTTTTGCCAAATTAGCTCACTCCAAAAATTTTTAGCAAAATGCTCTCCCATTATCCCACTCCCTTTTTAATTTGAGTAAATTTATATTTTCTGAACAATGTAAGAGTCTTCAGCGCACAAAAACTCCCCTGCTCCCTCTATTATATTCAGTAAAGAACCAAATGTTTGGCTTATGGCAAAAATTCATAGAAAACAAAATCCTATTTTTCTTTCCTCTAAAAAAAATAAAAGCCCCATAGGGCTATAGGAAAAATAAAAAGACCTCAGGATAATCCCTGAAAGCCTTGAACTTTTGATGGTGCGGGAGAGGAGACTTGAACTCCTACACCTTGCGGCGCCAGATCCTAAGTCTGGTGCGTCTGCCATTCCGCCACTCCCGCATAATTAAGTTAAATGGTGGCTCACCCGCGGCTCGAACGCGGGACACCCTGATTAAAAGTCAGGTGCTCTACCAACTGAGCTAGTGAACCATAATGGCAGGGGTAGCTGGACTCGAACCAACGCGTGCGGGAGTCAAAGTCCCGTGCCTTACCAACTTGGCTATACCCCTACATGCTTTTTGCTAGTTATTCAATGGGGTGGCTGAAGGGGATCGAACCCTCGAAATAACGGAACCACAATCCGCCGTGTTAACCGCTTCACCACAGCCACCATATTTTATCTTTAAATGTTCTTCAACATTCCCTAGCGACAAGATTTATTTTACCATGTTACCGTTATTATGTCAAGCACTTTTTTCAACTTTTTTTAAGTTGTATTTACTTTGACATCTTGTTTTTGCTAACTCGCAACAGCAACTTTATTAATATACCAGATTTTTTATAATATAACAACCGTGATTATTATTAATTATTTCAATATAGCTCTTATTTTTCAGCTATTTCTTAATAATACTCACTTTTTCAATAAATTTAATGAATGTTTCTTCGAAGAAGTATCAATATCTTAAAAGACACTTATTATATTGAAAAGTTATAAAGAAGGCTTCAAAAGAAGAAAACCACAAAAACACAAGAGCCTCTAGAGCGTTCTTATCAGCGCGCTAGTGCAATGTGTTCTTGTGGTCACCCCTTTGATCACAAGATCTTAAACTTTAAATTTATGCACAACTTCTTGTAACTCGCTGGCCATAGTTGCTAAACCAGAAACAGCTGTTACAATTTCATGTACGGAAGCATTTTGCTCTTCACTAGCTGCAGCTACTTCCTGAGAACTAGCTGCATTCGTTCTAGATGCATCCGCAATACCATTAATTGACTGACCGACTTGTCCACTACCAGTTAGTTGAGTATCCATTAATACAAGAATTTTTTCTACTCGTTTTCGCATTTCTTTAACATCTACATAAATTTCTTCAAAGGCTACCTTAGATGCTGAAACCACCTTAACACCTTCTACTACCTCGTGGCTTCCCTTATCCATCGCTTCTACCGCTTGAATTGTTTCACTTTGAATAGCGCCAATAATTTCAGCGATTTCCTTAGCTGCTTCTTGAGATTGTTCTGCTAGTTTACGCACCTCATCTGCTACTACTGCAAAACCACGACCTTGTTCACCAGCTCTTGCCGCCTCAATCGCAGCATTTAGCGCCAATAGATTCGTTTGACCTGCAATATTGGTAATAACCTCAACAATTTGGCCAATTTGCCGTGATTTTTCGCCAAGCGCATTTATTTTTTGGGCCGCATTGCCTACATCTTCTTGAATGCTGCTCATTAGCATAACAGCATGATTAACTTGTTTTAAGCCATGTTCAGCAGATTGTTCGCTGCGTTCAGAGGCCCCCGAAACGTCACAGGCAGCTTCTACGGCATCAGCAATACCACTTTGCATCTCCGTCATGATAGCGGCTGACTCATCCGATAACTGTACTTGGTTCGTAGCACTTTGTGCTACATCCTGAATGGTAATTGCTACTTCTTCTGAAGCACGTCCTACTTCAGTGGCAGATGCTGTCAATTCCTCAGCTGATGCTGCTACTGATTCAGAAACAGATGAAGCATGGCTAATCATTTCCCGCAAGGCAGACATCATATGATTTACGCCCCGAACCAACTGATTTACTTCTAAAGCCCCTTCGGCAACAAGCGCTTGGGATAAATCTCCCCCAGCTACCAGTTGAACTGAATCAACTACCTTCTGTAAAGGAGAAACTATACTGCGAGCTATGTAAAATGCTGTCACTGCTGCAAGCAATAAAGATATAAGTAAAATTGCCATAAGGATATATGATGCGGATACAGCTCCGTTATGAACATCTTTAAGTGGTTCATTTACAATAACTCCCCACTTGTATTTGTTCACTGGGGAAAAGGTAGCAATTGTTGTATCACCACGGCTTGATATAGAGTCCATTGAGCCAGTTTGCCCACCTATTACTTTTTTCACATATTCTAATTCAGCAAAACTTTCTTTCTTTAAGACTTTCTCATGATCCGGATATGCTATGACCACACCGTTATGATCAACGATTTCAACATACCCGTTCTTTCCCACCTTAACATTCTCTGCAATCGACCATAAAGCTTGCAAACCAATGTCCGCAGCAAAAACACCGATACTTTTCCCTGCAGCATCCTTGATTGGTACAGAAATTGTTACACTAGGTGCATTGGTAAAAGATGATATATAAACATCTGTAAAAAAAGTACTGCCTTTCATGGCTTCTACAAAGTAAGGTCGATCGCCACGATTTGCTAATGTACCTGCAGTCCTTGCAACCTGCATGCCGGTCTTATCCATTACGTAGATAAGCTCAAACTGAGGGTTTTTTTGTTGAAAGTTTACAATCATATCACGGATAACCGCACCATCCAAAGAACGTGCTGTTGGACTGGCTGCCAATCCTTCCGTCATTCCTTTTGAATCATCTAGCATAATTTCGATTTGTTTTGCAATCTGTAAAGTAGTATTACTATTGCTCTGTATTGTTGAATTTTTAGTTGACGTAACATTCATATAGATACTGATTGCTCCACCAACTGCGGCAGGAATAACTGCAAATAAAATAAAAAATATAATCAACTGTGTTTTTAAACTCCGCTGTCCAAACATAAAATTCCTCCTTATTACATGAAACTATTTTTTTCGACTTTACTTTTTCTATTTCTTTTTCTCCTCCTATATTATTCTAATTATTTTTACAATTTCCTTCCCGCAACTATCGTAAAAAAGCATATATAGTGATTAAAAATATATATTTTAATCACTACAGGTATTTAACATTATATATAAAAAAAACGCTTGAAGAGTTCTTCAAGCGTTCTAATGATCTAATATGGTGACCCCGGCAGGATTCGAACCTGCGACCTCTTGATTCGTAGTCAAGCGCTCTATCCAGCTGGGCTACGGAGTCGATTTGCGGTTGCCTTACTTGAGTAAGTATACTTGTTTTAATTGATAATGTCAACTATTATTTTAAATGTTTTTGAAGTATCTTGTAAGATTCAATTACTCTTCCTGAAATAAGGGAGTAGATAAATATCTTTCTCCGGTGTCAGGCAAGAGTACAACAATATTTTTTCCCTTATTTTCAGGGCGCAAGGCTAATTGAGTCGCAGCAAAAAGCGCCGCTCCAGAGGATATTCCTACCAACAACCCTTCCACTTTAGCTAATTCTCTAGCAGTTTTGAAAGCGTCTTGATTTTCTACCTTGATAATTTCATCAACCACTTTGGGATTGAATATGTCTGGCACGAAACCTGCGCCAATGCCTTGTATTTTATGAGGGCCTGGCTTCCCTCCAGATAATACAGGCGAATCACTCGGTTCAACGGCCACAATTTTAACCGCTGGATTCTTTTCTTTCAATACCTGACCTACACCTGTTATAGTACCACCTGTGCCTACACCAGCAACAAAAATATCTACGTGTCCTTCTGTATCTTGCCAAATTTCTTGTGCCGTCGTCTTACGATGAATTGCAGGGTTCGCTAAATTCTTAAATTGTTGAGGCATATAGGAATTAGGAAATTCCTCTAGTAACTCTTCCGCCTTAGCAATGGCCCCCTTCATGCCCTGAGTACCTGGAGTCAAGACTATTTCAGCCCCTAACGCCTTCAATAAATTCCTTCTCTCAATACTCATCGTATCTGGCATGGTCAAGATTAGCTTATAACCTTTTGCTGTAGCGGCGAAAGCCAAGCCAATTCCCGTATTACCACTAGTAGGCTCAACAATAACAGTACCTTCACGAATTAGCCCTTTTTCTTCTCCATCTACAATCATGGCATAGCCTACCCGATCTTTTACACTGCCCATGGGATTAAAATATTCTAGTTTAGCAATTACCTTTGCGTTTAAATTTTTAGTTCCGTTATAATTACTAAGCTCAAGCAAGGGTGTGTTACCAATTAAATCTGTCAAACTCTTAGCAATTTTCATCATTACCACTCCTTATCTTCAAAAAAAACTATACTTTTTTATTATTTCCCATTTTGCTTGTAGAATCCTGCCTACAGTAAAAAATTGACCTAGTAAAATGAATCTTTTGCCAAGTTGGCTCTCAATGAAAATGTTTACAGGAAAGGCTTTAAACAAAAAAGCTTCCAACTCAGTTTTTACTGAAGGGAAGCCTTTATTTTTAATTTAAAAACACAGTACGACTCCATCGGTTTTCGTTTCCTTATCAATATATTAGGTAAGGATTATGTCTTTTAATACATAGGCAGCTAAATAATTCACTCCAATACATATACTGCTTTGGTATTGGTTAGAATATGCCAACCCCTTGTTGTTGATACCAGATTGCTTTTCCTCGCAAAACATTACCGCCTTCTCCTTTAGGAACACCTGGTATAAACCACAAGTCCCATCGTTCACAGCTAAAGCCAGGTCCATATTTTCCATCGGGATATCCGTTAACTTCATAATCTGGATTAAGGCCATCCATATTATTAGCAGCCTCTGCATGTGTCATTACCCGGTAAATATCAATTGTCAAATCCAATGCTTTGCATAATACAGCGATTACTTGACTCATTGCTTCAATCTGCATTTCTGTAGGAGGCTGATATCCAAGGCTATCTGTTGTCGCATTGTAACAACAAGCTAGGGATATACCAATTGCACCTGTATTACGTTTATATGTATGAGACTTAATTGTATGTAAATTACCACTACTTACATAAATACTAGCATCCTTATCAATATTGATATGATACTCATCAAAAAATTGTCCATAACGCCCGGCTGACCAATGAAGATATAACTTTACATCTCGCCCCACGCTTTGCGCTGCAGACCATAGTTCACTTTTACTCTGTAAAGCCAGCTGATTAAGTTCTAGCAGAGTTACTTTCCTCATCGCATTCCTATCCTCATGCAAATCGGGAGTATCTGTTGATTGCTGCATTTTACGAATTGCAGCAACCTCCGAATCAATAATCCAGCCAATTAGCCCCGTTGGAATTAAAATCTTTTGCCAACCTAAAATTTCATTAATTCGTTGTATAGCTCGATACCGTTTTTCTTCATTTTCCATTTGATCAGCAAATTCATCTAGCAGTAAAATTATACCCCGGATAGCAAGTTTTAGTCTACTGTCCTGCATTTTGGCAAATAGCACGAAAAGTGTCATTGCTAATACCTTGACCGACAAAAGTGCCCCTACAGCCCAGATAATAATTTGCAACTCATTGGAAATCCCCATATTTAACGCCCCCCTTTTTCTTGGTTTCAGTCCAAGCAATCGTCCTTCCATGTATGCTATGTTTCAAGCTTCTTAATTGTGAATCGACTTCTTGATTACTTATTACCAGGAAATATAGTAAGGACATAAAAAAACCGCCATCTGGGCGGTTTTTTTTGCGTTACTCAATTTCTTCAATTGATATTTTTACTGTACTTCCATCTAAGAAATACTCATCTAACATATTCCATAGATCACGGTCGCCTAACATCAATTTTGGCATTTCTGCATCCATGTCCAGTTTTCCTTCTAAAACAATTCGGTTCAAGCCATCGCCCCCAAAATGTTTTTTAATCCTTAATAATAGTAAAAGGTGGCTTACGCCACCTTCGTTATTTTAACAATCTTTTTGCTTTTTTTGTTCTTCTTTTCTTCTATTTTCATTGTTAGCAATTTCTTTTGCAAATTCAAGATTTTTGTTTTCTTTTCGTTGTTCTTTTTGTTTACATTCTTTATTCATATTTATCACCTCCCCAATACTAATATGTCCATAATTAGTATTGAAAAGTAGTGGAAATTATCCCCTGAAAATTATTTCCACTATCAATTATTAAACTACAGTTACTGGTTAGCAAAATAAAAATCCCGTGTTCAATTAGTTATTTTCTTTTTTCCCATGCAAGTCGCTCGAACTAATCCTTGTTTAAAATGATGTCTCATTCTCCTTATAACGAAATCTAAACTAACTCTTTGTCTAGTTACAATAAAAAATACCATTGTTTCACCTATAGCCCAAGTAAAGGCATATGCTAATGCCGCTTTTACCACTAAGGCAGATTGATATGGTATTGATCTTAGAATAAGAGTAGCAATTTCTTTTGAAGCCTTTGCTAAACTAAATAATAAAATAATTTCTAACACATGTTTTAATTGTATTTTTTCACCCATCAGACCTATAATTTCAAACATTAGCTTGATCTCATTAACGGTAAGAACGATGAAATCTGCAAATATTTCTAACGGTGCAACAATCATTCTATGGGGAGCAGGCAAAAAGCTGGGTAATGCAGAGATAAAGACCCAAGCCGCATTTTGAGTAGCTGTCTCTTGAATTTCAATTTTAGCATGCTCAGGACGAAAAACAGGAAAATTATGTGATAGGGTAAATCTTATCCTTTCATGATTAGCTAATATCTGAGATGCTAAGCCAGCGTCGTTGCTATCGAAAATATACACTTCTAAATGATGTTCCTTTACCGCATCGGCTAGACACGGCTCAACAATACAAAAATTTGAAGCTTTTATCAACTTTCCATTGATCTCGCCTCCTGCCGACGTAGGAACAAGTATGAGTCGCTTCATTACCTCTTTTTTATTGTATACATTATAATTTCCATCTATTGGTAAATTCAAAGAGGCATAAGGGAAACTAATCAACCATTTTATCATTTCTTCAATCATTTCCGAAGAACCTATAAGTCCAATTTGAAGATTCTGCTGACATGCTCGATTGATTTTATGCATATTTATTCCGCTTAATTCATCCCATAATTTCTTAATAATGAAAGTCTCTTCACTAGCCATTCTAATATCCCCCCTTCTGATAGGATTTGTATTTTAGCATTTTCTATCCACCATAATAGATAGTGATTTTTGGAAGATTCATCTCTATCTATTATGGTGGAAATGGAAGATCGATACAGAAATATGAAGCAACTTACAGAAAAACCAGGGACACAGGGCAACAGGCTTGAGTTTACTAGAGCGGGTCGTTGTCTTCTATACTTTTGGGCAAATACTATATGATATCTGCATTTTGTATGTGCTAAACTCCTGTTATCCATTTTGATGATCCTCCTTTGTTGAGTCATGCGGTCGGCAAGCTTGCATTCATTCTAACAAAAGGAGGGTCTTTTTTTCTACTCATAACTGTAAGCTTTTTGGAACCATACGCCTAGCGCGTGGTTTTCAATATACAACAAGAAAGCCTTCAAGGTTAATGCCCTTGAAGGCTTGAATTTATTGATAGTTGGTGTGCCTGGAGCGATTCGAACGCCCGACCCACGCCTTAGAAGGGCGTTGCTCTATCCAGCTGAGCTACAAGCACATATATTTTTATTGAAACAAATGGAGCGGGTGAAGGGAATCGAACCCTCGTAACTAGCTTGGAAGGCTAGCGCTCTACCATTGAGCTACACCCGCATATAACATGAAACTAATTTGATGGTCGGAGCGGCAGGATTCGAACCTGCGACCCCCTGGTCCCAAGCCAGGTGCTCTACCAAGCTGAGCCACGCCCCGTTAATCACATTATCTATTATACCGCAGTGTCAGTAGTTTGTCAACATCTTTTTTAAAAATGTTTTCTTTCTTCCACTCATAAATTAATTGTAATCAAGTTTTGTCTTGATCACCGCTAACTCACTTAACTATAATAACATAATGACTTTATTATGTCAAGAACCTTGTAAAAGAAAAATCTACATTGTATCCAAGGATACAATGTAGATTTTCTTCTCACCTTACAGCTTATTTATTAAATAAGCTCTTCAGTGCTTGCTTGTTTGTATCACGATTCAGTTTTGCGATATACTCAGTCAATTTAATCTCTTTCGGACATGCTTTTACGCAGTTTTGGCTATTACCGCAACTTGCTAAACCGCCCTTTTCCATCAATGCATCCAAGCGTTCTTCTTTCTGATATTCGCCAATTGGGTGGAGATTAAAGAGATGTGCTTGTGCAATAGGAGCAGGCCCAATGAACTCAGAGCCTTGATTTACATTTGGACAAGCATGCATGCAGCATCCGCAAGTCATGCAACGAGAAATTTCATAAGCGGTAGTTGCAGTTTTTGGATTCTGACGCGGAGCATCATTATGAACTTCCCAGGTTCCATCTACATCTACCCAGCCGTGTATGCGTTTTAAACTATCAAACATTACCGAACGGTCAATCGCAAGGTCACGGATAACAGGGAAAGTTCTAGCAGCACTCAAACGAATTGGTTGTTCTAGATGATCAATTAGAGCAGCACAAGCCTGTTGTGCTTTACCGTTGATGACCATCATGCAAGCTCCACAAACTTTTTCCAGACAATTACATTCCCAAACAACAGCAGTTGTCTTTTTGCCGTCTTTTGTAACAGGGTTCTTTTGAATCTCCATAAGAGATGCAACAACATTAAGCGCAGGACGATAGTCAACTTCAAATTCTTCTGTATAGGGTTGGGAATTAGGACCATCTTGTCTTTCTATGATAAAATGTACTTTTTTCTTTGTTTCTGCCATTATTATCTACCTCCTTCTTACTCTTTCTTAGCAACAGCATAGTTACGAGGACGCGGTTTAACCAATGAATGATCAAAATCATCATAACTGATCTTAGGCTCTGCTGTTGCCTGGTCATACTCAGCAACTGTTATTTTCATGAAGCGTTCGTCATCACGGGTTGGAAATTCGCGCTTGTAGTGAGCCCCACGGCTTTCATCACGCATACGTGCTGCTTTTGTTACAACTAAAGCGTAAATAATCATATTGCGGAGCTGTCTTGCGAACATACCTTCTTGGTTTGCCCAGTTTGCTTTATCGACTATACCGATATTATCCCAACGTTTAAGAATTTTCTTTACTTCATCGAAACAATAATCAAGGTCTTTGTTCACACGTTCAATGGTGACGTATTGGTTCATTAAATCACCAAGTTCATGGTGAAGTTCATGCGCATTTTCCGATCCATTCATTTTTAAAATAGCATCATATTCTTCTTGGCATTCTTTTGCTGCATTTGCTAACTCTTCATCAGTAAGTTCTGAACCTTTTTCTCCTTCTTTAGCCCAGCGCATAGCTTCCGGACCTGAAACAGTACCAGAATAAGCAGCGGAAAGAAGTGAGTTTGCACCAAGACGGTTTGCACCGTGGTATTGATAGTCACATTCACCAGATGCCATAAGACCAGGAATGTTTGTGTTATGTTTTGTATCTACCCAGATACCGCCCATGGAATAATGAACGGAAGGATAAATTTGCATTGGAACTTTACGTGGGTCATCGCCAACGAATTCCGAATAAATTTCCAAAATGCCGCCTAATTTACGTTCAAGATAATCTGCTGGAATATGGGAAAGATCAAGATATACTTTGTTTTCACCATTGATACCAAGTTTTTGATTTACGCATACATCGTAAATAGCACGAGATGCTACGTCACGAGGTACAAGGTTACCATATGCAGGATACATTTCTTCCAAGAAGTACCATGGTTTACCATCTTTATAAACCCAAACTCGTCCGCCTTCACCACGGCAAGCTTCAGACATCAAGCGGTTTTTATCGGAACCAGGAATAGCTGTTGGATGAATCTGAATAAATTCAGGGTTACCAATAAGAGCGCCTTGCTGATATACGGCAGATACTGCTGAACCATTGCAGATTGTCGAAGCAGTACATCTACCGAATACCATACCAGGACCGCCTGTTGCAAGGATAACCGTATCAGCACGGAAAGCTCTGATTTCCATAGAATTCATGTCTTGTGCTACAATACCGCGGCAAACGTTTTCTTTATTTTTAATAATTTTAATGAATTCCCAGAATTCATATTTCTTAACAGCACCTTTAACTTCCCAAGCACGAACTTGTTCGTCAAGTGCATAAAGAAGTTGCTGACCTGTTGTGGAACCAGAAAACAAAGTACGTTTATTTTTCTGACCACCAAAATTACGAAGGTCAAGTAAACCTTCTGGTGTACGAGTAAATGTAACACCCATACGATCGAACATTTTAATTAATTTTGGAGCGGCTTCACACATGCCTTTTATTGCAGTCTGGTCAGCAAGGAAGTCACCACCATAAACAGTATCATCAAAGTGTTCATGGACAGTATCATTTTCACCCTTTGTATCCATACAAGCATTCATACCGCCTTGTGCACAAAGGGAATGAGAACGTTTTACGGGGCAATACGAGAATAATTCTACTTCTCCGCCAGCTTCACAAATTTTAAGTGTTGCCATGAGGCCGGATAAACCGCCGCCAACAACTATAATTTTCTTTTTCACTAAGCTCTCTCCTTACTTTAAATTATTTCACAAAATGTGTAAGAGCTGTAAGTCCTACACTAGAGATGAGTACAAATAATGCCATAGTTGCAATGCTTACGATACGTTGTCCACGTGGTCCTGCAACAATGCCCCAAGTAATTGAAAAACCCCATAAACCATTGGTAAAATGGAAAACGGATGATAATAGTCCAATTACATATAAAGCAAAAGTTAAAGGATCAGACAATACTTTATGCATAAAGTCGTAGCCAATCAGATGACCACCCATTGCCTTGCCGACAATACGTAAAGTCCATACGTGCCATATAATAAAAACAAAGGCAATATAGGCAGTTATACGTTGTAAGTAGAACATCCAGTTGTTCCAATACCCATACTGAGTAGGATTATTTTTCGCTTTCAGAGCATATACCACACCTAATATACCGTGGAATGCGATAGGCAAGCCGATAGCGATAATTTCAATTGGAACCAAAAACGGCATAGAGGCAAGTGCCGCTACTGACTTATCAAAGTTAGCTGGCCCCCCAATTACTGTTGAAACAGTAAATATATGCTCCAATAAAAATGCACCGATTGCGACAACACCTGAAAGAGAATGAATACGACGGATCCAAAAATCAAAATTGTTCATGCTTTTACCTCCTGTAATATTTACATAGTTGACATATAAGATTGCCAACATACTGTACAAATAATGCTATTTCGACGCTAGTTTGGTTTTTCCTTCAACGGTTTTATAGAAATGTGAAATTATTCGCAAATAATCATTTCCAATTACTGAAGTTTTATTAATATTGCGGGAGCACCTTAGTAGCTACTTGCAACACCGCAGGTATCCACTAAGGTACTCCCGCAATAAAAAATTTTAAAAGGCGCTAACGACAGTTAGCTTGTCCTAGTACAAACCGATATATTTACTTACAATAGCAATTACTACTATATTTTGCGGTAAGGTTTTTGACCTTCTTCATAATAATTGTTGCCATCACAGTCAATCGCTACGATTGCAGGGAAATCTTCCACAGTTAGTTTAGCTAATGCTTCTGCACCTAGCTCAGGATATGCTAACACTTCATAAGCTTTAATGGTTTTTGCGATCAATGCTGCTGCTCCGCCAATGGCTACCATGAAAACAGTACTGTTCTTTTTCATAGCTTCCACGACTTCAGGAGAGCGATAGCCTTTACCAATCATACCACTAAGACCTTGTTCGATCATTTGTGGTGTATATTTGTCCATGCGACCAGCAGTGGTCGGACCAGCTGAACCAATAGGATCTCCAGGTTTAGCTGGAGTAGGTCCTAGATAATATACAATCTGATTTGTAAAATCTACAGGTAATTTCTCACCACGATCTAATGCTTCTGTCATAACCTTATGGGCTGCATCACGGGCACTAAATATAGTTCCAGTAATTAGAACACTATCACCAGCTTTTAAGGAACGAGCCATTTCTTTTGTTAATGGAGTGGTAATACGTTTTACTTCTGCCATTTTATCTACACCTCCTACAGTTCAACTTCAGCATGCCTTGTGGCATGGCAGTTAATATTAACAGCAACTGGTAATCCAGCAATGTGGGTAGCAAAATATTCAACATTTACTGCCAATGCAGTCGTTACGCCACCTAAGCCTTGAGGCCCTACACCCGTTTTATTAACCATTTCCAGCAGCTCTTCTTCTAATTTAGCATAATCAGGATTTTCATTACGTTTATTCACAGAACGTAATAACGCTTTTTTTGCTAATATTGTGGATTTTTCCATAGTGCCACCAATACCAACACCTATGACCATCGGAGGACAGGCGTTAGGACCAGCTGTCTTCACTGTATCAAGAACGACTTTTTTCACACCTTCAACGCCATCAGCAGGTACGAGCATTTTTAAAGCACTCTTATTTTCGCTACCGAAACCTTTAGGTGCTAATTTAATCTTAACTTTGTCACCAGGAACAATGCTAGTATGTAAAATAGCAGGGGTATTGTTGGTTGTATTTTTACGGTTAAATAAAGGTTCGCCAACAACTGATTTACGTAAATAGCCTTCTGTATAGCCTTTGGCAACACCAGCATTTACTGCCTCTTCCAAACTGCCACCTACGAAATGAACATCTTGTCCTACTTCCATAAATACTACTGTCATCCCTGTATCTTGACAGATAGGTCTTTGTTCATTTTTAGAAATATTAGCATTTTCCACTAGTTTCCCAATAATTTCTTTACCAAGGGCTGATTCTTCTTTTCTTCCAGCTGACACTAACGCATCATAAACGTCCTCGGATAAATAATAGCAAGCATCCATGCACATCTTTGCTATCGCCTGAGTAATTTGCTCTACCTCAATTGTACGCATGCTCATCCCCCTATTCTAATATACAAGTGTATTATATCACAAACTTTTCAGGTAAACCACTTAATTGCTATGATAAGATAAAATTTATAGAATATTTGCGTTATGTAATTTCTACCATAGCAACGAAGAAATGTTTAACTTCCATGGCTACCTGGCAGCATTTTGACCAATGTCACTTAAATATTACAAATTTGCGGTCAAAAAGTACTACCACTACAGTAAGTATCCCTTTTGACCGCAAATATAATTCATCATATCATCTAGTTATTTTAAAAATTGTTTACCTGCAATACCTGGTTGTGTCATTTCACCTGGCGATAAAATAATTTCTAATTGATCTGCGGTAAGTAACTTTTTAGAAATAACTAACTCTCTAACAGAAGCTCCTGTTTTTAACGCCTCTTTTGCAATAATTGAAGATTGTTCATAACCGATATGAGGTAATAATGCGGTAACAATGCCAACACTCTTATCAATCATTTCACGGCAACGTTCTTCATTGGCTTCAAGATCTTTCACACATTTGTAATTAAAAGTATTAATTACATTCGTTAAGATCGTTAAGGAATTAAAAAGATTATATGCCATTACTGGCTCCATAACATTAAGTTCAAACTGTCCATTTTCTACAGCCTGGCTAATAGCCAAATCATTGCCCATAACTTGATAAGCTACTTGGTTCACAGTTTCGGGAATAACAGGATTTACTTTCCCAGGCATAATGGAAGACCCAGGTTGTTTCGCCGGCAAGGATAGTTCCCCTAATCCACAACGCGGACCTGATGCCATAAGCCTAATATCATTAGCAATTTTACAGAATGCTAACGCAGTGACCTTTAAGGCACTTGAAAACTCAGCAATTTGATCTGTATTTTGGGTAGCATCCACTAAATCAATGGCTGATTGAATCTCTTCACCTGTTAGCTTAGAAAGTTCTTCTACTACATATTTAATATATTCAGGTTCTGCATTTAGACCCGTACCAACTGCCGTAGCTCCCATATTTACAAAATGCATATTCCGCACATTTTCTTTAACCCTTTTAACCGCACGCTTTGTGGCTTGCGCATAGGCGTAAAACTCCTGACCTAAAGTAATGGGCACAGCATCTTGCAAATGAGTACGTCCCATTTTTAAAATATGATTAAAGCTATCACCTTTTGCTGTAAAGGTAGCTTCCATTTCTTCTAACGCAGCAATTAGTTTTTTTGCTTTTGTAATTGTACAAATACGCATAGCTGTTGGCATTACGTCGTTTGTAGATTGAGCCATATTTACATGATTATTAGGTGAAATCAGAGCATAATCCCCTTTTTTCTCACCTAAGATTTCAAGGGCACGATTGGCAATTACTTCGTTGGCATTCATATTCATGGATGTACCTGCTCCACCTTGAATACAATCAACGACGAATTGGTCATGTAATTTGCCTGCAATGATTTCTTCTGCAGCTTGTACGATGGCATTACCAATTCTGCTAGGCATACGTCCAGTTTTCATATTCGCTTTGGCCGCTGCCGCCTTTACAATACCAAAGGAAATGATAAAATCATCATTTAATCTATGTCCAGTAATCACAAAGTTTTCTAATGCTCTAGTTGTTTGTACTCCGTAATAAACTTCATCTTTTATTTCAATTTCGCCAAGAAAATCATGCTCTAAACGCACAATACAGCACCTCCACTAGTTTTTTCACCTTATTATAGCATGGCCTATGTATTTTGTATACAATATTCTTTCAATTCGTTACAAAATTCATTCTATTCTAATAAGAGAAAATAACCTTCTCAATGTCGTGATGCACTGGCTTTTATTTTCTCTATAATTTGGGTGGCTGCCGGTGAACGTAAATACTGATAGGTAGTCTCAGGTACTAAAGTTCTTATTTCTTCCCATCCATCTTGTCTGATAAGCTCCCGCACTCTAGAGGCACTTACAACACTGCCTTGAATGGCAATCCTTGGCATTTCGAGCACATCAATATGATAAGTTGGTAAAATAGAGAGCATTGCTTCATTATATGCTCTTGTTACCGCACAATAAGGTTCATCTCCCACATACCGGCGGGTAATGCCCATAGCTGGCGCTATATATTGAGCAAATACAGTAACATCGAGTCTAGTTTGCGCTGTTACCGTTTCATCTCCCCTTGTAAAGTAACCAGGGAAGGTTGCGGCAGATACAATATATTTACCGCCAGGAATAACCATTATATTATCATAAGCAGCCAATCCTTCCTTTACCAAGCGAAAGCGAACATCAAAAGGAAACAAGGAACCTTCCTCACTTACTACCAATACAATAACAGCTGCATTTTCTTTGGCTGCTTTTGCAATGACTGCCTGATGCCCTAAAGTAAAAGGATTACAATTTACCACTAAAGCTGCCCGATTTCCTGCAGGTAAATTGGCCACCTGAGCAGCCAATTCCTTGCAATAGGTAGTAATTGATCCAATACCAGATTCCAATAGGACTGCGAAAGGCAGAGCCCTAGCGATTTCCTTGAAACCTAATTCTTTAAACAAATGTGCTTTGTCCGGTTTGGTGAAAATGAAGTAGTGATAAATGCCACGCCGTCCAGCTTCCTGCATTAAATGACTGATTACTGCTGATGTCAAACCCTCTCCCTGCAGGGATTCGTCAATGGCGATATTTCTCAATATTTCTCCTGACAAAGAACCTGTAGCTACGATCTTATCTTCTTTATATAAAGCCATAGTATAATCTACTTTTTCGTTAAAAGTCAGTGAAAACCGGGATAAGAATTCCCTTACAGCGGTAACCTGTCTATCATTATTGAGGTTAATCACTCGCTCTTCTATATTACCCCATAACATAATTAGGCCTCCACTTGACGCACAACATCAATAATTGTGCCATCACGATACTCTACCACCGCAACAATATTTTCTCCAGTTTTTAAGTTTTTAGGTGTTCCTGCTATTTTCTCGGCTAATTGTTTTAGTTCGCTTATATCTTTAACAGGTAGGCCAGCCGCAACTAACCTTTCTCTTAGATCGACTCTTCTAGGATTGACAGCCACACCCCGTTCTGTAACAAGGATGTCAATGGTCTCACCAGGCGTAGTAGCAGTCAGCACTTTATCCACAATAATCGGCAGACGACCACGCAATAAGTTCGCCACAACAATAGTTACTTTTGCACCAGCTGCCGCATCCGCATGACCACCTGAGCCCCCCATAATGACACCATCAGAACCAGTAACTACATTTACATTAAAATCAGTATCCATTTCAGTAGCGCCTAAGATTACCACATCTAGCTTATTAACGGCACAACCTGCATTAAAAGGGCTGGCATAAAAATCTGCACCAACTTCCAAGTGGTTTGGATTTTCTGCTATCGAACGAATGGCTTCTAAGTCAAAACCTTGAACATCCATTAGTTTTTTGAATAAGCCTTTTTCCAGCATATCTACCATATAGCCTGTAATACCACCTAAGGCAAAACTACCTACAATATTATCTTTTTCCATCATTTTGCGTACAATAGAAGCTGTTGCTAAAGAAGCACCACCTGCTCCTGTTTGGAAGGCGAAACCATCTTTCAAAAGCCCAGTAGCTTGAATGACTTTTGCTGCTGTTTCCGCAATTTTAAGTCCAACTGGATCTTTGGTAATGCGAGTTGTGCCCGATACAATCCCCTTTGGATCACCAACACAATCAACTTTTACTACATAATCTACCCGGGTTTGTGGTATTGAAATAGGGGACAAAGGATATTCGCCGAGAAAATCCGTAACAGCCACTACATGATCTGCATATTGGGCATCAGGAAATGCATAGCCTAATGATCCACAAGCGGCAGGTCCTTGCACACCATTCAAATTTCCGTATTCATCCGCTGCAGGTGCAGCAATAAAAGCGACATCGATTTTAAGCTGCCCACTCTCAATGGCCCTTCCACGTCCGCCATGGGTGCGCAATATTACTGGTTTTTCAAATAAACCGCGAGATACTGCCTGTGCGACTGGACCGGACATATAGTTGGTATCTAGTGCCGTTACAACACCATTTTTTACATGTTCAATCATCGGAGCATGAACAGGGAAAACAGAACTTAACGCCACTTTCAGATTTTTTAATCCTAACTGGGCAGCCGTTGCTAATACCATATTAACAACTCCATCTCCATTTCTAAAATGGTGATGGAAAGATAATGTCATACCGTCTGTTACTGGTATCTTTTTAAATACTTCTACTAAATTATCTACTAGTTTATTATCTGTAGGGCGCACACCTTTGACACTAGGTGCTTGCCTATTCATGTCTGGCTTTGTAGCAAAGGCACCCGCAAAAGGTTTAATTTTTCCAATGCCGGGAATATTTTCAGGTATTTCACGTCCAATTGCATTTTTCATTATTTTACCTCCTCAATCAAACCTAAAAGCCGTGCCAAATGTAAAATACGCTCTGCACGATTCACGATAGGTAAATCAACCATCTTACCATTCAAAGAAGCTACACCAGATCCTTCAGCTTCCGCTTTACGAATGGCGTGGATGACTTGCTCAGCCCAGTCAATGTCACTCATACTAGGATTAAAGACATTGTGAATTGTATCAATTTGCCTAGGATTAATGGACAATTTCCCTTTAAAACCAAGACTTTTAGCTAGTTTAGTATCAGCAAGTAATCCTTTCTCATCGTTAGCATCTGTGTAGGGAGTATCAATGGATTGAATCCCTGCAGCAGCTGCCGCATTAATCACAAGGGTACGTGCTGTAAAAATTTCATTTCCTTCTCTGGTACGCATAGCACCTAAGCCTGCCGTGTAATCTTCTGCTCCTAGGGATAGAGCAACCACTCGCTTATCCGCCTTCGCAATCGAATAGGCTTCGGCAATCCCACAAGGTGTTTCTAATAAAGCAATAATTTTTACTGGAGTCTGCCCTGGTTTTTCTACTGCCGCAATCATGGACACTACTTGATGAATATCTGCTGCACTTTCTACCTTAGGCACTAATATTGCATCAGGACAACAAGGAACAATTGCTTTAATATCTTCGGCAGCAAAAGTATCTAACGGATTAATCCGAACCACCTTTTCGCTAGTTCCATAATCCACTGTTTGTAAAGCATGAGCTATTAAAAACCGAGCCGCATCTTTTTCCATTGGAGCTACTGCATCTTCTAAATCCAGAATTACTGAATCTGCACCAAATACACCACCATTTTGTAACATGCCCGGATTATTTCCTGGAATAAATAACATACTTCTTCTCAAATCCATTACAGCATTTCCTCCTTTAGCACTGCACCAGCACGACTTAAGGCTGCCAGTAAACGAGCGCAAATCGTGCAATCCAAAGCTCCCCGATCCACTGCTTTTATATAAATATCTGTTATATCCTGTTTCTGAACCGTACTAAGTAAAATGGCTTTTATGTCTTCGCCATATTGGGCTAATACTATACTTTCTACTTCTATTACAATACCGCTATCTTTTGCACCAGGTGTAACTGTAATCATAACGTCGCTTGATTCTAACGTACCCGCTTGAGCCGTTTTGCTAATACTTGCCATTGATGTAGCCTCCTTATATAAGAAAAAACGAAATATACTCTAATGTTGATGCTCTTATGGGTACTGCCTTCAAGATGAAGACAGTACCCATTTATAGCTTAATTATACACTTTTACATAGAAGCATGATAGATCATGCCGGAAAAACCATCGAGATTTTCCACCTGAGGTCCTACTAAACCAATAATGAGATAGGTTTTGGTTTTCGGATCATATTTATATTCATACATTAATCGGAAGCCTTCAATATCTTCCGTGTTGTGTACGTGAGTACGAGGGCCTGTGCAAGCCCAAGAAACATCACCAATTTGAATATGACCTTCATCGGAATAACAAACCTTTACACCTTCATCAATGATGGCCCCGACCTTTTTTTCTACTTCTTTAAGATTCGCATCAAGTTCTACTGGATATTCTAACACAAAACCATGATGAACATCCCGATGTCCGAAAGGTAAAATAGCACCATAGTCTTTTAACAAAATACTTTCTGTTAAATCTTCAGCTGTATGAGCCATTTTACGATATCGTAATGTCTTGATTACCACGTCCGCAATTTCTTGGGGAAAAGGACCAAAAACATTAGGACGAACAACAATTACTTCTCCGCCTACACCTAAGAGTACATCTGCATTCATGCCCAGAATAGGATATAGTAAATCAAAATGCTCTACAATTACCCTCTTATCGTGAGAGAGTGCTTGCTTTATCGCCTCTGCTAATACATGAATTTGTGTGAATGCTAGTTCGAAGCGAACATCAATATGATAGGTATGACTGGTAAAAAAATCTTTTTCAATATTTTTCAATATTGGTAAAGGCCGTACATTCACCCCATCATCATCATTTGTTAATTCTAGCCCAGGAAACATCCCTTTAATTAAGGAAGATTTTCCTGCACCAGGACCACCTACGATGCCAATTAGCCGATCAAGGGGTGACAAATAGCGTTCGCTAATCTGCTGCCCCAAGACAAACATTCGATTGCGTCCTCTTGGTGCAAAATAACTAGCGTGCATTAGTTGTTCATGCATTAACATTCTCATATATTATGCCTTACGCGCCTGACGCACTGCTAAAATACGTTGCATTTCGTTATAAACGATCATTACACCTTCATCTACACCCATACCTGGTTTAGCCAACATTTGTACAGGTTTGGTTGCCATAGCAAGATGCACGCAAACTTGTGCTGAACGATCAGTTTCGTTGCAAGTACCGCCTTGGTATGCACCTACACCTTTTTCTTTACAATACAAGACAGCTTCAATAGTGTTATTAATACCACCCAAATCAGGAGTTTTAATTTGCAGCATATCGCCAGCATTGTTGTCAGCAAAATATTTAATATCTTCTAACGTATTACACCATTCATCGGCAACAACTTCTACATTGATTTTTTCTTCATGCAAGCGAGCTGTTATTTCTTTTAAAGCTAACATTTGTTTTTCGCGATCTTCTACATCCATAGGTCCTTCAATTCTAAGTTTCAAAGGAGCTGCAGCTTTTTCTAATTTTGCAAAATAGCTTACCATCTTTTCAGTATCAAGATTAAACGCTGCGCCAATTGTACCATATACATCAATATGAAGTACTGGATTATAGGACTCGCTAGTACGCAAGCTCAATACACGATCTTTAAGCCATGTAACATATTCTAGTAATAATTCGCCGTTTTTACCTAGTTTTTCTTCTACATTATTAATCAAAGCGTGAGGCAGAACTTGAGCACCTTTGATGATCATTTTGTCAGCGTTATCATAACGATTGTCCCCTGATTGAGTAAAGATGTTGATTTCTTCTTCACTAACTGTAGTGTTGTATTCTTCAGCAACTACTTCACACATCAATTTATGTTTTGCTTTGGATACCGCATCTAAGATAGCTTGGGTTACACCATAACGTAATGCAGTATGAATTAATTTGCCTGATTTAGCATCTTTCATGCTATCAATTTCTTCAGCTAATTCTCTGAAAGAATTTAGTTCACGTCCTACTAAACGAGGTTTAATTTCTTGCTCAATTACAGGAATAAAATCTTCTGCTAAAAATAAAGGATCACGTCCGCCTGCTCCGCTATATTGTACTGCTGCGCAATCTCCATATGCTACTTGTCCATCTTCCAGAAGAATCATAACAGATACTGCTTCACCAGACTGACGAATAGAGTGAAATCCTGGAGTAACGGGATCCCCTACATACGTAAAACCATCATGTTGAGCACCAGCTTTAATAGCCCGTTGATCATCAAAATAAAAACCTGTACGACCTTTAGAACATACAACGTTTACAATTTTCATTATTACACTCTCCCTACTTATTTTCATGATGACAGGCAAAAAGTACAGTACTTTTTACCTGTCATTCTTAATTATTTGTTGTTCTTATCTTACTTGTTAGGTCTGCCGACTAAGCGACCTTTTGAAATGGCATAAATGTCATCAATAACCATTTGGAAACTTGCTTTACGGCCTTCAGCTTTAGCACGCTCATCAATTTTACCTTTATGGAAATCAATTATATCTTGCGTGAATGGCAGATTTCCTACATCAAATAAACGTACAGCGCCATTATTATCACGAGCTGGCAAAATTTTATTCAATGAATATTGGCTAGGAGCGAATGGTACGTCAAGTACGCCTGCTTCAAAAGCACGAACGCTGCCGACTGCATAATCTCCGTTACCAAGTGCAAATACTTTATCTAAAATACAACGTGTTTCCGCTTTGATCATCGCTACTTCTATATCTACTTCTGCAGTCATAGGGAATGGCTGATCTGCCAGCATATTAATTAATTGTTTTGTTGCACGAAGCCCCATAGCATTCGCTTCTTTGGTTGGAATACCTAAAGCTTCATGAGGAGTCTTAACGATAACTTTTGTAGCTTTCGCTAATGCAGCAGCTGCCGCACCCCAAGAAATTACAGCAAAAGCCTTCGCTTCATCTTGCGGGAAGCCCCCCATCCATTGATGGAATACAGTTGTTAATACACAATCGCCATAACCGTGTTTTGCTAAATATTCTTCAGCCAATTGTTCCAATGCTTTAATGGCTGCGACATCCTGGAACAAGTTACCACATTGGCCATAGCCCAAAGTGATATTTTTAACACCTTGTTCAGCTGCTAAAATACCTTCGATAATAGCTACTGCATGGGAAACACAAGGTGGTACTAAGGTACCAGTTAATGGTCCAAATGGCTCACGATTAATTTCAATACCATGCTCTGCATAAATACCCACTAAGCGGTCATTATACTGCCAGTCTAAAATTGTTTTTTCTAACGATACACTTTTTGCATAAGGGATATTGTAGGAAATACCGCCACCTTCGTAGGAGGTAAAACCACCAGCCAAAGTAATTTCCGTTAATAAACGAGCATCAGGAGTACCATGACGTACTTGTAAAGGACCATCAACACTTTCTACTAATTTACGTACACCATGAACACCATGATTTACTGCAGGAAAGCCATTAAGTAGAGAACGACCAGCTTTCATGCTTTCTTCAATCGCATTAGCACAATTTTCGTATTGATTTTGACGAGTATAACTATCAATAGTAGTAGGCAGAAGATCAGCTTCCCCTTCTTTACGTAAGAAATTTAGAAGATTAATATGTTCATCTAATAACGCTACCCCTGCTCTAGGTTGTGTTAATGTTTCACCATTCTTTTTCGCTTTTACTAAACGTTTTGCAAAATGTTTTTTAGCTGGAATCGTTTCATGATATTTTACGGCTTCCTCAAAATTTACATCTGCACCTGTTGGCCAATGATTTATAATCTCTTTGCGTACAGCATAAAATTCATCATGGGTCCACTTCTTATTTTTTAATTCCACAACTGTTACCTCCGCACAATATATTTTTTCATCATTCTTACTGCAATATCAGGATATTCTTCACCTAACAGCCCCATAGATGCCATAATATAGTCTTCGTCAATTAAGAACTTAGGACATCCTGGTTTTAACATAGTCGGTGTACTTTCGCTATATGTCGCGCCTTTTAAAATCTCATTGGGTTGTTCATGGTGGACAATCACACCACCAGTTCCTACCACTGTTTGTACCTCACTTAGGTCTTTCCCTTTTTGTACATAAGCGGAACCAGCTAGAGTAAATACAGTTTCAAGTTGTCCGACATGACGTTCTACCGCCAAGCAGGTACAAACTCTCCCCATAGAAATTTCCACTTTTCTTTCTACATCATTTTGCGGTAAATATTCGATATTTTCTTCAACTTTTTTCACATAGGCTGCTACATCGTCTTCAGAAACGCCCGCATAATCTGCAATTCTTTTTACACTGGCTGCTCTGACTAAGGCTGTTGCGCTATAGCGCATTCCTAGGTCGCCTTCTACTGTACGTTTAGCAAAGGGTTCTGGCAGGCCTCTTAGGGCAACATTGTTTTTGGTTGGATCACCTTTGGCTATAGAATATACATCCGTAGTGGCCCCGCCAATATCAATTACCATAAGATCTCCCAAACCTGATTCGTACTGGGTACCTTTTCCTAATAATTCAGCAGCCTTTAGCACTGCAGCTGGTGTTGGCATCACCATGCGGTCCACAAATTGATTCGCCCGGTTGAGACCCTTTGCTTCCACAATACGTCTTAAAAACACACCGCGGATAGTTTCTCGGGCTGGCTCAATATTTAATTCATTTAGCTTAGGCATTACATTTTCTGTATGTACCACCTCTGTCATACTTTCGGATAAAATTCTAACAACCTGTGGTGCTACAGACTTATTACCTGCTACAATGACGGGAATATCTTTACCAAGATTCGTCAGCATTCTGGCGTTATGCAATATAACTTCCTTATTACCACCATCTGTACCGCCAGCCAATAAAATAATTTCAGGATTTAAATCAGCTATTTCTTTTATTTCATATTCATTTAATTCATTACCATAAACACCCATTATCTTGGCACCAGCCCCTAAAGCAGCTCTTTTAGCTGCTTCCGCTGTAAGTTCAGGGACTAATCCGACGGCTACCATTTTCAAGCCACCAGCTGCACTAGAACATCCTAATACCTTTATAAATTCAAGCTTACCAGTTTTTGAAAATAATTCGCCTAAAGCTTGATTAAGTCCTTCCATAATATCAGTTTCTACAGTGGTAATACCACGAGCAGTACCTAATACTATTTCTTTTTCAATATCCACTGCGGTAATCTTGGTGTAGGTACTACCAAAATCAATCAGTAAAATATTTTTCATCACAAAGACTCCCTTACATACCTAAATCATTCTTTAAATCAATCACGACTTGATCTGGAAGTATGCCTGGCTCATATACTCTGTCATAACCCATTTCAATAAATTTATTGTGTACTTCAGTAAAATCAGTTTTACCAACTACCAAATTACCACCAACGTACAAGAGAATATCGCCTAGACCAGCCTCACGACAACGATCTTTCAATCCACGGCAATCAATTTCTCCATGTCCATAAAGAGATGCTACTAGAATAGCCTTTGCATCTGTTTCAATAGCGGCATTTACAAACTCTTCTTGTGGAACGAGTACCCCTAAATTGATTACTTCAAATCCTGCGGCACTTAACGCATAATTTAAAATTTTGTTACCCACAGCGTGACAATCGGCTCCAATAACTCCCAAAACCACTTTAACTTTACTGTTTTCCATCCTAACTACTCCTTTGTCATTAAATTCTACATGTAGTATTTTCATCATTTAGAGTGCCTGGCTAATCAATTTCATCATAACCTGATTTAAAGATCCACGATCAATTTCATAATAGAAAGTAATAACTTCGTGAACATCACTAACCATTTGGCGTACGAGCATCTCACGCTCTTCACTAACAATTACTACCTTATAATCAGCAATAAAAGCACTTACCTCTGCATAGTCACTTGATTGTATCACTTTAAAATCTAGGTGATTGATCGCCGTTTTTTCCAATAACTTCTTTAGATTAGCTACGAATTCATTGGATTTCGCTACAATTGGCACTTGGGTATTGGCAGGTAAGCGAGCTAATTTGATAACCGCTTCCAGATTTGGTACAGTAGCTACCCCAATGACCTTGTGTGCATTACCCATTAAACCAACTACTGTTGTTTGGTGCACCAGAGTAGTAACAACCAAATCACATGCCTGTAATAATTCAATAGGTATTTTTCCTGCTACTAATTCAGATAATATTACCGTTTCAAAACGCACATTTGCAATTTGCCCAATCTGATTAATAAAACGTTGAATATATTCTGAAGCACAGTCGACGACAGCTACTCGCAGCTCTTTTACTGCTTGATTTTTCTCTATAGCTCGTATACTGGCAATAGCAGCAAATTGATCCACTGTAAAACCTAGTTCTACTACTTTGGACATTGCCTCATCAATAATTTTAACCAGTCGTTCTCTTTTGCCGCCCACTACTGTGTCGTTTGCATCATCAGTAGTGTTTTTCACATAAGTTCCCCGCCCTTGCTGTGCTTCCAGCACACCTTCAAGCAGCAATTCCTTATACGCGGCACTCACAGTATTCCGACTGACTTCCAATATAGTGGATAATTCTCGCTCAGTTGGAATCTTGGCTCCAGGAAGATACTCTCCAGATTTTATTTTGTCCAAAACATAACTTTTAATCTGCAAATAGATTGGAATACCCACTCGCTGTAAAATCATTTCTGCACCTTCCAAATTGGATTAATCCATTGATCCAATTTATTGTTCATGTCTTATTATGTCATATCTTTTAACAAAAGGCAATATCTTTTTTACTAAATTGGGTAAAGAATCTGAAAAATCTAATTGTTAATTTTGTATCCTTGTTCTATAAATAAATCATAGATTTTATTATTAAATACTAGGATACCTATCAAATAAAGGGTCCATGTTAACTCAGCACTAGGCTGGTAACATGGACCCTTTATACTTTTAGCTATTCTTCTATTTAGAATTTACTTAAAAGCTTTTTAATATTCCCAAAACATCCGTTGGATTTCTTTTACATCATTTGTTTTGGTGAGCGCTAGCATCAATAATATGCGGGCCTTTTGAGGATTTAAGTTATCACTAGCGATGAAACCATATTTATCATCATCTGCTTCCCCATTGCGAGCAATAATGCCGCTGCCAACGCGAGCACTTCTTACTACTACTACACCTTTTTTAAGAGCATTTTCAATTGCTGGGTATTCCGCTTTACCAATACTACCATCACCAGTTCCAGCATGGACAATACCTTTTGCGTCTGCATGTACAGCAGCATCAATCATCGTACCAGCGTTACCAGCATAGTGGTAAACAATATCAACACGAGGTAGCGTAGTCAAGTTCGTAACATCAAATTCTGTAGCAGTAGTATTTTTACGTAAGGATTGGCGATAGAATACAGGTTTGTCACCCGTGAAAACACCAAGTGCACCAATAATAGGAGCTTGGAAGGTATCTACGCGGTCCGTAATTGTCTTTGTTACTTCCCGACCAGCATTAATGGTATCGTTAAGCATAACCATTACACCTTTACCAGCAGCTTCCTTTGTACCAGCAAGAATTACAGCACGGTACAGATTGAGAGGACCATCAGCACTCATAGCGGTGCCAGGACGCATGGATCCAACTAGGACAACAGGTTTATCACTTTTTACCACTAAATCAAGGAAATATGCAGTTTCTTCTAATGTATCAGTACCATGAGTAATAACAATACCATCTACATTATCTTGAGCAAGAAGTTGATTAACGCGTTTTGCTAAAGTAAGCCAAATGTCCATTGTCATGCTTTCACTAGCAATTTGAGCCACTTGCTCTCCGCTTACATTTGCCACCTTTGTAAGCTCAGGAACGTTGGAAATAAGCTTGTCTACCGGGGTTACAGCAGCGGTGTAACCAACTGTTGTGGTACTAGTAACACCTGCACCTGCAATGGTGCCTCCAGTCGCAAGAATTACAATATTAGGTTTTGCTGGGGCCTCTGCCGCAAGCACGACAGCTTGAAAACTAAAAACCAGTAGACATAATGTAACGAAAATTCCTAGGATGCGTTTGTTAATCATAATACCACTCCTCTTTAAAAATTTTTAATCGTCAATTTGACAATTAAATAGTATTTCTTCAGTACTTTTGTAAATCCTTCCAACCTAAGTAGACAATTTTATAAAATTTTAAATTTTCAATTAAATATATACAAAAATAATGATCCTAACTACTTACACTCAGGTAGTAGCCAGGATCGAGCTTTAATGTTCAGCAATAAACAATAAACCTTCAATAAACTTCTTTACATTGATTTTTCCACGGTATTGACTTTTTCCTTGAATAAAATTCATTTCTTGCCTTACCTCTTTGAAGTCAAATAAGGAAGAACTATGAGATTGGAATGTTTCATTATAGTAATCATCAATTCCAACATTGGCAAGGTTGTGCAGCCCTTTCATAGTGGTGCGTCGCACACGTTGTTCAATGGATTTTGCATCTTGTCCTAATTCTTCTGCCATTTCCTGATATATATCAATTAATTGATAGGACTTGCTTTCCGTTCCTTGCTTAATAAGTAACTGTACCATCCGGTAAATATCCTTTACCCCCGCCTCCCCAATGATTCCTAGATCCGAGAACACTTTGTAAATACGGCTCTTTTGTGTATTTTTAGCCCCCTCATCCACTGTCCGAACATGGGAAAACTGTGAAATGGTCTCTTGCATTAAAGACATAAGCTGTTTCAATTTTCGATGTTCTCGCACTTTATTAATAACAGAGACAGTTTCGATTACATTAATTGGCTTATGTATAAAAAATTCGATCCCCGCTTTGTAAGCCTGGGTAATTAGCTGTTCACTAGTGGCCTCTGAAACCATAATAAAAGAGGTGTTCGTTCCGGCTGCTGTCACTTTTTCAATTAATTTTACGCCATCTTGTCCTGGCAGCAGTAAATCAACTAGTGCAATGTCAGGCTGACATTCTTGTATCACTTTTTCCCCTTTTAATCCATCATTGCACTCCTCAATTACGACTCCTAATTCATTTTGTTTAATAATTCGTTGAAGTATCCTACAGATACCAGCATCATCATCCACAATTACAAAACGTAAGGACATTGTAACGCACCTACTTTCTAATAAAAAAAATACCAATCCCAAATTCCGAATTGTTGTTTCACTAACAGCTAATACTATGAATTGGAATGAATTATTAAATTTGCTATTTATTCATGTCATTTCCCTCTACGATTATACTAGAGCGGGGAAGTGCAATAAAAAACCTAGTGCATATACCCGGATTCGATTCTACCCGAATAGTACCACCGAATAATTCAATATAATCTTTCACATGAGCTAAACCAAGCCCAGTTGATATTTTACCAGTCCGTGGTGAAAATTTTGTGGAATAGCCGGGGTTAAAAATCAAATCAAACTCTTCTTGATCAATACCCGTGCCGTTATCTTCTACGCAAAAAAACACCTCATCCTTTGATGTGGTTTCCGTCACTCTAATCATTCCATTGTCACCGCAGGCCTCAATGGAGTTGATAAGTAGGTTGTCCAGTATAGAGACTAAAGTATAATGCCTGTCGGTAATAAAATCTTCTGTTTGTTCATAGGTCACACTAATTTTTTTATTTATGACATTAAGGTAGCGTATCGTATTTTGTTCAATAATATACAAAATATCAGACAGCTTTATCTCTTGCGCCTTACTTGTTGTCTTGAGAATGTTTTCAATTCCTGTCTTAACACGGTAATAATCTTTTTTCACCTCATGAATTTCTCTTGCAACTCCTAAAGCCTGGTCAGCTAATAATGGCTGGGCTTGATGGATTTCTTGTTTTTGAGAATTCAATTGTGTATAAAGTAAATAGGCTTTTTCCATAACATCTTCAATGTCTTGGGATGATTTCTCAAGATAAAATAATTCGCTCTTCAATTTGGCTACCATAAGAGTCTGTTCAATGTAGCGTTCTGCTTGCTCATTAGCTAATATGAAAGATTGATACTGTTTTAACACATAGTAACCAATGGTAGCTAAAATCGCTCTTACAACCGCTACTACTATAATACTGGGTAGAATCAGAGCAAATTTAGCAGGGATTAACTCTGAACGGAAGAGAAGCTCTACCACATTACTGATAATATCAGTCATACTTAAAAGCAGAATCAATTCCAGTATATTATCGGTACGATCGCGAACCGATAATAGATAAAACAAGGAACCAAAGGAAATATAATATGCCAAAGCAGGTAAATTCGTTAAAATGGCACCTGTGTAGCTATTGGCACCCGATAAAAAGTCAATTGTTGTCCGAAAAATTAAAATTACCAATCCTGTGATTACTGTGCCAGAAACGATGGGTAATTGTTCAAAGAATAATAAGAAGGTTGTCAATAATACAATAGCTAAGGTAAAACGAAAGTAACTACCAAAAGGATAAATATATACTATGCTAGTTAAGGTTACAAGCAACACTGTGCTTAATAAGGGTTTCTTTTTTTCCCATACTTCTTTGATAAAATTGCTGACCTTATTCACTTTTTCTAAGAAAGAAACCAATTTGAACAATCTCCTTTTCCAGTCCTCTTCTTTTACTATTTCGACAGCTAAGAGTAGAACCCCTACTACAATGCATACTATTTCTTTACAATTCTGAATTGCATGATAATAATTCAGAATTGCATAATAACTTTTTGTTGTTTGCTGTAGTTTACTAATAGTCTCTATATTATACTGAACGCAGTTAATATTGCAACAATCCCAAACTGGACGCAAAAGACATTGACCAAGGCAATGCCTTGATCGATATATTATCCTTAGTAACAAGATATCAAATTAAAAGGGGGATTGCTTTATGGAAAAAGGTAAAAAGGGTATAGGTCTTACAACTCAAATTTTTATCGCTCTTATTCTAGGTATTGTTTTCGGTTATGTTTTCCCTGCCTATGGCCAAGCATTAAAACCAGTTGGTGACGCATTCATCCGTATGATCAAGATGATTGTTGTACCTCTAATTTTCAGTTCTTTAATCATGGGTATCGCAGGTACTGGTGACTTTAAAAAACTGGGCCGTTTAGGTGCGAAAGCGATTATCTGGTTTGAAGTAGCAACTACACTGGCATTATTTGTTGGTATGTTTGTTGCAAATACTTTCCAACCGGGCGTTGGTGTTGCTCTTGCAACCGGAACTGATGTTAGCAGCGCTGCAGCAGCAGCCAAGAAAACCATTAGTATGGTGGACATGTTCGTTAACATTGTTCCAACTAATATTGTTGATGCAATGGGTCGCGGTGATATGCTCCAAATCATCTTATTCTCTACTTTCTTTGGTGTAGCGGCAGCTCACATGGGAGCAAAAGGAAAACCTGTAGTTGATCTTGCGATCAGCGTAGCTGAAATTATGTTTAAATTTACTTGGTATGTAATGAAGTTGGCTCCTCTTGGCGTATTTGCCTTAATCGCATTTACAGTTGGTAAATTTGGTTTAGGTATGCTGATTCCTCTAGCTAAACTCATCGGATCTTTGTATTTCGCTTTAATATTGTTTATCATTCTACTTTTAGCATGTGCATCTCTTATCATTCGGATGAATTTCTTCCAGCTGTTAAGAGCAATTAAAGAACCAATCTTGATTGCCTTCTCTACTGCATCTAGTGAAGCAGCATTGCCGATTGCTATGGAAAAATTAGAACAGTTTGGTGTTCCTAAACATATCGTTACTTTCGTATTACCTACAGGATATACTTTTAATCTAGATGGTTCTACATTATATAGTGCATTGGCAGTTATCTTTATTGCCCAAGTATATAATATTGACTTCCCAATGTCTACTCAGCTAGTTATGCTAGTCACTCTTATGATGTCAACAAAAGGTATTGCGGCAGTACCTGGTGCATCCTTGATTGTTATTGCTGGAACAGCTGCAGCCTTTGGCTTACCAGTAGAAGGTATTGGTATTATCCTTGGTGTTGACCGTATTCTTGACATGGCTCGTACAGCTTGTAACTTAATTGGTAACTGTGTAGCTGCAGTAGTTGTAGCTCGCTGGGAAAATGAATTACCTGACGAAGTTCTCAAACTAGCTTATGCAAAAAATTATGACGACTAAAAAATAATATAAACAATTCTTAAAAAAAGCGCCTTACGGCGCTTTTTTCTTTTAACAAACTAACTTGAATACTGTTCGTTTTTTTATAGACCAATTTCAATAATTTGTTCCGTTATTTTACCCTCATTAGTAATTTCTATAACACCACAAGTCCCAGAACCTACACGTGGCTCAGCGGCACTACCTGGGTTAAAAATTAGTAAACCTTCATACCAAAGCTGATCTGGTATATGCGTATGTCCATAAATAATAATGTCCACCTCATACTGCCTACCCCATTCTATCAAATCACCCGCACCTTGTTTTACACTATAACGATGTCCATGGGTCAGCCAAATTTTCTTACCAGCAACTTCTATAAACTCATCGATTTTTGCAGAAGTCTGCCCATCACAATTTCCTTTTGCAGCAAACACAGGAACAGCTACTAAACTAGCTAAATACGCTGCATCCTGACTATAATCACCAGCATGTAACCACATATCGGCATTCGGAACTACCTTAACCGCTTGTTTGATTGATGCTCGGTCACCATGGGTATCACTGATGACCCCTATTCTCATTTTAAATACTCCCCTAGTCTACTAGCCATACCTTTTAAGGCCTCTCCTCGATGACTAATCTTATTTTTTTCAACTTTTGAACATTCCGCCATTGTTTTTCCCATTTCAGGCATAAAAAACAATGGATCATAACCAAAGCCCTCTGCCCCCCGCATCTCTTGACCAATAACCCCTTCTTTACTCCCATCAACAGTGATAATCGTTCCATCTATATCTGCAAAAGCCAAAACACAGCGAAACCTAGCACTCCGCTTATTGCTTGGAACGCCTGCTAATTCTGCTAATAATTTTTGATTATTCATTGCATCATCTGCATCTTCGCCAGCATAACGTGCAGAGTAAATACCTGGCGCTCCACCTAAGGCATCTACTTCTAATCCAGAATCATCAGCCAAACAAGCTTTTTTAGTATAAAAAGCATAATGCTCCGCTTTTATCTTAGCATTTGCTGCAAAACTATCACCATTTTCCACCGCTTCAGGAATATCACCAAAATCACCTAGTGCCAATATTTTAACTGGTAACTTGGCCAACACCAATGCAATCTCAGCTATTTTGCCTTTATTGGTCGTTGCCACCACTATTTCTTTCATGGTTCACGTCCTACCTTCCACGACAAGGGTCCTAGTACATCTTTTTGATAATCAATCAATTGCTCAACCGCCTTTTCGGCAACTTCGAGCATTTGCTGTAACTCTTGACGGCTATAGGGACGTTTCTCTCCTGTACCCTGCACCTCGACAAATTGTCCACTCCCAGTCATTACAACATTCATATCTACCATGGCTGCCGAATCTTCCTCGTAACATAGATCAGCAATCACTGTGTCCTTTACCACACCAATACTCACAGCAGCCAAGAATTCTTTTACCGCAAATGGTTTTTCATTATTCGTATAAACGCTATTTATGGCATCTACCATAGCAACAAAAGAACCTGTTATCGCCGCCGTTCTTGTCCCTCCATCAGCCTGTATTACATCACAGTCAATCCAAATCGTCTTTTCACCTAGCGCTTTTAAATCTACTACACTCCGTAGAGCCCTGCCAATTAGCCGTTGTATTTCATGGGTTCGACCTGTCACTTTTCCTCTAGCCGATTCCCGAACGTTACGAACTTGTGTAGAGCGTGGCAACAGGGAGTATTCAGCAGTAATCCAACCTTCCCCGGTGCCTTTCATAAAATGGGGTACTTTATCTTCGATAGTAGCAGCGCATATCACTTTAGTATTACCAACTTCAATTAGCACTGATCCTTCAGGATATTTTAAATAATTGCGAGTGATCTTTACAGGGCGCATAGCACCAGCCTCTCGGCCATCCAATCGATTCATTGTTTTTTATTCCTCCTCAAATTTGACGCTTACATTATTTCCAGCCTATCTTCCATCTTATTTTGTACAAAATATAGCTGCTGCTTTCCTTGTTTCTTTGCCTTATATGCCGCATCATAAGCTGCCTTTTGACAAGTTGGACAAGCATAATTGGGGATCGTAGCAATATAAGCAGATTTATAACCAAACATACCATGTGCCTCTGTTTCTATCGTAACATATCCAGAACAGTTAGGACATAAACGTACCACTTCTTTTTGCCGTTCATCTATGCCGGCATCGTCATAATAGATGCTACGCTCTCTTTGCCAAAATTGACCGGCCTGGGCAATTGCCTCTTGTTGCAGTTTTTCTTTTGTAGCCCACATATTTTGCCGTTCTTTTATTATAGCAGTTATGGAGCGAGTGACAGCAGAAGATTGAACGGGGCAAGTAGCAATATCAGGCTCAATGACTTTACTATAGTCCATTCCAGCCATCGCTAATATAATTCCTACATTCACGTAAGGCAGAGCATTCTCAATCGAATACCCCCCTTCTAATACTGCAATATCTGCCTTTAATTTATCAGCAAGCCTAGCATATCCTTGCGCCGTAATTGCCATATTCGCCAAGGGATCACTATAATGATTATCTTGCCCAGCCGAGTTAATAATAATATCCGGCTTAAAGTCATTTAGGACTGGCAAAATTAAATGATCTAGTACCTCGTGAAGGCCAGCATCTGTAGTTCCAGGCGGCAGGGGAATATTTAAAGTCGTACCAAGTGCATTGGGACTACCCATTTCATTAGTAAAGCCAGTTCCTGGATACAGCGTACGTCCATCTTGATGAAAGGAAATAAACAAGGTATTAGGATCATGATAAAAAACATCTTGGGTGCCATCTCCATGATGTACATCAGTATCTACAATAGCAACTTTACCAATGCCATAGGTCTTACGTAAATACTCCACCATAATTGCCTCAATATTAATTGTACAAAACCCTCTCGTACCATGGACCACACGCATAGCATGATGTCCTGGTGGACGTACTAGAGCGAATGTCCTATCCACTTCGCGCCTCATTACTGCATCTGCAGCAGCAATGGCGCCGCCAGCAGAAACAAGGTGAGCATTTGTAATAAGTGACGATAAATCTGGAACACCAATATGTACTCGCTCTAAGTCTTTATACTGCGCTATTTGGGGTTTATATTCTCTTATACAGGGCATGTCGAGCAAACCCTCTTCCACAATTTGATCCCTAGTATATAATAACCTTTCTTCGCGCTCAGGGTGGGCTGGACTAATAGCCCAATCAAAAGCCGGGAAAAAAACTAATCCTAACTTTTGGTTAGCCACTAGAACACCTCCTTACTAGGCAACAATACACCGGGCTTAACTTGTAACCGGCAGGTTATAATCTTCCCCACCGTATTAAAACCACGGATTACATTAAATTCTTCTGCCTGTATTAATTCTGTCTCACCAAGAAAAATTCCGTTGACTTTTGCTAACTCTGCTAAATGCTGCTCAGCTAGTAAGGAAGCATCTTCTAAGGTAAATCTAGACTTTGGCAGTCTACTTTTTATATCTAGTTCGGCAACGGTATAATATCCCTCTACCGTATCTGCTCTTAACGTAAGGTCTAATGTAGGCCTAGCTACCGCTGCACCAATCGCATTGGCTACCATACCATGATCTGGAAGATGGTAACTTAGCCCCATCTTCTTGGCAACCAAAGGTATAAGCCCTATGGCTCCGCCTCCAACACCAAGAATTTGTTCAATATTTATTCTCCTGCCCTGCACAATATCTTCTACCCGATATACGGGCTCAGCCTCCTGCTCAGCCAACAAGGACATCACAGCCTGGTATATGCAAGTAACAGCCTCATCCAATGCCATATTTGCTACTTCATACGGTGTTTGCCCTTCTAAGGCTAACTCCTTCATAGCATTTATCGCCAATTGTTTATCACCAAACTCAATCAATCCAATAGCAATCATCGCATCGGTTATCGTTGGTTTAGACCCGCCGACAGCCATGGCAGGACCATAACGCACGGGACCAACCTTTAAAGCATTCTTTTCCCACCGCACGAAACTATCGCCACCGATTCCTATAGATTTAAGGCGAAACGCACGAACTGATGTTGCATAGCCAGCAACCTTAGCTCCCTGTTCAGCAAAAATAGGTGTACCTTTCTGCCATAATGCAATATCTGTAGTAGTACCTCCAATATCAAGTGAGACAGCAGGACCTCTCGTAGGATGCATGGACATAATACCTAGTACACTCGCTGCTGGACCAGTAAAAATAGCTTCTACTGGAAATTCGCGAGCAACTGCCAAAGGTAAGGTTCCACCATCTGCTTTTAATACATATACAGGGCCACAGATTCCCCTCGATAATAAAGCATCTTCCACCGCCGTAGCGAATTGATTAAAATGACGCCATACCGCTCCATTGTAATATGCTGAGTTTGTTCGCCGCAAGAAATTAAGAGATCCTGATACCCTTGCCCCTAAACTGATATGACTTGGTTTGACCTTTTCCCTGATCCAATCAGCAATCATCGATTCATAACTAGAGTTACGCACGGCAAATTTCCCGGAAATAGCAAAAATATCACATGACGAAAAATGACGACATGCTGCCATCACTTCTTCCTCTTTCGGCCGAGCAACCTCATGGCCACGGTGATCAATATAGCCCGATACAATATAGGGGGCTTTGGGTAACGCATCTTTTATATTCATTCCTGGCCCTGGCATAATGCATAAGCCAACCTTATCAATCTTGTCTTCAACTAAGGCATTGGTAACAATCGTAGTGGATAGTGCGATTCTTTCAAAATTTTTATTCCCAGTATCCAGAACTACTTTATCAATTGCTCTTAAGATGCACTCTAGAAGATTATTATGAGTTGTGGGGGTTTTTACTGTACTGATAATTTTTCCTGCCGACACCGCTACACCATCAGTAAATGTACCACCTACATCAAGCCCTAAGAACATATACTATCCCCTCTTTTTTTAGGAATATACAGATATACTTTCTAAAGACTGCCTTGATATCATTTAATTCTACAATAAAAATAAGAAAGAGGATAGTTTTTATTCTATCCTCTTTCTTAGCCTGTTAGTCAACAGACAAAAGATTTTATTATGTACTCTAGACAGAATCTATTTTTATGCTTGGCTTTTAGCCATTTTCGCAACAACTGCATAATTCTTAATAATAACGATTGGTGTTCGTTGAGATGCATTGCCAAAAGGATTATCAATCAAAATTTTCGCCAAATTTTTAGGATCAAGACCTTCTGAAACACCAAGTACTGCAGCTCGCTTTAGATCATTTACATCAGCTACTGCTGCACCATAGCAGCCTAACCGACGCTTAATTTCTTCAGCAACACCATTGGGATCATGCGGTCCATACACCAAGCATTTATCAAAAGGTGGCATAGTACCTGTCACATCATCTACTAAAGCAGCCTGTGGACCTGCCAGCTCATAAAAAACACCATTCCTACCTACGATCTTAGCTAACATCCCAATAATCATTGCAAACAAAATACGCCATTTGCCTTCCGCATCCATTGCTGACTGCATGCCATATACGCTGGATAGGCTACCCTTTTGCGGAACAAAACGGCATAAAACTCTTGCCATAAAACATACTTTTAAGTCTTCTGGTCTTGTCACTCTTCCTTGGGTAATCGCAACTACACTTTCTGCTACGGATACCACGTCATCTGGCCCAATATCTTGTTTTGCATATTTTTCAATCATATCTACAATATTGTCTTTATCAGTTAAAATACGTGTACCTACTGGTTTAAGTTCAAGTTCTGCCATTACTAGCCCTCCTATTCTGCAATATTCTGCGCCCGCATAGCCGCAATAATTTCATCACACGTCATAATCATACGCGTCTTATGAATATACCAAGGAGTGCGCGCTACAATTTGGTATGTAATATCAATAGGCATATCTACGGATAACTCATATAAATTGTCTAAAGTATTTTTTATATCACCATTTTTTGCTGTAAAAGTAACTGTAATAATCACTGTTCCGCCTGTTCCTTGCGGAACGATAACGGCTTCAAAATAATTATCAGTCCGCGGTGCCGTAGTAAGCTCCATCCTAGAACTAACCTCTACACCATCAAACTGCTCATAAGGCAGTAGATGACGCGGATAAGCATCCATAATTGTACCATCTTGGGATCCTTTATTTATAAATGGTACTTTACAAGAAAAAGTAGCTGCTTGTTCCGTTTGTTCAACTAAAGTGAAATTAGTCCGTTGACTAACGATAAATTCAAACTCTGCATCACCTTGCTTTGCAATAAACAACCACACGACAACTGCCACTAATGCAGCTAATAATACTATTGTCACCAAGAATTCCACAAAAAGGCCCCCATCTCAAGAAGAATTATTTTTTACCTATACTAGTATACCAAAATTTTCCCTTCAGGGCTATATAACTTTCCCAGTACTACTTGAATTTAGCTTGTTAAAATCTAGTAAATTCTTCTAAATTCACTAATTCAAACTCTACTTCCCTTATATCAAACATAAAACTAGCCATTTTTTTAGCCCGTTCCAAATCTGCTGAAAAACACAATCGTACTTTGCCTTGCGTTCGATTAGATAATTGTCCTTGTGCCTCTAATAACTGCTTTGCTTCCATTGCAGTTTCTCTAGCAGGATCGATAATACTAATATCATTCCCTATTATTTTCTCGATAACCGAACTTACAAAAGGATAATGAGTACAACCTAATATTACCGCATCAACGCCTGCCTGCTTCATAGGCAGCAAATATTCGGTAATTGCCAATTCTATATCCAGCCCTTCAACCTGCTGTTTCTCAATTAAGGGAACCAATTTAGGACACGGCTGTTGATAAACAAAAGCATCCAGATCCTTTTTATGAATTGCCCTAGCATGATTTTCACTGTTAATGGTAGCTTGGGTTGCCATTACACCTATTTTTTTATTCCTACTAACCTCATACGCTAGATCTGCTCCTGTATTCACCCCAACTAAAGAAAAAGGATATTGCGTTCTTGCCATTTCCAAACCTAAAGCCGTCATTGTATTACAGGCAACTACTGCCATTTTCACCTTTTGCGCTGCAAAAAAACCAAGAATTTGATGCATAAATGAAATAATTTCTGCGGGAGGACGAGATCCATAAGGTGTGCGTGCCGTATCCCCAAAATAAATTAAATCTTCTTGCGGCATGAATTTCATCAATTCCTTCACAACCGTAAGACCGCCAATCCCTGAATCAAAAACACCAATGGGCGCATTCCTATTCAATAACCACACCTCCTAACAACATATTCTATCTAATTTTTTTTTGTTATATACATTGATTTTCCTTGTTTTCAAAAGCCATTTTAAGCTTATTAAAATAAACACCTGGCAGGCGAACAATTTTCCCCTGACTAGTAGCGAAAACATTTATAGTCTTACCAGCAGCTAATAATACCCCATCAATTTCTCTAATAATTCTATATGTAAACACCATTTTCACAGGCGATACTTCCGTCATTGTCGTTTCAATTAAAATATAATCGTCAAATTTGGCAGATGCACGATACTGACACTCAACATGAGTAATTGGAAAAACAATTCCCTCATTCATCAGGTCAATCAACGAAATACCTGCTTGGCGTAAATACTCTACCCGCCCCATCTCAAACCAGCGAAAATGATTGGAATGATGCGCTACTCCCATCATATCTGTTTCTACAAAGCGCACTTTCTCTCGTACCGTAATCATATACTCAGCCTCTCTTATCGAATTTTACTTTTCTAGTATTTGCTATGCCTACGCAAAGCAAACGCCCACTAGCAAATAACTTATGCCGTGGGCCGTAAAAAAGCTCGCTCGCATTTATAAAACGCAATATAATTGTACTTTTCTTTTTTATTTTTGTCAAAAAAAGTTTCTTATAATGAATTACAGTTTGTCCAACGAAATCATGACTAGAATTAGGGTGACTACTACTAGGCAATACCCTCCATGGGTTTGATTAGTAGTGATTCCTCTTCTTCATTGATTTCTTACATGACCTATTACGTGTCCAATCTCCCTTCTAACATGTATTGGGAAGTATCTAAGAGTCCATCACCTCTTTAGTGACTTTGATTCTTTTTGTGATGTACAAATAAGTAATATGCTAGTGCAGAAATTACCGTTAATAAAGTCAATCGCACTATATGCTCCCGATAAGATAGCAAATCATGCCCTAGGGTAACTTCTATTAATGCCGATGGCAGTTTTCCAATAAATGTTGCTATGATATAGTCTGTTAACCCAATACTGCTAAGTGCACCTATGGCGGTAATAAGCCCAGAGGGGACATACGGAATACTCCGTGCCACTAACATAATCTGCAAACCCCTTTTCCCACTAAAGTCATCAATCCTCTTTAGACCCTTATTACGCGCAATGACGCTCTGGGCGTTAGTGCGGAACAAATACCGCATTAAAATAAAGCTAATAATTACGCCGACTGATTCTCCAATCCATGAAATCAACGTGCCTTCTACTACACCAAAAATAACTCCATTGGCGGCGACGATCAAAAAATTGGGTAAAACGGCAACAATATTAATAAATACTATGATTAGAAAACTCACAAGCATAGCATAAGGCCCATATGATTGGATAAACTCAATACTTCCGGCGATATTGCCTTGCAAAAACAAAGGAGTCATCCTGTTTATAAACTCGGGTGCCAACAAATAACTAACGACAAACATAATACCAACAACACCAACTACGGCAGCACGCATCATAAGTTGACTATTGTTTTTCATAAATATCCATTCCTTTCGTTTCACGCAAGACTCGATATTAAACGGTAGCATTCACTACAATAATATCACAATTTCGAAAGCCATGTCGCTTCTCTACTTATACTAAAGAAGTACCCCTTTATAAGAGACAATCAAAAGAGGTGCAAATTTTTGCACCTCTTTTCCTATCCTGAGATTTACTAGAAGCTAACCTTTTAGATTATCTTTAATTACCTGCCATGAGAGGGGGTCCTCATCTCCTAGCTTCCATAGTGCAATTCCGGCAATATCATAGTTATTCACAAGATTTAGTTTATATTGTAAACCTTGACTATTTTCATACCATACCTGGTGCTCTACCCCATCTGTACTCGTATAACTAAAATGCGGTGACTTTGATGTTTCATCCCATTGGACACTTGGACTATAGCTATTGATCACCTTCTGAATTTCACCATATTCAAGACTTTTAGCGCCTTGGCTTGTCCAATCATAGCCATAACTGGCAACGCCCAAATAAACCTTGTTCTTAGGAATTAAAGTTAGTGCATATTTTAAATCAGCTTCTACAGAGTTGATATCAGCAACAGAACCGGCATTATTCCAACCTGCATGGTAATCGTAAGTCATAAGTATAACTTTATCTGAATATTGAGCAAGTTGGGCATAATCATAGGCTGCTGCTACATCATTATCTTCGTTATGTTTAGGTAAAACATCAATTGTGACAAGCAAGCCTTGAGGTTTTAAACGGGCTGATAGTTCCCGCATAAAGGTGGTTAAATTGTCACGATCATTTGCTGGCACCATTTCAAAGTCAATATTAATTCCGTCTAAGCCATATTTTTTTATATATGCTTCAAGATTATCAATCGCAATTTTTCGTATGGAAGGATTCCCCAATACCTCATGTATACCTGTATTAGGATCGTTCTGCTTTGCGTTATTTACCATGAGTAACGTAGTTACTTTATTGTTATGTGCATAGTTCACTACTGAAGAATGATTATTACCACCCCGATCGGTTACGGAGCCATCTTCATGGAGAGTAGACCAAAAGGGTGCTATCGTGCCAATAGAATCAATGTGCTTTTTTAGGTCGTTATAGGAAGAAGTATCATCTCCATACCATTCCGCATAAAAACCAAGCACATCCTTACTTCCAGGTGACCTGGTTTGGGTTGGAATCGTTTTGACTGAATTATTCGTTTGATTTAGATTGATATGAAATATACTAGATAGTACGTCAAATATGGTATTGAGTAATCCTTTACTTGAAGAAGAGTCGGCTTGTGGTGAAGCATATGCAGGAATAGGAATTACAATGCTTACACAAAGAACAAGTAATAATACAATCGCTATATTTCTATTTTTATACATTGTAACCTCCATCACGTTTACTTTTCATCCACTAATACTATCACAGCATTCAATTTATATCAATACAAAATAAATGTAAAAGTAATGCATTTTCGCATTAAAAATATATACTATTTCCTCTTTTAAAATAATCTCTACTTCTCCTCCCTTAATTCCCACTTCCTTTCATGCCAATAATATGAAAGTGATTGCAGTTTTATCTGCAATCACTCATAAATCACATTTTTTCTACTATTGTCGCTACCCCTTGCCCCCCACCAATGCAAAGTGTCGCCAAACCTACCTTAGCATTTCTTTGTTTCATCGCATGAAGCAATGTTACTAAAATTCTTGCCCCGCTAGCCCCTACAGGATGACCAAGAGCTATAGCACCACCATTTACATTCACTTTTTCCTTTTCAAGACCCAATTCCTTTCCTACTGCTAGAAATTGGGCTGCGAAAGCCTCATTAGCTTCAATTAAGTCAAGATCCTTTACAGTTAGTCCCGTTTTAGCTAAAGCCTTAAGGGATGCAGGTACAGGTCCCATTCCCATAATACTAGGATCTACCCCCGCAGAAGCAAAGGAACGAATGCGGGCCAAGGGTGTAAGCTTTAATTCTTTCGCTTTATCAAGAGACATAACAACAAATGCTGCTGCCCCATCATTAAGACCAGAGGCATTTCCTGCCGTTACAGATCCGTCTTTTTGAAAAGCGGTTCGTAAAGTAGCTAACTTTTCAACTGTGGTCCCCTTTTTAGGATGTTCATCTGTATCAAATACGATAGGATCTCCTTTTCTTTGCGGAATAACTACAGGGACAATTTCCTCTTTAAATCTTCCCTCGGCAATGGCTCTGACTGCTTTTTCTTGACTAATAGCTGCCAACTCATCCTGCATTTCACGAGTAATATCGTACTTTTGCGCCACATTTTCAGCGGTAATCCCCATATGATAGTCATTTGTTGCACACCATAGGCCATCTGTAATCATGGAGTCGATTAATTCACTATGTCCCATTCGATAACCACGACGTGCTTTTTCCAGTAAATACGGAGCATTACTCATGCTTTCCATACCGCCAGCTACAATAATATCGGCATCACCAGCTAAAATTGCCCTTGCTGCCAAATTAACAGCCTCTAAGCCCGATCCACATACCTTATTAATACTAAGGGCAGGCACTTCAATTGCTAATCCAGCTTTAAGAGCGGATTGACGAGCAGGGTTCTGTCCTAAACCAGCCTGCAGAACGTTCCCCATAATGACTTCTTCCACTTCTACTGGATCAATCTCGGCTCGTTTAATCGCTTCTTTAATTACTAATGCCCCCAATTCCACTGCAGAAACTTCTGCTAAACTACCATTATAACTACCAATTGCCGTACGCACTGCACTAACAATTACAACTTCCCTCATCTTCGCTAACCTCACTTTTAAATTTTATTGCCATCCAAAAACTTGGATCTAAATTGAAATTTTATATGTTATCTAATTTACTTATCCCCTTCATAGTAGCCAAGGTATCACTGATCGTTAGTTGTGCTTCCGTCTTTGCAATTACTTCTTCCAAGGTAGCGTTAGGCGATATTTCTTCGAGTACCAGTCCTTCAGATGTAACTCTAATTACAGCAAGTTCAGTAACAATCAAAGAAACAACCCCTTTACCTGTGAGGGGAAGATTGCATTCTTTAATTATTTTTGCTGAGCCATCTTTTGCTGTGTGCTCCATAGCAACAATAACCTTTTTTGATCCAGCAACCAAATCCATTGCCCCACCCATACCAGGAATCATCTTCCCTGGAACCATCCAATTTGCTAAATTACCACTTTGGTCAACCTGTAATCCACCAAGTACTGTTACATCAATATGCCCGCCTCGAATCAAGGCAAATGACATTAGACTATCAAATGTAGCTCCACCAAGAGAAATACCTGCTGGCTTACCACCTGCATTGACCAAATCTGGATCAGGAACGCCACTTAATGGAGCCAAGCCTAGAAACCCATTTTCCGATTGAAGGGTAATTTTTATATCTTCCTGCAAATAGTTTGGAACTAGAGTTGGTAAACCAATTCCCAAATTTACGACGTCCCCATCTACCATTTCCGCCGCCACTCTGCAAGCAATTATTTCTTTCGCACTATACGCTACCATCAAATACGCCTCCCACAGCAAACAATTTTATCAACGAGAACCCCTGGGGTCATTACTTCATCTGGAGCAATCTGTCCAATTTCAACAAGTTCTTCTACTTCAACAATTACCATATCTGCAGCCAATGCCATAATAGGGTTAAAATTACGAGCAGATTGGCGAAAAACTAGATTCCCTGCCCTATCAGCCTTATATGCTTTCAACAATGCTATATCAGCTTTTAGCGGAACTTCCAGTAAATATTCTTTTCCATTTACCAGTAATTTTTGTTTCCCCTCTTCAACTACTGTTCCAATACCCGTAGGAGTCAAAAATCCACCTAGTCCGGCACCACCTGCCCGAATTTTTTCGGCGAGAGTCCCTTGGGGTGTAAGCTCTACCTCTAGCTCGCCTGCTATCATTTGTTTGCCCGTTTCTGGATTTGTCCCGATATGAGATGTAATTACTTTTTTAACTTGCCGATTTACAATTAACGGTCCAACACCAGTATCAGGAGTAGCTGTGTCACTAGCAATAAGTGTAATGTCTTTGATTCCTTTGTCTACTAAAATACCCACTAAGGACGTAGGTGTTCCCACCCCCATAAATCCGCCTACCATAACTGTCCCATTATCCTTAAAAAGGGAATATAGTTCTTCATGTTGTACAACTTTATTCAAGATTTTTTCCTCCCCTTGGTCAATAAACAAACTAAATTGCGAATCTTATCATCACAATAACTTGCAAAAACCATGCCAAGATCACTTCACTAATAAATAAAGGAGCCATAATAATGGCTCCTTTAATAATTTCTACATTCTTATAAATCTTTCAATAAATCACAACAATGTATCAACGCAAAGCTATTGAAAACAACCTATACGGCATTTCTAACTTTTAAGAAACAAATGATTAAATTTCTCAATTAATAGAATTTTTTTACTCTCTATTTTGTGTTTCCAATATTTTAATTTTATTATAGAGAGTAGCAACAGAAATACCTAATTCTTTCGCAATCTTCTGTTTTGCCTCTACACTCGCTCCATAATGTTGTATGGCATTTTTAATTGTTCTTCTTTCAAATTCCTGCACCATTTCCGCTAACGAACTAGTAGGAATTCTTTGACGCTCATCATCAATTTTAAACCACTTAGGCAAATGTAATGTAGTTATTATATTATCCTCATCACACATATTTACCGCATATTCAATCACGTTACGCAATTCTCGCACATTACCGGACCAAGAATATTGCAGAAGAACTTCCATCAGTTTCTTGTCTACTTCAAAGCTTTTGCCAATTTTTCGAAAATAAAATTGGAAAAAATTATTTGCCAATAAAGTTATATCGAATCCTCTCTCTGCAAGAGGTGGCAAATGTACATTCAATACATTGAGACGATAATAAACATCTGCTCGAAACTTTCCCTCTTGCACCATACGATAAAGATCTTTATTGGTAGCTGCCATAACCCGAATATCAATAGAAACTTCACTCGTTTCACCAATACGTCGTATTGATCTTTCTTGTAATACCCGTAGTAATTTAGCCTGTACTTCAAGATTGAGTTCAGCGATTTCATCTAAGAAAATTGTGCCACCACTTGCAATCTCAAATAGACCAATCCTACCTCCTTTTTTCGCTCCAGTAAATGCCCCCTCTTCATAACCAAACAATTCGCTTTCTATTAAAGAAGGAGCAATAGCTGCACAGTTCAGCGCCACAAATGGGCCCATTTGCCGATTACTTGCATTATGAATCGCTTGGGCGAAAAGTTCTTTACCTGTACCACTTTCTCCCGTAATCAGTATATCCGCCTCTCCTTGAGCAGCTCTTTTCGCTACTCTTATTGCCTCATTCATTGAAATACTATTTCCTATAATATCATCAAATGCGTACTTTGCTTTATAGATCCGGTCAACCATTGTTTTTAAACGGCCTGTCTTTTTGGCAATTTTTTTGACTTCTTCCGATAATCGTCGGACTTCAGTAATATCTTTCACTACAGACACACCACCAACGATCTTTCCCTCTACAATGATTGGCGCCATGTCTACGATATATTCAACCTCTCCCTCTCGTCTATATTGTCCAAGAAGAGGTTTTCCCATCGTAACCACTTGAGGCAGCAAAGCACCAGGTCTAACTTTAAGGAGGTGAAATCCTACGATTTCATCCTCCTTAACATTTGTAATACGAGTATATTCCGAATTAATATAGCGAACAACTAATTGTTCATCAGTGACTAAAATCCCATTATTTATTGAATTCAGTATTTGTATATACCATTTTTCAGCAGATTCTGGAGAAGACAACACATTTTTAAGATCATCAACATTATCTTGTCCCTTGTAAAACATACTTTCCTCCTTCAGCACCTTGCTCCTATATTTGGGAAAATAAAGGTAATTTCCGCATTCCTAGATCAAAACTTAAATTTATGTACTGCTTCTTGCAGCTCCTCGGCCATCATGGCTAAACTTTTGCTTGAAGAAGCTAGTTCTTCTGATGCTGCTGATTGTTCTTCAATAGTTGCAGAAATTTCTTGCGTTCTTGCCGCCATATTTTTACTGGCAATATCCACATCACCTACTTCACAAACAATCGTCTCACTATTTTGTGCCATTATTTCGATTTGTACTTTTATATCTCTTACTTGCCCAGTAACTTCGTTAACTAACTGAGAAATCGCACCAAACTTTACTTCCGCATTATTGATCACTTCTGTACCTAATTGGGCTTCTTTCGTTCCCTTGTTCATCGCTACTACTGCTTTATCTATTTCTAACTGAATTTCACTAATTAAATCCGCGATTCGACTAGCAGCACCGTGAGACTGCTCAGCTAACTTGCGTACTTCATCAGCTACTACTGCAAATCCACGCCCTTGCTCACCAGCTCTTGCTGCTTCTATGGCAGCGTTTAATGCTAAGAGATTTGTTTGCCCTGCTATCTCAGAAATTGTTCCAACAATATCACCGATTTCCTTTGATCTTTCTCCTAATATTTCTACTACTTTGGCAGAATCAGTTACAGCATCTTCAATACTCTGCATTTGGTAAATAGCGTCCTTGACAACCTTCTCACCTTCCATAGAAGAAGCAGCCGTCTTTTCCGTCGCTTCTGTCACAGTATTGGTTTTTTCAACTACATTTTGTATTCCACCATTCATGTTTTTCATTACCTTTGACACTTCATTTGTAGAAGCCTTTTGCCCTTCCGCCTCATTTGCCACAGCTACTATCAAGGATGCAACTTGACCGGAAGCCTGGGCCGACTGTTCAGAGTTCGCAGTCAATTGCTGTGAAGATGCAGCTAATTGTTCTGCTGTTTGCCCAATTTGTCTTAATAGATTGCGTAGATTATTTGCCATTAATTCAAATGCCTTTGCTAAGCTTCCAATTTCATCTTTTGCGCTAATTTCTAGACCTTCCCCTGTTAGATCGCCGCTAGCAATACGGTTAACAAAAACACTTAGCACTTGAATGGGTTTCGCTAAATAGCCTGCAAAGAAGAAAACAATCCCAATAGTTAATAAGAGTATAATAACAAAACTAATACCTGCCGAAAGCATAAAGGCTTGAAGTTTTCCCATGACCTCAACAACAGGAACATGCACTCCAATACTCCAATTCGTTCCACTGATGGGAGCATAAGCTATATAGGTATCAATGTTATTATCGGAGTAATGGGTAATACCACTTTCCCCTTTAATCATTTTTTCTGTTGCAGCTTTTAAGCTGGCATCTATGTCTTGGTCAGACTGTAAATTGGCTTTCATTATTTTGGTGGCATCAGGATGAACAATCACTACACCGTCATTTTTTATTATAAAGGCGCTGCCTGTTTGCCCTACTTTGACTTTTACGACGTCACTTGCCGCATTTTCTAAAGAAACGGAACCGCCTAAAATTCCCACTACTTTATTACCTTTTTTTATAGGAGCAACTACAGTAATGATCGGCTTTCCATCTACACGTGAAATTACTGGATCGGGCACAAATGCCTGTCCTGTTTCCATAACCTTCTTAAAATAATCACGTTGAGCAATATTTGCACTTGTTCCATCTGTATAAAAAACAGTTCCTAATTGATCTGTGAAAAAGAATCGAATATATTTTTTATTGCGTTGTTCTTCATCTTTCAAATAGCTAATAATTGCTTGTTGATCTCCCCCTACTAAAGTAGGCGAGCTTGCCATCAAACTAATTTCCGCAACACGTGAATCAAAAAAATCTCCTACTTGTTTCCCAGTTGTTCCAGCTTGTAACGTAAGATATTCCTCTGTATCTACGATTAGCAGTTGCCTTGTATTCCAATAGTTAAAAGTCCATAAAATACCTAACGATATTGAGATTAATAAACCAACGACAATAATTAACTTTGTTTTAATTGAATTCATTTTTCATCACCCCTTACCATTAGTATTAAGCTATTTCTACAATTTTCTACAATATCCTTTTTTAACTAATATCATCTACAAATTACATATATTTTACAAACATTTACAAGCAATTCAACGCATAAAGACATTTATCTTACTAAATGTCCTTATGCGTTAGCTTTATTATTGTGACAATGGTAAATTGTGTTTTTTTAACTGCGCTTCAAATTTGTTACTCAATTGGAACTTCCAAATTCATAAGCGCAGAGCTGAGAGATTTCCCATGGGCATCTAAGGATAATGTACGCGTTACTCCACCGCCAAGGGCACTATATAAAACAAAGTTAAGAGCACCAATATTGGGGAGCTCATAACGTACAACCTCTCCTTTTACAATTTCGGAGAAAAACTCTTTCACTTTTTCTGCCGTGACATATTTTTTGAGAATAGGATATTGCCCTGGATCATGAGCAATTACTGAAATATTTGAGATATTACCTTTATCCCCAGTTCGAGAATGAGCGATTTCTCTTAGTTTCATCTTAAACCACCTCATAATATAGATTGTAATTTACTAATGAACGAGGCACAAGCGCAGACACCATTGCTACAACTTGTTTGGCAGACTTGGTGGCACCGCCGCCTCCTGCTGGGCCATTGGTATATAAGGTTTCCACTTCATTGCCGACACGAATGGCTTCTTTCATATTTTGCGTACGACCAGTCACCCTGACACGAACTTCATAGGGCTCATGCTCAGCCCTAGAAATCTCCGAACCATGAAGAGAGTCAATTCCAATAAGGTCAAACTTAACTTCTTGATACTCTACTCCCACAATCTTAAGTCTTTCCTCAACAATTTTTAGCGCTAATTTCCCGCGAGCTACTGCTCCAGGACCAGCATAACTGATTTGCCCTTCTCCCATATAACTATCAATATAACCTATAGAAGCTTTAAGGAAGTCTGTTTTTGACAATCCTTTTCCGCCTTTAACCTGTACCTGATCTTCCCCTACCTGAGTAAATTGAACACTAGTAAAATCAGCCACAACATCAGGAGTAATATAAGCTACAGGATTGTGTATCTCATACAACAACTGTTCTTTACAAGTAGCAAGAGTAACTTTACCACCCGAACCTGGAACCTTAGTAATAATGAAAGTACCATCTTTTTGCACTTCAGCAATAGGGAAACCTAAGCGTGCTAATCCTTGCACATCTTTATAACCTGGATCTGCAAAGTAACCACCCGTTATTTGTCCTGCGCACTCCAATAAATGGCCAATCACAGTACCTTGCCCCATCATATCCCAATCTTCATCGGACCAATTAAACTCATATATTAGTGGTGCCAAAAATAAAGCTGGGTCGGCAACTCGCCCTGTAATAATAATATCCGCACCATTTTTAAGCGCTTCAACAATTGGTTTAGTCCCAAGATAAGCGTTAGCAGATACAATTTTATCTTTTATCGTTGATAAATTTTCGCCAGTCTCTAAAATTGAGTAATCTCCAGATCGTACAGTTTCTACTACATCGTCACCTGTCACAGCAGCAATCTTTAGCCCTGTAATGCCTAACTGCATTGCAATTTCCTTAATCTTTTTCGCACCGGCAATGGGATTGGCAGCCCCCATATTCGTTATTATTTTAATGCCTTTTTGTTTGCAACCAGCTAAAACCGCTTCCATACGCTCTACCAAAAGCCCATCATATCCCGCATTTGGGTCTTTCATTTTGGCTTGTTGAGCTATTGCAATTGTTCTTTCTGCTAAACACTCAAATACTAAGTATTGAATATTTCCCTTTTCTACTAATTCTACAGCTGGTTCAATCCTGTCACCTGAATATCCAGCACCGGATCCAATTCGAATTTTTTCCACGCTTAACACCTCTCTATTTTTCTGGGAATCCCTAAAACGGGAATACCCCAATAATCGCACAAGTAATTGTCATAATTATAGAAGCCATCCAAAGATATGGGATGGAAAACTTTTGATGTTCACCTAATTCTATACCGGTTAAACCAATAATAAGAAACGTAGCAGGAGTTAATGGGCTAACCGGGAAACCTACCGTCATTTGTCCCATAAGGGCCGCTTGCGCTACTGCAATTGGCTGAACTCCTAACATTTTGCCCACTTCAGCCACTACTGGCAGTACACCAAAGTAGAAAGAATCGGGGTCGAACAGTAAGCTAAGGGGCATTGAAATAATTCCCATAGCAAAAGGAATGTGCTGAGCTAAGGCTGGGGGAACAAAAGAAACTGCCACCTGAGCCATGGCTGTAATCATTTTTGTACCGCTCATTATTCCTACAAATGACCCAGCAGCTAACAAAATACTAGCCATCATTAAAGCCGCTTTCGCGTGAGCATCGACTCTAGCCTTTTGTTGACTTACTTCTGGATAGTTAATTATCAAAGCTAATACCGTACCAATCATAAACATAGGTGCGGGGTCAACTACACCAGCAATCATTACACCCATAACAATAATAGCAAGTACAGCATTTACCCAAAACATTTTCGGACGACGCAGTGCAATCTCTTCGTCTTTTAATTCTCTTCTCAACACGATATCTGTTGTCTCACCATCTTTAATACCAAGGCGACGTGCTTCTTTTTTACCTAATAAGTAAGCTACTGTAAATACGTAGATTAGACCCACAAGTTGGGGAATGACCAGTGGAGTAAAAACCTCAGTAACTGGTACCTTAAATGCTGCTGCAGCTCGTAAGGTAGGCCCCGTCCACGGCAAGTAGTTTACACCTGCTGCCATAGATACCATTAAACAAAGAAGTCTTTTGTCCATCTTTAACCGTTCATAAATCGGAAGCATTGCCGGAATGGTAATCAAAAAACATACCGCTCCCGATCCATCAAGATGTATAAGCAACGCCAATAGGGCAGTACCCATTAATATCCGTGTGGGTTTTGCACCAACGGCTTTTAGTACTCTATTAATAATGGGATCGAACAACCCTGCATCGCCCATTACACCAAAAAATAGAATTGCAAAAACAAACATAGTCGCTACCGGAGCTATATTTTGAATTCCGCTGATAATAAATTTACTAGTACTTAGTCCAAAACCTCCAAGCAACGATGCGATAACAGGTATCACAATTAAGGCAACCAAAGGCGACATACGCTTAGTAATAATTACACCTAGTAAGATTACGATTGTTAACAAACCTAATAGTGCTATCATCTTCTTTCCTCCTTGATATTTAGGCTGGCAAATTTAGCTATAATACATTTTACACCTATAATGATCATCTCCACTCTTTTACTATTGTTCAATCATTTATACAATAGTATTACTAGCAAGAATCGTGCCAAGATCAGATATACTATAGAAAAGCCAATGAAAGGATGTTCCATGGAACGTCCTTTCATTGGCTTTTCTAATATTTAAGAATAATCTGCTAATATATCCTATAAAAAATCTATAAACCCTGCCCTAGTAATGTTTCTAATTTTTTAGAAACATTACTAGGTTTTTAGAATGATTTGGTATAACTTTTTATTGACAAATGTTGCATCTATTTTTTTTACCATGCTCCCAGAAAGAATCCTAATCGATTTATATCATTAGTACCAACAGTAGAATACATTGTACCACCATACTTAGCGTTGGCTTTCAGATATACCTATCAAGTATTACCTCTAACTTACTCCACTCAACATATCCCTGAGAAATTAATTTAGCTTCCCCCTCGATTACAGCTACTATACTAGGATAGGTTGATACACCTAACTGCTCTGCCAGTGCAAAGCAGTCGTTTACGATTTTCTCATGTTGGTCAGAAAAATATTCTTTTTTAAATATTTCCTTTGAAACACCAAAGTTCTCAGCAATCTCAGCATAAAGTTGCCAATCATTCGTATCTTTGCCATGCATATAAAAAGCATTCTGTATTTCTTTTAAGTATTCAAACGACTTTTCTTTTTTTACTGCTTGCATAACAACAACGGCTTTTGCACCAGGTAAACTATCTAAAATAGCGACCTTGTTTTGCAGTATATTTTTTTCAAATCCATCACCAAACTTTTTCCCTGTTAATTTTGTGAGTGTTATATTGTGAGTTCTGATGAAATGACTCAAGCTGTCATTCATTATTTTTACATTCTCACCAATCCACATTCCAGCCGGCAAAATGGTAATATCAAAATCACTCTTATACTTCTCATGAACTTGGCCGATTACATCACTAAATCCATAACACCATCCACACATTGTATCCATAACATAATAAATTTGCGGCTTCATTTCATAAGCCTCCTTTTAAATAATGACTGATAATAACGATCTCTAAAGATCGTCCTCGCTTAGTATGCGATAGTAAACCGTTTACGGATAAAACGAGGCTTTTCTACTTCATCTAACATAGCAATAGCATAATCTTCTGTAGAAATTCGACTTTCCCCTTTTTCATCAACTACAAGCTGATCGGTACCAATTCGAAATACACCTGTACGTTCTCCCGGTTGAAACATGGCCGCAGGACTAAAATAGGTCCAGTCCAAATCTGCCTTACGATAAATTTCTAGGGTTTCAGCAGCAGACAATGCAATTGCTATCCAAGCCTCAGGAAAATCTGGTGTATTGACAAGTTTGAGACCTGGAGCCACTTCTAGACTACCAGCTCCACCTACGATCAACAATCGTTGCACTCCAGCTTGTTTGACAGCATCAATCAATCCTTGGGTCACAGTCTGCATAGTATTTTCGGCTCCATGTGATGGTCCATAAGCACTAATGACCACATCATAACCTGCTATCGCCTTACGAATGCTCTCGCGATTTAAAAGATCTCCCACTACTACACGCAAATTTTCATCCTGTTGAGTAACACGGGAAGTATCACGCACAATTGCTAGGACTTGATGCCCTCTTGTTAATGCTTCCTGTAAAATGCGCTGTCCCACCGTCCCACTCGCTCCGATTAATGCAATTTTCATAATTTAATTCATTCCTTTATATATTATTTAGGAGAGTGATGCAAATTATTTATTTTAGCGAGTTGTAACTAAATAAGTTACAACCAATCTAAAAAAATAGGTTAATCAGGACCTATTTTTTGAAGTAAGCCATCAACTAATTGCGCCATTGTTACTTTCATTAATACTTCTTCCATTGCAGATTGTGCACTTATTAGCACTAATTGCAATACGGATTGGATATTAGCTCCAACGGGACATTTAGGATTGGGTTGTTTATGAAGATGAAATAAATTATCCTCTTCAACAACTTCTACCGCTTGATAAATCGCAAATAGTGTAATCTCCTGTAACGTTTTAACGAGATAAGCTCCTCCCGTTCCAGGACGTACATTCACTAATCCGGCTTCTTTTAGTTTCCCAAGAACTCTACGAATAATTACAGGATTTGTATTGACACTTCCCGCAATCCATTCTGATGTATTGTGAGATGTTGGGCTTACTGCTAACAGAGATAAAATATGCACTGCAACAGCAAAACGACTGCTAATTTTCATCTTCATCACCTTTAGTTGTAACCATTATACTTACAACTAAAGATAGTGTCAAGGTGGCAAATAAAAAACTGTTATTTTACGCTCCATTGAAGAACTAAGTAAAATAGGTATGCGTATGGATGGAAAGATACGCTTTCTTTATTAGATATCGGCACAAGTGCATTACAAATTATTGCGTAGCATCTTAAATAAAGCTATAGAATGGATATATCTCCCTTAAATCCTTGCAGTCTCATCGTAAAAGAAGATCCCAAAAGCAAAATTACCGCCCTTTACCAATATGGCAAGAAAATGATTTTTAAAAGATTTTTGCAGTACATAAGCAGTTTTCATACAAAAAAAGCCTTCTAGCAACAGCTAGAAGACTTGAATTTCGTTATGGTGCGCCCGGCAGGAATCGAACCTACGCACATGGCTTCGGAGGCCAATGCTCTATCCCCTGAGCTACGGGCGCAATTATGGCTTTAGACCACGAAATTCATTATACCACATTATGAATAACCTGTCTACCTGTCTAATTATTTGTATAATCAAAGCTTGTTATTTGCGATCGACCTGCGCCTGGCAGTTAGGACACACCTTCCATTCCCGATTCAGATCTTGTCCACAGGAATGACACTTAGGGTGTAATGTATTACTACAGTACGGACACACCTTAAAGTCCTCTTGCACCATTCTGCCGCACATAGGGCAAGGCACCGTCTCCTCTACCACAGTTGCTTCCACATCAATGATATCCGTCGTGCTAGAGCCAGTACTCCGTTTGTCACCACCACTAACTTTACGACCAATCAATAAATATAGTGGTACAACTATAATGGGCATTGCCACACTACCTACAGCCCACAACACCGAGGTGAAAAAAGCTTGGCCTCTCCTCTGTGCATCATTATATACAAAAAAGGCAATTACCAACCCAATTAACATACTAATTCCCATAAAAAAACCACCCTTAAAAAAGTTATACGTAATTATATCATCAAATTATTTGAAGACGCAATAAATAAGAATAGCCTAATGCATCTTCAGACGTAGAGAACTTATAACTCCTAACTTAGAATAAGACTTGGCGTGGGTCAAGTCTTATTCTAAGTTAGGAGTTATTTTATAATATCTTACTATAAGTTTAATGAGATGCTATAAACGGGAATCGTCAGTAATGGGATATAGGGTTGAGTTGCGTTACGCAGGAAGCAAACGATGCCCTATATCCTATTACTGACAGACCAACAATATAGAATTGAATTCCTTAAATGCATTGTATATTGTTATCCACTGATTTCTTTTAAGGTTCTGCCCTTTGTCTCTTCTCCAAGAAACCATACAACTGCAGCTACCCCTAACATTACAACAGTGAACATAGTAAAAACCTTGTTAAACCCATTATCACCTGCAATCATATAGCCCACAACTGTTGGTGCTAATATTCCCCCAATCCGGCCTACGGCTGCTGCCCAACCTGAAGCATAAGCACGAACTTTTGTGGGGTATAACTCAGGCGTATAAGTATAAACGACTCCCCAAGCTCCTAGATTAAAGAAAGACATGAAACTTCCCCATAGCAATACTGTCGTTTCGTTCCCTCCCTGTCCAAAAAAATATGCACATACAGCACAGGCCCCTAAAAATCCAGACAGAGTGGCTTTGCGGCCAATACGATCTACTAAATACGCAGCGGCAAAATATCCAGGTAATTGAGCTAATGTCATTATTAATACATACTCAAAGGTTTTAAGTACCGTATACCCTTGTCCTACCATTAGTGATGGTAGCCAAGTAAAAATTCCATAATAAGAATAAACAATTCCAAACCATAATAACCACAACATAATTGTCCGTTTTATAAAATGGGGCGTCCATAGGTCTGCAAAAACAGCTGACTTCTTTAAACTTGCTTTTGGTGCAATCATGGTTGGATTGGGCTTTATCCCCGCACTCTTTTCCAAATGACTTACAATATCATGAGCTTCTTGTACACGCCCCTTTTCGAGCAAATAAGGGACAGATTCCGGTACAGACTTCCAAATTTTAAATACATATAATGCTGGTAATGCACCAATAAAGAAAGCACTATTCCAGCCATAGTTAGGGATAATTAAATACGCAATCAACGCAGCAACTAACCACCCAACACCCCAAAAACTTTCTAACAATACAATAAAACGTCCTCTAGCTGAAGGTGGCGCATATTCGGACACTAAGGTCACAGCGACGGGTAACTGCCCTCCTAAGCCAAAGCCCACCAAAAAGCGAAATAACAATAAGGATTCAAAACTCCACGCCAAACCACACAAGCCTGTAGCAATGCTATAGATCACGAGAGTCACTGCAAACACATTTTTACGGCCAAAGCGGTCTGCTATCGATCCAGATAAAACTGCCCCTAATGCCATTCCCACCAATCCAATGCTACCAATAAAGCCCATTTGCGCTGTTGTCAAACCCCATGCCTTTGCAAGAGTTGGCAATACAAAAGCAATTATGCCTGTATCCATAGCATCGAACATCCAGCCTAAGCCCGTAATAATTAATAAGTAATAATGAAATTTGGTCACAGGTACCTTCTCAAGTCGTGTAATAATATCCACAATTCCCTCCTATGTAAAAACAGCTGTCTTGTCACTATTCTTTATTATAACGTCTCCCTTAAGTTATGACAATAGTATTATAGGAAAAGATCTGGATTATCCAAATTCCAAGGTTACCACGAGAATCTCTTAATCATTTTGGGTAAAAGAAAAAGCCTCCCAGCTAGTTTCAAGATGGAAAGCCAAAATCTGTTTTTAGATTGTAATCTCGGGAGAATTCTTCCATTGTACTTAGGGAAGTTACTCCTCCACTTTTAAATTGAACCATTGCCTTCTCTATCATTAGCAAATGTTTGGCCATTCGATTACTCGCTAATTTGCCTTTCTTCTGAACAATCGCTTGAAAGATAGCACAATGAGAATCATATAAAATTTTCGGCATATTTTCCGTCATAAACAGTCTTTGCCTTGAGAAATGAAAAGTACTGCTCATTAAGTCAGAAACGGCACTCATTAATTTGATTAAAATGGGATTATGAGCTGCCTTTAGTATTGCAAAATGAAACTCAGCATCTGCCGAATCACCAATTTCCCCTGCATTCACTTCTTCTACCATTCGATTTAAGGCTTGGCGTATATCCTCTATATCTTCCTCTGTCGCTCGTTCTGCTGCCAACGCAGCAATTTCAACCTCTAAAATCTTTCGAACTTCTAAAAGCTTCATAACATCATCAATGTCTACATGTAATAAAAAAGATAGTGGTTCTAACATGCCTTCAAAAGATACTTGGCGGACAAAACTGCCTTCACCCGGCCGGATGGTTATAATACCCATTATCTCCAATGCACTAAATGCCTCACGGATTGATGCCCTACTAACACTAAGTCTCTCTGACAATTCACGTTCGGATAACAGCTTATCGCCGGGCTGTAATTTCCCATCGACAATCAATTGTTTCACTTGTTCAATGACTTCCTCATAGATCTTCTTTGTTTTAACTGGCTTAAACATGTAATCCTCCGTATTCCTGTAGTCATGCAGAGACAAACCTATATCATCGGCAGCAACATTATTATATACTATCTTATTTAAAAAGATAGTGGTTAGAGATACATGGCGGGCTGCAATGTGCCGCCCGCCATGTGTCAGATAAGTGCTAGCGACTAGTAATAACTACTTCACTTTTCACTTACAACCATTTTCTTTTAATAATATACTATTTTTCGGAGTAAGTCTATATCCTATATTAGTATATTATCCTAATTCTTAACAATTATTAAGGGATCATCCATTGTAACCAGTATGCTTGCGCATAAGTCATAACCCCAACGATAACAGCCAATACAAGAGAATGTTTTACTGTAAAGCTAAACAAATCTCCTTCTTTACCAACAAGTCCAGTAGCTGCTGTAGCTACTGCGATACTTTGTGGAGAAATCATCTTACCACAAACACCGCCTGAGGAGTTTGCTGCTACTGTTAAAATTGGGTCAACACCAACCTGTGTTCCTGTTACAGCTTGCAAGTTGCCAAATAATGCATTTGCAGAAGTATCGGAACCTGTTAAGAAAACGCCCAACCATCCTAAGAAAGGAGAGAAGAATGGGAAGAAAGAACCAGTTCCAGCAAGGAATAGACCAAGAGTAGAACTCATTCCTGAGTAATTCATAATATAAGCTAAACCAAGTACACAAGGAATTGTGATCAAAGGTTTTAATAATTGAGACAATGTTTTTGTGAAAATAGAAATAAATCTTGCTGGGCTAACTCCTAGTACTACTGCTGTAATCATGCTAGCAATAAATAAGGAAGTACCTGCAGCACTTAACCAGTTGATTTTGTAAAGCGCAGCCAATGCTGTTGGTTGTTTAGCGATCGGTGCAACTTGCATAACTACCTTGTCCAAACCTGGTACCAACCATTTGATTGTTACTGCGTCTAAAGTAGCTACTACAGGTTTTAATCCCCATAAAATAACCATAACAGTCAAAATAATGAACGGTGACCATGCTTTGAATACTTTACCAAAAGTTAATGCTTCTCTGTTAGCAACAAGAGTAGGTGCTGGTTCATTTTTAAACCGCCAAATTGTTGCTGGTTTCCAGTATTTTAAGAAAATAGTTAGTGAAATGATACAAGCTAAAGAGGATAAAATATCAGGAAGTTCTGGTCCTACATAGTTTGAGGAGAACCATTGTACGCCAGCGAAAGAAACACCTGCTACCAAACAAGCTGGTAATACTTCTTTCATGGCTTTCCAACCTGACATAAGAACGACCAACCAGATTGGTATAATCACGGAAAGGAATGGTAATTGTCTACCAACCATAGCACTGATTTTCATTGTATCAATACCAGTAACCTGACCTGCTACAATAATAGGAATACCAATACCACCAAACGCTACTGGAGCAGTATTGGCTATTAAGCATAATCCAGCTGCATAGAGAGGATTAAAACCAAGGCCTACAAGCATACCAGCGGAGATTGCAACAGGAGTACCAAAACCTGCTGCGCCTTCCAAAAAGGCACCAAACCCAAATGCAATTAATAGAGCTTGCAAACGACGGTCATCTGTAATTGTAGCGATAGAATCTTTTACAATCTCAAATTGTCCAGTCTCTACTGTCATATTATAAATGAAAATAGCAGTAAGAACGATCCAGAAAATAGGGAATATTCCATATAAAGCGCCCATGCCTGTCGCTGTAAGAGCAAGGGCTGCAGGCATTTTATATACGAAAATTGCTACAAGCACTGCAGAAGTTACGGCAACTGCACCAGCAATTTGACCTGGAGTACGACGAATAGCCAGAAGATAGAAAATTACGATAATTGGAATTGCTGCGAAAAGGGATGATAACGCCAAATTGTTCATAGGATCATAAACTTGAGTCCATGCCATTAATAAACACCTCTTTTTCTTATATTTTCCATCATATTGAACTTTTAGTAGGCTGTCTTCACTGGTCTAATCTTTTCTCACCTCTCTTCGATCAACCAGTATTTAGTTTTGAGACAACTGGACTAGTGGTCTGACCACTTTACAAATTTATAATTTCAACACAATCTCTTAAATTCCTGCTACTAAATTTAAAAGATTCAAATAAATATATAATTTTTTGTGTTTTCAATTTATATTTTCTTTTTTTTAATTATTTAAGAAGGATTTTAAATGTCGAACTTAGAATATATTTAGCAGACCACCGGTCAGACCACCAGACCGCGTTTTAACTTTTTACTAAAATAAAGGACGTGAATTATGAAAAAAGTAAGTAATAACTGGAAACAATCCTTCCCAGCTAATAGTTTTGGTACTCAATTTTTTGAAGAATTCTCAACACGTGCGCAAAATGTTGCAGCAAAAGTATACCGCGTAAAAACAGGAGCAGAGGCCCAATCGGTTATTGTTGATATTATTAAGTCGAGTGAGGCAAAAAAAGTTGTCGCTACCAGTGAAGTGATTTCCCCATCTGCAGGACTACATAATACGTTAAAAGGCATGAATGTTGAACTCTATACAGAGCAAGGGGATATTAGAACCCACGCAGACACATCGGATGTGGGAATTGCCTGTGTTGAATTTGGCATTGCAGAAACAGGCAGCGTCTGCGAAGACAGCTTCTCCATTGAACAGCGTCTTGTCACAACTCTTCCCCCTATCTCCATTGTTGTCATGCACAGTGGCAATGTTGTACCTGACATAGCAACGGCCTTTGAAGTGATTTCTAAAGTATTTAACCGCGGCTATATTAGCTTCATTACTGGACCTAGCCGTACATCTGACATTGAAAGAGTTCTGACCATCGGCGTACATGGTCCGAGCCAATTCGTCGTTATTGCTATTGATGAAGATACGAGGGAGGTATAATATTATGACAAGTACTAACCGTAACCTAAGACAAGAAATCAATGAAAAATTAATGGATGAAACCTTACGCGGTTCTTTAAACCGATTCGCAGAAGCTTATCCTATCGCTCGGGCCAAAGCTTATGAAAATGTAGATGATTTGGATGCATTACGTAATTCTGTACGAGATATGAAAATAGATACAGTGGAGAGATTGGAAGAAATTGCGAACCAATTTGAAGAACAAGTTACTTTGCGCGGTGGTAAAGTCTTCCGTGCGAAAGATGGTGACGCTTTAAAACAGTATCTTTTTGACCTATGTAAACAAAAAGGTGTTAAACGAATTGCAAAATCAAAATCCATGGCGACGGAAGAAATTCATTTGAATCACTTTCTGGAAGAAGAGGGATTACATGTAAAAGAGACCGATTTAGGTGAATGGATTATTTCCATTGCAGGTCATAAACCTTCCCATATGGTTATGCCCGCTATTCATCTAGATCGTAATCAAGTTGCAAAATATTTTTCTCAGGAACTCAACAAAGATATTGAACCTGATATTGCTTACATGGTACAAGAAGCCAGAACCGCTTTACGTGAAGAATTCTTACTAGCTGATATGGGTATTACAGGCGCTAATTTTGGTATTGCAGAAAATGGTGCTACAGGACTTGTAACGAATGAAGGAAATGCGCGTTTAGTAGCCACACTACCACCGATTCAAGTGGTCATTATCGGCTATGAAAAACTCATCCCTACAATTAAAGATGCTGTACCTATTTTAAGAACCTTACCAAGAAATGCGACAGGTCAACTTATGACTAGCTATATGAGTATGATTTCTGGTGCAGCGCCTGCTTTAGTAAAAAAAGATGGTCAATGGGTAGAACAAGAAAAAGAACTTCATGTTATTCTCTTTGATAATGGTCGTTTAAAAGCTGCCAAAGATGATAAACTAAAACAGATCTATCAATGTGTTCGCTGTGCATCCTGTTTGAATGTCTGCCCCGTTTACACGTTAGTTGGCGGACATGTTTATGGCCATATTTATGCTGGTGGTATCGGTGCAATTCTAACAGCGCTACTAAATAGCATGGATGATTTTAAACAAATTAATGAGATGTGTATTGGCTGTCGCCGTTGTACCGAAATTTGCCCTGGCAAAATTGATATTCCTGGACTAATCGAATACCTAAGAGCCAAATCAGTAAAAGAAGATGGCCTTCCTTTTGGCGTAAAAGCAGTATTTGAAAATGTGCTTGCAAATCGGAAAGTATTCCACTCTTTATTACGTTTAGCTTCTATTGGACAAAAACCATTTACAACAGGACGCGTCATCAGACACTTGCCATTATTCTTTGCTGGATTAGCTGAAAATCGCAGTTTACCTGCTGTAGCCGATACACCTTTCCGAGATCGAGTTAAAAAAGTTACGAAACAAGTCAATAAACCTAAAAAACGTATTGCTTTTTTCAGTGGCTGTAACATTGACTTTATTTTCCCTGAGACAGGCGAATCTGTTTATAAAGTGTTGCAAGATCTGAATATGGAAGTAGTTTTCCCTGAAGATCAAAGCTGCTGCGGTAAACCAGTATTAGGTATGGGTGACCACGAAACGGCCAAAAAGATTGCTAAACAAAACATTATAGCCTTTGAAGAAGCCAGAGCAGATTACATTATGTTTGCCTGCCCTACTTGTGCTGAAACTTGGCATGTTACTTATGTAGAATTGTTTAAAGATGATCCTGAGTGGAGCAAAAGAATTGAAAAATTGGCTCACAATGTTAGAGAATTTACAAGCTTTGTTGCTGGAGAATATGAAAAATCGGGTCGCTTGGTAAAATCACAAGGCGGACAAAAAGTAACGTATCACGATTCCTGTCATATGAAACGTGGTCTTAATGTTCACACTGAACCTAGAAAACTTCTAGAATCAGCTCCTGGTTATGATTTCGTGGAAATGAAGGATTGTGATAAATGTTGCGGTATGGCCGGTGCTTTCGGTGTTAAATACACGGAACTTTCCATGCCTATCTTAAAGAAAAAAGTCGATAATATTCGAGATAGTGGTGCTGAGGTAATCGCTGTAGCTTGCCCAGCCTGCATGATGCAAATCCAAGGTGGTCTAGATAAACAAGCCCCTAACATTAAAATTAAACATGTTGCAGAAATTATCGCGGAACAAATTAAAGAATAATATTCACTCCAAATCACAAAGAGGTTGAGAGCAAATGCTCTCAACCTCTTTGTATCTTCTTATGAAGACATTAGAATTCCCTTATTCTTCAATTCCTCTTTTATCTTAGACAAAACTTCCTCACTAGGCACTTCGACAGTATGCAAATGCACACCACCAGTGATATTTGCTAGCTGCTCCGCTTTAGCACTTTTTAGTTTATGCAAAAATTCTCCGACTTCTCTACGTGATCCTATCATTAAGTTGGCTTTTAACTCTCCATAAAGGGAATGCTCAACAATAACATCAATAACTTTGCCACCATTATCAACAATAATCGATAGCTCCTCATCTACCTTGTCCTGCTTATGCTTACAGGCCAAGGTAGCCCTAAGGCTCTTGGTACTTTCCATATGGGGCAGTAAATAGCCTTGCGGCGTTGCATAAATTACATTTCCTGCTGCGCGTAAAATAGCAAAGTCGCTAACAATAATTTGACGACTGACCCCTAGCTCTTTCGCCAACCATGTACCTGTTAGTGGCTCCTTTGCCGCTGTTAGTCGCTCTAACAGCAGTCTTCGTCGCTCTTTTGCATCCATTACTACACTCCCCCTATAACCTATTCAGCACAAGGTAATTTTATCGAGAATATTGTGCCCTGACCAAATTCGCTCTGCACTTTAATTGAGCCACTATGGCCTTCAATAATATTATAGCATACAGATAGACCTAAACCATTGCCACCTTCCTTTGTTGTATAAAAAGGGGTGCCAATTTTTTTTAATATCTCCTTAGACATACCTATTCCATTATCTTTTACCTCCATCACGATAAAGTCTTCTTTACGTGATAAAAGGATCTTAACTTCTCCATTTCTCCCTACTGCATCAATTGCATTTTTCACCAAGTTAATCAGTACCTGTTTTAATTGAGCCTCATCACCCAAAATATAAGACGATCGATTCACTAATGTTCCTTCCATGATACCGATGTATTTATGTGATAATAGGTTCATCTTATTAAAAAAGGTTAATGTTATCTTTTTTACTACAGCCTGATTTTCCATTAATAATATAACATCATGAATCATCTGCTCAATATTCACTTTTACAAAATGAGGAGTTTTTAATGGACGGGTCAGTTGCTGGAACTCATTAGTTAACTTATCTATCCGATCAATTTCAGTTAATATGATTTTTATATGTTCTTGGTTTGGTACTCTTTCGCCCTCACCACGGTTCATTAACTGAATAAAACCTTTAATAGACGTTAGAGGATTACGAATTTCATGAGCCAAACTTGCCGCCAATTGATTGACACTTATTAAACGCTCCATGCGAAACCTGCGTATATTTTCTTCAAAAAGCTTCTTATGTAGAAAGTTTCTATACAATAAGCCTGCACATAGTGCCATTAAACATAATATTGTGAGTTCTGGAAGAGACTCTTTAAATACGGTCTTATATACTTCACTAACAGGCGTAACCAAAATAACCTGCCACTTGGTATTATCAACTGGCATATATAAATATATTTTATCTTGATTATAGATAGGCTCAGCTTTTTCCCTGTCAGAAATCTGATCAAATTCCTCATCAGGAGGCATTAATTCACTTAAAAACCCTGAAGCATAAACCTTTCCGTTATTGCCATCTTTTATAAATATAGTCTGATTAAAAGATAATTTATGATCCCCGATTAAGTTGCCTATTTCAGTCAATAATACCTCACTTGATATTACCCCTTGAACATATCCCTTTTCGTTATATACGGGTACACTTAAATTAACATACGGTTGATAAGATGTGCAGTGAATTACATCGGTAATTATCCTTTTACCTGATAATACAGCATCAAATTTCTCCATGTCATAGTTCGGATTTGGACAAGTCTCACGTACTTGCGATATTATCCTACCTTGCCTATCGAATACATTAATATTAGAAAAATTAACTACCTCCCGAGAATGGCTTAACTCGTTATACACCTCATCAGGATTAAGACTTCTTATTTCAGGATCTGCTGCTAAAAATTGTAATGCCAATAGCTGTACATTTAAATTGAGTTCTAAATGCTTATTCACCATACCAAGAGTTTCACGCTGCCTCGCAATAACTAACTGATATTGGCTCTTTGCAAAATAAAAGGTTACGGTACTTAACAAAAGTAAAATAAATAAAATCATAAATAAGCGCATCCAGCGACTTGCTTTATGCAATCCTGCCAAATATACCCCCCCTTTATTCTCCATAATTCGCCAAAAACAGCACATTTCCTGCTATTTCCTCTTTACGCTTACACATCTGGGTATCCTTTGAAATAAAAGGATAAGAAAAGACTTGGCTTAGGCCAAGTCTTCAGACGCAGGCATAAGCCTTAGTCGTTCTTACTTGGAATCAAGAAAGTGTTATACTTTCTGATTCCGCAAAAAAAGTGAGCATTAGAATAAAATCTAACACTCACTTATCAATTCTTGTTTGGTGGGCGATGACAGGATCGAACTGCCGACATCCTGCTTGTAAGGCAGGCGCTCTCCCAGCTGAGCTAATCGCCCGATTTGTTTGGTGACCCGTGGGGGAATCGAACCCCCGTTATCGCCGTGAAAGGGCGGTGTCTTAACCGCTTGACCAACGGGCCACATATGGCTCCTTGAGTAGGACTCGAACCTACGACCGATCGGTTAACAGCCGATTGCTCTACCAACTGAGCTATCAAGGAATGGTAACAACATTTATTATTATATAGCAGATTAACCATAAATGCAATAGGTTAATCTATTATTTTTATTTTTTTCTTTAAGTTTTTCGGATATAATATAAAGAAGACTTGATTCAGATAGAGTTTTAACTCCATCTGAATCTTAGCCCTTCTTATCCAGGGACTTAGCCGCTCTTAACTCCCACTTATATAAGTGAGCCTTGGATTCGAAAATCCTTAGAGCGAACTTACTTCGAGTTTTACAGACTGATATCCTAACCAGAGGGCAGGATATTACAGGCTGTTAACGAGATGAAGATGGGAGTCTTAGAGCGGTTTAGTCATCGGATAAATAGTCATACACAATGCATACAGGAGGCGTTTTTTTTGGATCCAAGAATACAGAAATTGGCAAACACTCTCATTACCTACTCTACTCATCTACAAAAAGATGAAAATATTTTAATTGAAATCTTTGATGATGCCCTCCCCCTCGGAAAAGCACTCATCGAAGAAGCTTATAAAGTAGGTGCTAACCCCTTCCTCTCTTTAAAAAATAATAAACTCCAGCGCAGTCTCTTACTCCATTCTACAGTTCCTCAATTAGAACAAATTGCAAAGTGGGAAGCTGAGCGTATGGAACAAATGGATGCTTATATCGGCATTCGCGCTAATGAAAATAGTAGTGAATTTGCTGATATCCCCCCCGAACAATTGCAGCATTATCAGCAATATTGGCTAAAACCAGTACATACTGACCTGCGTGTTCCTAAGACCAAATGGTGTGTACTGCGCTATCCAAACAATTCTATGGCCCAACTGGCAAACATGAGCAGCGAGGGTTTTGAAGAATTCTATTTTAATGTTTGTAACCTCGATTATTCGAAAATGGACGATGCTATGACTCCTTTAGTCGATTTAATGCAAAAAACTGATAAGGTCCATATTATTGGTCCTGGCACTGACCTCTCTTTTTCGATTAAAAACATACCTGCTATAAAATGCTGCGGTCTGCGCAATATACCTGATGGAGAAGTATATACTGCTCCGGTCAAGAATTCTATCAATGGTCACTTAACCTATAATACACCTGCTGTTTACCAAGGTGTGACTTATGAGAACATTCACCTTGAATTTGCAGATGGAAAAATTATAAAAGCCTCAGCAAATCATACGGAAAAAATTAATAAAATATTTGATACAGATGAGGGTGCCCGCTATATCGGTGAATTCGCTCTTGGTGTCAACCCCCATATTAGCGTCCCGATGAAAGATACCTTATTCGATGAAAAGATTAAAGGCAGTTTTCACTTTACTCCAGGCAATGCCTATAAAGGCGCTTTTAACGGTAATAAATCGGCGATCCATTGGGATTTAGTATGTATTCAAAACCCAGAACATGGTGGCGGAGAGATTTGGTTTGATGATGTTCTTATCCGTAAAGATGGAATTTTTGTTATACCCGAATTAAAGGGGCTCAACCCAGAAAACTTACTATAGTCAGTAAGCATTTGAATTCAGTAAATTTCCATGCTACGAGAAAAAGGTTGAGATATTTCTAACCACAGATACACAGAGGACACAGAGAAAAAATAGATAAGGGTATTAAGAATATCCCTCAGCGTACTCTGCGTCTCTGTGGTTAAAATCATACTTTCTCGCACAATAAGAGAAAATGAACAGCTGATTTTAAGCTGTTCATTTATTTTCCCACTATTTATTTCAAGATTTCCTGTACAAAATTAGGCAATACAAACGAACTTTTATGAATGTCTTTATTGTAATAACGAGTTTCTAAGGGTTGAATATTTTCTATATTGGCAGTAGTAGGATCATACTTTTTCGAACCCATAGTAAAGCAATGTAATCCGCTTGGATACGTAGGAATGTTCGCTAAATATGTTTTTGTAATAGGGAATAATTGGCCAATTTCCTTATGTAAATAAGTAATAAGTTCTTGATGATAAAAGGGGGATTCTGTCTGTTGCACAAATAAACCGTCCTCTTTCAAGGCCTTATATACATTCTGGTAAAACTCAGGGGTGAATAAACCTTTACCAGGACCTATTGGATCAGAACAATCCACAATAATAACATCATACTTATTTTCAGCATCTTTCATATGCCCAATCCCATCACCAATTTTAAGCTCTAGCTTAGGATCATGATTGATCAAAGCCTGGCTAATTTCCGGTAGAAATTTTTTGCAAACTTCTACTACCATGCCATCAATTTCAACCATTTCAGCTTTCTCTACTGCATCATGTCTGACAACTTCTCGAATCGTACCACCATCACCGCCACCAATGACTAATACCTTCTTCGGATTAGGATGGGTGAATAAGGGCACGTGGGCAATCATCTCGTGGTAGATAAATTCATCAGCAATTGTAGTTTGAAACACACCATCCAGCACCAACATACGGCCAAATTGATGGGTATCAACAACAGCCACATCTTGAAAATCAGATTTACCCATAAACAGAGTTTCTTTTATTCGGGCTTGCAAGCCTAGATTCTTAGTTTGTGATTCAGTAAACCATAAGTTCATCTTTTTATTCCTCCTACTCTTTATTCATTATATTAATATTGAAGCCACACATATTATCCTTATGTCCCACCTTAGAGTCTCTGGATAAATGGGATTAAGGATTCAGAAGGAGTAAAGCGCTCCATCTAAATCCTTTTTATAACTCATTTCGCTTTATATCTATTACCCTATAACAGGCCTATTACCAGTTTTCTATACATTAGTAAATTTTATCACAAAATAGGCCCGCAGAAAAGGTCTAATTCTTATCTTTACGTTATATCCTAATTACTATTAGACTTACCTGACACATTCTCTTTTATTCTAATGTCTTTTCAACACTTGCCTCCTTTGCCCTATTCCAAATACAGTTAATCGCATGAGTAGCATTTAATTGAGTCATCAACCAAATATAGGTATCACGCAATTGATTAATATCAAAATTAGTACCTTTTACCCCATTTAAAATCCAAGCAGCCAACCAAATCAAAATAAAAAGCGCGGTATAAATACCAATACACATATTGGGAAAATAAATAATTTGCCTAATGTTTTGCCACATTCTTTTTCCCCCTCCACCAGATAAATTGTTTTCGAAAACTTACTTACTACATGCTATTCAACAATAAAAAAAAGTCCTCCAGTTATCCCGTTGGATAAAACTGGAGGACTTTTCATTTTTCGTTTCTATCTGTAGAAGTAAATAAAGGTAGCCGCTACGTTAACAATCAGCGCACCAATCATAGGAATGGACGTACGTTTTACCACATCAATTGGTGAAACATTCGCGATACCAGAAACAACTACAATAACAGCAGTTATCGGTGACATACTACGAGCGATACTGGCAGCAAAGTGCATTGGTAATAGCATTAATACAGGAGCGATGCCCATCTTAGCCGCTACCACAGGGGTTAAAGCTACAAAAGCAAAGAAAGGTGCATTACCTGAGCCCATTACCACGGAAGATACTGCAATAATAGATACCATTACAATAATCATACCAGCGCCACCGAAGCCCGCCGTTTGTGCTGAGCTAATAATTGTTTCAATAGCACCAACTGACTTTAAACCTTGGGCAAAGGTTTCCCCAGCTACTACGAGAGTAACTACTGCCGCAAATTGAATACCCATACCATCAAAAAATACTTGTAAATCACTAAATACTTTCTTAATGTCTCGCCTACGAACAAATTCAAAAATCATAGATACAAACAAACTGATAAACATAGCATTTACAATGTCCATCTTGATAGTCTTAAAACCAATATCACTGAAAGCTAAAATAAGTACTAAAGGTACAATCGGTAATAAAGCAAAAATTCCTGGTGGAAGGTCTTTGTCATCCTGATCATTCACTAATTCCGCTTTTTCCACAATGTGGCCTTGCTTTTTATCGAACCATTGTTGTACAAAATAATGTAAAACGGCAACGACTACCATAACTGTCAACGCAACAGGAATTTGATATTGCGTCCAATAGGTAGCAATATCCATACCAGCCGTGTTTGCTGAAAGTACACTACCAGGATCTCCTGGGCTCCAATCTAAGCACAAGGTAGTACCAATAACAGCAGTTGCTGCTAATCGGCTCACACCAAGACGTATTAATACAGGAAACATGGTTACCATAAGTAACATCCCTAAACCAGAAGCACTATTAATAAACAAACCTAATACTTGCCCAACTAAATAGCAAGCAGCCAACATAACATAAGGAGCATGAAGTTTCTGCAATGGTTTTATGGCAATCTTCACCAACGCTTTACTCGCGCCAATATGATCCATATAGCGAGCGAAACCACCCACTGCCATGATACTAAGGCCAAGACCAGCAGCCCTGCCGCTTAAAGTCTTCTTAATAAATTCAAATAAATCAAACCATACTAGCCCTGTACTATCCTTCACAGGTAAAATCGTTCCCAAACCAAAAATAACAGCACACGACATAAGAATAAGACCGCCAAAAACCAAAACAGCTTGCGTCTTGTACTGTTTCAAGATCATGTAGACAACCATTGCTGTAACTATAATTGCTAAAACTATACCTAACATTATTGCGATTTCCTCCATACATAATTTTTTTTACTACAAAGATTTAAATACCTTATAGTAATGCATTTTTGCATACATTATACATATTTCGCGAAATATGTCTTTTTTCCTGCTAGTGTACATATAATTTCAAATAGTTCCATTTACTCCCCAACGTTTTTTAGTTACTTTTCGCTCTGAATCATATATAATCAACTTACAAATCACTTTACAGAAATTAATGAGGTTAAATATGAGTAGAATGACAGCAGCCCATTTAAAAGCAGGTATTATTTTCGGTGATAACAATACGGGAGAATATGTTTATTTACCGGCTAGTGAAATCGGCATGGAGGATCCTTTGTGCGTTATTGAAACTACGAAGGGGCAACAAGATATTACGCTGAAACAAGCACTGCTATTTGTCTTAAAGCTTAGTTTAAAGCCAGTATCTCACCCCCGTTTAGGCCGCAGTTCCTTTTAAAGCATCCTATGCTATTATTACATTACTTCAAATAAGAAAAGACTTGGCTTATGCCAAGTCCACGGACGCAGGCAGAAGCCTTAGGCGTTCTTACTTGGAATCAAGAAAGTGTTATACGACTGATTCCGTAAAAAAGCTTCTACCATGCCTCCAGCATGGTAGAAGCTTTTTTAGATAATCTCTACTGTAAGTACATCCTCATTGTTATCGGCAAATACTACCTTACCATTGATTTTATTGCCTGCTAATACCTTAGGCAACCAATGTATATCATCTTGCCACATTTTATGATACGGAATTTCAGAGATTGAAAACCATTGGGGCTTCATCTCTTCTGTTTCAACTGGTTGCCCCTGCCAAGTATGGGCGAGGAAAATATGTACATCATGCCGCAGTTCGGGATTAGCAGGAAAGATAAAATCTATAAAACCGACATCCTCTAGCTGTTCTTTTTCTACTTGGACACCACTTTCTTCTTCTAGCTCACGCACAGCTCCCTCTAATACGGTTTCATTGGTCTTAATCTTACCACCAAAACCATTATATTTCCCTTGGCCAAAACCAGTCTTCTTCATTCCTAACAAAATTTCTTGCTCTTTTACTAAAAAACATAAGGTCGTTGAATACATCCTTCGCCTTCTTTCCATTACTAGTTCTATTTATCCGATGACTAAACCGCTCTAAGACTCCCATCTTCATCTCGTTAACAGCCTGTAATATCCTGCCCTCTGGTTAGGATAACAGTCTGTAAAATTCGAAGTAAGTTCGCTCTAAGGATTTTCGAATCCAAGGCTCACTTATATAAGTGGGAGTTAAGAGCGGCTAAGTCCCTGGATAAGAAGGGCTAAGATTCAGATGGAGTTAAAACTCCATCTGAATCAAGTCTTCTTTATCTACATAAAAAAACAGCTGCCCTTTATGGAGACAGTTGCCTACAAACTCTAACTGTAATTCTTAGTCCAGTAAAAGTTTCTCCATTATATTATTGATAAAGGTCTTAAACATCCCTAACCATTATATGATTACCCATAACATGATGATTTGTGTACTCCCTTAAACATTGATACACTGAATGAACCTCTTGCGTATCCGGTAGCATAGCAATCAATTTTTCTAAGTAGCCTTGTTCTAATACAACGGAAAAAGAATAGGGAAAGTAAAGATCATACAACCAGGATAAGCGAAAAAGTAATAAGTCATTCTCTGTTTTAATCTCTGGATATTCAACCAACCGCCCCTGTAAAATATCTTCAATAACTTTTTCAGAATACAACAAAGCATTTTCAAACTCCGTTGCTTGAGGTATTTTATTTTTGTCATCCTTCGTTACTAGCATAGCAAAAATATCAATTTTATCCGCGTCGCGAATAATCTTAGCTGGCACACAATATTTTTCTATCTCTTCCGATGGTAGTTTACGCCGATTATGATAAAGTACCGCCCTTTCCACAATTTCCTGTTGCGTACCGCTTAATCCTGATGTTTTTAATATATTGGATTGTTGTATTATTTCCACTCCTAATTGGGCATGGTTAATAGATAAAGCATCATTAAAGGTCCTATAGGTCTGATACTGCTTAAATCGTCCAATATCATGGAACAAGGCTGCTATCTTGATTAACTCTAACTGTTCTGGAGCACATTCAAGCCATACGCCAATCCTCGTAGCATTCTCTAAGACCCTTAGGGTATGTTCTTCCTTTAAGCGAACATGAAATTGTAGCTGCTCATCTGTCGAATAAAACCCTTGTACGTACTGATGAAACCAATTTTTTAGAAATACAAAAGTACATTCCTTCATAGAACCTCCGGTTATCTCAGCTTTTTCTTCTCTGCTTTACTAGGAACTCCTGTGAGAATAATTTGTTTATCTTGGCTTGTAACCTTAATATCAAAATCCACAATACCTTCTCGGTATAAGGCTAGTTTTAACTCTAGCAACGCCTTTCCCACTTTCTCCTGCAACTCTGGAGTAAAAAATTCACTAACATAGGCTGGACTCGATTTTTTCGCTACTTTCAAGGGCTGCGAAGTGGAGATTTCATCCTCAAAATTTTCATTTTCAAATGTAATATTCTCCTTATAGTTACCAATCATTGCTGTGTCACTTAAATTCTTAGGTATTTTTGCCATCTAAATTCACCCTATCACTTTTTATTTACTATCATTATATCACAAATGGCAGCTTTTTCAGCCCTTCCCTGCCGTTAACCAGCTATATAAACGCTCTCCAGAAACCACCCCAGGTCTAGGTACCCAATTTTTCTTTTCCAGCCATTTACGAATAATTCCTTCTCCTTCAGGCCTTATCAGCAAGGTTTGCGGACCAACTAGACCAATGACCCATTTAGAAAATTTACTTTGCGCAAGAATTTCGGTTGCCATTTCAGGATTGTCACAAGCTAAAATCATTGCTTTAGAAAACAGCGTTCGATCGTAAGCAGCAACCCACTGCTGTAAGTTATACAATACATTTTCAGCAGGCAAAACCTTACTATGATCCTGTATTAAAGCAAATAAGTCGCTAATAGATGCTCCCCCTTTTAGGGCACGAAGCACACTATTGCGAGTGAAAGTACCTTGGTAAACATAGTCTTGTATTTGCGTCTCACCAAATACAGATAACATCCATAATAAGTAAGGCTGTGTACTTCTCGGCACAAAAAAAGTAAGATCCGGCTGAATGATCAACTGCTGTTCTAGTTCTACAGGTAATACCTTGCGCCACTTATCAAATAAGGTCGCAAAAGTAATATCTAGCTCTTTAGAAAATGTATCAATTTTTATTAACTGATTTATAGCTTTGCCTGCGTCCTTTTCTTCTGCTAGCCATTCTGCTATAGAAAGGCCAAGTGGTGTTAGCCGCCAAAAATTTCTTGGCATCTGTTCTTCCTTACGCCACCCAGTTGGCAATTCAGCAGTGGTCTTTTCAAACAGACCTAAATACATCATAGGCTCTAGCACAGTGGACTCTAGCCATTCTTCACTGCTAAAAGGGTCTCTGTCGGAAAACAATACCGTCGATTCTGCTACTATGCTTTCCATCATTAAGGAGGCGCCTGTTCTCCAACATCCCTCAACTTGTGCCGCGTATTGAAACAAGCTAGCAACAAAGGGTAAGCTCCCTCCCTTATGATAATTAATCCGAGTCATTTGCCAACTTAATATGGCCAATAAGCGATGAGAGGCAGAAGAAAAAACAAAGTCATCCCATTTCTCCACATTAAGCTGATAATAACAATGTTCACCCTTATCAACGACTAACTGTAAGGCTTGAATTTCCTGTAACCCACCCAAAAGCATACGCATTGTACTGGTGTATAGATTCTCATCAGCGGCCTCTTCCCACGTGTTTGATACCATTTCACTTAGCCGAGACATTAAACGCCTAAGAGTTGATTTTGCGATGAATTTTTTAACCGTAAGTTTTGGTTTTTCTACGTAGATAAAAGCAGCCATTTCAATCAAATCAGCTAAATATTGTCCCCCACTGAATGTTGCTGAATGACTGGAAGGTAACTCCGCCTCTAAAAAATAATAGAACGCTGACATTTTATCCAATGTCTTTTTAATCTCAGGTAGAATGAGGAGTGTTTGAAACTTTTCCCCCTCTAATAGCCACCCCTGCCTTACCAAATTACCAACAAGGGTATCCACCATTTTTATTGAAAAATCGGTAAACTTTTCGTAGATTCGTTGAATTGGGACTGGTATGCCCGCTGAATCACACAAAAAGTCTATTATACTTTGCTCTTCTTCATTAAGTGCTTGGTAAACACCTGCAAAGCGGGGGATATGAAAGATTGCCTCACGAAGTAATCTGGGAACGTCACCAACCCAACCACTGACATCAAATAACCAGCACATTTTATTTAACGCAGTCTTATCCAAGGCATAGATCTTTTCTAAAGTATATTTTTCGTCCACTTCCAGGGACAATCTTTTATTTAGCAACGCGATCCATTCCTTCCATTGGCAATGTCTCATCAAAATCTAAAATTTGATATTGATATCCTTGCTCCGTTAAAAACAATTGGCGATGATGGGCAAACTCTTGTTCCCGAGAATCTTTCGATACTACACTATAGAAGTAAGCCGCTCTACCATCTTGTTTTGGTCGTAAGATTCTACCTAAACGCTGTGCTTCTTCTTGGCGAGAGCCAAAAGCCCCAGAAACCTGTATACCTACTGCTGCATCCGGCAGGTCAATCGCAAAATTAGCTACTTTTGATACAACTAATACGGGGATAGTACGACTACGAAACTGCTGATACAAGGAGTCTCTTTTTGCCGTTGGCATTTTCCCAGTAATTAAGGGAAAGTTAAAATGTTCGGCAATGGTTTCTAATTGTTGAATATATTGACCTATGATCAAGATACCTTCACCGGCATGTTTATGTAGAATATATTGTATAGCCTTTATTTTATCTGGATTTTCTGCTTCTAGCCGATACGCAGTTCGCTCTGGCACTTGGGCACATTCCATACGCAGAGAAAAATCCATAGGTACACGCACTTCGGTACAAATTGCCGTTGCAATCCAACCAGCACTCTCCATTTCAATCCAAGGCACATCCAATTTTTTTGGTCCTATCAAGGTAAATACATCGGCTTCCTTGCCGTCTTCTCGTACTAAAGTTGCTGTCAAACCTAACCTTCGCTTAGCTTGTAACTCAGCTGTAACTTGAAATACAGGTGCGGGCAGCGTATGTACTTCATCATAAATAACTAAGCCCCAAGCACGAGCATTAAAAATCTCAAAATGGGGAAACGGTCCGTTCTTAACTGGACGATATGTTACCATTTGATAGGTAGTAACTGTGACTGGGCAAATATCTTTTTTATCACCAGAATACTCCCCTACCAATTCAGGAGATAAATCCGTTTTCTCAATAATTTCTCGTATCCACTGGTGCACTGCGCTTGTTGATGTTGTTAATATTAGGGTGTTCATACCGATTTGCGCCATAGCACCAATGCCAATTACAGTTTTCCCTGCACCACAAGGTAAGACTAATACTCCCGAACCACCAGACTCCCGACCTCCATCATAAAAAAGATCGATCGCCTGTCGTTGATAGTCCCTCAGAGAAAATTCACGTCCATTGATATCCTCGCTTCTCAGTTCAACTGGCAGTTTTTCACCATCTACATAGCCAGCCAAATCCTCCACAGGATAGCCAATTTTCACTAACAATTGTTTAATGATTCCCCTTTTTCCTGCTGGCAAAACCAAAGTACATTCATCTAATTTCCCTAAAAAGATTGCCTTCGTTTCTTTATGTCCAGCAATGGCCAGTATAGTAGGGATATCCTTGGAGTAAAGGTAGAGAACTTCTCCCGGTGCAGACGGTTTATCCAAGCCTTCCTCTACTACATTGGGAGGATAGGCCATTAATTTCACTAGACCATAACGCCCCATATATCCTTTAATATCCCGACATACATTATTAGGTAAAGGGAATTTTACATACTCTAATAAAAACGCAAGTACTTCCTCGGCGGTTTGCCCTGTTGCAGCTGCGTTCCATAAAGATAAAGGTGTAATACGGTATGTATGAATATGTTCAGGACTTTTCTCTAAATCTGCAAAAAGGGATAGTCCACTGCGCACTATTTCAAAATCAGCATGATATGCTTCTAATAAGACAGAAAAGTCTCCCTGAACAATAATTGGATTTGCAGGATTATATACCACATTTACCTCCTAAAATTGCACCCGATTTGCTATCTTTCATTCGAGTCCAATGTTCACTTCAATTGTACGACTCTTAAAAGAATTCGTCAAAAAATATACTTACTTTTGAATCATTTAAAGCAACTTCTTAAATATAGTTATTGTGACTGGAATCACAGTAACTATGTATCCTATATTATATACTAAATTCATAAAGAATAAGAAAAAATTATTCACTTTGGGAGGTTTTTATACTATGGATACGACCAATTTAGAAAGACAGCACCAAGATTTCCTCGATTTAATCAATAAAATAACTATACATAGGTCTGAAGAGCAAATAAAAAACAATGCTACTACTATTTCACTCTTACTTAGCCAGTTGTCTGGAAAACTGAAAGTTCATGCAATCAGTGAAGATAAATTCTTATACCCTGCTTTAATGAATCACAAAGACCCTAAAATCAAAGCTACTAGCCAAGCATTTTATACAGAAATGGGTGGTTTAGCAATATCATTTGATGATTTCAAAACTAACTTTGCGACTTCAAATAAGATTATTGCGAACCCAGGAGCTTTTCTTACTGAATCGCAAAAGGTTTTTACGGCTTTAAAAAAACGAATCGATCGCGAGAATAATGCTTTGTATCCTTTAGTATCTATTTAAGAACTAAGTGATGTTAAATAGTAAACAGGCTTTGCTTTTATAAAAAAGCAAAGCCTGTTATTTTTTTACGGAATCAGAAAGTATAACACTTTCTTGATTCCAAGTAAGAACGACTAAGGCTTCTGCCTGCGTCCGAGGACTTGGCACAAGCCAAGTCTTTTCTTATTACAATTAGAGAGCTTGTTTATGCAGCATGTCCACGTCTGTGCTTGCATCTGACAAATCATTATTTAAAACATCATGAAACCTTTTTTCATCTAGCTCATTTTCCCATTTAGAAACAATCACTGTAGCAACTCCATTACCAATGAGATTGGTTACTGCTCTAGCTTGTGACATAAACCGATCAATGCCAAAGATTAAAGCTAACCCAGCCACCGGAATCGTTGGTATGGCCGAAAGAGTAGCGGCAAGAACAATAAAGCCACTTCCTGTAACACCAGATGCTCCCTTTGATGTTAACAATAAAACAGCAAGTATCGTCAGTTGCTGCATTAATGTAATATCTGTATTAGTAGCTTGGGCAACAAAAATAGCCGACATGGTAAGGTAAATAGAGGTGCCATCTAAATTAAAGGAGTATCCTGTTGGGATTACTAAGCCAACTACTGATTTGGAACAGCCCATCTTCTCTAATTTATTAATCATGCGAGGTAATACGCTTTCTGAGGAAGCTGTGCCTAACACGATTAAAAATTCTTCCTTTATATGAGAAATAAACTTAATAATACTAAATCCTGCCCATCTACAAATTAGGCCAATGACAACGAGCACAAAGACAATACAAGTAATATAGAAGCACGCCAGCAATTTGCCTAAAGGTATGAGGGAGGCAATTCCATACTTACCTATCGTAAAAGCCATTGCACCAAAAGTACCAATTGGCGCTAGTTTCATTATTAGGTCTACAATACCGAATAAGCAGTGTGAAACCTCTGTAACTACACCGAATAAAGCTGTTTTCTTACCACCCATTGCAGATAAAGCCCCGCCAAACATAACAGAGAATAAAAGGACCTGTAAAATATCACCTTTTGCAAAAGCATCTACCACTGTTGATGGAATGATATTCATAATAAAATCGGCTGTACTATGTGCTTTCGCTGCCGTAGTATAGGCTGAAATAGCTCCAGCATCTAAGCTCTTCACATCTACATTCATGCCAACTCCTGGTTGAAACCAGTTTACAACGAACATACCCATAATCAAGGCAAATATTGTAACAGCTTCAAAATAGATAAGTGCTTTGGCGCCAACTCTGCCGACTTTTTTCATATCATCCATGCCAGCAATACCTGTAACTATGGTACAAAAAATAATCGGGGCAATAATCATTTTTATTAATTTTATAAATCCATCACCCAAGGGCTTCATGCTTTCGCCTAACCCCGGATAAAAGTGCCCTAAGGCTATCCCACAAACAATTGAAAAAAATACTTGAAAATGAAGCGATGTACAGAATTTTTTCATTGATTCTTCCTTCCTCCCTTAACTAAAATTAACTCATTTTACTAAGTTAGGAACTACACTTTTAGAGATCCTACTATAGCCATACATAAAAAGATATCATAAATCCATGAAAAAACAATGGCTTTTAGATGAAAATACAAAATACATTACATTCCTACCCTTTTTTATTACTAAACCCATGAATTTATGCCCTAAAAAACATAGGACAACGGTTCTGAGGCATAGAAATGCCCGATAATCCGTTGTCCCACTTGATTATTTCTCTATTACAATGTCACGCCATTTTTAAATATGGCAATTTCACGAAATCCCATTTCTTCTGACTTAGTAAAACGTCCAGAAGCTACCTCAATAACGTGAAGCAACAATTTATCTGCTACCGAATCCATTGATTGTCCTTGTAACAAAACACCTGCATCAAAATCCATCCAATTGGATTTTCGTTTGTAAATATCACTATTCGTCGCAATTTTCATCGTTGGTACAGCTGTGCCTAGAGGAGTTCCCCTACCTGTCGTAAATAAGATAACTTGGCAGCCAGAAGCTGCAAGGGCAGTTGCTGCCACCATATCATTACCAGGCGCACTGAGCAAGGTAAGTCCTTTCTTTTTTACCACATCTGTATACCCAAGCACGTCGACAACTTTGCTCCGACCGCCTTTTTGCGTACAGCCTAAGGATTTTTCTTCTAAGGTAGTGATGCCGCCTTTTTTATTGCCAGGGGATGGATTTTCATAAATAGGTTGTTTATGATCTTCGTAATACTGCTTGAAATCATTAATTAGATGAACGATTTTACCAAAAACCTCTTCATTTTCAGCACGATCCATCAGAATGGTTTCAGCACCAAACATTTCTGGTACTTCCGTGAGAATTGAAGTACCACCGTTTGCAACTAGTTTATCTGAGAACTCACCCACTAATGGATTGGCAGTAATGCCAGAAAAGCCATCAGAGCCGCCACATTTTAGCCCTACAATGAGCTCTGATATAGGGCAAGCTTCCCTTTTATCCATTGCGGCCTGGGCAAGCAATTCCTCAACTATTTTCATCCCGCACTCTACTTCGTCTTCTACATCTTGCGCAGTTAAAAATTTAACACGTTCACTATCATACTGCCCTAACACTTTTTTAAATTCTTCAATATGATTGTTTTCACACCCAAGACCTAGTACCAAAACTCCAGCAGCGTTAGGATGATTTACTAAATCTGCAAGAATTTTTTGGGTATTACTTTGATCTTCTCCTAATTGAGAACAGCCATATGGATGGGTAAATTCATAAACCCCGTCTACATTTTCTACCGCCTTACTAACCTCATTCGCACTTTTAGCAATGAGATGTGCCGTCCGATTAACGCAGCCGACAGTGGGAATAATCCATATTTCATTTCGCACCCCAACCCGGCCATTCTTTCTACGGTACCCATCAAAAGTAGCTGGAATCGTTTTTTGCTCAAGACTTTCTAATCCCTCAGGATGATACTGGTACTCTAGGATTTCTCCTAAATTGGTTTTAACATTATGAGAATGAATCCATTCCCCTACTTTTATATCTTCTGTAGCATGCCCAATAGGAAATCCATATTTTACTATGTTTTTTCCTGCGGGAATGTCTTCTAAAGCGATTTTATGACCTTTAGGAATGGTAACCTTAGGTGACACCGTAGTAGATCCTACCGTATAACTTTGGCCCACTGTAAGCTCTTCAATCGCTACAGCAACATTATCATGGCGACTAATTTGATTTAATAACAAAATAAAAACCTCCTATCGGTTGCAGAATTGATTAGCTAATCAATTCTGCAACTGTTTTTTGCATGCCCACATCAACAATTTTATATAAATACTCTCCTAAACGATCTACAAAACCTTCAATTTCAGTTAAATCTTTATCCCATAATTGTGTGTTTTTCAATACTGTTGCTGCAACTTCTTGGGCGGATTGTTTACTACCATCGAATTTTGACCATGTAGCAGCAAAAAACTCTAATGCCCACATATCATCTTTCATGATAAATTCACCTTTTTCTCTAGTTGCTTTCATTCCAGTACCATCAATGTTTCCATCTTTGTACACAGCAATCAATGCAGCTAAGGAGAAAACCAATTTCTTCGGCAAAGTTCCATTTAACTTATGATATTCAATGATAGATGGTAGAACCCGAGCCTTAAATTTAGAAGAAGAGTTTAATAGAATGCTTAATAAATAATGCTTAATATAAGGGTTTTGGAATCGTTCCACTACCGCATTTGCAAATTCCTCTAACATATTTTTATCTAGATCAATGGAAGGGATAATTTCATCTTGAATAATCTGCCTTACATACTTACCCATTACCTCATGATCCATCATTTCACCAACCGCTTCTAAACCGTACAAAAATGCTGCTGGTACTGATGCAGTATGCGCCCCATTTAGTATCCTTACTTTGCGGGTTCTATAAGGAGTCATATCTTCTGTCCAAATGACTTGCAAACCAATTTTGTGGAAAGGTAATCTTTCTGCCAATTCCTTCGGTCCTTCAATAACCCATAAATGAAATAATTCCCCTGTGTTTACTAAAGAATCTGTATACCCTAAGAAGTTAGTAATTTCTTTTATTTCTTCTCTTGGATAGCCTGTTACAACACGATCCACCAAAGTATTTAAGAAATGGTTACTACCAACAACCCAGCCAGCAAACTCTTCTGGCAAATTCCAAAGTTTTATATATTGCAAAACTGCTTTCTTTAAATTATCGCCATTGCGGTCAATCAATTCGCATGGAATAATAACCATCCCTTTACTGGCATCACCCTTAAAGAATTGATAACGATGATACAAATAAGATGTAAGTTTTCCTGGGTAGGAAGTCGGAGGTTGATTTTCGAATTTATCCTCTTTGTCGAAGGTAATTCCCGCTTCTGTAGTATTGGAAATTACATATTCAATCAATGGATCTTCTGCGCATTTTAAATAAGCATCCCATTGTGTGTAAGGATTTAAACAACGGCTAATAGAACTAATTACTGCTTTTTCTTCGACTGGTTTCCCTTCACGCAAACCGCGCAACAATAAAGTATAGAGCCCATCTTGTTCATTGACCATATCAGCTAGACCTTCTTTAATGGGTTGTGCTACCACTACGCGGCCATTAAATAAGTTTTGCTGATTCAGTAAATGAATCATCCAATCAGCAAACGCTCTTAAAAAGTTACCTTCGCCAAATTGAATGACTCTCTCTGGTAAAGCATCAGGATATTTTTGCACGTCTACATCTACAGGAAATTTGAAATCACTATTGACCAATGTACGATTTAATCTTGTCATTGTATACTCCCCCTACATCCCTTTTATTTTTGAGAACAAGTGTATAATACTCGTCTCTTTCTCGCATCATAGCTGACAAATGCTACACTGTTAATCTCAATACAAGAACTTATTTAATTTAATTAAATAAGTTCTTGTATTTTTTCGCTTTATGAACAATGAAATCCTGCAAATAAACAATGTTTTTTTATGCTGATTTTCCCTTTAGTTCTGCAATAATCTCACCATGTCTTTTATCACTTAAGGTATAAAGGAAAAATATCACTATGCCAGCACAGAATATAGTAACTGCTGGATATAAAAGTAACAGACCTTTTATTCCTCTTAGGGATTCTGCTGTTTGCACCGCATTTGGCACATATCCAACAAGAGATAACCCGATACCTGAAGCAAAACCTGAAACAGATTGGGCAATTTTTCGAGAAAAATTGAAGAATGAGTAGGTGATACCTTCTCTTCTTTCACCTGTTTTCCATTCACCAAAATCAATGGAGTCAGAAACAAAAGCCCAAGTAACGCCATTAGGAATACTAATTCCGACGAAGGCAATGCTTGCTAGTATGGTAAAAGTAACAATATCTCCCGGAATCAAAAAGTTAATTAAATCAGCAACAGCACTTATTCCAAAACCAATGAGTGCCGTATTTTTTTTACCAAATCTTTTTGTCAATTTAGGGATAAAGGTAATGCCTACACAGGAACAACCAATGGTAATAAAGCTAATATAGGGCATCAAACTGATATCGCCAAGATTATATTGACAATAATAGATCATCATTGCCGATTTGATATTGTATGCTGAAATCGTAAAGATCGTCATTAATATAAGTGCCAATAAAGGTCTATTGGTAAATACGGATTTTGCCATCGCTTTCACTGAGAATTTTTCATTAGAAGAAATAGTCTTCCCCAGAATAACTTCTTTGCAATTTTTAAAACAGAAATAGAAAGCTGTAACACCAATTACAGAAGTAAGAGCAACCACTACAGGCCAGCCAATACGTGGATCAGAAAATTGTTTAATAAGGGGAACCACCATTACACTGGTTATTAATAAGGCTCCTAAAGAACCAGCCTGACGCCAGGATGCTAAGGAGGCCCGATCTACGGGATCTTGTGTCATTGAAGCACCTAATGCACCATAAGGAACATTCGTGAAAGAATATCCTACGCCCCATGCCATATATGTGGCATAACCAAATATCATTTTTCCAGTAGGTGAGAAATCAGGAGATAAAAATACAAATACAGATAAAATACCAAGAATAATACTTCCTCCAAACATCATCCCACGGAACTTCCCTTTATTAGGATCAAACTTTCTGGCATCAATAAAAGCACCAGCGATTGGATCCATAAACGCGTCAAATATTTTGGTAAGGAGGAATATGCTTCCTGCTACCGCCGCTGGAATACCAAAGACATCCGTATAAAATTTAAGCAAATAGATCTGCCCCATATCGAACATAAACCCATTACCAAAATCACCTAGACCATAAGAAACCTTTTCTTTTAAAGTTAGTTTGCTCATTTACTATTGCCTCCTTTAATTCTGCCTATTTCGAAAATAGTTGCTACAAGTATTCTGCAAAGAATCAGTCCTTAAATATTAGTTATTTCCTTTCTATTTAGAGATTATTATATATAACAGATAGGATGTATTATTCATCTATCTGATTATCCCCTACTTTAGCATTTATTAAATTTTACCAATTACTTATTTAAGTTAATTAACTATCTTTTGTGATGTATTCTATCTTTTCTGAAAAAGTCCTTCTTTTCAGAAATTAATTTATAAAAAAAATAAAATAGCTTAAATACATCAGGATTTAAACCATTTTATCTGCAACCTTAGTTAGTTGCTCTAAACCCTGTCGTCAATCTAAGCCTTAGAGCAACATAGTTGGTGGTGTTAGCTGCTATCATCCTTTATACTTTTGCTCTCTATCATCTACTATCTCATCAAATATCTCCGTGTTAGGTGTTTTTAATATCTTTTTAAGAGCGAGAGCGCATGCTCCTATCACACCTGAATCTGCACCTAGTTTCGAGATAACAATAGCAGTTGCATCTTCAACTTCTGAAAAAGTATGAGATGCGATCACTTCACGAAATTCTTCTCTAAAAAACTCTGCTACCATTGCTAATTTTCCACCGATAAAAACTGCATCCGGATTATAAAGATTAATCATGTGAGAAGTTGCTAACGCTACATACCGATTAGCCTGTCGTAACACTTCTCTTGCATAAGATTCTTCTTTAAAAGCAACTTCCAATAGATCTTTGATTCCAATCTCTTTTCCGCTGCCCAAATACTTCTTTAAGGCATCTTCGCCAGCAATAAAAGGTAACTCCGCGTTCACCTTTCGCAAAATCGCAGGAATACCACATATCGTTTCAAGACAACCACGATTTCCACAATTACATAACGCTCCCTGCTCAATCATAACTGTATGCCCAATTTGTCCAGCATATCCTTGAGACCCTTGTACAATACATTCGCCCATAATTATGCCTGCACTAATTCCTTCTCCCATGTTTATATATATCAAATTTTCGCAACTAGTACCGCCACCGAACCATTTTTCCCCTAAAGCCGCTACCTTCGAATTTGTCTCAATAAATACAGGCATAGCAAATTCATTTTCTAATATCGACTTTAAGGGAAAGCCATTCCATTCTTTACCTAAATTAACCGCTCTCTTTACTGTGCCTTCCTGCCCATGCAGCATACCCGGAAAGGCGATAGCGATCCCCAGAAATTTTTTGGATTTATGCTCTTTATGAAAAATAACTTGGTTTATGATATGAATAAGTTCTTTAACCGCAGCATTAGGGTCCTTCATCGCAACCTTCATACGTTGAATCGAGGTGGGCATGTTTTTTAAGTCGGCAAGTGCAACAGTAATTTCTTGACTCGTAATTTCAATCCCAATTACATATCCTGCTTCACTATTAAATTGTAAGCTAACAGGTCTCCTCCCGCCTTGTGATTCCCCTAAGCCAACTTCTTTTACAAATCCAGTATCAATTAACTCACGAATAATCCCTGTAATTGCTGGTGGTGTAAGGCCAGTTAATTCAGCTAATTGTTGACGAGAAATTAGTTCATTTTCTTTAATAATGTTCACGATAGTCATTCGGTTTAACTTTTTAACATATTTACTATTTCCAGGGCTTTTCATCTTTCTTCCTATCCTCAACTTTTGCTTAAATTTTCACTCTATATGCTCAATAGCTAAATTATACCCTACAGAACATACCAAGCCAATCAATTTCTTACTTTACTTATTTTCAAGAGTAAAGATACTAATTTCAGGTGGACAACCCAGGCGAAAAGGGATCCACTGACCAGCTCCAGTATTAACATAACCATAAGTATCGTTTTCCTGATAAAGCCCACGCATATAATAATAGCTAACTGGCAACAAAGAATGACCTAAGAAATTGACTTGACCTCCATGGGTATGCCCCGACAAGGTAAGAGGAATTTTTGCTGCAAAGCCCTCAAAAAGAAAGTCTGGATGATGTGCCAATAACACTCTAAAAGCTCCATTTGGTATATTTTCGACCGCTTTTTTCATAAACTGTTGACGTATAGCATCTTTTTCTGACACATTTTGAGGCCAAGGATAATCGACACCCAACAAATAGAAAGTAGATGTTCCTACGGTTATAGGTATATTACTATTTTGTAGTACATGAATCTTACTTTTTCCTAGCTCCACTCGAATCCGGTTTATGTCTCGAAAATATTCATGATTGCCCCAGCAAAAATAAATGCCGTAAGGTATAAGGGCGTCCATCTGATTGAATTTTTCAACGGCCGGGACAAGTAAGCTCAAATCATCAATTAAATCCCCTGTAATCACTACCATATCTGGTTTTTCTTGGATCACCAAATGAATGACTTCATCTAATCGATCTAATGTAAAAAAGGGACCTAAATGAGTATCACTAATTTGTGCAATTTTAAATCCTTTTAGGTCCTGATCAAGTCCAGGAAAGGATAAGGGAAAATGACGGACCACCATCTCTTTTTCCGCCGAATATACGCCTGCCCCACTTACTCCTAAGGCTAATACAGGAGCAGCATATAGTATACTTTGTATAAAGGTTCGGCGACTAGTATCCGCCACTCCCTTATTGTCTTTGCTTATTTCATTACTATGTACTCTATGCAGTATTTTTCGCAGAGCAAATAAAATAGGGAAAAATAATAGTAACAGAATTTGGCCTATGACCCAAACAAAGGAAAGGTCTACTAGGGGTATGATCCGTTCATAATAAAATGCAGTGTCTGGACGAAGTAGCCAGCTAGCGCCAACTAATGACCAGGATACTGCTGTCATTAGCCAATATATAATACCACTTATATAACTCTTCCAAGTAGGAAACCACTTCACTAGTAATCGCCAATTTCCATAGGATATTATCAATATCAGCAGCATCAAGATAGGTTGTATTGTTCGCATTCATTATCCTCCAATTGCCCTTTCTATCTTATCATTATAATTTGCTAAAATGTAACCATGACTATTCATTCTCCATCTAGTCCATTATTTCCTAGTTACTTTTTTCTGTATTAATAAAGGACCTTATCAGCCGATCATAACGGTTGATAAGGTCCCTTGTGATTTTTTTACGGAATCAAAAAGTATAACACTTTCTGGTTCCAAGTAAGAACGACTAAAGCTTCTGCCTGCGTCCGAGGACTTGGCACAAGCTAAGTCTTTTCTTATCTTTTTTGTCCATAGTAAGCGTCACTGCCATGTTTCCGCAAGAAATGTTTATCTAATAATACAGAATCAATGCTTTTATCATCTTCTTTCAACTGTGATGTATGAAGAGCCATCTTGGCAACCTCTTCTAATACGGTAGCATGATATACTGCTTCATGAGCATCTTTCCCCCAAGAAAAAGGCCCATGATTGGCAACCAAAACACTAGGAACATGTCTAACCTCTTTATTGGTAAAGGATTCTACTATTACATTGCCTGTTTCTTCTTCATAATTTCCTTGTATTTCTTCTTCTCTCAAAGTTCGTGTACAGGGTACATCACCATAAAAATAATCCGCATGTGTAGTTCCAAAGGCGGGGATGGATTTTGCAGCTTGTGCCCATATGGTGGCATAGGTTGAGTGAGTATGAACAACTCCACCAATTGTTAGAAAGTTACGGTACAAAACCAAATGAGTCGGTGTATCTGACGAAGGTCTAAGGTCTCCTTCTACTTGGTTTCCAAATAAATCGACAACTACCATGTCTTGGGGACCCATTTTATCATAATCTACGCCGCTCGGTTTAATAACAACCAAGCCTTTTTCTCTGTCAATTCCACTTGCGTTCCCCCAAGTATATAACACGAGTCCATTTTTCTGCAGTTCTAAATTGGCTTCTAAAACTGTCTTTTTTAACTCTTTTAACAATGTAATTTCCCCCTTCTTCAACGACGGTATTTACGACATCTCAGATTCTATTATGCAATTGCTTTGGTACGCTCTTTCCTTGCAATAATAATTCTCTGCAATACGATAAATATACACAATAGAAATGCAATCGCAATCTTAGTCCACCAAGAACTTAACGTACCTTGGAACATAATGAGAGTTTGTATGACTCCTTGAATTAAGACTCCAAAGACAGTTCCTGTCACAAAACCTACTCCACCCGTCAAGGGTGTTCCACCAATTACTGCCGATGCAATGGCATCCATCTCTAAACCAACAGCATGTAATCCATAACCAGAAAGCATATAGAAACTAAATACAATCCCAGCCAAGGCGGAACAAAATCCATTAAAAGCATATACTAATACTTTTGTTCTCCCGACTGGCAACCCCATTAACATAGCGGATTGGGCATTGCCACCAATTGCATAAACAGTACGTCCGAACTTAGTGTAGTTAATAAGATACAATGCTGCTAAGACTAAGACTCCAGCAATAAGTACACTAATTGAAATAAAGGTCTCAAAAGGCAAGGGAATTCGATACGTAGCAACTTGCTGATAAAAGGGATCCGTAATCATAATGGTATCAATACTTATGACATAACATAGTCCTCTAGCTAAGAACATCCCTGCAAGGGTGACAATAAAAGGCTGTATATTGAAAAAGTGAATAAAACTACCTTGTGCCAAGCCAAAAAGAGAGCCCATAAGTAGCATTGCAGGAATCACTATAAAGGGACTCCAATGCTGCATTTCAAGTAAATAAGCTGACAACATACATACTAATGCGATCACCGAACCGATGGAAATGTCAATGCCGCCAATAATCAGAACAAAGGTCATCCCAATCGAAGTAATAATTAAAAAGGCATTATCAATTAGCATATTTAATAACACTTGCGCTGAAAAGAAACCAGTATAAAGACCTGATCCTACAGCAAATAATGCAATAAATAGGAAAATTGTAATAAATAGGTTAATGTACTTATAACTTAGCTGTATTCTTTTCATCTGAAATCCCCCCTTTATGAGCCCACTTAGCAAATACAATTTTTCGAAAATTCGCGGATTGCAGCAGACAAATCAAAATTACAACAACGGACTTAACAACAAGGGTAATTTCCGGGGGCACACCAATGGCATAAATTGTAGTCGTTATACTTTGAATAACCAAGGCTCCAATTAGACTGCCTACTAAAGAAAACCGACCACCATCTAAAGAATTTCCGCCTAGAGAAACTGCCAATATTGCATCGAGTTCAATAAAGAGGCCCGCGTTATTCCCATCTGCTGAGCTTACATTCGAACAAATGATCAGCCCTGCTATACCTGCACATAGGCCAGAAAAAGCATATACGGAAAAGATATATTTACTAACACTAATCCCAGCAAATTTACTAGCTACAGGATTAATGCCAATCGACTCAATAAACATCCCAAGAGCTGTTTTGCGCACTGCATATAAGGTAACAGCAAAAACTACTGCGACAATAAACAGAGAAAAAGGTAATCCTAATAGATAACCAGTACCAATGTATTGAAAAGGTTTATAATAGATGGTAATAATTTGTCCTTGGGTAATTAGCTGAGCAATTCCACGACCAGCCACAAGTAATATTAACGTCGCAACAATAGGTTGGATTCCCACTCTAGAGATTAATAATCCATTCCACATCCCAAGTAAAGTAGTTGCCAGCAGTGCCACAAGTATAGCTACTGGCATAGGCACTAAGGTTACTAACTTTTGTACGCCATCCACATACTCTAATTTACCACCAATCAAAGAGGCCGCTACCGCTCCTGAAATAGCAATCACTGATCCTACTGATATATCAATTCCCTTTGTCGCAATAACTAATGTCATGCCAATGGCTAAAAGCATAAGAGGGGTAGCACGATTGAGGATATCAATCGTAACGCCATAAAGATGACCATCTTTAATTTCGATCGAAAAAAAATCTTTCGTAAAAAAGAGATTAAACAATAAGACTATACATAACGCGGCTAAAGGCCAGCACAGTTGAGAGCTTTTTAGTCGATTCCATATATTTTTTATATCCATCTGCTACACCCCTGCTATCGTCTGCATAATAAATTTTTCTTCAATTTCTTCACCAGAGATCTCCGCTATTTTTACTCTATCTCGTAAAACCGCCATACGATTGGAGCATCTCACTGATTCATCTAGCTCTGATGAAATAAAGATTACTGACATTCCTTCCGTTGCAAGAGACAGTATGAGTTTTTGAATTTCAACTTTAGCACCGATATCAATGCCGCGGGTAGGTTCATCTAATATAAGTAATGTTGGTTCTGTCAGTAACCATCTAGCTAATATTACTTTCTGTTGATTGCCACCACTCAAATTCTTGATTAATTGCTCCGGCCCAGAGGTTTTAATATTTAATAATTTAATATATCGATCCGCAATTTCTTCTTGTTTTTTCTTCGTAATATACTTCATCCAGCCTTTTTTTGCTTGCAACGCAAGGATAATATTCTCTCTAACCGTAAGATTATCAATGATACCTTCTGTTTTTCTATTTTCCGAACAATATGCCAGACCATGTTGAATTGCATCAACTGGAGTATTGATCTTGGCTATTTTCCCATTAATTTCAATTTTACCGCAATCGGCTTTATCAATACCAAAAATAGTACGGGCAACCTCTGTCCTCCCTGATCCTAACAATCCCACTAGGCCAAGAACTTCCCCTTTATTCACATAAAGATCGAAAGGATTAATTGAACCCTTATGCCCAAGGCCATGTGCCTTTAAAAAGGCTAGACTACTATCTTGACGAACATTGCCTTCTGTTTTTTTACAAGTATTTTCAAGTTCATCAAACGCTTTGCCAATCATTTTTGCAATTAATTGAACACGAGGTAATTCCGTTGTTTTATAAGAACCGACTAGTTCCCCATTACGCAATATAGTAATACGATCCGATACAGCATATACTTGCTCAATAAAGTGGGTAATAAATATAATACCCATACCTTCTTCTTTCAGTTTACGGATAAGATCAAAAAGTTGCCCTACTTCCTTCGCATCTAAACTAGAAGTTGGTTCATCTAAGATGAGAACTTTTGCCGATATATCAAGGGCTCTGGCGATAGCAACCATTTGTTGTATGGCCACTGAATATCGTTCTAAGGGTTGCGTGACATCAATATGAAGCCCCATCTTCGCCAGTAAAACTTCTGAACGACTATGAATCTCCTTCCAATTAATCCTACCAAAATGTAAGGGTTCCCGCCCAATAAAAATATTTTCCGCGACAGACAAATTCGGGCAAAGATTCACTTCTTGATATACGGTGCTAATCCCTAATTGTTGTGCATGATGAGGAGAACTTGGCTTGATTGGGTTATCCCCTAAAAAGATATGACCACCATCTAATATTTCAACACCTGTCAACACTTTTATTAAGGTAGATTTACCTGCACCGTTTTCTCCCATTAAGCAGTGGATTTCTCCCGCTTTTAAGTCAAAATCTACATTAGTAAGTGCTTTAACCCCTGGAAAAACCTTGCATATACCTTGCGCCTTTAATAATGTCATTTTATCCATACTTGCTTGTTCACCTCCATAGCAAATCACTCCTTACAGTGGTAAAAAAAATAATCCACTCCATTAGGGGCCATCTCTAGCAGACAACCCCTAAATGTTTCTATCTTACATAGAACTCTGGGTGGATGAGGAAGGTATCACATTATGATTTTAATATTTACGATTTGGTAATTCCTTTGCAGCTACTTCTGCAGGGAATACACCTTCTTTTGTCACAATGCGTTTATCAATCGTCTTTCCTGCTACAAGATCTTTAGCAGCTGCCATTAATTGATCACCAAGTAATGGACTGCACTCAATACTGGCATTTAATTTTCCAGCTATCATTGCTTCAAAAGCACCTTTTACACCATCTATTGAAACAATAATAATATCTTTACCAGGTTTCAAGCCAGCTTCTTCAATGGCTTGGATTGCGCCAATTGCCATATCATCATTATGAGCATAAAGAACATCAATTTTTTGTCCATCAGCCTTAGCTGATTTTAAGAAGGATTCCATAACTTCTTTGCCTTTTGCACGAGTGAAATCACCAGTTTGAGATTTAATAATTTTATAATTTGCATTTTGTTTTAAAACTTCTTCAAATCCAGTTTTACGATCAATAGCAGGTGCAGAACCTACTGTTCCTTGAAGCTCAACAATATTAACAGGTTCTTTATCTTTTTTCATGAAATCAACTAGCCATTTACCAGCTCTACGGCCTTCTTCCACAAAGTCAGAACCCATGAAGGTAACATAATAGTCTTCTGCTTTACCGTTACTCATCTTAATGGAGCGATCTGTCAAGATAACAGGTATTTTAGCTGTTTTTGCTTCTTGTAATACTGCATCCCAGCCTGTTTCAACAACAGGTGAGAAAGCGATTACATCGACTTTTTGTTGTATAAATGAACGTATTGCTTTTATTTGATTTTCTTGTTTTTGTTGCGCATCTGAAAATTTAAGGTCAATCCCAGCTGCTTGTGCTGAGGCTTTTATCGATTCAGTATTTGCTGTACGCCACTCACTTTCCGCACCAATTTGAGAGAAACCTAGGACAATTTTTTTGTCTGCAGGCTTAGCAGCTGTTTCCTGCTTGGCACTACCTCCACAACCTGCAAGTGTTAACATCATAATACCTACACTCAAAGCGACTGTGATCTTTTTCCACTTTGACATTACCCTTACCCCTCCCTATTTCTTTTAGAATCGTTCTACTGTTTCTATTATAGGACGAGGGATTTTCAGTGTATTTAGAATAATCAGTAATTTTTTATATTTTTCCGTACTGTTTACCAAATTTTAATATTTGCGATTCACATGATCCTTCCTTGCAGTTTCAGCTGGGAATACACCTTCTGAAGTTATAATTCTCATAGGTAATTGCCTACCCATCATCAAAGTTTTAACGGCTTGCATCAGCTGTGGACCAAGCAGGGGGGTACATTCGACAGTACAGTTAAGTTTACCAGCAAGCATTGCTTTAAAAGCAGCTTCTGTTGCATCCACAGAAACAATTAAAATATCCTTTCCTGGACGTAAACCATATTCCTCAATCGCTTTAATAGCCCCTAAAGCCATATCATCATTATGGGCATATACCACATCAATCTTATTTCCATAGAGAGCTAAGGCTGATTTCATAATTTCTTGTCCGCCAGCCTCCGTAAAATCTCCAGATGCGGAGTAAATCACTCTATTTTCAGGATAATTACTAATAATTTCAGCAAAACCTTTTTTTCGATCTAGTGCTGGCGCTGAGTCAAAGGTTCCTTCAATTTCAACAATGTTCTGCTGCTGGGTATCTTTCTTTTGTCCAACAAGCCACCTTGCGGCTCTACGCCCTTCTTCCACAAAGTCACTGCCAATAAAGCTGGCATACAAGGAAGCATCGTTTGATTTAATAGCCCTGTCCGATAAAACAACGGGAATTCCTGCTGCTTTAGCCTCTTCTAGCACCTCGGTCCACCCTGATTCAATGACAGGGGAAAAGGCAATCACATCAACGCCTTGCGCAATAAAGGAACGGATATCTCTAATCTGAGTCTCCTGCCGTTGATCGCCCTCCAAAAATATAAGCTCAATATCTGCTTCACGGGCTGCCGTCTTAATCGATTGGGAATTTGCTCTTCGCCAGTCACTCTCTGCACCAAGTTGAGAAAACCCTAATACAATTCTCCGGTTGCTAGTAGGATTATTTTTTTTAACTTCATTCGTAGACTTTACATATTCTAAAACGTTGGCTAGAGTGATTTTATTACTGCGTGGAATAATCTTCTTTGGTAAACCTTTTTCATGGTTTAAGATGTCAAGGGCGTACTGAATGGCTTCTCGTCCCCCTGTCAAGCAGGTAAATGTGCCTTGTAAAACGCCATCTTCTACTAACTGCAATCCCCCATTAGGACCAGAAAAGCCATCAATACCGACAAATTTTATACCGGTAAGCCCTTTCTTTTTCGCTGCCTTATATGCTCCTAGTGCCATATAATCACTATGGGCAAAAACTACATCGATTTTGGGATACTGATCTAGTAATTCAGTCATTTTGTCTTCTGCCTTATCGCGCTGCCAATCGGCAACAATTGTATCTATGATACTTATATTTGCGTATTTTCCAATCACTTCACGAAAGCCAGCACTTCTTTCTTGCAAAGAAGGTACCCCAGATGGACCTTGAATCTCTACCACATTTCCGCCTGTTTTGTTAAGAAGTTCGCTAATATATTTACCTGCTTCTCTACCAATGGATTTATTATCTGGTCCAATATACAAAGTATAATCATAGCCTTCTACCGCCCGGTCTAAGACAATAACGGGAATTTTTTTATAAGCCTGGGCAACTACGGGCGTTAACGCAACTGAATCATTTGGAGAGATAATTAATAAATCGATACCCTGCTGTAATAATTCACCTACATCACGAACCTGTTTTTCACTATTTTGAACTGCATCCGTAAATACAATGCGAACATCGCTATGCTTTGCTGCTTCTTCTCTTATCTCCTCATTCATAATGATTCTCCACGGCTCAATCAAATTTGCCTGGGATACACCAATAACAAATTTTACTTGATCCTGGGAAACCTGCCTTTCTTGCCTTTGACATCCCCCAAGCATTGCTATAACGAAAATAAGTAAACTGATTATACAATACTTGCCTCTAACCAATTGCATCACCTCCAGTTACCCCTTTTACGATATTCAGCAGGAGATGAGCCCATAACTCTTTTAAACGCTGTACTAAAATAATGCTGATTACTGTATCCCACCTTTTCCGCTACCTCATAAAGCTTTACAGCCGGGTCAGTCATAAACTGAATGGCTTTTTGTACCCTTACATGGGTTAAATATTCAACAAAAGAAACACCAATTTCATTCTTTAATAATCGGCTTAAATAAGTAGGACTGATTTGAATCGTGTCTGCTAACTCCTGCAATGATAACTCTTCTTTATAAAAATAAGTTTCAATGTGTTTTTGTGCTAGAAGCACGACAGGCGTATAGCTAACTTTACGATTTAACTCCAATATTAATTCATGATAAGTCGAAGGGATTGAGGACAAGTCCTCTGTTAATGGATGTTGAACAATAATTACCACTTGTTTTAAATGTTCCTCAATAGCTTGTTGCAAAGAAGTGCTAAGCTCGTACCATTCTCTTATACTATGGATATTTGTTATTGCAACTAAGTTATCTGCTTTGTCGTGAAAAATAATGTAGGGCTGCCATTGTTCTAGCAGCTCGCTATAAATATTTTGTATAGCAAATAACAATAGGTGATGATCCCACTCTCTTAACAACTGCCCTCTGCTAAATTGCCCTGCTACTTTTAAGATTACCATCCCAGCTATATCAGGTATATCTAGCTCTAAAAAGCGTAGCTGAGTCTTAATATATTCCTCACTTAGCTGTCCAGTAACCCAGTCATTACAAAAAGATTCTTGTAATAGGGGTAACTTTTTCCTTGTTTCTTGACTCGACCAAGTGAGGTGATTCTTTTGTAAACGAGAATCGAGAAGTTTTTGTTGGGCTTTTTGTAAAACAGCCTCTAACTGTTCTTTGAGAACCGGTTTTAGCAGGTAGTCAAATACTTGTAATTTTATCGCTTGTTGGGCGTAAGTAAATTCATCGTATCCTGTAATGACAATTACGATACAATCTTTTAAAACGTGATTTAATTGTTCAATGAACTGCAATCCATTCAAAAATGGCATACAAATATCCACTAATAGAATATCAGGATGGATCTCTTTTGCTAGCTGCAAGGCCATTTCTCCATCCTCAGCCTCGCCTGCGACTTCCATATCTAATAACCCATTTTCGACTAGACTTCTCAGCCCACGACGAATTTTAGGTTCATCATCAGCAATTAATACCTTTAGCATTGAATCACCCCTATTTTAAATTAATGGATGCCAGAGTTCTACTTTAGTACCTTCTTCATAAACGCTAGTATAAATTAATCCGTATTCTTTACCAAAAGACAAGCGAATTCGTTCATTAACATTAAAAATACCAAACCCTGCGGCGGCTGGTTCAACATGGTTGTTGTCAAGTAATTCTCGTATTTCTTTCAGTTTTTCTTTTGTTATACCAATACCATTATCTACTACACTAAAATATAATTTCTCCTCTTTTACACTACCAGTAATAATGATTTTACCGCCTCCCCGCCTAGCATTAATACCATGGTAAATTGCATTCTCGACGAGCGGCTGCAGGATTAACTTCAAAACTCTATAATGTATTATTTCCTCATCATAATGTATCTCGTAGGTCAATTTGTCTTCGTAACGAGCTTTTTGAATCGCCAAGTAACTGCCTACATGCTCCAATTCTTCATGGACTTGAATCATTTCTTTCCCTTTACTAAGACCAATACGAAACAGATTTGCTAGTGCACCTAGAATCTTAACTACATCTTGCGCCCCATGTTCTTGGGCCATCCACTGGATTGTATATAAGGTATTGTACAAAAAATGGGGCTTAATTTGTGCTTGTAAGGTTTTTAATTCTGCCTCGCGTTTTCGTCGTTGTTCTACATACACCATATCTATTAAATTACTGATTTCTTTTATCATATTGTTAAAACTATTACCAAGCTGACCAATTTCATCATTGTAACGACTATTAAAACGTACGCTTAAATCTCCTTCCTCCGCTCTTTTCATTAACATACGCAACTTACTTAGGGGTTTTGCGATGGATGCGGTAAAAAAGAAAGCGGCGATGACTGCCAGCACTAACGTAATGATTCCAATCATAATTGAATAGTGGCGAAGGTTTGTCACTTCTTGTAATGTTTCATTTAAAGAAAAGACACCAATCGTTTTCCAGTTCGTATAGGTTGAATCTTTATAAATAATCTGAAACTCACTACCTTGAATGGTTTTGACAATGCTATTGTTGTAATCAGTGAGCCATTCATTTTTGACTCGATACACAATGGGATTGATAGGAGCATATACAATACCGCCATTTGCATCCATAATATAAAGGAATCCATTTTTTCCTAGAGTAATGGCTTCAATCACTTGTTTGATTTTTTCTAATTTGAGATCAATTAGAATGACACCTAGTCGTCTACCTGTAAGAGGATCCATAACGGCCTTAGCAATAGAAACAACTTCATCACCACTATAATTTAAGGTTGCTTTGATATTACGACCAATGGGCTTACTGAACAGGTGTATCACCTTTGGTGATGCAAAGGCTCGTTTATACCATGACTCCTCCGTAAGAGGGTCACGAGAAATCCGATCCATTCCGTTGCTAATATAAAAATTGTTATCATTGACCACTAATATTCCTGCAACCTCTTGATGTACATCTGAATAAGTTTTGAGTACTCGCCTGGATTCTTGAATCATATCTTCACTATCGTTTTCATCATTTTGGTGTTTCATAAAGGCGATAATCTGAGGATCATCGGATAGATAGTAAATTATATTTTCCATATCGTGAATGTAAAATTCTACGTTACGAGTTACCTGCTCGATCATTTGACCCGTGTGAACCGTGGCCTGATCTTCTATTGACTTACTATAAATTACGTTTCCTAGTACTCCCAAGGTAACAGTGGGCAATAAAATTAAGGTAAAGAAATATAGCAGTAGTTTAAAACGAAGGTTTTCTCCCTTTAAGAAGGTACGGAAAGCTCCCAATATTGCACCATCCTAGGATTATTTTTCTGAATTATCTTACTTTCATTATACACAATATAACATAATAAATGGTAAATATTTCATTGGAGCAAAAAAATAATCTGTAGAACAATTGGGTTCTACAGATACTTTTTACTTGTTTTTTATGGTCCTATAAAATGCTTCTAAATTTACACCTTAAACTTTTCTACCGAGCCTTTTAATTGATGGGCCATAGCGCTGGTTTCTTCTGCACTAGCAGCTACCGTCTGCATTGCAGCCGATTGTTGCTGAGAAGAAGCGGCGATTTCCTCACCGTGAGCTGCAACGCTTTCAATCATTGTTGCAAGAGCATCGATTAATTTTATAATTTGTTCAGAACTTGCAACTTCTGAAGAAGTTACTTTGCCAATTTCCTGTGTTTCCATTACTGTTTTCTTTACCTCTAGCAAAATGCTATCCAAGGCTTTCCCGGCTGCATTAACGGTAGAAACTCCAGATTCAACCTCTACCACATTTTGGGCCATTGCGGCGACAGCTAAATTTGTTTTTTCAGTAACCACATTCACTAGGGAAGTAATCTCTTGTGCCCCTTGGTCTGACTGCTCTGCTAATTTTCGAACTTCTTCTGCAACTACAGCAAACCCTCGTCCATGTTCCCCTGCCCGAGCCGCCTCAATAGCAGCGTTAAGAGCTAAAAGATTGGTTTGTTTTGCTAAGTTAGTGATCGTATTCGTGATCTGAGAGATCTGCTGAGAGTAGGTGTTAAGTTCGCCAATGATTTGACTTGAATGCTGGGTCTGCTCTTTTATATTATCCATGCGCGTAACAGAATCTGTTACTCTATGTCGCCCATCTTCCGCGGCGACCAGTGTAGTTTCTGAATTTTCCACTGTATTATCAGCCTTAGATTTTGCAATTTGTATCAGACTAGATAACTCAACCAGCGCTTGTGATGCCTCTAACATGGACCGATTTCCTAAATCCGCTTCTTGCGCTAATTGTTGCATATTAGCAGATACTTCTTCACTAGAAGAGGTTACCTCTTCTGTTGATGCCGCCATTTCTTGCGAAGCAGCAGCCAATTGCTCGGACGCCGAACGAATATTACTAATCATCTCTACAAAATGTTTATGCATCTCTTGTAAAGACCCTGCCAGTTGCCCTATTTCATCTGAACTTGTTACCTCAATATCACCGCGTAAATCACCCTGTGCATATTGATGTGCAATGGCAGTAAGTTTTGTGATCGGCCGACGAATCATATTCGTTAATGTAATCGCAATAATGATACCTAACACTAAGACAAGCACACTAATAACCGTAGAGGTGGTCATTACACTCTTACCATTTGCAATACTTTGCGCAACAAGACCTTTTGATAACTCAACATTGATCGCGGCAAAACCGTCTAAGGCTTTTTCAATCGCTGCCGCTTGCGGTGCTACCCGTTTTGCGAATTCTACTAATTTCACTTTATACTCTTGCGCCGCAGAATAATTTCCTGCAGCTAGCAATGTGTTGTATTGTTTTGCATTAGGCACAAACTCAGATAAAACTGCATTTTTATATTTAGTGGTTTCATCAATAACATTTTGTACCTCTGCCTTTTTGTCCGGTCTAGCAAGAGCCAATAAATCCTTTTCTAATTTTATAACCTTCTCAAAGTCACTATCAATTTTACCTAGGTATGCATCATCACCGTAGGCAACATAGGCACGAAGGCCTGATACAGTTACTTTATATTGATAGGCAATGTCGTTAGCAAGGGTCATTCGAACATTTGCTTGCTCAATTTTTTCTAAATCATCTTTGGCATTTCCTAGTGAAATTAAGGAATTGATAGCCATAATCAAAATTAAGGCTATCACCACACCAAAGCTAGCTGCAATTTTAGTACCTATTTTAAGTTGTAATTTCACTTTATTTCATCACCTTTATATTATTTAATGGAGCATAATTCCCAAACCTGTGGCATCATCACGACATTCTCCACTAGTAACAATTTTTTCACACATTTCAAGTAAGCTCTCGAAATTGAGTTCCTGTTCTAACGGTTGTTTAAACCGCTCAAATAAGCCATCTGTTAAAAATAGGAAACCTTCACCTGGCTGAAAAGAATACGTATCTTGATCAAAAGTTTCTCCTTCTTTAATTCCTAAGAAAATTCCAGGAGCCTTTGTTATTTGCGCCTTTTGATTCTTGATACTTATAAAATAATTAATTCCTCCCGCCGAATAGGTAAGAGTATTACACGTAAAATCAAATTCAAATAAAAACACACCGGCAAATTCTCCGCCCGTAAAAAAGGGCATAACTTCCTTATTCATCCAGGCTAGCTTATCTTTTACGGATTTCTTTTTATCGACTACTCTTAAGAAAAGATATTTTAAAAGGTTCGTTTGAAACGCTGCTGCGAGTCCGTGTCCCATAACATCAATTACAATGCCATACAATTTTTGTGATTCTTCCTGAAACACGTAATCATATAAATCTCCGCTAATATAATTAGCGGGTTGGTAGATAGAAAAAGTACGAAATAAATGATTGTCTGTATCCCTTGGCAGCAATCTACGCTGCACCTTACCTGCCAGTTGAATTTCTTCGCGCATTTTACCATTCGATGTTAGATTTCGTACCACAGCGGCAAAAACAAACTTTCCATGTAAACTCATATAACGCGAGCTTATTTCTACTTTAAAAATAGAACCGTCCTTCTTAATATGATTGGCAGTAAAAACATAGCCATCTTTTTGTTTCTTAGCTAAATCCAGATTTTCCTGTATCAACCTGGCCGAATTGTGGCTAATATCTTTAACGAATTTTGTAAGACACTCTTCCTCTGAATATTGATACATATCTAATGCCTTGCGATTCATAAAAAGAATTTTTCCATTTTCAAAATCTATTAGTATAAAAGGATCATTAATCATATTTAACAGGTCAATGCGTTGGCAATAACCACAGCTCTCACCGAAAATATTCGAATGCAAAAAACTCACGTGTCCATCCCCTCATCTACGGTTGCATGGTAAAGACTTTGTTTAGTCTTGTTAGTTCAAAGAGTTCTTTCACGATACCTTTGGCACCTACCAGAACTACACCACCCTCTTTTTGTAATGCTTTTTTCTGTATAGCAACAAGGACACCTAAGCCCGAACTATCAATATACTCCACCTCATGGAGCTTAATGATAAATTGTTTGTGTCCCGACTCCATAAAGGCAAGCAACTTTTCTCTTAAAATTGCAGCATCTTCTACATACAAACTACCTACTAAATTAACCGTAACTTCTTCCCTGTTAGTATTCGTGCTAATTTCCATACTATTATCCCCTTTCGAAATCGCGTTTTTAAGCTTATATTTTTTAAAAAGATCTATACTGTATTAATTTTTTTCACAAATGTGACTTCATTTCCTAGATCATTTAACCAATAAGAGTCCACATAATGTTTTATTAAATTAATTCCTCTACCATCTTCTTGCCACAGCTCCGTTGTCTTGGACTCCTTTGAAACTAAAAATCCTTCGCCTTCATCGCGAATCGTAATTTTCATTTCATTCGGTAGTTTCACCATAGAAAGATGTACTTTTTTAGAAGCATCTTGTTTATTACCATGAAAAATTGCATTATTAACACCTTCATTAATTGCAAGAAATAGGCGAAGAGCATCCTCTCCGCAGTGTCGATCCAACTCTTTTTTGATCGAATCCCTCAAAGTCGCAAACTCTGCAAGTGAGGAAAAAGAGTACATTACTTTAACCTCCTCTAGTAAGATTATTATTTTTATTTAATAAGAATAAACCTATTACATCTCATATTTGTGCGTCTTACAGTACAAGGGTATAAACATTGTTAATGTGGCATACTATCGCAACACCGTTTTACACTTTACTAAATTTCGCCATTAAATTACCTTTTCCTTCATTCATTAGCAAATACTTACAAACCAAAAAATTTCTAACCTATTTCATTACTTGCAGATCCATAATTTTTATTGCAATTAATTATAGTTGTATACCACATTTGACCTTGCCTTGCAAAAATTCCCTTGGTAAAATGGTAAGTGAAACTATTTACAGGAGACGAACCATTATGAAAAAAAGCATCTTCAGGAAAATAACATCTAGTTTTCTCGTCGCTTTTATTCTTTTACTGTCTAATTTCACAAATTTGGGTAAGGTAGAAGCAGCCAGTACTATGCAAACTTTGCTATACGGTGGTTTGGCCTTTGCCTATATTAATGGACAGTTAAACAATCTAAACGATAATCACCAGAAGGATTTATTACAGCAAACTCAGCGTCAAACTGGCGTTTATGAAAATGAGGCAATGACGACTAAGGTGGATAGTATCGCTAACAGACTTATGTCAAATGGAATTGTAAAAGAGCACTATGCCGTATATGTTACGCCTGATAAATCTTTTAATGCCTTTTGTACTTTAGGACATATAGTTGCAGTCAATCGAGGGGCCGTAGAATTATTAAATGAAGATGAATTAGCTGCTGTTTTGGGCCATGAAATGTCTCATGGCGAGCACAAAGACCCGGTTGAAGGAACTAAAAAAGCAGTGGGAATTGGTGTCTTGGTCGACTTATATATACAAAACAATCCGAATACAACCAGCACCGTACTGAGTAGTGCCGCAGGCAACTATGTAAATAATGAAGTCATTACCATGCAACAGGAATGGAATGCAGATAATGCAGGATTTGCGAATGCAGTGGCTGCGGGTTATAACCCAGGAGGAGGCGCTGCCTCCATGGTTGTACTCCGTGCCAAACTGGGCGAGCTCTGGCATGAAGGATTAAGTAAAGTGATTAATCCTAATAATCATCCAAAAACTAGTGACCGAATTAATAATTTTGCCAAACATATGACAGACTTTAGTGGCGGAGTAGTTACGGTAAAAAAAGATAAAACAGTACAACTTAAAGGCCAAGATATTGTCACTCCAACAAAGGCCTTTGGACTGATGGCTGAAGAAAGAGCGTATTTAGTTGCTGGAAATCTTGCTAAAGTATACCATAACAATGCTCTTAGCACTGCCTATGTAGACAGCGACGGTGCAGTTTATATTGGTGATCAACGGATTATGACCCCTGCGGATAATGATGAAAGCGGCCAAGATATCGCAGACAGAATTAATCGAATTACAGGTCAGTAGAATTACTTACATAGCAAAATAAAAATAGAACACAAAGTGGGCACTTAAATCCCTTCTTTGTGTTCTATTTTTCATATTGGAAATTACTTTTCACTACTTCTGCATTAGTGCCTTCTTAACCAGTTACTTTAGGGCACATGGCGTTACTTATTTACAATATTAACAGGTGTATTTTCTAAGAATTTTGCTAGGTTATCAACTGCAATATCCATCAGTCTTGATCTGGATTCTTTAGGTGCCCAAGCAATATGTGGTGTAATAATGCAATTTTTAGCCGTAAGTAGAGGATTATCTGCTTTAATTGGTTCCGTTGACACAACATCAAGAGCTGCTGCATATACTTTACCGCTATTTAAGGCTTCTGCCAAATCTTCTTCCACAACGAGTGGACCACGAGATGTATTGATAAGGATGACGCCATCTTTCATTTTCGCAATATTGCTTTTGTTAACAATTCCTTTTGTGCTGTCAAATAAAGGACAATGTAGTGATATAACATCCGAGTTAGCCAAGAGTTCATCAAGGCTTACATATTGCAGCGTATCGCTTTTCAAAGCGTCAATTTCATAGGAATCAAAGGCTAATACTTTCATGCCTAGTGCTTGGGCAATTTTAGCTGTAGCTTGCCCTATTCTACCAAAACCGATAATACCTAACGTTTTACCCGCAAGCTCGATGAGAGGATAATTCCAATAGCACCAATCTGGGCAATTGGTCCAATCACCATTCATAACACTTTTGCTGTGTTCCCCAATATGATGACATACTTCGAGGAGCAGTGCTATGGTAATTTGAGATACGGCTGTTGTTCCATAGGTTGGAATATTGGCTACAGGAATACCTTTTTCCTTAGCAATATCTACATCAACAACATTATAGCCCGTTGCTAATACACCAATAAACTTTATGCCTGAACAAGCAGCAAATATTTCTTTATTAATCACCGTTTTATTAGTGAAAACGATTTCTGCATCCCCAATTCTTTCAATCGTTTTCTCGGCAGGAGTTCTATCATAAACAGCTACATCACCTAATGCTTTTAATCCGTCCCAGCTCAAGTCACCAGGGTTTAAAGTATAACCATCTAATACAACTATTTTCATATTAACACTCCATTATTATTGTTTACAGTAAAGCCTCCCATCAAAAGATAAGGAGCCTTACTATTTTTTATCGTTTTACTTCAATTTTAGCCATTTTCTCGTGGTATTTCACTAAGCTACCATGATCGGCATCGCCCATACCTCTGCTTTGAGGGTTTGGGCTGCCGTTAGTGGAATTAATACGCCAAATTCATAAAAGGCTTTAGTATAGTCATCGAGATAGATTGTTATTAAGTACTTCCAATATATCCATAGCGTTCGGTGGACAGCCTACTACCGATTGGGTACATTTATTGGTACAACGTCCAATTCCAATGCCCTCCAATTCCTGCCCTTGAAAATCTTGTCCTATATAAATAGGTTTACATATAGATTTTAACATATCTATATCATCCAGACGTTGTAAGGCATGAACCAAACTACCATAGCAAGCCGAGCAGGCACTTTTGGCAATTACCTTTTTTGTCAAATGTCTTACTTGATTTGAGGTTTTAAATTCACTGTTTCTTTTGAGTCCTACATCATATTCTTGTATGTTTGCCATGGCAAGATTACTCGAACCTACTCCCATACCCTCAGCAATGCCAATATATTCAATATCTTCTTTCGTATATCCCAACAAGGACGCGGCATAAGTATCCAATAATACTGGATCTTTCCCTATAATAATTCGATCCATCTGTACAGGGTTACCGCCTTCTTCAAAAGTAAGATCACCTGCCATGCCATCAACAATAATAAGGCCCATGGGAATTGCCTTTGCTAAGTAACCAATTGGTTTCGTAAGGCCAAGAGTATGGAACCTTCTCTTTTCTTTATCAGGAATACAGCCCTTTAAATTTTTTAAGGCACAAGTCATCAATGTCTGGCAGTGAGCTTTCAACACTGGAATGTTAATCAAAAAGTCAACTTGCAATGGCCTTTGACAAACATGCAACTCTAGATCTCCTACTTGCCTTACTACAGAAGAATCATCTTTTAAATCATAAAGAGGTACATTGTACTTCTGGGCAAGATCTTCATAACCGCATACTTTAAAGGCCCGTTTCGTACTATCCCCTACCCAGGAGCCTTCCATGATACTAATGTTCTTACACCCATGATTCTGCAAATATTGAATTACGCCTTCCACAATAGACGGAGAGGTCGTTGCCCCTTCTTTGGCAGGCTTCGCGACAACCAAATTTGGCTTTATACCAATATGCATATCCACATTCAGGTCCTTGATAAGCTGAATGCTCTCCAGCATTTCATAAATCATTTTACGGCAATCACTGCCATAAATAACGTGAATTTCATTTCTCTTCATTGTTTTTCTCCCTTTGGTTTTTAACAATGTATCATATTTTTCTGTAAATTTCCATGATTAATTATAATTGCTCCTGCTGTCTGAATTTGATTAACTTAATTAGCTGCAGTCGAAGTGCCACCGGAAGTTGTACCTCTTTTGAAAAAATAAAGATCGCAACCTCAATATAAGGAAGCGACCATTTCATCATCAGCTATTTATTTACTAATGGTTAGTCTAAGTGCATCAATGGAAGTTTTCACTCCTGCTAGTGGTGTCATAGTCATGTCCTCCATCTCTAGAGATACATAATCGTCGTAGGCTGCCATACGGCAAACTGAAAAGAATTCTTTCCACCATAGCAAGTCGTGGCCGCATCCTACTGCTACATAATTCCACGAACGCTCCGCAAAGCGGTCAATCGTTTTCGTGTCTAGTACGCCATTTGCCCCCACCAATCTGCGCTCCAGCCTAGAATCTTTGCCATGAATATGATAAAGTGCTTCATCTAATACACGTACAGCCTCAATAGGGTCTCCTCCCATCCAGAACATATGCCCCGGGTCCAAATTCATACCAATCATCTTACCAACTTCGCCCCTGAGTCTGATGAGGGTTTCGGGATTGTAAACCAGCTGGCAGCCGTGATTTTCCAAGGCAATACGCTCAATACCACAGCTTTCTGCATCCTTTACTAACTTGTGCCATGCAGGAATAGCCACGTCCTCCCACTGATATTTGAGCACATCCTGTGTTTCGGGCGGCCAGCTTGTTGTCACCCATACAGGTGTGCTATCCCCCTTGCATCCCACTGGCAGGCCGCTCATCATAATAATTTTTTTAATTCCTAACATTTCAGCAAGCTGAAATGTCTTTTGGGTAACAACCATATCTTTTTCATATGCCAAGGGATTGCCTGAACAGTTCAGTGCGATCAGCTCAATATCTCGCTTTTTTAAGGCATCCATATATTTATCTCTAGCTATTTTACTGGTGATAAGCTCGTCAAGGTTTAGATGGGGTGCTTTTGACCAGTTGCCTGTTGGAATTTCCAAAGCCTGAACTCCAAGACTCTGAACCATGTCTAACATTTCCTCAAAGTTCATATATCCCAGTGAATCAGGTATATAAGATAGCTTCATCGGCAGCTTCTCCTTTATTTACTATAAAATTGTGGACACTCAGGCATTTCAATCGGCACAATGGTACCCTTTTCTCTGGCCTCAGTACAAGCATCCGCTGTAATACATGCAGCATATCCATCCCATGCAGTGGGTCCTGTTACCATACCCTGTTTTACCCCATCGATCCACTGCTGAAATTCTATGTCGTATGCTTCAATAAATCGATCTGACCAGTCAGAAAAAATTTCATAGGAAAGTGCCCCTTGCGAGCGCATCACAATAGCAGCAGGATCTGGGAGACGAACCGTACCCGTTTCACCTACTACTTCGCACTGAACATCATAACCATACTGACAATTAACAAAGGATTCTATATCGATCCGAACCCCACTCTGTGTTTCCAATAGCACAATCTGTGGATCACGCAAACCATCTGCTGCAAGACGGGAACTTCTCGGTATCAATACTTGAGCAGTCTTATATTCTTCGCCCAATAGCCAGCGCAATACATCAATTTCATGAATAACAGAATTCTTAATACTCATTTCTGTAGTATGTTTAGGTCCAGGAATACGATTTCTATGCACACAATGAAGCAGCAATGGCTCACCAATTTTGTCGTCTTCAATAGCAGATTTAATTTGTCTGTAGCCTCTATCAAAACGTCTCATAAAACCAACCTGTACCAGCTGCTTGCCTTCGGCAATTTCAGCTTCTATAATTTTTTTACAATCTTCTGCCGAAGTAGCCAACGGCTTTTCGCATAAGACAAATTTTCTGGCCTTAATAGCAGTAAGTACATATTGGGCATGCGTTGGATCCCAAGATGCAATAACAATAGCATCTACCTCTGGTGCTGCAATAACTTCTTCACCAGTTACATAAACCTTTGCATTATATTGGTCGGCAATTTTCTTAGCACGATCTATATTTATGTCAGATAACGCTACAACTTTTGCTCCCGTAATGACATCCGTGAGTCTGCGGATATGATCCTCTCCAATGGCTCCAGTTCCAATTACGCCAATACGCAAATCCATAACAGTACCCCTCCTAGATTTACATAAATGAAACAACCAATATGGCAATATCGCTTTTTATTCTAATTTTTTTCTATTGCTACACACGGAATTTATTTACCGCGTTACTTAACTGCTCTGCCAATTTTGCCAGTTCCTGACTAGCTATTGCAATTTGTTCCATAGAAGCAGACTGTTCTTCACTTGCTGCCGAAAAACCTCATATGTATGAATATTGTCAACAACGCTTTTTGATTCCACGGAAAAGTTATGATAAGCAAAGCCAATATAAGAACCTAAAGCTTAAAGCTCTAATAATTCTCTAGCTACTTTCATAGAAGTTCGCGTAGGAAGAAGTTCAAAACCTACAACTCCATCATAACCAAGCTGCCTGAATCGCTCCATTACATTTTTATAATTTATTTCTCCAGTGCCCGGTTCATTTCTGCCTGGAACATCGGCTATATGTATATAACCGATTAATTTTATATATCTAGTTATGGAATCAATGATATTCCCCTCATTTATTTGCATATGATAGACATCATATAAAATCTTAATATAATTTGATTTAACCATAGTAATTAATGCCGCAGCATCCTTGGTATAGGCTAAAAAATTATTCACATGATCTACCTGAGTGTTCAGTGCTTCTAAAACCAATGTAATCTCATTTTGCTCGGCAATCGGTGCTAATCTGCTTAAAACATGAAACATATTATCAAATTTTTCGTATGTACTTATTTCAGGAAAAGCATTCACTACTTTTCCACCCGCGCCTAAAGCATTAGAGTGCAGCACAAGATACTTACAGTCAAGAAATAGTGCAGTATGTATTGATTCCACAACAAAAGAAATATAATCTTCATTCTCCTCTTGATGAATCATAGAAAAATCCTGATCACCCGAAAAACTGGCAATTCTCAAGTCATATTTCTCACATAAAGATTTTATCTTTGCTATATCTTTATCTTTCCATGACCAAAATTCAATATAATGGAATCCCGCCTCTTTTGCCAAAAAAAATCTTTCTTCGAAAGGAACTTCTGTAAACAGCATTTCAATACATGCCGATTTTTTCATATCATCCACGTCCGATCATAGTTATAACTTTAGCAGAGTTAGTCCTTTTAAAGTACAACACTGCATACTATTAAAATAAAAAGTAGCTCTCTCCCTCTTTTGCAAGCGCACGCATCTATTGCGAAAAATATCATTGAAATAAGTGTAACTGATCGTATATGCATGCGCTTGTAAAGATCATCAGATTCTTTTTTAAATTTTATTTACCCAAAATCTTTTTTAAATCATCACTTTTTTGCTTAATATTTTCAGCATTAACAATTTCCGTACCAGTATCTATACGTTTTTCAATCGTTTCACCTTTAGCGATTTTAACAGCCGCTTCTACACTTTTAAAACCTATATTATATGGACTTTGTGCTACAGATGCATCCAGTTTTCCAGCACTAATGGAAGCCAATGCATCAGGAGAACCGTCGAAGCCAACCACAATTATTTTCTTCCCAGCATCTTCTAAGGCTTTGGCTGCTCCCAGTGCCATCTCATCATTTGTGGCAAAGACAGCAGCAAATTCCTGTTTACTTTGCAGAATATTTTCAATTACAGTTACTGCCATGGAACGTTCGCTATTAGCAGGCTGCGTTACAGCCACTTCCAAACCTGCAGTTTTTAAACCTTCGATACAGCCGTTGACTCGCTCGTCATGAGTGGGATCACCTAAAGCACCACGCAAAACAACTATTTTTGATCCCTTCGGAAGTTTTTTCCCAAAGTATTCCCCTGCAAGTTTACCACCATTAAAGTTACCAGTACCTACAAAAGAAGCTTTCGCCTCCCACTCTGCATCCGTATCAGCAAGAATCACAGGAATTTTAGAATCTTTGGCTCGATTGAAAACGGGGATGGCACTAGCGGCTTGGGAAGGAGCTACTACTAACGCACTTACTTTCCTAGTTACTTGATCTTCAATCAAAGAAATTTGCCCAGTTACATCCGTCTCTGCATTAGGACCAAGAACTTTTACTTCAACACCATATTTTTCTCCTGCTGCTTTAGCTCCAGATTCTACTATTTTCCAATAATCACTATTTAATGCTTTCACTACTACACCTATTTTCATTTTCTCAGGTTCTTTTTGCGTTTGGGTTTGGGTACTACCACAACCAGTGGCTATAAGAGCAATTATCAAAAACAACGCTACCGCCAAAGGAGTGTACTTTTTCATCCTAACCCCTCTTTTCTCAATTTAATAGTTCCAGAGCTTTAATGATCAGTTTATTTCTATTCTCATTTTCACCTCCTTATCATGATAGTCTTCAGTGTCTATACCATGCTTATTTTTCATGCCTTAACTCTTGCAGCTGCCTTATGGCGCAGTACATCTACATATACTGCAAGGATAATAACAATACCAATAGCAACGGTCTGCATTTCAGCAGAGACACTCAAAAGGTTCAAGCCGTTTCTTAGTACCGCCATAATCATGGAACCAATTAATGTTCCCCAAACGGTACCCTCACCTCCCATAAAACTTGCACCGCCAATAATACATGCTGCAATCGCATCAAATTCATACCCCAAACCAGCTAAAGGGTATGCTGAATTGACTCGCCCGACTAGAACCAGTCCGCCTAAAGCTGCCATTAAGCCACTGATGGTATAAACGATAATTAGAACTTTATCAATGCTTATTCCAGACAAACGCGTTGCTTCCGGATTACCGCCTACGGCATAAATATAGCGCCCAACAGTAGTATAATTAAGAAAAACGTGGAAAAGAGCATACACTACTAATACCAAAATAAAGCTAACCGGTATAGGTCCTACAAAAGATGCCCCCAGAAATTGTATTGATGTCGGGAAATTCGAAATTGGCGAAGCAGCTGTTACAATTAAGGCCAAGCCACGAGCCACATTCATCGTTCCTAATGTAGAAATAAAAGGATGTGGCAGCGACATTTTAGTTAACATAATTCCATTAAGCCACCCAAGAAGTATACCTATACCTAAACACACAAGTACGCCAATGATAGGAGACATTCCCATCTTTACAACAACAATTCCCATCATAACGGTACTCAATGCTAAAATTGAACCAACTGATAAATCAATCCCAGCTGTTAAAATCGTTAATAACATTCCAATCGCAATCAGACTGTTAATAGCTGACTGCCTGGCAACATTCATAATATTATCCATCGTTAAAAAATAAGGAGATGCAAGTGTCAACACAAGGGATAAACCTAATAACCCAAGTAAGGAACCCATTTTTTTTACCAGCTGAAGAAATTGTGTTTTTTGCGCCCCCTCATAACTCTGTACTTCAGGCATGTTTGTATTCATTATTAATACCTCCTGTAGCAGCTTTTAAAATTTTTTCTGGTGTAACTTCTAAACAGGAAAACTCACCTGTTATTTCTCCACTATTCATCACTAAAATGCGATCACTAATTCCCATAACTTCAGGTAATTCAGAAGAAATAACAACCACCGCCGCTCCTTCACCAACCAGACGATTGATAAGATTATAAACCTCGACTTTAGCACCAACATCAATACCACGGGTCGGTTCATCAAAAATAAATATTTTTGCCTTTGAGCACAACCATTTAGCAATTACCACCTTCTGCTGATTACCACCAGATAACAAGCGAGTAGTCATCTTTGGAATAGCAGGGTGAATCTGTAGTTCTCGCATCATTTTATCGACTTCAGCAGTCAACATCTTTTGGTCAATAAAGTAGCCAAACTTGCAAAATTTCTTCAGTCCAGTCAAAGTGGAATTTACAATAATATCATGCATCAGAATCAGTCCTTGACCCTTGCGGTCTTCTGTAAGAAAAGCCATACCGTGTTGAATAGCATCCTTTGGACTATTAATTTCTACCTTTTTCCCAAATATTTCGATAATTCCACTGTCAATTTTATCTGCACCAAAAATCGCCCTTGCTAATTCAGTTCGCCCTGCACCAACTAGTCCCGCAAATCCAATTACCTCTCCTTTATGTAAATCAAAGGACACGTTATTTAGTATTCCTGCTTGATTTAGATTCCTAACCCTTAAAGCGATATCTCCTTTTTGAGTTTGGTGTCTAGGAAATTTTTCTTCCAGAGTACGTCCTACCATTAAGCGAATGATTTTTTCTTCATCCGCTTCACATCGCTCCATCGTTGCAATTTTGTAGCCGTCGCGGATCACTGTAATACGGTCAGCTATGGCCAATACCTCTTCTAACCGATGGGAGATATAAATAACTGCAATACCTTTTTCTCTTAGCTTATGTATGTTTTTCAACAAAACCTCTACTTCGCGGCCTGATAGACTAGACGTTGGCTCATCCATAATAATTAGCTTTGCATTGGCAATTAGTGCACGAGCAATTTCAATCATCTGTTGATACCCCAGCATATATTCACTAGCTGACTTAGTCACATCAATATCAATCCCAAGTTCCAGTAAAGCACGTTTCGCCAAATGATTCATTTTATGATAATCTAGTAACCCGACTCTTGGAATTCGTAACTCCCGACCTAAAAAAATGTTTTCTGTAACAGTCATATTAGGGACTATACTTAATTCTTGATAAATTGCTGTAATACCTAAAGAAAATGATTCTTTTGTATTATTAAACTGAACGACTTTATCTTCACAAAACATCTCACCATCATTACTCTGATACACACCGGTTAGTATTTTGATAAACGTGGATTTTCCCGCTCCATTTTCACCGCAAAGAGCATGAATTTCACCATTTTTGATATCCAAACTGACGTCTGTCAAGGCATTCACACCAGGAAACCTTTTACAGATTCCTTTGAGACTTAAAAAGTATTCACTCATGCTTAACCCTCCCAATACATCTAATGCTTTAAAGCAATAAATCATCAACTACGTTATTACATATCAGCCGTTTCCTGTATATCCTTGCAAGCTTTTTATGTATACCTAGCGGAATAAATGTATTATAAACCAAAGGTATTTTTGATTTCAGCTATTGTAACGGGTCTATTTTCATCCAAAGATTTCTTAGCAGCTAATCCTATAATAACCGGCTCTAAACCATCTGTAACACTCACCGGAACAGCAGTATTATTCTCTATTGCAACAACAAATTCTTGAATTTCAGTGGTATAGGCCTGCATATATCTTTCCAAGAAAAAATGCAATGGTTTTTCAGCTACAACACCATCAATCGTACTCAATAACGTAGTCGAAGAAGTATCGTTACCAATTTCTACTGCTCCTTTAGAACCAAAGACTTCTGCTCGTTGGTCATAACCATAAGACGCACGTCTACAATTATCAATTACCGCCATAGCACCATTTTTCAGTTTCATGGTGATTATTGCCGTATCAATATCGCCAGCTTTACCAATCGAAGGGTCCACTAATACGCTACCTACAGCATAGACTTCCACGACTTCACTACCCGACAAATAGCGAACCATATCAAAATCATGAATCGTCATGTCAAGAAACATTCCACCTGATACTTTTACATAACTAATAGGTGGCGCTTCGGGATCACGAGAAGTAATTTTAATAATATGCTGTGTCCCAATTTTACCTGCTGCTACAGCTTCTTTGACTGATCTGAAATTGTGATCAAAACGGCGATTAAAGCCAACCTGATATTTGTATTTAGAACTTTGCACTGCTTTCATTACTTCTTTAATTTTTTCTACATTATGATCAACAGGTTTCTCACAGAATACGTGTTTACCAGCTTTAATCGCTTCTAAAGAAATCTGTGAATGAGTGTCAGTCGATGAACAGACCAACACAGCATCAATTTCTGTATCTGCCAAAATGCTACGATAATCCTTACTAATATGTTGAATGCCTAATGATTTCGCCCATTGTTCCCCAGTTTCGTCCAAAAATGGATCCGCAATAGCCGTTACTTCTGCTCCCTTCACATATTTACTGATACCTTCCGCATGTACTTTACCAATTCTACCTACTCCGATAATACCAATCTTTAACATAATTATGCCACCTCTCCTTAGCTAACTGCTTATTTACAACCATGGTCTAAACGATACTCTGTACTTGATTTGAAGTAAATACAATCCATTGTGATACAAGGTAAAAATGCTCCAACTCAAGTTCACCTTTTTACATAAACTTAATCAAATCACCACCAAAACTTATCCAAATACATTAAATCCAATTTATTTTTTTGTTATATTTCGATGACAAGTGATGAGTTGTTGATCAACTCATACTCAAATTACTATAATTCCCAATATTTGTCAATATGCATTTCTTAATATTGCAATTTATATTTACTTGGATATACTAAGGACTTACTAATTTTCAAGCTGAAGCTTCTAAACAATGTTCTTAGTAAACTTCTTCAAAATAACAAATCTCACTATTATTGTAACTCTTTTAAACAGGGGTACTTCATTATTCATTTTTAGTTAAGTCATTTACTATATAGCCATAGAACATTATCAAAAGTTACTCATATTTTTACAATTAAGCTTGAATGATGAGTTATTATTGCATATAATATTAGAAGAATAAGTAATGTGAGGTAATAAATTGAAAATCAACCGAATTAGCGAAATTGAAAAATATACGCGTCAATTAGAGCACGTTTCTTTAGATCGACTATGTGATGTTTTTAAAGTTTCAAAAAATACAATTAGAAGAGATATTAGCGAATTAGCAAAAAAAGGCGTCATAAAAAAAGTATATGGTGGCATCACTATCAATCAGAAAAACGCTGTTGAATCTCGCGAACCATTTGAATCCAGAGAGATAAAGAATCAGACAGAAAAAAAACAGATCGCAAAACTTGCAAGCGATCTGGTAGATGATGATAATGTTATTTTTATTGATTCCGGAACCACGACTAAACATATGATCCCATTTCTTGCCACTAAGAGAAATATAACGATTATCACTTCCAATATACATGCTATCATTGCTGCCATCCCTTATCCAAACTTAAATATAATTTCTACTGGCGGCGTGGTCTATCGTGGAACTAATTCACTCACAGGCAATGAAGTAACAACCTTTCTTAGAAATTATAATATCGAAAAAGCATTTTTAGCATCAACAGGGGTATCTTTAGCAAAAGGTGTAACAAATATATCCCCTCTTGAATCTCAGATCAAAAGGTATTTAATCGAAAACAGTACAACAACAGCTTTATTAGTTGATCATACCAAAATTAATGTTGCTTCTTTAATGACATATGGTAGGTTAGAAGATTTTAATTATTTCATCACTGACATACTTCCCCCTAATGAATATGTGGATTTTTTCACGGCAAATAATATATCCCTATTAACTCCCTGATGTAGTTATCTCCCTAATTAACTATTTATAGGGAAAGCCTCCTATATTAAAAGGCATATAAAAATATCCCCCAGTGATGAAATTTAACACCGAGGGGATATCTTTATGCACCAGGATCTATCTAGTTCAAAAATGAGCTGGCACCATTACAAAATGATGCTAGCTCATATCTTTTTAGGATTTTCTATTTATTAATACTCTTATTTATTATCGAAATATTTCCTTATAGCAGCTTCTGTCTTTCTTACTAATTTTGATTGCCTCTTCCCATAGTACTGGTCTGAATAATTCCACTGATACCATCTCTGAAAGCCTCTTATGACGTTATGGTCCAGCAGCAATACCTAGCAATTATCTGACTTATAGTAATTCTTTTTTTATCCTTGCTAGTATCTCAGGTGCTTGATAAGCTATTTTTTCTGGGAATCCAAATAAAGAAACAGAAGCAATGGTATCTTCTCTCTGCGCAAACTTCATTTCACGAAGTTTCTTGAAGAAAGCGTCAAAATCAACATCTCCTTCACCAAGTCCTACATGCTGATGAACGGTAGCACTTACACCTGGAGGGTTTACAATATAACGGCAATTCTTTGTTTGATTTAACGTGTCCGCGATAATAACATGTGATAAATCATCGCCAGCATAATCAAGCATACCTGCAATATCTCCTACACCATTGTCATAAAAGAAAGTATGAGCTGCACAATAAAGATATTTTACATGATTACTGCGCAAAGATTTAACAATATCAACTGTCTCATTGCCATTTTCACAAAAATCATAGGGATGAGATTGTATGTCGAGTCGAATACCTTCTCTTTCAAAAATTGGCAGCAGCTCTTCCATGGATTTGTAAAACATTTCTTCACAAATAATTGGCTGATGCGGATCTCCAGCAAGCTCCGTATTCATTACATTAACATTTAGTTCAACTGCAATTTCAATAGCACGTTTCCAATTCTTAACAGCAGCTTGCCGACGTTCTTCGTCTGGACCTGACCAGTTGTAGATCGGAATCATCGAAGAAATCGCAACGCCGGTTTCTTTTAATGCTTTCTTATACTCTGCAATAATTTCCTTACTTGCTTTCGGATGCTTGTAGAATGGTAAAATTTGAGGATGGGGCGATTGCTCTATATACTCAAACCCCATCTCTGAGATCTTGTGTACCATTTCAGTGATTGACAAGTATCTGATAACGTCGGGATCAAATGCAATCTTCATTTTGTATTTTACCTCCATTTGCCTTATCTAATGAAAAAGGCAATCCTTCGGCCCCCGCATAAGCGTTTTAATCAGGATAGCGTAAAGTTAGCAAATACATCGGTAAGATTGCTTATACGCTAAAACGAACTTTATACATTAGAGATTTAATAAAATTATTATTTGCAGTCTGCTTAGTTAATTATAAACATACTAGCCGAGCTCAAAATAAATTTGTTTGATTTATAGGCTTATGCTTTGCTTCAATGCATCTACCGATGTTTTAATTCCAGCTTCAACAGACATTGTTAAGTCCTCCATTTCGAGGGAAACATGTTCATCATAGCCCAACATTTTTACAACGGAGAAGAATTCTTTCCACCACTGTAAATCATGACCGCAACCTACGGCAACATAGTTCCATGCACGATTTGCACAATCTTCTACTACTTTAGTTTCAAGTAAGCCATTAACCTCAGCAAGACCTCTTTCGATTCTTACATCTTTTCCATGTACGTGATGGATGGCATCACCTAGCGCACGTGCTGATTGAATTGGATCAGCCCCCATAAACATTAAGTGAGATGGATCTAAGTTGAGTCCAATCATAGGATCAACTGCATTTCTTAATTTAAATAATGTTTCTGGATTGTATACTAACATGGATGTGAAGTTTTCTAAGGCAATTTTTTTAACACCACATGATTTAGCTTTTTCTACAACTTTTTTCCAATAAGGAATAGCAACTTCTTCCCATTGGTATTTCATTACATCTTGTAAAGTTGCAGGCCAACTTACAGTATACGTAATCCAGTTAGGAACTGTGTCCTTTGCATTTGCCGCAGGAAGTCCTGACATGGAAACGATTTTTTCTACTCTTAATAGTTTTGCTAATTCCAATGTTTTATCAACCGCAGCACGGTGTGCTTCTCCCATTGGCCCTGGATCCAAAGGATTTCCTGAGCAGTTTAATGCAGCAATTCCCATTCCACGATCAGTAAGGGCTTTCTTAAAAGCTGCTAATTTTTCTTCACTGCCTAATAACTCATCAACACGTATATGAGGAGCCGGCGACCAACCACCAACTGTCATTTCTACATAGTCAATGCCCATACCTTTAACTTTATCTAACATATCCTCATAAGATAAATTACCCATACTATCAGTACAAATTGATAATTTCATTTTATTTTCCCCCAATCAATCTATGATTCGAAATCTATCCAAACTTATTTCATAATGTGCATCATTTTTTATGTAGCAATACTATTCTCGTACCCTACATGTCAACACCTTGGACCCCATCAACCTATTTTTTGTGGAGATAGATTATTTCCTGAACTAACTTTTTTGCCAGCATTGCATTCATTAGATAATCTAGCGAATGAGCAATCAAAACCGTGCATTGGTCCTTTTCTCCTTCGGCTTCCTTTTTAATCAATCCTGTCTGTACGCGATGCGCTTTATGCATTTTTTCTTCAGCCTCTACCATCAATGTATTGGCATGTTCATAATCTCCAATCTTTACCGATTCCAGCGCCTGCATCATTAACGCTTGCGCGTCACCTGCATCAGAAATCAGTGAAAATGCAATTTGTTCTAAATTTTCCATTATGTTTTCCATCCTTCTTTTTTAGAGTTCTTTTCATTGCGCTACTATAGTGCACATCAGTTTATCTCTGCTCCTGAGCCTCATACATGAGACTGTTTTGTTAATACCTTTAAACACTCACATCATTTTTATAGTAATTGCGAAAATCACTTTCTAGTTCTTCAAGGGTACGTCCTGTGGTTTCTGGTACATACATTTTTACAAAGATCAGTGAGATAATACCAATGGCAACAAAGATAAAAAATGTAATATATAAACCAAAGTTGCTTAATAAAGCTGGGAAAAAGAAGCCAATTATAAAATTAGTAATCCAAACAAATAGTACACAAACTCCCATGCCGAGACCGCGCAGACGTAGTGGGAAAATTTCTGCAAGCAGTAACCATAGTATCGGTCCAATTGCCCCCTGCATAAATGCTAAAAACATTACTGTCAAGCCAACTACGATATAAGGTAGTAGTGGCGACCCCTGCATCAGCATAGATGCCATGGCAATCAGGAATAATGCCAGAGTCGTTCCAGCCAGTCCGGTCAACAACATCTGACGGCGTCTCACTTTTCCTATCAGCCAAATGCCGATGCTAGTAGACACAACTGATGCTAGACCATTTACAGTATTGCCAATCAAAGCTGCTTTCGTAGAAAATCCCGCATCCTTCAAGATCTGTGTGCCGTAGTACATAATAGTATTAATACCTGTACATTGACTAGCAATGGCAACACCAATTCCCACAACAAGAAGCCGCCGCACCCAGGGTAAATTTAAATCTTTCCAAGTAGCTTTTCCCATTTGGGCTTCAGCCTCAACGTTATCCTGAATTTCATTAAATTCAGCAATGGCTTTTTCCTCGCTTTGACGTACCCTTCTTAAAACCTGCAAGGCTTCACTGATCTTTCCTTTCGAAATCAGCCAGCGGGGACTTTCGGGCATTCTCAGCATCCCGAAATATAATACAACGGCCGGAAGAGCAGCAACAACTAGCATATACCGCCACACATGTCCTGCATCACCTAGCATAACTCCAAAAATCGCGTTAACAACAAAAGCGAGAAACTGCCCTGATACGATCATCAGTTCATTTTGCGTAACCATGCGCCCCCGATTTTCCATCAGTGACATTTCTGCTAAATAGGTCGGCACAGTAACAGAAGCACCACCCACCGCCAAGCCAAGTAAAAATCGGCAGATAACCATGATCTCTACATTGGGTGCCAAAGTGCAGCCAATAGCTGCCAAAAAGAACATTAAGGCCAAATGAATAATATTTCTGCGGCGGCCGTGCTTATCAGCTAGCACCCCACCCACTATCGATCCCAGCGCGGCACCAAGGAGCAAAGAACTGACTACCAAACCTTCCGTAAGGGGCGTCAGATTCAATTGATCCGGTGCTGACATATATGGTAATGCACCGTTAATAACACCTGTATCATACCCAAATAAGAGCCCGCCAAAAGTCGATATAATCATAATGGTTCGTAGAAAAGACTGTGATGGTGGCTGTATTTCAGTTGTATTTACACTCATAAGGCTACCTCCTTAGAACTACTTCCTTTCAAAACTAAAATCTGTATTTTCTTTTTATTTTTAATTTTCAGATAATAATTTCCTTGACAATTGTCCGGCCAAGGAAATTATTATTGTAACTTTTTTCTTATCTATAGTGCTTGATGCTCCTCTATTCGTCCTTTATCCACCCAGCGTTTTCGATATTTGATTGGAGTCATCCCCACAATTTTGGTGAAAAGCGTATTAAAATAATTAGAGTTGTCATATCCTACCATAGTTGCAATGGTAGTCGCACTATACTTTGTGCCGAGGAGCAAGGATTGGGCTTTTCCGATCCTGCGGCACGTAATGTATTGAATCGGAGCATATCCTGTGGTTTTCTTAAAAACATTACATAAATAGGAGGGACTAATATGCAATGCCCTACTAATACATTCCAAAGTCAGATCCTCAAAACAATGCTCATCAATATATTTTTTTATGTTTTTATCCAACATATCTTCATTCGCTACTTCTAATACTCCAGCCCCATCAACTTGCTTTAGAATAATAGTGATAAGGCTACATAGCAAGTGATTACTGATTTCCTCTGCTCCCCCATTTTGGGAGTAAAGCTGCGAGTATATCATGCTAAATAAGCTTTCAATATCCTTACGCAATGCGCCACTAGGCAAAACTGGATTTGCACCGTCAATAATCAAGCAGTTTTCCCGCATACCCTCTAGTTTCAAATTCGTGACCGCGCAGTTATATACGCTCATTCCTGTTTGGGGATTAGCACGCTCATCATGGATAACACCGCTGTTAAAAATTAGAATATCACCTTCTTGGGTTTGATACTGTCGTCCGCCAATTGTATGAATTCCTCTGCCATGCCTGATAAATAAAATTTCTAGACGATCTTCATGCATCTGCATCACACAAGGCAGCTTTGTTAAATCAGCTTCTGCCTTGCAAGCATAAAGTAATTTGGGTAATTTATCAGCTTCAAATGTACGCGTGAAATTTCTTTTAACAAAACATTGCACTATTCATTCACTCCCAATTTCTATCAGATATAGATGAAGGCGAAAAGTGTACCTGTTCTACTCCCCAAGATAAAGCATATTCAATCTTACTTATTTAAAATCTACCCAAACAGACCCCTCATTGGCGGACCTTACACAATTTTCTATCCAGCGTACACCTTCCAGCCCGGCATTAATGTCAGGATATACAAAAGTTTTTAGGAACTCTTTATCACCTCTGTTTTGCGCATCTATTGCAATGGCAAACTTAAGATATATATTTGCCCACGATTCCGAAAGACCTTCTTCATGCAATGCACCCAAACGTTCCTCTGCTAAAGCTTCTTCATAAAGGTAAGGCATTCCGCGGAACAGTACTTGATTCGGTTTACCTTGCTCTTCAAAATGCAGCTGATTTGGACATGAGTCCCGCCATTCAATACTTGCTTTCGTTCCTACAATACGAACCCCTTGGGACATATGACAACCTGCATCAACCGCAGACACCCACATGGTACCCACCGCACCATTGTCATAATGCATAATAACATGCGCATTATCTTCCAGGGGCGCGCGACTTTTAATAAAACTCTGGCGATCACACATTAATTTTTCAACTTTCATAGTAGGCAACAGTAATTGTGAAATATAGTAAGTATGAGTAGAAAGATCACCTAAAACATAGCTAGGACCTGAAATTTTAGGGTCAACCCGCCATTTAGCCGCACTATTTTCCTTTTCTGCCGCATCAGCATGAAAACCATGAGTATAATGTAATTTTACAAGACGGATATCACCTAACTCACCATTTTCAATCATTTTACGAGCTTGTAATAGAATCTGGCTGCCGGAAAATCCATAGGTAACACCTATAATCTTTCCTTTTTCGTCAGCGAGTGCTTTGACCTCTCTTACTTCATCGCTTGTAAAAAATAAAGGTTTTTCACATATTACATGAAGCCCAGCATTGAGAGCCTCTTTACAGATTTCATAATGAGTGCTGTTAGGAGTAGCGATAGAAACTACCTCAATGCCATCCTCACGTTTTGCTTCTTCAGCGAACATGGTTTTGTAATCCGAATAGCAACGATTAGCATCAACCCCTAAGTTCTCTCCAAAATCTCTGCCTCTCTGTGCATCAATATCAAAGGCACCTGCTACCAGGGTAAATGCTGTATTATCTCTTAGAGCACCTGTTCTATGCTTGTACCCTACCTGACTTGTACGACCACCACCTACCATTGCCCACCGCAAAGGTTTTTGAATTCTCTTTTCACCATTTAACATGCTAACACCTCTTTTTAATATCTTGTTTTTCTGACAGTTATAATTGTAACATTTTCGCCTATAATTACCTCAAGGATCTTACTTTATGTATCTTAGCAAAGAGGCTCACTTAAATGATAACTCAACTTTATTTTTTCAGAAACTTCACAATCTTATTTTTAATCTGATTTTTAAGATTGTTATCTTTTTGCTATTTACTATTTATGTATTTTACCTCTAGTCCATCTTAGCGATGATTACTCATATAGCTTCCTCTTTAAAGCGTTAATTAACTTCTAGCAAAACATATAGTCTATAATCAATTATAGATATTTCCAATACACAAACGAAAGAGAAATAATAATCAATGTGCGTAGGTTAACTTCTGATTTGACCATCATTTACACTATTTTCAATTATTTCTAAACACTCTCTCTTTTATCTTGCCATTCTGTTATTTTTCCCACCTATCTGTACATCAAAAAGTGTTAGCTATTACAAAAACAAAAGCTGTTGCACATCACATCTGCACAACAGCTTTTATTTTCATCGCATGATTGGTTTACTTTGACATAATCCAATATAGTCCTGATAAGAAAGATAAACGCCCTTAACTCGATTTTGGAATTACTTCTTACAATAAATTCTCTTTAGGGGGTTCACATTTAATCAATTTACTATTTTAACTTTTGTCAAATACTTTTTATAACATTTTCAATATTAACTAAGATATTCTGTAAAATTTCAAAAATATAATCCATACCAAATGGTAAAGAATTTAGTCAAAAAATAATACTGGCATCATTTGAAAAACGATGCCAGCCAATATACTTGTCAGATATTAAATCCTTCTATTCAATATCAAAATATTTCCCAACTACCGCTTCCGTCTTTTCCTTACCAATTTGGATTGCCTCTTCAATATCTAATTCATAGTATTCGGGTCTGAATAATTCCACTGATACCATCTCTGAATATCCAATTTTCTTTAAAGTCTTCAAAATGGCATCAAGATCAATTACTCCTTCACCAGGCCATAGCCTATCTACATCTGTTAGTGCACCAATGGGAAAATCTTCTGTATCATCAATGTGTAATATAAATATTTTTGAACCATCCGCTCTTTCTAAATCTTCCATGCTGGATCCCATAGCATGGAAATGGAAACAATCTAAAACCAAACCTACATTGTCTCTATTTACAGCCTGTACAATATCGTAGGCTTGACCAAAAGTATTGATTGTGCATTGGGGATGACCTACGAATTCAATTGCAAGTCTAATACCATATTTTTCAGCAATATCTGCCAGTTCATTCAATACTTTTACAGAACTTTCTTTTATCTGACTTTTGGTAAATTTTTCGGGTCCTACAAGTGGAACGACAACTATATTCTTGCAGCCAATCTTTTGTCCCACTTCGCACATGTACTGCAGCTCGTCTTTTATTGCCTTATAACCAGCTTCATCTCTATTATTAAAAAAAACTAGAGCATTGAATGCATAGGGTTTTATTCTACTGGATTTGAAGTAATTGGCAAGATCTTCAATGGTGTGAGTCTCAAGATAATCTTTCAGCTTATCCATCGTTCTAATTTCAATTTGCTCATACCCGTATTTTTCACAGAACTCTAAATCTTTTTCTAATGTTGATTTTTTCATTGTTGTCGCTTGATTAAAGCATACTTTCATATTCTAGCCCTCCTAAAATTACCGCTTTCTATCTTATCTTCCACTCTTCCCAGCAATATCTGATAATTACCAGTCTATACGTGCCCGAGCTCTCTTTTGGTAAAAAATAAAGATTAAATTCATATAAATCATACAGTACATAAAATTTTTAAATATTTTCTCTTATTTTTATTTCAAGCTTCGTATATAACTGCTCTTTTTCCGGCATTTTATTTAGAAAAAAATAATCAAACAGAATCTTGATCGGTAGATATCCCTGCATCAAGGGTTCTTGTGTTATTGTGAAATTTATAGTTTTATCCTTCATCAATTCGATAGTCTCTGGAATCAAATCAAAGCATACAAATTTTACATTCTTTTTTTCCAATTGGTGAATTGCCCTTCCAACGCCTCCTATTCCTCTACCTGTTATAAAAATAGCATTAAGATTAGGATTTTTTTCAAAAAGTTCAATTGTCTTTAAATAAGAAGATTTCTTATCATTGTAAATTTCTATCGTGTCAATGATCTTTACAGTTGGATATTCTGCCGTAATCATTTCTTCAAAGCCTGCTTTTCTTTCCTCTAATGCTTTAATTTTTGCAGGTCCTGTTATGACTGCCACATCTCCACCATTGGGTAATAAATCACCAATTAGCTGCCCCGCTACACGTCCACTCTTTTTTAAATCCTGCCCAACAAAACAAATTTTGTTTATACCAGGCACATCCGTATTGAAGGTTACAATCTTTATATCTTTTTCTGCAAGTCTATTTAATTCATTCTTTACTACTTCTTCATCAAGTGGGGATAATGCAAGGGCCCGAATGTTTTTCTTTTCTAGCTCTTTTATGTATTTCAACTGCTCATCTACATCAAAGTTTTGCATTACGCAATACTCTATTATAATGCCTGAGTCTTTCAATTCATTATGAGCCAGTTTAATACCTTTATAAATTTCTTTAAATAAGTCATCTCTTTTATTTAAAATAATGACGCCTATTTTTATAGGATTCTTTTGAAAAGCCAGCACTTTACCAGCCAAATTCACTGTATATCCTAATCCCTTTGCTACCTTCCTAACTTTTTCTCTGACTTCCTCACTTACGCCAGGTCTATCGTTTAAAACTTTATCTACAGTTCCTCTTGAAACATTGGCAGCTTCCGCTACAGATTTAATAGTGATTCGCATAACTTCCACCTCGTCATAAATTATATGATTTTCTTCCAAAAATTACAATAACAAATGAAATGATCAATGAAAAATGAACCATTATGCGATTCATACAAATACCATAAAACACCTGACAATTATCTGACTTATAGTAATTCTTTTTTTATCCTTGCTAGTATCTCAGGTGCTTGATAAGTTATTTTTTCTGGGAATCCAAATAAAGAAACGGAAGCAATAGTATCTTCTCTCTGCGCAAACTTCATTTCACGAAGTTTCTTGAAGAAAGCGTCAAAATCAACATCTCCTTCACCAAGTCCTACATGCTGATGAACGGTAGCACTTACACCTGGAGGGTTAACAATATAACGGCAATTCTTGGTTTGATTTAAAGTGTCCGCTATAATAACATGTGATAAATCATCGCCGGCATAATCAAGCATACCTGCAACATCACCTACACCATTATCATAGAAGAATGTATGAGCTGCGCAGTAAAGATATTTTACCTTGTCACTACGAAAGGATTTAACAATATCAACTGTCTCATCACCATTTTCACAAAAATCATAAGGATGAGATTGAATGTCAAGACGGATATCTTCACGTTCAAAAATAGGGAGAAGTTCTTCCATGGATTTATAAAACATTTCTTCACAAATAATTGGCTGATGCGGATCTCCAGCAAGCTCCGTATTCATTACATTAACATTTAGTTCAACTGCAATTTCAATAGCACGTTTCCAATTCTTAACAGCAGCTTGCCGACGTTCTTCGTCTGGACCTGACCAGTTGTAGATCGGAATCATCGAAGAAATCGTAACGCCAGTTTCTTTTAATGCTTTCTTATACTCTGCGATAATTTCCTTACTTGCTTTAGGATGCTTGTAGAATGGTAAAATTTGAGGATGGGGAGATTGCTCGATGTATTCAAAACCCATTTCTGAAATTTTGTGTACCATATCAGTGATTGACAAATATCTGAGCACGTCAGGGTCAAATGCAATCTTCATTTGTGTCATACCTCCATTTGTTTTATCTTAATGTACAAGATAATAATCCCGCTTCTATAAGCGGCTTTTTAATCAAATGGAGTAGGCTCTCCATTTGATTAAATGACGCTTCGGCTTTGGAGTCCACTATTTATTATAAAATGCCGGGCGTTGTTTCATAGTCACAGGAACGATTTGACCAGTTTGCTGCGCTTTGACACATGCATCTGCTGTCACTGCTGCAGCATAGCCATCCCAAGCGGAAGGACCATTTGGCTGTCCTTGATTTACTGCGTCAATGAAGCCTTGCAGTTCAATATCATAGGCATCTATAAATCTTTGTTTCCAGTCAGTAAGAATTTCTACGGAACGCTTTGCTTCACTGCGCATAAGTACTTTTGCAGGTTCAGGTAACTTCGCTATACCCATTTCTCCCACAACCTCACATTGAATATCATATCCATATTGACAGTTAACAAAGACTTCTACATCAATTCGAATTCCCTTTGCTGTTTCTATTAAAACAATTTGTGGATCTTGCAAGTGACTTGATGATTTTTTTGATTTTCTTGGGTACACGACCTGAACGGAAACATAATCATCATCCAGTAACCAACGTAAAACATCAATTTCATGAATAATTGTATCTGTAATTGCCATATCAGTTGTGTAGTTATCTCCTACTACGGGGTTGCGATGTGCGCAATGCACCATTAAAGGCTCCCCAATCTTACCAGTAGCAACTACATCTTTCAATGCACGATATCCTTTATCATAGGGACGCATAAACCCAACTTGAACCAGACGTTTACCATGTTTAACCTCAGCATCAACAATTCTTGCACAGCCATCTGCAGTAGTTGCCAAAGGTTTTTCACAAAACACCGGCTTACCAGCAGCAATGGACGCTAAGACAAATTCCTCATGGGTAGGTCCCCAAGACGTAACTAAAATGGCATCAACCTCTTTAGACTGGATGATATCATGACCTGTTTCATAAAGCTTTGCATCTAGTTTCTGCTTCTTAATAACAGCCTTTGCCTGCTCAGTATTTACATCTGTCACCGCAACAATCTTAGCTCCAGACAATGTGTTGGTGATTCTGCGGATGTGATCCTCTCCAATTGCACCTGTACCGATAACACCTATTCTTAATGTCATAATGTTTCTCCCCCTTAAATTAAATATGATTATCTAAAGTTACAATGTAACTTTTATCTGAAATTTTTTATAAGCTCATTCATAACATTCAAAGTAACTGCTATTTACTATAGACAGTCGGAGAAATTTTGCATAAAAAAGCAATTCACATGATCAAAATTAAAACTATTATCTAATTCGCATCAACGTGCCCGAGCACGTTGATGCGAATTAATTAGGGCACGATGAGCTGGATGATCCAAATGAATTAATTTTTCCTACTCCTACAGCTTCTATCCTTATTTGTTACACTAATAAGTAATACTAATATCTTGAGCAGTTTCAATCTTTTTATCATAATGATGGAAATCATGTTCCACTTCTTCAAGCGTACGATCTTTTGTTTCTGGTACGTATATTTTTACAAATGTAATGGCGAAGACTCCCATAGCTACAAATATAAAGAAAGTTGATGATAATCCGAATTTTTCTAATAATACCGGGAAGCTTAAGCCGATTAAGAAATTGATAACCCATAAACAGAACACTGACACACCCATCCCGAGTCCCCGCAAACGTAATGGGAATATTTCTGAAAGCATAAGCCATACTACAGGTGAAATAGCCCCTTGTTGGAAAGCTAGAAACGTGACAGTTAAGGACAATACAACATAGGGTAGCATTGGAGATCCATGCATTGTTAATGAGAAAATTGCAATAAGCAGTAATGATAAGGTCGTTCCAACTTGCCCTGTCAACAACATAGGACGCCGCCCTACCTTACCTAATAACCAAATCCCTACAAAGGTGGCCAATACTGAGATTACACCATTTGCAATATTACCAATTAAAGCTGCTTCTGTACTAAATCCGGCGTCTTTAAGAATTTCTGTCCCATAATACATAATGGAGTTAACACCTGTACTTTGCTGAGCAAAACTAAGGCCAATCCCGATAAAGACAATGCGACGTATCCAGGGAATTGTCAGATCTTTATAAGTTGCTTTTTTGATTTCAGCTTCCTCTGCAATGGTGTCCTGAATCGCATTTAACTCTGCTTGTGCGCGATTTTCTTCACGCACTTGCTGAAGAACACGTAATGCATCACCAATTCTTCCTTTTGTCGCAAGCCAACGAGGACTTTCTGGCATTGCCAGCATGCCAAACCATAATACCACTGCTGGGAGAGAAGCAATGACTAACATATAACGCCAAACACCGGCATCATGCCCCATTGAAACACCAATAATAGCATTAAAAACAAACGCTAAAAATTGTCCTGTTACAATCATCAATTCATTTTGTGTAACCATTCTTCCCCGCTCTTCTGCAGGAGACATTTCAGCTAAATAAGTTGGTACCGTAACAGAGGCTCCACCTACAGCTAAACCCAGTAAAAATCGAAAACCAACCATGATGGGTACCGTCGGTGCTAAGGTACAACCAAGTGCAGCAATGAAAAAAATTATTGCTAAATAAAGGATGTTCTTGCGACGACCTTGCTTATCTGAAAAAAATCCACCTACCACAGCTCCTAGTGCAGCACCAAAAAGAAGCGAACTTGCAACCAAACCTTGGGTATATGCGTTAAGGTTTAATTGGTCAGGCTGGGACATGTACGGCAAAGCTCCATTAATAACGCCTGTATCATACCCAAAAAGAAGACCTCCAAATGTTGATATTACTGTGATATTTCTTAAAAAGGACTTGGGGGTACGCTGTTTTCCATTCGTTGATGGGTTCGGTTCCTTGGCTGCCGCTGCCTCGGTTTCGGAAGCTGTACTTACCTGTCTATTCATACTACTTTCCTCCCTATCCATTTTTCAATATTTATCCAACGGATTGCTCCGTTAAATACAGAAATTATTTAAATTCTAAGTACCCTATTATAATTTCCCTGGAAGTACCAGATGCTTCTATTGCACCAGTATAGCAGTTGTGATAATTCGAAAAACAATGATTAAATAAAATATTCGCAATATTTTAATGTTTTTTTTTGTATTGTCTGAACTATATACTAATTGTCTGTTTTAATTTGTTCATAATCCTATGGATGTGATCCTTACCAATCGCTCCTGTCCCAATGACTCCAATTCTTAATTCCATAAGTAACCTCTCCCTACCTTCATTTTTAACCCATAGTACCATGCTTACGAGCCCGGGCACGTTAATGCTATTTTTTTTGCAATGAAGACCAAAATTTCGGTTTTCATTGCTGGGTATTTGCATAGTTATTTAGATTTAAACGTTGGTACTTATTGCAAGCATCCTGTGAGTATTATTTAAAATAAACGCTTTATAAATCAACACTAAAACAGCGTAAGCCATGAAATAAGATACAAGTTCTAATCCTAGTTAGTTGAGCTATTAGGTCAAAAAGAGCTTCATAACTCAGCTAACTATTTCTGGCTTACTGCTTGTAATAGTAATGCAATTACATCCATCGCATTACTATTTTAGTGCATTACACGTAGCTTTCCATCCCATTATACACAAAAATCTAATACTCTCTGGCCTTATCAATATTCTTTCTTAATGTTTTATATGCTTCTTGAATCTTCTCACTAGTAGACACTTCAGCAACACCGACTCGCCACCATGAATTGTATTTATGTACCATGGTCTTAGGCAGTACTTTTACATCAATTAGTGTAGATACTTTTTGTTTTTTAGAATCAATTACTGCAGCTTTCAGCTCTTCTACTGTTTTAACAGTATAAGTCTTGCATCCATAAGAAGCCGCATTCATAGCAAAATCAATAGGAACAAAGCCGCCATCTAATTTGCCAGTAGCCTCATTTCTAAATCTAAATTCAGTACCGAAGCTTCCCATACCGTGTTCCATTTGAACATTGTTGATACAACCAAATGTCATGTTGTCTAACAGTATTACATTGATCTTTTTTCTTTCCTGGATAGAAGTTGGCAATTCAGAATGCAGCATCATATAGGAGCCGTCACCAAGCAATGTATATACTTCCTGAGTTGGTGCTGCCAACTTAACACCCAAGCTTGCATTCACTTCATATCCCATACAGGAAAATCCATATTCCATATGATAGGTATTAGGTCCTTTTGTACGCCAAACTCTTTGCAAATCTCCTGGTAAGCTTCCCGATGCACCAACAATGATGTCAGTTTCACCTAGCATTTCGTTCAGTACGCCTAAGACTCTTGACTGGGTTAGGCAGGAGCCAGTTACCTTTTTAAACTCTTCTAATACAGCGCGGTCAAGATGGTCATCGATTTCAGGGACAAAACCTTCCCCCGTATATTCTACGGCATATACCCTATCTACTTCTACTTTTAATTTATCTTTAGCGTCTTTTATTTGTGTTGTATATGCGGATCTATAGGCCGTTTTTTCTAGTTCTGTCGATAATGTTTCTAAAGCAGCTTTAGCATCGGCTACTACTTTTACGCCATCCAATTTATAAGCATCAAATGCAGCTACATTTATATTTAAATAATCCACCTCTGGATTTTGGAAGATCCATTTAGAGGACGTCGTAAAGTCTGTATAGCGAGTGCCTACGCCAATGACAAGATCCGTTTCTTTCGCGATAGTATTTGCCGCTAAACTGCCAGTTTCTCCTATACCACCAAGATTTAATTCATGATCCCAGATGATTGCCCCTTTTCCTGCCTGTGTTTCACTAAATGGAATGTTGAATTTTTCAGCAAAAGCCTTAAACACTGCTGTTGCTTCTGAATATTTTACGCCACCACCGCATATGAGAATTGGTTTCTTCTTCTTTGAGATAAGGGTAACTGCATCTTGTATCATCTCTTTCGTAGCAGGTCTTCTTTCAATTCTGTGAACTCTCTTTTGAAAGAAATATTCTGGATAATCATAAGCTTCACCTTGTACATCCTGAGGTAAGGCTATGGTCACTGCTCCAGTATCTGCAGGATCAGTTAATACTCTCATTGCATTAATACAAGCAGTCATTAATTGTTCTGGCCGAGAAATTCGATCCCAGTATTTGCTCACTGCTTTAAAAGCATCATTGGTGCTAATTGTAAAGTCATGAAATTGTTCAATTTGCTGTAGAACAGGATCTGGCTGTCTAGTAGCATATACGTCTCCAGGTAAGAATAGCACAGGAATTCTGTTGGCAGTCGCAGTAGCAGCTGCTGTAATCATATTAGCCGCTCCTGGTCCTACTGACGATGTACAAGCATATATTTGCTTTCTACATTTTTGTTTGGCAAAGCCGATAGCTGCATGCGCCATTCCTTGTTCATTCCGTCCCTGGTGAATGATTAAATCACCTGCATCCTGTTCTAATGCTTGACCTAATCCAATTACATTCCCATGACCAAAAATTGTGAAGATACCTTCGACAAATTTTCTTTGCACACCATCGAATTCAACATATTGATTATTAAGAAATTTTATAAGTGCCTGAGCAACAGTTAGTCTTATTTTTTTCATAGTGCCACCTCACCTATCATTTATTAGTTACCTATGAATGACTAAATTATCTACTATATAGAAATTTTTAGAACCCTATTTTGTCTTTGATATACTTTCTCGCTTTTTGTGCATATTCAAAGGCATTTGCTTTTGCAGGATCTTGTTCTGCCTCTACCAGCAACCATCCTTCATAATCATTTTCAGATAAAATCGTAAAGATCGGTCCAAAGTCGATATGTCCATCCCCTGGTACTGTAAATGCACCAACTCTAACGCCTTGAAGGAAGCTTAATTGTTCTTTTTTAACTTTTTCTCTCATTTCTGGCCGTATATCTTTCAAATGCACATGTTTGATTCTGCTAACATATTTTTTTAATATCGCGATAAAATCTTCCCCCGAATATGCTAGATGTCCTGAATCAAATAATAAATATACCAGTTTTTCATCTGTCATGCTCATAAGTCTATCTATTTCTTCCCTAGTCTGGACCACAGTCCCCATATGGTGATGATAGACCAATTTCATATTTTTTTCTTTTGCTAATTTACCTAATTTATTTAAACCATCGGCAAATTGTTGCCACTCTTTATCATTCAAATAATATTTTCCTTCAAATATTGGAATATCCAACTTTCCCTGTATACTATGACCTTGTTCCGATACGACAACGACTTTAGCCCCCATAGCATGCAAAAAATCTCGGTGTTGAATGAATTCTTTTTCTGTTTCTTCATATGGCTTTGTTGTCAAAAAAGCACTAAACCAAGCACTTGCTATTTGTAATCCCCTTAGCTCAAGAGCCTTTTTTAAAACACTCACATCTTTTGGATATTTACAGCCCACTTCTGAACCCGTAAAACCAGCAAGAGCCATTTCACTTATGCATTGTTCAAAAGTATTTTCTTTTCCCAGATCCGGCATATCATCATTCGTCCAAGCGATAGGTGCAATTCCAAGTTTAACTTTTTCTTTGCTAAACATACGATTCCTCCTACTTTAATGATTTTCCCGCATTTCTTTAATTTTACAATAAACCAATATATCCCATTGCCAAATATTGCGAAAATTTTTCACGTAATGTGTTTTCCTATTTTTCCGGCCATATTTTTACATTTTTATCTAATAACCATGTATGCTTTTCATCATCAATCCGATCCGTCCATGGATTATTCTCCAAATGCCTAATCATCCAGCAGTAATACATTGCATATCCAGGAGCTGCTGTTTGCGGATGAACCAATCCTCCCGGTATTGCTAAAAAGCTATTATCTTTTATTTTATAAGCATTTTCTCCTACCAAGCATAATCCAAAACCTTGAGGTTTATTAAATTTATAATAATACACTTCCGGCTGCGGATGATGATGCGGCGGGTAACTGGACCACTTACCCGGATATGTTATCACCTCGCCCATAACCATGTTTGAATAAGGGGCATTCTGATAATCAAACACTGTCCTAACAACTCTTCTAGCAACATCATTCCAGACGCCTTCACCAAAAATATCACTTTTGCAATCTGTAGGACCATATAGCTTGTCTTCAAAACTATTTGCATTTTCAGTACATTGAATGAGGATTTCACTTGCCTCTAGAAGCTCAATAGTGACCTCTGTCTCTTTCGGAACATGCAAACACCAAGGATTTTCATCAAAAACAGATCTTCTTTCAACTACTTCTTCTCTTGCTGACCATTTTATTTTTACTTTTCCATCTAATAGTAGAATCGCCATTTCTTTATGCTTCTGATAATAAGATTCCTTGGCCTCTTTATCTAACTTGACTATGGTAATATCCATTAACATTTCTTTATTTTTTCCATTGATTTCGCATAATGAATGGAACCCATAGTGCAGCTCACCTAAATCTTGCATCATAATAAAATCCCCCTATACTCTAGCTACCATATCCCCATGTTCCTCTTTGCTCTTTTTTATAAATGCTTTTACTTCATCTGCTGTCGGCATTGCTTCTGAACAACTATGACTTGCTACTAACATAGCGGCTGAAGCACTACCAAATTCCAAGCAATCTATCATATCCCAACCTTCAAGTAATCCATAAATAAAGGCTGATCCATACGCATCACCTCCACCAAAGGACTTAAGAAGTTTCACTGGGAAAGGCTTAATATTGTATTTTTTCCCATCTGTAGTATATGCTGTTGAGCCATCTCTTCCATGTTTGATTACTACTATTTTATTTCCATAGGAGAGCCATCTTTCAGCTGTCTCTTCATCACTACTATTCGTGGTTGCTAGGCCTTGCATCAAGTCGAATTCTTCTCGTGATCCTATTACCAGATCACTACTCTTGCCAACTATAGAATAATAAACTGCAATTTCATCCTTATTAAGCCAAGAATATCCGCGATAATCAATATCAAAAATAACTATCGTATTGTGTTTCTTTGCGTATTCCAAAGCTTTTAAGGTTGCCTCTCTTGAAGGACTTTTTGACAGTGCTGTACCAGAAATAACAATTGCTTTTGTATTTTTAATATACTCCTCACTAATCTCATTAACTTCTAAGCTTAAATCAGCAACATCATTTCTGTACATCAAAATACTACTTTCTGTTGGACTAAATATTTCTGTAAAAGTAAGACCTAAAGATTCACCATTTTGGGCTTCATAGATTTGTGAGGTATCAATTCCTTCTTTTGTAAAATAGTTAATAATAAATTCACCAAATCTATCTTTTGATATCTTTCCAATAAACCCTACCTTCTTGCCTAGTCTAGCTAAACCAACTGCTATATTAGCTGGAGATCCGCCTACATATTTTTTAAAAGTTGTACTTTCAGCAAGTGTCATATTAATATCCACAGGATTAAAATCAATTGCAGCTCTTCCTAGAGGCACAACATCAAATTTTCGGCTGCTATCAAATCCAATATATTTCATTTTATCCTCCTATATTTCTGCTTTGCCATAAAATAAGCACTTACTACTATTAATAACTATGACTAAATCTAAAGTGTTACCGGCTCCCATAATCCCTTATATATATTTATTATGTCTTCATTGCTTATATCTTTTATTGTATTTTGTGGACTGCCACTCTTTAAAGCATCTTCTGCCATCTTTTCTAAATTTTCAAAGAATTTTACTTTATCAATCCCCAACTGTGCTAATGTTTCAATCTGTAAATCATTACATAATTGATTTACTGCAGAGATAAACGCTTGCCCACCTTGTATATTACTCATACCATTTTCATAAACTCCTATTGTCTTTGCTAAATCACAAAATCGTTCTGGCGTTCCACTTAAAGCAAATTTCAAACAACCAAAAAGTAAGATTGCATTAGACAACCCATGTGGTACATGAAAAAGTGCCCCTATTGGTCTACTCATTCCATGCACTACGGTTACAGAGGAATTATTAAAAGCGATCCCAGCTTCTAGTGCAGCTATTGACATTTCTTTTCTTGCGTTAATATCCCTGCCATTTTTATAAGCTTTCAACAGATTCTTGAAGACTCTTTTAATTGCCGAAAGTGCAAAGGTATCTGACATAGGTTGGGATTTCTTAGATGTATATGCTTCTATGGCATGAGTCAAAGCATCAATACCAGTCGCCGCCGTAACTTTGGGTGGAGAGGTAAGGGTTAATCCTGGATCTACAATGGCCAATGTAGGTAATAAAGACGCTCCTTTTAAAAGCATTTTAACCTCGGTCTTAATGTCAGATATGATTGTGTATTGAGTTGCCTCCGAACCAGTCCCAGCTGTCGTCGGTATCGCAATTAAAGTAGGCAAAAGAGCAGAAATTTCTTTTCCCATATAGTCAGCTAATGTACCTGCGTTTGTTAACATTACTCCAATTGCTTTCATCGTATCAATTGGACTGCCCCCACCTATTGCTATCAAAAAATCGCAGTGATTGTCTCGATAGCTTTTGACTCCCTGATAGACCATTTGATCTGTAGGCTCACTATTGATTTCTGCAAACACCTGATATTTAATATTTTGTTCATCCAAAATGTTGATTAATTTCTGAACGTTTCCAATCGAAACCATAATTTGATCTGTAACAATAAGTGCTTTTTCCCCAGATCTTTTTAAATAGGAAGCCGATCTTTCTAATGCCTCTTCCCCCGCAATAATGGTGCGAGGAGTTAAAAATACATTTGCCACAACCATCATCCTCTTTTGTACATTTTTGATGTTTATTGTCACTTCATCCTATCTAAATGGTTATGTTATGATAATATTTTTGCTTTGTTTTTATCATTTTATAGTTATATTCTAATTCATACAAGAAGTAATTGCAATATTAAAATTACCATTCTTTTCAAATATTTATAAACCTATACTCTTCCAATACACCCAGTTAGTTGCCACCTAGATATTTCTTAAAGAACGCGGTAAACATCATATTTCTTTAGAAATTAAGATTTCTTGAACCACAAAAACACAAATGATTTTATCGCATTCCCTTGTGGGACGCACTAGCGACATTGAGTCTTTGTGGTTCATCCTTTTTCATCTATCTCCGATTATATAGAAAACCAAGATATAAATTAACTTATTTCCCAGTAAAACTAGGTTTACGCTTTTCAATAAAAGCAGTCATTCCTTCTTTTTGATCATCCGTTGCAAAACACAGGCCAAAAACTTCGGCTTCGTAGGCTACACCAGATTTAAGATCAACATCAAGACCTTCATTGACTGCTGCTTTACAAACTTGAACAGCAATCGGCGCCCTAGATATAATTTTTTGCGCCATCATCGTAGTTACATTTATAAGTTCCTCAGCAGACACTACTTTATTCGCAAGCCCAATACGATAGGCTTCAGCTGCATCAACCATATCACCTGTGAAAAGCAATTCTTTCGCTCGCCCTTTGCCTACCAGCCTCGCTAATCGCTGCGTTCCACCAAATCCAGGTGGTATGCCTAATGACACTTCAGGTTGACCAAACTTAGCTTTTTCAGAAAGGATACGAATATCGCAGGCCATAGCTAATTCACAGCCACCACCGAGGGCAAAGCCATTCACAGCAGCAATAACTGGCTTTGGCAAATTTTCAATTTTATTGAATACTGCTTGTGCCATTTTTGCCCAATTTCTTCCTTCGATAGCCGACATTGATTGCATTTCAGTAATATCTGCACCAGCTACAAAAGATTTTTCACCACTGCCAGTAATAACAACTACTTTCACTTCATTATTCTGGGCTAATGCATCAAATATACAATCCAGATCACGCACTGTAGCGGCATTTAGTGCATTTAACGATTTGGGACGATTAATCGTTACAAATCCAATCCCTTCTTCAATTTTTAATAATAAATTCTCATACTCACGCATAATATCCACCTCTTCTTTTCTTTTACAATGCTGGCAAAACCTTAACTTGCTTTTAGTTTCTTAAATTCCGCAGTCAAAAGGGGAAGTACTTCCATAACATCACCAACTATACCATAATCTGCCATCTTAAATATAGGTGCATCGGGATCTTTATTGATCGCAATAATGAGATCAGAAGATGACATTCCTGCCAAATGTTGAATTGCACCAGAAATACCACAAGCAAAATAAATCTTTGGTCCTACGGTTTTTCCCGTCTGTCCTACCTGATGCAATGCTGGCTTCCAGCCAGCATCCACAGCAGCGCGCGATGCCCCCACAGATCCTCCAAGTACGTTAGCTAAATCTTCCACTAGGGAGAAGTTTTCAGGCTTACACAATCCTCGACCGCCAGATACGATAATCTCAGCTTCTTCTAATTTGCAAGAAACAGTGCAAACACGAATAATATCAACAAGCCTAGTGCGAATATCTTCTGCTTTCACCTTACTGGACACGCAAATAATTTCTCCACTCTGATTACCATCTAATGCTGGTTTCTTAAATACAGATGGACGAATAGTGCCCATCTGGGGCCTATGTTCAGGACAAAGAATCGTCGCCATAATATTACCGCCAAAAGCGGGGCGAGTCCAAGTAACAAGTCCAGTATCCTCATCAATACCAAGTCCAGTACAATCAGCTGTCAATCCCGTACCAACTCGACAGGCTACACGTGGCCCAAGATCTCGTCCGTTATTCGTCGCACCTACAAGAATAACCGACGGCTTATACTGTTGAATTAGATCAACTACAGTAGCAGTATACCCATCCGTATTGTAATGTTCTAATTCCACGGCTTCTACTAAGTACAGTTGATCTGCGCCTGAAGCGAAAACATCTTTCGCCAAATCTTTTACATTATTGCCAATAAGAACACCTGACAGTTTCTGCCCCATAGCATCCGCTAACTTACGCCCTTCGCCAAGCAATTCTAGGCCAACGTTGCGTAACTTACCCTCTACAGTCTCTAGATAAACCCAAACATCCTTGTATTCACTTTTATCTATAGACACGTCTTTAACTTCTACCTCTTTACTAATTGCCTCCACAGGACAAGATTCAACGCACGCACCGCAAACAGTACAGGCTTCTGTTATATATGCTTTCTCGTCTTGCATCTGAATTGCACTAAATGGGCACGCAGAAATACAAACACCGCAAGCAATACATGCTTCTTTTATTACTTTTACCCCCATTATTCAACTTTCTCCCCTTTACACAATTTTTGCATCAGATAATCTTTTTATTAATTCAGCAACTGCTTCTCGTGCTGTCTCTTTGTGAATCACTACACCATGAGTACGCTGTGGTGGCGTAAAGATCCTGCGAACTTGAGTCGGCGACCCCTTTAATCCAAGTTTTTGTTCATTCACATCAAGATCAGCTGCTGTCCATACCAAAATCTCTGTACGATTGGCTTTCATCGTCCCTTTAATACTAGGAAGGCGAGGCTCATTCATTGATTTTACTACCGAAATAACTACTGGCAACTTCACATCAATAATTTCATACCCCTCTTCCTGTTCACGTTCTACACGAACAGTATCACCATCTGCATCAATCTTGGCAGCATAGGTGATTTGAGAGATACCTAGATGCTCCGCCATTTCTGGTCCTACTTGAGCAGTATCGCCATCAATGGCTTGTTTACCGCAAAAGATGATATCATAATTACCAATTTTTTGTACAGCTGCCGCTAATGTATAGCTAGTAGCTAAGGTATCAGCTCCACCAAAGGCACGATCACTAATGAGAATCGCAGTATCAGCCCCCATTGCAAGGCATTCTTTCAACGCATCTTTGGCTTGTGGCGGTCCCATAGAAATAACAGTAACCTTACCACCATGTTTATCTTTTAACTGCAATGCTGCTTCCATTGCATTTTTATCAAAAGGATTTACAATGCTTGGCACACCTTGACGAATTAGAGTATTTGTGACTGGATCAATCTTTACTTCCGTAGTATCAGGCACTTGCTTGACACAAACAACGATTTTCATTTTATTCCTCCTATTTTATTGATAAAATACTCTCAAGAAGGTAAGCACAATGTCTAGTACTAAAGATTAATGCTCTATATGTAGCTTTTGAAACATTGTGCCCCTTTCTTATTTTCAAGCAACAGATTAGAAATTACCGTAAAACGGCCCCAGAGATAACCATACGCTGTACTTCATTCGTCCCTTCATAAATTTGAGTAATTTTGGCATCTCGCATCATACGTTCAACAGGATATTCACGTGAAAAGCCATAACCGCCAAAAATTTGGACAGCTTCTGTCGTCACTGCCATAGCTGCATCAGAAGCAACCAGTTTTGCCATAGCAGCTTCCTTGGAGTAAGGAAGTTCATGAGATTTATGATATGCCGCCTTATATGTCAAGAGTCTTGCTGCTTCCACTTTTGCTGCCATATCCGCAATCTTAAAGGCAATCGCTTGATTGTTAGCAATTGGTTTACCAAATTGTATCCGCGCTTTTGAATATTGTATGGCTTGCTCAAGAGCACCTTGAGCAATACCAACCGCTTGTGACGCTACACCAATCCGGCCGCCATCCAGAGAAGTCATGGCAATTTTGAAGCCACCGCCTTCTTTACCAAGTAAATTTTCGGCAGGAACGCGACAATTCTCCATAATAACTTCCCGTTGTACGGAAGAACGAATTCCCATTTTCACTTCTTTTTTTCCAAAACTAAGTCCAGGAGTACCTTTTTCCACAATAAAAGCACTCAGTCCTTTTAGGCCAGCAGTTTTGTCCGTAGAAGCAAAGATTACTTCAATTTCAGCTTCTCCGCCATTGGTATTAAAAATCTTAGAACCATTGAGAATATAACTGTCTCCATCCCTAACTGCCACTGTAGTTGCCGCTGCAGCATCGGTACCTGCATTTGGTTCAGTTAAACCAAATGCTCCTAATTTTGTTCCTTCAGCCAATGCCCTTAAATATTTCTGTTTTTGTTCTTCTGTCCCATACTTAAAGATTGGCCAAGAAGCAAGAGATACATGGACAGAAAGTCCAATACCAGTCGATGCACATACCCGAGAAATCTCTTCTACTGCAATCGAGTAACTTAGAAAATCACTTCCTGCCCCGCCATATTCTTCAGGGTAAGGTAAACCTAAAATTCCTAACTCTCCCATTTGATCAAAAATATCACGAGGAAAATATTCCTTTTCATCTCTTTCAGCAGCAGTCGGAGCCACCGATTTTTCAGCAAATGCCCGTACCATTTTGCGAATATCTTCTTGTTCTTGCGTTAATACAAAATTCATAAATAATTCCTCCTAAATTTTTAACCCCTATAGGGCAATTTTTATCATTTTCCACACCTTGACAACATTTCGCTAAGTCCCATCTTTTCTTCTTTAAAAATACGAGCATCCATCATTTTAAGATCAGTAGCAATAATTGGCTTAAAATCCATAAGTGCTAAAATATCTTTATCCATATCTATCCCTGGAGCAATTTCTGTTAATACCATGCCTTCCGCTGTCAGGCGAAATACAGCACGTTCGGTAATATACATGACAGATTGATGATTATCTTGTGCATATTTGCCACTAAAAGTAATTTGTTCAACATGTTCCAAAAATTTCTTATTACGTCCTTCTATGATGATATGTAATTTACCGTCAGCAATCCTTATTTTCAACCCTCCAGCCATAAAAGTTCCAAGAAAGATAACATCTTTTGTATTCTGCGTAATGTTGATAAACCCGCCACAACCAGCTACGCAACCCTTAAATTTACTTACATTTATGTTGCCATGTTTATCCGTTTCCGCTAGCCCTAGAAAAGCCAAATCAAGACCACCGCCATCATAAAAGTCAAACTGATAAGGTTGATCCAAGATGGCCTCGGCATTACTAGAAGCTCCGAAGTTTAAACTTCCAGCAGGAATTCCTCCTACGGGACCAGCTTCAACAGTAAGCGTCATAATGTCCCCCATGCCTTCTTCATTGGCTACCATCGCTACCCCCTCAGGGACACCAATGCCAAGATTCACAATAGCATTAGGAATCAATTCCATAGCAGCACGACGAGCGATAATCTTGCGTTCATCTAATGCCATGACACAATGACTCGACAAAGATGATAGCTTTACTGCTCCTGAGTAGGCAGGATTATACTGTTCTGAATAAGTCTGCATATGATTAGATGGTTCCGAAACAACAATATAATCAACAATAATTCCCGGAACTTTTACATTCATGGGATGTAAACTTCCAGATTTAACAATACGCTCTACTTGCACTATGACAATACCTCCAGAATTCTTGGCAGCTTGTGCGATTGAAAGAATTTCCAGTGAAACAGACTCCTTTTCAATGGAGATATTGCCATTCTCATCTGCAGAGGTACCACGAATTAAAGCAACATCGATTGGAAATGGCTTATACCAAAGCCACTCCTCACCACCTAGTTGTATAATTTCCACAAGATCCTGTGTGGTTTTTTTGTTAAGTTTCCCCCCTTCTACTCTCGGATCAACGAAGGTGTTTAAACCAACCTTTGTTATAACACCCGGTTTTTTTCCGGCAATGTTACGAAACCAATGTGTAAGCGTTCCTTGAGGAAAATTATAAGCCTCAATTTTCTCCTCTACGGCTAAATTACTTAACTTTGGTGCCATTTTAAAATGTCCGCCAACTACTCGTTTTATCATATGTGCATGACCAAAATGATTGGCTCCGCAATTCTTTCCATCACCTTGCCCTGCACAATATACCAGTGTTAAATGATTTGGTTTGCCTTCCCTAAGAAATCTTTCTTCCAAAGCAGCAGTCAAGGCTTCGGGATTTGCACTACCAACAAAACCACTGGTAGCAATAGTGGTAGTATCTTTAATCAGACTAGCCGCTTCTACGGCAGTAATGATCTTAACCATAATACCCCTCCCTATAAAAGTCATTACAAAATGATTATCACCATGATTTCATTTGCAATTTTCAATCTATTTTAGAACTAGCCAAATTTATAAGAATAATAGCTAGTCGTGAACTTTATCCCTTATTTTGACTGCCAAAAATTAAAATATGATTTTTAACATTTTCATAAGTTGCTTCTAATACAGCATCCAAGTATTGAAAGAAAGTATTATTTTTAGATCTTTTCGCCACTTCGCCGACCTTATGTGCAATATTTTCAAACGATGCGGTAGCAATATTAACTTTCTTGATTTTATGCTGTATGCAATTTTTAAAATCATCAGGAGTCAGCCCTGAGCCACCATGTAAAACTAAAGGGCAATCAATTATTTGGGTAATTTCTTCTAAGCGTTTAAACTGCAGTTTAGGCTGTTCTTTATAATGTCCATGCGCTGTTCCAATTGCTATTGCCAAGGCATCAACTTGTGTATTCTCGTAAAATGTTTTAGCATCAGCTACAGAGGTGATAAGCATTTCCACACTTTTATAATCACCTTCACTACCACCAACTTTACCAATTTCAGCTTCCACAGAAGCCCCATATTTTTTCGCCATTTTTTTCACTTCGTTGGTCATATCAATATTTTTTTCTAGAACATATGCTGATCCATCAAACATTACAGAGCTAAATCCCAATTCTAATGCTTGTGCAATTACTTCCATGCTGAAACCATGATCAAGATGTACAACAACGGGAATACTTGCCGCTTTAGCTGCCGCTATCATCGCAGGACCAATCAAATGTAATGGAGAATAACGCAATCTCCCTTCGGCTACTTGAAGAATAATAGGTGATTTTAATTCCTCAGCTGCTTTTATCGCGCCCATAACCATTTCCATGTTTGCTACATTAAAGGCTCCAATACCATAACTTTCTTTACCGATTTTACTCAACGCATTTTCTAATGTAACTAAAGACATATTTGCCTCCTTTCATTTTTTATTATCATTATTTCAGATTATTTACGAGTCATAGTACCTTCCCAAGTATCCACTTTGGTATGTTTTTTATCTTCTTCACTAAACCACCGACTAGTTATAGACTTAGCTTCCGTAAAGAAAGCCACGCCATCCTTGCCCATGCAATGCAGGTCACCAAAAAAAGATTTTTTATGTCCTGAGAAGGGAAATACAGAAAGAGGAACAGGGATACCTACATTAATACCAACCATACCACCATGGGTTTTCGCAGCAAATTCCCGAGCATAGTAACCACTTTGCGTAAAGATACACGAACCATTAGCAAATGGATTTGCATTCATAACCGCAAGACCTTCTTCAAAATTCTGTACCCGTTTAATACATACCACAGGTCCAAAAATTTCAATGTCGCCAATTGTCATTCCCGGCTTTACGTGATCAAAAATAGTGGGCGCAAGGAAAAAACCACCTTCATAACCTTCAACAATAATATCTCGACCATCTAAGATAAGTTCAGCACCTTCTTCCACACCTTTGTTAATCCAATTTACAACACTCTCTTTATGTTCTTTTGATACAACAGGTCCTAAATCATAATGAGAATCATAGGCTGGACCTACTTTAAGTTCTTTGGCAAGTCTCACCAGATGCGCAACAAATTCATCAGCCACTTCTTCCTCTACACAAACTACCGGCAAAGCCATACAACGTTGTCCTGCACAACCAAACCCTGAGTTAATTACCCTTGTAGCCGCCATTTCCAAAGCAGCATCTTTAAGGACTAAAGCATGGTTTTTTGCTTCACATAGAGCCTGAACTCTCTTACCATGGGCTGCTGCAGTAGAATAAATATGAAGACCTACAGATGTAGAACCAACATAACAAATACCTGAAACATCCGGATGTTTTAACAAATTTTCTGCTTCATTTCGACTGCAAGTCACTAAGTTTACAACACCGTTAGGCAATCCTGCCTCAATCAATAGTTCCAACATTCGAATAGCTGTTTTGGGAACAGCACTGGCAGCTTTCAATACAAAGGTATTACCTGTAGCAATACAAAGAGGAATCATCCAGCCAAAAGGAATCATTGCTGGGAAATTATAAGGTACAATACCAGCAAATACACCTACAGGCTCTCTATACATAATAGTGTCATGACCATGAGAAACATTCATCAGCGAGTCACCTTGCATTAGGACAGGAGCAGAACAGGATAGCTCTACCACCTCAATTGCTTTTAGAACATCACCGCGAGCCTCATTGAGATTTTTCCCCAATTCAGTGGCAACCAGCAAAGCCAACTCTTCTAAATGGGCATCCAAAATGACTTTATATTTAAACATAAGCTGAGCTCTTGCTGACACAGGCGTCGAAGACCAGGAAGGAAAAGCACTTTTTGCCGCAGCAACTGCTTGATTCACTTCGTCAACAGTGCAGCATGGCGCCTCAGCGATCACTTTCCCGGTATTCGAATCTGTTATCGGCATATAGATAGCTGTCCTAGATTCCTTCCATTCCCCATTTACGCTAAACTTTAATCTTATCACTGCCATATAAACGCTCTCCTCTTGTAATACACTTTTTTAAATAGTGAATTTACTCTATTTTTATTTTTTGCCTAAAATGCAATGTAAAATAATAATCTTTACCTCGTTTACTTCATCTCCCAATCTCCTCACTTTCTTTCTCACGATCACTTCGTGGTGATGTTTTGAGTTTTTATTGATTATTTTTGGTATATTATTATTATCTTTTGGTAATATTATAGTATATTGCATTGCTTTAATGCAAGTCTTTATTTTTAAATAAATTCATTTTACTTTTATGGTCATATCATGATATTATGATAGTAATATTGTGGTTATATTAAATTTCATGAGTACTAAATCTCACTTGCTTCTTTGCTGTCAGTATTCTACTAATGATGATTTAAAGTAAAATTGAATTCTATACTATTATGAAATGGAGTTTATAAATTGAAAGAAGATAGAATAAGTGAACTTGAAAATTATATTCTCGAGAAAGAAAGAGCCTCTATAGAAGAGCTTTGCAGTGTCTTTAATGTTTCTAAAAACACGATGCGAAGAGATATTAATCAATTAGAATTAAAAGGTAAGATAAAGAAGGTCTATGGCGGCATTATTTTAACAGATAAAAAAACTACTGAGCCATTTGAGTCTAGAGAAGTAAAAAATAAATCTGCAAAATTAATTATTGCAGATTTAGCTAGTACATTAATTGAAGATGGAGATATTGTATATATAGACTCCGGAACTACTACGATGCACATGATACCCTATTTATCAGAAAGGAAAAATGTAACGATCATTACAAATAACTTACACGTTATATTAAACTCACTCCCTTATCAAAACTTAAATATAATTTCCACCGGAGGGACATTATTTAGAAGAACCAATTCATTTGTTGATGCAGAAGCTGTGAACTCTTTAAAGAAGTATAATATTTCCAAAGCATTTTTAGCCACAACCGGAGTCTCGATTGCAAAAGGAATAACCAACTCTTCTTCCCTGGAGTATGACATTAAAAGATATATAGTAGAACACTGCGATAAAAAGATACTATTAGCAGATAATACAAAACTAGAAAAAGTATCATTAATCACCTATTATGACCTAAAAGACATACAGGTTTTCATCAGTGAACAAAGACCAGAACAGGAATATGTCGACTTCTTTGCTAGTAATAACATAAGTCTGCTTACTCCTCAATAACCAGACTTATGCCCACCCTTTGTTGTACTATGCGACTTTATACCTTAAAAAGGACCTTCAATTCTATATAAGTAAGTTAACTTGAGTGCACTATTATGTACAAGAATTATCTTTAAAATGAAAAGACCAATATCTTTTTAAAAGATATTGGTCTTTTCATTTTAAAGAATAGGATATGGCTTATTTAACTCTTATTTGTTTTTACTGAATTTTAATAAAACCAGCATCTCCGCCTTTGATACTTTGTCCTTCCTGAATTTGAACCGTTTTACCCTCTGGAAGATTCGTAAAGACAACAGGCGTTATAATAGAAGGAACTTTTCCTTTTACATATTCAAGATCAACTTTTAACAATTTTTGTCCAACAGTAATTTTATCTCCTTGACTGACCAGCGCAGTAAATCCTTCGCCCTGTAAGTTGACCGTATCAATTCCAAAATGAACGATAATCTCTAAGCCATTATCCGCTGTAATGCCAACTGCATGCTTGCTATCAGGTAAGCTAGTAACAGTTCCATCAACAGGCGATATCACATTACCACTTGTAGGCTCAATGGCAAATCCATCCCCCATAATTTTTTGTGCAAATACATTATCGGGTACTTTTGTAATAGGAAGTATTTTGCCATCCACAGGAGCAACAAACTTACCTAGAACATCCGCTGCTGATTTTACAGTTGCGGCAACTTGAACATTACTGATAGTATCTTCATGTGTTTCGGCAACTTTACCTTCAATAATATCTTTGATCTGACTTTTTAGTTGATCTGATTTTGGTCCAAAGATAATCTGCAAGTTATCACCTACTGTCATAACTCCAGCAGCACCTAGGTTTTTTAATTTATTTTGATCAACAGTAGCAATCTTTTTCACACTTACACGTAGACGAGTAATACAAGCATCTAAGTTTCCAATATTCTCTTTGCCGCCTAATGCTTGGAGTACTCCACTTGCCAATCCATAACCAGTCGCATTGATGACAGTACCTGCTTCATCATCATTTTCTCTACCAGGAGTCATCAAGTTCCACTTACGAATTGCAAAACGGAAGCCGAAGTAATAAATTACGGCAAATACTAAACCTACGGGAATCACTAACCACCAGTCTGTACGGTTAGGTATTACACCGAATAGTAGATAGTCAATAACACCACCAGAGAAAGTCATGCCAATTTTCACGTTTAAGATATGCATGGTCATAAAGGACAAACCAGCAAAAATACAATGGATACCAAATAATACAGGAGCAACAAATAAGAAGGAAAATTCAATTGGTTCTGTAATACCTGTTAAAAAGGAAGTTAACGCGGCAGAACCCATAATACCTGCTACTAAAGCTTTCTTTTCAGGTTTTGCTTCATGGTAGATCGCAAGCGCTGCTGCAGGTAATCCAAACATCATAAATGGGAATTTTCCTGTCATGAAAGTACCAGCTGTGAAAGGCACACCATCTTTAAGCTGAGCAAAGAAAATGCTTTGGTCACCATTTACTACTTGCCCTGCTTTGTTTATATATTCACCAAATTGGAACCAGAAAGGATTATAGAAAATATGGTGCAGCCCGAAAGGTATTAAAGCCCGTTCAATGATACCAAAAATAAAGGCCGCTAATGTTTTATTTGTATCAATCATATTACGTGAGAAATAAGTCAGTCCATGTTGGATAGGAGGCCATGCAAAAACCATAACTACGCCTAGAATGAGGGCTGCTACAGCAGTCGCAATCGGAACAAACCGTTTTCCTGCAAAAAATCCTAAATAAGGCGGAAGTTCAATATTAAAAAACCTTTTATAACATAAAGAAGATAAAACACCGACAATAATACCGCCAAAAACCCCAGTTTGTAAGGATGGTATCCCAAGAACCATGGCATATGAAGGATCTTTTGCCGCTATTAGTTCGGGCGTAACGCCAGCAATAAGACCAATGGTTACATTCATAATAAGAAAACCTACAATGGCAGCTAAACCAGCAACGCCTTCACCACCAGTCAAACCAACGGCAACCCCTACTGCAAATAGAAGGGAAAGATTACCGAAGATAACGTTTCCTGCCTGTTCCATAACTTGAGCAAAACCATGAATACTTGCTAAACCAGGAAAAATATTTAAAAGAGCGGGATTTTGAAACGCATTACCAAAAGCTAATAACAAACCTGCCGCTGGTAATAATGCCACTGGAAGCATTAATGATTTACCAACCTGCTGTAAAACACCAAATGATTTTTTTAACATAATGTTTCTCCTTTCAATTTTAAAAGATAATTACACTAAATACGTTACATATAACGCCTAGTATAATAAACGCATTTGTCCTATTACATTGCAAGATGCATGCCAACTATAGTTTAGTATTGTTATTTTTTTAAAAATTAATCCCTTCTTGTAGATAAAACAGGACTTATAGGAAAATTTAAAACAATCTCTTTTTTTCTAATTCACCGCTATTCATTCCTTGTCTTATTCTTGTTTTATTTTTGTCTTATCTTTTTAACAAAGAATCCTCTCTTAGTAAATCCATTGTATTTACTAAGAGAGGATTTTTTGCACCTATAATTTTTTCTTTATTGCTTTTACTAAGGCAGGCCTGTCAGACTATAAATCCCTAAGCAAATAAATGCTACTGCTGGTTTCATTAATGTCAGCATAAATACATCATAGTAAGATTCTTTGTGTGTCAAACCACATACAGCAATCAAGGTCACCAGCGCCCCGTTATGCGGAACCGTATCAGCCCCTCCAGATGCCAAACAAATAATACGATGTAATATTTCAGGCTGCATTCCAATGGATTGTGCCCAAGCTAGCCATTCATTCCCAAGCATCCCCAAAGCAATAGTTAATCCGCCTGAAGCAGAGCCAGTAATTGCAGTCATAATATTAGTAGTAATAATTGCCGAGAACAGCGGGCCTTCTCCAATATTTAAATGCAGTAACGCATTCTTTATAATTTGAAATCCTGTTAAGCTGGCTATTACACTGCCGAAGGCATAACCGGAAGCGGTATTCAAAATAGCCATTATGGAAGAATAAGCACCGGAATTGATTGGCTTTATTATTCCCCCACTTGCCGTCAATCTTTTGCGGCCGATAACGATTCCACTTAAACTACCAATCACTAAGGCAATATTAATTGACCAAATCGATTGGACTCTGTCCACACTTGGGCTTAACAAGGATAGTTTTAATGATTTCAAAGGTTCCAAACTTCCCGTATTCCAATGATAAGCCCAACTCCAGTGGAAAGGATTGCTCATAAACAAATTAACACCTACAACAACTACCAAGGGCAAGGCCGAAATCGCCCAGTGTGGCAAGTTTTCTAAAATAGGTTCTGGTTCATTAACAGTGTGGCTTCCATAAGTTTCACCCTTTGCTGCAAGCCTCTTATGGCGATAACTAATCCAAGCCCATCCCAAAACAAAATACGCTACTGAACCAATCAAACCAGTCACCATTCCTGCCCACGTGGTAGTACCAAAAAAGGCAGTAGGAATTACATTCTGTATTTGCGGTGTACCTGGCAAGGCAATCATTGCATAAGTAAAAATCCCCATCCATAAGGTTGCTGGCAACAGCCTTTTGGGAATTCCAGCCTGACGAAACAAAATAGCTGAAAAAGGATACATAACAAAAGCAACAACAAATACGCTTAAACCGCCATAAGTTAAAGCCCCACATCCGAGTAGTACAGCCAAAATTGCTCTTTCTTTTCCCAAAGAAGATACAATCTTTGCCGCTACTGCAGTAGCCAAACCGCCATCTTCCATAATTTTAGCAAAAACAGCCCCCAGTAAGAATACTGGATAATACACCTTAATATATTCCGCTACCTTCGTCATATAAATTTCACTATAAACCGGCATGAAAGCATAATCGCCTCCAATTGACGCAATAATAGCTAAAATCGGTGCAAAAAGTATAATAGAATAGCCACGATAAGCAAAGAACATTAATAAAACCAAGCTTAAAAGAATCATTGTAATTTCCACTGGCATCTCCTTAAAACAGTTACTTTTTCATTTATTGTTACATATAAGATAGCAGATAACTCTTTGACTCTCATATTGTAAGATGTTTTTGCCATAATTGCAATTCCTTACACATAGGGAAAACGTCCTAATCTTTATATCTAACTTATAGAAGAAGAAGAAGACTGCCGTGGCTACATGCCTCAGCAGTCTTCTCTAACCCTATATGAATTAAGGTTTAACTGTTTCTTTATATACTTGCTTGCCATTTTTCATTTCAATTATAACCGCACTCTTGATTGCATCATGAGTCGCATTTAACGTCAATGCACCTGTTACACCTTGGAAATCTTTTGTTGCAGCAAGGGCTTCACGAATTTTTTCTGAATCTGTGCTGTTAGCACGTTTGATAGCATCTACTAAAGCATAAGCTGCATCATATCCAAGAACAGCCATTGCATCTGGCACTTGACCATATTCTTTCTGGAAGGCATCTAAGAAAGCTTTTGATTTAGGGCTGTTGTCTTCAACGGAATAGTGATTCGTAAAGAAAGTATTATTAAGAGCATCTGCTCCACCGATTTCAGCCAATTTAGGAGAGTCCCAGCCATCGCCACCAACAAATGGTACTGTGATACCAATCTCGCGGGCTTGTTTAATGATCTTACCAACTTCACCATAATAACCAGGTACATAAATTACATCTGGATTGGTAGCTTTAATTTTTGTTAACACAGTTTTGAAATCTTGGTCATTTTGTAAGTAAGCTTCTTCGATAGCGACTGTACCACCACCCTTAGTGAAGGCATCTTTAAAGAATTTAGATAATCCTTTGCTATAGTCACTGGAATTATCAATCATAATAGCAGCATTTTTAGCCTTTAAGGAATTTAAAACGAAATTAGCACCTACAGTTCCTTGGAAGGGATCAATGAAGCAAACACGGAAGGTATAGTTTTTTACTTTTCCAGAGTTTTCGTCTAAAGTCACTTTAGGGTTTGTTGTCGCAGCGGCAACGAATGGAATCTTATTTGCTTCTGCAACTGTAGAACCTGCAATACCGTTTGAGCTAGTTGTGAAACCAGTAACGGCAATTACTTTATCTTGAGAAATAACTTTCGTCATAGCATTAGAGGATTCGGATGGTTCACCTTTGTTATCGGCAACAGCGATTTGAATTTGTTTGCCTAAGACACCACCATTGGCATTAATTTCTTTAAATGCTAATTTAGCACCATTCGCAGCAGCTGTACCAAAAGATGCAGTGCTTCCTGTCAATTCATATACAACACCAATTTTAATATCTTTACTTGCACTTGAACCACATCCAGTTAACAGACCAGCGACTAAACTAGTACCAACAATTAGAGATAACCATTTCGCATTCATTTTTTTAAACACAATAATCCCCCTTTTTATTCCTATTATTTTTAAAATATTTTCTCCCAACCTCTTCCCTACCACCCCCACCAAGATATCGAAAAAGGTGCTTTAAACAAGAGATAATTATCCCTGTTTAAAGCACCATTGCTTTAATCTGTATTTAATTTTCATTATACCGTGCACTTCTCAACTTGACAAGTGTTTTTTCTAAAAAAACATTTTTTATTTTTTAGAACATTTTAAATACTTTTTTTATGCTCGCACCGTGAAAATAGTAACATTCTTTTACTATATCATCTGAATTGATGCATAAAATCTTTTTATATATTATAGTTTTTCGCAGATGGATTTTGCTTGTAAAAACAACAGTAAATAATCAGCGCCACCAGCTTTTGAATCCGTTCCAGATAAGTTAAAGCCGCCAAAAGGATGAACACCTACTAATGCGCCAGTACATTTACGATTAAAATACAAGTTACCTACATGAAACTCACGACGTGCTTGTTCTAGTTTTGCACGATTCTTGGAGTATACCGCACCAGTAAGACCATATTCAGTGCCGTTAGCAATGGCTAGGGCATGATCAAAGTCATCTGCCGGGATAACAGCTAGTACTGGGCCAAAAATTTCTTCTTGGGAAATCCGCGCTTCCGGTGCAATGCCTGAAAACACAGTGGGTTCTATAAAGTAACCTTGTTTACCAGCTGTAGATCCACCACATTCTAATTTTCCTTCTGTTTCGCCTATTTCAATATAACTTAGAATCTTTTTGTAGGAACTTTCATCAATTACAGGACCAATATTACTATCTGAACTGCTAGCAGCACCAATGCGAAGTGCCTTCGTTTTTTCAACTACTTTCGTTAACACTGCGTCGTAAACATCCCTCACAACAATTGCACGAGAGCAAGCAGAACATTTTTGTCCTTGAAAACCAAAAGCGGAGGCAACAATGCCAGCAGCAGCTTCTTCTATATCGGCTTCACTATCGACAATGATAGAATCTTTCCCCCCCATTTCAGCGACGACTCGTTTAATCCATTTTTGTCCTGGGGACAAATCTGCAGCTAATTTGTTAATACGGAGCCCAATTTCTTTGGAACCCGTAAAGTTGATAAAACGAACTTGCGCATGGGATACCAAATAATCGCCAATCGTTCCACCACTACCTGGAAGATAATTGACAACACCAGCAGGCAAAGATACTTCCTCCCAAAGCTCCATAAACTTAGCGGCAATTACAGGTGTAGAACTAGCAGGCTTCATAATCACTGTATTGCCTGCTACAATGGCAGCCGCAGTCATACCAGCTAGGATTGCCAATGGGAAATTCCATGGTGGAATGACAACGCCAACACCTAATGGGATATATGAACATTCATTCTGTTCTCCAGGATAAGGAGTGACTTCCATCCCTTTTGCGTATTTATCCATCTGACGAGCATAGTACTCCATAAAATCAATGGCCTCAGCAGTATCAGCATCTGCTTCTGCCCAAGTTTTTCCTGCCTCTTCTACCAACCAAGCGGAAAACTCAAATTTACGTCTACGCAAAACTGCTGATGCTTTGAACAAATATAGAGAACGTTCCGCAGGGCAAACATATTGCCAGGAAGCGAAGGCTTGCTTAGCAGCTTCTACTGCTTTTTCAGCTAAATCTACATTGGCCCGAGCTACCGTACCAACAATATCAACAGTATTGGAAGGATTGATAGACGTAATACGCGCTTCTGTGTTAATCTTTTCCCCACCAATCACCAAAGGATAATGAGCACCTTTTTCTAATTGTACCGCAGCCAATGCTTTCTCCATAGCCGCTTTGTTTTCAGGGATACCAAAGTTGGTAAACGGTTCATTTTTGTATTCTGTAATCATGTAGTATTCCTCGCTTTCTTATTTTAAAATACCAGACTATAATTATTTGATTATACGACAGAAGGTTCTACAAACAGCTCGCCTCGTTCAAAACGCCCTGCATCAAACATTTGAATTGGGAATGCCGTTGGTTTACCCACTATCATTTCAGCCATCAATTGTCCTGTAATCGGTGAAATCATGAAACCATGCCCACTGAATCCTGCCGCAGTATAAAAACGCTGCAATTGTGGACTATTACCAAGTATAGGAGTACGATCAGGACACATGTCATATAAACCAGCCCACTGCCTGACAATATTTAGCCCCGCTAAGGGAGGTAATATTTCCACCACTCGTTCTACCATATCACGTAAAAACTGCCAACTGGAATTGATATCGTATCCTTCTGGTTCGTTCGGATGACCAATTCCCATAATAAAGCTGCCATGAGGACTTTGTTGACAATATAAGTTATGATAAAAACTCATTACCATGGGTCCCATAGTAGGTTCTACAGGCTCTGTTACTAAAATTTCATGACGTTCTGGAAAGATTGGTAGTTCCACGCCAACCATACGGCCTACTTCTTTGGCATATCCTCCTGCCGCATTGACAACTGTATCTGTTTGAATATCCCCTTGGTTTGTACGGACGGACACAATCTTGCCATTTTCCGTTACAATTCCTAATACCTGTGTATTTGTATAAATTTCAACCTGTAGTTTTTTTGCAGCTTGGGCATAGGCTTCCGTTACTTTGAAAGGGTTACAATGACCATCTTCCGCGCAATAAGTAGCACCAAGCATTCCTTTTGTATTTAGGAAGGGCACAATCTCTAGGGACTCTTCGGGTGTTACCCACTTTGCTGGAATAGCAAGGGAATTTTGCAGAACTAAATTTTGTTTAAACTGTTCTGCCATCTTTTCAGAATAAGCTGGCATAAGATACCCGTTTTGCGTAAATTCAATATCTACATCTACATTGAGTAATTCAGGCAAATGGGATAACATTTTGACGCTTTCTCTCGATAATAGGCAATTGGTCTCCGTTCCCCACTGCATTCGCATGCCTGCACCACAACGGCCAGTAGATCCACTCGCTAGGTAGTTTTTCTCCAATACCACGACTTTTCCCGCCCCTAATTTGGCTAGGTTATAGGCCGTAGAGCAACCAACAACACCACCACCAATAACAACAACATCTGCCGACTTAATCATGTTTTTCCCCTCCTAACAAAGAAGCCATTTTAATCGGTAAGGTAGAGGGGCGGAATTTTGCCAAAGGAATTTCAGAAATGGGTTTTCCTGTTGCCTTAGCAATTTCGTTGGCAATGAGAGGAGCGCAGGTTCTTCCCTGGCAAGGCCCCATGCCAGCGCGACAGGCCCGTTTAATTTCTTCTATAGTGTGTTTTCCTAGTGCAATTTGTTCTCTTATTTCCCCTAATGTTATATCTTCACAACGACAGATAGTAATATCATTTTGCTCCATCACGTTCCTCCTTTCTCAGGCGAATGCTACGAACCTCCATAGCTAACTCCTGAGGTACAGATAACCAAATAATATTTGTTTTATTTGGTGAGTTCTGCACACGAATGACTTGAGCACTGCCTACACACTCGCCTTGACGATTTAATGCATCCACCTCTTCCTTAGCACTGGGCAAAGGAGAAAACTCATAAGGGATTTTGACTAAGGCAACTTCTTTACCATAGGTATAATCTACTACGAAAATTGATAATCCTGGGCAATGGGTCATACAGATACCACAACCATTGCAAAGTTCTTCATTTAAAGAAGGACAATCATTTATTTCTTTCACCGTAATGGCTCCTCGCGGACAAGCATCGGCGCAGGGATTACAGGGAATTTGCTGCAAACATTCAAACAAGGCAACTGGACCTTCAGCAAACCGTTCTTTTGATGGCATTCTATCCGACCTCCTCTAAGACAACTTTGCTAAGTCCATTACATATTTTCACACTTGCAGGGCCAGACCGTAGAGCACTTAATTGAGATTTTGCTTCTTGAAGGTCCTTCAAAAACGTAGTAGTTGTATAGCCTAGAGCTGACGCAACGTAAAGTCCTGCTATTTTTCCTTCTACCATAGCCGCCGAGGCTTCTTCCACACCAGAAACATCACCTGCAACATAAATATTCTCGTGAGTCGTTCTCATATTTGCATCCCGCAAAGGCACATAGCCACCTAACTCTCCTGCATACTTCATCTTACAGCCAGCCTGCCACAATAATTCTGTCAAGGGACTTAAGCCAACAGCTAGGCAAAGTCCATCTACAGGAATATATTGATCACTTCCCTCAATTGGTTGCCAATTTTCGTCTAGTTTGCAAATGGTAACGCCTTCTAAATAAGAATCGCCGTGAGCTGATTTCACAGAATGAGAAGTATAAATTGGTACGCCATGACGTTTTAACTTAGCGGCATGAACTTGATACCCACCTACTTGAGGCGCTGCTTCTACGATACCTGCTACCTCAACACCTGCCTGCAATAGTTGATAGGCAACAATTACACCAATGTTTCCTGCTCCTACCATTAATAATCGTTTGCCTGGTATAACACCATGTACGTTCATTAAGGTCTGCACTGCCCCTGCACCATAAATACCTGGTAGATCATTATTAGGAAATGCCATTGTTTTTTCCGAAGCACCTGTTGCAATAATGATTTTCTTTGGCTTTACAGTGCAGAATGCACCTTCATGAGAAATGGTAACAACTCCGTCAGGATAAATTCCAAGTACTGCTGCATTCTTCCAAAGTGTTATATTTGAACATTCTTGACTTGAACTAATTAACTTATTTGCTATATCGATTCCTCGTTCACCAGCAAATTCAGCTTTTGAACCAAAAAACTTATGCGTTTGTTTGATGAGCTGCCCACCTAAGCGATCGGCCCTTTCTACTAAAAGTACCTTTGCCCCAGCTTCTGCAGCATGGATGGCTGCCATTAAACCAGCAGGACCAGCACCAACCACTAGTATTTCTGTAGTGATCATAGTATCTTCCCCTTCCCTTCTTGCGTCTCAACAGCCATACCAGCACGAAGGGGTTCGACACAAACTCGTACATTTGGAATTTTATCTACAGTCATTAAACAAGAAGAACAGTTTCCAATCGCACAAAAAAGACCACGAGGACGATGACGTTCATGACTATGACGCAATACCTTTATATCAGCCGCATGTAATGCAGCAGCAATAGGCTCTCCCTCTACTCCTTCTAACCTTTGACCATTTAAGGTGAAGGAAACCATGGTTTGTTGTGGAAATGTCAAAATTGGATGGTTGACAATTCTCATAGTTAAACACCTCCTGCCTTAAACTATTGCAACAACCGTGCCAACTATATAAAAACATTTATTTTTTTGACACACACTACTGTAATTTATAAATAAAAAAAGCCTCTACATCCTTTAAAATCAATATTTTAAAAGATACAGAGGCGTTTGGAAAAATAAATCTACAGACATAAATAATAGTAATAAAAGCTTTCTTGTTTACTTGAATAATACCTTCCTGCTTTTCGGTTCTCCCAAACTTTATCTAAGCGTTGACGATAGTGTCAGTTTATTGACACTCTAATCCTAATCTTTGCATTTTGTAGTAGAGAGTACTGCGAGGGATGCCTAATTTTTTCGCTGCCGCAGCTTTATTATAATGCTGCTCAGATAATACCTTGGCAATCATTTCTTTTTCTAAACTAATTGTTACCTCAAGAAGACCAGCATCCATTACCCTAGTTTCCGAATCCACTACATGGCAGACCAGTTGATTGAAATTACTCGGTAAGTTATCCATACCCAAGAAATTACTATCTGCTAGAACAACCAACCTTTCTAGAACATTAAATAACTCTCTAATATTTCCGGGCCAAGAGTATTGAATCAGGGAAGCCATAAGGGCCGGATCTACTTTGCTAATCTTTTTATCGTGAAGGTTACCGTAATATTGAATTCCTTTATGAACCAGTTCCGGAATATCATCTAAACGTTCCCTTAATGAGGGCAAAGATACTGCCACTACATTTAAGCGGTAATATAAATCTTCCCGAAATTCACCCTGGCGGATCATTTCTTCCAAATTACGATGGGTAGCTGCAATAATTCGCACATCAATATGGATGGCTTTATTACCACCAACTCGAAAAAAGCTTTTATCTTGTAAGACCCTTAATAGCTTAACTTGCATATCTTTAGGCATATCACCTAATTCATCCAGTAATAAAGTTCCCCCATTTGCTTGCTCTAATAAACCTACTTTTCCCTTTCGATCTGCTCCTGTAAAGGCGCCTGGTTGATAACCAAATAACTCGCTTTCAAATAAATTAGGCGATATCGCTCCGCAATTTATGGCAATAAAAGGTCCACTACATTGACTGGCATCGTGAATTGCACGGGCAAAGAGTTCTTTTCCTGTACCACTTTCACCTCGCAGTAATACTGGCACCTTTGTCGAAGCAACCCGTCTAGCTATACTAATGGCTTCGCGAATCGCTGCACTGTGACCATATATAGCCGCAAAATAATCGGCTTGGGAATGAATCTTATCAATTTCTTGCTTTAAGGATTGCACTTCCTGATGGGTTTGCGATAATTTTTGATTTAATTGTACTACCTCTGTAATATCCCGTTCTGCACAAACTCCACCAATCACTTGACCCCACAAACGTACGGGCCTAGCATTAATGAGCACATGAGTATCAGGACAAGGTGTATGATATTCTTCATGAACGGTTCGACGCTCTTTCATCACTTTAGTTAACATCAAATTCGAGAAAAAGCCTTCGATGGGTTTCTCTATAATCTCATCCGCAGCAATGCCGTATAAAAGCTCTGCATGATGGTTCCACACTACCACTTTATCAGATTCATCAATAACACATACCGCTTCATTTACTGTATCTAGTAAGGCTTCTAACCTAGCTTGCTGCAATTGATATAAAGACAATAGTTCTTGAAAACCCTCGATAATCTTATCTGACTGCTCTGCTTCAATATATGTGGATAATTGTTCCAGCGTCAAGGGAATTTGCATGCTCATAGTAGAATACCTCCCTCATAAATACAAAAAAGATGCCCAATACAGAACGACAATCGTCCCTGTACAAGCATCTTTGCTTGTGTCAGTTTGCTGACACTTTTTTCTTTCATTATAAGATAAGGATTATAAATAGGCAATAGTATTTTTTTAACATCCTGCTACTCAGTCAGATATATTTCAATTCTTTCTTTGTTTTTCCCTAAGCCTTTTCCTCTTTTTAGACGAATTCCCCCTACTTCACCAGTCCGTTTAATATGGGTTCCACCGCAAGGAACCTTGGCGAAACCGTCTATTTGCCAATAACGAGTTTCCTTTTCTTCATCACTAAAGGCACTGGTTATTGGAACATCCGCTTTTATTATTTCCTCCGATTTTTCTTCAAGCAAAGGAAAGGCTGCTGAAATGTTTCCTTCCCATTCAAAATCCACTCGTGCTTTATCTGAAGTAATATTTGCGCCGATTTTTTTAGGATTATGAAAGTGTTGCGTCATTAATTCTAAGATAATTTCGGCAGCAAAATGCAAGCGCATAATTTTGTATCTTTTCTCCCAGTCAACAACAAGGTTAACTGTATCACCAACTTTCAGATCTTGCTCTGTGTCTAACCTATAATATATTTCCTTTTCGACTTTTTTTGCCTCTATAATCTGGTAATCATTCATAGTACCAGAATCTGACGCCTGTCCACCAGAAAAGGCATATACTATAGTTTCATCCAAAGTAATGCCATTTTCATCAATAGAAGTTACTGTTGCAATATGTTCTTTCAAGTATGGATCTTCCCAAAATATTTTTTTGACAGTCATATTGTCACCTCATATGTTAGGATAATTTAACTTATTCTTTCTAATAAATTTTTTGAATTTCTATCCCATGCTTCTGGAATGCTGATTCAATTTCTTCCACATGACAATGTCCATTTGTTTCCACTGTTACTTCTAGCTGAACTTGTTTAAAGCTATCCATAACCTTAGACTGATTATGATCTAATTTTATTACATTTGCATTTGAATCAGAAAGAATTTTTGCAACATGTAATAACTCACCTGGTTTATCTGGTAGATTGACAGTAAAGCAAAACAATCTGCCACGAAATACAAGTGCTTTATTAATGATGGCAGAAATGGTTAAAATATCAATATTTCCACCACTTACTAAACAAACTACCTTTTTCCCCTTCGACTGTAATTTTTTTAGCCCTGCTAAAGATAATGCTCCTGCACCTTCGGTAATCAGCTTATGTTTCTCGATTAAAAGTAGTATTGCCTCTGCTATATCAAAATCAGAAACCGTAATAATCTCATCTACAAATTCTCTAATAAACTCAAAAGTTAACGTCCCCGGCCTCTTAACTGCTGCCCCATCAGCTATGGTATCCACTTTCTCTAGTTCCGTTACTTTTCCCTGAGCAAGGGATTCCTTTATACAGCAGGCTCCATCTGGTTCCACTCCGATTACCTTTATGCTTGGTTTTAGCATTTTTGCAACAAAAGCCACCCCGCTAGCCAAACCGCCTCCCCCTATGGGAACTAGTATCTCATCAACATCTTCTAAATCATTTAGGATATCTAAAGCCACAGTACCTTGCCCAATGATAACATCCAAGTCATCAAAAGGATGAACAAAAACATAATTATGCTCCGCCTCAAGCTCTCTCGCTTTTTTATATGCTTCGTCATAACTATCACCATATAAGACTACTTCTGCACCATAGTTTTTCGTCGCCTCTACCTTGATGATCGGTGTAGTAGCCGGCATAACAACAGTAGCCTTAACTCCAAGTAATTGAGCAGCATAACCAATACCTTGGGCATGATTTCCCGCAGAAGAAGCGATAACACCTCTGCTTTTCTCTAATTCATTTAGTTTACTCAATTTATTATAAGCACCACGGATTTTAAAAGCACCTGTCATTTGCAGATTTTCTGGTTTTATGAATACACGATTTCCACACTCACTACTAAAAACTGGACTTTCAATGAGTTCTGTTTTTTTTATCACGCCTTGCAATTTTTGGTTTGCTATATAGATATCTTCCATTGATACATAAGAATTTTCTAGTTTAAAAGGTTTGCTGTTTGACATAAAGTTACCTCCATATATTTCAATATAAATAAAAAAGCCCGTCCTTGAAAATATCCAAGGACGAGCTATACCCGCGTTACCACCTTAATTGCATAATAATGCCTCTTATCAGTTCTATCAAACCTAAGCCCAATAACGAGGCTACCCCGGTATTTCTTACTACCTTTCAGAAATACAGTTCTAGAGTGATCTTCCCCCACCGCTCATTGTCAACTCACACCAAACGTCAACTCTCTGAAAATTTGCTAGTAGGCTACTATCTCTATCATTACTATTGTTCTTTATGCTTTGAGATGAATTTTATCATTGCGCTTATACAATGTCAATGTTTTTTACGATTTATCCCGCGTTTTTGTAATATTTTTATTTTACGATACCATACCAAGAGACTATTGTTGTTCTTTTTTAATACATACATATTTCTCAAGATTAGGACAAGTTTATCTCCTACGTAATTCGCACTATAACCTTATGCAAAATATCTGTAGTATATCCTAGATGGATGGCCGCATCCTTAATATGATGATATACCTCCCTATATTTCATTGCATACATAAGGTCTCCCCGATTAAAAAGCTCTACCATACCGTCGCGATAATCAGCTTCCACCCGTAACTGTACTTCACGAATGCTTTCTATATAAGTTTGCGACTTAATAGGATCTCCCTTTAATAAGTCAATTGCCTCAGCAAGCTGCTCCGTTCCTTTATATAATTGTTCTACCATTTTTATAATAACTGAGTCAGCAAAGACTTCAAATGCTTCCATTTCTTCTAAGGTAGACTTAGCATATTCAACAATCCTATCCATTTCTACAGAAAGAGAATAAATATCCTGCCTATCAAAAGGAGTAACAAAAGCCTCTACTAGATTATTTTCCATAGTAAATCGAATCCCATCTGCCCGATCTGCCTCACGGAACACTAGCTGATAATCTTCCTTTGATCTACTAGAAATCCATTTTTCTAGACTTTTCATACCACTACAAGTAACCAAAGCTTGATCATGTAACATCTTATTAAAATCCCATTTGACAGGAAATAATCTTTCCCAAAAGTTATTTTTAGCCATAGCACCCTCCTTAATTACTACCCTACTATAGAATATAGGAACGCCGCTACCATCGCAGATGCTGGTATGGTAACGCACCAAGCAACAATAATTTCTTGACCAATCTTCCAATTGACCATACGAAATTCGTCTGCCGCTCCTACTCCTACCACACTACCCACTACTACGTGGGTTGTAGAAACAGGTGCTCCTAAAGCTGTTGACAAAATAACGGAACCACCTGAAGACAATTGAGAATTCAAACTATGGATAGGACGAATGGTATAGATATCCCGCCCAATCGTTTTCATAATTGACCATCCGCCAAGCATGGTTCCCAGAAACATAACCGTACCACCAAATGCATTAATCCATAAAGGTTCTACATGACCAAAAGGTTCATTGGCAGCTGCTAAAGCAAGGGAAATAACGCCAACCACTTTTTGTGTATCATTGGCGCCATGACTATAAGCTAATAAAGCAGCAATAATCCATTGCACTCTTTTTATCCAACTATTTATTGTTATTTTAGCATTCCGCAATATAAGATTCGAGGTAAACTGGAGGAGGAATGCAACTATAAAACCTAATAAAGGGGAAAACAGTAATGCGATCACAATTTTGCTAATTCCAATGACTTGATGTTCTGGTGATAGGAGTTCTTTCCACCCCCATAAAATATATTCTGTGCCACGAGAAACCCATACTGCCCCTACTAATCCCCCTACCAACGCATGAGTAGAGCTGGAAGGAAAGCCAAACTTCCAAGTTACTAGATTCCATATTACAGCCCCCATCATAGCCGCTAATAATATTTTTAGTAATGCTGTTTCTATAGGGACAGCAACAATTGCAGAGACTGTATTTGCCACTGCACTACCACTCGTTACTGCACCAATAAAGCCCCCTATTGCCGCCAAACAAATTGCTTGAACTGGAGTGGCAGCCCCGCATGAAATAAAAGTCGCGACAACAGAGCTTGCATCATGTAAACCATTTGTTAATGTGAAAACAAGCGCCGTCAAGATTACTATAACTAAAATTAATTCAGTAGAAATACCCATCCCTCAATTCAACATAAACTTCTATCTACAATAGAGTACCCATAATACAATATCATTTACTCTTTTTAACAATCTTTCATGCCTATGTTGTTATTTTTAACCTAGCTCGCTTTTCCCGAGTAAGGGACTTAACGACCAAATCATAAGAGTGATCTATGAAACTCCTTATCTCCTTCTCAGGAATACTGCCATCCAGTAATAAGGTGTTCCAATGGCGCTTATTTAGATGGTACCCTGGTAAAACGCTTACATATTGCTGACGTAAAAGTTCTGCATAATTAGGATCACATTTTAAGGAGAGATTTACCTGTCCCTCCCTACGTGATAAAAGTGCAAACATTTTTCCCATCACTTTCATAACAATTACATCTGGGCCAAAAGGATAGTCCTCAATTGCACCTTCCTTACACAAACAGTAAGTAAAAAACTTTTTAGAATCCACATTCACTCCCCCTGCTATAACTCTTTGCCTTACCACAAATACGTAGTAAGTGACTACATTCCATTTAATATAGTAAAACCCTGCAAAAATTCACAAGAACTCTTACAGGGTTTTGCATGTATAACAATGTCTTTGACACTTACCCAGCATTAAGGCCAATGGACATTTCCACTGGGCAATTATCTACTATCATTTCAATAGCAATATATGTACTATTACATACCTGAATTTTTGTATTCTCCTGCAAAAAAACAGGAGGGTTGACTTTTACCATGAATCCTTCCTTATTTAAGGAAGTAGATGCATGAGAAACAACCATATTAAACAATTCACAGACTGCACTTTTAGCCATATCATCAATCGTATTGATTACAGTCCCCATCATCATAACTGATGAAATTTTCTTAGCCGTCTGTTCCGACATATTAAAAACAATATTTCCATCGCTTTGACTTTTCACACCAACCTGCACACTAACTCCAAGACTATCAACAAACTGTTCTTTGGAACAAATTTTACCTCTAACAATATTTACAAATCCAACTTGAGGCATCACGCCCGTAAATGCAATTAAAAAAGGGTTAATAAATTTGGCATCCAAACCTTTGTCCTCCCACACCATAATACATGATCAGAAAATAAATTACTCCACCTAATTTCATATATTTATGCAATTTATCGAAAGTCTAATCAACAGTAGATTAAATATAGAAGATGTACTCTAGTCATTAAAGCCTGTCAGAAATTTGCTTGAGTAATTCTTGCCAAAGCACCTGATTATTTTTTCTTTCTAAAATTTTTATCGACTTTGACTAGCCAGGTTATAAATACGATTAAAATTTCTTCTAAATTTCCAGCCCCACCGGAACCGTTAAAAATACTATTTTCTACTTTACAATGCACCCAATCATCAACACTTCTTTCCACTTTATATACAGGAAACTCCTTGCCATCAACTCTCGTATCAACTAAATTAATAGAAATAAGCCATCCTAGCATGTCAACGCTTTGAATTTTAACATTCCAGTCATGTTCCCAATCACCTTCGCAATTGCTGATGTACCATTCTTCTAACAATTTAATAACATTCATTATTTATCTCCTACCTTGGTATTTTACTTAAATAATGGTCATCCACCTCATAAACTTTAGGGGAAGAGTTACTTGAAAGAAATTATCTACTACAAATCTTCTTGGAATATTCAGAGTATTAAAACTCATATTTGCTGCAAGGCGATTTAAATTCTTCTTTCTTGCTTAAGTCAGTAACCCATTCTTTGAATATCTCTAGTATCTCTTCCAAATTTTCAGGTCCTCCAAATCCTTTGAAAATATTATCATTAACAAGGCACCGAATCCAATTATTATCGCTCCTGTCAAGATAAACAGTTTCAAATGTTTTTTGTTCAAATCCTGTACCCGTCAAATCAATTTTTATAGACCATCCTGGATTATCTACTGTTGTAATCTTCACACCGTAACAATGCTCACAATTGTCATTACAATTTTTTTTATACCAGCCAGCCAACCATTTTACTAAGCTCATTTCTTCAGACTCCTTCTGGATTTGTCTATTCTAATCATTTTCCCGTTTCGAACCGTTACAGATACAATAATACATTTTGATTTTTTTTTCGTCTGCCAAAAGGTATATGTTTTAACATTTTTTATTATATTTATATATTTTTTTACAAAAAGTGAGGTCAATGGATTTTATCCATTGACCTCGTTGTGCTAAATAGTCTTTAAATTTTATAACAATTCCTTTTTTAAGATTGTATATAGTAACTCTTTTCATTGTCTAATAGTGCTTGGTTCCAAAAAATTCCTACATCACTAAATTGCGGAGTAATAGCCATCTTCCCGTTTGTGTCCATATAACCCCATTTGCCATTCTTCTTCACAGCTAAGAGCCCAAAGGATCCCCCCATAAGATCTGAAGAACTGTTAATTTCCGCTGGAACAACAAACTTCCCAGTTGTATCTATAACTCCCCATTTTCCTTGCATCTTTACTTTGGCAAAACCGCAAAAGAATCCGAGTTTTTCTTCAAGAAAAGAATTATTCGCTGGAAATCCAATTTCATCAAAGCGAAATGGTATTACTATTTTACCATTTGTATCAACAAACCCCCATTTATCATGTACATTTACGGCAGCCAGTCCCTCATGAAATACGCTGGAAAAGTCATACTTAGTTGGTACAACCTCTTTTCCCGTTTGATCAATATATCCACGTTTCGTATTTTGCGGTAAAAGAGCATTATTAAATTCCGGGCCGCCAATACTCATTGTACCGGAACCATACCCTACAGCTGCAAAAAGTGAAAATGATGTTTTTTCGACTCTCACTTCTGCAATTCCGTTTTTAAATGGAAAAACCTGATCATAACCTGATGCTATCACATTACCTTTCCGATCTATGTAGCCAAATTTGTTACCGTTTTTTACTGTTGCAACGCCTTCTTGGAAACTGCTATTTACATCAGCAAATTGTTCCTTTATCACTAGAACTCCACTTCGGTCAATAAATCCATATTTCCCATTTACCTTTACGACTGCTACTCCCTCGCTGAAACTATAAGCATCCTCAAAGTGAAATGGTATAATCACCTTACCGGTTTTATCAATATAGCCCCATTTCCCCTCGTTCTTAACTGGTGCCAGCCCTTCAGAAAATAAGCCGGCAGCCTTATATTTAGGTGAAATTACCATTTGATCACCAACTTGGTAATACCCCCACTTTCCCCCGCTCTTGACTAGAGCTAGATTTTCTTTTGGTCCCGACACTTCCTCAAATTCTACTGGAACGGCAACTTTTCCCTGCGCATCATAATATCCCCACTTCCCGTTACGCTTTACCGTTGCAAATCCACCATCAAAGTTGCCCACATCAGCAAACTCTGCAGGAATCACCATCTGGCCATTTTTGTTATAAAAACCCCAACCAGATTCTTTCCTTACTGCAAGGAGCCCTTCTTGGAATGATCTAATTTCTTTGCATTCCGCAGGAACTTTCTATCACAACCTAATCCGCATTCCTGGACTTGATATTCGACTTCACCATCCTGGTAAACACTAAAATACTAGCCAAAAAACCATTTTATCAACTGATGTAACCCTTGAAGAAGACTACGGCTCTGTTAGTTCTTCCCCCCTCATTATTCGATAATAAGCGGAACCAACTTTTGCTCATTTACTTTGATAAGTCCTTTATCCGTCAATTTCAATTCCTGGCTGACAGGCAACGACAACGTACTTATGGACATAATGCTGTTTGTATGCTCATATCCCAAGTGTTGCAGGGCCTTTTTAACACCTGCCATTTCTTTCCCCAGTTCGGCCAATGGCTTATCAGACAAGATACCAGCTATGGGAAGATCGGCTTTTCCTATCACTGCATCATTTTCTACCACATAGTAGCCACCTTGTCTTTCAATGACACAATTGGCTGCTTTTAGCATATCTTTATGATTCTTGCCTAGTACCAGCAAATTGTGATGATCATGAGCATAGGTCGTAGCCACCGCACCGTGCTTGATGACATCACCGCCGACCAGTCCAAAGCCCATATTTCGATTTTTCCCGTGTCTTTCCAGGACTACAGCCAAACAGCAGGAGGTACTTTCCCAATCCAGCACATGATTGCGCACCGGAATTTCGAAGAACTCCTCTTTAGTAAAAGTGGTACCGGAACTAACTATCATAACACGACAAGTAACTAGGCCGTCAGCTTTGTCTGTTTTTATGGTAAAACAGTCCTCTGTTAGCAAGGGTAACTGGACGCTTTTATAAAAGTGGGGTGGAAAGGAATGATCAACTTTTTCCTCAACTGCCACTTCCCCTTGATTAAATACTTCCTGTCCCTTTTTAAAAGTTCGGCAAATATTAAAATCCTGTAGATTGTCTAATAAAACAAAATCCGCAATTTTCCCCGGAGCAATGCTTCCCCGGTCTTTTAGTCCCATCCTTTGAGCAGGGGTGAATGTTGCAGCGTAAATGGCATTTTCAGGCTTCATGCCTAGGGCAATGGCCTTTTTTACAAGAACATTTAAGTGTCCTCTTTGGACTAAGGAATCGGGCATCACGTCATCGGTTACAAAGGCAAAATGTTCATAGAGCCTATGTTCCATCAGATAATCAACAATTTCTTGTTTCAGGGATTTTTCCTGGATTTCAACAAACATACCATTTGCGATTCTCTCTTTGAGTCCTGCCACCGTCTGCTCGGTATGATCAGAATCGACTCCGGCGAATATAAACCTAGACAATTCTAGCCCGACAAGCCGCGGACAGTGGCCCTCTATGGCTAAATGGGGCTTGGTTTTTTTTACATGCTGAATGAATTGATTACTTTTTGAATCTTGTTTATACACAACATCTACATAATTCATCACTTCACCCAGACAAATTACACCATCCATGTCCAGCATTTCCTGCAAATCTTCAAAGGCAATCTCTCTGCCACTTGTTTCCAATTCAGGACTGGTGGAAGGAACAGAACTGGGGATGGCAATCAGCACATCTACAGGGCAGTCCTTGGCAGCGTCTATCATGGCTTTAATTCCTTCCAAACCAAAGACATTGCCCATCTCGTGCGGCTCGGCCACAATAGTAGTTACGCCATTTTTGGCCATTGCCTGAGAGAATGTCAACGGTGCCGCCATGGAACTTTCGATATGCATGTGAATATCAATCAACCCTGGAATTACATACTTTCCTTGTCCATCGATGATTTTCTCAGGCTGGAATATATCAGTTTCTTCTGTGCCAATGTAAAGAAACTTTCCATCTAGTATGGCAATATCACCAGAGACAAATTGTTTAAAATACGCATTAAAAATCCGCGCATTTTTTAGCAATAAATTAATTTTCATTCGAGGCTCTCCTTCTTACACCTATTTCATACTGGTCAGCGAATAGAAATAATACATCAGCACCAAACTTAACAGGTAGTGCCCATAAACCAATTCTTTAGAACGACCGGCAGCTACCTTCATAATGATATAAGCGATAAACGCCGCTGAAATTCCATTGCCAATGTTAAAGGTGAATACGGTAAGAGCAATACACAGAAAAGCCGGGATATACTCGGTAATATCGTTATAGTCAAGATTGCGCAATCCGCTCAACATGCTCATTCCCACATATACCAGAATGGGAGCTGTCGCCGCTGCCGGGATCATCAAAGCCACAGGAGTAATAAATAATACCAGTAGAAAGGCAATAGCAGTCGTAATAGCCGTCAATCCAGTGCGTCCGCCAGCTTCAACGCCCGCACCGGATTCGAGGTAAGTAATTAATACCGGAATGGTGACGAATGAACCTAATGTAGCGGCAATGGAATCTACCAAAAATACCCGGTTTAACCCTGGAAGATCACCGTTCTTATCTAAAAAACCTGCTTTACTGCCAACCCCAAGGGCTGTACCCATGCTGGAAAAGAAATCAGGCAGAAAGAAGGCAAATAAGAAGGGTATATATTTCACATCAAGAGCACCCACAATATCAAAACGGAAAATTACATCACTTATGCCGGCAGGCATACTAAAAAACGCAGTAGGAATTTTGGTAACTCCTAAAGGAATTCCGATTAAAGTCGCCAGCAAAATGGTAATTAATGCGCTGCCGCGAATTTTGCGTGCCTCTAAGATCAATAGAATGACGAAGCCAATCACAGCCAAAATAACAACAGGTTGGGCAAGATTATCGAAAGACAATGCAGTTTTTTTCGCATCGGCAGCAATAATATGAGCATTGCGCAAGCCAAGCACACAAATAAATAAGCCTACTCCAGCACTAATAGAAATCTTGATTCCCTTAGGAATAATGGCAGTAATAAAATCTCGAATACCAAATATGGTAACAATTATAAATAATAGACCACTAAGAAAAACAATGCCGCTGGCCACTTCCACAGGCACTTTCTGCAATTGAACAAGGGTAATCGAAAAAATAGCCACACTCCCCATGCCAGGCGCTAAAACAAAGGGCCTGTTAGTATACAGCCCCATGGCAACCGTGGTCACAAAAACCATCATCACCATTGCTGTAAGGATCTGCCCTGTCGGTAGCCCTGCTTCTCCCATCAATTTCGGAACCACTGCCAATGAATAGGCCATGGTAGCAAATGTTGTAATGCCAGCAATAATTTCCGTTGTAACATTGGTACCAAGTTCCTTCAGTTTAAATTGTTGTTCAAATACTTTACCGAATCCATTGTCCATTATATCTGCCTCACATTTCTTGAATTATCTTTTACGTTTTCCCGTTGTTATTTCGAGTCAGGTGACGGTTCTTCGACTCGAACCCGCCACATACTCATAGTTTTTCTTTGTAAAATATAATACCTTTAACACTTTATTTACCTTTAAACACAAAAATCCTGCAAAACTTATCTACCTTTGGGAAATCTCCGGAATCAGTATAAGCCGGCCCTCTATTATTTGTTTCCTGCTGCATTAAGAAAAGCCTGTCCTTTGCAGGAAAAATATTGGATACTGTAGAAAGAATAGCAAAAATGCAAATTTTTCCCATTACATAGATATACTTCAGTGAATGGCAAGAAGTAGCGTCATCTTTGAGTGAAAGGGTGAGAACTTGTCGAATCTAATCGAAGAATATATCGTGAAGCTCAAGGCGGCGGATAGTCAGCTAGAGCAAATAATCAACCTGCGTCAGGAAGCGGAGCCACAAGTGTCAAGGGGACGGGGTTATCGACATCTTAGTCAAGCTTTTAAAACAATACCTCTATTAATACCCGTAAGTCTTTCAATTTGTCGAATCGATAAATTATACTTCTGTTTTAGCTTTCTTAAGTATGTATTTCTTATTAGAGTAATTCCGCTTTCACTTTTCTTTCTAGCCGTTCGTGGCATACATTCCACCCCCAAGATCATCTTACTTTGGTATAATTTAGTTGTCAATAACCCCGTCCCCTTGACATCCCGTTGATAATTTTTTCGTCTGCCAAAAGGTATATGTTTTAACATTTTTTATTATATTTATATATTTTTTACAAATTTCATCGCCAAATAGTAAAAGGCTACAACTATGATATCCTCTACTGATATCATAGTTGCAGCCCTTTTTACTATATTGTTTTATTTTATAAGGAGGTTACCTCAAGCCTTACAGTTTACTTCGCAACAGCCAAAGCTTGATTCAAGTCTTCAATAAGATCTTCCACATCTTCAATGCCAATAGACAATCGTACCATGTCATCCGGCACTCCAGCACTGGCACGTTGCTCTGATGTGAGCTGAGAGTGAGTGGTACTTGCAGGATGAATGACAAGAGACTTAGCATCCCCAACATTTGCTAATAAGGAAAATAACTGTAGAGAATCAATAAATTTTCTACCTGCTTCTAACCCACCTTTGATACCAAAGGTTAATATAGCACCTGCTCCACGAGGAAAATACTTTTTCGCCAAATCATAATCTGGGTGATTGGTCAACCCTGGGTAGCTTACCCAACTCACACTTTCATGTTTTGCTAAATGCTCAGCAACGGCTTGCGCATTCTCGGAATGACGTTTCATACGTAAATGAAGAGTTTCTAACCCTTGCAAAAATTGAAAACTATTAAACGGGCTGAGGCACGCTCCTAAATCCCGCAGCACTTGAATTCTCAGACGAATGATAAAAGCCAAAGGCCCCAAGGCTTCTGTATATTTTAGTCCATGGTAACTTGGATCTGCCTCACTCAATAATGGAAACTTGCCGTTGTCCCAGTTAAATTCACCACCATCAATCACTAAGCCACCCATAGATGTACCATGCCCACCAATAAACTTCGTGGCAGAATGAACAACAATGTCTGCACCAAAATCCAAAGGACGACATAAATAAGGTGTGGCAAACGTGCTATCAACAATTAATGGGATCCCATTTCGGTGGGCCACTTCGGCAACTTTTTCAATATCAAAAATATCAATTTTAGGATTTCCAATCACTTCACCATATAGTGCTTTTGTCTTTGGCGTAATCGCCTTTTGGAAGTTTTCTGGGTCCCTTGGATCAACAAAGGTTACCTTGATCCCTAAATTAGGCAAAGTATAGGAAAACATATTATAAGTACCACCATACAGCGTCGAAGAGCTGACAATTTCATCTCCTGCTTGAGCAATGTTTAAGATGGCTCCACTAATTGCAGCATGCCCAGAAGCAAAGGCTAAAGCCCCGACGCCACCTTCAAGCGCTGTAATACGTTTTTCTAAGACATCAGTAGTAGGATTAGTCAAGCGACTATAAATATTACCAGACTCTTTTAAACCAAACAAATTGGCAGCGTGCTCGCTATCACGAAAGTTATAAGCAGTGGTTTGATAAATGGGAACTGCTCGTGATCCTGTTGTCGGATCTGGCTCCTGACCACCGTGAACAGCTAAGGAATCAAAACGTAATTTTTCTTGTACTGACATGTTATACACCCTCCTAATTTTTAGTTACTTTACCTATAGTTAGCTTTTTTATAAACTCATTGATCAAGGGCCTTAATAAATGAAAATCAATTAAAAAGCCATCATGACCATGAGGACTTTCAAGTAAGGCATACTCGGCATCCACTCCGCAATCACGCATAGCTTCCACCAATTCTTCTTGCTGGTAAGGAGGATATAAAATATCAGAACTTACCCCCACAACCATTACTTTCCCCGTAATTTGGGCTAAGGCATCCTCATAGCTTTTACAGCTATCTGACAAATTATAATAATCTAAGACTCGTAGTAAATATAAGTAGGAATTCGCATCAAAACGGCGCGCTAAGCTATTCCCTTGATGATCTAGGTAATTTTCAATTTCAAAACATCCATTGCGGCGTTTCCGTCCAAATTTTCCTTCCATAGACAATTCGGATTGATAGGTAATCATACCTACCGATCGGGCAATTGCTAATCCTTTTTCTGGACCATTCCCGCCATAGTAATTTCCACCTTGCCAACCTGGGTCAAGAGTTATAGCTTGCCGTGCTACCTTATTATAAGCAATGGACTGAGAAGATGAATATCCCGGAGCGGCAATTGCCATAACACCATCCATAAAATCAGGATAAGTTACAGCCCACTCCAAAGATTGCATTCCACCCATAGAACCGCCAATAATTAACTTAACATGTTTAATCCCCAGCAAATCTAGTAATCGTTTCTGTACCTGCACCATGTCTAATAAAGTTATTTCCGGGAAATCCATGCCATAGGCAAGCCCATTTTCTAAGTTAGGAGAAGCTGGACCTGTTGTCCCTTGACAACCACCAAGCACATTGGCACAAATAATAAAATACTTATCTGTATCTAGGGGGCACCCTGAACCAACCAGTGGTTCCCACCAACCTTTTTCGTCATGTTGGTTATGGGCGGCTGGATGACTATCACCTGTCAAGGCGTGATGTAAGAGTATAACATTATCGCCTTTTTCGGATATATGTCCATAGGTTTCATATGCTACAATAACCTCTTTTAATATTCCCCCTAATTTGAGGTGCAAGGGATTTTCTGTATCAGCTACTTTAGCCATCTTTAAATAAGGCCGCCACTTAAATCCTGGAAAGTAAGTTAACGTTGTCTGCATGCTACGGCTGTTATCTAACAGCATCCATATACCCTCTCCTCACCATCTCAAATATATAAAAAACCCCTCTTATAAATAAGAAGGGTTTTTTATATAGTAAACCTTCTTATCTCCCAGGATTGCTCCTGCTGGAATTAGCACCACTGCATTACTGCCGGTTGCTGGGTGTCATTGGGCCAGTCCCTCCACCACTCTGGATAAGATTCAAATATTTAGTTGTAACGTTGTAAACCTAATGTTGTTACTATATCATGAAGTATCCCTAATAGCAATACTTATGATTTGTTTCATTGGTGATTTCGTAAAATGTTTTTGCAATATTTGGCATTCATACTATCTTTTTATATCCCTGTTGTATTCATTACAGAAAATGTCTAATGTGTATTCCCTTCTCTTAAAGTGAAACTGTACTAGTACAGTTTCACTTTATCCTAATTGCGCTCCTTCTTTTAGAACTATATGATTATTTTATAGAGATAAAAATTCCAAGTGTATTAGGAGGTTTTATTATGAAGGGGTTAAAAATTGTGACAATCGGTGGTGGCTCAAGTTATACACCGGAGATTATTGAAGGATTTATAAAAAGATATGATGAACTGCCCGTTCACGAACTGTGGTTAGTAGATATTGAAGCAGGCAAAGAAAAATTAAGAATTGTAAGTGATCTTGCCAAAAGAATGGTCCAAAAATCCGGGGTACCAATGGAAATACACACGACTCTAGATAGAAGAGAGGCTCTGCCCAATGCCGATTTCGTAACGACACAATTTCGCGTAGGGCTCTTAGATGCAAGGATAAAGGATGAAAGAATTCCATTAAGCCATGGTTATATTGGACAAGAAACCAATGGTGCCGGAGGAATGTTTAAGGCACTGCGAACCATTCCAGTCATACTTGAAATTGATAAAGATATGGCAGAATTATGCCCGAATGCTTGGCTAATTAACTTTACCAATCCCTCAGGAATGATCACGGAAGCCGTACTGAGATATGGGGCAAATAAGAAGGTCATTGGCTTATGTAATGTACCTATTGGAATGGAAATGGCAATAGCCAAACTATTTGATGTTGACCACAATAGAATAAGAATTGACTTTGCCGGTTTGAATCATATGGTATTTGGTTTAAATGCATATTTAGATGGTGAGAACATCACCAAATCAGTGCTTGATAATATTGCTGCTGGCAAGATGCCGAGTACTGTAAAAAATGTTATCAATATTAATTGGATACCCGAATTTGTACTAGGATTAGATATTATACCTTGCCCCTATCACAGATACTATTTCAAAAAATATGAAATGTTGGAAAAAGAATTAGAAGAGTTTGCCAAAGGGGAAACTAGAGCTGAAATAGTAAAAAAACTGGAGGATGATCTTTTCGAATTGTATAAAGATCCGAGTTTGGACATAAAGCCACCACAATTAGAACAACGTGGTGGAGCCTATTATAGCGATGCAGCCTGTAGATTGATAAACTCAATATATAATGACAAGGGTGATATTCAGCCAGTAGATACGAGAAATAATGGTGCAATTGCCGGAATTTCGCCTGACTCGATTGTGGAAGTAAGCTGTGTGATCACTAAAGATGGTCCTCAACCAATTGCTATCGGTGAGCTACCCATACAAGTAAACGGCTTAGTACAACAGATTAAGTCTTTCGAAAGAGTAGTCATTGAGGCAGCTGTTACTGGCGACTATAATAAAGCGTTATTAGCTATGACAATGAACCCGTTGGTCGCTTCTGATAAAATGGCTAAAGTTTTATTTGATGAAATGTTAGAAGCTCACAAAGAATATCTCCCCCAATTCAAAAGCTTATAATAGCAAAAAACAACGCCAGATCCGAAGGAATGATCTGGCGTCATTTTAGTTAAATTAAGATACTATTTAATTGTGAACGATTCTTCTTTCATTAAAATTTCCAATTCATCTAACAAACGATTAAATTTATGTAACGTAATTTCGATAGGCTCAGGAGTAGACATATCCACACCAGCATGTTTTAAAATATTGATTGGTGTATCTGAACCACCAGCTTTTAAGAAATAGATACTGTACCGTTCTTGGGCTGTCTTACCTTCTGTTTGTAATTTTTCTGCAAAGGCCGTTGCTGCTGAATAACCAGTTGCATATTGATATACATAAAAATTACGATAAAAGTGAGGAATACGAGCCCATTCTATATCAATTTCTTTATCCACAACCATATCACTACCAAAATATTTTACATTAAGTTCATGATACATACCTTCCATCACATCAGCCGTCAAGGTTTCCCCTTGCTCACTTTTTTCGTGAATCGCTTTTTCAAATTCGGCAAACATGGTCTGGCGATATAAGGTAGTGCGAATATTTTCTAAGTATTGATTTAAGAGATATATTTTTGTCTTTTTATCTTCTGTGTGCTTCAGCATATAATCAATGAGTAATATTTCATTTGTAGTAGAAGCAGTTTCTGCTGTAAAGATCACATAGTCAGAAGTAGGATAAGGCTGGTGCTTGGCACTATAGTAGCTATGCATGGCATGACCCATCTCATGGGCTAATGTAGAGGCATCGCTATATTTTCCGTGATAATTCAAAAGAACGAAAGGATGTATGCCATAAACACCCCAAGAATAGGCACCTGAACGTTTTCCTTGATTTTCATAAACATCAATCCAGCTTGCTGCTATACCTTTGTTAAAGTTTTCGATATACTCTTCCCCCAAAGGAGCTAAGGCTCTTCCTACAACCTCCAAGGCCTCTGGATAGGTCAATTTTATATCTATATCCTTTACGATCGGCGCATATAAATCATACATATGTATTTCTTCTACGCCCAAGGCCTTCTTCTTTAAGGCTACATAGCGATGTAATGGGGCAAGATTTTGATTTACGGTACGAATTAAATTATCATATACGGCTACAGGAATATGGTTTGGCGTAAGAGCAGCTTCCTGCGCCGAAGGATACTTATGGGCTTGGGCGAAAAACACATGCTGTTTGACATGCCCATTGAGAGTTGCTGCCAAGGTGTTGCGATACTGACCATAAGAACCTAGTACACCAGCAAAGGCTTCCTGACGAACGCGTCGATCTGACGAGCGAAGGTACGTGGTGTAACGACCTTCACTTAATTGGACTTCCTGTCCTTGCTCATCTTTAATGTTGGGAAACCGAACTTCTGCATTTGCCAAAACATTAAAAACCGTAGCAGGAGTTTCCGCTACTTCCCCTGCTTTTGATAGTAGTGCTTCCTCTTTAGGAGAAAGCACATGATCTTTTTGCTGGATTAAACTATCAAAATAGAAGTTATAAATAGCTAGCCCTTTTTCCTGGCGCCTAATTTCCTGCAATTTTTCCGTTGGCATAGATACAATTTCAGGCTCAATAAAGGAAGTAGCGGCACTAACTTCCACATTTAATGATCGAGCTTTGCCAGTTAATGCCTGGTACTTATTATCAGCCGTATTTTCATCTTGATGCATACGGGCAAAAGGATACAACTTTCCTGTAATCATGGTTACTTCATCACGTAGTGTAAGACATGCAAGCATATCCTTACCCGAAAGATGCAGCTTGCCTTTGTATTCGGCAATCTTAGGCAACATAGCTTTCACCTTGTTGTAGTCTACCTGCCAAGCATCATCGCTTGTATATAAATCCTCAAGATTCCATTTATATTCAGCCTGTATTTGGGCTCGGTCAGCAATCTGAGAATTTTCCGGAGCTCCTACTGCACTAGACGTAGTAGAAAGCATCATCATACTCAATGCTAAGGGGAAAACGTGGGTTTGTTTAAACATAGAACACTCTCCTTTAAAAATAATTCCAGTCCTTTCCTTTATCCTAACACGAGTGAAGCCTCTAGTAAAAGCCTTATTATGCGGAAGTACTTATATTGGATAGTATTATATATTTTCTTTTAATACATACTTCCTTAAAGCGTATTCCACACCTCTTTCTAAATTGCTTTTAGGGATGATAATATCTGCATGCTGCTTTAATTCTGTACTAGCATTTCCCATCCCAATTCCCAATCCCACAGCTCGAAGCATTGCAATATCATTTCCTTCATTTCCAATGGCTAATGCTTGTGACATAGGAATTCCCAATTCTCGGCAGATAGTACCTAACGCAAGGCCTTTATTTACCTCAACATCCACGATTTCCAACCCCCGTGGTGAATCTTGAAAAACAGTGACCGCATCCTTCCATTGGCTAAGCTGCTCTTTGGCATACTGAATGCGCTCTGGCTCATCTTGTAAAACAATACGAAAAGGTGCCTCATTCAATGTCCTTAGTTGTCCCCTTCCCACGACTGTATAAGGAATATTAAAATTCCTCGAAAATTCAATGGTTTTGGGCGTGGCTTCCTGCACAAAGAACATTTCATTACAATACACCTTAATATAGTAACCTTGCTCCTCAAAAAATCTAATAATTTCCTTTGACTTAGCTACGTCGATAGGCCTTCGGGTAATAATCTTTTCCTTTTTTATATCAGCAACGTAGGCACCACAATGAGTAATCAAGGGTACTTCTATCTTTAACTGACTTGCATAAGGAACCACCGAGCAAAATGATCTGCCCGAAGCCAATGTAAATATTACGCCTTGCTGCTTAACCTGCTGAATAACCTGGATGGTTTCTTTGGGAATTTGACGTCTATCATGTAACAACGTTCCATCCAAATCAATAGCAACTAATTTAACATCTAAATAGTGCATATAATATCCCCCTCCTATTCAATAAGAAAATAACTTTACTACATGGAATCAGCACAACTTACCAAGAAATTAGTGTGTAATGTAAGATAAACCACCCTTCCGAAAATTCTTTCAAAAGAGTGGTCTATCATTCTTTTCGTTTTTTACATTAATTTCCTGACAATGAAGTAAGTAACTTAGCAACTTTCTTAGGATCGGTTAGACCTGTTGCCTTGTCTACCAGTGCAGTATAAATGTGAGGAATGATGATTTCAGCACCATTTTCAGCACAAACCTCTACCACCTTGTGAACCGAATGAATATCAATTCCGCCCGTAGGTTCAAATATCCTAATTCCTTGCCGAACAGCCGCTCGTACCATTTCAGCAACTTCGTCTAATCTTGATTGTCCTTCAATAGGATAAAACTTTACAGAATGTATGCCAATTTCATGTAGTATGGCAGCAGCACCATCGCAGGAGATACTATCTTGGAAATTTTGACTTTGTGGTCCTGTACATACAGATACCTTTCCAAGACTTACAGGGCTAATCAACGCATTCACCATTGTATGATCGCTACCGACACCTTTTAATCCTGCTAGGGTATAACCAGCAGCCGGGAACACTTGATTTACATGTACTGGTTTTGTTTTTATAGCCACTTCAGCAACCCGACTCCATTGAGCAGGATCTCCCGCCCCTAAACCAACAGAAACCGGAATGTTAGCTTGCTGAAATTCTAGAATTTTCTCTATCGCTTCATCATTGGAGTTAAAACTTTTAACCATGATTCCAATATATACTTGCCCCTCAGCAGCCTCTACAATGTCCAAGGCATTCTGACGATCCTTAGCTAATAAATTTAAACGAACAGTTACATTTTTCATTATTTTTCTTCCTTCCCCTTGCACTTACTCATGATTTCACGAATACGATTCGCAATTATTTTCTCCTGATCCAATAATAAAGGACGAGGATCAATATTGATGATTCCTATGTTGGCATAATAATTCCTAGTATAAATAGCAGGATCGCCTGCTTCTAATTCTTTAGCCAATGTTATCGCGCTGATTCCCGTAATCTTTTCATCAACTGTAAGTTGCGCTCGATAAATCGCCCGCCCGGCTTCATCCTGCACAAGGGCACCTTTGATACCAGGAACAGCAGCAAGTTCTTGAATCAACCAATTCATGCGATCCATTTGTCCTTGTGAATCATCATCTTTCAATTCATATCGTTCCAAGGCTGTCATCAAACCAACAATGGATTCTTTGCCAACCTTCATTGCTCTGCCAATTCCTTTATATTGCTTATGACAGGCTTTAATTAAATCCTCTCTACCGCAGATCAACCCTGAAGTTGGACCTTCTAGAGCCTTGCCACCGCTATAAATGACGATATCAGCACCCTTAGCAATATAACATTTAAAATCTTCTTCTGCTGCTGCATCAACAAGAATAGGAATATTTCTTTCTTTGGCAATAGCAATCATCGTCTCTAAGGACTGCATCCCTTTTTGTACTGCATGATGAGATTTTATGTAAAATAATGCTGCTGTTTTTTCATTAATTGCTCCAAGAATATGGTCTTTCTCCACGTGATTGGCTTGCCCTACCTCTACAACTTTACCACCGCCTAAGGCAATCATCTGGGGAAGAGAAGCACCAAAATGTACAGAATGGCCCTTCTGAAGAATAATTTCATTTTTTAGACCATCAGTATTAGGTACTCTCTCAACAAGTGCCAAATTTTCGCCAGCAATAACAGCTGCTGTAGCTATCGCAATACCTGGCGCAGCCCCAGCAGTAGGGCAGCCATTTTCAGCACCTGTCACTTGTGCAATTTTTTTACCAGCAGCAATCATCAATTCATGAATATCAACATAATCCATAGCGGCCGCACTCAAAGCCTGAGCAATCTCGGAATGTACTGCACTAGCTCCTAGTACTGTCATTTTACCACTTGCATTAATTATTTTACGCAAACCAAATTTTTGATAAATATTCATTCTTTGCACCCCTAATTTCAAGATAGTCTTTCGCCATCTACTTCGTCAGAATAGGGAAAAAGGCTCCAAGCAGCATTGCCCCTAAAATAGCTCCACCCGCAATAGGTTTCTGCCAAACGTAAAATATGGCTGCGCCAATTACTGCACCTAAACCTACGGGAATGGAAGCCATTGTAGCTGAGATAATAATGAGAGGACCTAAATATCGTCCTGATGCATTACCTGCCCCCATCATAACATCAGCACCGAACGTAGATGAGTTTCCACTGATTGTAAATTTACGAATTAACACGATGATCGTTCCAATTATTAAACCAAGTGCCCCACCAGTAGCTAACGCAAGAGGAAAAGACGCCAGCGGAGCTGTTACTCCCATACCAAGCAGCATAGCAGGAACACCAATTCCAATCCCCGTCTGCAGTGCACCTCCAATATCCAAAATGCCGACGAGGGGTCCTTCCAAAACTCGAGCAAAGAGAAAACTTGCGCCAAAGGCTGCCGCTGCACCATATGCACCGGTTTTCAAACCACCTTCCAACATGGCCACAATGGCAATATCATTAAAAGCACCAATATGATACACATAATACATATGGGTACCAGAAAATATCCCTGCAGAAAGCATAGCTACAAAGAGAACAAAAGCCCATTCAGAATACCAAAAACCTGTTAATTCAGTTTGTTTTTCCTGATTCTCCATTCTATTTCACCACCGATCCAAAGATTTTATGGAATTCGATCAATCCTGTTGGTACACCAATATGAAACTCATTTAATAATCTGGCATCAAATCCACGGAAGAATCCACTAAATACAAACAATAACACTACGGCTACTACCAAGGTCTTCGTAATATGATTCCAACCGCTTTCATCTACACCTTTACCTATTAAAATACCTAAGACAATCCCTGGTACTGCATTTCCCATAACAAGCTGCGACAAGCCTCCCAGAACAGTAGCCCATGTACCGCTCCTTTGCCCGGCATCAATAGCTGCCATCCAGAAAACGATAGGCATAACTGGATTAATCAGCCAGTTGGCTGCTGGGACTAGTACTTTTGTCGCAATAACTTGCAATGAAGCCGGAATCGCCACGGCTGTTGAATTCATCACAGTAACTACAACTATGCCAATGGCAGCACCAGCCAAAGCCATTTTTTTTGGATTATGCAAAGTTTCTTCCACTTTAGGATTTTTAGAAAGCAACGCTGCTGCCGCCCAATTTGGAATAATACGATGTTCTACATCTTGAGTAAAAGCACCAGCACCAACAACAGATGCCCAAGAATTAAATAAAAATCCTAAACCAAAAGAGAAATGAGAAATTGGATCACCTTCACATGCATTTAGCTCGCCAAAAGTCCGAAAAGCCCCCATTCCCTGAACATTTGGTGCATGGAACATTCTAGCAGCACCTGCCCCTACGCCGAAACCGACCAAAGCGCCAATAATAATTGACTCGAAAATTATCGTCATTGTATCCATCCGCCTATCCCTCCCTTAATTAATACCAACTATTACTGCATGCGCAGCACTCTTTGCACCGTTGATAATTCTTCATTTCTTTTCTCAAACTGAATTTCCGTCATATCAATCATCCTGAGACGAACAGTAATATTAACGGCAATATCATACCTTATCCGTTTACGGGGAAATAAAATGCCTAAAAATTTTTCAGTATAACTGGTTTCAATAGCAGATACTACTTCAACCTCTTGTGGCTCTATTTGTAAAACGATATTTGAAAAAGTCTTGGCTACCAAGGGCTTAATTTGAGAAAAAACATCATTAAAAGCTCTTTCTTTGCTCTCACCTGTCCCCCTCAAAGATAACGTATGTTTTAACTCCTTATACATTATTGTACCTCTTTATTTTTTTCTTGTAATTTTATGTACTCTTCCGTTAGCCTTCGGCCCAGTTCTTCAATATCCATAAAGCCAAAGCCAACCACCTTCTTACCTGCTCGAATGGCTGTGACACCTGCATCAACAGAACGAAGACCAAATTCAACAGGATAGCCATACTTGGTTTTTGCTGTTATAGCCCCTGCACCACCACTACCACAAAATGAGATAGCAAAATCAGCTGCTTCTTTGTGCATAGTATCCGCCACCTTCATATCAGCGGCAACACCAGGAATCAAGATTGGTATACCACCAGCCTGTTCTACACCTTGCGCTACCTTCTGGCCTTTACCTAAACGATCCCCGATTACCACTCTAACTTTCTTGTCCATTCATAAATCCCCTTTCCTATTTTAATTACTATTTTTAGCGGTCTCAAAATGCAAGGCTAATAACACGGTTTCAGTCTCATCATTAAATTCACTATCAATTTTTCGTAATATCTTTCTACTAAGCTCCATCATATTCGAACTCACTTGGTCCATTATAAATTGATCTACCGTAGGAAGTCTTTCGCCTTTTTTCACACGCCTAATGGCAGATAGCAAATGAACTCCCATACTTAACCAACGTTCCTCAGATATTTCTAGACCAGCTTGTTTTGCATTGATTGCTACCATCTGCAATAATTTTTTAAACTTGGCCATTTCCTCCAGATCCATAGGCATCTCCAAAGAAATTGTTTTAATAAGTGTATCTATCATCTACATTTCAATACCTTTCCTGCTTTTATTGTGAATTTAGCTTGGAGCAACTGTCGCCCCTTAAAAGTCTTATTTTCTGCATCAATAAATTCAAAAACTCCATCTTCTATCGTGAGAATACTAATATCTGCAATTCTCCCTACTTGCAATGAGCCAATTTCATGCTCCATCCCCAGTATGGAAGCTGGCGCAACAGTGGTTGCTGCAATAACCTCATCCAAGGAAAAATCTAATGCCAAGAATTTTGATAATGTAGTTGTTAAACTATATACTGGACCATTAAAGTTAGCCAAGTAAATATCCGTGCTGATTGAATAGGGCTTAATTCCCGCCCTTTGAGCTTTCTGTAATGTTTGTACACTGAAGCTTGAGTTTCCATGCCCCACATCAAATAAGATTCCACGCTTCAAAGCTTGACGTACCTCAGGAAGTATTTCATCACCTTTAAAAATACCACCTTTTTTACCATGAAAAGCATGGGTAAGTACGTCACCGGCATCCAAAACATCCAAGATATCTCCAAGCTCAGGCGGCCCATTACCAATATGGACCATCAGCGGGAGTCCTACCTCTCGAGATAATGTTTTGGCTATTTTTAAAGGCTCTAAACCGCTATTTCCCAATACCGAACTACTCATTCGTACTTTTATTCCCCGAATGATTGGATATTGACCAATCCGTTCAGCTACATTCTCTTTATCCAGCTTAGTAAGGTCACTTAATTCATCCCGCCCAGAGCACAATCCATCACCAGCTATATTAATCCAAGCTAATACTTGGGTTGTATTCTTTTCAACAACATTTGTAACAAACCTTGGAAACGTTACTGCACCAGCACTTCCTGCATCTACTAGTGTAGTGACCCCTTGCTGTACTCCGACCAAATCAGCACCAATACCTAGCTCAGCATCATCAGGGAATACATGGGTATGAAGATCAATTAAACCAGGCGTAACCAAAGAACCTTGGACATCAAGCATGTCTTTTGCACTATTCTCTAACCCAAAATCCTCTGGACAGTGGATACTAAAAATACGACCAGCATCAACAGCAATATCATATTTCCTATGGATTTTAGAAATAGGATCGATAACCATACCATTTTTTATCAGAAGATCAAAAGCCATTTCTATACCTCCTCACGAAAAATATCGAAGTATTGCACTAATTTCACTTTTTGGTATACTACGATACTCTTCACCTAGCACATTGATCAATTTACACCGCAGTTCCGCTAATCGCTTACTCTCAGGCTGATCACTATAGTTAAAATCAACATAGGGAGAGCCAAAGGCCAGCCTGTTTACCATAAGCAAACTATGAAGCATTAAACCAGCGGCTGCTTGCTCAGAAAGATATTCCTTAAACTCACTTGTAATTAACATACCAAGTTGAAATCCCTTACTAATGATGTCCTGTGAAATGCTTTCAACAAAAGGTAACTCTGTAACATTAATGTTCCGAATCATTAACATAAAGGATTCCGAAAAATCATGTTTTTTTTCTGGAGTCTCCTGGGTATATTCTAATTGGGTACCACATATTTTCTTCAATACCTTATGAATTGCCACTATATCTCGTTGTGTAAGTATGGAATTGACAACAACAAGGGGGCATTCCGTATTGATGGGCAATACACTAATCACCAAATCAATGGGCTGCATTTTGAGGACTTGCTCAATTTCAAGCACAGAACAATACCCGAGCACACTCAAACTTTTTATTTCATTTTCCAATCTGGTCTTCAGCAGCCTAGCCGTGCCTCGTCCTGTACCGCAAACCACAATCGCCCTAAACTGTGACCTCCCATATCTCCTCTCGTATGCTGCTTGGAAGTGAAGGACGATATATGCTAAATCCGGATCTGTCAAAAACACGCTAATTTCCGCAAATACTTCAGAGCATACTTCTTTTACACATCTAAACATTTCTGGATAGGATTGAATGACTTCTGCTACCAAGGGATTCGGATCGATAACGCCATATTCGTATTTTGCTAATTTATCTGTTAAATGGGCAAGCAGACTATCAAATAACTCTGTGTCATCTGTATACGTTACTTTTAAGCATTGACTCACTTTGCTGATTATTTCTGCAGTTATGCCTGTAACTACTGGTTGTTTATAACCATTATGATGAAGTTCATTATGATACATGCCATTGCCTAGAGATTGTAACCAGATAAAGCCAATTTCTGTATCAGATATCTCGGTTCCCAAATGATTAGCGAGTGCTGCGCATTCTTCACTGAAAATACTATAAAAAGGATGCTCTTTTGCTTGTATCGCAACGGTCGTATCGAAAGCGGTAAGACCATTGTTTGTTTTAATCCTTTGAATGACAACACAAAAGCGTATTAGCGCACCAATCAGCATTCGATCAGAAAGATATTGTTCTCCTACCTTCTTAATGTTTGCAGCAATACGCCCAATCGCTTGGCATACAATTTTCAACTGGTCTTTTTCTAATAAAAAAGTGGTTATAACGTTACCTACACGAGATGGAAATTCATACTCACGTGCAATACTGTGCAAAATATATGAAATTTCATTACTATTTAAAAAACTTTGTACTACATATTCCAGCGCTAACCGACGGTTAACCTCTGAGCTAACTGCACGTATACCATAATGAACCTTTCGTTCCATTTCAATGCGCCAGTTCTGAAGAAGCCGTTCTACTCTTTGCATATCAGCAACTACTGTATTACGGCTGACTCCCATTTTCTCAGCTAAAAGATTAATGGTAACAAACTTTTCATTAATCAATAATTCTAATGCAATATACTTGCTTCGTTCCTCTTGATTAAGCAGCAAGGCCACGCCTGCTTCATTATCTAACATACTGCGAATTTTATTGATAGCTGTAATTTCACCCTCAAGCCATATTCCAAGATTGGGCTTGGATTCTAATTGAACCACTTGTTCCTTTTGTTTTTCTAGCCATAAACGGACATTTTCTAAGTCATATTTAATAGTTCGGGTGCTAACATGAAATTCGTCAGCTAAGTCTTTAATTTTAAAGGAGCGTTTTGCATCTATAATTTTTTTTAGTATTTGACGACAACGAAAAGTAAGAATAATCCTCTCCCCCCTTTACTCGTACATACACCAGAACGACTTAGAATTCATTAACCGTATTATATTCTGAATTTTTGCTATAATAAAGTACAATTTGCTTCACCGTATATTAGTGCAAAATCAATTTTTCAAGAATACAAAACTCCTTTTACTTTACTATTTAATATAGAAAAAGACTTGGCTTACACCAAACCCTAGGATATAGGCAAAGTATTCATTCTTTATATTGGAGATCAAGAAGGTCGTATTCTTTCAATTGCATAAAAAAAGCAGGAACACATGTCCTGCTTTTCAAAGGAGCCCTTTTAGTCAAAATTCTATTTGCCCTTATCTGAACCTAACCACTCTTGCCTATCATGACTCATTGTTTTCATATCGTGAATAAATGCCTCCAAGGGCGTCATCTCCCGAGTACTACTTCCATAACTAGCAGCATGAACAACAGCACGATTCTCTACGCGATATACTCTTTGTGTCAAGGTGATATAATACACATTTTCTTCATCCTTAACTTTGTGAGCCTGTACAGTTGGCACTACCACCCATTCAGATTTTTCTGCTAACGCTTTTTGGAAGATGTCCTCATTCGTTTCTTCTCCAGCTAACATATAATTAGAAAATGTAGCGCGATATTCATCTTGTAAAGCTTCTTTCATATAGACAAACTCTGCTTGCAGCTCCTCTGGTAGATCATTTTTGAGCGGTGCTACAAATACTCTTGACGTTTCAGAAGTACTAAAAGACTGCTTAGGCATCGATAACTCCCCCGCCTGTACAGCTTGCAGCCGTTTCTGATAATAGTTTTTTATCGCCAAGTCTAAATATAAGGTAATTTGATGAGGTCCTGGATTTTCAAGAGTAGGTACTTGCCAGCGAATTTCTCGCCCAAATTGTTCATACCCGCCCACTAATTTTTGCAAAGCCTGAGTTACAGGGTCACCAGTAGCCACAACACGAGTTAAGTGTAACAAAGGCTCATATTTCTGGCGAAAGGCATGGTTTCCTACGGCTGGTGCGCCAAAAGTAATGACCTCCACTTGTTCTGGTTTTATCCCCATTTCTAGTAATCTTGCTCCCCCAATGGTAACTCCTGCTCCCCCTAGACTATGTCCTACTAAATATACCTTTTTGTCCCCGTCCTCTTGTAATATGTCTAAAAATGGTTTTTTTGAATTACCAACTTCTTCTACTATTTCTTTGGAAAAACCAGCCTGAACATATTGATTGAATCCCTCATGTACCTTAGGTACTGTATCAGGCATATTTTTTCTCTGAGCATTCTCTGAAAATTCTTCTGGTCCTTTACCAGCAAAATAGACCTTACCTACTCGTAAGTCCGTCTTTACGTCTTTTATATTCTCTGTTCCTACTGCCGAAAGCAAGTATAGGGGAATGGAACTCCCCTCTTGGCTCTTTTTGGCAAATAAAAATCTCGCATCTGCTTTTTTATCTTTCCCAACGTAATACTGAATTTTCCAGCCATCTTGCACTAGAGCGTCCCGAGCAATGATTCCCACTCGATCACTATATACAGCTGTACAAGCTGCGGCAGCCATATATAAAGTACGAGCTTCCTCATATTCCTCTAGGTATATAGCACTTACCAATACTGGCTGTAACAATAAAAAAATAAAACTTATTACATAAATGCATTTTAAAATTTTTTTCAAAACAACCCTCTCCTACTATAACTTGATGGAAAGTAGTCTCACTGTTCTACGTTATTGTAAGGGTCCCATTCTGTCATCGTCGATAAATGCTCCATTGCCTTCTTACAATCCACCAATAGTTTTTCTTTATCTTGAGGCAACGTACCCGCCAGGGCTACATAATTTGAAATGTGATTGCTGCGAAACAAACAATGAGCTTCACTATGCAAATCAATACCAGAAATTAATCGCGACAGTTCACCCATAATTTCTGCGGGAGACAATAAGGTAAATTCACCTCGTTCATATTCGGCCCTTAGCTCGCTCCCTCGATACATCATTAAGGTTAAAGCACTGAGCATATTGGGACGAATCGCATTCACTGCTTGAGCAGTATGATAAGCATGTTCTTTAGAACCTGCCTTCCCTGCAAGGCCGATGATAACCATCAATGACAATTTGATGCCTGCAGCGACTATTTTCTGCCCTGCTTCAATAGACTGTTGTTTTGTAACGCCTTTATTTACATGGAGCAGTACTTCATCATCGCCTGATTCCATTCCATAGTACACTAGTTTCAATCCTGCTTCTGATAAACGCTGAAGTTCTTCGGTTGTTTTTCGTAAAATATCATTGGGTCCCGCATAGCAAGATACTCTGCGAAGTTTGGGGAAATTTTCATGCAGTACTTTTAATATCTCCAACAACCTAGGGGTTGATAAAACTAATGCATTGCCGTCTGCCAAGAAGATACGGCGAATCATATCCTTATACGCTTTGGCTTGCTCGATTTGCGCCATAATTTCTTCCATGGAGCGAGTACGAAAATCAACAGTTCTGTACATATTGCAATAAGTACAACGATTATGAGAGCACCCAATCGTTACACGCAAAATAAAACTATCCGCTTCGCTAGGCGGACGAAATACGGGGCCCTCGGCAGTGTCAAAATACATAGTCTTCTCCTCCTACTAACAACAATTCAGAAACTCTAAACCACAGAAAAAAAACGATTGAAGCACAAAGAAACGAAGTCGCTACGCGGACACAATGAACACAAATGTGTCCATTTAACATGTTTTGTGTTCTTCGTGCATCTTTGTGATCTTTGTGGTTAAATGCTTTTTAAAACCTTACAGTACTATATCGACTCTGTCTCCGATTACAATCTTATCTTCCTCAACATAAGAATCATATGCTAGTAATATAACACCTTTTGCAGCAGCCAGTTTCAAGGCTGCTGCAAAAGCTTTGTCTGTCTTACTATTAGGGCTAAAACTGATGACACCTTTCATTTGGATAAGAAAGAAAATATATCCCTGATAGCCTTCTTCAACGGCTTTAATCATTTCATATACATGCTTGGTCCCTCTACTTGTTGGAGCGTCGGGAAACATAACCATACCATCCTCTTCTAATGTCACTCCTTTGACTTCAATAAACCCCTTATTGCCAAGGGATTCAAAGTAAACATCAAATCTGGAATTACCAAAGGTGACTTCTTTTCTTAAGGTATCTATGGTAGCTATCTCTGAAATACTTCCTGTCTGTAAAGCTTCCAAAACAACATAATTTGGTACTTGGGAATCGATATTAATCAGCCTATCTCCTTTATAAATACAAATAACCGAAAATCTTGTTTTCCTTGCTGGGTTTTGAGAGCATTCTAAAATTACCTTCGTCCCTGCAATAAACAACTCTTTGCATCGGCCTGTATTTTTTACATGAACAATTTCCTCGGTTCCCTCTACCCATACATGAGCAATAAAGCGATTGATTCTTTTTATAAAAGTTCCTACTACTATTTTATTATATTTCATAACAAACCACTATCTATTTCTCCCTATCAAATAATGTAAGATACTTTCCATATCCTTCTTTCTCTAAATCCTCTTTGCCGATAAAACGTAACGCTGCCGAGTTAATACAATAACGTAGCTTAGTTGGAGTAGGTCCATCGGTAAAAACATGGCCTAAATGAGAATCCCCTTCTTTACTACGCACTTCTGTACGATTCATAAAATGACTATGATCTGCCTTTTCCTTAACCGCTTCTTCTGACACAGGTTTTGTAAAGCTAGGCCAACCACAACCAGAGTCATATTTGTCCAGGGAAGTAAATAATGGTTCCCCTGAAACAATATCTACATAAATACCCGCTTGTTTATGATCCCAATATTCATTGCGAAAAGCAGGCTCCGTTCCATTATTTTGTGTTACTTCATATTGAACTTTACTAAGCTTATTCTTCAACTGTTCTTTATCTTTCATTACCTAACACCCCTTTTTATTTGATTCTAGTTCCTATTATTCTACCCCTGAGTTAGGTGAGATATTAAGCTAAAAGCGTAGTAATTCACTAACTTCTATTATAAAAAGTTAAAATCCTGCAACGTCTTTAAGGAACGTTACAGGATATCTTTTGACGCTTTATTTAGTTATGATCTGACGCAGATGCCAAGCAGCTTCCCTCGGATTGGTTGCAGCAATAATTGCAGATACTACCGCGGCTCCATCCACTCCCGTCGCTATTACATGATGAATATTACTCCCATTAATACCGCCAATTCCAACAATCGGTATCTTAATTTTTTCTTTTATCATCCCCAAATCCTCAAGACTCACATGATCTGCATCACTTTTGGTCAGAGTAGGAAATAAGGCTCCAATTCCAAGGTAATCTGCTCCTTCCTCTTGAGCCCTTAGCGCTTCTTCTAGGGTAGATACAGATACCCCAATAATCTTTGTTGGTCCGAGTAAATTTCTTGCTACTGGTAAGGGCATATCCTCCTGACCAATGTGTACACCATCTGCATCTACGGCTAGAGCGATGTCTACACGATCATTGACAATAAAGGGAACACCATAGGTAGTCGTAATACCTTTAACCTGTAAGGCCAACTGAAAAAAGTCCAACGTAGATATGTTTTTTTCACGAATTTGTACTAAACTAACACTGCCCTTAATCGCTTCTTCTACTGTATTAGCAAGATCTTTGCCACTTAATAATTCCCGGTCCGTAACTAAGTACAAGGAATAATCAATTGCCCCTTTATCCATTCGTTATCGTGCCGCCTTTTACTAAGATCTCTGGAGTCATATTCCATACGGCATCAAATAACCGAGCACGAAATGTTCCAATCCCTTCGCCAGCTTTCAAGGATTGTCTCGCGAGCTCCCCAGCAAGCCCCATGGTCAGAACTCCTGCTGCTGCTCCGACAAACAAGTCATCATTTGCGCCACAATAAGAAGCAATGAGAGATGTAGCCATACATCCAGTGCCAGTAACCTCTGACAATATAGGATGTCCATTATTAATTAGGCAAACTTTATTTCCTTGGGCAATATAATCTTGTTTACCCGTAATTGCAATCACACAACCAAGTTTTTGCGAAAGATGTCTAGCTACCTTCTCTCCATCCATTTCATCAGCCACAGAATCGACGCCTTTAATTTCTGTAGCGATACCCGCTAAAATTTTCATTTCTGACATATTGCCACGTATTACATCAGGACGAACTTCTTCTATAATTCGCTTTGCCGTAACCGTACGAAGGTTAGTAGCTCCCACCCCTACTGGATCGAAGACAATGGGAATTCCCTTTTCTTTCGCCTTTTTGCCAACCACTAGCATGGATTCAATACTTCGAGAATTCAGTGTACCTATATTTAACACTAAGGAAGAAGCAAAAGAAACCATTTCTTCAACTTCTTCTATATCATCTGCCATCACAGGAGAAGCGCCTATCGCCAAGGTGATATTTGCACAATCATTCACTGTCACATAATTAGTAATATGATGTACCAAAGGCTTCTTTTGTTTTAGAGCTATAAGGCCATCGGAGATTTTTTGCAGTATTTCCATTGTTTCGTATACCCCCATATTATTTTATAGAGTAATGCGGTAATCAGCATAACAGGTATCGTCGCTCCAAAGATAAATTCCATTTTGATAAACTGATAATACATTCCTACGCCAAGGGCCCAAACCACTAATGCACTCCAGTTGATTAGAACCTCGGGTCTAACTAGCCGATTTTTAATGATAAAATACTCGGTCAAAAGTACCGCAAATAAAGGTGCAAAAACTGACCCGATAGCAATTAGAAAACTTTCGTACTCTTCGATATTGATCCACAAAGCGATCACTGTGCCAATGATCGTCATCACCAAAGCAACCTGTTTCTCATTTAACTCCGGGAAAATATTATTAAAGCTTACACCTGCGGAATAAGCATCCAAGAAAGTCGTCGTTACTGTTGCTAATACTACAATCCCCAAGGCAGATAGTCCCAAATTAGCAGCTAGCATCATAGCTGAAGGCTCTGGGTTGCCAGCAACAATAGCGGCTCCGAGACCAATGATATACATCCAGCAGCTGCCAATAAAGTAGCCAAGGCCACTGCCTAAGGCGGCACTTGTTTTACTTTTTGCAAAACGAGTATAATCTGCAATCAACGGTAACCAAGACAAGGGCATAATTACACTAAGTTCTAACGCTTCACCAAAGGACATACCACCAGCAGGTAGTACGCTTAAAGCGGAACTATCCTTAAATACAACGGTACTTAGTATCACAGTTATGCCTAATAAGAGAAACACGGCCAACATATTAAGCCTCTTCAAGCCGCCTTCCCTACCCAGAGCAATCCATAAAAGAACTAAACCACCAATACCAATGCTCCACAAGGACATTTGATCCATACCCCAAAGCATTTTACTTATTTCATTGGCTGATCTGGCCGCTGAAATAATCATAACGGCTGTCCAACCTACTAGTTGCAGTACATTTAGTATGGAGAATAAATAGGAACCATAGGCTCCGAAAGAAATTCTGGTAGATACTAGGGCTGGTATCCTTTCCTGAGTTCCTATGATGCCACATAACACCATCATAACGGTCCCCACCACATGACCAATGACAATGGCGGTCACACCACTTTGAAAACCAAGAGGAGCCAATAGCCCGCCTGTTAAAATCTCCGCAATCGACACAGCCGCACCAAACCACAAGAATAAATAATGGGTAAAACCAAGTGTATTATTATTTTCATTTGTCATCTAACATACCTGCACCTTTATATAAATTATAGAAATGATGGACGGGACCAACCCCTTTACCGATGGAAAAAGAATGTTCAATTGCGGTATGAATATATTCTTTAGCCCGCGCAACTGCCTCTTGCACCAAATATCCTTTTGCCAAGTTGGCCGCAATAGCAGCTGACAAAGTACAACCCGTACCGTGCGTATTTTGGGTGGCAATCCGCAAGGAGCCAAAATGGTGGAAGGTTTCCCCATCAAATAAGACATCAACCGCATCCTCTTCTCGATGACCTCCCTTTAAGAGAACATATTTGGGCCCTAACAGATGAATGGCTTTAGCGGCTTCTTCCATATCTTTTAAACTATGTATCTTCCTGCCGCTGATTTCTTCCGCTTCAGGAATGTTAGGAGTCAGCACTGTCGCCAAAGGCAATAAACAAGATACTAATGCCTCCATTGCATCAGGCTGGAGTAAATAATATCCGCTTTTTGATATCATTACGGGATCCACAACAACATTCTGGGCATTAAACTTTTTGAGGCCATTGGCTACTGCTCGGATGGTTTCGATGCGAGAAACCATACCAATTTTAACAGCTGAAACTGCTATATCATCAAAAATAGCTTCTATTTGTTTCTCTATAACAGCTACATCAATATCTTGTACAGCAAATACGCCTTGAGTATTCTGAGCTGTCACTGCTGTTATGACACTCATACCAAATACCCCATGAGCACAAAAAGCCTTTAAATCAGCCTGAATTCCAGCTCCACCACTAGAATCGGAACCTGCTATCGTAAGTACCTTTTTAATACAAATTCCCCCTTAAAAAAATATTCAACCACAAAGACACAAAGGACACTATGGAACGTTTGCTTTTGTGTGCCGCGATAGCGGCATTGCGTCTTTGTGGTTTATAATACTCTATCATGTAAAAAAGCACATCCATAGGGATGCGCTTGGTATACAAAAACTCTATCGCTATCCCTCCGCTGGCATTACCCAGATCAGGTTACAGGGTCATAGATTTTATCAGATCTATATCTCAGCCAGCCTCTCCAGCCCCCCTTGCCTTATTCAGTTCAGCATCATCGTAACATATCCAAACTAGTTTTTCAACTTCTTATGCAAGGACACTTACATCTTACTCTACAACACTTTATTATAGTTAACCGATTTGTGCCGTAATAATTAGATCACTGTATTGAAAATACCTAATTCTGTTAATAATAACAAACAACCCTTTACTAATTTGTGCACCCTATAGTCCATACCCTACTTCTACATTCATCAAAAACCTAGGTGCTAAATTAAAAGAAAAAACATAAACTTTATTAGTTCTTATTTTTTCAGTCTTACCATAAGAACAATGTTTATTTTTTCCTATTGCTATGATATATAAGTAGATTTTATATCTCCTATATGAGAAATCCCCAATAAAGGAGGTCTTATTATGTGCAAAGAGTCTTTTAAAGCAGTTTTATTCTGCATACGCTGCAATCAAGAGGCTGTTCATGATATTGACTACAATAACAACTTAATTGTACAAATATCTTGTGAAGAATGTGGAAAAACCATTGGACCTTATCGGCAAATTACTGCAACGCCTCTACCAAGTAACCTAATACATAAAACAACCATTACCTCTTCTCCTGCCCCAACAAATGATACTATTAACCCTGAAAACTTACTCAAAAAAACCTCTTCCCAAACTTATGGCGAATTCCTCTTGTCTCGCATCATAACAAAACCCTCTCGTTTGAACCAAGAAATTCGTAATGATCTGACAACATTCCTTTGCTCTATTCCCGTTCGGTTTATGACGAAGCCAGTACGTATCGCTAAGGAATACCACACTTCGAAAGTCAACCTACATCGATAATGCCATAAAAGAGAAGAAGACTTAGGCTCAGACGGAGTTACACTCCACTGGAACCCAAGTCTTCTTTTTTTATTACTTATTTTGCAGAACCTGCATCATGAGATGCCTGCAATTCCTTTTTATGTTGCTTATGTTTATTTAAAGCACCCACTCCCTGCTCAATTAGAACAAAGAGTACAGGGATTAAGAAAATTCCTAGCAGTGTAGCTGCCAGCATACCGCCAACAACGGCCGTACCCATAGAATTTCTCGCTCCAGCACCAGCTCCTGTAGCAATTACAAGAGGTAAACATCCAATAATAAAGGCTAAGGAAGTCATTATAATAGGACGTAACCTTAATTTAGCGGCTTCAATAGCTGCTTTAATAGGGTCCATGCCCTTATCAACCCTAACCTTCGCATATTCAACGATTAGGATTGCGTTTTTAGCTGATAGTCCAATCAGCATAACCATACCAATCTGCATGTAAACATCATTTTGCAAATTACGTACAAATTGGAATAGGAAAGCCCCAAATATGCCGGTAGGGACTGACAAAAGAACTGCAAAAGGTATACCAAAACTTTCGTAAAGAGCCGCCAAGCATAAGAATACAAACAGCAAGGCAAAACCAAAGACATAAGGAGCACGGCCACCAGATATCTTTTCTTCACGACTCTGATCAGCCCATTCATAACCAAAACCAGTAGGCAAGTTTTCAGCTGCCACTTCTTCTAGAGCAGTTAAGGCTTGACCTGAGCTATAACCAGGTGCAGGATTACCACCAACTTGAATCGTTCTGTAACCATTAAATCTTTTAATTACAGGAGGTGCCGTAATTGTTTGTGGTTTTAATAAGGTATTGAGTGGTACCATCACTCCAGATGAACTACGGACATAGAAGAAGCGAGTTCCTTCAACATCATTTCGGAACTGCTGTTCCGCTTGCATGACTACTTTATAGGACCTTCCGAAACGGTTAAAATCATTAACCTGTACGCCACCAAGGAAGGTTTGTAATGCTGTAAATACATCCTTTACTGGTACGCCTAACTGCTCTGCTTTTTCCCGATCTACGTCAAAACGATAACCAGGAGTATCTATTCCAAAAGTAGAGTAAATCATCCCAATTTCCGGACGTTTACGGGCAGCAGCCATAAATTGTTTAGAAACCCTATCGATTTCTTCAATGGTATTACCACCTTTATCCTCAATCATCATGGTAAAGCCACCTACGGTGCCAATCCCCGGTAAGGAAGGAGCATTAAAGGAAACAACCCTAGCTTCAGGAACATGAGAACCATTCATTAAAACCTTCATAACTTGTTGCTCTACACCTAATCCTGGAGCGGTTCTTTCATCCCAATCAGCAAGTTTCGTAAAAATAATCGCTGAATTTGCTTTCGCAGCACCAGCTAAAATATCATAACCTTGCACTACAATTGTATCCGCTACCCCTGGTTGAGCACGCATATCCTCGGCTATTTTACTAGCAACAGTAGCGGTACGACTCGCGCTTGCCGCCTCTGGTAAGGTAATACTTGAAATAAAGTACCCTTGGTCTTCACTAGGAACAAAGGAAGATGGAACGAGTTGAAATAGTTTACCAGTGATTAATAAAAGTACCACTAAGAATACAACACCCAAAGCAGCTCTTTTGATTAATTTAGCCAAACCTCTACCATACCGCTCTACGGTAGCCTCAAACACATCATTAAATTTGTTAAAAAATCTTTCTAGGAGCCCAGAATGGGCATCCGGATCATGAGGTTTAAGTATTAACGCACATAGGGCCGGTGTTAAAGATAAAGCCACGATGGCGGACAAGGCCATGGAAACTGCGATTGTTAAGGCGAACTGTTTGTATAAAACACCTGTTGTCCCGCCAAAAAAGGCAACGGGAATAAATACAGATGCTAACACAAAGGCAATCGCAACAACGGGACCAGATACTTCACTCATAGCCAATTTAGTTGCCTCTTTGGGGCTCATGCCATTGTACCTCATATGATGCTCTACCGCTTCAATTACAATAATCGCATCATCTACTACGAGTCCTATGGCCAATACCATAGCAAAAAGAGTTAAAGTATTAATGGAGAAGCCCATCACCATAAATGCACCAAAGGTTCCAATTAAGGAAACTGGGATTGCGAGCATTGGAATGAGTGTTGCACGCCAGCTTTGCAAAAACAAAAATACTACTAACAGCACTAACAGCAGTGCTTCTGCAAAAGTTTTCGCAACTTCCTTCATGGATTCGCGTACGAATTTTGTATTATCAACAACCGAATAATAAGCAACATCCGATGGGAACTTCTTGGATGCTTCTTCTAATTTTTGTTGAACCTGCGTAATGGTTTCTAAGGCATTTGCATCAGTTGTAAGTTGAACAGCAAAAGCTACTGCTTGATGTCCATTAAGAAAAGCCTGGAAGCCATAATCTTTGCCTCCCATTTCAACTTTCGCTATGTCTTTTATACGAGTAAAGTTGCCATTCTGAGAGCTAACAATAATATTTTCAAATTCTTTTGGCTCAGTCAAACGTCCTTGTACTCTTGCCGTATATTGAAATTCTTGCTGAGAAGATGTTGGTCTTTGACCAATAGTTCCCGCAGGAGCCTGGATATTCTGAGTACTAATCGCACTGGCGATATCACTACCCGTCAATTTTAACTGAGCCATTTTATCTGGCTGCAGCCAAATCCTCATGCCATAATCGGCACCATACTCCATAATATTCCCTACACCCTTGATTCTTTTCAAATCTTCGACAAGGTAAATACTGCCAAAGTTTTTTAAGAAAGTGCTATCATAGCTTCCCTTAGGAGACCATAATGTAAAGATTAGAGAATTATCAGGAGAAACCTTACGGGTTGTAAGACCTGCCGTTGTTACTTCCGAAGGAAGCGACGCATTGGCTTGGGCTACCCGATTTTGAGTTTGTACAGTTGCCATATCCGCATTCTTACTCAAATCAAATTTTGCCGTTAAAGAGTAAGAACCAGAATCGGAGCTAGTAGACTGCATAGAAACCATATCTTCAGTCCCATTGACCTGTAGTTCAATCAATTGGGCCATTGTCTGTTCTACAACTTCAGCATTTGCACCTGTATAACTACCACTAACACTAACTTGTGGTGGTGTAATTTGTGGATATTGGGCTATCGGCAAATTAAAGGCTGAAATTGAACCAATTAAAACAATAACAATCGATAATACGATCGCAAAAATGGGACGATCAATAAAAAACTTTGCCACCAGATTACCTCCTATTGCTTCGCCGGAGCGTTTAAATCATCCGGGCCAATCATTATTACCGTTACAGGTGTTCCTGGCGGAGTCTTCGCAAACCCTTCTACAACAATACGGTCATTTTCTGTTACACCTTCATCTACTACCCACATATTGCCGACTTTTGTACCCATTTTAACTGCCCTTGTTTCTGTTTTTTCGCCTTCGCCAATAACAGTAACCAAAGTTTTATCCAGCATTTGTTGCACGGCTCTTTGTGGAATTAGGAGAGCTCCTTGGCGGACCTCGCTTTGGACTGCAACACGAGCAAACATACCTGGTACAAGAAGTTTATTAGGGTTGCTAAAAGATGCTTTGAAACTGAGTGTACCTGTGCCAGTCGCTAACCCCTTATCAACTTGCTCAATCTGACCCGATAACGGATATGTAGAACCATCACTAAGAATGAGCTTCAAGTCCCGACCCCATTCTGTTGGAGACGCACCCTTACTATTTTTAGCAAACTGTAAGTATTCATTTTCACTCATACTAAATTTCACCATAACTGGATCAACAGAAGAAATCGTAGCCATAGTTGTTGACCCTGCAGTAACAAAACTACCAATACTTAAGTCATTCACATCAATACGACCATCTAAAGGAGAAACAATAAGAGTATCCTCAATATCCTCTTGCGCTTGCTGCACTTTAGCCCAATTAGCTTTAACAGCTGCTGCATTTTGTTGTTCTTCTGATAATGCATTATCTAAGGTCTGCTGAGAAATTGCACCTTGAGATGCAAGCTGATTATACCTTCCTACATCTTGACGACTCCTCGCTAAAACAGCTTCCGACTGTGCTGCTGTAGCTTGGTTTGTTAATAGTGCAGAATTGTACTGACGGCTGTCAATACGAAATAAAGGCTGCCCTTTAGAAACCACTGCCCCGCCTGTCACCATTTTCTCTACTATATTACCAGAAACTTTGGCTCTGATTTGAACCTCATTCTTGGCCTCTACTGTGCCAACGAATTCATATGCAATCGGAGTATCTTTCCGAACTACCTGCATAGCCTTTACCTCTGGAGCCTGGGGTGCTGGCGCTCCCTGCTTACTGCAACCACTTACAAGCACCATACTAAGAATTATTAATACCATATAATTGCGCCATCTTACTTTTGAACTTATATGAACCAATTCACTTACCTCCTTAACTCTACTGAAATTAACCCTAACCTCGACCGCTATTGTGACCTTGTATTCTCGTACCACAACTTTTTTATGGAACATACCTTAGAAAAGGTATAGAATCATGCTCACACTTATCCAAATCACTCCTTTATCTAATGACTAACTAGTCAAGTTTAACCATTTCGACAAACTTATTACAAATCCTTCCTTCAAGAAAAGAAATTTCAACTTTATTTTATATGCTAATATTTTTATAAAAATATCACCTATTTTATTTTAGAGAGATAAGAAAAGACTTGGCTTAAGCCAAGTCCACAGACGAAGGCAGAAGCCTTAGTCGTTCTTACTTGGAATCAAGAAAGTGTTAAACTTTCTGATTCCGTAAAATAGGTGTTTGTTAAACACCTATTTTATCCGATGAGTAAGCCGCTCTAAGACTCCCATCTTCTATAAGTGGGAGTTAAGAGCGGCTTAGTCCCTGGATAAGTGCGACTAAGATTCAGATGGAGTTAAAACTCCATCTGAATCAAGTCTTCTTTATCATTACTTTTCAGTTATAATTTTCTCATGTATTTTGAGTATCATTTGTCCATATGTATTCCCAGGAACAGCCCATTTTCCATTTAGATTCGTCCAGGTAAGAGACTGTCCAAACTTTTCCGATCGTTTTACCAGATCATAGCGAGGATCAACAACTGACATCAAAGGTGGGCGCGTTGCTGTATAAGCTAGCAAATGCTGAATTTGTGCCCTTACACCAATTTCTGGCGATGGAAACCAAGCACCTTTGACGCCGTTACCAGTAGTCCCTAATCCGGAATAATTATTTTGCATAGGACTAACATCTCCGCCATAACGGAAGTTACCCGTCTCATGTAATGCTTGTGCAAATGCCAGATCCGGCCGAATCCCCTCAATGCCCCCTTCTAAGTAGTAATAGTCGACTAACTGTTTCGGAGTTGTCGTAATTAAAGGAAAGGGATTATGCCGGAGCAAATAACTTACACATTGCTCCTTCGTTGCGATTGGATCTCCCATGATCGTTAGATCAAATACCATTCCTGATTTTAACAAGTCTTTATTTACAACTGTAGGCTTTTTGGTAAGCATCGGATTAAAACTACCAAAAGCAAAGGCACTAGAAAATTGCAACACAAAAAACGTTATCACTAAAATACTAATTCTAAAAAAAATGAACTTTCTCAACTTTACCTCCAATAGTACAATACTTGTATTATACGACAATATTACTCAATCTACCAATTCCTTCGATTTCAACAGTTACAGTATCACCCACTTGCATCGGCCCTACCCCAGAAGGAGTCCCTGTTAAAATTACATCACCTGGATACAATGTCATGACTTCCGAAACACGAGCCACGATTTCAGGAACCTTGAAGATTAAATCACCTGTATTCGAGCTTTGCTTTAATTGGTCATTTAGGTATAGTTTAATATTTATATTACTAGCATCGATTTCGGTTTCAATACATGGCCCCAAAGGCAAAAAGGTATCGAATGATTTCGCCCTTGTCCATTGCCCATCCATTTTTTGAATATCTCTAGCAGTTACATCATTTGCGCAGGTATATCCCAAAATATACCCCTCAGCTTCTTCTGCCTTAACCTTTTTTGCCAATTTCTTAATCACGATAGCAAGTTCAGCTTCATAATGTACATCTTGACTAATGGAAGGATACTCAATATTTCCTCCTGGATGATTTAAAGCAGAAGAAGGTTTTAAAAAGAATAAGGGCTGAACTGGAAGTTCTAAATTCATTTCTTTAGCATGTCCATGATAATTAAGCCCCACACAAACAGCCTTAGAAATAACGCAAGGGCTAAGCAGTTTCACATTTGCTAAAGAAAGTATTTCCTTTGAAATTTGGTACTCGCCAAAAACATCACCATTTAGTACATTAATATGCTCACCCTGCAATACACCAAACTTAATGTTCCCCTCATGTTCGAACCTAACGATTTTCATTTTTCTCCTCCATTCGCTTCATGCTACGGTCTATATAACTTATTTAGAAACTATTTTACAAAAATTCCTAAAGTCCTGCCATGTTTGCCTTTTTTCCATTCATTTCTATATAAAGATCGGTTCACGACTCCCTGCTTCGAATCACCAAGGGATCGTGTTCTATATCCTGGGCCCTTTTCCCCATGATGGAAAAAGCCCATTGGATGGAGGGCCCAAGCGTAAATGCGATAATGATTGTGCCGATCCCCACTGGTCCCCCAAGAAAATATCCAAGTGCAGCTACACTCGTTTCGATGACTGTTCTTACCTTCCACACAGGCCAACCTGTTTTCTCAATGGAACCAACCATAAAACTGTCCCTTGGACCTGCCCCAAAAGCAGCGGAAAGGTAAAAGAAACTTGCCCAACCGATAATCAAAATACCAACTAATAACATTCCTAATTGTGCTAACCAAGAGGTAGGAACGAAAAGCCAAGAACTTGCCATGAAATAATCTATAAAAATACCAATGAAATACATATTCGCAACAGTTCCCCAACCGGGCTTAATTCCCAAAAAGTAACTGATTAGGATAACAAGAATTCCTGTTAACTGGGATACCTGCCCTAAAGTCAACGGAAAGTAAAGAATTAATCCTAGATGAAAAGCATCCCAAGGTGCCGCCCCCAAGTTACTCTTAATCGTCAGTACAATTCCAAGACCAAAAAGTAGTAAACCCCAAAATAAATAAAAGATTCTTTTTACCATCTACCCATTTCCTCCCGCTAAAACTAAAACGATCCATGTTACCCTATTTGCTTATCTTACTTCATAGCTTATTTCATATCAAGAAAATAGTTCTTACGCTTATTTAAATAATAAATATTAATTACTAAGTAATTTCAGAAAGGAATTCCTGTCTATCTGTCGAAGTAAATTAAAAAGTAACATAACCTTGATTTGACTAATAAAATAAGGAGTGAGTACCTTGACTAAACATGATGTGTTCCAACTAGAAATCGGCAATACAGAGCGAAGTATTGAAGAAATTATCGGCAGTATTCGTAAATCCGATTTACCGATTGTCCATATTAAGCAAGTCCCTGCTTCTTCTAATAAAACAAGCAGTGGAGCTACGATTGCTATCGAAACAGCCACCGAAGCAATCAGCGCAGCAGAGTTAAAGCAGCAATTGAACGAATATGGCGGTTGTATGTACCAAGTTGTATCTATTATTAAATCCTAGAATACATATACATAACGTACTACCTGCGTCTAAGAAAAGCGGCTACCCCTTGTGGGGTAGCCACTTTTTTACGGAATCAGAAAGTATAACACTTCCTTGATTCCAAGTAAGAACGACTAAGCCTTCTGCCTGCGTCTGAGGACTTGGCCTAAGCCAAGTCTTTTCTTAACAAGCAGATCACTATTCTGCCTAAAATGCAAAATCGCCATTTTTAAATACAGCAATTTCTTTTCCTTCTGCTGTAATTCCGATGATTTCAAGATCCTTTGTCCCTATCATAAAATCTACATGTGTTAAAGAATCATTTACACCTAAGGCTTTTAGTTCTTCATTACTCATATTTTCTCCGTCTTTGATACATACAGGATAGGCTTTGCCTATGGCTAAATGACAAGAAGCATTTTCATCAAAGAGAGTATTGTAATATAGTATGTTTGAATTTGAAATTGGCGAGTTGTAAGGTACTAATGCCACCTCACCAAGAAAATGAGAACCCTCGTCAGTCTCAACCAGTCCTTTTAAAATTTCGTAGCCTTGTTTCGCTGTAAAATCAACAACTTTTCCTTCCTTAAAGGTAAGAGAGAAATCATCAATTAGATTCCCATTATAGTTAAGCGGTTTTGAGCTGAATACCGTTCCATTCGCCCCAGTCTTCTTTGGCATAGTAAAAACTTCTTCTGTAGGCATATTCGCAAGAAACTCTAAGCCCTCTGGAGTAAACTCTGAGCCGCCAAGCCATACATGATTTTTGGGAAGCTGAATTTTTAAATCCGTACCTAAGGAATTTTTGTACTGAAGGGATTCAAATTGATGCGTATTTAAAAACTCTGCATGTTTTTTCAAATTTCGTTTATGTTCTTCCCAGGCAGCAACAGGATCTGTGGTATCCACTCTTACCGTCTTTAAAATCGCTTCCCATAACGCTTCAACCGCTTGTTCCTCTGATAGTTTTGGGAACACCTTTTTGGCCCAAGCCGTTGTTGGAATAGACACAACACACCATGAGTTCTTATTACTCATGATTCTTTCCCGATATTCCTTAAGTGCCGTATTACTAGCCTTTTGGACTTTGACTAATCTGCCAGGATTGACATCCTTAAATAATTCTGGGTCCGATGCTGCAATACTGACAAAAGCAGCTCCTTGTTTTACATAGGATAAATAAAACTCCTTTTGCCATTCAGGAAATTCTTCAAATACTTCTTCGGGAGCCTGCATGAAGCGAATTTTTGCCAATAATTCATCTTTCCAATTTAGAACAACATCCCTTGCGCCCTCTTCGTAGGCAAACTGCGCTACCATTCTAGCAAAAGAGGCACATTCAATAGGAGACGTAATCACCATTGTCTGCCCCTTTTGAATATTTACCCCTGTTTTTACAATTAGACGTGCATATTTTTCTAGCATTTTAGTATCCATTTTTATCCCTAGTCAATTCCTATCATCTGATAGAAATCACTACGTTTCACTCCTCTCGTATTTACGATTGCCATTTAAGTGTATTCATACCAATGCTGTATTTTTACCCTATAGGAAAAATTTTCTTTTGCTCTTTTCTTATTGTAACATTCAATATAAAATGCTACAACTATTCCCCAAAAGGAGCTTAATCGATCCTATCAAAATCCGTTTCCTCATAAGGAGGCAGCTCTAATAATTCAGGAATTGTAACAAAACTGTAGCCTTGTTTTTTTAATTCATCAATTATCGCAGGTAAAGCTTCCACACTTCCCTCTAAATGAGGATTGACGCCATCATGCTGTAACACAATGTAACCATTTTTCATCTTAGGGATTACTCGCTCTTTCACAGTTGCCGAATCGAAACCCTTCCAATCGTCTGTATCTACTGACCATAGAATAATAAACTGGTTTTTGGAATAAATAACAGAGTCCACGTTCTCATTATGAAAACCAAAAGGCGGTCGCACTAATTTGGGCGTCTTTCCGGTTATGCTATGTATTATGGATGAACATTCTTCTAGTTCTTTTGCTATTGCCTGTTTATCCAGCGTGATTAAACTAGTATGATCTAAAGTATGGTTACCAATCACATGCCCTTCGGCATCAATCTTCTGTAACATTGCGGGATATGCTTGCGCTTGTTTACCAATGACAAAAAAAGTAGCTTTTACATTTTTTTCTTTTAGTATCGCCAAAATTTTAGGAGTCCAATGATCCTCTGGACCATCATCGAAAGTTAACGCAACCTTTTTATCTTCAGCACTACCAGCCCAATATAGTTTTCCAGGAATGTTCTGGCCTCTTTTATACTTATCATGTATTGGCAAGGGTACATCTTCTTTTGCCAAAGGATCTGTCGTATTCTCCGGCTTCTTTAGAGGAGAGCAAGCAGTGACTAATAGAATTAGGATAAGCAAACTATATAGGATAACAATATTATTTCTTTTCATATCATTCCCCCTCAGTTAGCTTAACACTTGATTAACTCTTTTATACGCCACAATTCACAAGCACGCTGTAAGAACACTGAATAAGAAAAACGTTACGCGTCCTTTTTTAACCACAAAGACACAAAGGTCACAAAGGGGTTCTATCCATTTCATTCCCATCTTCTTTGTGTGCCGCGATAGCGGCATTGTGTCTTTGTGGTTCAATCTTTTTAACTAGAAACTTATAAATTCTGATACCATAAAAGAGGAAGCGGCATCTAAAGATGCCGCTTCCTTTTCTATTACACTAACCCTAGCCATTTCCAATAAGTCGCTCCAAGGATTAAAATCAAAGCATAAGCAATGATTGTTAATGGAATGCCTGTTTTAATAAAGTCTTTTACTTCAAAAGTATCAGTACCATAGGCTACCATATTTTGCGGTGCATTCACTGGTAAAATAAAACCAAAGCTAACCACATATTGCAGAATCATGGTCATGCCTACTACATTAACGCCAGGAGTCTGCACTCCTTGCAGCATGGATATTATGATTGGTATCATCGCGGCTGCCAACGCAGTAGCACTAGCAAAACCAAGATGAATGATAATGAGAAATGCTGCAAGAATAGCGAGAATCATTAGAATCGGCATCGTCTGCAAACCAAAAGCAGTAACAATAATTTTTGCAAGCCAGGTAGCAGCTTTTGTTGAAAGAAGAGCTGAGCCAAGGCTGATACCTACACCAAATAAGAGCAATGTCCCCCAAGGTATCTTAGCTTGCGCTTCCTTCCATGTCATAATACCAATACCAGGTAATAACATAATTGCAATCGCAGCAATGGTAGTCGAAGAGGTATCAAAAGGATGAACAATCTTTTCCGTAGCCCACAAAAAGAGAAGTATTACTGATATTATCATTAACTTTTTCTCATTTGTTTTCATAGGGCCAAGTTCGATCAATGCCTTCGCAACGGCCTCTTTCCCACCAGCAATTTCATCCGTTTCTGGAGGCATAAGCTTCATTAATACATAGTACAAAGCTACAGACATAAAAACTGCAAAAGGCACCGCAGCGATGAACCAATCAAGCCAGCTAATATAAATGCCAAGTTGTTTCTCAATAAAACCTAAAGCAATCATATTTTGCGCAGCTGCTGTTTTAATCCCTACATTCCAAATGCTATCTGCTTGTGCAACCGCAATCATCATCATACCAGCAAACTTACTTTTAAAATCTACACCAAAGGCCCCGATAATCCCCATAACAATAGGAACCATACAAGACACACGAGCTGTAGTACTTGGAACAAAAAAACTAAGGATAAATCCTACTAAAATTACGCCAATTAATACTCGATTGGTTTTTGCACCAATTTTTGATAGGACAACCAAGGCAATTCGTTTATCTAACCCCGTCTGCATCATAGCAGCGGCAATAAAAAGTGCCCCACCGACTAGGGCCAATGCAGTATTACTAAAACCGTCTAAGGCCATCGTTAAGCCCTTTGTTGTTCCAATAACTGTTTTTGCATCTGCCACATTTGGTGAAGTACCAATCAAAAATGCCATTAATGCCATAATGACAGCAGCGCTGGCTGGATAAGAAATGGTATCTGTCATCCAAATAATAACGGAAAATACTAATATAGCGAGCATTCGCTGCCCGGCTATCGGTAACCCTTCAGGAGTAGGCATGAGTACAATACCAAGCAATATCAATACACCTATAATCAAACCAAAACGCTTAAAAAAGGATTGTTCTACAGGCTGAATACCTAACTTAGTTCCTGTCTGCATACGACAACCTCCTTGTTATTGACTAACTAAGGATATACCAAGTTGAAGAGCACGTTTATTGATATCTTCTGTTCCTTTAGGAACCCTATGAAGAATCGCTGCTGTTATGGATTCAACGCTAACTGCTTTCGTTGTTGCAACAATCGCGCCCAAAGCAACGATATTGGCAAATAAGGATTTGCCTAATTCTTCTGTTACTTTTTCCGTGATTGGCAGCTGGTACACATTTTTTAAATGTTCTGGTACTGTCTTTACAAAAGTAGTATCAATCATCAATATTCCATCCGCAGGCAAATCCTTAGAATATTTGTCGACAGCTTCCTGTGTCATTGCTAATACAAGATTAGGATTTGTTACTTTTGGATAGTGAATGGCCTTATCAGAAATAATGACTTCCGACTTACTAGCACCACCTCTGGCCTCTGGACCGTAAGATTGGGATTGAATCGCCATCTTACCATCAAGTAACGCTGCTTCTGCTAAAATTATACCTGCCAAAATTAATCCTTGTCCACCAGAGCCAGATAAACGCATCTCAATCATATTATTTAGCTCCTTTCTGTGCTCTATCGATTACACCTTGGTATTGTTTTGTATATTCCGGCGCCTCGCTCTTATGTAATACACCAATGGTAAACTTGCCTGCTAACTGCTCAGCACTTAATTTCTTAGCAGCTTCGACAGTTACTGCGTTGTCACGCTGTGTTTTCAGCATAGTAGAAGCATCACCCTTCTTGTTTTGGCGACCATAATAAATTGGACACTGGGTCACTGCTTCAATCAAGGAGAATCCATCATGGCTAATGCCTTGGGCAATTACATCCACTAACATCTGGCTATGAAAAGCAGTTCCACGTCCGACAAATGTAGCACCAGCTGCTTTTGCTAATTCAGCAACATCAAAAGCACGTTCTAAAGTGCCGTAAGGAGCTGTCGTAGCTTTACTATCCGTCGGTGTAAGAGGTGAATATTGGCCACCTGTCATGCCATAAATATTGTTATTAAATAATATGACAGTGAGATTAATATTACGACGTGCTGTATGAATGAAATGATTACCACCGATGGCAGTACCATCTCCATCACCTGTTATAACAATAACATTCAGATCAGGATCAGCTAATTTTATCCCTGTAGCCAAAGGCAGTGCACGGCCATGAAGAGAATGAACCGTATCAAAATCAAGGTAGCCAGAGGCTCTTGAGGAACAGCCAATTCCTGAAACAATGACAGTTTTGTCTTGATCAAGACCTAGTTTATCAATGGCTTTTATAATGGAGCTAGTAACAATCCCGTTACCACAGCCCGGACACCAAATATGTGGCAAACGAGGACGATAATACTTTTTAATTAATTTTTCCATCTATTGTACCCCCCTAAATTAAAGATTTTTCACAAACTCTAGTAATTCTTTTGGTGAGATAGGTTCAGAGTCATATTTAGACATTGGCTTCACTGGAACTTTTCCTTCTACTGATTTCTTAACTTCACCAACCATTTGGCCATAGTTAAGTTCTGGAACAACAATTACTTTCACTTTTTCAGCCAATTTCGCAATTTCTTTTTCAGGGAATGGCCATACTGAAATTAGTCGGAACATCCCGACTTTAATGCCTTGTTCACGGGCCATATCAATCGCCGCATAGGCAGAGCGTGCTGTTCCACCGTAAGTTACAATGGCAATGTCCGCATCTTCTAGCTTATATTCTTCATACATAGTAATTTCATCAATTGCATTGTCTACCTTATCATGCAGCCTCTTGATTAAGGCTTCTGTCGCTTTAGGCGATCCGTTCGGGAAGCCGGTTTCATCATGGACCAGACCTGTTACATGACAGCGGTAACCTTTACCAAAATCAGCCATAGGAGGTACACCATCACTATCAGCTTGATAAGGTTTAAACTCACTAGGTGCCACCCTTGGTCCTTTGCGGACTGGTTTTGCAACGGTATCGTAATCAGGAACTTCTATTTTTTCACGCATATGCCCAATAATCTCATCTAGCATTAATAGAACTGGCATACGAAACTTTTCAGAAAGTTCATAGGCTTTAATCGTTAATGTAAAGCATTCAGGTACACTCGCTGGCGTTAAGGCGATTACAGGATGATCACCATGAGTTCCCCATCTTGCTTGCATCATATCTCCTTGCGCAGGAGATGTCGGTTGCCCTGTACTTGGACCCACACGTTGTACATTCGCTATAACAATGGGTACTTCAGCAATCGTAGCATACCCAATAAATTCCTGTTTTAAAGAAAAACCAGGCCCACTTGTGGCCGTCAACACTTTTTTACCTGTTAAAGAAGCACCAATGACCGCTCCAATACCAGCGATCTCATCTTCCATTTGAATAAATTTTCCACCAACCTCTGGTAGACGTTTTGCCATTATTTCAGCAATTTCCGTTGACGGTGTAATTGGATAACCTGCAAAAAATGTAACACCTGCAGCTATCGCACCTTCAGCGCAAGCTTGATTCCCTTGCAAGAGCAGTACTTTTCCCACTATTAAATCACTCCTCTATTTTTCTACAAATATTGCATAATCAGGACAACGTGTTTCACATTGTTTACACTTAATACATTTTGTTTCATCAGTAATAGCAATTTTCCCAAGAGCATCTAGCCCCAGTACTTGTTTAGGACAGAATGTAACACAAACTCCACAGCCTTTACAATGTTTCCCTATTGTTTTAATAGCCATGCCTTTCACCTCCATTATCCTTCCCATATTCTATGTACTTTTCTACATGTAATTATATATGGTATAAGAGATAATATAATATAAATACACAAAACTGTAAAGGAAAGCAACCTTAAAAAAACGAATGTCTTTATCTTTTTTGTAAATTATTACCATACATTTTAGGGATTCGACTATTCCCTTTGTAAGAAACTCACTATCTCTCATCCGCTGGAAACCGAAGACCAATCTGCCTTCTGCACTCATCCATAATTTCAATTACCTCTAACGATAGTTGAAAAGAATTAATTGTTGATTCTATCTTATTATTTTTAATTAAACTAATAAATTCTTGCACTTCATAAAACATAAAATCATTTGATTGGTCTTGCTGTAATTCTTCATTTGAGCCATCTCTATAAATAATTTTTACCTGTTTGGGCGTTGACATTTTATTAATTACAATGACTCCCTTTTCCCCCTGTATTTCATTGATCGCTGCTGAGTTTGTTATTTTCGAATGAGATATGATGACTTCCATTTCAGAATAATGAAGAATAATGCTACCTGCACCATCAATCCCAGAATCAAGCATAATTGCATTTGCCGAGACCCTTTCAGGCTTGCCAAAAAGATAAACTGCTGGATAAATACAGTAGACACCAATATCCATAATAGAACCATTGGATAAGGCCGGATTAAAGGCATTCAGTATTTTCCCCGCCTTATACTCATCATACCGAGAGGAATACTGACAAAAGTTCGAAAAGAATTTCCTCACTGTTCCTATTTTGTGGATGTTTTGTTTTATAGCTTGAAAATTAGGCAAAAAAGTCGTCTTTAATGCTTCCATCAATAATACTTGATATTTTTTAGAAGCTTCTACCATAAGGGAAACTTCTTTATGATTAGACGCCATCGGTTTCTCACAAAGTACATGCTTGCCATGAGACATAAATAATATTGCTTGGCCCGCGTGTAGGGAATTAGGACTAGCAATATAGACGGCATCAATAAGATTACTTTGGGCCATCTCCTCTAGATTGGTAAAAACATTTTTGGCCCCATGCTTATCAGCAAAAACTCTTCCCTGCTCTTCTGTTCTAGAATAAACTGCTTGTAAAAAGAATTCACCATGTAAACTAGCACATCGAATAAATTCGTCGGTAATCGAACTCGTACCTATAACACCAAAACGAATCATAATCTCCCCCCCTAAAAATAATATTCTCTATTTATATAATGGATAAGAAACACGCTAATAAAACCACGCACCAAGGCGGAACCTTCCAATACTGCAATAAACCAAAGCATAATAGCCCAATGGCAAAATCTTTAGAATTCCCGATAGAGTTTATCCAAACTGGATTGTATAAGGCAGCAAGTAATATACCAACAACAGCAGCATTAACAGCCCATAATACTTTTTGAAATTGAATTTGCTTACGAATTTGATTCCAAAATGGCATTACACCCCAAACCAACAGAAAAGAAGGTAGAAAAATGGCTATGGTTGCTACCATTGCACCCATCCAGCCATGAATTACAACACCTAAATAAGCAGCAAAAGTAAATAAGGGGCCTGGCACTGCTTGAGCAAGCCCATATCCCACAAGAAATTGACTACTGTCAACCCAGCCCGTAGGTACCATCTCTTTTTCAAGCATAGGTAGTACCACATGCCCACCACCAAATACTAAGGAACCAATACGAAAAAAAACATCAATTACATGAATCCACTCGCCGCCAAAGATCTGGCGCAGTATTGGTAAGCCTAATAATAAAATGAATAGCAATAAAAGTAACAAAAGGCCGGCTTGACGGCTTACCGGAAATGCTACCACCTGACCTTGACTTATCTTAACCGTATCTGCAAAAAACAATCCTAGGATTCCTGCAGCTACTAACACTATAATCTGAATATAAGCAGCAGGCCATAATAAAGTGACCATAGCCGCAGCCAAGACAATGGTAGCACGTTTCTTGTCAGGAGCTAACTTTGTCCCCATACCCCATACCGCTTGTGAAATAACCGCAACAGCCACGATTTTTAGACCATGTATAAAGTTTAATTGCTCCTCTCCTATTTCTTGCAAACCATAATAGGCATAAACAAGAAGCAACACAGAGGGTATCGTAAAACCAAGCCAAGCTAAAATTCCGCCAAGATAACCACCCCGATAAGTTCCAATGGCAATTCCAATTTGACTACTAGCTGGCCCAGGAAGAAACTGGCATAAAGCCACAATATCTGCATAAAAGACTTCATCAACCCATTTTCTCTTCTTTACGTACTCCTTATGAAAATATCCTAAGTGCGCTAAAGGCCCACCGAAAGACATCACTCCAAGATAGGTAGCTACTGCGAGAATTTCCCATAAGCGCCTTACATAAGACTCTTCTTTGTATTGCATCATCTCCCCCCCTGGAAACAAAATATCTCTATGAATAAGCATTCTTCTTCTACTTGTAATCACCTGCATATCTATTAAAAGATAGCATAATAAAATAATAGAGATCCAAGGGATAGCTTTTTAATTTTCCACTATAAATAATTGGCCAAAATTAGTAATGCATAAATTACTAGTAAAAGGTCAATCTATATCTTAAGGAATATAAAAACTGTGTATAAATACGAAAAAAATGTTTTGCTAATGACAAAAGGAGGTTCTTATGAAAACCACACATAACCAAAAATGGCTCAGTATTTTCCTCGGATTAGCATTGACAGCAATGTTGCTACTAGGTGGATGTACAAATATTACCCCTACGGAACCTACTCCTAGTCCTACTTCTCCTACTTCCCCCTCTCCCACTTCTCCTGCTAAACCAGTAACGGATGTAACGGTTGTTCGAGTCACCTATAGTTATGGTGCTACAGACAAAGTCCAGCTCTCTAACAATAATCTTGTATTAAAAGTTGGGCAAACATTAATTTTAGAGCCTGCACCAGGCCTTACTACAAATACACGTTTCACCTCTTCAGGGGAAAACTTCTTTGGTAATGTTATGAAGCAAGATGCAACTGGACAAGATAACACCAAAGCAAGCTTTACCGCAATTGCTCCAGGGAAAGGTAAACTTACCATCATTCCAAATACTAATGATACCGCTAGGGCTACCGACCTTTGGGTCACTGTTCAATAAGAAAAACAAAGCCGCTCTAAGACTTCTCTTTAAAAAGAGAGACCTTAGAGCGGTTTCATCATGTAACTTTATAAAATTAGTTATTTTTCTTGGCAACACGCGGAGTTTGTTAATCCACTATCATTAGGCCTCTCTTTGTTTTTTCGATTTCCTATATTCAGACGCTGCTCTAACATACCTGTTGTTAAGTATACACCACAAAATACTAGCAAGCCTCCAACCCCTTGTGCTCCGGTAACTCTTTCTCCTAATATACCACTAATAATAGCCGTAAAGACAGGAATCAAATTTAAAAATACACCTGCCTTACTAACTCCAATCTTCTGGACTGACAGATTCCAGAAAACAAAAGAACCTACAGAGGGGAATAATACCATATAAAGAATACCTGTAATGGCTATTGTGCCAATTTGCCCAATCTGTATACCCTGATTATAGGCAAAGGGGGCCATCAAGAGCACGGCAATCCCTGTAGATATCGCCGTTGCTGTAATCGGTGGTGTGGATATTCTTCTTGCAATTAGTGTATATAAAGTCCATATTATAACTGCCCCTACCATCAATAAATCACCCCGGTTGAACTGCAATTGAAGCAAACGCCCCATTTCACCATTTGTTAATACCACTAAAGCACCAATAAGGGAAAGTATCAACCCTAATGTCTGTAAGATAGAAATACGTTCTCGATATAAAATGATGGAACAAATGACGATGACCCCAGGATTTAGGGCGCTCACCAATGCGGCATTCGTTGGCGTTGTATATCCTAAGGCCGAATATAAAAATATATTATAACCGATAACCCCTAGTACCCCCATGCAAGACAATAAAAACCATTCCTTTTTCGCCCTATGCCATACAGGTTTTTCAATGTAGTGTGCAATAGGAACTAGAAAAAACATAGCCAAGCTCCATCGAGAAAAAGTAATCCAAAGTGGTGTTATATCTGCAATAACATACTTTCCAAAAACATAATTACCCGCCCAAAATAGATTGCAAATTACAAGTAGAAACCAAACCCGGTATTTTGACATATTCTTTCCACCCCTTACCTTCTGACACCTATAACCTTTTCTTCCTATAAATAAAAATGAGCCCAAGGATGGTTAGTCCTTGAGCTCCATTGCTTTAAATACTTATTTGTACTATATCATATTGGGATTGTTTTGTCACATACTATTATGACATCACTCCCTGATCCCAAAACCATTGTTGCTGTGTAATATCCACTAATTTTGTTTCATTCTTTTCATTATTTAACGTTTCTTCCGAAATTTCCTCTTCATTCTTATCAGCTACTCCCCGATCTAGAACGTTAGTATACCCGCTCATGAATGACTCCTCCTAATCTTTCTTTGCCTACTTTAATCTACTTATAACCTTTACTATTGCCTTAATTGTATATCTCTTATAAATTTAAGTGAAATATCAATTCAGTATATATCGCATTTAGATTATGAATAAGTAGATTTAAAATAGCCAAAAGAGCATAGGATTTGCGCTAATCTATATGTATACGCTTTTAAAATATATTTATTGCTAAAACATAAATAATACTTTTTTTATGATGGCGTTGCATTATCCCAAAACCATTGGTTCTGTGTAATATCAAACTCTTTATTATTGAAATCCATCCTAGTTTTTACAAATTGCAGCCATTCTTCAGTCGCATGAGAAATATACCTCTCTTTTTTCCATGCCATGGCCAACTGCAAATATACTTGAGGATTGGCCATAGGAATAGAAATTAACGCCTTACAATCCAGGTGCTGGCAAACTGTACTCGGTAAAAGAGCTATGCCAAAATGATCTGCTACAAGTTGTGTCATAAGTTCAAGCTGCAACGTTTCGAAAATAACTTTAGGACGAAACCCTGCCTGCATGCACCGCTCAATAATTACATCATTTAGACTAAAATCACTGCTATAAAGCACAAAGGATTCATTAATAAGACTAGCATAATCAATAACTTCGCATTTAGCAAAAGGGTGTCCAGGATACACTACAAGTCGTAGTGGATCTTGGATACTGCAAATCATTTCATAAAGTTCCTTCTCTCTAGGGGGAATACATATTATACCTACATCGAGTGTCCCATCTAGAATACCAATTTCAATTTTTTTAGATCCAAACTCGAACAAATCCAAATGGATGTTTGGGTATGCCTTTCTAAAAGGTCCAAATAAACGAGCAAAGGTTGTAAGGCCAGTAATCGGTGGAATACCGATCCTTATTTTTCCTGACTTTAATTTTGATCCACCAATCAGATTAACGTTTATATTTTGAAAAGATGAAACGATTTTAACTGCTTGTTCTAAAATGATTCCACCTGCATCAGTCAATTCAACATACTTTGTGCTACGGTAAAAAAGAGTAACTCCAAACTGATTTTCAATATCTTTGATTACTTTACTGATAGATGGTTGAGAAATATGCATTTCTTCAGCCGCCTTACTAAAACTCTTTTGTCGTGCTACTTCTATGAAATATTCCAAATGCCGTATCTCCATGTCGACCTCCTTTCAGATAAAGGTAAATACTTTTATCTGCCACTTTCTCACTATATCAACATAGATCCCTCTATTTTAAAATAACTCTGCAAGGCAATTATAATGAAAATTCAATTTAATTACAACTATAGAAATTTTTAACTTATAGGTTGAAATTTTGCACAAAAAAGCTTAACTAAGTAACTAACTGCAAGGCAACTCTAAACAGACTTCCCATTTATAAATTCAAAAGGAAAAACAATCTTTTTGTAGAAGATACAAGAAAATGAGCAAAACGATAAGGAGTACTAAATCTATGAGAAAATCGATTCTGTTAATTATACTATTTTGCTTATTCACTTTAGTAACATCTTTAGCTAGCGCTGGGCCTGCACCAAATTTATCAAACGTCCAGATTACACATGTTGGTGCTGACAATACTGGTTGGATAGACGTTAAACAAATTCCGATGACGACTTTGTATGGACAAAATTTTTATGTAGCTGTTCGTTTTACTGGATATCCTAATCCAAATCGTATTTTCTTATATCAAAATGGAGCACAAATTCCAGTTGAGCAAGTAACGGAACCTTTTGGTAGAGAAGGTATTGGTAATCCTTTTACTGGCTGGGTTTACCAATTTAAAGTTCCTATTTCCTATGGAACAGGAATTATTGCGGTACAAGCTGACGGTATACGCACGGGTACATATTATAGTACTGTATATGGAGTTAAAGCAAAACCTCAGCCTTAACTGAAAAAAGATAAAAAGAAGTAGGAGTGTATATCTCCTACTTTTTTTATCTCTACGCTTATCTCTTTTTCTTACTGTAATTCGAATACATTAACATGATATCGTTTATTTCTTATTTAGCATGATTTGCAAAATCTGGCCATCCGTCTGAACCATTCCTTGGCAAGCCAATTCTCCCAAATTGGCAATTGATTGATCCACATCCTCAGCAACGATACCTTCATTTTCAGTAACACGAATCCCTTCTAGGGCCATTAGTACTGCCTTATATCCAGACATAACTGAGGTAGAAACCTTCATTGCACAGCTATTCGATGCCCCATCACAGATAAGCCCTGCCACATCACCAATCATATTAGAAATAGCCATGCTGACCGCCTTAAAGTCTCCTTTCAGCAGCCAAGCCATTCCTGCTGCTGATCCCATAGAAGCAGTCGTAACGGCACAGAGGGCTGATAACTTAGGAAGCTTATCATGGATATAGATCGCCATCATGTGCGATAGTATCAAAGCCCTTGTTAGGGTCTCTTCATTGGCTTTTACATGCTCGGCTACCACAAGGACAGGCATTGTTGCCGATATACCTTGATTACCAGAACCAGAATTGGTCATAGCAGGCAGAGCGGCCCCGCCCATGCGCGCATCTGAAGCCGCAGTAGTACGCATCAAGATCTGAGTCAAGAGACCTTCCGGCAAAAGTCCTTGGTTCATCTGAAAATCCATTGTTGCGCCAATACGCAATCCATAGCGTCCGCTCATTCCTTCTTGAGATAGTGAGTTATTCAATATAGCAGCTTCACGGATAAAACCAATCAAATCTAATGGTGCATTGATGGCAAAATCATATACTTCCTGAGCTTTTAGACCAACCAAAGAAATTTCTTCTTCCTTCGTATCCTTTGCAGGATTCTCTGACTCCACTTGGAATACTATCTTGCCATTTTCCTCAATTTGTATCACATTTGTATGGCTATCAGCAATAGAGACTGTCACCCACTTGTCTTGACATATAACCTTTGCTTCTGAATATAAAATATGGGGTACATCCGCAATCGTTATTTGGACCCGCCCCTCTGCAATCATGCGCTTGCCTGTATCAACCTGTTCTGGCGTCAGGTTTTTAAGCACCTCTAGTTTTCCTTCGGGATCGCCGCCGATAGCACCTACAGCAGCTGCAATAAAGAGCCCTGTTGTACCAGTCCCCGGTACAGTAACCCCCATGCCATTTTTCATTAAATTTGCCGAGACCTTGGCTTCAATTTTTTCAACTGGTTTTCCTAACCTCTGAGCAGCGATAGCGGCAGCCAATGCTAAAGAAATTGGCTCCGTGCATCCTAAAGCAGGCACTACCTCCTTTTTTAAAACTTTGATGAATTTTAACCATAAGGGATTGATCTCTTTAGAAGCTATATTTTCCATGCTATTTAACATCCTTTCAAACTCTATTTAATTTTCAAATACGTAGTAAACAAAAATACACAGGGAGTGAGTAACATCTATATTGTTGGGATTCCTACAATATCTAAAAGCTCTCTTGGATGACTTAACTTTATCTTCGCATTGAGATTCGGATCTTTCGCTCCCCATAATGCAAGAGCAAAATCAACACTTGCATTATGGGCACTTTGCATGTCATAGCTAGTATCACCGATGTAAATCGCTTCAGCTGGAGATAATTTAGCCATTTTTAAACACTTTAATATCGGTTCTGGATCAGGCTTATGTTTCGTAGTGTCATCAGCACAAACTATATAATCAAAATAGTCATGTAAGCCAAAAGGGTAAAAATCGTCAATTAGCTCTTGCTTTGTTTTTGATGTTACAATACCTGTTTTAATCTTTAGATGATGCAAGTGTTTTATGATTTCTTCTAAATCGGGAAAAACCCGTATAGAGTTATAAAATTCCTTTAAATACTCATTCCACTTATCACATGCTTTTTCAGTATCTGCAATGTTTAACTGTTTTAATGCATCAAGTCCTGGAATGCCTAATACGAAAGACAATTCATTCGATGGGTAATCAATACCGGTCTCTACTTTTAATAATCTTTGTAATGAACCGATAACCGCTTTTTCTGTATCAATAATTGTTCCATCGATATCAAATATCAGATATTTGTACATGATTCATCCTCCATCCAAATTCTTAGTCTGACCAGTTTCAGACTAACTCTCGTGAACATGCCTAATACTATATTTACCAATAAAAAACAAACTCCTGCAAGCTTCTTTATGTTTACAGGAATTTGTTTTTTCCTTCTAGTTATAGAGCTGTCAATTTTAGTTTTGTTACCTAAAAGAACGCAATCCACACTCTTTAATACAATCTTGATATGCATCATATGCAGCTTGCTTTTGTGCAGGAGTATTGGCAGTTTGCAGAGCTCGATCGTATAGCATTTTACATCTGTCTAGACATATATTTACCTGTACATATATAGCTTGACTATACGGGAATGACAATAATCGTTTTAATGTATCGTAGTGGTAATAAAATTCATCCATAGTTAATGCAAATTGATGGTCATACAATCGATTTATACTGTCTGTCTTATCATAATTCCGCATTAAAAAACACTCCTTTTATCACTTTGTAACATCTTATGAAAAATAGCAGTATGATGTTCTAGGTTACTATAACGGTATTTGCCAAAAGCGCCATAGGAGGTGTATTTAGCTGATGACAATATTACAAGAAAAAGAAGCATTTGCCTTAAACAAATACTTCTTTTTACTATATTAGTCTGCCCTAGTATTTGATTTTTTTGTGCCTTACTAAAAACTATTCCAATTCAACAGTTACTTGAACGGTAGCTCCGATGGTTACTTTACCGGCTTGAATATTCGGTGCAGCCCCATCCATACTTGCTGCTTTTAGCATTCTGCTTTCCATCATAACTGGGTGATAAAACACACCAGACTCATTCACAAGGGTTACTCTAGCAACTCTTTTATTCAGCGTATTGGCAATTATTTCGGCTTTTTTCATCGCATCTGCAACAGCATCTTTTAATGCTTCGTTTTTGCTGTCTGTTTCATTTGCTGTTTCAAAACGAATCGAATTTATCTCATTGGCACCTGCGTTAGTAACTTCATTAACTAAAATTCCTACTTTATCAATAGAAGTACGGATTTCTAGGCCATTAGTTACACGGTACCCTTCCAGCTTAGGTAACTTATCTTTTTCATAGTTGTAAATTGGATCCACCTGGTATGTATTTGTTTTGATTTGTTCGTTTGTTACTCCCTGATCATTTAGACTAGCAAATACACGATTTACGATTTGAGTATTTTCATTCTTTGCTTTGTCTAGACTGGCATTAACCGAGTTCACGGAAAGCGTAATTTTGGCTACATCAGGAATAACTTCCTTTTGACTATTTCCAGTTACCTGTACCACTGTTTTGGAAGCCTCACTCGCAAAGGCTGGAACAGCTAACAGCAAGCTCATGGCCACCAATAGAATTGTTTTCTTAAACATTTTATATACCTCCAAATAATTTGATTTTGAACTAACAACATTGTTTGTTGTACCCTTCTACTCCTTTAAACGTTTGCTTTTGAAAAAGGTAACGGCAATATTAACCTTTTTTATCTAGCAAATTTTTAGGGAAGGACAGGAAGTAACCTGCCCTTCTACTCTTCTATTCTAAATCAAGTAGTAATTACCCCTTAATTGTTAGCTTATTTTTACTTAACACCTTACCCTTTTGATCAACAAAAGTAATATTCATAGTGCCACGTTCCCGCAGGATACTGGAATCAATCGTAACATAGTCATCAGGATAAATGATATTCATTGTAATGATTTCATCCGGGCGTGGACTTTTGGTATGAACATATACTGTCATATCATTTCCATGTAAAGTTACTTTTTCAATACCAATATCAGATTGAGCAGAAGAAGCTCCCATATTTGCAAACAGAACTATTTTATTATTAAACTCTGGTCTTTTGAACTTATTTATTATATTTTCTGAAACACGATTGTCATAGGCTAATTGTCCATCAGAATTGACGATAGTAGCAAAAAACATATCTTGAGGATACTCAGATTTATAGAATTTCCAATCTTCATACTTACTTGTCTCAAACAATATTTTCGTTTTCGATGGTTGTTCAGGTACATTATCGATTAATTGTGCTTTATAGGTTGTCCAAATTGCATCTGGACCGCCAAAAGGTTTAACTAAGATCATTGAATATTTTTTTCCCTGATGAATTACCTCAAAATCGATTTCCCCATGACGAGAAATTGCGCTACTACTTTGCTTTTTGACGATCGTAAAAGTATCTAGCTCGGTAAAGCCATAATTTTTCCCTTCGATTTTCGCAACTTGCATAGGGTCAAGACGCCAAAGTTCTCTGCCTTCATCTACGTTTTGTTGCCACCTGATTACTTTATCATAGTTAAGGCCTTCCACTCCTAGTCCTACGTCTGGCTTATGATGGTTATGAGTAGCCGTTGCCTTAACTTCCTTAATGGATATGATTTGCCAAATTTTGTTGCCAGATGATCCTGCTGGTTGCATTAATTCTACTACATAATATTTTGTACCGTGGCTTACAAGTACCTTTTTTCTGCCTTCAGTTTGTTCTAAAGGTGATACTAGGGTAATGGAATCATTCTGCCCATCAAAGCCGTATTTTTCTGCATCATTGCGTACTACTTCTACTGGATCCAATAACCAAGTTTGCTCCCCAGCATCCACAGCTTGCTGCCTTTTTGCCGCTAATTCTTTATCAACGGCAACAGCTACTGCCTTTTCATTTCCGTTCTCTTCTATAATGATTCTTTTGGCTTCTCCATCTTTGTTAAGAACTACGACTCCACCAACTACTTCCTCCTCTATAGGAGTAGCTATCTCTACATCATTAGAACTATCGTTTGTTTCTACCTTTGTTTCTGTAGAAACGGATGGCCTTAAATTAACCCATTTTGCTGCTGCAGCAACGCGCTCTGGCATGAATACTGGCATTGTAGCTGCAGTCAATATCGCTGCACCTGCTGCGAAGGATGCGATTTTTTTCATCTTACTGTTCATCTTATCTTTCTTCCTTTCACTGACTGATTAGTCATTCATAGTGATAAACGTAATACAATCCAAAAAGTAACGGATTGTATTACTATTTTTTTTACTTACTGTTCCATCTCTTTTTCAACCAGCGATTCTGTTATATTTTTCAGATCTTCCGATGTTTTTGCACCTTCGATTGTAATATCATACTTGTCAACCTTCGTAGTTAACCTGTTCATTGTCTCTTTTGTCTTTTCTGTCTCTTTTGCATTTTTAGCGAGAGGTTCTATTACTGTGCTTTTAACTCCCCTCTGCTCTTTCTCTTGTTTAGAAACTTGCCTACTCTTCACGTTACTCTCATCTTGTAGTTTTTGAGTAATAATTATTTCATCGTGATTACCCAAACTGTAAACCTGCTTGATTATCCCGGTAGTATTATCAATGGTTGTCGACGTTGCTGTTTGGTTAGGCATTGCCATGATCTTAGTAGATTTTCTTTCGGGTTGAATTGTTCTTTCTTCTTGCTCGGAATTAGTGAATGCTTTCGCCATAGAAACATTCTTTCGCATGGTTATATCCTTAGGCGTTTCTTCTTGAAGTAAAGCTACTGATTTTTGCTCTATTTCTGGCGATTGAGCCACATTTACGATTTCAGCAAGTGCCTTGGAAGCAGATGTAGTAGCTTTTTCTTCAACTGGTACAACCACAGGTGGTGCTTCTGTTTTCTCCTTAGATGGAGCCTGCCGAGTAACTACAGTGTCCATTGGTTTTGTACTCTTTGTTTCTTCGGATTGTTTTGCATTAGCTACCACTTTGGGTGCTTCTATACTACCATCCATTTGCTGGGCAATATTTTGATCAACTGACTGGGGCAATACAAACTGGACAAATGCCGCAATTACTACAGCGGCTGCTGTTCCTAGGAAGCCGCTATACAACCAATGTGTACGACGTTTCTGTTTTTTTGCCTGCAATTCAGCTGCGATATTATCAACAACTTCATCAATCAAAACACGTGGTAGTTCCTCCTGGTTATAAGACTGATTGATGAAAACAGCTAGGTCAGTTAATTGTTTTAGTTCTTCATCCTCCACACTAGGATGCCTACCTGCATTTATGCTATCCAAATATTGATTCAGTTCTTCTGCCTCGTTACATTCTTTTTGGCTCATCTCCCCACCTCCTTATCTCAATATGCCTACATCAAGACACATTTTACGTAAATTTTTTAATGCTCGCTGCTGAAGCATCTTGATTGCAGACTCCGTTTTATTCATCTGCAGGGCAACATCGCGAATCGATAAGCCTAAAATAACTCTTAATTTTACCGTTTCACGCTGCTCCTCAGGTAAACTTTCTACTAAATTAGCTATTTGTTCTTGCCCTTCAAGGCGAAGAGTATGTTCTTCTGGGTTTTCCCTTTTATCAAGAATTGATTCCTGATATTCGGTAATATTGACACTCTGTGGTGTACGGCCTTTCTTCCGCCAAAAATCTGTCACTGAATTTATGGCGATCCGTCCTAAATAACTTTTAAATGATACATCTTGAATTTTATATTGTGGTAGTGAACGAAATGCCTTCATAAAAGTGTCCTGAGTAATTTCCTTCGCATCATCTTCATTACCAAGTTTGCTATAAATAAACCGATAAATTGGTTGCCAATAGCTGGAAACCAAGGTATCCAGTGCTTCCCTATCTCCCTCTTGCGCTTTTGTAATAAGTATTTTTTCATCAGTCACCGCCCTGGTCACCCACCTTCTATCAGAAAACATCTGACATCTATTATAAACGCTACACATTGAAAAAAGTAACGCAATCTTCTACTTTATTTATCAATATTACTTTTTTAATAAAAAAACTCGTTTTCCCCGCAATAGGCAGGTGTAATATACCTTTAGCTAATGTAATCAAGATACATTTAAATAACATTTACGGTTCTTTCCAATTTGACAAAAGTATTAATAAAATAGTACAATCATTTTTATGGTAATATTTTGGTTAAAAAAAATCAGAATATCCTAATGAAGAAGCAAAATATGTACTAGAAGTTACACTATTAAGGAGGGTCTATATTGAGTATTTTAAAAGATTGGAAAATTCATGTTGCTGCTTTCATCATTGTTGTTATCTGCGAGTTAATTGGAGCACATAAAGTGCAAATGGGTCCTGGTGTATTGTTGTTTTTACCTATGTTATACGCCATGGTATTAGGGGGCATCGTAAGCTGGCCACGGCTTAAGATTATTAATCTGCAAGAAATGAATGCTGCTTCCACTGTCTTGAGTTTGACTACCTTTATTTTAGTTGCCAAATTAGGATTAATTATCGGTCCATCCCTAGTTAAAGTGGTTCAATCTGGCCTAGCCCTATCACTGCAAGAGTTAGGACATTTCTTGGGTACCGTAATTTTAGGCTTACCTTTAGCAATCTTCTTAGGACTGGGTCGTGAGGCGATCGGAGCAACTTTCTCCATTGACCGTGAACCGAACATTGCTATTATTGCTGAAAAGTACGGAATGGATTCACCAGAAGGACGAGGTGTTATGTCCGTATATATTTGTGGCACCTTGTTTGGTGCCGTGTGGCTTGGATTATTAGCAGGATATTTAGCAGCTCTCAATCTGTTTCATCCTTACGCATTAGCCATGGGGGCAGGGGTTGGCTCGGGCAGTATGATGGCAGCTGCATCAGGTGCTATTATAGCAGTATTCCCTGAGAATAAAAATGAAATCTTAATGTATGCTGGGGCAAGTAATTTGTTAACAACAATTATCGGAATTTATTTCTGCTTATTTGTTTCATTACCTTTAACCGAACGGTTATATAAAATTCTTACACCAATCATCGGTAAAAATCAAGCCAACCCGAAAACTCATGGAGGTGTGGCAAAATGAAAACAGGTGAAACAGTTTTAGTATTACTACTTATGGGAGTTATGATTGTTGTGGGCAATACGATTGGCTATCATTACCCGATCACAGATGCTATGATCGGGTATTTAATGATTATGGCCGTTACACTTATAGGAATGGGCCTTGCTAAAATTATGCCAATTAAATTACCAATGGTATTTTGGATTTCCCTTATTGCTTTGTTAGCAACATCACCTATATCGCCCTATGCTGGATTGATTACCGCTTATACCAATAAGGTCGATTTTCTGGCATTGATTACACCTATTTTGGCTTATGCCGGTCTATCAGTTGGTAAAGATTTAGTTATGTTTAAGAAAATGTCATGGCGTATTGTCATCGTAGCATTGACCGTATATACAGGAACATTTGTATGCGCAACTGCCGTCGCTCAACTTATGCTAAAATTAGAAGGTATCATATAACACTACCTACATAATATAAGAAAAGACTTGGTTTGTGCCAAGTCCTCGGACGCAGGCAGAAGCCTTAGTCGTTCTTACTTGGAATCAAGAAAGTGTTATACTTTCTGATTCCGCTAAAAAGCAAGCAAGGAGTTTTAATACTCTTTGCTTGCTTTAATTCTATATATATATCACAGTCATTTTTCTATCAATTAATTTTTTTCATCTCTTTCTCTAATTATTGCTATAGTTTCAGGTTAAACTAACAGTAAATATCGGAGGTGTTTTACTTGGAAAATTCCACTACTAATGACATTCTCAATGCCTATAATAAAGAGCAGTCGGAAAATGAGCCTCAATATATGACAGCGCAAAATGGAGTTCAGGAAAATCCCGATGCGCCACCTCAGCAGAAAGAAATGCATACTATAGAACCGCCTAAAGTTACTACGCAACATTACTAGAATGCTAGACCTAAGTAATATTTTCATAGAATGTCTCTTAATTGGAAATTGCATAAGAAAAGACTTGGCTTGTGCCAAGTCCTCGGACGCAGGCAGAAGCCTTAGTCGTTCTTACTTGGAATCAAGAAAGTGTTATACTTTCTGATTCCGTAAAAAAGTATTTGCATCAGGCAAATACTTTTTTATTTTCTGTAAAAAAAATAAAGCACATTGATAAAGCTGTTGGATCATTAAAAAGACCTAAATTTTAAGATAACGAAGTGGGTATTATTACCATTTATCATAATTCTAAGACAGTTCTACTAACACTTTTTCAAACATAAAAATCCCTATAAGAGGTGCTTATCTTTAAAATCTAGTACAAAAGTTATTTTTCATTTCATTAACCAGCTATCTTTTTACGCAAATCATCTAAGCACATTTACTGAAAACTGGATACATAATTACTTCATCAATAAGGAGCTCACCATGAAATTATACAAGGGACTGTTATGCGCATTTGTTTTTTCTTTAATAATTTCCATGAAGATTGAAGACCATTTAGTCGATATATCACCAGTTATCTCGCAAGTTCCTACCTCTCAGAAAGTAGTCGCCTTAACTTTTGATGATGGGCCCCTAGGCGAAAGTACAGCTGAAATTCTAGGCATTTTAAGAGAAAAAAATGCGAAGGCCACCTTTTTTGTAGTCGGCGAGCAAGTTGAAAGGTATCCAAAGCTTGTAGAGCAAGAAATTGCAGAAGGGCATGAAGTTGGTAACCACAGCTATAGCCATCCAGAATTAACTAAACTACGCAAAGGTAAAATTAAAGAAGAACTGGCTAAAACAGAAAAAGCGATTTTGAAAGTAGCCCCCAAACCTACTCTTTTTCGTCCACCGGGCGGTTTCTATAATGACACAATCTTACAGCTGAATAGAGACAATGAATACATCACAATTTTATGGTCAATTGATCCCTTTGATTGGCGATCTCCTTCCGTCGGAGAAATCGTTGATACAATCTTAAAAGATATTAAACCAGGAAGTATTATTCTTTTGCATGATGGAAAATATCCCTCGGCGACACCTGAGGCAGTTGAGTTCATTATTGATAGTCTTCAATCTCGCGGTTATCAATTCGTTACAATTAGTGAACTACTACAATATTATGAAAAAAAACCTTGATTCCCAATCCGATCCCAGCATCTAGCTATAAAAAAACGCGCAACCCTTTTAAAGGGATAAGCGCGTAATTGCTTACTACAATATGTAATTGTATAAAGAGCCCGTAATGATCTACGCTACAGCCAATACCGATCATTACATACCTATACGCAATCTTTCGACTACCCACAAGCATTACACAACCGATACTGACCTTTGCTCGACTGCCACAGATACCTACCGAACCGGTCGCAATCTCCCGACAACGGCCGACCCCTATATCTTCAGCACCCATGACAGTCTTAGCTCGACCGTTATACATCCCTTTTGACCACACGACAACAGTTGGGCTGCCGTACAGCCTTACAAGACATATAACGATCTGCCCGCCGACTACTGCCGAACCTTTCGACCCGACAATAATCTTTGGCCGACCAATACCGAACCCTATTAAGATCCGGCACCAGTCTTGGCTCAACCATTACGAACCCTCTACAATAAATAGTATGGCTTTTAAACAGAACTCAATACCTGGTAAATTTTTTTTATTTGTTCCTATACAATGGAATAGGAACAACAAACTTGCTAGAGAAAGAACTGGAAAATTATATAAAGGATTTTTCTTTATTTCATGGAAGTTATATCCTAAATGATGAAAAATAGAAGAAGGTGTCGCAATATGCAAATAGGGCAACAAGCTGGACAACCTATACAAGCTATTTCCCCACTTGCTCGGAGTAGATGGGGCATCTGGTGGAAGCTACTTCGACCACACACTCTAACAGCATCCTTTATCCCAGTAGCAATCGGTACAGTTTTAGCATTCCCTTCTCAGCATTTTCGTCTAGATTTATTTATTATTATGCTTATAGCTAGTATTTTGATTCAAGTTGCTACGAATATATTCAATGAATATTATGACTACAAACGCGGTTTGGATCATGAACATTCCGTTGGGATTGGGGGTGCCATTGTTCGGTACGGGGTTTCCCCCAGGAAGATATTATCAGTTGCCCAATATACCACGGCTACCGCTATCCTGTTAGGTCTATACCTTTGCTATGAGAGTAGTTGGTATCTGTTACCGATTGGTCTTTGCTGCGCTGCTGTAGGCTATCTCTATTCTGGTGGTCCTTTTCCCATTTCTGCAACACCTTTTGGTGAGTTAGTTTCAGGAGTTTGTATGGGCCTCGTAATTATTGTTATTTCCTTCTTTCTTCAAACTGGTACTGTTACGAATATCGCCATTATGGGTTCTATATCTACCTCTGTTCTTATTGGTGCCATATTAATGTCTAACAATTTGCGTGATTTAGAAGACGATAAAAACCATGGTCGACAAACGCTAGCGATTCTCTTAAAACGCTCTAAAGCAACATACTGCTTAATGGGAATGTTTATTTTTTCCTACCTATGGATTATCTTCTTGGCAGCAATCGAAATATTACCTTATTGGTCTCTTTTAACTTTTATTAGTATACCTAAAGCAATCCAAGCATCTCGAGGGTTTCAAAAGAATATAACTCCAGAATCCCTAGCGCCTGCCATGGTGGCTACAGCGCAAACCAACACTCTTTTTGGCTTCTCCTTGATTCTCGGTTTACTTTTTCATTATTGGTGAATACAATACAAAATATCAAAATAGGCCTATATCAAGAAATAGTAGGCTTCATTGCTATTTTTTTGCTATGTTACTCCCTTAATCACTAATGTGTGCATATTATGTATTAATATTGGAAAAAGGGGGTAAGCCAATATGATCAAAAAATCCGATTGGGACGAATCTTTCATCTGTGAAGATGACTGTGACGATTTGATGGATTCTTATCAAGAGTGCTTTACTAAAGCGGAGGTTGATTTAAGAGATTGTATGCGTCTGCTTTGGCAACAACATGTGTATTGGACAAGAATGACAATCATAAGCATTGTGAATGAATTACCTGACGAAGAAGCAACAACCAAGCGGCTCCTACGTAATGCCAAGGATTTTGAAATGGTTTTTAAGCACTTTTATGGCCATAGAGCAGCCCATGAATTTGGTTGTTTAATTACGGACCATCTAGTTATCGCGGCTGAACTCGTCAAAGCTGCTAAAGCTGGTCAAAGCCAAGCAGCAGCAGATGCCGAGAAACGATGGTATGCCAATGCTGATGATATTGTTTGCTTTCTAGCTCACATCAATCCCTATTGGACTAAGAAATGTATGAGACAAATGTGGTATAAACATTTGTCATTAACGAAAGCAGAAGCCGTTGCAATCATTGCCAAAGATTATACAAAGAGTATCGCAATCTTTGAGCAAATTGAAGAAGAGGCTTTAATTATGGCAGACATCTTCGCCAATGGCATTGTAAAACAATTCCCGGAAAGATTTGTATAAAGAAAACTAAGATTTAGGTGGAGCTAAATTCTACCCAAATCTTAGTTTTTATTTTACGGAATCAGAAAGTATAACACTTTCTTGATTCCAAGTAAGAACGACTAAGGCTTCTGCCTGCGTCCGAGGACTTGGCACAAGCCAAGTCTTTTCTTATCTTTTTTTAAAAGAGCCGAAGGCTCTCACAATTTTTTTATTTATTACGTACAAAATGTAGTATGGAGCATTTTGTAGTACTTATCTTTTCGGATGGATCATTAGAACCAACTACTACAAGACCACATTTAGAGCATCGGGTAAAACATCTTTTTTCCATCATGCCAACTGGCGTAATATCTACCGTCTCAAAAAGAGTACTGCCGCAACGGCACTTTCTTTTACTCATAGTAATACCTTCCTTATATTTAAGCGCTAGCCCACAAAGAAACTAGCGTAAATCCATTATTTTTACATCTTTAATCTGGGAGCCAAGATCCAGCGACGTTTCGATAATCAATTGTAAATTACCATTTTGTGTGTTAATCGTTAGCTCAGGATATGCCGCCAGTAATGCCTTATGCACTGATTCTTTGCTTGGTTTACCTTCAACTGTAATCGTCATTGTATCGCCAAGCCCTTCTTTAGCTACTGTCAATTTTATCCGACCAGTAGCATTAGAGACCTTACTTATCGCATCAGCAATTACACGACCATAAAGGTTCATGTCGCCTGCAACGATCATGTCATCAGTACGTCCTTTAATCTTAATAGCCCTAAGTGGCAGCCAGCATTTACATTCCGCCCAGCTTGCCTTATCTCCAGATCGATAACGAAGTAATGGCATACCTTCCCTACGGATGGTGGTAAATACTAATTCCCCTTCCTCCGCTGGTTGACCAGTGATCGGATCAATAATTTCTGTGATAAGATGCAGATCATTCAGGTGAAAAGCACTGCATTCTGGCAGAGCAATCGTTTGAGCACTGCCAATTTCCGTTGAACCGTAACTATCAAAAACAGCTGCACCCCAATATCCAGTAAATAATTCTTTATGCGCTGAAGTCAATAATTCACCAACGAGTATAATTTTATCAAGGTGGTATTGATAACCTATTTCTTGTGCCTCACGGGTCAAGGCTGTCATATAGGACGGAGAAGAAAAAATAAAGTTAGGTGAAAAGCGCTGCATCCATTTAATGGTTTCCTTCGGGTTGTCAGCACCAACATTTAACGGTAACCCGCCTGCACGTTCCACCGCACGCTGTACACTGGCGCCGCCAATCCACAGACCATGCCCGATGGGCAGGGCAACCAAAGCAACAAGTCTTCCTGTATGCACAACACGAATTGCCGCGCCATAAAGATTGGACAGTGTCTGCATTTCACGATAGGTATAATACATTCTTTTGGGTTCACCGGTTGTACCTGAAGTAGTGAACACAGCAGACATTTTTTCTTCTGGCACACAAAGAAAATCCTGCCATTTTCTTATATCATTTGCAGTAGTAAAGGCAAGCTTATGTAAATCACCAGCCTTCCTTATATCTTCAGGACGTACTTTACATTGTTCAAACATACGCTGATAAAAAGGTGAATGTGCATACACATACTCTATAACATTGCGCAGTCGCCGTTCTTGAATGGCAACAATTAACTCCGGCTTTAGTCCGTGTTCCATCATGTTACGCAAAAAATTACCGGCCTTTTTGACTACTGCCGGCTGATAGTTACGTTCTTCAAAACGCCGCAGTGTTTTGTCAATAACTTCTGCAATCATAAATCTTCTCCTATATAATCTGGTTATAATCTCATTTTTATCGTCTTTTTCTAATTATGTCCGAACCGTTAGCCCTTATGCATTCTAAAAGTATATCTGCAAGGCTTTTTGCCGACACTGTTAGTAGATTATTTTATAGGAGAAGGCATATGAATTCTGTTCTTCTTATTAAATGTATCATTAGTGGTTTTCTTCTCGCCGCTCCGATTGGACCGGTCAATTTAATCTGCATCCGCTACACCTTAAGTGAAGGGCGTATATCTGGACTTGCTATCGGCATGGGAGCTGCATTAGCCGATGTAGTATATGGTTCTTCAGCGGCAGCAGGACTCAGTGTTCTAACTGCCTTTATTCATCAGTACGATGTAGCCTTTCGCTGGGGAGGCGGACTATTCATTATGTACCTTGGATTTCTAACATTTCGCGCTACCCCCACACCCAACGACAAGAATAAGAAATGCAACCGTAACCTTTATAACCAATTTGCAGGGATTTTTCTCCTTACACTAACCAATCCTGTTACTATGTTTACTTTTATCGCTGTTTTTTCATCCTTTGGCATTGCAGTTCTTGTGACAGATCTATTTACAACATTTCTAGCTGCTTTAGGGGTTTTTATTGGCTCAGCCCTTTGGTGGATTGCTCTCACTAGTATTGTATGTCATTTTCGCAGCAGAGTGACCCCATCCATCATAGTCCTCATTAACAAATCAGCAGGTATTATTATAGCCTTACTAGGCATCGCTTCTATTATAGGATTATAATTTTATAATAGAAGCAGTGCCTACTCTTTAAGTGGCAAACATTGAATCTTTTCTTTGTAGATGGAATGGTACACCCAGAAAGCATTGATCAATAATAATGCTCCTGTAAAGAAAAATACATACCGAATACCAAAAGCAGCAGCTATTTGACCACCGAGAATGGAACCTAAAAACATACCTAAAAACTGGGCAGACTGGTTATAGCCAAAAGCGCGGCCAGCAATTGCATCCGATGTACTTTGTTTAATAAGACTATTAATGGAAGGCAACAGCCCTGCTGTAGCGATTCCTAGCAAAAACCGCAGTATCCCCAGCTGCCAAGAGTACTGTACAAACGCTTGCGGGATAAAAAGTATTCCTGCCATAATTAATGCTGCTAGTAGCACCTTTTGCGGTCCAATTTTATCTGAAAGTTTTCCCAACCTGGAAGCCGCTAGTATACTCGCAAGTCCTGAAGCAGCAAAGACTGCGCCTGAAATAAGAGCAATATGAGACATATCTGAAGTTAACTGGGTAATATAAACGGTTATAATCGGCTGTATTGACATAAGGCCTAACTGCAACACAAGGGTGGTTATGAATAAACATATCATTACTTTCGGATTAGGAAGGCAGTTCCAAACTTGATGGAAATTGAGGACTTCTTGCTTTTCAATAGATTTTTGTTCTTTAACCAAGAAGAAAGATGCAATAAATGCAATAAAGCACATTACCCCTATGAATATAAATTCTTCTCGAAACCCAATTACCTCTGCTAAGTATCCTCCGAATAATGGTCCTAGCAAAGTACCACCCACTTGTCCACTGAAAATAACTCCCAAAGCCCATCCAACTCGTTCTTTTGGCGTTTGCGTAGCAACTAGAGTAACAACTGCCGATTGAAAGCCTGAAAGGGCTCCTTGCAGCATACGCAATCCTGTCAGTTGATATACATTTTCCGCAAATCCCATACATGTCATGATAATTGATAACCAAAGGCTGGCTCGTAGAATCATAGATTTTCGTCCATACTTATCTGCGAATTTCCCCCAAATAGGAGAAAATATAGCTAAACTAATAAAATTACTGCCATAAACAATTCCGGACCACTTGGCAATTGACGCTGCATCATGGATACCAAGGTGATCGATATAAAGAGGCAATATGGGGGCCATCTGGCTCATTCCCGATGACACAATAAAGACGGCAAACCAACAAGCCCATAAATTTTTTCTCCAGATTTCCATGTAACACCTGCATATCTTTAATTTTCTTCTATCCTAACTCACAACAAAATTAATTACCTTATGCCCATTTCATTATAGTACCACCATTCGGAGAGTGTGACAAATAGAAAACATGTTTCTAATAGAGTGTTCTTAAAAATAAAAAACGCTCAACCATGTAAGGTGTGAGCGTGACGAGTACATTTTTTAATATATAAAGAGCCCGTAATGATCTACGCTACAGCCAATACCGATCATTACATACCTATACGCAATCTTTCGACTACCCACAAGCATTACACAACCGATACTGACCTTTGCTCGACTGCCACAGATACCTACCGAACCGGTCGCAATCTCCCGACAACGGCCGACCCCTATAGCTTCAGCACCCATGACAGTCTTAGCTCGACCGTTATACATCCCTTTTGACCATACGACAACAGTTGGGCTGCCGCACAGCCTTACAAGACATATAACGATCTGCCCGCCGACTACTGCCGAACCTTTCGACCCGACAATAATCTTTGGCCGACCAATACCGAACCCTTTTAAGATCCGGCACCAGTCTTGGCTCAACCATTACGAACCCTCTACAATAAATAGTATGGCCTAAATGCAAAATGCAATGCGTGGTAAATTTTAGATAGTTCTAATCTATCATTTCCTTAACTTTTGCCTTTAATCCTGCCTCACCTTGAGTGACAAGCACTTGATAAGACCGCATAGCCGAAAATTGAGAAAACACATAATTACGAAAGTAATTAAATTTTTTACCGTTTAACTCCTGGTCGCTCATTTTATATTCCTGTTTCGCAATATTTTTTAAAGCTGGCAATGTCCATTTTACGGCTGGTCCACTTAAAACCCAGTCATGGTCACCTAGATGAGTAACGAAATTCTCTTGGCGGCGAGGAATCGGTAAAGTACTACCATCTGCTGACAAAAGACCTTCCCGTATAGGATCTTTATCGGCGATTATGCTAGCCGCTTTAATCCACTCAACTACTTCTGCCTCATCTTTATCTGAACCAGGATGATTGTGAGCGCAAGCTTGGGCCACAACGACTTCTGGCGAAAAACCGCGATAAATCGACTCAGCAATACCTAATACGTGGTGAGCCCCCTGCCCAGCAAGGGTAATCTCTTTTAGACTAGTTCCATCCTCCTGCCATTGAAAGACCCAGGGCTTATGCAAATCATGCAGAGCTTGGGCCGCAATAACAATATCTCGGTCGAGTTTATAGTCAAAAGTTTCAAAATATGCTTGATACACATTAAGGGACGATCGTATGTTGAATGCAGTGTGTGTTGCCAAACCACCTGGATAGGCATGATGACTCATATATCCACTCCCAGGAGCAGCGAAAAAAGGTTGCGAAGCCTTTTGGATATTTTCATTGGGTGGTAAAAAATCCATTACCCCAATCGCATCACTTACATAATTAGCAGCAACTAATTTTTGCCATAACATCCTTTTTGCATCACTAGTAGTGTATCTTTCCATAAATGTAGGGGCAGGATTATGAATGACTTGTAATACTTGATCGCGTAATGCCTGATTTTTTATTTCACCACAAATTCCAGTAATATAACTATAAGCAGATTGAACCAAATTCGATCTTTTAGCCATGTCTAACGGAGTTAGATTCAAACATTGATCAAGACCAACTTTTTCCGTTTTTAAAACTTGGGCCCAGGAAAGATTAGGTAGTGTAGCAACCATCATCGCGGTTGCTGTGCCCGCAGAAACTTGCAAAAATCTGCGCCTTGAAAGACCATCCTTGTCATTAAACTCTAGTCCCATAACATGCACCTCCCATTATTTTCTATCCTGATTGTAATATTTTCCTTTCCTCCTATTGTTACTTATAGGTAAATATTTTGTTAACTCTCAACTTGTAATAAGAAAAACGCTACGCGTCCTTTTTGAACCACAAAGACACAAAGGTCACAAAGAAAACATTGGATACGGAGGGCGTAAAGGATTTGAACCACAGAGGCGCAGAGGACACAGAGAATGGGAGGTGTTCGTATGGCAAACCATATTATAAATGCTACTCTGCGCCCTCTGTGGTGCTCTGTGTTCTCTGTGGTTCAACGTTTACCAAAGCAGCAAACGCTACGCGTCCCTTGTTGAACCACAAAGATACAAAGGAGTTCTATCCATTTCATTCCCATCTTCTTTGTGTGCCGCGATAGCGGCATTGTGCCTTTGTGGTTCAATCCTTTTAACTAGAAACTTATAAATTCTGATACCATAAAAAAAGTCCTACAAGATAACACCCTGCAGGACTTTATCCTTTTTTTACTTTAAAACTGAATTCTTGGCCCTAATCTTACCTACCAGCAATACTAAAGCTGTAATTGCAAGAGGAATCATGAAGTCTGTTAACTCAGAAAGATGTCGTAAATAAGTCCCGACAATCTGATCATTCATGATCATCCCTCCAGCTGTCCAAGCTAGAATAGCGGCTCCAGCGTAGACAAGTATAGGGTAGGTCACCATCCAGGCCGAAATCCATTTACTACCCCAAATTACAATGGGAACACTAATTAATAATCCGAGTATGACCAAGAGCATGTTGCCATGAGATGCACCGGCAACAGCAATCACATTATCAATCCCCATAATTGCATCTGCTACAATAATTGTCTGAATCGCCCCTGCAAGGCTGGAAGAAGCACTGATATTTTCATGGGAATCATCTTGCTTAACTAGTTTAATTGCTACAGGAATCAATAAAATACCACCAAGAACTTGTAAATAAGGAATACGAAGCAACCATAAGGCAATTATCGTCATCAGTGCACGAATGATAATGGCACCGAAAGTCCCCCAGTAAATTGCTTTGGTACGTTGCTCCTCTGGCAATTTCCGCGATGCTAGGGCAATTACGACTGCATTATCACCGGCTAAAACAATATCGATAGCTATAATTGATAAAAGAGCAGTTAAAAACTCCGCCTCAAACATACTAGTAAACATGATAAAGACCTCCTCTATTTTTATATACAAAATAGACCTTGCCTCCTAAGAGACAAGGTCTTGCATCAATAGTAATATTGACAGTACAGCCGGAGAAAATACTCGTAATGACGACATGTACCATAAAGCTACTCCCCTTGCAGGAAATAAGAAATATTTTGTTATAGTTCATTATAGCACAAAAGATTAACTTGGCAATTATTATTCCTCTATACCTCCAAAGAAAGAATTTCTTATTCTTTAAATTTTCCAATACTAATCTTATCTGCTACGCTATACTATTCGCAAATCTAAAGGAAGTCTACTCTTTTCTGAAAAAATTTTATAGACCTATAACTAACAATCTACAAGAATGCATCAAGTTTTACAAAATGTTTACGCAAAATTTCCTCTGCCTAGGTCCATCAAACTCACAGAAATAGATGCCTTGCCAAGTTCCCAAGTACAAAGTTCCATTCACAATGGGGACACTGACTGATGATCCAACTAGAGAAGCTTTCACATGGGCTGGTGAATTTCCTTCACCATGCTGATAGGCTAAATCTGGTACCATATGATTTAGAGCAAGCAACATATCCTTTACTACGTCCGGATCCGCATTTTCATTTATCGTTACCCCGGCTGTCGTATGAGGCACAAACACATGACATAGACGTTTCTCTCCATGACACTGCTCTACAATCTGGGCCACCTGCTTAGTAATAGTAACAAAACCTTCAGAAGGAGTTTGGATGGTAAACTCTTTCAACATAATTAGCCTCCTATAAATAAGAATTCCCTACTAGCCTGCTCAGTTCTTTATTATTACAACTCAATCGTAGTTTGAAAAAGAATGACTGCTCTGCCACCAATTTTAACCTCTACTGGTTCGCCTTCTTCCATCTTTACCTGGACTTCTACGATTCCACTACGACCAATTGCCTTGCCTTGTTCTCCTTTAAACGAAAAAGAATGATTATTATGCTTTACCAAATCATGCTTTATTAGGTATGCCCCAAGAGGTCCGTTAGCATTACCCGTCACAGGATCTTCAACAATACCAATTGCTGGAGCAAACATTCTTCCATGAGTTAAAACACCTGGCATTTCAGCATCTAAGGTAAAAACAAAATATCCATTGCAGCCAATTAATGCACTTAGCTTGCCTAATGAAACCATATCTGGTACTAAGGAATCTAATTTTTTTCTTGAGTTAATCCCAATCATAACTTTAGAGTGCCCCGTTGATACAATTTGGATGGGGCAGCGCTGGTCAAGATCTTCTTGCGTTAATCCTAATGCTGCCACTATGTCCTTCTTCTCTTGTCCTACTATAGGCTCGGCAAATTCAATCTTGCCTTGCGTCATTACGATTAAATAACCCTGTTCTTCCTTAATAATTTCAACTGGCAATATACCGATACCAATTTTGTGTGATATCGTTGAAGAAGCCATCTGATTTACAGTAGCCCGAACAAAATGAGCAGCTATCGTAGCATGCCCACAAACTGGCACCTCCGTCGTGGGGGTAAAGTATCGAATTTTAAGATCATGGTCTGAAGCGTCTGGCGAGAAAACAAATGCAGTCTCTGAATTGTTCAGCTCCCGGGCAATTGCTAACATTTGTTTTTCAGAAAGCCCATCTGCATTTAATACAACTCCAGCAGGATTTCCTGTAAATTTTTCCCTAGTGAATGAGTCAACCTGATATACTTGATATGTTTTCATACTATATCCCTTCCCTCCATGAACACATAATAGTTATGTATTCTATTCATGCACCAATTCTTCTTAATCAAACAAGTATTTTATTATTATTTATTTACCATTACATTACAAACTCCTGCAAATCTCTTTATTGTATATATACGAACTCCAGCAAGTAATTCTTGCTGGAGTTTGTGCGTTCTCTTTGTAGTAATAGTAAAATAATTTTTACCAATAAAGGTATTGACATTTTCTCAACAAGTTAGTATTATAAATAAGGAGTTAGGAATAATAATTATTAACAAGGAGAGATTATTAATGAAAAGATTTATCTGTGCAATCTGTGGTTATGCTCACGAAGGAGAGAATGCTCCAGCATCCTGTCCTCAGTGTAAGGCTCCTGCTGAAAAATTTATTGAAAAATCAACTGCTGGTTTAAACTGGGCAGATGAACATAGAATTGGCGTTGCTGTTGGGATTGATCCTGAAATCGTTGAAGGTCTGAGAATGAACTTCGTAGGTGAATGTACAGAAATTGGTATGTATTTAGCAATGAGCCGTCAAGCTGACAGAGAAGGCTTTCCTGAAGTAGCGGAAGCTTATAAAAGAATTGCCTTTGAAGAAGCCGAACATGCTGCAAAATTTGCTGAACTGCTAGGTGAAGTCGTACATCCTTCCACTAAGAAAAATCTTGAACTTCGCGTTGAAGCTGAATATGGTGCTTGCGAAGGAAAATTAGGCTTAGCAAAAAAAGCGAAACAATTGAACCTAGATGCAATCCATGACACTGTACATGAAATGTGTAAGGATGAAGCTCGTCATGGTGCTGCTTTTAAAGGTCTTTTAGACAGATACTTCAGTAAATAAGAAAAGACTTGGCTTGTGCCAATTCCTCGGATGCAGACAGAAGCCTTAGTCGTTCTTACTTGGAATCAAGAAAGTGTTATACTTTCTGATTCCGTAAAATAAACAAGCAAAAGCATTGGATTTTTTCCAGTGCTTTTTTTTATTGAAAACTAGTGTCCCCAAAATAAATAGTGTACTATTATCAGATATATATTCTTACATTTATTGGTACTTGCATATACTATATCATCACACTCCCCAGTCACTAGTAATAGGAGGTAAGCAAAAATGTTCGATTTAAGAAACGTATTTTCCTTAGGCATGAATCATACCGTACAAAAATTGGTTAATGAATCAGACACCGCTACGCATTATGGCAGAGGTTCATTGGGAACATTAATTGCGACTCCCGCATTTGTATCCTTAATGATCGACGCATCAATCGCGACAGTGGAAAATCGTCTACCAGAAGGTTATGTGACAGTAGGAACCTCCTTTGAATTTACTCATGATGCTCCTACGTGCATGGGTATGACATTACGATTAAAATCGACTCTCGTTGAAGTCAATGGTGAAAATCTCATTTTTGACATTGTCGCCTCTGATGATTATGGTGATGTTGGTCGCGGACGGCACCAACGTGCCGTTGTCAATCGTCGGCGTCTATTTGAAAAAGCAGATCAGCGGATTAGCAACTCTTAACCGCGCTATTGACACAGCTCGCAAAAAAATCCGTCTCTGAGCAATAAGCTTGGAGGCGGATTTTCTCTTGCGTTATTATGGCGGCCTTGCTTCATATTATTTAATAGAGAGTATTGGTTGTCCGGTTTGAACTGATTCATTTACTTTAACAAATAATTTACTGATCACACCATCAGAGGCTGCAAGAATCGGATTATGCATTTTCATAGCTTCCATAATAAGTAGTTCCTGTCCTTTCTTAACGCTGTCACCCTCTCGCACCCTAATTTCAATAATTTTGCCGGGCATCGGCGCTGCCACGTTCTCACCCCCGCCCCCTGCTTTCGAAACGGATTTAATTATAGGCATAGGTGCAGGTGCAGATACTGGAGCTGCATTGATAATGTTTGCTGTATTTACCTTCTTTTTTTCTACAAGAACATCGTAAGATTTCCCATTTACAATAACAGTATAGTTTGTCATAGTAGACCTCCTTATCTATGTGCTTCTTCTATCTGAGTAAATTTTGTCGCCCAATGAGTGTCCAATTTTGGGCATACTGTTTAATTTGAACTACTTCAAAATCTCCACTTCCCGTAAACTCCTGAATAGCGGCAGTAATCACCGCAATTAGATATTCTTCTTCGGAACCATCTATTAGTTGCGGTGCCAACGGAGCGCATTCGGATTCATCACTTTCTTCTATACTTAGTTCCTCACTGGATCTTTTTTTTATCACTACAAGTAAGCAGATGATACCAAGGAGCAAAAATAGCCACATCATACCTATCGCCTCTTCCCCTATTTATCATTTTTAGCTTTCCACTTACGGGTGGAAAAGAAATAGTATCCTAGAGTTACTACCAATGCACAAACGAATGCTGTCGTATTCATTGTTTTCACCTACCTTCATCAATCAACCTATAACAAATTCCACTTTATTTAACTCCGATAAGCGCTAACATGATACCACCTGATATGGCAGTACCAAAAACACCTGCAAGATTAGGTCCCATCGCATGCATAATCAAAAAATTATACGGATTTTCTTTCAGACCTACCACGTGAGAAACGCGTGCTGCAATCGGCACAGATGCAATCCCAGCTGAGCCAATTAATGGATTAATTTTGCCACCGCTAATCCAGTTCATCACCTTAGCACCAATCACGCCTGAAGCTGTCCCGCCAATAAAGGCGATTAATCCAAGGAGGATGATTTGTAATGTTTTTATGTTGAGAAATTGATCGGCTCCCATGGTTGAGCCAACGGCTACCGTCAATGTTATGGTAATTACGTTCATCAAGTCATTCGCTGCCGTACTTGCCAAACGGTCAACCATTAACACTTCTCTTAGCATATTGCCAAGCATCAGCATAGTAATCAAAGGAGCAACTGGGGGCAGCAAAAGATTTACAATGATGGCAATTACGAAAGGAAAACAAATTTTTTCTAGACGGCTAACTGTTCGACCTTGTTTCATAACTATTTTTCGTTCTGCAGGAGAGGTTAAAAGCCTCATGATTGGCGGCTGGATCAGGGGCATCAAAGCCATGTAAGAGTACGCCGCCACCGCAATCTGCGGCAATAAATGAGGGGCAAGTTTCATCGTAACAAAGATAGCCATTGGACCATCAGCGCCGCCAATAATACCAATTGCACCAGCCTCAGCCAATGTAAACCCCAATGCTTTTGCCCCAATAAGTGCAATAAATATACCCAAATGAGCTGCCGCACCAAGGATCATCAAACTAGGATTGGCTATCATCGGACCAAAATCTGTCATAGCACCTACTCCCAAGAAGATGAGAGGTGGAATAATAACCATCTCAACTCCTTTATAGGCGTAGTAGAAGAGTCCACCTGGCTGGGTAAGATCAGATCCAGGTACATTGGCAACAATACAAGAAAATCCAATACCAAGCAGCAAAAAGGGCTCATATCTGCGGGATAGTGCAAGATAAACAAGTACTGCCCCTACGAGTATCATAAAAATATTGCCCCACCATATTTGAGCCAGTCCAGTTTGTTCTGCAAGGCTTATCATAAGAGATGATATTTGCTCGAACATTTGCTTTCCTCCTAAAGTTACAATTATAAAGAAGACTTGATTTAGATGAGTGTTAACTCCATCTGAATCTTAGTTGCACTTATCCAGGGACTTAGCCGCTCTTAACTCCCACTTATATAAGTGAGCCTTGGATTCGAAAATCCTTAGAGCGAACTTACTTCGAGTTTACAGACTGTTATCCGGACCAGAGGGCAGGATATTACAGGCTGTTAACGAGATAAGTGAGCCTTGGATTCGAAAATCCTTAGAGCGAACTTACTTCGAGTTTACAGACTGTTATCCGGACCAGAGGGCAGGATATTACAGGCTGTTAACGAGATGAAGATGGGAGTCTTAGAGCGGTTTAGTCATCGGATAATTTCCTTTTAGTGTCCACCTCTTAACTGACTGTCGTCAAGATGTCCAAGTTTGTTCAAGTAAGGAAAGATGTATAACACAAGACTAATACCCCAGATAATAACAAAACTCAAGAAAAAATCAATTACACTAAGAACATAAGCACCTTCCATAGTATCTGGTATTGTCATGAACATTCACTCCTTTCTATAAGTAATAATTGCTGACATACAACGGTATTTGTTCACTTAATAATACTACTGCCAAATACAGGAAAATATGATTAGTAAATTACTATTTTTAAACCTAATTTATTTCTTTCTGTAAACAAAAAAACTATCCACGATAAACGTGAATAGTTTTTATTTGTGCTGTCTTTAACCGACTCTTTTAATTTATTGTACCAATCTAAACTTATGAGATTGTGGATGCCATCCACTATCACTAATATAGATTTCTCTACGAGGGATAGGACGACCATCTATAAACAGATCAAAATCAATAAAACTAGCATTTTCAACGCGGAAGTTTATCCCATCTGATCCACCAGTAGTAGCAAATCTAAATTGAATCTTATCATTCTCGGAATTTATTTCACGTCCGCCAAAAGAAAAATGTCTTCTGTTATCCTCTGAGGATCTAAGCCAAGGTTTTCCGTCCTCATCTGATACTCTAAAAGCGTCTCCTCTTTCTAAGCTCTGCGGCCTAATGTGATGAAAATTTCCATTTGTTCGAATGACTCCAGTAAAAGTATGCTCTTCACTGCGAGTTGTTGTCCAAATATGAAAACCATATTCGTCTTGCCAAATATAGTATCCTTTTGCTCCACTCATTTGAAATTGATCTGGTTTACCTTCTATGTTTGCAGATCCTGACCATGCAAAAACACTTCCTGTAAAGGACATCATAAGCACCAATGTCATTACCAACCATTTCTTCATATCAATCTACCTCCTTTATGAACGGTGAAACCAGGAAAAGTAAAAGGAATCATGATTTTCATAGCTTTCATGATTTTCCCGGAAACTAATAAATACACCATCAGCCATATAACCAACACTCACTATTTCATCATTTGTATTAAAGAAGAATACTGCATCTTTTACGTAATGCCCATGATGCCAGAATCCTTCATGACCTGACCATCTATAGGCACGTAATCCAGGGAATCTATCGTCCATGTCTCGATCATAAACCCGTTCAAGATGATAATTTCCTCTCATAGAATCGTAACGTTCATGCCATGCAAAAGGTAGACCTCTCTCAGCTTCCACGTCATTATGGTGGGTACGATGCCATCCATTATCATGATTTCCCCGATCCTTATGCCCATGAGCAGCACTTGCCGTAACAGACATCATCATAAGAACGGATATGGTTAAAATAAGCATTACTATTCTTTTCATTTTAATAGCCCCCTCTTGTTTTGTATAATCTCATAGAAAACAATCTTTTAGCTTAACAATGTTCCTATCACACCCTTTCTAGACTAATCAGTCATAAGTGATTAAAAAAAACTACAACGAGCTCAACCTCTACTGCTATAAGCAACGTACCCACTAGACAATATTTTCATCTAATCTCTCATATTGGAGTTATTTCTATTATGAGGAAAATGTATGACAAACTTGTGACAACTTCACCTCTTCAAACATGGAAATTGTAACCAATTTCTCTCACGATTCCCCCATCTTTTCGCGGGGACGGTTCTTTCGAGTGGTTTCCATTTCTTCATCCGATATTCTATTGTTTCAAAACAAGGATCCTGCAATGTTTGCTTACATGCAGGATCTTATTGCTATAGCTTATTAACGACTCTCATCGATTATTATTAAAAAATACAATCTTTAAATAACTCTAACCTTACTACAGTATTATTCGGGACTACGATCTGCTAACAGCAATGGCAGTTCTCCTCGCATTGCCAGTATAAGTCGGTTTTCAACCTCGCACCAATTAATTAAATGTAACCATTTTTTAACATATTGCTCACGATCGTATTGATAATCAAGATAGTAGGCATGTTCCCAAACATCGATTACCAATATGGGAATTGTTCCCCACTGGGTAAGGTTTTGGTGTTTCTCTGCCGTAAGAATCTCCAAATGCATAAAAGCTGGATTCCAGACGAGTATCCCCCAGCCAGATGCTTCTACTTTTATAGTTGCCGACACAAGCTGGTCAAGAAATGCATCAAAACTTCCAAAGTATTTATTAATTTCTCTCATTGTACATCGACCAGGCTCACTGTCAAATTCTACAGGTGCCATAATTGTCCAATAAATGCTATGCAGAATATGCCCTGACCCATTAAACGCCAATTCATTTTCCCAATATTTTATGAAGGTAAGATTATTTTGCCGCCTAGCTTCTACTAGCGCTAACTCAGCCTTATTTAGCCCATCTACATAAGACTTGTGGTGATGATCGTGATGAAACCTAAGGGTGTCAGAGCTAATAATTGGCTCAAGTGCATCATAAGGATAAGGCAATGGCGGTAATTTATGTCTACCTGGTGGAATATAATCATTGATTACGTTGTTAGCCAATATTATTAACCTCCTTTCTTAATTTAAACGCTTCTATTTTTTATTATATTTCGCTAACATATGAGTGGTTACAAAATAAGAAAAGACTTGGCTTAGGCCAAGTCCTCAGACGCAGGCAGAAGCCTTAGTCGTTCTTACTTGGAATCAAGAAAGTGTTATACTTTCTGATTCCGTAAAAAAACGTTACGCGTCCTTTCTGAACCACAAAGACACAAAGGTCACAAAAGGGTTCTATCCATTTCATTCCCATCTTCTTTGTGTGCCGCGATAGCGGCATTGTGTCTTTGTGGTTCAATCTTTTAATTAGAAACTTATAAATTCTGATACCATAAGAAAAGACATAAATGAAGGCCTCTACTTAACGGAATTTCATTTGTACCACTTCATAATACTGGAAGCCCAGGTTAATCCTCCTCCAAAACCGACTAATGCAATAATATCACCTGGCTTAATTACCCCCGATTTTACAGCTTCATCAAGAGCAATGGGAACAGAAGCCGCCGATGTATTTCCATATTTATCAACGTTTACCACAACTTTTTCCATTGGTAAACCCAGCCTTTTCGCTGCTGATTTAATAATCCGAATATTAGCTTGATGTGGCACAAGATAGGTTACGTCAACAGGAGTAAGATTTGCATTCTGCAAAGCTTTGCTTGTAGTTTCTCCCATTATCTTAACTGCAAATTTAAATACCTCGTTGCCATCCATCTGAATATAATGTTGTCTTTGTAATACAGTTTCAGCCGTCGCAGGGTTACGCGAACCGCCAGCCGGCACCTTCAGAAGCTCTGCACCACTGCCATTTGAACCCAAATCCACTCCTAAAATCCCATAACCCTCCGGCGTTTCACCTAAAACAGCAGCCCCAGCGCCATCACCAAATAACATTCCAGTCTTACGATCACTCCAATCTGTAATTCTGGAAAGGGTCTCTGCTCCGATTACTAATACTTTACGATAAACACCTGCTTTGATAAATTGACTACCGGTTACCAGGGCGTAGATAAATCCAGAGCAAGCTGCAGAAACATCAAAAGCAGCTGCATTTATTGCTTTTAAATTATCTTGCACCAAACATGCTGTTGCAGGGAACGCCATATCGGCGGTACCTGTTGCAACAATAATCAAATCTATTTCTGCAGCAGTAATATTAGCATCTTCTAATGCCTTTTGAGCCGCTTTCGTGGCTAAGTCTGACGTAGCTTCATTCTCTGCTGCGACATGCCGTTTGCGAATACCCGTACGCTCAACGATCCATTCATCAGAGGTATCCATTACTTGTTCTAGGTCCTTATTCGTCATAATCTTCTCAGGCACATAAGACCCTAACCCAATAATACCAACGTATTTATTATTCACGCGATAGCCCTCCCTTGTTTATGTCCGTTAGTTATTTCAACATTACTAGTATTTTTATTATATCACCTGGTACTAATACCAGGCAATAAAACTTTAGTACAATCCAAACATTTCCGCAAACTAGTGTAACTCTTCTAAAAAAAAATGGAAGAAATCGTTTTACGACTTCTCCGCTTTTTTTATTTCAGATTCTTTCTTTTTCTTGTCATTCAGAAGCGCTATGTCAACGATCATCTAAAGACCTAATAATTCGAGATTCTTTTGATCCACTATACCAGTTATCTTGATCCCCTTATCATATTGGAATCGCTTCACGGCCTCTTCTGTATCTCTGTTAAAAAAACCATCCGCTCTGCCTTCCAAGTAACCTAATTTTTTCAATTTAGCTTGTAGTAGAACTACATCTGCACCAATCGTCTCACTCTTAAGCACACGTTGTATAGGAAATTTCTTGCCCTCAATACGTACAGGTGTACCTACTGGTACCCATTCAAAAAGTTCTTCAATGTCTTGGTTGCGTAGGCGAATACAACCCTGACTGATAAAATGGCCGACACTCCACGGCCGGTTAGTGCCATGAATGCCATAGCCCCCCCATGGGACGTCAATGCCTAGAAAACGTGTCCCTAAGATATCAGCTGACCGATAGGCTTTCCAAATTACTATCCACTCACCAATCGGGGTTGGTGTACTACTTTTACCAACCGCTATACGGTATTTTTTATGTAATTGTCCATCGCTATATAGTTCTAGAATGCGTTCTGAAATTTTTACAACAATAGTTACTTTTCCTGTAGGTGCTGTCGATGTTTGATTAGAAATAGATGCTAATTCCTGTTCATCCCAGTATTCAATTCCTACTATACCCACAAACAAACTAAATAGCAGCAACGAAGCAATTGCGAAATAGGTGCGGCGCCAATTTACTTTTATAGAATATAAATTAACCATATCATTCCTCCTGACAGCTATCATTACAATGTATATGCAGAAGGCAGGAATATAATCATTTAAATTAATGAGATAAATCTCTACCATAATTTACATGCCTGTAAAATCTTTCTATTAAGATAACTCTATCAGCATTATTTCCTATAATTTTTCTAACAACCATCCCTTTTCAAGAACATATGTTCTGTATTATAATAAAGATAAATAAGGAGCTGATTTTACGTGGATGTTTTTGAGAAGCTGAAGATTTTGACCGATGCAGCTAAATATGATGTGGCCTGCACTTCCAGCGGCGTGAATAAAAAAACTGCACCCGGAGGAATTGGCAGTGCAGCCGCAGCCGGCATCTGTCACAGCTTTGCAGGGGACGGACGGTGTATTTCACTACTAAAAGTGTTGATGACGAATGTTTGCGCCTATGACTGTAAGTACTGCGTTAATCGTAAGTCAAATGATACGCCCCGGGCTTCCTTCACGCCACGTGAACTAGCAGAGTTGACGATTAATTTTTATCGACGCAATTACATTGAGGGCCTTTTCTTGAGCTCCGGCGTACTGAAAAACCCGGACTATACAACAGAGCAAATGATTGAGGCTCTGCGTATCTTACGAGAAGAATATCGCTTCTCCGGATACATCCATGCCAAAGCCATTCCTGGAACAGACAGTACTCTCATTTCCCACCTTGGCATGCTGGCAGACCGTATGAGTGTAAATATTGAGCTGCCCTCTCAGAGCAGTTTGCAAATATTAGCACCAGATAAGTCAAAACATTCTATTTTGGCACCTATGGGATACATTAAAAACCGGATACAAGAAAACTCTACAGATATCATTAAGTATCGGCATGCCCCTAAGTTTGTACCTGCGGGACAAAGCACGCAGATGATTATCGGTGCTACGCCAGATACTGATTTTCAAATTTTAAATTTAACGGAAGGCCTTTATAAAAAATATAAGCTAAAACGCGTCTTTTTTTCTGCCTATATGCCTGTAGCCGAAAATACCATGCTTCCTACTATAGATACAAAACCGCCACTCTGGCGTGAGCATAGGCTTTACCAAGCGGATTGGTTACTTAGGTTTTACGGCTTCGCAGCAAACGAGCTACTCGATCAAAATCACCAAAGTTTTAATCCTTATGTAGACCCAAAATGCAATTGGGCTCTCAATCACATGGAGTTTTTTCCGATGAATGTAAACCGTGCGCCCTATAGCGATTTACTACGGGTGCCAGGCATCGGTGTAAATAGCGCAATGCGAATTGTAAAGGCTCGGCGCACGGCTACACTCAATTTTGATGGTCTTAAGAAACTGGGAGTTGTACTTAAAAGGGCTCAATATTTCATCACTTGCGGCGGCAAAGCCCTCGAAGGTTTAAAAATCACACAAGATGCGGTATTACGCTCTTTAATGTCGGAAAAAACGTATCTTGAAAATTTTCCTCACCAGCCTAAGTCAGAGCAGTTATCTCTTTTTGAACAGCTACCGATGATCCAGTCTTCATTAACACAGGAGGACATACTAAAATGTTTGACCAGTCCAACTTAATATATCGCTATGATGGAAGCTTTGACGGGCTGCTATGCTGCGTGTTTGAAAGCTATGATCAAAATGAAATCCCTGTAGATATTGTTCTGCCCGTCTCGCCCGAAACGATGCTCTTTTCTATGAAAGAAATAAGGACTGATTCCCCAAAAGCAAATCGCGTGCTAGCTTCCATTCCGAAGAAAATGGGCGTCGATGCCCTTGATTTCGTACGGCGGGCCTTTTTAACCTGCCTTCCTAAAAAGGAGCTATACATCCTTTTATTCCTGCGTTTGGGCTATCGACATGGCCCATCCGTGATGAATATGCTAACTGACGACGTAGTAGATAAGCTGGTTAAAGCCGTTAAACATTTAGATAAAGAAAGTCACCTATTAAAAGGCTTCCTCCGCTTTTCTATTTTTAGCAATATCCTCGTGGGTGAAATCGAACCAAAAAATTACGTACTCCCTCTAATGTCACAGCATTTTTGCGAACGATATCCTGAAGAGCGCTTTTTAATCTACGATAAAACCCATGGTATGGCACTGGTATATCAACCTTACCAATCTGCTGTTATTCCCATTGAAGATCTTGAGCTGCCGGAGCCAGATGAGACGGAGCAATCTTATCGCGAACTGTGGCGCCTTTTCTATGATACTATCGAAGTAGAGGGTCGCCATAATCCGAAATGCCGAATGAGTCAAATGCCAAAGCGTTATTGGAAATATATGACAGAGTTCGGCAGTTCGCAAAAAACTTCTCCATTAAAACTAGAAAATACCACCAAACTCCTTATACCATGACTTTGGCCTTCCAGGCACCGCTTTTCCAACGCCATAGCATACATAACCCGCGAAGCCACTCATCTACCAGCATAAGAGCCCAAATAGCTGGCAGACCAAATCCTAAAACTACCCCTAGATAATATCCTAGCCCAATGGTAACAGACCACATGGAAAGTATAGCAACGATAACAGGAAAATTGACATCTCCTGCTCCCCTTAAACCATAAATAAAGACAATGTTAAAGGTTCTCCCTGGTTCTAACAAAGCATCAATTGCAAAAATCATCGTGCCAAGGGTAATAATCGCAGTATCTTTCGTAAAGATCCCGATAAATTGATACCTAAATAAAAACAACAGTAAACCAATTACCCAGGCAGAGCCAAAAGCAATCAAGAAATTATGCATCCCAGCTTTTTCGGCCTCTGCAAACTTTTTGGCACCTACTAATTGTCCGATCATGATAACATTAGCCTGTCCTATAGCTAAGGAAAATAAAAAAGCCATTTTAATAATAGACCATGCATAAGTCCGCGTTATATAAGCATCTGCACCCAAATGAACAATAATAATTGTCATTAGCACCGTTTGACTCATATTGTAAGACATGTTCTCCATGGCAGAAGGGAAACCGATCTTTAACAGTTGTTTCAATTGTGCCTTAGGAAATTGAAGTAAATGACGCAGAATATCAAATTTGAGGAGCTTGGTAAACAAGTATACCAATGCAGAACATACTGCAATCCCCTTACTTATTACAGCTGCAATAGCAACGCCTTGAACTCCCATCGCCGGAAGCCCTGCCACTCCGAGGCCCAATACCACAGATACAATCAAGTTTAAAACATTCATAAACGACGTAACGGCAAGGCATTGCCTCGTTTTGCCAAAACCCTTGAGAATTGCATCAACCGACGATAACAATGCATCAAAAAAAATAAAACCACCTGCCAAGCGCAGATAGGTATGAGCGTAAGATAATAAATTATCAGCAATCCCCATAAACATCAAGATCTTTTTCCCACCAAATAATAGGGTCATACTGGCCACCATACCCAAGATAGCAGTAAAAAATAGGGATACAGCTGCTACCTTATCAATTTCTTCTGGCCTTTTAGCGCCTACATTCTGTGCCACTAACACCGAGGTTCCTATAGAAATAATTGCAAATACCAAAAGAAAATTCCATAAAATTTGAATGGTCGCTTCCACAGCGGCCGCCGCAACGCTGTCATACTTGCTTAATATAAATACATTGACAAACCCCACCAATGTAATCAGAAACAATTCTAAAAATATTGGCCAGGCTAGTTTAAATAACGATAATTGGTTCAAAGTCATCTCCCCCAAATTCCCATAAACACGATGTAAAGTATAATTTATTTATCCTATCAAGAAACGGTGATATTGTCAAAGTTAATTAAATTGTTTAATCAAGCCCATCCAACGTTTGTAGTTCTGTTATTAGTACTTTTCATTGAAAATTTCATGTGATTATGTGATATTGTTTTATGCGATCGGTAACTATAATCGTTAAAGACCCAGTAAGAATATAAGGGGTGCTACAATGATTACCGAAAATGATAAAATTGCAGACGTGTTAACTAAGTATCCTCACTTGAAAGAAAAGCTGATACAACGATCACCTAAATTCTCCAACCTAAGCAATCCCATTGTCTTTAAAGTAGTAGGTAAATTTGCTCAGATTAAAGATGTAGCCAAAAATACAGGCGAAGATTTAGAGGAACTATTATCTTTCTTGAATCAGCATCGAAGTGAATAATGGTCAAGTAGCAAATTACAAAGTCCTGCAAGGCCTCTTGCAGGACTTTTCCTATTGAGCCCACCATAATCATTGTATGTTAACCAATTTGTTTTATATAGTTGACTACACGATCAGATTAATTTATACTTTTTCTTAGATATTGTGAATTTTAACACGAAAAATATGATTTACTGTAGTATGGAGGAAAAGAATGACTAAAAGAAATCAAGTAACTGACTATGTTTATGCAGCACTTTTCGCAGCATTAATCGCTGTGCTTGGACTGGTTGCCATCCCACTACCAATCAGCCCTGTTCCCATAACAGGCCAATCTTTGGCAATTATGCTGACAGGCAGCATCTTAAACGCTAGACAAGCCGCCTTTAGTGTCCTGACCTTTCTACTAATAGGTGCCGTAGGAGTGCCTGTTTTTGCAGGTATGACAGGAGGCATTGGAATCCTTGTTGGCCCTAGAGGTGGTTATTTGCTTGGATATTTGGTAGGTGCGGTTGTCATTGCCCTACTAAAAAAAGAAAATAGCAAATGGCGGCTGGCTTTAGCTAATGTAGTCGGCGGCATTCTTGTTGTTTATGCTTTCGGTGTCCCCTGGCTACATTTTGTTACAGGCATGGGATTAGAAAAAGCATTTATGGTCGGTGCCCTTCCTTTTATACCAGGAGATTTATTCAAAGCATTTGCAGCTACCCTCATCGCGGTTGCCGTAAATAGACAATTACAGAAAACCAGGCTACGCTAATGAGGCAAGTATATATGATCGGCGGTCTGAGAACACCAATCGGAAAAACTGGTGGATTTTTGAAGGATTTGCTGCCTGAGCAACTAGCTGCGTCAGTATTAAATGAAGTACTCGACAAATACAAATTATTACCTAATCATATCGACCAAGTCATACTGGGAAATGCGGTAGGCCCGGGTGGCAATATTGCCCGAGTTTCTGTACTGGAGGCCGGTTGGCCTTACAGCACCCCGGCATTAACCGTAGATACACAATGTGGCTCAGGATTAAGTGCTGTCAACTTAGCCTACGGCCAAATTTTGTCAGGTCAGGCAGAATTGATTCTTGCAGGAGGCGTGGAAAGTACCAGCATGTCTCCTAGGCGCCAGTTCAATCCTGCGGACCCTCGCTTTCAAGGGGAAAATGTATATTACGAAAGGGCCCCTTTTTCTACCCCTGCAGTGGGAGACCCTGATATCGGTGAAACAGCAGAGTATCTCGCTAAAAATATGGCTATCACTAGAGAAGCAATGGATTTATTAGCCCTTGAAAGTCATAGGCGAGCAACCCTCACCCAAGAACAAGGGCTTTTTAACGATATCATTATCCCTGTCAAAGCAGCAGGGATAATAATCAGCTCCGATGAATGTATTAGAAGCCGTATAACCCTTAAACTACTAGAAAGAATGAAACCAGTTTTTGTAGATGGAGGCAAAATCACAGCAGGAAATACCTGTTTGAAACATGATGGGGCTGCAGTCGTTTTACTTGCCTCTCCTACTGCTGTAAAAAAATATAATTTGCAACCACAAGCCATGATTACAGGAGCATCCACCTGCGGTTGTGACCCCAATGTCTTTCCTTTAGGGCCTGTTCCTTCCATTCAAAAATTATTGTTAAAAGGCAATCTGCAAGTGGATGATGTGGATGCTCTTGAAATAAACGAGGCCTTTGCCGTTAAGATATTGGCTTGTTGTCAACAGCTAGAATTTAGCCTGCAGAAGACAAATATTCTAGGAGGCGCATTAGCCTATGGACATCCTTATGGCGCCTCGGGAGCCATCATCTTATTGCATTTATTGAAAGCATTGCAACAAGTGAATGGCCGGCGAGGCATCGCTGCCATCGGAGCAGTAGGAGGCCAGGGAATTGCAACGCTAATCGAAAGGTGTTGAACAATGTGCTGATTCAAAATTGTATCAATGAAAGCTTAGGAAATAAAATTTGCCTTATACAAGGCAATGTACAGCTTACCTACCACGAATTCACACAACAAATAAATGACCTAGCTTATCGTCTGGCAACTGAGTTAAAAAAAGGTGACAAGGTATTACTCAAGCTTTCAAACCCTCTCGACCAGCTGCTCTATTTCTTTGGAATCTTAAAAGCAGGAGCTTCCTGCGTCTTCGTAGATTTAGCGACTCCAGAGGAAATATGTAAGAATCTAATGGCTACCCATAACATCAACATATATATGGATAAGAACTTTCCACTTCCCAGTAACAAAGTGTCTTCTCTGCCAGAGAGCAACGAACAGGACCTCTTTTTAGGAGCGTTAAGTTCAGGAAGCACTGGCACTCCTAAGTTAATATGGCGCAATCACGAAAGCTGGTTTCGGGCCTTTCCTAGCCAAAGTATTATTTTTCATCTATCAAATGCAGATACTCTGTATTTAGTAAGTTCCCTTTCTTACACAGCGAATCTAAATGCTTGCCTGCATATTCTTTATGAGGGCGGTACCGTGATCTTCTCGGGAAATAGCATGCCCCGCACCTGGGTACAAGAGATCATCGACCACCAGGTAACTGCGATCTTTATGGTTCCCGCTAACTACAAGATTTTGCTTAAGAATATAAAAACACCTCTTCCCCAGGTAACATCACTTGTAACTTGCGGCGCAAAAATGGATTTACCTACCGTTAAGGCTCTAGCAGAGTACTTTCCTGTTGCAGAAATCTGTGAGTATTATGGAGCCAGTGAACTTGGACACGTGAGTTACTCCACGAAGGAAGACCTTTTAGAGCGGCCTAATTCTGTAGGCAGAGCCTTCCCCCATGTAACCATCTCGATTGAGGATGAAACAATATGGGTAGAGAGCCCCTATGTAGCTCCAAGTTATAGACCCAAAGCAACAGTCGGAGATTTGGGGAAATTAGATACTAAGGGTTATTTATATTTATTGGGACGAAAACATGGTATGATTAACACAAGCGGTGTGAAAGTGATCCCTGAACAGGTAGAGACAGTCCTACTTCAGTGTCCTGGAATCAGCGAAGCCGTTGTGGGCGGCATTGATGACCCCATCAGGGGACAAAAAGTATGTGCATGGATTGTGAAGAGCAGAGCTGCTTTAACTGCAGCAGACATCTACGATTTTTGCAAAGCAAAAATGCGTTCTCACCATTGTCCCCAAAGAATCATTTTTCTTGACGAAATTCCAATGAATCAAAATGGAAAGATTGATAGAATCCGATTAAAAGATTCCATAATCAAGAAGACTTGATTTAAGAAAAGACTTGGCTTGTGCCAAGTCTTCAGACGCAGGCAGAAGCCTTAGTCGTTCTTACTTGGGATCAAGAAAGTGTTATACTTTCTGATTCCGCAAAAAAAAGGCCAGACTCTCTAGTGCTTGAGAATCTGGCCTTTTGCTCCTTTGGAGCCCATTCGCGTTACAATCCATTATGATGATCGGAGGTTTCTTAAGTGACAGATATTGAAACACTACTTCCCCAACGATACCCCTTTTTATTTGTTGATAAAATTATTTCAGCTGACCTGGACGAAATAATCGGGACAAAAACGTATGAAACATCCTTTTTATATTTCCAAGAGCATGCAGAGCATCAAAAAATCGTCCCCAGTACAATACTGATTGAATCCATCGTACAATGCGGCGGTGCAGGAATCAACAAAATAGGTCTCTGCAGAAAGTCTTTATGGGGATTAGCTTCTATCGAAAATGTACGTATTTTGGGTTTTGTCCAGCCTAACACAATGGTTAAAATGATTGTGAAAAACTGTAAAGTATCCGACAAAATACTAAAGCAAACGGGAACAGCTTACTGTAAAGGCAAGGCCGTTCTAGAAGCAACTTGGATGTGTCTAAGGCTATAAGTTTAATGGGCCATTTTCCAGCAGCCTATATATCATATGTGCCACGCCCATTTCATCATTCGAAAGGGACACATATTTAGATACTTTCTTTACTTCTTCTTCCGCATTCCCTACTGCTACACTCACGCCGACCTTCTTAAGCATAGAAATGTCATTATAGTTATCACCAAATGCCATTACCTCTTGCATGGCAACGTCCAAATGTGCCACCAATTGTTCCAATGCGTTGCCTTTTGAAACGGAGGGATGAATCATTTCAAAAATATTATTACCTGCTATAGTCATGGACATCCCCTCATAACTACTGAAATACTCCCGCCCCAAACTTAATTTATCGTGATCAAGAGTAATCGCTGAAATATTGCCAAAAGTGAGGTCTTGCTCCAGAATTTCATTAAAGTCGTTGATAAACACTGCACTATCTAATTTCAGAAATATGTCAATGCCTTCTTTAAGCTCCTCTGGCGTCATTTTCCTAACATGGTTTGTCGCATTATCATAATCACTGGTAAGGATTTCATTTGCATTATCCGGCATGTAAACAACATGATCCGTGCACAAGGTGTAGAAATAGTTACGATGTGCCAGCCAATCAAGGGCACCCTTTATATAGCTTTTTTCTAAACCAATCCCTTTGATCAGATTACCATCTTTATTATAAACAAAGGCACCATTGTTTGATATTACATGAGGTTTTAATCCTGCACGCAAACACAAGGCCAAAACGTTACCATAATTTCGCCCTGTCGCAATTGCAATTTCCATTCCTTTATCCTGAGCTGCTTTAAGAGCTCTTACATTTTCTTCAATGACTTCGTGCTTCGAATTCAAAAAGGTACCATCCAAATCAGATATGATAAGTTTCATAATACTTTACCTCACAAAAATAAATCATTAACTAGCTGATATCCCCTTCTGAAGCTTCTTCCATTACTGTACTTTCTAAACTATCAATTTGCCGACGCCAGAAATGCAATGAAGCTTGCATAATAGGGCCCACTAAAAATACAGCGACGAATGTTCCCATAGAAATGGGCCCGCCAGCAATCCAACCACAAAATAATGCAGTAACTTCCAGAAACGTACGTACTAAACGCACAGATTTCCCCGACATAGTAGCTAACACTAAAGTCAAGCCATCCCTTGGTCCGGCACCAAGTTCAGTAGCCACATACATACCTGATCCCCAGCCCATCAAAGAGACACCGCCTATCAACAGTAAAATGCTCTTCCATAACGCATTTGCCGCAGGCAGTATATGACTGCCTAATATCCAATTGAGAGAAAAACCGATCAAAAGAATATTGACCGCACTACCAACTTGAGGTTGCTTACGTTCTAAAAGTGCTGTTAATAAAACCATGCCTATACCAATGATTTGCACCCAGGTCCCAATCGATAGCACACCCTGTTTTGCTAAACCAATATGCAGAACGTCCCAAGATGCCACGCCTAAATTCGCCGTAATTAACGAGGCCGCTCCCAATGTCAGAAAAAATATACCTAAAATAAATATAACTACCTTTGCAGTCAATACGATAATATTTGACCGTAGGGAGGTTTTTTCAGTGTTATCCTCTTGTTTCATTTTCTTCCTTCTTTACCTTTACTATTCATTTATTCTTGAAGATTGTCCTTCATGTGCTGTAACACCCGAGTAAACACTTCTAAATCTGCCTTATCGATAGAAGTAAGAGCTTTTATTTCCAATTGATCTGAGATTTGATCCCAATGGGAAAACTGCTCATAAGCACGAGGTGACAAACGTACTTTGCGTTCTCGCCGATCGCTGCCTTCCTCCTTGATAACCCAACCAGCCTCTTCCATACGGGCTAAGGTTCTTGTGACAGTCGGCGGCTCAATGCTTAGATATTCACTTAATTCCTTCTGTGTACTGGAACCTTTTTCATACAAATATAAAATAAAGCCCCATTGGGAACTAAAAAGCCCAGTGTTCACCAAATCCTCATTAAATCGCTTCATGAACAACCGGGCTAACTGATTGACTCTATGACCATATAAAAACATAGATTACCTTCCACCCTCAGCAATTAATTACCTAGGTAATTATACGGTAGGAATAGCATTACGTCAACCTTCCCCAAAAACACCAATGACGTAATCACGTGGACGGTTCCATTGAGTCAAGGCAAACGCCTGCAAAATCTCATTTGATTTTTGCAGGCGTTTCCTTTTTGAATCGTGTTATTTTTTTATATTGTTAAGCACTTATAAACATTTCTTCTGTACTTACTTCAATCCCATTTTCCTTGAGAAGCTTCGAAAAAACGCCTTCTCCTTGCACTAATTTCCCGGAAAATGTTCCATCATAAATTCGGCCGCAGCCACAGGTAGGTGAATTTGATTTCAAGATAGCCTTCTTGCAGTGACTTAATAATGCTATCTCTAGTCCTATTTTTGCTCCTGTTATATAATCTTCCGTCTGATCCTGGCCAGTTGCCGAAACAATTTTCCCTTTGACTTGTTCCACTGGTGGACGTGGTGTTGGTAAGCCAGCAAGTATTTCTGGACAAATTGGGATAGCTTCTCCCTTTATCACCAGATCTACCACTTTAGGAATGGTCGCGGAAGATCCATTATATCTGCACTCTACTCCAGCTAAACAAGCACTTACTATGATCATAACATTCAGCCCTTCCCTTTCATTATTACTGCTTTCTCTCTTATTCATCTACTTAGCAAATAGAAATCTCATTACAACACTATTTACTCATAAAAATCCCAAACTCCTGCAAAAGCTTGTGTAGGAACTTAGTTATTCGGTTCTTACTTCCAGGTATTTGTCTTTTCATTTTTCTTTTTTTAAATGAGATTAAATTCACGTATTCATAATACATGGTTTTCTAACCCCAAAACCTATTGCCTAAGACTAACATATTCTCATATAATGAAAAAAACTGGAAGGAGCGATACATAGAATGGATTTTAAAAGTATGAATGATACAACCTTGCAAGAATACTATTCCTCATTGTCCAATCAATACGAGGACTTCCGAGCTCAAAAATTAAATTTAGATATGTCACGAGGCAAACCCTGTACAGAGCAACTAGACCTTTCTAGTGATCTTTTGGAGAGTCTTAGCAAAACTGACTACAAAACTGTAGCAGGCGTTGACTGTAGAAACTATGGCGGCGTGGATGGCATTCCTGAAGCAAAAGAACTTTTTTCCTGGATGTTAGATGCTAACCCCCAAGAAATTATGATTGGGGGAAATTCGAGTTTAACCATGATGCATGATCTTCTTTCTCGTGCTATGCTGCACGGTTTTTTAGAAAGCGAAACACCTTGGGCCAAATTACCAACCGTTAAGTTTCTCTGCCCAAGTCCAGGATATGATCGGCACTTTGCCATTTGCGAGCACCTAGGAATTGAAATGATACCTGTTGATTATCAAGAAGATGGACCAGATATGGAACAAGTGGAGAAACTAGTTGCTGCGGATCTAGCTATTAAAGGAATTTGGTGCGTGCCCAAATATAGTAATCCTACTGGCATTACCTACTCTGATTCAGTCGTAAAGCGATTGGCAGCAATGCCGACGAAAGCGCCTGATTTTCGGATTTTCTGGGATAATGCCTATTCGGTGCATCATCTTACAAATACCCCCGATCAATTACTAGATATTTTAAAGACTTGTACACAAGCGGGTCACCCAGATCGGGTTTTCGAATTTGCCTCCACCTCCAAAATTAGCTTTCCTGGTGCCGGTATTGCGATGCTCGTTAGCAGTGCCAATAATATCAATTGGCTTAAAAAGCATCTCAATATTCAAACCATTGGACCAGATAAACTAAATCAGCTGCGCCATGTCCGCTTCTTTAAAGATCAAGCAGGCATAGAAACACATATGCACAAGCATGCAGCAATTATTAAACCTAAATTTGATATCGTACTGGAGATTTTAGAATCTGAGCTAGGCGATAAAAATCTTGCTTCTTGGAGTAAACCACAAGGTGGATACTTTATCAGTTTAGACACATTGCCAGGCTGCGCTCAGAAGATAGTTGCAACGGCCGCTGCTGCCGGAGTCCTGCTCACACCTGCGGGAGCTACCTTTCCCTATGGCAATGACCCTGAAGATAAAAACATTCGCCTCTCTCCTACCTTTCCCCCAATATCAGAGCTAAAACAAGCGATGGAGCTAGTCGTTCTTTGTGTTCAATTAGTAAGTGCAGAGCAAGAATTGGTAAAAAGAAAATTACTCTCCTAGAAATCATTTATTATACTTAAAATTATTAAAAAATAACTATTATTTACTAGGGAAAGTGGTATAATATAGGTAATAAATTAAAACTATGGATGAGGTGTTGATAATGTCCAAGGATTTTTACACAGCTTTACAAGGAAGACGTTCGGTATATGGTCTTAGCAAAGAATCAGTGATCTCCGATGAAAAAATACAGGAAGTAATTGAAGCTGCTGTTAAACATACCCCCTCTGCCTTTAACTCACAAAGTGGGAGAGTGCTTCTTTTATTAGGAGGACAGCATGATAAATTGTGGGATATTACGAAAGAAGCCCTCCGAAAGATCGTCCCCGCAGATGCTTTTGCCCCTACTGAAGAAAAAATAAATTCCTTTAAGAGCGGTTATGGAACAGTATTATTCTTTGAGGATGAAACTGTTATAAAAGAACTACAGAGCAAATTCGCTCTCTATAAAGATAATTTCCCCATTTGGTCACATCACGCTTCTGGAATGTTACAGTTTGTCGTTTGGACAGGATTAGAAGCAGAAGGATTGGGTGCCTCCTTACAACATTATGGGGCTCTTATCGAGGATCAAGTCAGTCAGCAGTGGAATGTTCCATCTACATGGAAATTGATTGCTCAAATGCCTTTTGGCAAAACTACCGCTCAGCCTGGCGATAAAGAATTTAAGCCACTAGAAGAACGAATTAAAGTTTTTAAATAAGTAACGTAAAAAGCAGCTCTAAACCAAGTTGGTTTGGAACTGCTTTTCGCTATTTGAATACACTAAGGATGTAATCCCCCATTGAACATCTATTCAATTAAATGCAAAAACATGGCATTGGAGTAAAACCAGTTAGAGAAGTTATTCTCGATAAAGAACTATAGTTAGCTTAGATCAACTGATAAATGCCCAAAAGGCCGCAAAATCTTGCGTCCTTTTGGGCATTTATTATTACTTCATTTTTAAATTTTAAAAATAATTTCTTAGAAGCTATGAGTAAATGTTGCTTCCAGTTTCGTATTATGCTGTCCACTACTGATTTGTTTTTGGTCTTTGTAGACAAGCTCTAGTTCTTGGTTTTCACTTAACTTATGGATTACACCATAGTAAAAACCTCGGTTGTCATTATCAAAATCACTCTGTCCGCCCATATCACCATTGGTTTCTACCCTAAAGTTAGTGATATAAGCTGCCGTTTTATCATTGAAGCCATAGTTGAAGCTTGCTGCGTAGGCTTTGTTATCTACATTACTGCTTGATTTTGCAAACTCTGCCGTTACACTGTTTTTCCCAAATTTATAGGTTCCATCAGTGGCCCAATGATTGGTGCTTTCGCCACCATTATATTGGTATCGTCCTAATGTAACTCCCCAGCTTAGATCTTCATTTGCCTTAAAGCCAGTCCGAATTGCATATATTTTATTGTCCTCTGACCCTATGTTATCTTCCTTGGCAAAAAGGGCTGATACATCAACAACACCCACTGTACCAGAAGCACTCAAGCCATCAACAAAAACATTTTTTCCAATATTAGAATCCGCTCTACTATATAAAAGCGCGGTTGCTCCTACTGTTGCATCTTGGCGTCCAAGCTTGTAGACAACTTGGTCTTTCTTGTAATTCACTCCAAATTGATCTAAGGCAATCACTGCCTTCTTTCCTGCTCCATATGTATCTCCATTAAAATCTCCAAGGGAAGGATTCGATGCATATTGGCCGCCAAGACGTCCATACAATGACCAACCAGCCCCTAGATCTGTTTCTCCTTTCAGCTTGAAGGTATAGATACCACCAGAAACATTAGGATTGCCTTCCGCTGTCTCCCTTGCTAGCTTGACTGATACATCACCAGATAAATCAACTGGCGCAGCAAAAGCCACTGAAGTTAAAGATACACTTAAACTAGCTAACGTCATTGCTATAACTTTTTTCATTTCATCCACCCTTTTTGATATTTTATTATAATAGCGATATTGATAATCATTATCATTTTATATAATAAAACAATCCTCTTAGATTGTCAACCTAAGAGGATGAATTCTAGTACTGTAAAGTTTTTCTACTACAATAAGGACTCTTTTTGAAAACGATCTAGCATGCTAATCGTATTAATTAGGTGATTATTAAAAATTTGACGTGCTATCTTTAATAATTCCTCTATCATTGGATCTTGCAGGGAATAAAGTACTCTTGTTCCTTCTTTCCGAGTTGTAACAATATTTTTATTGCGTAGAATCGCCAATTGCTGGGAAACTGCTGCCCCCTCGACTCCGCATAATGACTGTAGTTCATTGACATTCTTATCTCCATCACACAAAAACTCTAAGATTCTAACGCGCAAAGGATGGGATAAGGCTTTAAAAAAGTCAGCTTTAAACTGTTGAACTTCTCTGTTCATATACTTCTCCTTTGTTATCAATGCATAGCGATATATATTCAAATATAGGGATATAACATTATTTGAATATATATTACTATGTATTAATGAAAATATCAATATATTATTATTGCACATTTTTTTTATATGGGTGTATAATAATGATCTATCAGTTGTTGTTTAAAGAGAAAGGGGACTTTTCCATGACACGCGCTATTAGAGTACCACTAAAGCGTTATTTTACTAGTTTTTTCAAAAAAGATCTACTAGCAGGTCTTACAGTTGGCGTCATTTCACTACCACTTGCCATGGCCTTTGCCATTGCCTCTGGCGCAAATCCCGAAAACGGAATCTACACTACCATTATTGCAGCTTGCATTGTCGCTCTTTTTGGTGGCAGCAAATATCAAGTAGCTGGCCCTACTGGTGCCTTTATTCCTATCCTACTATCTATCGTATTGACATACGGGTATGAAAACCTGCTCATCGCTGGATTTTTGTCTGGAATACTCCTTATTATTATGGGACTCTTCGATATGGGTTCACTGATTAAATTTATCCCTCGTTCGGTAACGATAGGCTTTACAGCGGGGATTGCTGTCAACATCTTTACAGGGCAAATCGCTAATTTTCTTGGTCTTACAGGGCTAGAACGTCATGAGAGCTTTCTTGCTACTATGGAGGATATTATTAACCACCTTACTACAATAAATCCTTATAGCACGCTAACGGCTGTAATCTGTTTGGCAATCATTTTAATTACACCCCGATTTTTACCTAAGGTCCCCGGTTCTCTTCTTGGACTTATCACTTCAACAGTCATCTCTTCCGTATTTTTCCCCAATGATGTCACTACCATAGCTTCTGCGTTCGGTGGAATTCCTGGGAATTTGCCCCACATGAAATTTCCTGATTTTACTCTAGATAAATTACAGTTACTTCTGCAACCAGCCCTTACCATTGCACTATTAGGAGCCATTGAATCCTTACTGTCCGCTGTTGTTGCAGATGGTATGACAGGCACCAGGCATAATAGTAATAAAGAATTAATGGGACAAGGTCTGGCGAATATGATTATTCCATTGTTCGGAGGCATTCCTGCTACTGGTGCCATCGCCCGCACTGCGACCAATATCAAATCAGGAGCCGCCACACGTTATTCCATCGTCATTTCCGCCCTATTTGTCTTAGTGGCCATGTTAGTTCTTGCGCCCTATGCCGGTCTGATCCCCCTTGCGAGTATGGCTCCAGTACTTATGATTGTTGCTTACAACATGAGTCAACACCAAGCTTTTGTTGGTATCTTAAAAGTCCGAACTTTTAGTGCTGGTGTATTACTGATTACATTTTTTCTCACCGTCCTGACTAATTTAACAATTGCTGTTGAAATCGGCTTGCTACTAGCCATGGTGCTTTTTGTTAAACGAATGAGTCAGGCTATGGTAGTAACCCAAGTCATCCCTGACCAGGAACACAACCTAGTCGAAGTCTTGGATCAAGACATGCCCAACTCCCAGGATTGTTCACAAATTAGTATTTACAGTATTGAAGGTCCATTATTTTTCGGAGCTGCGCAAATGTTTTCGGAAAGCATTATGAATACGATTCACTATGATCCTAAAATTGTTATCTTACGTATGAGCAAAGTTCCTTTGATTGATATTACAGGTGAAAACCATTTACGCACCATTGTTGAAACTCTGCAAAAAAAAGGAACTATGGTATTAGTGTGCGGCTTAAATCAACAACCAGAGAAAAAGTTGAAAAGCACAGGACTTTATAAAAAAATCGGCGCGCACCATTTCTTCCCTCATACAAATCATGCATTAACTTACGCACTAGAAAATGTCAATCAAAGTTACTGCCGAAACTGCCAAGGGGATGTTTTCAAACAATGTGCACTGATTCGAGAACAGACTTCCTAATAAAACTCTGGCAAAGTTCTGGAACAGAACCATCTTTGCAGGATTTTGCCGTTGTTTTATGACAGTGTTAATCAAAGAACGACTAAGGCTTGTGCCAAGTCCTCGGACGCAGGCAGAAGCCTTAGTCGTTCTTACTTGGAATCAAGAAAGTGTTAACCTTTCTGATTCCGCAAAAAAGAGACTTGATACAATTGTATCAAGTCTCTTTTGCCTTTTTATCGATTAGACAAGGTAATAACGCCTGCCTGCACGTTAAGTTTTACAGTGCTGCCTTCCATAACTTCTCCCCGGACAATTTTTTTACTCAATTCCGTTTCAATTGCCCTGCTAATTTGCCTACGAAGTGGTCTAGCACCAAATGCTGGATCATAACCATCTTTCGCCAAGAGTGCCAATACGGACTGGTCCCAATCTAAGGTAATATTCATCTGTTTTTGTAAACGTTTGTTTAGCCCCTTCAATAAGATGTCAGCTATGCTGCCTACTTGTTCTTTTGTCAGAGCACTAAAGACAATGACATCATCGATACGGTTTAAAAATTCCGGTCTAAAGTGTGTTTTCAGCATACTAAGTACTCTTTCTTTTGCCACTTCAAACTCATGCTGCAAGATTTCACTTGATCCAAGATTAGATGTCATGATAACAACCGTATTTTTAAAGTTTACGGTCCGCCCCTTCCCATCTGTCAGACGGCCATCATCTAACACCTGTAACAAAATATTAAATACATCACTATGGGCCTTTTCAATTTCATCTAACAAGATCACACTGTAAGGACGACGGCGTACTGCTTCCGTCAACTGCCCACCTTCATCATGACCAATATACCCAGGAGGTGCACCAACCAAACGCGCTACAGTATGTTTTTCCATATATTCGCTCATGTCCAAGCGAATCATGCTGCGTTCATCATCAAACAATACTTCCGCCAATGTTTTCGCTAATTCTGTTTTACCAACCCCTGTCGGACCTAGAAAAATGAAGGAACCAATCGGACGATTTGGATCTTTAATCCCTGCTCTTGCCCTAATGATAGCCTCACTTACGGCCTGCACAGCATCATCTTGTCCAATTACCCGCTCATGAAGAATGGTTTCCAAATTCGCCAATTTTTCTCGTTCGCCAGCTAACATACGACTGACAGGTATCCCCGTCCAACGGCTAACAATCTTGGCAATATCATCTTCGCCTACTTCTTCTTTTAACATAACCTTATGATCATGTTTTTGATTCAAAAGCTCGTCTTCCTTCTTCAGACGCCCTTCCAATGCTGGTAACTTACCGTACTTTAGCTCCGCTAAATGATTGAGATCATAAGCTCGTTCTGCCATCTCCATTTCTTTCTTGACGGCTTCAATTTCCTTCTTAAGACTACGCAAACGTAAAATCGCTTGTTTTTCCCCTTCCCACTGGGCTTTTAAGACATCAGTTTCCTGACGATGTTTTTTCAATTCTTCCTCAATACCAGCCAGTTTTTCAACGGAAGAAACATCACTTTCCTTTTTAAGGGCTTGTTCTTCAATTTCCAGCTGCATTACTCGACGCAAAATTTCATCCAATTCGCTAGGCATAGAATCAATTTCAGTACGCAGCTTAGCGGCTGCTTCATCCATCAAGTCGATTGCCTTATCAGGCAAAAATCGGTCAGAGATATAACGATCAGACAATACAGCTGCCGCAACAAGTGCCGAATCTTTAATGCGAACGCCATGATGAATCTCATAACGTTCTTTCAAACCGCGTAAAATAGAAATCGTATCTTCAACTGTCGGCTGATCAACAAGTACTGGCTGAAAGCGCCGTTCTAAGGCAGCATCTTTTTCAATGTATTTGCGATATTCATTCAAGGTCGTAGCACCGATGCAGCGCAGTTCCCCTCTAGCCAGCATAGGTTTTAGAATATTGCCAGCATCCATCGAACCCTCAGAAGCTCCAGCACCTACTACTGTATGAAGTTCATCAATAAACAGCAGGATTTTCCCTTCGGATTTAACAATTTCATTTAAGACATTTTTTAGACGTTCTTCAAATTCCCCTCTGTATTTGGCGCCAGCTACCAAGGAACTAAGATCCAAGGAATATAAGCTTTTATTCTTCAGAGTTTCTGGTACATCTCCAGCTACAATACGACGAGCTAATCCTTCGGCAATCGCTGTTTTTCCCACACCAGGCTCACCAATAAGCACTGGATTGTTCTTTGTACGGCGAGACAAAATTTCTACCGTCCTTCGAATTTCCTCATCCCGCCCAATGACCGGATCTAGTTTTCCCTGTTTAGCCATCTCTGTCAAATCCCGTCCATATTTGGACAAGGCTTGGTAACCCTCTTCTGGATTGTCACTCGTTATCCGTTGCCCCTTACGATAATTTGCTACAATCTGCTGAATGCGGCTGCGGTGCAGCCCAAATTCCCGGCAAACCTCCACTACATCACTATCACCATCATCCACAACAGCCAGTAATAAATGTTCAGTGCTGACATATTCGTCCTTCATGCTAGCAGCTATTTTTTCAGCTAACCCTAATACCCGAATCATGGCTGTATTCATCCGCAGACCACCTTCTTGTCCACGGACAGAAGGCTGATTGCTGATGATTTTTTCTAATTTAGCTTTGAGAAGTTTCTCATCAATTTTGCACTCGGCGAGAATCTGCCCAATCATTCCGTCCTCTTCTTTTACTAATGCCAGCAATAAATGACGTGTAGTCATCTCTTGGTGATAATGTAAAGCAGTTAACTGCTGTGCCTCTGAAACAGCAGCCATTGCCCTTTGTGTATATTTTTCTTGCCCCATAATAAATCCCCTCCAATAATCTTTCTATCTAAGTTACAAATATGTTTAAGGCCAATCGTCAGAAATGGATGCCCTATATCTCATTTCTGGCAGACCAACAATATAAAGTGAATTCATTCTATATAAGCCCTACTTGATCTTATTTATGCCTTAATGCAGAGATCTTTTTATAAAGTTCAATTTCCTCAGGAGTTTGATTACCCGGTATATCGATATAAACCTTTATATACAAATCACCCAAGGTACCATCCTGCCCTTTAAACCCTCTGCCTTTAAGGCGCAGTTTTTGACCGGAACGAATTCCTGGTTGTATCTTTATTTCTAGGGTGCCATCAGGTGTAGGTATAGATGCAGTGTCCCCTAAAACAGCTTGTTCAGGATAGATAAGCAACTCGCCTTCCATATTGATCTGATCTACGATTTGCCATTTTGGATGAGACTTAGCCTGCACATGAAGATACAAGTCACCTGCCAGTCCTCCTCTGAGTCCCTTACCCCCTAGGCCTTTTAAGCGTAATACAGTACCGGGATAGGTCTTGTTCGGAATCTTGACCTTTAATTTTTTAGTTTCTTCCATCACTCCCATGCCGCCGCAAGCAGGGCATATGCCATTTCCAGCAAAACGACGGCCTTCGCAGGTACTACAGACAGTTGGTAAACTAACCTGAATCTCTTTCTCAATTCCCGCAATCAACTCTTCTATCGTTAGGCTGATTTCGACTTCCACATCTTCCCCTTGCTGTGTTCCTGGCTGCCTTGTCTGGTATCTGCCAGCATTTCCTGCCCGCTGCTGGGAAAACCCTTGCCCAAAAATAGAAGAGAAGAAGTCGCTAAAGCCAAAATCATCCATTCCATCCATATGATACGTCTGATAGCTAGTTCCGCCAGGTGGTGGTTGAAACTCCTGACCACCCCGCCAATTCTGCCCTAACATATCATATTTTTTTCGGTTTTCACTATCGCCTAATACCTCATAAGCTTCGTTTATCTTTTTAAACTTCTCTTCCGCCTCTTTCCGATCGCCTCCTTGATGCAAATCAGGATGATGCTGCCGAGCTAATTTACGATATGCATTTTTTATTTCTTTATCTGTGGCACTCTTGGTTACACCTAGCACCTCATAATAATCAATAAACTTCATGTCCTTCACCCACTTTCAGAGTAGTCATAATGAAAGAAAGTATCTTTGATCTCATTTCAATGAACCCCTACATCTAGTTTACCAAAATTTCGCATTAATAGTCAATGTTTTTAATTCGACTATTTGACCTTTGTTTTTAAGAAAAAAGAACCATCTGGTTCTTTGAAGCTTCTATTTTCCCCAAACATGATAGTACCTAGCAATAAAAGTACACAACTCTCAGAATTGACTTATTAGATTTCCTCCAGTATTAATATATTATCGAGTATTAAAATGGTCACACCCCCAGCGAAAAAAGGCAATAAAAGTCCTAGATAATAAAAATGTAATATTAAGGGTGTAAAAGGTAGTGAGCCAAGTCCAATCTATATATCGAATTAGATCGGTATATAATTCAAGAGGATATTCGATGGCCGTAATACCCGCACTAAATAGCAGGGAGTAACCAATGATTGGCCAAAAACCCCGTTCCCTAGTCACCTGGTTATATAATACACACAACGTAGGAAATACCCATAGTTCAAATAATATGCTGGTTTCGTAGTAATGAGGTAATAATCTAATCGGATATTCTATTAACTTCAGGTTTTGAACAGGACTTCCCCAAAGAAAGTCAAGACAAGATTTAAATAAAAACACAACAATCCAATCGCGAAAATACCGCCAATCCACCGCAAAGATCAATAATAATAACGTAATCACAATGGATACTATCGTAATAATAGTTTCTAGACTCAAATTCATTTTCTCCTCCTGCGAGGTTTCATTTCATAGCTATTATTTTGTACTAAAATGGCTGATTTATTCTTTGTTTTGTAGGCTAGCAAGAGTTTGTTCAGCTAGCTATATAATCTAAAAAACAAAAAAATTACCTCCGATTGTAGAGTCTATCGACAATCGGAGGTAATTTTTATTCAAGGAATTTCGTTAATATTTCCGAGGTAATGTCTGCGGAAAACCAAGGCAAGAGAACTATATTTCCTTGGGCTATATCATACACCTTATTGATCCAAACCTTTTCAGATTTAGCTTTTGCTTGTAACAACTTATTTTCTGTATTCACAATGCTGAAACTAGAGTTAATAATCCACCAGTTTGTGTAGATACCAGCTCTTGTAAGATCTTCTTCTAACCTTTTGGCTTCAAAGACCGGAGTAGCTTCCGGTAATGTGATGATTACTACTTCAGTTTCTTCTGCATTTCTAAGCCTAGGCAGCAGTTTTATGACTGATTCTGGCATAATACCTTGTACTCTTTCAATTTCTTTATGATAATTTTCCGTAGCATCTAACAGTAAAAGTGTATGACCTGTTGGCGCTGTATCAATGACTACTACCTCTTCGTCACACTTATCTACGATGCTCGCAAACACATGAAAAATAGCAATCTCTTGGGTGCAAGGAGACCGCAAATCTTCTTCAATATAAGCCAAATCTTCTTCACTCATTGTTTTTTTTGCTTTACTTAGGATTTCTTCTTTGTATTTTTCTAAAGCTTCTTCCGGGTTAATACTACTCAAGGTATATCCGTCCATGGAATTTGCTAACAAACTTAAGTGATTAGCTGGATCCGTTGTTGTAAGATGCACCTTTTTCCCTTTCTTCACTAAACCTAATGCAATGCTGGCAGCTAATGTCGTTTTTCCTACGCCCCCCTTTCCCATGGTGAATATAACCCTTTTATTGTTATCTGCTAGGTATGCTACTAATTCACTCAGCTTATGATACCCTTTAATCTGGGCAGCTTCTTCGCTAGGAAGGGCAGCTTTTGAAGTAAGCATTCGCCTGATACTTTCTATACCCGTAACGTTATAATCACGCAGAGGAATCTTATAGATTGGCAGCTTGCCAATTCCCTTTGGGATATTTTCAAGAGCCTTTGTTTGCTTTGCTAGGAGACTGCTCGATATATCACAGGAATTAACATCGCCTTCAAAGATGCCATTGACAACCAGTAGCTGGTTATCAATTCCCAGCTCTCTTAGTTCAAGGGAGGTTTTATCGGCTTCGATAAGCGGAGAGTACTCTGGTCTAGCAACGAGCACTAAGGTCGTTAGCTGGGCATCTGCCAGGGTGCTCACCGCATTTTTGTACATATCCTTCTTATCTTCAAGTCCTGCCAGTTGTCCTAAACAGCTAGCACCATGCTCATTTTTGTTAATAAAATTTGACCAAGCCGATGGCAGCTGCAACATTCTTAGTGTATGCCCTGTAGGTGCCGTATCAAAGATAATATAGTCGAACTTTCCTTCCAATTCTTTATTCGTAAGGAAATTAGAAAACTCATTAAATGCAGCAATCTCTACAGTACAGGCCCCTGATAATTGTTCTTCCATATTTTTAATGACTGATTCAGGTAATTTCCCTTTGTAAGGGCCTACTACCGATTCTTTGTATTCCTGGGCAGCCTCTATGGGATCTAAGTTTAAAACCATCAAATTAGGGACATCTTTAATGAGTACCCCTTTATTATCGAGCTTCGTTTCAAAAACATCCTGCAAATTAGATGCTGGATCCGTACTAATCAGAAGCACTTTACTGCCAAGATCCGCAAGTGTTACCGCAGTGGCACAGGCGGCAGAAGTCTTGCCAACTCCGCCTTTACCGGTAAAGAACAGGTATTTTTTCAAGTCCAGTGCGGTAGGGTCATATAGTGGTAACATGATTCCTTCACCTCTTATCATTCTTTGGAGCAGCACTCATCTTCATCAGAGCAGTTCCCGTCTATCGGGCAGCTCTGATCAATGGGGCAACATTCTGAGGAATCACAGCAACAACAACTACTACCTGCTGCTGTTTCATAAGCTAAATCAATTCCACTCCACTCTGCTAATTCACTAGTAGAAGGATAGCTTTTTGTCTTGACAACTTCTCCATCTACTAATGTAATCGGAAGAATACTTTCCCCTTCTTTCATTAGTAGTTCATTAATAACTCTATTTTTAATATACATCTCAGGATCACTGCTCAAATTATATCGTACAGCCTTTCCTCCATCGGCATTTATTTTATTAACCACAGCCGTTATTCTGAGTAAATCCTCATTGACAACTGGACCACAAACACCAGTAGAGCAGCATAGTGCTACCTCAAACACTTCAATTTTTTTCATTATAAAAAATCCTCTCCCTTTCTTTGATTATATAACTATATACTCATGTAATCATATTCCACATTACAATATATTATCCATACTTCTTATTTGTGATGATTTGGGCATTTTTTTAGAGCCCTTCCCTCGTGGATGAAGTTATCAAGAATATAAATTCAAGATAAATGCATACTAATAAAATCAGCATACCCAAGAGAAGTTGGCAAAACGATGTCAGGTTACCCGCAACCCCTGAAACAATGGTTATTTAACCATCTGGCAATTCGGGATTGGCAGAAAGGCATAGGTACGTGTACGATGCAGAATTATCCAACCAATGAGCAACTTGCAGAAATGGGGAGGATATTAACCCAAGCGCGAATTGAAAACTGGTTTGAGAATACTTTTGGATCCTGGCGCTGGTGGGTTCTTGTCGTACTGCTCATCTTCCCGTGGTTTATCTGGGCTAAAATAGTTGACAAGAAGAAACTCCATGAGTTGGCTTTATTTGGGTTACTTATAATGGTATCTTCAATTACTTTGGATGAGGTGGGCTTTGTATTATCCCTGTGGAATTATCCAATAAATGTAATCCCCATATTTCCCCGGTTAACCTCAGCAGACTATACAGCGATACCGATTATTTATATGCTAATTTATCAATACTTTGCGATATGGAAGAGTTTTTTATGGGCGTTAATTGTGATATCCGTCTTTTTTTCCTTCGTAATTGAACCAAGTATCATGAAGCTAGGGTTTTACGTACTTATAAACTGGTCATTCCTCTACTCATTTATCCTCTATCTTGTTGTAGGACTAAGCGCGAGATGGCTGACGAAATTGCTTGTGAATACAACACATAAATACAACACAGAGTAAACTCTACTATAACTCTACCAATTCATGGACGTTGGATGTCTATTTGAAAATAAATAACATCCTCAAGGTCATATTTCCTATAAGCAATCGTAACTCTTTGCGCGGGCGTTTCTTTACGCCTGTTTTTTTACTTTTATGTTAGACTTTTCTCACTAAGCTTAGTATTATATAAAAATAGGTTTCTCTAAGGACTGCGTTCTTTATGTTCTGATCAAATTAGTTAGGATGTGACATTATGAATTGGGATAATCTTCCCTTATTAGTCATTTTAGCTTTATCGGTTATTGGCAATAACCATTCCGTATCCATAGCCGCCCTAGTACTTCTGCTGATAAAAATGTTAGGTTTCGAAACTTGGTTTCCTTACATAGAAAATCATGGCATAACTGTGGGTATTACCATTCTAACCTTAGCTGTGCTAACCCCCATAGCCCAAGGTCGTATATCTATGGGAGGAATCTTTGAATCCTTCAAGACACCGATTGGCCTAGTCGCCGTTTTTATCGGTATCTTCGTCGCTTGGGTTGCGGCCCAAGGTGTGTTCTTTATGAAAGGATCACCGGAAGCAGTAACGTCTTTGGTCGTTGGTACGATAATTGGCGTTTGTTTCTTCCACGGGTTAGCTGTCGGCCCCCTCATTGCGGGTGGTATGGTATCTTTGATCGTAAGCGCAATGGGAATATTTAAAAGTTAACACGAAGAGGATTTTTAACCACAGAGAACACAGAGGACGCAGAGAGGATCATTTCCCCCCTCTGCGTCCTCTGTGTTCTTTTTTGTATTCTCTGCGTACTCTGTGTCTCTGTGGTTAAGGTCACTAAATCCCCACAACCTGAACCTACATTTCCTTTGCGGGAACTGGCCCACGAGAAACGGCAATTCGTCCTGTACGAACAATCTCAATAATCCCAAAGTCTACTAATACCTCGCATAGAGCATCAATCTTAGCTTCTTCACCCGTAAGTTCAATGACTAGTGTTTCTCGATTTACATCAACAATCTTGGCGCGAAAAATCTCTACAATATCAACAAGATCGGATCGATTTGCTTTATTGGCTCGAACCTTAATCAATGCCAACTCTCGTTGAATTGAATCTACGTAAGTAAGGTTAATAATTTTTATCACGTTAATTAGTTTTGACAGCTGATTTACCACCTGATCTAATTCGAATTCATCCTCAACCTCTACACCAATCGTAATTCTTGTTGTATCCGCTTCCTCGGTAGACCCAGCTGCAATACTTTCAATATTAAAAGCCCGACGGCTAATCAATCCCGATATATGCGTGAGTACACCTGGTCGATTCTCTACTAAAACAGCTAATGTATATTTCATTAGAAGACCCCTCCCAATACCATTTGATCTAGACGGCCACCTGGAGGAACCATAGGCAATACATCCTCTGTTGCCGGCAAGAGTACCTCAACGAGAACCGGCCCTTCCATTTTCAATGCTTTTTCTAATATGGCATCCAACTCTTCTGGCTCTGTCACACATAGACCTGTAACTCCCATAGCCTCAGCAAGTTTTACAAAATCCGTACAGCCCTTAGTACTGGAATGAGAGTAACGCTTACCATAGAACATTCTTTGCCACTGATTGACCATACCTAGAACCTGATTATTCATAACAATAATCTTTACTGGCAGCCCATTATCAGCCATGGTCGCAAGCTCTTGACAGTTCATCATAATACTACCGTCACCAGTAAATAATACGACGGGTTTTTCTGGCAAGGTGATCTGTGCGCCAATTGCCGCTGGCAAACCATAACCCATCGTTCCTAAACCACCAGAAGTTAAGAAAGATCGTTGCTTTTTAAAAGTGTAAGATTGTGCCGTCCACATTTGATGCTGTCCAACATCTGTTACAATAATGGCATCACCCTTGGTAAGTTCACTAACCTTTTCAATAACGGCTTGTGGTTTAATTCCTGCGGTTTCTAATTCAGAGACTGGAGGTTTTTCCTTTTTCCATTCCTGCACCAATTTGTTCCATTCCCCAGTTTCCTGCTGCCATTTCTGAAGTCCTTGCAACGCAACTTTCTCAGCTAGAAGAGGCAATGACCATCTTAAATCTCCAATCACTCTAAAATCGGAGCGGACATTTTTATTGACCTCTGCTGGATCAATGTCAAAGTGGACTATTTTTGCTTTTGGGGCAAAGTTTTTCACTAAACTGGTTACACGATCATCAAATCGGACTCCTACTCCTAGTAAAAGATCACATTCCATAGTTGCCATATTCGCAGCGTAGGTGCCGTGCATACCAACCATTCCTAAATGCTGGGGTGCATCACAGGGGATACAGCCTAGCCCCATTAAACTAGTAATGATTGGGATTCCTGTACTCTCTACGAACTTTCTTAGCTCCTGTGATGTTCCTGAAATATTAACCCCGCCACCGATAAATAGTAATGGTTTTTTAGCCTTTTCTAACTCAGTAACAACCAAATCGATCTTGGATGCGTCACCAGAAAATATCGGTTTATAGCCCCGAAGTTCCACAGCATCAGGATACTCAAAATCCAATGTATCATTAAAAACATCTTTTGAAATATCAATAACTACAGGTCCTGGTCTTCCCGTACGTGCAATATAAAAAGCTTCTTTTATTACTCGGGGCAAATCTTGCACTTTTTTTACTAAATAATTGTGTTTGGTAATGGGGGTCGTAATACCACAGATGTCTGCTTCTTGAAAAGAATCCTTGCCGATCAAGGAGACTCCTACCTGACCTGTAATGGCTACCAAGGGGATTGAATCCATATAAGCAGTAGCAATTCCCGTAACTAGATTTGTTCCTCCTGGACCTGATGTAGCAAAACAAACACCTGTTTTTCCTGTTGCCCGTGCATAGCCGTCGGCGGCATGAACGGCACCTTGTTCATGTCGAGTTAACACATGAGGGAAATTTGTTTTAAACAAGGCATCATAAAGGGTTAACACCGCACCTCCTGGATAGCCAAAAACAATTTCAACCTCTTCCGCCTTTAAACATTCAATTACCGCCTCAGCTCCCAGCATTCTCAAGTAAATCGCCTCCTCTTCCTTTTCCCAACATTCTAACAAACAGTTGTGTGACGTAAAAATAACCATCATTAATAAGAAAAACGCCACGCGTCCTTTTTGAACCACAAAGACACAAAGGTCACAAAGGGGTTCTATCCATCTCATTCCCATCTTCTTTGTGTGCCGCGATAGCGGCATTGTGTCTTTGTGGTTCAAACTTTTTAACTAGTAACTTATAAATTCTGATACCAAAATAAAGACCTCCGTCCCTTGTATTAAGGGACGGAGGTTAATCCGCGATACCACCCAACTTACTATGGTTACAGGCCATAGCATCTCATAGGTACGAAGCAAAATGCTCTATACCTCACCGCAATAACGGGCGGCATTTCCTCAAAGAGGCCCGGCGCAGCTTACTAAAACTTCAGCCCGCAACTCGTGGATGATTTTCATTATGCTCCCTATTACTGGCTTACACCATACCCAGCTCGCTGTGAATAGTAGGAAAATAATTACTCTTCCATTCATCGTCTTTATAGTATTCCTTTTGCTTATAATACTGAAAATTCCACCCTCTGTCAACAACATTCTTTATGAAATAGACAGACATTACAACATAAGCAAGGTATTTCACCTTGCTTATGTTGTTTCTTATGAAATTGGAAACAAATTTTATCCGATGACTAAACCGCTCTAAGACTCCCAACTTCATCTCGTTAACAGCCTGTAATATCCTGCCCTCTGGTCCGGATAACAGTCTGTAAACTCGAAGTAAGTTCGCTCTAAGGATTTTCGAATCCAAGGCTCACTTATCTCGTTAACAGCCTGTAATATCCTGCCCTCTGGTCCGGATAACAGTCTGTAAACTCGAAGTAAGTTCGCTCTAAGGATTTTCGAATCCAAGGCTCACTTATATAAGTGGGAGTTAAGAGCGGCTAAGTCCCTGGATAGAAGGGCTAAGATTCAGATGGAGTTAAAACTCCATCTGAATCAAGTCTTCTTTATAACATTTTTTCGTGCTCATATACCTTACGCAAGAAAGTGAGAGGCATATTTCCGGATTTTAGATACAGTTCGTGAAATACTTTATCTAAGGCCAGCCCCTCTAGTTTGCCTTTTTGAGCCTTCATCATATCTTCTTTTAATTCCCAGACCAACTTATTGCCTGTTAAATAGCAGAGAGGATAGGATCGTTCCTGGGAATACCAATTAAGCTCTGCTTGCACCCTGCCAGATACAAAACCTGTGACCTTTTGTAGTAATTTACCTGCATTGACAAAAGGATCTTCCGATGTTAACTCAACATCAATACCTACATCTAAGTATTTGATATCTCCCGTCATAAAATATAAATCGATGGCTACCCGGGCACCAATTCTTGAAATATCTCGTTTGGCACAAAACCGTGCTTCCTCAGCTAAATCTCCCATATAACCAATATCTAGCATATAATCTTCTAACATGGTCGTCCAACCTTCTGCATGTTCCATAGCGTCAAAATGCCGTCGGACAACAGAAGGATGAGTACAAGCAGTAGCCAATTGCAAATGATGCCCTGGAATCCCCTCATGAATCATCATAGAAGGAATGGAAAGTTCTGTATGTTCATCCAATAATTCTTCACTTAACGTAAGATAAACCATACTTGTTTTTACTCCTGCCCTAAAGGGTGGTGGTGAGACCATAGCGCCAGCAGGGATGGAAGGAGCCATAAAAGCAGGAGTTTGGATAATCTGCATATCTTGTTCTTTGAAGATAGGAAATAGGTCATTTTCGAGTAAATATTGGGTAATTTTATCTCTTTCCTTTTTATAGCGAACAATAACACTAGGCAGCGAATTAGCGGGATCAAGTTTGACTTTATATTTTTGATTTAAGAAGTCGTGTAATTCTTCCAATGTCATAGCAGATGATAGCTTATACTTATCTACTAACTTAACCCGTAACGTTTCAAGTTCTTCTGCTGTTTCCTGCAAAAAGTCAGTAGCCATCTTATGTAGTTCTTCTATAGATTTATCAATCCCACGTAATTTTATGAACTCACTAGCCTGCTCCTTACCGATAAAAAAATGTTCCGTAGTAGGCATGACTTTGATTTGTTCTATATATTTATCTAGAGCTGCTTCTGCTTCTTTTTTCGCCTTTTCTAATCTTTCTAACTGGGGATATTTCTCATCCCTTGCCCAACTATAGAGATTGGCAAAAAAGTCAGGTAAACCTTCTACCTTTTCTATATCCATACTCACCCACCGTTTAACAGGTGTGTCCAAGCGTTTAATCAATTGTTCTAAATACTGAGGTACTTTTTCCAGTCGCGCCGTAATATTATCCAATCGCTCTTTCGCTGGACGAGGATCATTAACAAACATCAAAAATAACCCATTACTGATATCATCACCAGCAGTCGGTTTTTGTTCTAACTCTGTCTTATCATTAAAGGTATAGCTATGTTTAAATACTGCAAATTCTACAGCCAAAGCAGCTAAGTCCAAATCTAGAATATGTTCAAAATCTAAAACTCCCCGAGGAAAACTAGCAATATCTGCCAATAATTTTTGTCCTGCATCCACTACTGACTTACTACTCTCCAAACTAGGGTCAGGTAAATTATCTAAGTTTTTATCGACCCCCAAACTTACACAAGCATTCCCATCTTGCGTAAAATAGTCATGAAATTTTTCGATTAAGATATCATATTCTTTCATTATAAATCGCTCCCTACTTATCAAATCTAACTTTCTCCCTAACTTACAACCTGAGTATCTTTACCTTATGCAAAAATTAGGAACAATATCCACCTAATATTAAAAACTATTACTATATCACTTTCCCCAGTAAAGAAAAGAATCCTTCATACGGTCTTAAAAAGAAAAACACGTACCTCACTAGTAAGTGACGTACGTGTTTTGAGATTAATACCTCGTTAGCAGCAATTATTTTCTAGTTGCTACTGTTTCCAAATATTCATCATATGTCATGCGTTTATCAATAATACCGTCTTCTGTAATCTCGATAATACGATTCGCAATGGTTTGTACGAATTCATGATCGTGAGCAACAAATAACATAGTACCTTCAAAGCTAATCAACCCATTATTCAATGAAGTGATTGACTCCAAATCCAAATGATTGGTAGGCTCATCAAAAATGAGTACATTGGCGCCGCTGAGCATCATCTTGGATAGCATACAACGTACTTTTTCACCACCGGATAGTACATTGGCTTCCTTCTGACTTTCCTCACCGGAGAACAGCATGCGACCTAAGAATCCGCGAACAAAAGTTTCATCAGGATCTTTTGAGAACTGTCTAAGCCAATCGACAAGATTAAGATTCGTGTCAAAATACTCTGCATTGTCTCTAGGGAAATAGGCTTGTGAAGTGGTTACACCCCATTTGAATTCCCCACTATCCGCTTCCATTTCACCCATTAAAATTTTAAAGAGTGTAGTTTTAGCCAAGCTGCTCGCACCAACAAAAGCAATTTTGTCTGCTTTTGTCACTACAAAACTAACATTGTTTAATACCACTTCACCATCAATTGTTTTACAAAGGTTTTCAACAGTCAACAGTTGATCCCCAGCTTCTCTATCTGGTTTAAAAGCAATGTAAGGATATTTACGGGAAGATGGTTTAATATCTTCTAATGTTAACTTATCCAACTGTTTTCTACGAGATGTTGCTTGCTTCGATTTGGAAGCATTGGCACTAAATCGTTGAATAAAAGTTTGTAAGTCTTTCATTTTTTCTTCTGTCTTCTTATTGGCTTCTTTAGCCATTTTCAATGCCAATTCACTAGACTGCTGCCAAAAATCATAGTTGCCGACAAACAGTTTAATTTGACTAAAGTCAATGTCTGCTATATGAGTACAAACTTTATTCAAGAAGTGACGGTCATGGGATACAACAATAACTGTGTTATCAAAATTATATAAGAACTCTTCCAACCAACGAATGGATTCAACATCAAGATGATTTGTTGGTTCATCCAAAAGCAAGATATCAGGGGTACCAAACAAAGCTTGTGCTAAGAGTACTCTGACCTTCTCATTACCGCTTAAATCTTTCATTAATTTGTAATGAAATTCTTCACCAATCCCTAAACCAGTTAACATTCTAGCGGCTTCAGTTTCCGCATCCCAACCATTTAATTCAGCAAACTCGCCTTCTAGTTCACCGACTTTAATACCATCTTCATCGGTAAAATCAGCTTTTGCATACAATTCTTCTTTTGCTTCCATAATCTCAAACAATCTTGCATGTCCCATGATAACTGTCTTTAAAACATCAAATTCATCAAATTCATAATGATTTTGCTTTAATACAGCTAAGCGTTCACCTGCTGAAATAATAACTTCACCAGAATTTGGCTCAATTTCACCGGATAAGATTTTTAAGAAAGTCGATTTCCCTGTACCATTCGCACCAATTAGGCCATAACAATTACCTGGTGTGAATTTTATATTGACATCCTCAAATAATGCCCTTTTTCCATACCGCAACGTTAAACCACTTGTACTAATCATGTTTTTATCAGCCTTCCTTTTTTAAAATGGCACATAGAATTTGCTTGATCCTTAAATTAACAGAAATAAAGAGCCCAAAAGGCTCTTTATTTACTTACTATATGCAAGTGAAAAGTTATGTGCTAACTTTTCATAGTCTTCTAAGACATTAACTAGCTTAAGCTTGTCAGCATTGTTTGCTGCGTCTATATTACTGCTTCCAATGGCGAATTGTATAATACTTTTCACCTGGAAAGGATAATAGCCTAAGTTCAGCAACTTCTTGCAAAGTTGTTGAATACGTTGTTCCATTTTCATCTTTAAACCCTCCTGTAACCTATAATTGATAGCGGTAATTAATATACAACACACCTTGTAAATTTCACACACTATGTACTTAATCAACATTACCACCAACTCTATAGGATATGCAGAGACAGGATTTATGATTACTCTTTTTTCTCAAGAACAACTCTAACCTACCAGTCATTCACTTACAATTGACTCTTTGTATTGTTCAGCCACCAACATGCTGAGTAACTATTGTAATTCTACCATATAAATATAGGCCGTCAAATATGACGGCCTTTAGCTTTCGATATTGATCTCTGTCATTATAGCACTATATTAGGGATGTGTCAACGCTTTGTTAAGAAATTATTTTCTAACTACTTAATATTATACTTTTGCAACTTTTGATAAAAACCAGATCGATGAATACCTAAGATTTTAGCTGCCTTACTCTTATTGCCGCCAGCTTCCTCTAATGCCTTTAGAATGGCTTGTTTTTCTGTATCACCTAGCATGTCTGCTAAATTATCAGCACTCTCCATTTGTTCTTTCACTTTACCAATCTTCTTGACAATAGGCGGCAAATGTTCTGGATTAATCAAAGTCTCATCTTCATCTATTAAATTTACTGCTCGCTCTAGAATGTTTTCCAATTCCCGAACATTACCCGGCCATCTATAATCCATTAACAATCCTAAAGCTGCCTCAGATACACCTTCAACGCAATGCGGCACTTGCTTATTGATTTTTTTGAGCAGCAAATCACATAACGCCGGTATATCTCCCACTCTTTCCCTTAGAGGAGGAATGGCTAAGGATATAATATCTAAGCGATAGTACAAATCTTGACGGAAATCACCTTGCTCAATCATCTTCGTCAAATCCCGATTGGTGGCGGCGATCACTCGTAGGTCTAATGAGATTGTTTTCGTCCCCCCGACCCGTTCGAATTCTCTTTCTTGCAATACCCTAAGCAGCTTAACCTGCATAGAAATCGGCATATCACCAATCTCATCAAGAAAAATAGTGCCTCCATTTGCTAACTCGAATTTCCCAGGTTTCCCGCCCTTCTTAGCTCCCGTAAAGGCACCTTCATCATACCCAAACAATTCTGTTTCTAGAAGGTTTTCTGGTAAAGCAGCACAATTCACCTTAATAAAAGCACCTTTATTTCTTCTGCTTTCATTGTGAATGGCCTGAGCAAATACTTCTTTACCAGTGCCGCTCTCCCCTAAAATGAGTACTGTGGAATTCCCTTTTGCAGCTTTTACTGCGATGGATTTAAGCCACTGCATCTTTTCGTTTTCACCAATGATACTTTCAAAAGTATATTTCCCACCGTATACTTTTCGTAATTCTTCCTTATAATACTCTACCTCAAGTTCTAACTTATTTAGTTTATTCGATAATATTTTAAGATCCTTAACATCTTTAAAAACAACTTTCCCTACAGCCCCAACTGTTTCACCATCTTTTACAATAGGAATACGAGTAACAACACAATTATGCTGGTTGATTCGTTGAATGTCCGTAATTTCAGCCTTACCATCTTGGGCAACAACGTGCATACGAGTATTAGGGATAATATCGACAACTGGTTTTCCAATTACTTTTGCCCGGTCAACGCCTAAAAAGTCGCAATAGGCTTGATTAATCATTGTGATTTTACCAGTTCGATTGACGATTACAATTCCCTCAAAAATACTTTCAATGGCAGATTCTAATGTACTTTTTAAACTTTTTACATTTTCTAGTTCCGCAGCTACGTTTTGCAGCTCCGTTATATCTTGAAACACGGCTACAGATCCAATCACCTTGTTATGACTGAGAATCGGAGACCGGTTGGTAATTATTTTACAGTTACCGATATTTTGCTGTTGATTGATTTCCGCTAATCGAGTCTCTAAAACCCGGCTAAGACCTGTATTGGGTAATACATCGTCAACATGATGTCCAATGACAACTTCCGCATTTAACCCTGTAATCGTTTCCGCAGCAGAATTAAATAAGGTGACAATTCCTTCCGAATTAACAGCCGTTACGCCATTATAAAGAGAGTCGACAATGGCATGCAGCTCTTCTGCTAAAAATTGTGACTGCTCAGATAAATAGGCAACTACATCCGTCCGCCATAAGATTCCTAATGGACGATTCTCTACATCAACGACAGGAAAAGAGTTGCACTGATGCACTGAAAACTGTTCTTCCAAATCATTATTTATACGCCTAGCAGGGGACAAAGAAACAACATTACTCGTTATAATATCTTGTACAGACTTCTTCATTGTATCCCTATTCGCTAACGCCTTGATAAATCCCATCTGGTTAATTAAACCGACGAATTGCCCTTCATTATTCACAACAAAAGCCTGGTCTGCACCAGCAGCACTAAGAACAACTGCAGCTTGGTGTAATGTCATCGTAGGTAACACCGTTACTATATGTTTTTTCATTAATTCTTTTACGCGCATACCCACCTCCAGAAATCCTCTTTAATAAGCTCATTAGACATTTGTTCTATTATTCCTGCTATTTTATGTACGCATTCATAGACATAATTAATAAAACAGCTCTATTTTACGATACAATCTATACTAGAGTATCAGCCATACTGCAAATTTCAACGGTTTCAAAGAATAATTCATTTTTTAAAGTTTGTCTATTCCAAATGTATGTCTCTTTTCTTATACATATTGTCTATCTTTATGTACATTTATATATTTTCGACTCTTCTTATTATTAGCAATTCAGAGTAATTTTCGCCATAATTTGAATTGGCATAAAATTTGCATATATCTAATGATAACGAAAGGAGGCTTTCCAATATAGCTAACTTTTAAAAATTAGAGCAAAATAAGTGAGGAGGTCATTGTTGTGGAAGTAGTAGGTATTATCTTAAGTTTATTTCTATTAATGTTTTTTGCGTATAGAGGTTTTTCCGTTATCCTTTTTGCTCCTGTATTTGCTTTATTAGCAGCGTCGCTATCTGGACTACCACTAATGCCAGCTTATACAGAACTATTTATGGCGAAAGCAGTCACGTATATTAAATCCTTTTTCCCTGTTTTCTTATTAGGTGCCGTTTTCGGTAAAATTATGGAAGACACGGGCCTTGCAAAAGGGATTGCTCACTCAATTATGAAAACCTTAGGTAAAGAACGCGCTATCTTAGCCGTTGTTCTTGCTGGAGCAGCACTTACTTACGGTGGTGTAAGCTTATTCGTAGTCGTATTCGCAGTGTATCCTTTTGCTTCTGCATTATTCAAAGAAGCTGATATTCCAAAAAGATTATTACCAGCTACCATTGCCCTAGGAGCATTTACGGCAACTATGGACTGCATACCTGGTACCCCACAAATTCAAAATCTGATCCCAACTAACTTCTTTGGTACTAACATTTATGCAGCACCAATCTTAGGTCTTATCGGCGGTTCCTTGATCTTTGCTTTGGGCGTTACTTGGCTAGAGCGTCGTCGCAAACAAGCTGCAGACCGTGGTGAAGGATATGGCGCCCATACTTTAAACGAGCCTGAAGTATCAGCTTCGTCTAAATTACCATCCTTACAAATTGCGATTCTTCCTTTGTTAACAGTACTCGTTGTCAACTATGTTATGACACAAATCTTCACATGGGATCCTAATATGCTTGCTCCGTTCCAAGCAATGAAGCTTCCTTTAACTGCACCAGCGATTAAAAATGTAATTAGTATCTGGTCACTCATTATTGCCCTAGTATCTGGTATCTTGTTAGCAATTGCTCTTGGGTGGAACAACCTCGGTAAAGGCATTTTAGCAAAATCCTTAAATGCTGGAGCAATCGGTTCCTTATTAGCAATTATGAACACTGCATCTGAAGTTGGTTATGGCAACGTAATTTCTTCCCTTTCCGGTTTCAAAAACATTTCCAGCGCTTTAATGAGTATTAAAGTAGGCGGCTCACCTCTAGTATCAGAAGCAGTAACGGTAAATATTTTGGCAGGTGTTACTGGTTCCGCCTCAGGTGGTATGTCCATCGCTTTAGACTTAATGGCTAAAGACTGGTTAGCTTGGGCAAACTCCATTGGTATGTCTCCTGAAATTCTGCACAGAGTGGCTTCCATGGCATCTGGTGGTATGGACACATTACCTCATAATGGTGCCGTAATCACATTGCTGGCTGTTTGCGGAATGACTCATAAAGACTCCTATGGCGATATTTTTGTACTGACTATGTTAAAAACTCTTATGGTATTTGTGATCATCTTACTTCACACTACCACGGGAATTCTATAAAAAAAATAAGAGAGGGTGTTTTCCATGATACAAGATGTAAAGTTTGTAGATATTCAAGTTGGCGACAAAGCCAGTATGTCTAAAACCGTATCGGAGTATGATGTATATACTTTCGCTGGTCTTACTGGAGATTTCAATCCTGTGCACGTGAATGCAGAATTTGCTAAAACTAGCATGTTTAAAGAGCGTATTGCCCATGGTATGTTATCTGCAGGCTTTATATCCGCTGTACTTGGCACTACCCTACCTGGCGCAAATACAATTTACATGGGACAAGAACTCGCTTTCAAAGCTCCTGTAAAAATCGGTGATACAGTCACTGCTACCGTTGAAGTCATTGAAAAAATCGAAGCAAAAAATCGTTTGATTCTTAGAACCTTCGTTACAAATCAAGATGGAACCATCGTGATTGACGGTAAAGCCACTGTCATGAAGAAATAAAGACTATAAAACTCAAAAGGACCTCTTACTATCCTAGGATGGTAAGAGGTCTTTTATTACGGAATCAGAAAGTATAACACTTTCTTGATTCCAAGTAAGAATGACTAAGGCTTCTGCCTGCGTCCGAGGACTTGGCACAAGCCAAGTCTTTTCTTATTCTATCTAGATTTTAAACTTATATGCTGCCGCTTGGAGTTCTTCAGCCATAGTAGTAAGACTACAGCTAGTCGCCGCAATCTCTTCCATAGAAGCCGTCTGCTCTTCAGTGGCTGCAGAAACTGTTTGAGTTTGAGCCCCAGTATCCTGTGTTACTTCATGGATACCCCGGACGGCTCCAACAATATTCTGACTATCCGCTAACACTTGTTCCCCAGCCTGTGATATTTCCGTCACCTGTACCGAAACATCTTTTACCAGTTTAATAATATTTTGAAAGGCAACTCCCGCATCACCTACTACTCTAGCACCTAATTTTACTTCCTCTGTACCGTTCTGCATCGATATCACTGCTTGCTTTGTTTCTGACTGAATTTCACCAATTAGTAATGCAATTTGTTTTGCTGCCTCTTCCGATTGCTCAGCCAACTTTCGTACCTCTTCGGCAACTACCGCAAACCCTCTCCCTTGGTCTCCGGCACGAGCCGCTTCAATCGCCGCATTCAAGGCAAGAAGATTTGTCTGACCAGCGATTCCTGTTATCGTATCGACAATCTGACCGATATACTTAGAGCGTTCACCTAACTTACTTACGACGTTCGCCGAACTACCTACCGTGTTTTCAATACTACGCATTTGCTGCTGAGCAGAGTTAATCAGTTTTTCCCCTTCAACTGCTGCTAGTGTGGCGCTATTCGATGTATCCAAAGCATGTTTAGCATTCCTGGCTACAAATCGAACATCATTCGATGTTTTCTCAACTACAGATAAGGTTATCTCCACTGATTTTGCCTGTTTCTCTGTACCTGAAACCACATTCATAATCGAATCAGCAACCTGTACCGACGCTTGCGCTGATTGTTCGGCACTAGTATGTAGTTCCTCCGAATAATTTGAAAGTGACCGAGTTTTCTCTTGTACATTAAAAATAAGGCCTTTCAAATTTCCTTTCATTGTGGAAATCGCCTTTGCAACATGTCCAAATTCATCCGTCTTTCCATTGAAAACTGGATCTTCTTTCCCTGTAAAATCACCTTCTGCCATTTTATCTATCTCTAAGGTAATCTTACGAACGGGTGTAGTCACTTGCCGAGTTAAGTAAATACTAAGAATTACGCCAAAAACAAGGGCAACTATACTCAATAGTATTGCTGTCGATACAGTACTAGCGACTTTATTATTAACCTTGTTCACTTCCATAATGGCTATCTCTGAATTCTCATCTACACTTGTATGCAGCGTTTTTTGTATTGACTGGGCAAAAGGAGTGAGTTCACGAGTAATCGCACCACTTGTTTGGGCATATTGATTGGCTTTTTCTTGATTACCCGTTGTCTTTTCCTTATATTGTTCACGCAGTACAGGGATTAGCCTAGAAACTACACCATTTTTATATTTTTCCGTATCATCCAGAAGCTTTTCCACGTCTTTTCGTTTATCCTGTGGGGTTATGGCAATCAGTTGTTTTTCCAGTTCAATGACTGAATCTAGTTTGTCAGCGAAATTTTTACTATATTTTTCATCCCCATCGGCTATATAACGCCTAATCTCTAGCACAGCACCTGTGTATTCATTTTCGGCCTTAGCGGAAAGAATCGCTTTGGCATTACTGGACTGAATCTCATCCACACCATTTTGAATCGTATGAGCAGACCAAAAAGAATAGACACCCATAATGAGTATGAAAGTCAACATTACGGACAATGATAAAGAAATCTTTTTCCCTATTTTCATAGTTACCCTCCTACCCTTAATACAAATACCTCTCTAAGTAAAACTACATGAAATTTCCCATGTAACGAACTTAAAGAGGTCTTTTTTGCTTTTTTTAAAAAAGGACTAAGGCTTATACTGCACTTTTAAAAGCGTAGTATAAGCCTACTTTCATTTTATTTTAAGCTAAGCTGTAGTCATAAAAACCTTTACCAGATTTACGTCCCAAATAACCTGCTTGCACCATTTTTTTCAGTAAAGGACATGGACGATATTTAGGATCACCATACCCCTCATGCAAGACTTCCATGATATAAAGTACCGTATCATTGCCGATTAAGTCGGAAAGCGCTAATGGTCCCATCGGATGATTAAAGCCCATTTTCGCTACATTATCAATATCCTCGGCACTCGCTACCCCTTCCATTAAAGCAAATACAGCTTCATTAATCATTGGAATCATGATACGGTTGCCAATGAAACCAGGGAAATCGGAAACTTTTACTGGGGTTTTTCCTAATTGTTCGGCAAGAGCCTTAACAGCAGCAAATGTTGCTTCACTCGTCGCCAAACCATTAATCACTTCTACTAATTTCATGACAGGCGCTGGATTAAAGAAATGCATACCAATTACTTTATCCGCTCGTTTCGTGGTGGCACCGACAGCGGTAACAGGTAATGAGGAAGTATTCGTTCCTAAAATAGTGTGAGCTGGACACAAACGATCTAATGTCTGAAATATATCCCGCTTAATATCCATATTTTCTACTGCCGCTTCAATGACAAGATCTACATTACAAGACGCTTCGTCTAGATCTACAACTGGACAAATACGCTTTAAGATTGCATCTTTATCTTCAACCGTCAGTTTGTTTTTCTCAACGGCTCTAGTTAGGTTTTTTTCGATGCCCTTAATGCCTTTTTGTACAAATTCTTCTTTAATGTCCCGTAATATAACGTCCAAACCACCTTGCGCCATAACTTGCGCAATGCCGCTTCCCATTTGCCCGGCGCCAATGACTAATACACGTTTAATCTCCATCAGAAAAACCTCCTTTGATTAAATACAATAAATACTACTCTTATAATAAAAATACCCTACCTGCTCCTTGGGATATACAATTTTGAACCGCAGAGACGCAGAGGACGCTAAGAGGCAATTAAAATCCCCTCTGTACTCTCTGCGCCTCTGCGGTTCAATCACTTTTTAAACCAAGTTTCGTTGATAATCTAACCAGCCGCTTTGATTTTTTTGATTTCATCAATTAAGGCAGGAATGACTTCCATTACGTCACCAACAATACCGTAATTCGCTATTTTGAAAATCGGTGCTTCTGGATCTTTATTAATCGCAATGACAATATCAGAAGATGACATACCAGCTACATGCTGGATGGCACCAGAAATACCACAGGCAAAATACACTTTAGGACCTACTGTTTTCCCAGTTTGCCCAACCTGGTGCAGTGCAGGCTTCCAACCAGCGTCAACGACTGCCCGCGAAGCACCAACCGCGCCGCCTAATACATGAGCTAATTCTTCAATCAAAGCAAAGCTTTCAGGTTTCGTCATGCCTCGGCCACCTGAAACGATAATTTCAGCTTCTTCCAGATTGGCTGACTCTGTTCCCACACGGATGATATCAAGTAACTTCGTACGGATATCTGTATCTTTTACCTTACTGGCTACCTTGATGATCTCACCGGAACGAGAGTAATCTGGCTCTGCCCGTTTAAAGACGTTAGGACGTATCGTACCCATCTGTGGACGATGATCAGGACATAAAATCGTTGCCATAATATTACCGCCAAAAGCAGGACGAGTCCAAGCTACCAAACCGCTGGCTTCGTCAATCCCAAGATTTGTACAGTCAGCAGTCAAACCAGTACCTACCCTGCAAGCTACTCTTGGACCTAAATCTCTCCCATCATTGGTTGCCCCCATGAGGATAACAGCAGGCTTATAGGTGTGAATGAGATCCGTAAGGGTAATCGTATAAGCATCTGTACTATAATGGGCAAATTCTTTGCCTTCTACCAAATAAACCTTGTCAGCGCCGCGGGCAAATACTTCTTTCGTAAGTCCCTCTACATTGCCGCCAATAAGAACTGCCGCTACTTCTTGCCCCATAGCATCCGCAAGCTTACGCCCCTCATTTAATAACTCATAGCCTACATTACGCGCCTGTCCGTCAACTTGCTCAATATAAACCCAAACACCCTTAAATTCATCCTTATTCATCACAACATTTTTCTCTTCTACTTCACGATGAATGGCCCCAACTGGACAAACATCAAGACAAGCTCCGCAGGCAGTACAAGCATCCGTAATCAAGGCTTTACCGTCTTCCATTACAATGGCCCCGAATGGGCAGGTACTTACACAAACACTACAACCAATACATTCTTCTTGCGTTACTTTTACAGCCATTTCTTCACCCCCTGCCTATATAATTTTTATCCCGACGAGTCGTTTAACAAGAGTAGCAGCTGCTTCTCTCGCTGTATCTGCCTGAATGATCTCACCCTGTACACGACGCTCAGGAGTAAAAATACGACGTACTTGTGTCGGCGAACCCTTAAGCCCAAGAGCATTGTGATCCACTTCTACATCCTGTACCGTCCATATAGGTATCTCTTTACGATTGGCTTTCATCGTACCTTTTACCGTAGGATAGCGTGGTTCATTAATCGACTTAACAACGGTTAGTAATACTGGCATTTGTGCCTCGATGACTTCATAACCCTCTTCATGTTCCCGCTCTACGTTTATCTTTTGGTCATCTAGGTCATTGATCTTTGATACGTAGGTCACTTGGTTGATACCTAAGTGTTCCGCAATTTCGGGCCCTACCTGAGCAGTATCGCCATCAATGGCTTGTTTACCACAGAGAATAATATCCACCTTACCCATTTTTCGAATGCCAGATGCCAAAGCATGGCTGGTAGCTAAGGTATCAGAACCGCCAAAGGCGCGATCACTCATGAGAATAGCTTCATCAGCTCCCATGGCCAAACACTCTTTTAGCGCTTCCTTTGCCTGTGGAGGGCCCATGGAAAGAACAGTAACCTTACCCCCATGTTTTTCTTTCAGCTGCAACGCTGCTTCTAATGCATTTTTATCAAATGGATTTACAATACTTGGTACACCTTGGCGAATCAGTGTATTTGTCTCTGGGTCAATCCTTACTTCCGTAGTATCAGGCACTTGCTTGACACAAACTACTATTTCCATAATGTAAGTCCCCCTGTTTTATCCACTTATTAGCGTAAAATAGCTCCAGAAATAACCATGCGCTGTACTTGGTTTGTACCTTCATAGATTTGTGTAATCTTTGCATTACGCATTAAACGCTCTACTGGATATTCCCGGCTGTAACCATACCCACCAAAAACCTGTACTGCATCAGTAGTCACTTCCATAGCGATATCCGATGCATATAATTTTGCCATGGCAGCTTCCTTGGAATAAGGTAACCCTTGGTCTTTTAGATAAGCTGCGCGATAGACCAATAAACGAGCCGCATCAATTTTAGTAGCCATATCAGCCATCATAAATGCCAATGCTTGATTTTGAGCAATGGGTTTGCCAAACTGCACTCTTTCTTTGGAATATTTAATAGCGTGATCAAGAGCGCCTTGGGCAATGCCTAAAGCCTGAGCAGCAACGCCGATACGACCGCCATCTAGAGTACTCATTGCAATCTTAAAACCTTCCCCTATTTTGCCTAGCATATTTTCTTTTGGTAAACGTACATTTTGAAATACCAATTCATTCGTTAAAGAAGTATGAATCCCCATTTTGTGTTCTTTTTTACCGAAACTAAAACCTGGCATTCCCTTCTCTACGATAAATGCAGTAATTCCTTTTGTACCTTTGGATTTATCCGTCATGGCGAATACTACATAGGTTTCTGCTTCGCCGCCATTGGTTATAAATATTTTGCTACCATTTAAGATATAGTCATCCCCATCAGCCACTGCCACTGTCTGCTGAGCAGCGGCGTCAGTTCCAGCATTGGGCTCCGTTAAGCCAAAGGCTCCTAGCTTTTCACCCTCTACTAATGGCACCAAATATTTTTGTTTTTGCTCTTCCGTACCATAGGCATAGATAGGCCATGCGCACAAGGATACTGTAGCAGACAGGGTAATACCGACACCATCATCAACCTTTGATAACTCTTCCACTGCTAATATATAACTTAAAACATCGCCTTCGGCTCCGCCGTAGCTTTCTGGAAAACAAATGCTAGTTAAGCCCATTGCTCCCATTTCATCAAACAATTCACGAGAAAATTCTTCCTTAGCATCACGTTCTGCTACACTTGGTGCTAGTTTTTTTTCGGCAAAATCCCGGGCCAATTTTTGTACCATTTTCTGATCTTCTGTAAGTTGAAATTGCATAATAATAAGCCTCCCTTATTTTTGTGAAAAACATCACTTATATCATCAAATATAGGTCAGTAGCTTATCTACTGACTCTATATTGGGACACAATTTTAAAGGGTATTAAATACGTTCAACAATCGTTGCTACACCTTGTCCGCCGCCGATACACAAGGTAGCTAGGCCAACCTTAGCATCTCTTGCTTCCATCGCATGCAGCAAGGTAACTAGAATTCTTGCTCCGCTTGCACCGATTGGGTGACCGATGGCAATGGCGCCACCATTCACATTCACTTTTTCTTGATCAAAACCAAGTTCTTTGCCTACTGCCAAAAATTGTGATGCAAATGCTTCATTGGCTTCAATGAGATCAAGGTCAGCAACTGTCAATCCAGCTTTAGCCAATGCCTTTTGCGCCGCCGCTACTGGACCAATACCCATGATACTTGGATCAACACCTGCTGCAGCATAACTGCGAATACGAGCCATCGGTTTGAGCCCTAATTCTTTTGCTTTGTCAGCAGACATTAATACGAGAGCAGCTGCCCCGTCATTAATACCAGAAGCATTACCTGCAGTAACCGTACCATCCTTTTTGAAGGCAGTGCGAAGCCCTTGTAATTTTTCAAGCATAGCATCGCTCTTTGGATATTCATCTGTCGCGAAAACAGTATCCCCTTTTCTGCCTTTGATGGTAACTGGTAATATTTCTTTCTTAAATGCGCCGCTTTCAATGGCTGCGATTGCTTTTTGCTGAGAAGAGAAAGCAAGTCTATCTTGTTCATCACGAGTAATTCCGAATTGATCTGCAACATTTTCTGCTGTAATACCCATATGGTAATCATTAAATGCACACCACAAGCCATCTTGGATCATAACGTCTTTTACTTCAGAATGTCCCATGCGTAACCCTTGGCGTACTTTGCTGTCAAGGACGTAAGGAGCATTTGTCATGCTTTCCATACCACCAGCAACTACGATCTCAGCATCCCCAGCCATAATTGCTTGGGCTGCTAAGTTCACTGTCTTTAAGCCTGAACCACATACTTTATTAACCGTATAAGAAGGTACTTCCTGAGGAACCCCCGCTTTCACTGCCGCTTGGCGAGCTGGATTTTGTCCTAAGCCTGCTTGCAGTACGTTACCAAAAATAACTTCATCAATATTTTCTTTTTCTACGCCCGCTCTAGCGATCGCTTCTTTAATTACCATGCTGCCTAATTCTACTGCAGAAAAAGGGGATAAAGATCCATTAAAGCTACCTACTGCGGTTCTTACTGCACTTACTATTACTACTTCTTTCATTAAAAAACACCATCCTCATTTTTAAATAAACTATTTTAGACCCATCAATTCTTTATGAAAAATACGCTCATCCATCATTCTAAGATTTGGCGAAATAATTGGCGCGAAATCCATTAAAGCCAAAATATCTTTTTCTAAATCAACGCCTGGTGCGATTTCGGTCAACATCATACCTTCATTCGTCAATTCGAATACAGCGCGTTCCGTAATATACATAACGGGTTGATTTACCTCTTGGGCATACTTGCCGCTAAACGTGATTTGCTCTACGTGATCAATGAATTTTTTAGCTCTTCCTTCATTGACAATCGTCAATTTTCCATCGGCAACCGCTACTTTTAAACCGCCAGCTGTAAATGCACCGCAAAAAATTACTTGCTTCGCATTTTGTGTAATGTTAATAAAACCACCACAGCCAGCTACCCGACCTTTGAATTTACTGACATTAATATTACCGTGTTTATCTGTTTCTGCCAGACCAAGGTACGCTAAATCCAAGCCACCACCGTCGTAAAAATCAAACTGATAAGGTTGATCTAAAATAGCCTCGGCATTTGTCGCGGCACCAAAACTTAAACCGCCAGCAGGTACACCACCAATTGGGCCCGCCTCAACGGTTAAGGTCATTTTATCGCCAATTCCCTCTTCGTTCGCTACAAGAGCTACTCCCTCAGGAACGCCAATACCAAGATTCACCTTAGAATCCGCTGTCAATTCCATAACTGCCCGGCGAGCAATAATTTTGCGTTCATCAAGGGGCATCGGTGCAAGGGCTGACAAGGATACGCGAATTTCACCGGAATAAGCAGGATTATATTGTTCACCAAAGGTCTGTTTATGTTGTTTCATATCTTCAGCTACGACAATGTAATCCACAACAATGCCTGGAATTTTCACACTCATCGGAGGCATGCTGCCATTGGCTACTAGTCTTTCCACCTGTACGATAACAATACCGCCAGACGCCTTCGCAGCCTGAGCTAAGGATAATATTTCTAAAGAAACTGCCTCATGCTCAATTGTGATATTGCCTCTCTCATCAGCGCTAGTACCACGTAATAGAGCTACAGTAATAGGAAAAGGCTTATACCATAACCACTCTTCACCACCAAGTTGAATGACTTCCACTAATTCTTCCTTAGTAACATCATTAATTTTGCCACCTTCAACCCGTGGATCTACAAAGGTGTGCAAGCCAACTTTTGTAATTACACCAGGTTTTCTGCCAGCTATATTACGAGCTAACTGGGCTAACGTACCTTGAGGGAAATTATAGGCTTCTATTTTATTTTCTACAGCTAACTTACCTAGCTTAGGTGCTAAATTCCAATGACCGCCAACAGCTCGTTTCACCATGCCTTCATTACCAAAGTGATTAAGACCAAGATCTTTACCATCTCCCTGGCCAGCACAGTAAAACAAGGTTAAATCCCGGGGAGCACTCTCTGCTAAAAAACGTTCTTCCATCGCAGCACTTAAGGCTTCGGGATGCCCGTTACCAACAAATCCACTAACGCCAATCGTATCACCATTTTTTATTAGCTTTGCAGCTTCTAATGCACTTATTACCTTGGCCATAAAATCCCACTCTCCTCAGCAAGCTATCTTTACTTACTAATAATGCAATTACTATGCCAAGAGATAAGAAGACAGCATTCTTTTCAAAAGAGTCCCGTAAACACTGCATTTTCAATTTTCAGATAGACAGTTTATTAAGAAAAATCCGTCTATGTACCTATACATAGTTGTCTAAAAACATATACACATTTTCATAGACCCGAATTTTCTAGGAAAAACATTGTAAAATCCTCACTTAGACATAGAAAAAGCAGCCTTCCCTACTGGGAAGGCTGCTTACGTGGAACGGCCTTTTTAACTTTTCACTTCTATCTCGATAATAGCACCGTTTAGATCGTCCAACTTTTTCTCTAAACTCTTTACTTTCTGATCCATATTCGTAATGACAACAGGTGTAATCAGGTCTTTGCCTTGCTTACTAATATACTCTCGATCAAAAGTAATTAGTTTGTCTCCCTTAGTTACCGAATCCCCTACTGCAACATGAGCAGTAAATCCTTCTCCCCCTAAGGTTACCGTGTCCATACCAATATGAATTAGGATTTCTACCCCTTGGGCCTCAATCGCTACAGCATGTAAGGTCTTGGCTACCAAGATCACTTTGCCATCACATGGTGCGGTGATCACATTGTCTGCCGGTTCAATCCCGACGCCATCGCCCATCATCTTACCTGCAAAAACACTATCAGGAACGGCAGTAATGTCAATTACTTTTCCCTTTACTGGTGCATAAATAGTGAGCTTTTCTTTTTTACGACCCCAAAAATTAAACATGTTCTTACCACCCTACATTATATTCCACGTTTTTTGTCACTCTTGCAGTTTCGGTTTTAACAGCTTCGCTGCGCTTTCTTCCACAATCACCGTAACATCCTGATGAAGCTGCAGGATAGAAGCTGGTATCTCTGGTGTAATGCCGTTAAAGAGAGCCTGATGAATGACTTCTGCTTTGTTCTCACCACTTGCCAGTAATAAGATTTTTTTCGCATGCATAATGGTCTTGATCCCCATGCTAATGGCAAATCTCGGTACTTCCTCCATGGTGGGGAAAAAGCGGGAATTCGCCTGAATGGTCTCTTCATCTAGCTTTACCTTATGAGTTGTAGCTTCAAATTTAATATCCGGTTCATTAAAGCCAATATGTCCATTGTTGCCAATTCCTAAGACCTGCAGGTCAATGCCACCCTTTTTCTGAATCTCTCGGTCATAGGATTTGCATTCTAATTCAATATCCTTGGTCATGCCATCTGGGATATAGATATTTTCTTTTTTAATATTAATCTGATTAAAAAAATGATGAAACATATAGTAGTTATAGCTTTGTTCATCTTCTTTTGGTAATCCTAAATACTCATCTAAATTAAAGGTCGTTATTTCCGTAAAGTCCAAACCGACTTCCTGATGTACCCTGATTAGCTCTTTATACAGCATGAGCGGAGTACTGCCTGTCGCCATTCCTAGTACACTATTCGGTTTCAAATAGATTTGACCAGCTACAATTCTAGCTGCCCTTGCACTCATATCTTCATAATCTTTTGCAATTACGATACGCACATCATTACCCCCTGTATAATAGGCTACCTCCCACAAAGGTAGCAAAAATATTTAATTCCTCATCAAATACCACTAAATCAGCGTCTTTTCCGACTTCAATACTGCCCTTACGATCTAGGACACCCAACTCTCTGGCAGGATTAAGGGTGACCAATGAAATAGCACTCACCAAATCAATGCCTTTATTTTCCATAAAATTTCGAACCCCGCGATTGAGCGTTAATACACTTCCCGCTATCACACCATCCGCTAACCGGGCTTCCCCTTGTTTCACAATCACATTCTGACCGCCCAAATCGTATTGCCCTTCACCTAAAAGACTCGCCCGCATGGCATCAGTAATTAAGATGATGTTCTCCAGGCCTTTCACTTTTAATAAGATGCGCTGCATGGCTGGATGTACATGGAGATTATCAACAATCAATTCACATACAATATCACTATCCATTGCCGCTCCTATAGCACCGGGAAAACGATGATGCAGCGGTGGTAATGCATTGAAGATATGAGTCATGTGTGATACTCCTGCATCAATGGCTTTCATAGTTTGTTCATAAGTAGCACTACTATGCCCGATTGACACAACCAGCCCCCGCTTCGTACAAGCTTCGATAAAATCATGACTCTCTCCGATTTCTGGAGCAATCGTAATAATCTTAATACAATCCAAATAGGGTTCGATTTTCTCAATGTCAGGTGCCATGATAAACCGTTTATCTTGGGCTCCCTTATAATTCTCATTAATGAAAGGACCTTCCATATGGCAGCCTAGCACCTCGGCGCCCGAGCTTTCTTTCATCGCCTGCCGGATACGCTCCATCGACTGCTCGATTCTTGCAAAGGGCATCGTCATCGTTGTTGGCATAAAGGAGGTAACTCCGGTTTGCAAAACTCCCTTACTAATGGCAGCTAGGGCTTTCTCCTCCTCATCCATAGTATCAAAACCATTACAGCCATGTACATGAACATCGATAAACCCAGGGGATACGTACCTGCCATCTGCATCTAACAGTTCATCAATTGTATATTGACTTAACTGCTCTTCGGGAACAATGCCAAGTATTTTCTCTTCAAAGATGACTGCCTGATTATGCAAAATTCCTTGCAGCGTGATGATTTTCCCATTTCTAATTGCTTTCAAAATGAATCATCCTTTACTGCTTTTTTTAAATATCCATTATGCTTTTTGAGTAATGCATAGGCGACTGTCGCATTTAGATTCATCACCAACATAAGAATCGCAACTTTCACATTGCCTTTTGCCTTCTCGAGTGCCTGGGTGGCAAACTTCTCACCTTTGCCCGTTGCAAGGGTAATGATATCGATTACCCGTTTTTTTAGTTTCGCATTAATTGGCCTTACATCTACCATCAAATTATTATAGGTCTTGCCCATCTTAATCATGGAACATGATGATAGCATATTGAGAACCATTTTTTGGGCAGTGCCTGCTTTAAGACGGGTAGAGCCCATGATGACCTCTGGTCCAACATCAATCACAATACATAAATCGGTGATACTTTCCAGGTTTCCTGACAAAGAACAACAGAGCCCGATTGTCTTACTGCTTAGAGTTTTGGCGTAACGTACGGCTGATAAGACATACGGAGTGTTGCCGCTGGCACTAATGGCGACTAGCACATCACGAGAGCCAAATTCTCTCTTCTTTAAATCCTGTAACGCCAATGCCTCATCATCTTCTGTATCTTCCCGCCAGCCTGATATAGCTTCATCGCCTCCAGATATCAGGCCAATCACGGTATTATCATCCGTACCAAAAGTAGGTGGACATTCTGTAGCATCCAGTACCCCTAGCTTGCCACCTGTACCGCTGCCGATATAAAAAAGCCGCCCCCCGGCTTGTAAACCTTCCACAATCATCTCAATGGCTGCGCTGATTTCTCCCTGACATCTTCCCACAGCAACCGCTACTTTTTGATCTTCTCGGTTAAACATTTGTACCATTTCAAGGGTAGATACCTCATCAATCAGAATGGTATCTTTATTCCATTGCTCCATCAGAAACCTCCTAAAAAAGGAATTGAAAACCGGAGACAGGGAACCCTCCACCATCTCCAACTTTCAATTCCACCTTCAAATTAATTTTTTAAACGTGAGGCGCCGACGTATTATTGTTATCTGTTCTAGCTGTTGTTCCCTGTAATAGGATTTTCTTCATTTCATCGGCAATTATTTCAGCCTTTGTACCAACAATGACTTGCACACTATTCCCCTTCTGGATAACACCAGCTGCGCCCAATGCCTTGATTTCATTTTCTTTAACCAGGGCAGTATTACGAATTGTTAAACGCAAGCGAGTAATACAAGAGTCTACTGCTTCAATATTTTGGTTTCCGCCAAGTTTTTCTACCATACTGAGAGAAAATACACTAATATCGGCAGTATCTAACCTTGCATTATCCCCTTCATCATCAAAACGGCCAGGAGTAGGAATGTCGAATTTTTTGATAGCCCAGACAAATACTACATAATACAAAGCAGCAAATCCTAAGCCTAGTGGAATCAACATACCTGGTTTCGTTGCTAATCCCCAGTTTAATAAGTAATCGATTAGACCAGCGGAGAAACCAAAACCGTGTAAAATTCCCATCGAACTTGCAAGGGCCAATGCGAGCCCAGTCATAATTGCATGTAAGAAATATAACATAGGAGCTAAGAACATAAACATGAACTCAAGTGGCTCTGTAATACCTGTTAAGAAAGCTGTAAATGCTACTGATAACAAGGCACCGCCAATTTTCTTACGATTTTCTGGTTTGGCACAAGTGTAAATCGCCAGTGCCGCACCTGGTAAAGCAAACATAAAGATCAAGTAGAATCCAGCCATGAACCCACCTGCGGTAGGATCTCCAGCAAAGAAGCGGTTCAAATCACCAGTTACCACTTTACCCGTTGCATCAGTATAATTCCCAAAGACAAACCAAACAAAGCTATTCAAAATATGATGAAGACCAAAAGGAATTAAGAGTCGATTGAATATCCCAAAGATAAATAAACCAAATGCGCCTGCCCCAATAATCCACTCACCAATCATATGAATAACGCCTTGGATTGGCCCCCAAATTACTCCAAAGACCCCTGCCATCACAATAGCGGATGCTGCCGTTGCAATAGGGACAAAACGTCTCCCGGCAAAGAATCCTAAAAAGTCGGGAAGTTTAACATTATAAAATTTATTATACATATACCCAGCGACTAGTCCACTTAAGATACCGCCTAATACACTCATGTTCAAATCTGGATTAATAGTTTTGAGACCATTCGTTAACACTAAGTACCCAACAGCTCCTGATAATCCAGATGCACCGCCATTATCGTGAGATATACCAATGGCGATACCCATCGCAAATAATAATGCCAAGTTGTCAAAAATCGCCGCACCAGCCTTCATAACAAAAGGAATGTTAAGAACATCTGGAGCACCAAACCGCAGCAACAAAGCCGCCGCTGGTAATACTGCCACTGGCAGCATGAGTGCCTTGCCTATCTTTTGTAATTTTCCAAACCAATTTCCCATAGTTAGAACCTCCTATTCGTTTTTTTATATCTTACAAACTAGAAAATGACCTGATATAACGTCCCGCCTCGCTGCAATAAATAAAAGAATGCTTTCTAATAGAAATAAATCAAATCTGTCATTTTAAAATTTGTACCATATACATATGCTGATTCGTAACAATTATCGATTCAAAGTAATTTCAAATTTATATCGATCGCTCCGATAAATGGACTTGGTCACTTCAATAGGAATGTTCTTTTTGGCATAGGTCAACCGTGAAAACATTAATGCCAAGGTTTTCTGTTTCACCTGTAACATTTGGCTCTCATAATCATTCACCAATACAGGCTCAATGGTTTGATTGGCATATTCCACTTGTAAACCAAATTCCTTCTCCAAGATCGTATACAAAGAGTTATTTTCCAGTAATTCAGCCGTCAAGCCTTCGCAAAGCATGGTTGGCAAATGAGCAGTTTCAATGGCATAGGGTTCCTCATTGACAGATCTTAACCTCGTGATTTCAAACACTTCCTGCTGTTCACCGATTTGCAAATCGTGCTGCAGCTTTTTTGTCGCTGGCTTACGTTGAAAGGAAATGATCTTAGTACTGATGCTCATACCACGCCGCTGCATATCTTCCGTAAAGCCTAACAAATTGTGCAAAGGATGTTTCTCCTTGTTCTTGACAACAAAGGTCCCTTTACCTCGTTCTCGATACAACAGTCCTTCATTGACCAAACTTGCGATTGCCTTATTGGCCGTCATGCGACTAATGCCGTGGGTTTAACATAATTCCCTTTCCGTTGGCACCACTTCATCTGCTTTTAATTCTTCATTTTCTATCATCTCAGAAATTATATTTTTCAATTGATAATATAATGGTATTGGTGAATCTTTATCAACTTTCTTCATAGTTTCCCACCTTTTACTGCTGCTATTTGAAACGTCACCTAGTTGACATGTTGTATATACATCTATACCTGTATTATACCATCCTCTTGAAATGTTGCAAGACATTTTGTATTTTCCCTGTGATTAACTTGTGATAATGTCACTATGTAAATAAGAAAAACGCTACGCGTCCTTTTAAAAGATAGACGTTTTGAAACACAAAGACACAAAGCCGCTTACGCGGACACGGAGAACACAGAGGGGTAGAATAAAAATGTCTTTGTGTTCTTTGTGCATCTTTGTGTTCTCTGTGTTTAACGTACTCTTTTGTGTGCTGCACCGCAGCATTGCGTCTTTGTGGTTCAATGGTTTTACCCCAAAAAACTTATACTTTCTGATTCCGAGAAAAAGACGAACCTTTGTCAGGTTCGTCCAAAAACTCTATGCAAATAATACAACGGAGCCTTGCCGTAAGCTGGCTGGCACATCGATAACACGCTGATTGGCTGATCCCTTGAACACCAAATCATAACTCTTCAATGCCAAATCAAACTTTCCATCAATCAATACATCAATGTACTGCAAAAATTGTAAACAGTCTGGTTTCTTGATGAGTTCCTCAAAGGTAAAGCCAGTGTAACACCAGATATTCACACCTCTTGCTTTTAACTGCTCTGCCACTGCGGCGCAGCTAACTGGCTGCATCATAGGCTCGCCACCAGAAAAGGTGACCCCTGACTGCAACTGTACCTTAACAATAGACTCAACCAATTCATCAACCTCTTGTTCAAAACCAGCAATAAAATTCTGGGTATCAGGATTATGGCAGCCTTCGCAGTTATGAGGACACCCCTGACACCAAATGACCGTTCTCAAACCCTTGCCATCCACAACCGAATCTATGGTTATGGGCGACGCCAAACGAATTTTCATTGTTATTACCTCGATTCAACCCTATAAATTACGAATGATATAAGTATAAAACCTTCTTCTTACTATTCATTTTACAATAGTTCTTTCAACTTCGCCATTTCTTCTTTGGACAAGGTAATACCCTTCCCCATTTTCTCATGATCTGGTGACCATTCCCGAATATCATACTTGGGTGGTTTCTCATTCCAACTTACGAGATTCAGTTCCTTCGTCCAGCCCTTGGCTGATTCCGATAACACTCCGATGTGTTCCGTGATTTCAAACTTAATTTCCGCCATGTAAATTCCTCCTACCGATTACAATTTCTCAATTAGATCTCCATTCTCTTTTTGATCTGTTCTTTCAACTCATTAAATTCACACACATATTCTGTGATAATTTTACTACATATTTCGATTGCCGCTTGTTCATTATATATATGGGCAGTGGTGTTTCTATCATTTAACATAACCAGCCATACTTCATCTTTTTCTATCAGCCCTGCAGAAAACGCTTCACGAAGTACTGTTTTGGGAGAATTAAGACCTGTAAGTCCTTCCTCATCAAAGATAGTTTTCAGTGTTTTCCAAGCAAGCTCAAAAATAAATTCAAAACGTTGAATTAAGCCATCCCGCACCAAATCATTTGTCTGGTCAAATTTCATAATACCATCATTTAATCTGTTGAGTGCATTCTTATAGTTCTCAAATTTTTGCTTATAATCGCTCATAGATAACCACACCTTCTTTTTCTATATTCTCTACTAATTTAATGTCGGTATGATCGTTTATAAAAACTACATCTATTTTAAAAAGCGTTGCAAGATCATCAATGTCACTGGAAAAATATCCTTTGCTCATAAATTCCGGCAAAGGGTACACTGCAAGATCAATATCACTAGTTGATTTGTTATCACCTCTTGCCCGTGAGCCAAAAAGAACAATTCGACTAATTGCATATTTTTCACCAATAGCCTGTATTGAATGAATAAGTGTCTCATTCAATGCACAAATCATTTAGATCATTCTTCCTTTCGGCAAAGCCCTATTCTTACTTTTTTATAGTTCACTGTTATTATTGAAATATCCCCTTTAACTAGGAGCTTATTTATCAGTATATCCGTAAATAGGTCTATTGTACCCCTATTTACGTTTCTTCCTATACTCGCATGACCCTATCGTAATTCCAATTGAAATGATCCAAAATAATATGCTCCACGGCGAATTCATTAACTCCGTAGTTTCTCTTGGCATCCACATGTTAGGACCTCCAAAAAGCTTCCTTTTATTTTATTTAGTTCCCTTACAACGCAAAAAGTCCTGCTACATTCATACAGAATGTAACAGGACTTTTACTAGTATTACCTGAGTTTGCGCATCAAGCGCATGCCGTTTAAGGTTACCAGTATGGAAGAACCCATATCGGCAAATACGGCAAGCCATAGGTTGACATACCCGGCAAAAGTGAGGATGACGAAGACAATTTTGATTAAGATGGCAAAGCCAATGTTTTGCTTAATAATCGCTACTGTCTTGCGGCTCAGTTTGATAAGATAAGCAAGTTTTCCAAGATCATCGGACATGAGGGCAATATCTGCTGTCTCAAGAGCAGTATCCGAACCTGCTACCCCCATGGCAATCCCAATATTGGCTACTGCTAAGGCGGGAGCGTCGTTTACACCATCACCGACCATGGCTACACTGCCATATTCCTTAATGATCTTTTTGACTGCGTTTACTTTATCTTCTGGCAGCAACTCACTGTAGAAGGAGTCAAGCTTTAACTTCTCAGCGATAGAACCAGCTACGTTCTGGTTATCGCCTGTCAGCATGGCCACGTGTTTAATTCCGGCTTTGCGCAATGCCTCAATGGCATTGGCACTGTTATGACGAAGGGTATCCGCAACAGCGATCATACCTAGAATCCTTTCTTTGGTTCCCATCAGCATTACTGTTTTACCTTCTTGCTGGAGCGCCATGACAGCTTGTTCATACTGAGATTGTTCTAAACCTAATTCTTCAAACAAACGCTGGTTCCCAATATATACTGTTTTTCCATCAACATCCGCTTGTGCGCCAAGACCAACTAATGCCGTGAAATTCGCGATTGGCTTTAAGGTAAGACCCTTTGCCTTTTCTACGATAGCGGCTGCCAAAGGATGTTCCGACAATTTTTCAATCGAAGCAGCGGTAGCTAAGAAGTCTTCCTCGGTAATACCATCTGCTGGCATAATGTCAGTGACAACCGGACGTCCATAGGTTAACGTACCCGTCTTATCAAAAGCGATAGACTGAATCGCACCCATCTCCTCAAGATAGGCCCCCCCTTTGATCAATACACCGTTTCTGGATGAATTCCCAATAGCGGATACGATAGAAACAGGGGTTGAAATGACCAGAGCGCAAGGGCAAGAGATGACGAGAAGTACAAGCCCTTTATAAAACCAGGGAGCAAACGCCTGACTAAAGAACAGCCAAGGAATCACCATAATACCGACAGCAGCAATCAAAACGATAGGCGTGTAATATTTGGAGAAAACATCAATGAATTGCTGGGATGGAGCCTTCTGGGCCTGTGCCTCCTCCACCAAGTGCATGATTTTGGCAAGGGTAGAATCGGAGGCTATTTTCGTAACTTCAATTTCTAGCGCTCCATGCTCATTCACAGTACCTGCATATACGGTGTCGCCAGCCGTTTTCTCAACAGGTATGGATTCCCCTGTAATGGTAGCTTGGTTTACTGCCGAAATCCCTTCTCTTACAACACCATCCATCGGGATTCTTTCACCAGGTTTTACAATAACAAGATCACCGACCACAATCTCCTCAATGGGTAACCTTAGCTCTTCATTGTCCCTAAGAACGATCGCTTCCGGTGGAGCCAGTTCCATCAAAGCCCGTATGGATTGCCGAGTTTTATCCATTGTATAGGTTTGCAGAGTATTACCAAAGGAGAACAGAAAGGCTACTGTAGCACCTTCGGCCCATTCACCAATCACGGATGCACCGATGATCGCTACCGTCATAAGAAAATTCATATCAAAAGTCAACGAGCGCAGGCCATAAAAACCACTTTTCGCTGTATGATAACCACCAATGATCGCTGTCACAATATACAAAGGAATGATTACACTATCACTGACACCAAACCATTCCATTATTGTCGCTGCTACAAGGAGTATACCAGATACAACTGTTGTTTGGGTTCGTCGATTGGTCCACCAGGTAGCCTTATTGTCTAGGGATTGATTCCCCTTACCTTCCCGCTTTGCATTATACCCAGCTTGCTCAACTGTCTTAATAATCTCTGCTTCACTTATCGTATGTTCTATGATAAGTTTGCTTGTGGCGAAATTAACCTGTGCAGAATGAACCCCTGACAGGGAAAGAAGTCTTTTTTCTAACGTTGCGGCACAGTCGGCGCAATCAAGACCCGATACGATAAAGACTGTCTTACGAAGACCTGATCCTACTGTCGCAAGTGTTGCCGAATAGCCAAAGCCACTAACGGCTTTCGTGATATGATCTGTATCCACCATACTACCATCATAGGTAACTTTCATTTTGGCGGATGCAAAAATCACTTGGGCAGTAACTACACCCTTGATTTTCTTAATGCCCTTTTCCAGTTTGGCAGCGCAATCTCCGCAATCTAGCCCCTCAATGGCATAATTGTTTGTTACCATATTCCCGCCCTCTACAGAGGCGCAACAATTACAGCCTTCGTCAGACTGGGGTTTTGCTTGCGGTAAGCTCTCACTATCAGTACAGCAGCCACAACTAGCTGCCGCAACCTGTTCAACCGTTTCCGCCTGTTCAGTACAGCAACCGCAACTGGAAGCTGCAACGGATTCTATCACTTCGCCAGAGCAACAGCCACTCTGACAACTACTCTCTTTCTTCGTCATCCCACGGCCTCCTATCTATGTTGAATATGTTCAATACATTGGGAGAGTAATAGGCCAATATGCCCATCATCTAGGGAATACCAAGCCATCTTGCCCTCCTTACGGTACTTGACTAGACGGGCACTTCTTAATAAGCGCAGTTGATGAGAAACAGCAGACTGGCCCATTTCAACAACTGCTGCTAAATCACAAACACAAAGTTCTCTTTTGGATAATGCATGCAGCATCTTCACTCTCGTTGTATCCCCCAATAATTTAAAGGATTCAGCGACCTGTTGGGCTTCTATATCTGGAATGGCTTCCTTCTTCGCTACACATATTACTTGCGGATGTTCACACAATTGCTCACACGTATCAATTGTACAATTAGCATCAGACATTACGTTATACCTCCAACATATGAATACCTGTTCATATGTTATTATATGTCATGTTTCTTAAAAAGTACATAGTAATATTTAGATTTTTAGAGATAAAAGAAAAAATCACCACAGAGCTACTACTCCATAGTGATTTAGAACTTCCATTCACCTAGTTTTCCCTTATCTATTGTTCAAAATATCCTGGACAAAATCATACAAGTTACCACCTGAAAACAGATATCCGGGGATCCCAGCTCCCTTGGCTGCGTCAAGATCCCGCTGCATATCACCAATTAGAAAAGAAGCACTTAGATCAACGGGCCATTCCTGGCAAGCTTGCCCAATGAGTCCTGGTAAAGGCTTACGGCAATTGCAAACTGTAGAATACGGTTCTATGATCCCTTCTGGATGATGAGGGCAGAAGTAAAAAGAATGAATGACAGCTTCCTGCTTTTCCACCTCGTCTGCCATATAGCTATGGAATTCATACACATCTTCTTCTTGAAAATAGCCTCTGGCAATACCGCTTTGGTTGGTAACAACAAAGACAAAATAGCCCTTATCATTCAACAGCTTGATAGCATCTATCGCCCCAGGCATCCATACCATTTCTTCCCGCTTGGAAATATAGCCTTTGTCTACATTCAGTACCCCATCACGATCAAAAAATACAGCTGGCTGTTTCTTCACACCCTCACCCTCCCACTCTTAAAGCTCATAGTTTTAGCAACATATCAATTCTAATTTAGCAGCTTGCTAGTTAAACCCTGCAAATTGAAACATTGCACATAGCGATCAATGGAGTTTTTGATCTTATCTAAAACATAACGATTGCCATCAATTCCTAAAACTCCCATGTTCGCATATAGTATTGTTATTTCTCTTTTGACATCTTTATGCCCATAAGTGTAATGACCACAGATTTCACATACTTTATTTCTCAGCCCAGCGTCCTCTAGAATGTCTTCTACCGATAGGTGTACCTTCTCGCCAACCAGCCATTTTTTCCACCGACCACTATTAGCCGCTTCTCGGGACATAACGGCCTTCAGGTTAGACTTGTCCTTCAATCTGCCATTGTCATATTCCTTTTCTTCTAAGCGAACCAGTTCTAAATAGGCTTTTGTCTCAATATAGCCAAACTCTGGTGCCACGTTCATGGCGGTAATGCTTAAGGATGGATGATCAAGGATAATATAGTCCTCTAAATAATCCCCGTTATGCTCTTTCAAACCAACGCCATATTTCTTGGCAGTATCCGCTAGCATCTTTGAACTATGATAGCTAAACTCTCCTACATTTTCCGTTAATCTGGTTAAAGTTCCTGTCTGCCCCACGATGAATACGGGTATAGGAAGTCCTTTTACTAGCAGTTCCTTGGTCAATTGCCGAATGAAGATTTCATAACTCTCTTGGCTGGTTAGCCCTCCATTGGTTTCTTCCGTACCCACTTCATAACCAATCTCCGGTAAGTTGCGCCACTTTCTTTCCATTTCCACATATTCAATCAGCTGGATGGTTCTCTGAATGACGACCTCCATGTCAATGGATTTTCCCATGACATAAGGATCTTTGGTGGGATCAATGTGCAGTAGGTCAAAGTGATTGAGCAAATCTTCAATATACGACCGTTTCGCCAATTCCATGGCAACGGCTTCGGGTAAATGACTACTCCGCTCGTTATCTCGCTGCCAAGGTCCGCCATGATCCCGGCAGAGATAATATAGACCTGTAAAATCGACCTCTTTGGCAATCTGAGCAATATCCTCTTGAAAACCTCGTTGATCCCAGTTGCATACATAACCGCCACCCAATTCTTTGGCATCCACTTGGTTTCGGCTGGCGATAAACAGGATGGGAAAATCTTTTTCCTTCGCCAATTCTAAGGAAGCGATAATCAGATTTTTAGACATAGGCCCGATACCAAGCAAGGTTGTCTGGAAACCAGTCTTTTCTAAGATAAACATTTTATCAATGACTTCCCGCAGATTCATTTTTTGCATGGTGATACTCTCCTCCTATTTTTCGAACCACAAAGGCACAATGTCGCTAGCGCAGCACACAAAGAAGATTCGTTCTATAGTGTCCTTTGTGTCTTTGTGGTTCAAAACTATTTAGTGTACAAATTCATACCTAGCAATGTTGTCTGGAAACCAGACTCTTCCAAGATAAACATCTTATCAATGACTTTCCGCAGATTCATTTTTTGCATCGTGTACTCTCCTCTTATTTTCCGAACCACAAAGGCACAATGCCGCTAGCGCAGCACACAAAGAAGATTCGTTCTATAGTGTCCGTTGTATCTTTGTGGTTCAAAACTATTTAGTGTATAACTACATAATATGTTTCTAAGGGAAAAGAAGTTCTCTTCCCGCTACTGGGCAATCTCTATCCGTTTCTCTGATTCCTTAACAATATCTGCCTTTAATAAATTGACTAGGAGTGCTGTGACGACAGTACCAACAACAATCCCCAATATATAAGAGACAGGATTATCAACCACTGGCAATACAATCGGGCCACCATGAGGGGCATGATCTCCTACTCGACCTAGAGCACCGACAACCGCACCAACAGCAGATCCCGTCATGATGGAAGGTAATACCCGCAAGGGATCGGCAGCGGCAAAAGGAATCGCGCCTTCCGTAATGCCAATCATCCCCATGGCTAAGGCAGCTTTCCCTGCTTCAATTTCTTCCTCACTGTATTTTCGCCTTGCCAGCAAAGTCGCCAACCCCATTCCCAAGGGAGGCGTACATATGGCTATGCCGATAGGTCCCATGACCGTATATACCCCTTCCGCCATGAGACCAAAGGCAAACATGCAGGCGGTTTTGTTGACAGGGCCCCCCATATCAAAAGCAATCATCAGACCAGTAATAATGGCGATGACGACAGCCCCTTGCTGACTGATGCTTTTCAAACCATCGGCAATCCCGCCCATGACAGAGGCAATGGGTTGTCCCAGTAAATAAATATAAGTAAGACCAACAACTAAGGAACTTAATATAGGAATAACAAAGATAGGCATTACAGGACGTAAGTAACTAGGAACCTTCCAGCCTTTGATCCATTTCACAATATAACCAGCAAAAAGCCCCATAACCAACGCACCTAGAAAACCTGCTTTATAGGGACTGTCGGCAATGGGCTGATTTGCCAGATAACCACCAATCATGCCAGGAACAACCCCTGGCTTACCTGCAAGACTATAGGCAATATAACCAGCCAAGATAGGAATCATTAACGTAAAACCTGCAACACCAATGTTCAAGATATGATTGGCTAAGGCACTATGTATCTCCATTCCTTTGGCTCCCGGTGTCCCCGTTGCCAAAGCGCCCGCAATGCAAATACCACCCACGACTACGGAGGGAATCATATAGGAAACCCCTGTCATCAGATGATTTTTCACCTTTTTAAATTCTTCCATCAACATTTCACTCATAATACCGCCCCCTTACTTTCTGCCTTTTCAATGACACCAAAGGGATTCTCAATGGCTTTGCCCACTTCCACCGTGATACATGGTTTCCCAATAAACCGTTCTTCCCCCTCCACATTCACGCCCACGGCAAAGATGACAACAACAGCATCTTCAATCTCCTTAGCAGATAGCTCATTCTCAATTCCCATAGCTCCTTGGGTTTCAATCTTGATCTCATGTCCCATAGCTTTTGCAGCTTTCTCCAAAGCAGCCTGGGCCATATACGTATGAGCGATCCCCGTCGGACATGCACATACAGCAATGATTTTCAAAATACTCCCTCCTTCTTATTGCAAAACATTACGATCTTTTGAACCACAAAGGCGCAATTGCGTTACCACGCAACACAAAGGAAACACGAGGAAAATATACTCATTAATTACTTTGTGTTCTTTGTGTATTTGTGGTTCGTTAAAATCCCTTTATTCACAACCCCATTTCGCTGAATATTGCGACTATTTTAACTACACTTGTAGCTTGTAACAACCTTTCCCGATAAGAGTCATTCATCAACCCTCTACTAATATTGGCTAAGATCTTTAGATGTAGATCGTTGGCTTGCTCCTCTGGTACGCCAATGAGAAAGATCAGTCTAACCCTATGCTCCGATCTACTATCCCAGAGAAATTCTTCTTGGCTTCTAGCGAAAGCAATAAAGGGAACCTCCACAAAACTACTTTTACCATGAGGAATGGCGATACCATAGCCGATGGCAGTCGAAAATAACTCTTCTCGGGCAAACACGGCCTGCATATACCCTTTCACATTACGAATCCGACCAAGCTTTCTCGCTTTTCGTGCTAAGGTTTCAATGATTTCAACTTTGTTTTTTGACTGCAAGTTTAATGCGATAAGTGACTCATGAATGATCATGTTTTTCCTATCCCCAGTCATCTTATTTTTACTAATACAATGATATAAGAAGATCTTTAAAGATTGTCTACAAAAATGGATTTCGTGTTTTCTTTTCGATATACTATAGGTAGACGAGATAAATTAACTATTTTCTTATACCTCCTTCCGTTACCAAATAAAAACCATACCTTAATTTTCTCACAGCCTCATGTATTGAGTTGAAAGATTGTCTATTGGAGAACAATTAATCACCTCCTTAGTTAGCTTTAAGTTTTGGGAAATTGAAGTCTCCATCTAACAAATCTGCTAGAGTTACTCCTAAAACTCTAGCAAGTATTAATCCCTCCATAACATCGGGAAGATATTTATCATTTTCCCAATCACTAATTGTCGTTTGGGGAAATCCTGTTTTCTTGCTCAGCTCTGTCTGCGATATTTTTTTAGCAGCTCTTATCTTTTTTAGAATCTGTCCAAATTTTATTTTTTGCCTCTCGCCCATTTAATTTCCACCTCCCATATAAAATATAACGTAAATACGTTTATTTGTCAACGTATTTACGTTATAAGTTTTAAATAATTTCATGTTATACTTTTAACGAAATATCGTTAAAAAGAAGGGTGTGCTTTTGTTGAAAATTGCTGATAGAATTGTGCAATTATGTGATCAAAAAGGTATAAGTATAAACAAATTAGCTGCTTTATCTGATATGACACAATCAACTTTAGCAGATATTATTAAAGGCAAGAACGTAAGTCCTAAAGTCTCAACTATCGAAAAGATATGTAAAGGTTTGGACATTTCTCTTCCCGATTTTTTCACTTACGAATCTGATTTAAGAACAGCTACTCACGATGATAATGGAATGGACAATTTACCAGAACATATCAGAAAAGAAATAGATATGGCAAAAGAATTTATTCTTTACAAACATGGCATTAAAAAACCTGCTACTGATAAGTAGCAGGTTTCTCGTATATCTTGGTTTTAGAATGAATATTGATGATATTGGATTTTTAATATCTCCATTTTGTACGCAACCAAAGAAGTGGAAATAGAATACTTTACTCCAGACCTCTTCGATGTCAACTGCCCTTGAGCTCGATAGAGAATATTTAAGCAACTACAAACCAATGCAAATGTTGATTTTATAATACTTCTCTGCATTTATTAAAAAGTCATTTTGATGTCAAATTTCAACTCCGTGGCATCAAAATAATTGGCTGAAAATGTGTAATAAGCTGTATAGAAGTAGCCTATTCGTCAAGACAATTAAATAGAGTAATTGTCTTTGACCTCTACCACCCCAATCATCCGAAATGGTGTCACTGAATTTACACATATCATAATTAATAATGTTTCACATTACGCACCAGCCCCTCAAGCTGGTGCGTCTGCCGTTCCGCCACTACCGCAAATAAATTATAGAGTTAGCCCTTGTAAAACGGGCTTTTATAGCCATGTTCTTTTTACCTGTAAATAAATTCCTTAAAAAAAAGCTGGTACTGCAACTCTGATTATAACTATACATGACATAATATTTTATAAGTTTTTGTATTTTTATCTATACCAAACAGAGTACGTAAAAACTATAAGCCACTCAATATCATAATGAGCAATCACGACAACTAATTAGCCTTTTTCTTAACTACTTTCTTCGTGCCTTCACTTTCTGGATTCAAGGCACAGTATTGCAAAAACTCATATCCTAATTTTGAAGTATGTATCTTCTCCCAAAAAACTCTTTGAGGAACCTTTGCTTTCTCTACTAACCCAAATTTCATCAAGTGAGGAGCAACTTGGGAAAACAAAAAAAATGAAATCTTTGAAGTGCCAGATTGATTATCAACACCAATGGCAAACTGATCGTGAAATACTGCAAAAATATGTTCTACACTCACTTTTTCTTTTTTTTCCGACAATTCTTCCGGTAGTTGTACCAAGATCTTTCCTAATGCTTCTTTTATTTTAGAAAATTGCTCTTCATCTTGTTTTTTATTTGTATTATTCATATGTTTCTTTAACTGGGTTTGTAAAGCTTTATTTTCTTTTAACAGCTCTCTATTTTCTTTCTCTAAGTTATCGTAATTTTCTACTTCACGTCCAGATACCCAACCCGCAAATTTGTATTGCCTTTGAAACTCTACTAAGGTTTTATGAATAGCAAGCTTAATATCTTTAGTATCATCAAAAAACTCACATATTTTACTTAAAACTAGTTCTTTAAACTCTTTATATTTAGTTTGATTGTTCATTTCGATTACAGAAGGGCCATCCCTCTTCACTTTCGCTTCCAATGCACCATCCTTTATTACCACTGCAAAAACAGGAATACCTTTCTCTATTGCATATTCATATTCTAGTTGGGTGTAACTTTTTTGCGTATTTGACTCAATTGCTCCGTAACGTCCTCCCAGTATTAATAAATAAACATCCGAGCTTTCTATCCATCTCTTAATAGTTTCAATTTGAGAGCTATTTCCAGCAGAGAACAATTCCATGCCAGCAGGAATATGTCCTGCTTCTAATATGGCCTCGACTGCCGCCTGCCGTTCTTCTAGCATGTCCGTATACGTAGAAGATATAAATATCTGCAATTTTTTCAAATTCGTCCACCCCTCATTTTAGAAAATCAATTCATATCTGTAAGGTTCAACAATAACCAATAAATTCCTACTTAAAATATCAGCAATATTGTCATATTAAAAATTACAAAAAGAGCCGTTTATTACTATACCGCCCTTGCCAATAAAACAGTTCCCTTTTGGAATAATGAAAATTGCCTGCCCCATAAAATAAAACGGGAGCTATTTGCTCCCTGTTAGGTTACTTTTTTAGCAAAAATTGCCCCACCTTAACAAAAAGAGCAATTATGCGCGGCTTTCTAATTTCATTTTCTCAAGCAATTTCGTAGAGTTGGAACATAAAGATACAAGTATTCCATTATTTCCCGATGGCTCCATTATATATAAGGCATACTTGGGTATTGAAAGCCAAGATGGAATGTCCTCTACACCATGCAAACTTCTTGTTTCGTAAGTGCATTTTCCATCTGCAACTTTAACCAATGCTATACCGTGCGCTTTAGCATATTCTAATGCCCCTTTTTGAAAGTTGCTAGAAGAAAATATAATTCCTTTATGAGCCCCTATTGAACGTATTTTATCATGTAGAGCCTGTACAATTTCACGTTTAATTGAGTTTTTTTGATGCTTACATTCAACAAGAACAAGTAATTCTGCCCCTCCAAAAAGTTCTAACCTAGCTGTAACATCAATTTGATAATTACCATCGAATACTCTTATTTTTTCATTGTGGCGCACAACACAATTAGTAATCTTCATTCCATTCTCTTGTAAACATCGTGCAGTTTCTTTTTCAAACTCCTCCGGAGTAATATCTATACTTCTAAACGGGCCAAATTGATTAAGCATTACTCCACCTCTATATGCCATTATAGTATTATATAAACGACTTTCATCCAGACTACACGTTCTCGTTGCATTTAACAAACTGGCTTTGGAACAATAAAAAAATTGGCCCGCCAGTATGAGAATATCTTAAGTTAAACTTTCCTTTGATGCTGGTAGATGTAATGTATCACTCTCCCAGTACATCCTTGTCCACCCCCTAATTAAAGCAACGCGGTTCCTCCATATTTCGTAAAGTTCAGCCTTTATTTCCTTATCAAAAAAATGTTCCCATCCCTTAAATTGGTCAAATATTGGGGTCGGAACTTCGGCAAGAACTAATTCGTCGGCAATCTTTCCAATTGTTTGAGATAGGCAAATTGCATTCTCATGAAGGTCTTGCAGGTAGCCAAGAGATAGCAATGGCGGCTCTATTTCTGCAGGTTTTCGATTACTCATATCAGAAGCGTGGGCAATATACTTATTTGAATAATACTTAAGACGTTGGAGTAAATCACTAATTTCCTTTTCACATAACTGAATTATACTTGTATTAAGTTCATCTTCACGATTTCGTTCACCTGAAAAAGGCTGACATAGAGTATCAAATACTCTATGACGATGTGAACATTGACTTTCTATTCGCCAATCATGTTTACAGTTTTCAACTTCATAAGGTGTTCCATCGTAGCAGACGTAGGTTTCCCTTACAATTAAATTACTGTGCTTCTTCATTTCTTCCAGGACAGTACAAAGAGAATATACTTCATCCTTTGGCTTTGTAGCTTTCCTCTCAAATAGCCTCCTAAACAAAAGAACTTGGCTTTGAAAATAGCGGTCATGTATCAATTCTACTAGCGAAGCAGGCAAAGGAAGAGGCTTCGTCCGTCTTTCATTAATCCCTAATCCTTCATTAAGCGACCAGTAGATTGCATCATCCCATGCAATTTGTGTTAGCTGCTCTCGTACTGAATGAGGGTCGTTTCCTGCCAATATGGTTTTCCAACGGGATAATATAAGCCGAAATTCTCTAAGTCTGGCTATATTTTTAACATCGCATTCTTCGGGGTTAATCCACTGTGATTGTATCAACATAGTTCGCCTCCGGCTTAACATTTGCAAGAAATTACGGGGACGGTTTTGAGTTATTTCCCATTTTCTCATCTCTACGTCTTCAATATATAATCACCTCAAGACAGGGGACGGTGGTTCTATCTTGCAACTTCTTTCAATAATTCCCTTATTGCCAGATGCCATCTACTTCCCCTTGTCTTTTTATGTTATCTATACAAGAGCATTATAGTAACTACTTACGTAAAACTCACAGGGACGGTTCTTTCGATTCATCCCTATCTTATATCCCATATTTCTATCCTATTTACCATTAAAATACAAAACTCCTGCAAAGCTAGGCTGTTTTTGCAGGAGTTTTTCGTATATCTTGTTTTTTGATTAGCTCTAACTATTGTCACTACTCATTACATGGACGGGGGTTCGGCATGGCGAGCCGAGCCAGCCCAAATCCACTACTTCTCATACACATTAGTCTTTCAACAGATAGCGCCCTTTAAGTGTTCCCAACAAGCCAAGTTTTAATTATGATTCGTCATAGTATCAAAAAATCTATAATTTCACTCTATAATCTTTCAGCTATTTCAACACCTATTTCTCTAGTTTCCAGGTTAACATACTGAACAAGTAACCGATATCGGTTATTTCTAAAGTTAAAATCAACGGCATACCCGTTTTTAACCTTTTCTTCAACAGGCTCTCCATCGGGTAAAGTGTAATTAATTGTAGCTTTTCCAAAAATATCGATGTCGTTGAGTCCTATAATCATATCCGTGACTGGATCTCTCTCACTATAATACTTTTTTAGTGAAAATCTATTTTGGTAGCGATTACTTTTACCAACAGGATTAATAATATCACTTGCTAGTATAGAGGTACGTTCCTCTCTTACTTTGCTGGATTGATCGCTATTTCCATATGGCTCCACGTTAGTAATGGGTAGACATTCAATCTCCTTAGGCAAAAATTCGAAGGAATGGGGATTGCTAAATACAGCATGACATAGGGACAATGCCGCATCTGCCGCCAGCGGTTGATATTCTTTAGTTTTGGTTCCGTCACCCCAATCACAGATTCCTTTTACTAAAATCCACTCCGATACTTTAGCTCTTGTAGCGGCAGCATATATACCAGCACCTTCCATTTCACCACCTATTGCATTTGGAAACAAGGTCAGTAATTGATTTTTAAAATCCAGATTATCAACAAGTTTTTCACCAGAAAGTATCTCTCCAATTCGCTTTTCTGAAAGCTTTGCAGAAGATATCGGGTATTCCCAATCTATCATATTTCTGAAATGATTAAGTAGAATTGATCCAGCTAATGAGCTAGGTCCTCTAGGTATTATAGTTTCTCCTACTCTTGCTGGTTCATAAGGGGATATCATTTCCGAAACAAGGACGTCCCCCAATTGCATTTTATGGGGATTGCCTCCAAAAGCTATTCCTACCATAAGAACAATTGTCGGTTCCCAAAATTTAATTGCAATATAAGTTGACAGTAATGAAGAGTCACGTCCTACCGTGCCCATAGCACATTGGAAATGTACAGCGTTATACTCTCCAAACTTACCAAGCCGATAGGTTATATCATCTATTGTTCCTTCCAGTATTGCATCATGCCCTTGCAGAGGATTTAGGTATGTCCGCAAAGTTTTAGTTTCGATTTCCGTAGCAGTTACTAGTAATAATTTTATTTTTCCCACAAAAGAACTAACGTTTTCACTAGAAATATATGTAGTTTTCACATGGTAATCTTTACCTAAGCTTGGTTCGATCACTTTTTTTGATTTGGTTACTTCTTTTGATTCTATTACTTCTGTAGCTTCATATGCTAAAATACTATTAATTAAGGACTTAAGGGCTTCTTTTGAAGTCGGGGGAGAAAGTAACCAAGCAATCTTATCATTGACTTTTAATTCGCAACCTAAGCAGTATCCTTCAGGTGTAGATACGAAACACGTCTCATCTACATTAGGCGATTCCCAGCTAACTTTCCAGCCCGACTCACTTAGCACTTTATAATAGTTGGTAAAAATATTTACCTTACGAACTTCATACTGTGTGCCTTGCTTTTGGTAAATCCAACTGTGATCAAGTATATTCTTAACCTCTCCATTTAAATAGGCTCTATAAAGAGAGCGTTGTCCATAAAATGACTGTTTTTTATCGTTTACCGCCAACCATAAAACTCGTGGGGACGGTTCTTTTGAGTCACTCTAACATTTGCTTGATTACTCAATATAGTTTATTTCATTATCTTTCTTATAACCGAACTGTGTCAAGGGGACGGGGTTATCGACACCCTTTTCATGCTTTTAAAACAATACCTCTATTAATGCCGATGAGTCTTTCGATTTGCCGAATCGATAAGTTATATTTCTGCTTAAGCATTCTTAAGGGAGCAATCACAAGGGACGGCAGACCGTGTGAAAAATAACCTCATTTTTCACACGGCCTGACGGTTCTTTATCTCATGAAAGAAGACAGGGATGGGATGGTTTTATAACTGGTGAATGCCTTTAAGTTTATTTGCATACTCAATTGCATAAGGAAAAAAACTTTTAAAATCAAGTTCTAAACTTTCATAATTCCTAATCAACTCATCTACTGGGTTCAATAGAGGATGCTTTGATTTAGAAAATCTCCATGAAATTCGCTCTAATGATTTTTTTATACCATTTATCTCCCTATACGAAACAAGCCAGTTTTCCTCTATCATTAAAGGCATCCTTGTTGTTAACTTATCTGGTAAACAATAAGAAAATCTTTTAAGTATACTATAAAAATTATCAGCATATTCTTCTAAGGATATTGAAGAATACTCAGACCAGTTCTTAGCTAAGAAGTGATCATAGAACATATCAATTAATACCCCTGCAAATCTCCTATTCAAGCTTGAAATTCTTTTTTTGCTCTCTAGAAAAACCGGATTTGAGTCAGTAAAACTATCAAGTTTTCTATGCATAAAAATACCACTTTTTATAGAATACTCAAAGTTATTTTCCAAAGATTTATTTACAAAATCACCAAGAAAATTACCAAGCATACTTTCATTATTGTTGTCTGAGAGATATATATGCGCTAAATAATTCATTTTTTCTCCTCACTAGAAAACTCAAGGGGACGGTTCTTTTGAGTCATTCCCTCTTTTTATCTCATGTCATAAATTTACGATCATAAAATTTTCTTTGAAAAACATATCCCATATTTCTATCCTATTTCCCATTGAAATACAAAACTCCTGCAAGGCTAGGCTGCTTTGCAGAAGTTTGTCGTATAAGGTGTCAAGTAGAAGCTTCTTTGACACTTGCACCCTTCTTACCATTTCACGGTTTAGTTCTAATGTCTTACCATCTTATTATTTTAGTGCCAATGTACCTGTCCCCTTGACATTATAGGTATCGCAGCTTGATATTTTGGTGAAATGTTGCAATCTTTAGCTTTCTGAAATTTTGACACCAGAACCGCCGGGCGGGCAGCGGGTGCAGCCTGACTGACTATAGGACTAAAGATTAGAACTGTTTTAGTCCTTATGGGACACAGGGACAGGGACTATGTTTCTTTCATTATTGAAAACAGCATCCCAGTCCCCGTGTTTCTGTATGCTTTTGAATAGCTTCAATGACTTTTTGAAATAAACCTATTAACGCGGTAGTTATATGGTTTTTATGCTTTTAGTAAATAATTAGCTTCATAATCCATAGCCACGCCATATTCGTTCAATACCTTGCCTTGGTGATGCTTTCCATTAGTTAAAAGGTCAACAATGATCTTGCCACCTTGCGGAAGAGTCTTCATGAATGGTCCTGTCGTATTTCCGTTCAAGTCAGTAGTAATCCCGCCCGGCATCACACCAAATATTTCAACTGAGATATTATTTTTTGTATAGTACGCGCCAAAAGCCGCAATCATTGAGTTTAATGACGCTTTACTAGTCATATAAGCGAAAGGTGCAAAGAAATCATTGGCAACTGTTGGGATGCTCAAATTCAAGATACGCCCATTATTAGCCGCTAATATGGGTGTAAAGGCTTTAATCATTTCAAAGTTTCCAAAGAAATTCACATCAAAAACTTCCCGTAATTCAACGGAAGTGAAATCTAAAGCACCCTTATGCATGTCACCGGGGATACCGGCATTGTTAATCAAAACATTCAAGTCAGCATGATTGGCTTTAATATATTTCGCAGCAGCATGAATAGTTGACACATCATTCAAATCTACTTTGATCCATTCCGCATTGACACCACCTGCTTTGAGCTCCTCCACGGCTGCTAAGCCACGTTCTTCACTACGTGCTCCCAATAAGATTGACCAACCTTGTTGACCTAATTGGCGGGCAGTTTCAAAACCAATCCCTTTATTCGCACCGGAAATTAATACTTTATTTGTCATAATAACTCTCCTTTAAGCATTTATTAATCACTTGAATATAACTATATTGTTATTTATACTGATGATAACACTTCGAGTTATCTCTAAGTCAAGCTAATTTTTAATAACATGTAAAGGAGAGTTCAAATTTGAGTTATACCATTAATCAAATAGCAACTATGTTCGATATTTCAGCGTATACCATTCGCTTTTATGACAAAGAGGGCCTTTTACCATTTGTCTCACGGAATAAATCCGGAAACAGAGAATTCACTGAATCAGACTTAAATTTGTTTAAGATCATTTATTGTCTGAAGAATACAGGAATGCAAATTAAAGATATTAAAAAATATATAGATTTATGTATGGAAGGTACTGATACAATAGATGTCCGACAGAAATTACTTACAGAACATCGCAGCGAGATTATAAAACAAATGGATGGGCTCAAGGAAAACCTTAGCTTAATTGATGCAAAAATTGAAATCTATAAATCTCCTGATGCAGTGAAAATTGTAAATGAGCAATTAAAAAAAGCATATGATGAAAAACGTAAAAATAACTTACAACAAGCCTTATAAGCGGGATTTTTAAAAAGTAAATTGATAAGCCTTCACTAGAACTTTTTTCATCAAGTTATTTTATTTTTTATTCTCTACTTCAATCTCATATAAAGACCGCAGGGTCAGGTTTGAGTTATGCATTGACTTATTTAGGTGCTTTTTTTATTACTTTGTTACGTAAGTAATGACATTAGAAAAACTCAAGGGGACGGTTCTTTCGAGTACTTGTTTTCTTCTCTTATTTACATGGTTAGAATTTCCTTAAAATTCCATATTTTTATCCTATTTACCATTAAAATACAAAACTCCTGCAAGGCTAGGCTGCTTTGCAGGAGTTTGTCGTTATATTTATTTTGTGAATTGAATGTTATATGTTGTTAGATTCTGCGCCAAAGGAAAGAATGTCATGGGGACAGGGGACAGGTTTCTAACCTGTCCCTTGTTCCATGAAGAGCAATATCGGCTTAGGTTTCCGCGGAGCTTAACATTTTGCAAATATAATACTTTTCATCCTCAGTCAATGATATGTTGACTGATTTCTTAAAAATTTCACATGTGCTATCTACCGAACGAGCAAGTTCTGTACTGATAGGTTCTTTATCCGCCTCACACTTTAACCCATCATTAGCTACTATTCTCTCAAGTGCATAACCTACATGAAGAATGATTCTAATTTTCATTGAATTATCAAAGGCTATATGTAGTTCTTTTTCTAATTCATCTACAAAGTTTAATAATATCCCAATGATTTTGTGAGGATTTAGATAGGTAAGGAATTGTTTTAAATTATCTTCACATAAATCTTTAATGACAACACTTTCTTTTTCTGGTAACACCATAAACTGATTGCCCACAATGATTTCTCTTAGTATCTTTTCACCATTACCATCAATGAGCTTTTCTAGGGGGATAAAAGGAATATTGTCTTTTGGTTTTTTCACACCAACCACTGCTAAAATATCATATTTTTTTTGCAACGTTTTAATTTTTTTATCCAATTCTCTGACTTCTACAGGTATAACATCAATATTTTCTTGTGTTAAATTAAATAATACATTTTCCACAATTTCTTTTAGCTTAACAGCTGTCCCTTTTCCAGAAGTACATACCGTGATAATCACTTTGTCGCTAAAACTTTTTTCTCCATTTAACTCATTATTGTAGCCTCTAAATTCCCTAAGTGAATTAAATATATCCTCAAGTTCCATACCAAGAATACTTGATTTTCTTACTGCCTCAAGCAGTAACGGCGTAGAAACCATATCAATGGTCTTGACTTTAACTCCTGTCTTTTCTACAATAGTTGCTTCAAAATTAAACAAAGATCCCATATCAACAAGTAGTAGCACACCTTTTCCTTTATTTATGCTTTTTACCTTTTCAATCATAACTTCTAATATTTCTTTAGGACTTACATCTAATGGCATATCAACTGCACCTACGGAGGAAACATCACCCAATAAACCTCGCACAGCACTAAGCATACTACTAGCTGTGTTACTCCCATGGGCTGCAACAATAATACCAACCTGCTCTTGTGATTCTTCTTCGACTGATTTTAATAAAATCGCGATATAGGTAATTTCCACCTCTGGCACTTCAACTTGGAAGGTTTGGCTCATGATAGCCGTTATTTTCAAGGCAACCTTATATTCTTCATCATTATCCTGGATCGAATGATAGGTATATTTATTCGTATCATATTTTTTTTCTTTCATTCGTTTGAAAAAGGCACTTAAATGAAAGCTTAACGCATAAACAAATCGATCACTATATTTTCTTGTTAAATCAGTTTCAGCTAAATCCTTCATTTGTTCTGCGAATTCCAAAATTTCTTTATCTATTATCTTTGAAATTCGCTCTTTATGTTCCTTATTTTTATTAAATTTATTATAAAATATTTTGAATTTGATATTTAAATCAGTAATGATAAATTTATTAATATCATTATCATCCATTCCTTCTTCTTTTAATAAGCTTATTTTGTCTTCTATAAGCTTATATAAATTAAAAGGTAGTTCCTCTGCATCTTCTATCATTACTTTATAGCCATCAGGACTTATTAACAATGGAGCTTCTAAAATATTACTAACTTCTTTAAAATCCTTATAATCTCTGCCAAATTCAAACAATCCACTTTTTATATTCGAAGAAAGCATTTTAAAATCTAACTCTATGCATTCTTTGCCATTATTTATATTATTTAAAAAACCTTTGGCACACGTAAGCTGAATATTGGATTTTAGTTGACCAATATTTCCGTAAGAAACACTGCCAATCAACGCCTTCACTACTTCAGTCGATATTTTTATACTTTTATTTACTCGATGTGCTTCATTAACAAATAAGTACTTAATGATATCTATTTTTTCCTCAACTGTTCGCTCTTGCAATGGTGGAATACTGATGATAATCGGTATCCGTCGCATAAAAGTTTTAAGCATATGTGAACTAGGATCCTCAGTAGTGGCTCCTATAATTAATATACTAGCTTTGCGTTTTCGTTCTGTTTCCCCCAGTTTATTATATGTGCCTGTATCCATGAAATAAAATATCATCTCTTGCCCTTCTGGAGGCAACCTATGTATTTCATCTAAAAATAATATTCCTCCATGAGCCTTCTCAACCAGCCCTTCTTTTTCATGATCAGCACCTGTAAAAGCACCTTTTATATAGCCAAAGATATGGGCTAATAATAATTGAGGGTTATTATAATAGTCCGCACAGTTAAAAATTATAAATGGCGATTTGTCGGTAAATTTTTTTATATATTTACCATAGTTATACATCATTTTTGCAAATAGAGTTTTTCCTACCCCTGTCTGTCCAAAAATTAATGTATGTAATCCTACGGGTGGATATATAATAGCAGCTTTTGCCTGTTCGACTTGATTCTTTAAACTCTTTTCTGCCCCTATCAAATTTTGGAAAGGATCTTCGCTTTCCCTTTTAACAAGAAGCTCTTTGATACTTCCTACTTCTATCGATTTCTCTTTGATTTCAATATTTAATATTTTTTCAACACAAGTCTTATGTAGAAATTTTACGGGTCTGCCCTTTATTTTTATAATTTTATCCAATCTTAATAATTCATGAAGTTCTTTGCTGACATTATTTCTTAAGATATTGAGTTGTTCAGATATCTCACCTGTTTCAAATCCATTATCTTGTAACAGTTCTTCCATTGAAAATTTTTGTGTGTTTTCATCTAAATAGCAATAAATTTTTTCAATTCTCTTCATTTTAAACTCAACTTTCATAAATTTTCAAGGCAAGACCTTATTCTTTAAAGGGCAAGTCAAGAGTCATTAAATCAATCTTACTATCACTTGCTACCTTTCTAATTTCTAATTCTATACCTCTGTCATGTAGCTTTCTGAAAGATTCTACGTCTTGTTTATCAACAGATATAGCACCTGTAATGAGAACTTTCCCATGTTTGTAACACATTCCACCAACATTTACAGATTTGATATCTACGCCCTCTTCTACCATTCTTAAAACATCTGTTGGATTGGTCAATAAAAATAATGTTTTAAAATCACTATTTTTTGGATTCTTATATACCTCTATGGCTTTTTCAACAGGCAAAACATAGGATTTTATCCCTGGAGGTGTCACCTGCAATAATAAGGCTTTCCTTAATGGATCAGCAGCCGCTTCATCGCTACAAGCAATAATTCTATTACATCCTACAGCCTTTACCCAAACAGTGGCCACTTGACCATGGATTAATCGATCATCAATCCTAACTAAGCAAATCTTCATGGCATACCTCTTCTCTCAATATTATAAACAACTTATCCTAACATGTATTTATAAATTGCACATGCCACACCTTCTTCGTCATTAGATGTGGTAATACTATCAGCACAAGATTTCACTGCATCTGGAGCATTTCCCATTGCAATTCCAAGTCCTGCGTATTCAATCATATTAATATCATTATAATTGTCACCTATCGCTATCAGCTCAGTCTTATTTACGTTATATTTTTCTAATAAAACTGCAATTGCTGCTATTTTAGACGAATTTTTCGGCATTATTTCTAGATAGGTAGGTTTCGAGAGGTAAATAGTTAAATCCTCTTGGAACATAGCCAGTAGTTCTTTTTTTAAAGAGAGGATTTCTTCTTCATCACCCATACACAGAATCTTATTACATCCTTCATTTCCCCAATCAGTGAGCAACGCCCGATAATCACGAATAGTAGAAGTAAGATTCGTAATACCTTCTTCTTGTTCAACCCACTCATCTTTCTCCTCATTATACCATCCATCGTCTTTATATAAACTTATACATATACTATACTTTTTCACAATGGAATACACTTTTTTTATATAAGGTACTTCAATATAGTTATTAAGTACAATATTGTTGTTATAGTCTATTATCAAAGCACCGTTATAACAAATAATAGGTGCACAGATTTCTAATTCTTTTGCCAGAAAATAAATTCCCTGAGGCATTCTTGCGGAAACCAATATGACTGGTATCTTCTGTTCTTTTGCCACTTTACGAATAGCTATCTTTGTTCGTTCGGTAATTTGATGTTTGGAATTTAAAAGCGTTCCATCTATATCTAAACATAGCATTTTATACCTATTGATATAAATCCTCCTCCTCTTAATTCCGTCCTAATCCACATCAACGACGCCTTCCATTTGTCTAATCCTTCATTACATAAAACATGCTAAAGAATTCATTATATGCCTAATTATTAATAAAGCGCATCGTTATCATTTAACCTCAGCTCTTAAAAATAACCTAACATAAAATTCTTTAGCATGTTACGTAATACAGATAATACCACTACTAGGAGCATAAGGAGAAAATCATCTATACCTCTTTAATTATTTAAGTAGACCACATGCATAACCTATAATTCCTAATGCAAAGAGTCCAAAGATTATCCCTATTGCATTGACCTTCTTTTTCAATAGGTACATACATAAGAACGTTAAGCCTAATGGCAGCATCCCTGGCATTAACTGATCTAAGATAGTTTGCACGGTGGTAACTACTACTTTTCCATCTGCCCCAGTAACCGTAGAAACTACTAATGGTACATTCATACTGGTCCACCTTGAAACTAAGCAACCCATTACGAACAATCCTAATATGGATGCTCCCTCAGTTAACTTCTGTAATCTATTTCCTGACATGTCAGAGACAATACCAGTTCCTGTTGTATATCCATACTGTAAACCATAGTATTTTGTCGCTAATCGTATTACATTAAATGATAAGAAAAACAAGATTGGTCCTAATATACTGCCACTCAATGCCAATGATGCACCCAAAGCTGCAGTAACAGGTCTGATCGTTCCCCAAAATATAGGGTCTCCCACACCAGCAAGTGGTCCCATAAGGCCTACTTTTACACCACTAATTGATGCATCATCAATAGGAGCTCCATTGGCGCGTTGTTCTTCCATAGCTGCTGTGATTCCCATAATAGGGGCAGAAATAAATGGTTGTGTATTGAAAAACTCCAAATGCCGTTTTAATGCTTTTTTAAGTTCTTCCCCTTGATACAATCTTTTTAATGCAGGAATCATTGTGACACAAAAACCCATTGATTGCATTCTTTCAAAGTTAAAGGATGCTAAGAGAAAGTTAGAGCGAATAAACATACTAAAGAGATCACCTTGGGTTAATTTCTTTTCATTCATTTTTACATCCCCCTTTATAGATCTAGTTCATCAACGATTGCCGTTGACTCATTATATTTGGGATTGAGTTGGATATAAAGAATAGCTAATACGGTGCCAACCACACCAAATGCAACAAGATTTAAGCTAGTGAACGCAGCAACTACGAAACCTAAGAAGAAAAATGGCATTAAATATTTGGCTTCCATCATGTTAATAACCATTGCATAACCAACAACTACGATAAATCCACCAGCGATCTGCAAGCCTCTTGTGATTACATCTGGAATGGATGCAAGTAAAACAGTAACGGTATCTGTTCCAGCGATGGCAGCAACTAATGCAGTTGGAACGGCAACACGCAATGCTTGTAATGTCCAAGCAAGAAAATGGCACATTTCAATTCCTCTGCAGCTACCTTCTTCTGCATACTTATCAGCAAGATGTTGGAAAAACGTTGTCGCTGATCGAACAAAAATAGTAAGTACTTGACCCGCCGCTGCAATTGGTATTGCTACAGCGATACCCGCCCCTATTGATTGTTTACCGACAATTATCAATATGGCAGCGATTACACTAGCCAGAGCCGAATCTGGAGCCATAGATGCCCCAACGTTCATCCAACCTAAGGCCATGAGTTCTAACGTACCACCTAGAATAATACCTGTTGTAACATCTCCTAGAACAAGCCCTACTAGGGTACATGCAATTAGTGGTCTATGACCTTGTCCCTCATCAACTACACTTTCCATACCTGCAATAGCCGCAACAATTATTAGTAAAACCATTTGCAATTCACTCATTGTTATCCCCCATTTTTTTTAATAACCTATTTTTAAATACATTTCTGTATTTAAAACGGTAAGTTGAGACTCATTAAGTCAACTTTACTATCACGGGCTACTTTTCTTATTTCTAATTCAATTCCTTTTTCATTTAGCTTTCTGAAAGCATCTACATCTGTTTTGTCAACTGCAACTGCTCCCGTAATTAAAACTTTTCCCTCTTTATAACACATTCCACCAACGTTTACAGATTTAATATCTACGCCACCTTCTACCAATCGCACAACATCTGTTGGATTGGTACATAGAAACAGTGTTTTAAAATCACTATATTTGGGGTTCTTGTATGCTTCAATAACCCTATCAATTGGTAACACATAGGCTTTTATCCCTGGTGGTGTTACTTGTAATAATAAAGTTTTTCTTAATTGGTCAGCGGCGACTTCATCACTACAGGCAATGATTTTATCGCATCCGGATTCCTTTACCCAAACCGTTGCCACCTGCCCATGGATTAAGCGATCATCAATTCTAGTTAAACAAATTTTCATATCATAATTCCTCCTCAACCACAGTCGCAAAATTATCTCTAAAGGATTTTACAGCATCACGTCCTGCATGTATTGCAACATCAACTAATTCAGGTAAACTTGAATTAGTTCTTTGCATATAAATTTCTAACAGCATTGGTAAATTTACCCCTGCTATAATATCCATGTTTTCATGATCTGCAACAATTCTGCTGGCAGCATTGTATGGACTTCCACCAAATAGGTCAACAATGAAAAGAATTTCATCTTTTTCACCCAACTGTTCTATGGCTCTCTCATATTTTCCGACTAGTTCATCTGCACTTTCACCTGGTTCAAATGTTATAGTTCTTACATCCTCTTGTTTTCCAAATATCATTTCTGATGCTTTTACTAATTCATCTGAAAACTTTCCATGTGTGCATATTACTAAACCTACCACATTTATCACCTTCTTCTCTAACTTTATTGCTTATTTATAGTGCAAATTTCATGCCAAGCTATGTATCAACAAAATTTTTTTTAGCTTTTTTCTTTCAAAATGTTCTACGGTTAACTTGGCTAATGTGTAAGCAACTATTAGAACAACTATTTTCCAAATTATCATTTCCCCTCCCTCAACATTGTGCTCTAATTAGGATTTTGATACTTATCATACTTTTTTTGATACACTAGTTAAGTAATTACTACTATATTGATACATCAAAGCTAGAATTTTGCAAATTCGATGCTTTTCATCTGTAGTCAGTGATATGTTTGAGGATGTATACTTTACAACATGAAAAAAGAACGTTAAAACATACTCCAGTGTTTTAACGTTCTTTGCTTTGTTTTATAATCTTTGGGCATATACGACTTCTCCATGGGAATAATAATTGAATAAATTCCTTGTATTTTGAACATCTCGCCTATGCAAGCACCATAAATAAACTGGGGGCTATAAGCATGACAGACTCTACGTTGATTGGATTTTGGGCAAGTACAATCTTAACATGCCTTGTAGGTGTTGTACTGTTAATTGGGAAGCATGTGCAAGCTGGTAGTAGCTTTATTTTTTTAGGATTTGCCGTTGGTTCTTTCTCAAGTTTAGTTTTATGGAAGGTGAAAGGAATAGATATAGTTAGCCCTGTAACATCAATAATAGCATTATTATCGTCAATGCTACTCCTAGCCTATTTTATTATGAACCCGCTCAGCTAAAGCTGAACATCCCCCTCCACATTCACGCCTACGACAAAGATCATAACAGCAGCACCTCCAATCTCCTGGACAGTAGCTCATTCTCAATTCCCATGGCTCCTTGGGTTTCAATCTTGATATCATTCCCCTTGTTTTTGCAGCTTTCTCCAAAGCAACCTGGGGCAAACAACTCAGAGGGACGGTTCTTCCGAGTCAGGAATTGATTAATTTCAAATTATAAAATGTAATATAAGTAAATTTATTGATAAGTCGCTAAAATCCCTATCCAAGAGATTGCATTAGTTTATAAAAGTACTGAGGATCTTGTACTTTATGAAGCTGATACCAACAATCTAAGGTCTCATCTGAGAATACATCAAGTCGCTTAAAAACTTGATAAGCTAGCTCTATCGGTGCTATACCACTGGCAGTAATGAGATCACCATCGGTAACTGCACTTTGAAATTGAAAGTTTTCTTCCCCATGATAATTGGGGCATTCCTTCTTGAGATATGCAAAATCATTACTAGTGTGCCGATATGCATCTAAAATTCCGACTGACGCAAGTGCCATAGTAGCACCACAAATGGCGGCAACAGGAATACCACTATCTAAACAATCTTTTGCCTTTTTCAATATCAAAGCATGCTGTGAATCCATCCACGTTTCACCGCCAGGCAATAGCAGAAGAGCACAATCCTGATTATTAATTTCATCTATACTCAAATCAGGTATGATTCGCAGCCCACCCATGGTTGTAATCGGCTCCTTATTTAAACTAACTGTTTTAATCGTAAATGCTGGTATTCCTTTTTTAAAAAAACGTCCGGTTTTCAATTCAGCGGTTATATAGCCCCATTCCCAATCCGCCATTGTATTGAGAACATACATAAATATAGTATTTTTACTCATTGTATTACCTCCCATAACTACCACCCCACTCTAAAAATTCAAAAGGACGATATTTCTATCCTATTTACCATTAAAATACAAAACTCCTGCAAGGCTAGGCCGCTTTGCAGGAGTTTATCGTTATATTTATTTTGTGAATTGATTGTTATGTTGCTAAATTCTGCGCCAAAGGAAGATATTTCATAAAACTATCAATGATTCTACCATTTCTACTTATTGCTAAAACAAGCGAACTATCCCAAGGCACGATTTCAATATCTGCTAAAGGATGCTGAATACTTATTGTAGATTTCCAAAATCCACCGTACCCATCTGCATATGGGAAATTATACTTTAGAACGTCTTCCAATGTACAAGACGCGGGGACGGTGGTTCTGTCTTAAAGTTTCTTTCAACAATTCCCCTTTTCGTCAGACACTACCTCCGTCCCCTTATCCTTTATGAGTTTGCTGGCCCAGAATCAATTGCAGCTATTATCTCAACTGGTCAGATCATTGTATTCCAAATATATCTTGCAGATAGGTATCAAGAATACGAAGGGTATCGTGTAAAGCCTGGTTGAGAAATTTGGAGTTACCTTATAGCATATCCTTGGAGGTACCGGTGCCGATAATTTCTGAAGAACAAAATCGCCAATCCGCATCATATGTGCGCCAATAGAGGCGGGAACTATAGTCCATTGTCTTGCGTCCTTCAAAAAAGTAGTGATGAGTCCCGCCGTGTCCAGATGAACACGGGAAGGACAAAGAGGATCCCACCACTGGTCATGTCTGAATTGAAACTCTCTGTTCCAATTTATGAAGACTTCGTGCTCTGCCGCCAATTCTCCCATTTCAACAGTATCTCCAGCTTGCCGCCCCGGCACAGCCAGGCGCAACAACACCATTTTTTCAGAAAAAAACGGTTTAATCGTGACACTAGGCGACATTATTTCTCGCACCACAAATGCCACATCCATCTCGCGCCTTTCTATACTATCAAATGCTTCCTGAGTATGTTGAGTACGAATTTGCAGTCGGATCGGCGGGGTATGCTGATTTAGCATTCTATATACAGAAAACTCAAAGGGACGGTTCTTTTGAGTCACTCCCATCTTCTTGTCTCATATATGTTATACGTAAATAGAAGCTTTTCTTTGAAAAGCAGCATCCCCTATTTCTACTCTATTTACCATTAAAATACAAAACTCCTGCAAGGCTAAGCTGCTTTGCAGGAGTTTGTCATATATATTGTTTTTTGATCAGCTCTAATTATTGTCTATTCCTCTATTCTCATTGCATGACAGGGGTTCGGCACAGCGAGCCCTACCAGTCCAAATCCTGATTTTTAATCAATATAATAAGGCAACAGAATCGTCTACGCGTTTTCTAGAAATGAGGGATCAACATAAATTCGAGTAATTCTACGAAATCCGTAAATAATAGAACATTATCGATGATATGGAGAGGTAATTTGTATGGGAAAAGAACAACTAGAAGAACTAAACCGACTTAATGAACTACAAAAAGAATTAACAACTGGGTGGATAAAATATTGGAATCAATATTCATCATATAATGACTGGCATTTCTGGCTATTGGTTATATTGTCCGTGTTGCCATTAGTTTCATTGTATTTTTTTATCGATAGGAGAAGAATGTTTCATCTTGGTTTTTTTGGATTTAGCGTCCATATTTGGCATTCATATGTAGATGTTGCGGCAGTACAATTTGGAAAGTGGACTTATCCATACAAGTTAATCCCTATTTTTCCGATTAGTTTTGCATTTGACGCTTCTTTTATTCCGGTAACTTTCATGCTTGTTTACCAGTGGACATTAAACCATAAGAAAAATTTTTACTTGTATGCAACAATACCTGCCTTTTTCTTTGGCTTTATTGCAAAACCTCTTTTGGTTGCTATTAACATTACCAAGCCAGGAGCAGGTGGAGGAGGTTTGAAAGCCTATTTTATCTTATTTATTAGTCATTTAGCTATATCCTATGTATCAAAATGGCTAACAGATTTTTTCAGAAGCCTACTGGTAAAGGAAAATCCTCCAAATATGCCATCAACATCTTTGAACTGGTTTAGGGTTAGGAAGAAATAACTAAGTTCAATACTCTAACTCATTCTTTTTATCGTTCGGAAGAATCAAAGGGACGGTTCTTTTGAGTACCTATCTTCTCCTCTCATATACGCGATCATAATGAGAGGCCTATCTTTGAAAAACATATCCCATATTTCTATCCTATTTACCATTAAAATACAAAACTCTGAATGGTGTCAAGGGGACGGGGTTATCGACACTCTTTTCATGCTTTTAATGACAGAAGGGACGTCAGGCTGTGCGAAAACGCCTAGCTTTCAGCTTCAATATTGTCCCCAATACCGATTTGACATAAAAATAACGGCTATAATCAAATAGTAGTTCTTGAACCTACTTGATTGCCGCTATCAATTGCTTGGTTCCCATAATATTAAGCACACGTTTTAGGTTATACATTAAACAATGCATAACCGCTTCACCTTTCACTTTTTCAATACCACGCAACAATGGAAGCATCGGGGACGGTTCTCTTGCTTCCAAAATTGAATTATACCTTCTTACAAATAAAAGAAGCAGCGGAACCGTCCCACTGCTTCCATTTGCCCATTTCCTGCTCTGGCAAAACGTTTGTCAATGTTAGCGTATTAGCCAAGCAACGCAAGCACAAACTAACTATAGTCAAACATACAGGAGGGCTTGCAATGAGCAATCAGACAATATTATGGGGTACGTTAATTATACCTTGGTTAACACTATTCTTTATGCCAAGAGAAGATATTAGACGTTTTATGCCTGCTGGATTATTAGCTATATTCATGACTTTTATCGCAAGCGAATTAGGAGTTGCAAATGGGTGGTGGTACTTCCGGGAAACGATCTATCCACTAGCTATTTTACCTGCCTTCTACTACGGGCTTTACCCAACAGTGCCGATGTGGATTTTAAAATATACATATGGACGTTTTTGGCTGTTTTTATTAGTCGAAACCTTAAATAATGCGCTGTTTGTTTTCATTATTTTGCCATGGGTTGCTAGTAGAGGAATTATGGATTTCCCTTCTAGATTATTGGGATTTATTTTTACGATGATCATGGCTTTCTCAATTTACGGTTTTCAAATGTGGCAGGAAGGCGTATTTTCCCATTCTGAAAAAACTAACACCTCTATGAGCTTACAACCAGCAGCAGCAAAGCCACTAACAAAAAATCAAGAAAACAAAGAAGATTAATGAATAGATTAAACAATATTTCTAACCCCGGTCATCGTGCCGGTTTTCTTTTTGCCCATTTACAAGTCTACTGCCAACAATGAATATTAAATTCCTTTAAATAATTACCTTGAATTGATATGGGAAACTCACAGGGACGGTTCTTTTGAGTCACTCCTATTTTCTCATCTCACGTCAACAATATATATTCATAAGCTTTTCTTTGAAAAGCAGTATCCCATATTTCTATCCTATTTACCATTAAAATACAAAACTCCTGCAAGGCTAGGCTGCTTTTGCAGGAGTTTATCTTTATATTTATCGAGAAGCAAAGGGACGGTTTGGAGTGGACCCCAAGACTCGTACACTGTCCCTACCCAGAACTCCGGCTAACTTTATCCAAAGTTCTATGGGGTCTCACCAGCAAAACGCGCATTTCGTACGTTAAAAGACTGTCCGATAATAAAGACTTATGTAAATAATTCGATTAATTCAAGAAGCTTGATATAAAATCACTAAAAGAATTATAAGGGGTTACCTTATAATTCTTTATTACTAAGAGCATACTAACTTCGTCAAATGGATTTTTAAACGTTCTCAATAAAGCCAAAATTCTAGAATATAACTTTCTGGGAATTCCTAGCAATTACTGACCACCTACTTATAAAAGGAAGTGCATATATTGATTACTATTGAAATGATTAATCAGGCAAATTACACGCTTCATAATCTTATGGTGACGAAATGGAGCACACAAGACTTATTCTCTATTAAATGGTGGGGAGAAATAGGATTCGTAATTATCTCTTATATTCTTTGTTTTTCGCTATTGGATAAGACGAGACTAACCAAAACAATTTTATACGGGTCCCTCATATCTGTATTTTCCGTTGTAATTGAGATAGTCGGTTGTAACTCCAATCTATGGGCATATCCTTTGCCTATTCTCCCCATGGTTCCCAATATTTTCCTTTTAGACATTACCGTAATACCCCTTTATTATATGCTTATATATCAACGGGCTTACTCATGGAAAAGTTATGCAGTGTGGAATATAGGGGCATCTGCATTTTTAGGATTTGTTTTTTCACCATTAGTGGTATCACTGGGGCTTGTTCAGCTAATTCAGTGGAATTATGTAAATACCTTTTTGATTATTGCCTTTGTTGGTTTTTTGGCTAAAGCTGTAATATCCCTCATCATATCATTTGAAGAACAATATCAAGCAAAACAACAAGTTTGGCAAACTTCAGTTCTATTTCAACCAGCCGTTAAACCGCTTGATGAGGAATCCGATAAAAAAAATGAAAATTAGTTTACCTCAAAACAAGCAACTACGTCCGATAATTTTCCATTCCGGAACTCAAGGGGACGGTTCTTTTGAGTCATGCATTACAGGAGTTCGACACGGCGAGGCGTGGCCCTACAAATCCCCCTTTTTGAGTTACTATTGATGCTTATCCGTATCATGTATCATGACTAGTTTGCCTCCGGCATGATATAGGTTTCGGATTAGAATGGGGTCTCCATATCAGATCAAAATAGTGCAGAAAAAAATCAAACAATGATTAACGTCCTCATTGCCCTCAAAACTATAAATATCCAAATTTGTTGTTCTTACGCACCATACTTAAAGAGAGTAACGCTTCTGTGTATCAAATATAATGGCAAAATATTTATTTCGACAATTATTGCTGCCTAATATAACTGAAAAAGGTGCGGCCACTCAATTGGCCCGCACCTGGTACCCCTATTTATCGCTGTATTAAAAAACCCAAAATGGCCTAATCAACCTAAAGAGCTAAATGATTAGTAGGGCCTAGCTCCTATTTCCAAACCCACTTTTTATAATTCACTAAGTTTTGAAAGATGGATGTTTTCTCTTCCACACTGGCCAATGGATTCATGACTGAAATATACGCACCAACAGCTAGGGGAGATAGTACCAATGGCTTTAATTCGAGGGAATTCTGGAAGACTTGATCTGGAGCCAGGGTTTCATTACTTAACAGATACGTCCAGTAATTATTTCGGGCAAACCCCAATTTACAGTACAAATCAATACAGTCGCGATCATTGGTTGTTGTATTGGCTACATTCATAAATGCAGCGGGTTGAGCGGAGGATTTTGCGTGAACGATAAGGGAACGGGCTAGGTGAGCTACAGCCAACGAAAGATGATTCCAGGGATCCTCTGGATTAACGGCTAGTAAGTCACCGGGGCTTTTCTGAACCTGCCTATGCTCTAAATAACAAGCAGCCACCTTGCTAAATCCTTTTTTGATCTGCTCCAATTTTGGGTGGCAAATTTCAAAAGCCACCAGGTCTAGGTTCAGAACGTTGACCAGGTCAATAATCAGATGCTTTACGTCACCTTCCGGGTGTTTTTGTACTCTTTGGATCACCTGGTGATAGGGTAATCCGTAAATGGGGCCGCTTAGAATGTAGGTCAAGGCGTAACGAACGGATGGAGATTGATATTGGCCCAGTTCATAAATGGCCTCTATGAAATTAAAATAACAGGTGTCCATCACTAGTAAATCGATGAAGTAGCCCCCTTCTTGGCAGGCCAGGTGGATGGCCTGGCTCATTTCTGGCAGCCCCATCAGATAAGGTACCTCCTGGCTATAATCGGTCATAGAGCCCGCAAACTGACAGCCATGCCCGCCAAGTGCCAGCATGGTTTTCTGGGCAGGGTAATGTTGCCTGGCCCATTTGATAAAATCATAGAGGTTCAGGGGATCCGCCATATTTTGATTACCCAAATCCGCGAGTAATATCGATTGACCATTCGTTAAAAAGTAACGTCTTACACCAACCCAATTCTCATCAGTGCCAGGTAATGGAATAAAGGGTCTTATGATTTTGACAAGGCTTCTTTCTGCTCTTCCAATCTGAATCACAACATTGATATCATCATTGGAGCCGATACTTTGGGCCTCTAAAAAGGTTTGCCACATTTCGGGTTCCAGGTCATTGTTACCATTGGCGTAAATTAGAATCGTCCACTTTTTATGTACGTTCCCTTGCATCTCTTTCACCTGCCACGAACCATTAAATTTGTTACTAGATATTTTTCATACAAAGCGTTGAACTTCGCAGGAAGCTTTAGTCTAAGTGACTTTCGTCCCTACAACAACTATCCTACCATAGGGGGATCCCGCGCTGGGGTATGGGTGGAAACGGTGACACAGGAATGGTAAACGTAAATTGATTGGTGCCGCTCAATTCTCCGATACCGGCATCCACATTTGTGATCACATCACCTAGCACTGGAGCGGCCAAGATCGTAAAAGTCACAGTCAACACTCTTGTTGAAAGAGCGGGTATGGTCAATCCGGTCCAGGTAATCAGTATGTTGGCATTAGAGTATGGTCCCGTAGGCGGGCTGATTGTTGCCGACGGACTAGTTGTTAAACTGCCGATCTGCACATCCGCAGGTATGTGAATCAGATCCACTACCGTAACGCCGGTGGCATTGGTAGAGTCGCTGTTGGTAACAATAAGAGTAATGGTTACCGTGTCTCCGACAGTAAAGTGGGTGCTTGGAGGAGGGGGAATGGGGCCTACCGTGGTAAGGCTCAGGAAAACCCCAGTTGACACTGGAATGGTACACGTAAATAGATTGGTGCCGCTCAATCCTCCGATGCCAGCGTCCACATTTGTGATCACGTCACCTAGCGATGGGGCTGCCAAGATCGTAAAGGTCACAGTCAACACTTGTGATGAAAGAGCGGGTATGGTCAATCCGGTCCAGGTAATCAGTATGTTGGTATTAGAGTATGGCCCCGTAGGCGGGCTGATTAGGGTTGCCGATGGACTAGTTGTTAAACTGCTGATCTGCACATCCGCAGGTATGTGAATCTGATCCACTACCGTAACGCCGGTGGCATTGGTAGTGTCGCTGTTGGTAACCGTAAGAGTAATGGTTACTGTGTCTCCGACAGTAAAGTGGGTATTCGGAGGAACGGGAGTGGGGCATACCTTGGTAAGGCTCAGGAAAACTGCAGTTGACACAGGAATGGTGCACGTAAATTGATTGGTGCCGCTTAATACTCCGATACCGGCGTCCACATTTGTGATCACGTCACCTAGCGGTGGGGCGACCAAGATAGTAAAGGTCACAGTTAACACTTGTGATGAAAGAGCGGGTACGGTCAATCCGGTCCAGGTAGTAAGTATGTTGGTATTAGAGTATGGTCCCGTAGGCGGACTGATTGAGGTTGCCGACGGAGTAGTTGTTAAACTGCTGATCTGTACATCCGCTGGTATGTGAATCTGATCTACTACCGTAACACCGGTGGCATTGGTAGTGCCGCTGTTGGTAACCGTAAGAGTAATGGTTACCGTGTCTCCGACAGTAAAGTGGGTGCTCGGAGGAGTGGGAGTGGGGCATACTTTGGTAAGGCTCAGGGAAACCGCACATGTCGCTATTGTAATGGTGTTAGTGTCTAATGTAACCGCGCCATTTCTAGCCAGCAATCGGCCATTCACCTTTGCGCCGGTCTTCGCTGTGATTGATGTCAAAGCCAGGATGTTTCCCGTGAAGGTAGAGTTCGTTCCGAGGGTCGCAGAACTGCCGACTTGCCAAAATACGTTGCAAGCCTGAGCCCCATTGATGAGATTTACGTTGCTACCCGATCCCGTAACGAGTGTGGACCCTATCTGGAAGATGAAGACAGCATTGGGGTCGCCCTGGGCATTGAGGGTGAGAGTGCCTGTTAACCCAAGTGAAGACGTGGATTTGTAGACTCCAGGGACGAGGGTTAGCCCTACAAGGTCCCCAGCCACGGCGGTAGCAGGTAATCGTCCGGCAGCATCGTTATATGCGGTGATCAAGTCGGTTTTTGCCTGTTGAGTGACAGCATCGCCTCCATGGTTCGTCCCGATCAATGTGACAGAACCAAAGCCAGTTTCTGATGTAGTTGGAAACGTCCCAACATCCCCGGTAATCGTGGTCGGACCGGTGTTGGTAATCCCGGCGCCGGCCAGAACTGCGAAACTGTTGGCCGTTCCAAGGTTTACTGATGGTTGAGCCATAAGAGAGAAAAACACCTCCTTTCATTTGCTACATTATTATATGCAAGCGGCATATGATTGCTACTGAGATATAATGGTAGGAAGAATTGAGGGGTCGTTTCGAAAATGATAACCTTTTACCATTTTGTTGGACGGCTAATTTATAAATTACCCATAACGCACTAAAGGGACAGGTTCTCTGTCCCACTAGATCCTATTAATCACACTTTTAGATATTCCTGTTATCCTTGCTAATTGCCTTCACTTGGGATAATTATCCTGTCCCCTGTAAGATGTAGTACAGAAGGATTATCCATTATGGGCTAGAAAAACTCCGAACAATTCGCTTTGAAGTGACAGAGGGGACGTTCCTTTTTGTCAACAAAAAATCAAAGGAACGGTTTTACTAAGCAAATTTTGTGTCCCAAAAACTCAAGGGGACGGCTCTTTCGAGTCACTCCCCTCTTTTTGTCGTATGTCATAAATATATGATCAAAACTTTTTTTTGAAAATCAGTATCCCATATTTCTATCCTATTTGCCATTTTTTTGATCAGCTCTTCTTATTTGGAGTCTACAACGGCTCTTTATCAAGACAAAGGAACCGTCAGATCCTTTATTATCGAGCTTTATATTAACAATTGCGCTTATCCATTCTCTAAACAAATATTTAGTTCCATGACATGCCAATCTCATAAATAGAATCAGATTAAGTTACTTTATTTTTCTAGCAATTATGCTATGCACCGCGTGCTTATGGGGTATACCTGCCGAATTGCAGTCTACAATTCGCTCTTCACATTGAAGTATCTCCCAGTCATGATAATGCCTAGCCAAGTCCCCTGATAGATAGAAAAACTCATTTTTTTCCCAGTCAGTAAAACTCAAGGGGACGGTTCTTTTGAGTCACTCCCATCCTCTTGCCTCATGTCATCAAAATATAAACATAAGCTTTTCTTCAAAAACATTCTCCCATATTTCTATCCTATTTACCATTAAAATACAAAACTCCTGCAAGACTAAGCTGCTTTGCAGGAGTTTGTCGTATATATTGCTTTTTTAAAGAAGCAAAGGGACGGTTCTTTTGCTTCTTGCAAAGATGTTATCCTTAGAAATATGAGAGCCACCAGAACCGTCCCACTGCTTTTTCCGACGGATAGTACTGATTTACATCTGAAGTAACAACATTTGTATTTACAAGGTTAATTTATACATCTGCAGATAATGCTTTCTATAAAATCTTCCCTAAAGACCAAATAAGTAATCCAAGGGTAGTGATGATGATAAGTACTCCACCAATTACTATTACATAAGGGGACATCCATACGACCCCAGCCCTCCAGATGGAAAGATTAGTTGTTTCTCTAATACCGGCTATTGTAACTACTGACCCCCATATAACCCCTACGTTATTCGCAAGAAATACTACCATATTTTCCTTTCCTAATAGTAGTGTAAAGATTGCATCTATTGAGCCAAAAAAAACACAGGGAATAATAGTAGTCCATGCAAAAACAATTCTCATTTGGGATTTTTCACATTGCCCTCCGAGCCACAAGCTAGTCTTCCAGAAGAAATAACTCCCAAAATAAAACATTAATAAATTAATAATGACGAGAGCTGCTGTTCCGAACAACCATTCCTTAAGTTTGAGATTCGGTTCTCCCCATATGGCAGCTTGTAAGTACCCGATCATCGGAGCTACGACAGCTAACAGAATCGTAAAAGATACCCATAAATTCCAAACACTTTTATCTGTTTCCCTCTCTAATAATTCACGTATCGTTAGACGTGGACGAAACAAAAAAGATATCCATGGGTTTGTTTTCTCGGAAGTCTCCTTGGATATTGGGGCTTGATCATTGTTATCTAAAAGAATATCTTAACCCTCCTTCGAATGCAGTTATTATTTCAAAAGAATCAAGGGGACGGTTCTTTTGAGTCACTCTCCTCTTTTTGTCTCATGTCATAAATATATTATCATAAACTTCTCTTCGACCGTTTTGTGGCGCTCATAGCTCAAAACTACAGTATCTAATTAACTCAAAGCCTGCAGAATCACAGGGACGGTTCTTTTGAGTCACTTCAATCTATTAAAATATTTATTTGTGATGTTTATTTGAAAAGTATTCTGCTACTTTATATGGCGTGAAGATAACCACAACACTGCCTCTAAAATATTCTCCGCTATATAATTAGGTTCTACATCTGCCCATTTATCCCTATATATTTCTAACGCTTCTTTTCCTGCACCGGTCATGACTAGTATTTTTTTTGTTCCAGCATTATTACCTGCTAACATATCACTCCACCTATCTCCAATCACAGCGCATTTTGTGAGGTCAAGGTTGTATTCATTTGAGGCTTTAACTAATAGTTCATGACTAGGTTTTCTACAGGAACATTTTTCTTCGTGGCTATGTGGACATATGTATGCTTTTTCAAAACCAAATCCTACTAACTCTTTTTCAAACTCATAAACGGTACTCTTCCCTTTTGAAATACCAGGTTGATTAGTAAACGCAAAAATCATTATATTTAGGCTTTTCAAAAGTTTTATTGCCTCTTCTGCAAATTCAAAAAGTTTAAATTCACCTGGGTAAGTTATTGAACAATCTCCTCCAATAGTTCCATCCCTATCAATAAATACCGCATTTATAATGTCTTGCATCTTGTTTCTCCTTCTCTATGTGAGGGACAAGGAGACAGGTTCTCTGTCCCACTATATGATTGAAAACAACTCCAAACCACGAATAGCAACGACACATTTCCCCTGTCATTTCGGCTAACGTGTCCGGAATTCGCATGCACGTTTCCTCCTCATCATAAGATCTTCCGCAACTTCTGTCCGCAATTGTGGCAATACGTATGCATCAGACTGCTGGTGATCGAATGACAGTATCTGCAACTCTTGGTTAGCAGCCGATTCCCTACATAGGCCATCCCGCCCATAAATACCGCAATCATAGCGTTGCCAAAAAACTGAAAAAAGCCGCTGGTCCCGACTATCCATGCCGTAAAACCCAGCTCCAGCCCCCACCAATGCACCCATCCAGAGTGTCAAGGGGACAGGTCCTTTGACACTCGCACCTTTAGACGCGGGGACGATGGTTCTGTCTTGCAACTTCTTTCGAAAGGGACACGGGGAAACTGCAGATTAACAAGAGACCTAAACAGAGACTTACTGGTAAATAATAATTATAATGTAAAATTATTTCAGGGTTTAGTGTTTGTGAAAGAGAAGCTACCCATAATTCGAATTTCACAAATAATTTCATTAGTAGTCTATTTCCATTTTATAAATTATCAGTTATCGTGGCCTAATCATCACCATCACATTAATTTCATTTGTACTTAATTGATTTAAATCATTTTCAATGCCCGCCGGATTTCCAATTCTCCCTTCTGGATCATACACAAAACAGATGTCAAGGGGACAGGTCCTTTGACACTTGCACCTTTCTTACCATTTCACGCTTTAGTTCCACTGTCTCCGCAATCCCTCTTAAAGACAAGTTGGAAATCACGGAGACGGTTCTTTTGAGTCACTCCCCTCTTTTTGATTTGGGACAAAGGGACGGTGGTCCTGTCTTGCAACTTCTTTCAATAATTCCCTTATTGACAACTGCCACTACTTCCCCTTGCCTTTTTATGTTATCTACTCAAGAGCATCGTAGTAACTACTTACGGAAACTCAAGGGGACGGTTCTTTTGAGTCACTCCCCTCTTTTGTCTCATGTCATAAGTATATGATCATAAACTTTTCTTTGAAAACGACATCCCATATTTCTATCCTATTTACCATTAAAATACAAAACTCCTGCAAGACTAAGATACTTACAGGAGTTTGATTTGTTATAGAACGTTTAAGCTTATACGTACATATTTACCATTTAAAATTTAGCCTATTAACATTTTAATTCCATGTGCAAGATAGGATAAGGTTTCCCTGCCCCATCAAATTCAGAACGATTTACGACATGAAATCCCAGATGAGACGCGGGGACGGTGGTTCTGTCCTGCAATTTCTTTCAACAATTCCCCTTATTAGCAGACACTACCTCCGTCCCCTTGTCCTTTTCTTTGCCCCTCTTTTGTTCGTTCCTCTATGCAACTAATCAGGTAGTAAGTTTAGCCAAACAAAGAAAACCGCACTTTTTTAAGTGCGGTTGCGCTGACTACGCGCCATCTCTTTCGTCATTGTCGGGACGGTACTGACTCTTATCTTCGTCGGTGAGTTTTGCAGCGGGATGAGCTAAGAGTTCTAGGGGGCTACGATGCTGCATGATTGCTTGGTCCAGAACTTTGAAGCTATATCCCATGACGACACCGAATATCGATGACGTAATGTAATTCGAAAGCGCCGTGTTAAATGGAGCTGGCACCGTTCCTGGGGTTTGAAATAGTGCAGTTAGTAAATAGATTACAAAGTAAGGCGTGGTTCCCAGCATCCAACCCTTGAAAAGAATCTTACGGCTAGTGACCCATACAAGGAAATAAGCGAACACGGAGCCAACAGCACCGCAAAAGCCAATGTGAATGAAGACAGCAAATATGTGTTCTCCTAAGCTGAACGGAGGCACATGCCCAAAGATAAGGATTGCAGCCCAATCTGATAACCGTAGCGTAGTGATTCCCAAAAAGTATGAAAGATGGCTTAATGCACTTGACACAACCCCACCAACAACTCCAGCCACAAAGCCTCGATACAACCTGTCCTCCATCATTTGCCGCCCCCGTAATTGTAGTAGTCTTAGTATGTTCGTGGAACGACCGCGCTATACAGCATATCAATATTGGCGGCGCAAGCTGAGGTGCTGGTGCATAGCAGGAATAGCATATCTATTTTATACATTAGATATTAAGTATTATGCCCTACCTTCAATCTCTTTAACACGTGCATAGAAGGTCACTTTCTTTAGTCCTGAAAGTTCCATTGCCTTTACTGCTGTTATCTTGCCATTTCTCCAGTTAGTGAGTATGTCAGGGGGACGTGTCAGGGGGACGGGGTTGTCGACACCCTTTTCATGCTTTTAAAACAATAAGTGACAGAGGGGACGTTCCTTTTTGTCAACAAAAAATCAAAGGAACGGTTTTACAATGTCAAGGGGACAGGTCCTTTGACACTTGCACCTTTGGTAGACGCGGGGACGATGGTTCTGTCTTGCAACTTCTTTCGAAAGGGACACGGGACAGGTTCCTTGTCCCAAATAAAAACACTAGCTTTAAATTGTCTTTATTTTATTGCTATGTCAAATTTGAGAGAAGCTACCCATATGAGTCAGGGGACGGTTCTATGACTCACTTAGTTCTTTAACCATATTTTATCTATTTTTTAGAAGCATCGGGGACGGTTCTCTTGCTTCCAAAATTGAATTATACCTTCTTAAAAATAAAAGAAGCAGCGGAACCGTCCCACTGCTTCCATTTGCCCATTTCCTGCTCTGGCAAAACGTTTGCCAATGTTAGCGTATTAGCCAAGCAACGCAAGCACAAACTAACTATAGTCAAACATACAGGAGGGCTTGCAATGAGCAATCAGACAATATTATGGGGTACGTTAATTATACCTTGGTTAACACTATTCTTTATGCCAAGAGAAGATATTAGACGTTTTATGCCTGCTGGATTATTAGCTATATTCATGACTTTTATCGCAAGCGAATTAGGAGTTGCAAATGGGTGGTGGTACTTCCGGGAAACGATCTATCCACTAGCTATTTTACCTGCCTTCTACTACGGGCTTTACCCAACAGTGCCGATGTGGATTTTAAAATATACATATGGACGTTTTTGGCTGTTTTTATTAGTCGAAACCTTAAATAATGCGCTGTTTGTTTTCATTATTTTGCCATGGGTTGCTAGTAGAGGAATTATGGATTTCCCTTCTAGATTATTGGGATTTATTTTTACGATGATCATGGCTTTCTCAATTTACGGTTTTCAAATGTGGCAGGAAGGCGTATTTTCCCATTCTGAAAAAACTAACACCTCTATGAGCTTACAACCAGCAGCAGCAAAGCCACTAACAAAAAATCAAGAAAACAAAGAAGATTAATGAATAGATTAAACAATATTTCTAACCCCGGTCATCGTGCCGGTTTTCTTTTTGCCCATTTACAAGTCTACTGCCAACAATGAATATTAAAATCGCGGGGACGGTTCTTTTGAGTCACTCCCCTCTTTTTGTCTCATGTCATAAATTTACGATCATAAAATTTTCTTTTAACGGTATCCCATATTTCTATCCTATTTATAATTTCATGGGGACGGGGTTATTGACACCAACCTTGGGTGAATTGTCGACAACCCCGTCCCTGCGCCCCCCCCCTAACCATTGCGGCTATTACCAGTGTTATTACCATGTGGACTGTGCTTGTCATCGCCTAGCTGATCTGACATTTCTGCTTCGAGAATTTGTTGCATGGAATCTTTAAAAAAATCTTTTAACTTATTGTGGATGTCCTCAACTGTTCGGCACTCTTTTGCCAATTTCTTTGCAAGTTGCATTTGTATGCTTTGCATAAATGGCCATCTCCTTTATGGATATAATTACCATTTACACAAAACTTGAGACACTCTCGTATAGCATGAACTAAAAGTTATTTTAACGAAGGTAATCTATCAAATATTTCATCGTATAATTCTTTATCCTCTTTATAATCTTCCATTATAGCGTCTCTCAATTCATTTGAATAAAAAGAAATTTTTGATTTATTATTAGTACTTTCAACTACTTCAAATAATTTAAGTGAGTCTAACAACATAACAACAGATGCAAAATAGCCTTGATATAGTGATTTAGCGTCCTTATTTTTAGGACAAGACGCGGGGACGGTGGTTCTGTCTTAAAGATTCTTTCAACAATTCCCCTTTTCGCCAGACACTACCTCCGTCCCCTTGTCCTTTATGAGTTTGCAGGCCCAGAATCAATTGCAGCTATTATCTCGACTGGTCAGATCATTGTATTCCAAATATATCTTGCAGATAGTTATCAAGAATACGAAGGGTATCGTGTAAAGCCTGGTTGGGAAACTTGTGAGTTACCTTATAGCATATCCTTGGAGGCACCGATGCCGATAATTTCTGAAGAACAAAATCTCCAATCCGCATCATATGCGCGCCAATAGAGGCGGGAACTATAGTCCATTGTCTTGCGTCCTTCAAAAAAGTAGCGATGAGTCCCGCCGTGTCCAGATGAACACGGGAAGGGCAAAGAGGATCCCACCACTGGTCATGCCTGAATTGAAACTCTCTGTTCCAATTTATGAAGACTTCGTGCTCTGCCGCCAATTCTCCCATTTCAACAGTATCTCCAGCTTGCCGCCCCGGCACAGCCAGACGCAACAGCACCATTTCTTCAGCAAAAAACGGTTTAACCGTGACACTAGGCGACACTATCTCTCGCACCACAAACGCCACATCCATCTCGCGCCTTTCTATACTATCAAATGCTTCCTGAGTATGTTGAGTACGAATTTGCAGTCGGATCGGCGGGGTATGCTGATTTAGCATGCCATATACAGGAGGCAAAACAAATTGACTTATACTTTCGGCAGCACTAATTGCCAGACTCAGCTGCGAACCGCTGGCTTGTAAGATTTGTGTTTCCCTCCAGAGAGCATCCCATCTTTCTGCAATGCTAAAAAAGTTCTCCCCTTTTGGTGTCAGACGGATTTTGGATGCCCCTTTTCTTCTCTCAACCAAAAGGCCACCCATTTCCTGCTCTAAGGTCTTTAACCGATAGCTTACAGTAGCTTGTGACAAGTGCAACGATTCGGCCGCCTTACTTATACTCTCGGTCCGTACGATAGCTAAAAACGCCTCAATCCCAGGAAAATACATAGAACACCTCTCGATATATAGAAATATTTAATATAGTTAACAAAATATTTGAGTTTTACAACATTATTCTTTATGTTTAAAATTATCATTATTAGAGATGATGGTCAAACGTTTTTTCACTGGATGGATCATCTGATCGGATTGTCTAAATAAAATCCAATACGTAAAATATGGAGGTACATAACATGTTTGAAAGTATGATCGAAAACTTAAAAACCAAACAGCAAAAGTTAGTATTTACCGAAGGCTCCGATCCAAGAATTCTGGAGGCGGCAAGCCGTTTAAAAAAAGAGAAGATCCTTGAACCGATACTGCTAGGTAATCCAGAAGAAATACATAGGGTATCGCAAAAGTATGGTTTTCTTACAAATGAAATTGAAATTATAGATCCTAGAACATATCCAGCTATCGAATCCATGGCTCAGCTGATGGTTGAACTTAGAAAAGGAAAAATGGATGAGGCCACCTGCCGCGAGTCTTTGCTGAAAACGAATTATTTCGGTACGATGCTTGTAAAAATGGGATATGCAGACGGCCTTTTAGGTGGCGCAACTTATTCTACTGCCGATACCGTTCGTCCGGCACTTCAACTTATTAAAACATCACCTGGAAATAGAATTGTTTCAAGCAGCTTTATTCTCTATCGCAAAATAGAGAATGTTGAGGAAAAATACGCGATGGCTGATTGTGCTATCAACTTGAATCCCAGTGAGGATGAACTTGTCGAGATTGCTATTGAAACGGCAAGAACAGCAAAAGTCTTTTCCATTGATCCAAAAGTTGCATTATTATCTTATAGTACGTTAGGCTCAGGCACAGGAGAATCAGTTGATAAAATGCGAAATACAGCCACAAAATTAAAGAGTATGAATCTTGATTTTCCAATTGACGGTGAACTACAGTTTGATGCCGCATTTTCCAAAGATGTTGCAAAAATAAAAGCGTCACACTCTCCAGTCGCCGGGGACGCAAACACATTCATATTCCCAGATATTAATGCCGGTAATATTGGTTATAAGATAGCTCAGCGTTTGGGAAACTTTGAGGCATATGGTCCGATCCTCCAGGGGCTAAATGCACCGATCAATGACCTTTCAAGAGGTTGTAATGCCGATGAAGTTTATCATATGGCAATTATTACTGCTTCTTTAAAAAGATAAAAGGGCAAACATCAACCAGGTTTTCTTCGAAGCATAGTATAAAGCACGAAAGGTGGTTTAACAATGAAAATTCTCATCGTTGGCTATTTTAACGAGACCGCAAAATCAAATATTACAAGGCATTTTCCAGAAGAGTGGGACATTGTAATTGTCCCGCCCGGAAAAGAAATGCTGCATCATATGGAAGATTGCCAGGTAATCATACCTGAACATATTAAAGTGGACCGCAGACTGCTTGCTACCGCCCAAAAATTAAAATTGGTCCAGACGGGTGCAGGATTTGATAATGTAGATATCGATGCTTGTACGCAACGCGGCATTTGGGTGGCCAATGCGGCAGGCGTCAATGCACAGGCAGTGGCCGAGCACGTAATGGCACTGATATTGTCTTATTATAAAAACATACCGTTTCTTGATGCTTTCATGAAAAACAAGCTTGATGAAAATCAATTGGACTATACAGGGAGTGAATTAACGGGCAAAACGATTGGGATTATTGGCCTAGGCGCCATCGGTAAAAAAGTAGCTGCTTTTTGCAGGGTTTTTGATATGAATGTGCTGGCTTATGCCAGGAATGCCGTCGTACAATCTGACGGTTTTGTGAAAATAACGGATTTTGATACTCTTGTAAGCACCTCGGACATCGTAAGTATACATTTACCGCTGAATCAGCAAACCAAACAGCTGATCAACAAAGCGGTATTCAAGAAAATGAAGAAGACCACCCTTTTTATCAATACAGCCCGCGGCGGGATTGTCAATCAAAGCGATTTGATCGATGCCTTAAAAAATAGGGACATATTAGGCGCATGCCTGGATGTATTTGAATCTGAACCGCTGCCAATTGACAGTGAGCTCCGGGATCTGGATAATGTGATCCTTACTCCCCATACAGCAGGCATGCCGGACGGTCGCAAATTCCATAAAAAAAGATATGATTTCTTTGTGAATAATATAAAACGTGTAGCGAATGGCGAAGAGCCTGAGAGCAAGCTCAATCAGTTATTATAGTTTTGCTACAAGTCAAATGACGATTAGCTTTGGAGGGATTATATGACAGAATCGGCTATTGTTCTTATCTTGATTGCCGCCTTCGGTCATGCTACCTGGAATTATTTAGCCAAAAAAGCATGCGGTGGTACAGCCTTTATTTGGCTATTCGCCACGCTTTCTACATTGCTTTATTTCCCGTTAGCGTTATGGATCATCGTCGTCCAAAAGCCGCTGATTGGCTGGCATCAATTAGGGTTTATGCTAGGCAGCGCCATATTGCACTCTTTATATTATATCCTGTTGGACAAAGGCTATCGGATTGGTGATCTTTCGGTCATCTATCCTCTGGCGCGCGGTACGGGTCCTATGCTTTCGACGATTGCAGCCATTGTCGTTTTAGGCGAACATCCTTCCGCAGTAGCGCTTGTCGGAACAGTATTGATTGGCTTAGGGATTGTTATAATCACAGGGAATCCCTTTAAGTTGGCGGAACCTACCGCCCGTAAACCAATGATATTTGCGATTCTCTGCGGCACGATGATTGCTGGATATACGCTCTCAGACAAATTGGCTGTCAGCACTTTCCTGATACCGCCTTTACTTCTTGATTGGTCGGCAAACTTAGGACGAGTATTTCTCTTAACTCCATATGCGTTTAAAAATTGGGACAAAGTAAAAGACCAATGGACCAGTCACAAAATCGAAGCTATTAGTGTGGCTGTTTTATGCCCATTGGCGTACATTTTGGTTTTAACGGCTATGGTATTCAATCCTGTAAGTTATATCGCACCAGCGAGAGAAATCAGCATTCTAATCGGCACTGCAATGGGAGCCCGACTGCTATCAGAAGGAAATATAAAGATTCGTGTCATCGGCGCAAGCGCGATGGTCATTGGATTGGGAGCGTTGTCCATCGGATAGCTATGCAATAATAACAACTTCAGAAAACTCAAGGGGACGGTTCTTTTGAGTCACTCCCTTCTTTTTGTCTCATGTCATAAATATATGATCATAAACGTCTCTCGAAAAACGGTATTCCATATTTCTATCCTATTTACCATTAAAATACAAAATTCCTGCAAGGCTAAGCTGCTTTGCAGGAGTTTGTCGTTATATATTGATTGTTGGTCATTCTTCTATTCTATCGCATAGACAGGAGTTCGACACGGCGAGGCGTGACCTTGCAAGTCCACCCTTTTCCGTTGATATTTATGAGTCGACGAACCGTCACCTGACTCATCACTAAAATCATCTAAATAAAGGTAACCATAAATATCCGATAAAGGTAACAAGCAGCGTAAGAGGAAAACCTATGCGAAAATAATCCCGTGCAGTAACATAGACATGATTTCGTTTGGCAATCTCTACTACAATCAAGTTAGCAATAGATCCAGCAATTGTCAGATTTCCGGCAAGAGTTGAAAATAAAGCTAAAGCCTTCCACCATATTTCTATCTCGGTATCTGGAATAAGAAAACGAATTAACAACACTGCAGGGACATTGCTTACCAAATTAGACAAACCAACGGTTATTATAGCAAAAACCTCTAAGTCGTTCACTTTTGAAAAAGAGAATTGGTCAAAAATATAAGAAACTAATCCACTTTCTTCGACTCCAGCAACAATAATAAAAAGGCCAATAAAGATAACCAGCAGGTTGAAATCCACACTTGCATACACTTTATTCGGTTCTACTCGTCGAGTCATTAAGGATACTGCCGCACCCAAGCTGGCTACCAATGCCAAATCATAACCAGATAAATACATAATTAAGATAACTGCCAATATCAATAAACTTTTGATAATCAAATACATATGGGCATTTTCGGGAATTTGCTGACTCTTTTCCCAACCACCATGAAGATCCTTACGATAATAAAATGAAATCACGATAAAAGTACAAAACAGCCCTAAGATTGCTACAGGAGCTGCAGTCATAAAATAAGACAAAAATGACATCCCTGACAAACTGCCCACCAGTATATTTTGTGGATTCCCTAGTAAAGTCGCAGCACTGCCTATATTGGAGGCCATGGCAACCCCCAAGAGATGTGGTACTGGATTGCAATCAATTTTCTGGCAAAGAAGTAGTACAATGGGCGTAAACAACAGGCAGACAATATCATTAATCACAAAAGCAGAGAGAACTCCACTTACCAAAATAATAGCAAACAACAAGCTGTTCTTACTGGATACCATCCGTAGCAGATTGTTTCCCACAAACTCAAAAAATCCAGCTAATTTCAAATTCGCTACTAGAATCATCATTGAAAATAAAATGATGATTGTCTTATAATCTACCGCTGCAGTGGCTTTATCGGATGATAAAACACCCGTTCCTACCATCGCTACCGCTCCAATGATAGCAGCTCCCGCACGATCCACTCTAAAAAATGGGCTTTTTCCCAATGTAAAAACCACTAATACAACTCCTAGAATTAGCCCCGCCAATATCATATGTAAGGAATGTTCCATAACTACCTCGCTTTGTACTATATAAGTTCTTATCCCACATTTTCTTGCCAAATCAATTACCTGACAAAGGTAACATTGTATATTCTTACTTACATTGTTCTGCCAAGTAGCCTCTAAAATAATTATTATTTTGCGCTTCGGTTGCGCATTTTTCTACATCTTTATAATTGTAATCATAACTGTCTACTTTAGACGCTGCTACTTTTTGCATATAAGCCCCTCGAATAAATTATAGCAACTAGATACACACGTAATATTTAACACACTCCCAATATTATATCATAGAAACGAACCACACACTGTCCCCAAGTCTACCATAAAGAAGATGACAGAAGGGACGTTCCTTTCTGTCATCTTACAAGATACTCTTTGGCGCAAATGGGCATCTTTTAATAGCAATTGCTATAAAGAGTCCTATTAATACAAGAAATCCCCCAATTATATGGTGCATGGCAAATGATTCATTTAAAATTATCACGGCAAATATTGCTGTAAGTATTGGTTGAACCAGTGTGAATATCGAAACTTTTGACGAGTCGATATAGCCAAGAGAAAAATTAATTAAAAAGTATCCTCCAACTTGGGTAATTAAACCTAGACATAATAGGTAAACCCAGGATATAGACGAAAATCCATACAATTCACTTTCTGTAATAATACAGCAAATGAATAATGTTACGACAGAACCTAAAAAAGTAAAAAATACAACCTGCAGAGTACTATTTTTAAGTCGTACTTGTTTCACTGATAAAACATATAAAGCTAAAAATATACTTGCAATAATGGAAAATATAAAACCTCTGTCGACTTTCATTTCAACAATATTACTAATTCCAATTAACACGGCTATTCCAAACATAGCTATACCATTGCCGATCCAGTGGAAATGATTTAGTTTTTCCTTGAATAAGATCATAGCCCCTATACTTACCCATATAGAGGAAAGATTTACAATCAATGTAGGAAATGTAGCATTAGAAATTATAACTGCTATGTTCCAAAAGACCAGTTCAAAAGCAAAAAACATTCCGCCTAATAAACAAATACAAATTCCTTTATAACTCATATTCTTATTCTTTGATCTAATATAAAAAGGCAGTATAAATAGTATGGCAAAAAATATTCTATAAAAAGCTGAAGAGATTCCATTGATATGAGCTTCTTTTACGAAAATTGCAGATACTGATATACATACTATTCCCAAGAATAATATTATCCAAGGGGCTTTCCTAACCGGTTCAACGTTCATATTCACCCAACCATTTTCTATAAATTTCCTGTACAGAATAATAGCGAGTCAGGGGACGGTTCTTCGACTCATTAAAGACGATATCCCATATTTCTATCCTATTTACCATTAAAATCCAAAACTCCAGCAAGGCTAGGCTGCTTTTCAGGAGTTTATCGTATATATTGTTTTTTGATCAGCTCTAACTATTGTCTATTCCTCTATTTTCATTGCATGGCAGTGACAGAGGGGACGTTCCTTTTTGTCAACAAAAAATCAAAGGAACGGTTTTACTAAGCAAATTTTGTTTCCCATATAATTAAAAGCTTCTCTTCGAAAAACAGTATCCCATATTAGATAAATGTTCATTAAAGTTTAAAGCATCTTTCATCCTTTGTCTTTATGAATTCGTTTCCCTCCAAAAGCATGAATTGTTCTCGTTCCCGCAATACACTTTCCCCCTTGTACTGTTCCTTTCGGAATAAAGAGTTCATCACCTGCATTTAGAACAAATTCTTGTCCGTTCATAGTAACAGTATATTGTCCACAAACACAAACCATATACTCATCAAATTCATGTTTATGTTCTTTAGAGATTTTATCAGAATAGCATGTCCAGAAAGCCATTTGACTACCATCTTCACCTTCAAAAAAATACCCGTCAATATCCTTTGTATTTTGTTGATTACTACTAATATGATTTTTCTCATTTTTCATAAACTCTGGGAAATCTTTCATTGCTACTACCTCCTATCTCTTTCTATGAAAATTTATCTACGGATCTCTCCGTTAATCACAGGAGCGGTGTCAAGGGGACAGGGTTGTTGACACCCTTTTTATGCTTTTAAAACAACACCTCTATTAATGCCGGTGAGTCTTTCGATTTGCCGAATTGATAAGTTATGTTTCTGCTTAAGCATTCTTAAGTACGTATTTCTTGTTTGACAATCAAGTTGCTGTAAATCTATCGCATTTTTTAAGTTACATACCTTCTTGATTATAACTCTTGCTTCTTCGTCTCTAGTGCGCTGCTTGGCTTGATCATCAATATCTAAGCATTCATGCTCACTCATATCATTGGTATATTTGATAAACTTTTGTATTGCCTTTTCTGTTTCGTCGCTCATCATTTCAAGTAGAAAATCTACATCTATTAAATCTGCTTGGTTTATATATTCTTGAAAACTGCTCCATTTATATTCTTCAACGCATTTTACAAGTCCCGCTTTGACTGGATTCTGATGAATATATCTTTGCACTATTTGAAAATATTGATCGTCTTCTACTGGTTCACTTTTAAATCGGTCTTGAAACAGATTACCTACTCTCTGATATTTAGTATTATACCAGTACACATAGCTTCCACATAGCCGGCGCATTACTTGTTCTAAGGTCTCTATACCTATCTTCATCAACAGGTGCGTGAGTCAAGTGACGGTTCTTTGGCTCACCTTTACAAATTTTTATTATTACTTATTTCCCATAAACATACAAAACTCCTGCCAAATTCATACAGAAGTTGGCAGGAGTTTTCCGCCGTTTGACCTGATACGATTCTGCATATCAGGTCAAACGGTAAATATTTTAAGAATATACTACACTGAACAGGGGTTTGGCACGGCGATCCGTGACCTTGCAAATCCACCCTATTTTTCGTGGGATATTTATTCAAATATTGGGTTTGACATGATATTTCTCAACTTACTGACCGCTTCTTTCAACCTTTGCTATACACTTAAAATTATTACCAATTAAGACTGTTGACTTCTTCTTTTTAAAAGTCCTGACAACAGTCACAATTCAAAACTAAACTTGCTGATACACCAGCGTGATCGGAAGGCCACAGTCCTGTACTAGTCCGACTATCCTGCTTATCTCCTACCAAATCTGCCTCTATCGGCTCCCAACCATTTTTAAACAAAATAAAGTCTATTCTGCTGTTTAAACCTGACATTGCATTTAACAGATCAGGAGCCTGACAACAGGTAAATCCCGGTCCTATTCCGACCTCTTTCCATACATCATGAAAACCTGCATTGATAAATATCCCGTATGTTGGTGTTCCGCTACCGTCGGCGTTTGAGTTTAAATCACCCGTAATAATAACGGGCAGCTCTGTATTGGCAGGTCCCGCCAATAGTTCCTCCGCTTGTTCAACCTGAATGTTGGGAGCGTTGGGTTCCAGATGAGTGTTTATCATCCTGAAAATATTTTCGTCCAACTCAACGTCAACGGAGGACCATCCTCGAAGTATTACAAATGGCTGTCCCGCGATCTGGACCGTCAGATTGGCTTTGTAATTGGCTTCTTGCTTATCGACAATCTTATGCTCATATCTCTTGCGGACCAATATTGCGTCCCGGTCCAAGAACCGAACCAAATTTCCGTTGCTGTCTGGAAGCTCCGCCGAAAAGTTCCGGTTTTCGACAGCGATCATGTACTCTAAACCTATTTCTTCCAGCTCAGTCAGCAATAACTGTACAAAGTCATAGGTAACTATTCGAAAATTCGGGATTACCAGTTGCCACAACTCCGCTTCTTGCAGTCCAATAAAATCAGGTTTCTTCGCAGCGATTTCACAAGCAATTTTCTTCACTCGGACAGGAAAATTGGTCGCAAGAAATTGCCGAAACACTTCGGTTACTCTTTCGGGGAGTTGAGCTGGCGTAGCGGTTACTATCGGCGTAAAATCCGCACCATCATACAGATTCCACGTGAGAAACGAACGACAAAAGTCATCTTTATGTCTTATCTATCTGTCAGCTCCTATTATGTCAATCTACTAATATTCTATGAAGTATGAAAATGAATTGTGACATCGTTGTTAATCCTCCTTGGTGCTCATGCCACCCGCCGCCCCGCCAGCTTCCTCCGGGACGCCGTCACGGTCAGGCGCACCCGGTGGCGGAGACGGTGGTTGTGTCTTATTAACTTTAAACATTCTTTTACTTACCCCAGCCGACATGGATTCTATAGATAAGTATTGATCTTTTAGAATTATAGATTTATCTTGCTCTACTCCAATATCCATTTTTATAGCAAAACGTTTTTGGAGTCATTACGCCTAGCAAAAGGTATAGATTTCAAAATAGGTATGTCATGGCGACGGGGTTATTGACACCAACCTTGGTTGAATTTGTCGACAATCCCGTCCCTGCGACACCCTCCGCATAAAATAACATCGGGCCAAGTTGGCCCGATGTGTTTGGTATATAAAACGGTTTGCCAGAGTAGATTTATTAATCAAATTTTATTATAATACAATTGAATAATTTTTACAGATAGTCAATTCTGATTATTTATAATCTGTGCAGTAATTAAAGGCATTCGTAAACTCCTGCTGCAGTCAAATTACGGAGGCTATCGGCAAGCACCTTATCTCATATGTGCAACTCAAATCAAGTAATTTACTGTAGCGACTGATATACTGGAGAAAGGAGTGAAGCAAATGTCTGTACAAACAATAGAAGCAATGGCAAAGTGGGTAGAAAATAACATAACGGAAAACCCAAGCCTGCAAGATATGTCATCATATGTTGGTTATTCACCGTATTACTGCTCTACAAAGTTTCGAGAGCACATGGGTATGACATATAAACAATTTCTTGCCCAATGTAAATTAAAAGCTGCCGCTTATGATCTTTGCATAACCAATGACAGAATAACCGATATTGCTTTTCGATATGGGTACTCGTCATCTGAAGCGTTTGCAAGAGCCTTTTCACAAGCGTTTCAATGTTCGCCAAGGCAATATCGGAAAGCTTGCGGTATTTCTCTTGGCTCAATTAGTCAATAGGGCATATTGCTCCCTCCGAATTTGTAAATGCGAGGAGATAAAATGTCTGACCAGTTTGGAAGAAATGATCTCTGCTGGTGTGGCAGCGGTCGAAAATATAAGAAATGTCATGCCCCTATTAAGGAACGAATTGAAAACTACCGCTTAAAGGGATATGAAGTACCTCATCGAAAATTGCTTAAAACAAAACAACAGATTGAAGGTATTCGGGAAAGCAGCAAACGAAATATTGCCTTACTGGATTTCATCGAGGATTACGTAGTTGAGGGAGTAACCACGGAAGAACTTGACCGACTCATCTTTGAAAAAACAAAAGAACTCGGAGGCACTCCGGCAACGCTTAATTACAACGGATACCCTAAAAGTGTGTGTATCTCAATCAATGATGTTGCATGTCATGGTATCCCCTCTGATCGTGTATTCCTGCGAAACGGCGATATTGCAAATATTGATGTGTCTACAATTTACAACGGCTTTTTTTCAGATTCTTCACGCATGTTTTGCGTCGGTGCTGTTTCCACTGAGAAACAAAAACTGGTTGATGTTGCGAAAGAGTGTATGGAGCTGGGCATTGAACAAGTAAAGCCGTGGGGATTTCTTGGAGATGTTGGGCAAGCTGTTCATGACCATGCAAGGAAAAATGGATATTCTGTTGTTCGAGAAATCGGTGGCCACGGTATTGGTCTGCAATTTCACGAAGATCCCTGGGTCAGTTATGTGTCAAACCAAGGGACGGGAATGCTCTTAGTTCCAGGACTTGTTTTTACTGTAGAGCCTATGATAAATATGGGAAAATCCAAAATAGTAACAGATAAATGCGATAATTGGACTGTTCGCACTGCTGATGGGAAGCCTTCTGCACAATGGGAAAAAACAGTGTTCGTAACCGAAACGGGTTATGAGGTATTGACATATTAATGAACAGTTAGAAATTACGGGGAGCGGCGGCATTGTGCCAACTCTCCCCGCTCTCCTTATAGCTAGGGGTTGCATTAATCTGATAAAGTCAGCCTATTCATGCATAGGCATTTTGTTAAATCTCCGCCAAAAACAATTTATGTTATCCACAAATTCCATCTGTCAAGGGAACAGGTCCTTTGACACTTGCACCTTACTTACCATTTCACGGTTTAGTTCCAATGTCTTACCATCTTATTATTTTAGTGCCAATGTACCTGTCCCCTTGACATTACTGCGGTTTTAACAAAAAAATGTCATATAGCCTCCCTATATGACAAAATACCATATTATATATTTTTAATAATGCTTACCATTCTCGTAATACTTACTTTCCTCTAGAACTAGAAAAAACACATCAATTTGTGGATATCCTACCCGGCGAATGCATTCATCAATAGCCATTGCCGCCTTATCCTGCACCTCCTGCCCCCTGTCAAACCAATTCACCTGCACAAAAGGCGTACCCGCTACTTCTTCCCCATCCAAAATAAAAGCGGACTCAACAGCCTCAATGGTAAAATAATCCCGCGGACAGCCAATAATTTGCTGCAACTCATCAACCAAACCTTTACTTATCGTTTTAATATCTTGCTTCTTCATCCCTTTAATTATAATCTGCGGCATAATAACCCTCCATCATATTCAATATTTCCCTCTGAAAATCTTCACAACTCAACCACCAATCAAGAAACTCAAGGGGACGGTTCTTTTGAGTCACTCCCGTCCTCTTGCCTCATGTCATCAAAATATAAACATAAGCTTTTCTTCAAAAACAGTCTCCCATATTTCTATCCTATTTACCATTAAAATACAAAACTCCTGCAAGGATTGGCTGCTTTGCAGGAGTTTGTCGTATATATTGTTTTTTGATCAGCTCGATGAGACGCGGGGACGGTGGTTGTGTCTTATTAACTAAATCCCTTTATTTGCTCCAGTTACCCTAATTATCGTATAGACTAACCTTCTTATCATACGGCAAGACACTACCACCGTCCCCATGTCTTACCCCAAGATTGGAACCCAATATTCAATATCACTATTCTTTTCACTTATTTATCGCTCTTTTTGTATAGACAGTAGCGTTTGGCTCAATTATTTTTTTCGCAGGGCGAAAGCGATAAAGTTCAGATATTTCCCGCCGCCTGCGCCCATTGTTTTGCGGTCATTGACTGCAACCTCGTTTTTTTGTTTCAGCCAATCCGTCCAAACTTGGCGATTAAGGTTAGATTACTTTAGCAATCAACTGAATGAGATTATAATACTTTCCGTTTTCAGCTTCCATCATCTTTGTACTTTCCGCGACAACGGTTGCAAACGGTAAGCCGGGATGATACCCGGTAAGCCATTCATCCCACGCCTGTTTACAGCAGAGCATTTCACGAATGTCAATCATTTCAATGCCCTTTTCCCTGCTCCATAGCTCCTTCCACCAGTCAAGAGAGTGTATAGTCCTTGCCACCTCATCATTCCAAAACGGCTTCATTTCATCAGGGACATTTTCCCCAAATTCATATTTTATGCCGGGAACAGCCACGGCGATATAGCCGCCCTTTTTCACAAAAGGAATAAGCGACGGGAGCATTTCCGCCGTATCACCGAAATAATGGTAAGCGTCCACGGTAAACAACAAGTCAAAATATCCATTTGCGAAAGGCAGCCCTTTGGTCGCGTCTACGGAAATCGGAACAGCTTTATCATCAATCCCGATAGATTGAAAACGCTCATAGTTTTCAGTTGGCGAAATCCAAAGGTCGGCGGCGAATACGGACACACCATATTTTTGCGTTAATAAAATCGTGGAAAGACCGCAACCGCAACCGAGATCAAGTACCCTCATATTCTCTTTGATGTTAAGGTGTGAAGCCAATTCCTCTGCTACCCGCATGGCGTTTGGCCCCATCATAGTGGCTTCCGCGAACTCAAGATTTTTATCGTTAGAAATAAACTGGTTCGTAAATGTATACATGATATTGCTCCTCTCTGATTTTCGTCTTAGTCCCCATCATTTTTGCCTGTAATTCGGGGGTATTGTACTTTTGGCTTATTGGATACTCCATTGTAATTGCTCATTATCGTATCTTTTATTTGCTTTATTGCTTTTGCGTAGTTAAATTATACCCCGTTTCTTTTATAAAAGCTCCCTACTAAACGATACAGAAGCAAAAAGGCGACATGACAAATCTGCCATGCCGCCTTTAAGGTATATTTATCATTTCTTCATTTCGGATAATATCTTATATACAGTCTTGGGCGACAAATAGAACTTATTTGCCAGTTGCGGGACAGGTGTACCACGTTGGTATTCTGCAAAAATGGTTGCATTGCGTTCATCGAGCAAACGTCTGCTATTACTTAATTCGCCCCAGCCTTTTTTATTTTCTTCTTTACGAGGAATATAAAGATATTCACCGTCTATATGTTGTTGTATTGCCATAATCAAATCGTCTGGCAATATACAAATTACATTTTTATAGCCCATTGTGCGCCTCCTAAATAATCGAAAGATAGGATTACGCAAGGACTATCCTCATATTTGAATTATGCGACAGCCCTTGCTACGCACAATACCGACTCCAATGCACCTGTAGTGATAAGACAATCCTCCTTTCTAATATGAATCAAGGGACGGTTCTTTTGATTCACTCCCCTCTTTTTGTCTCATGTCATAAATAAATGATCATAAACTTCTCTTCGAAAAATGGTGTCCCATATTTCTATCCTATTTTACCATTAAAATACAAAACTCCTGCAAGGCTAGGCTGCTTTGCAGGAGTTTGTCGTATATATTGCTTTTTTGATCAGCTCTAACTATTGCTTATTCTCTATGCTCATTACATGGACAGGAGTTCGGCACGGTGAACCGCGACCTTGCAAATCCACCCTATTCTATTGCCAATCATATCATGTAGGATTAAATGGTGATCTACGCATCAAGTATAACGGTGATTTTCTTATTATGTTCCCACAGACATACTGTGCTGTGATAGACAAACGATACTGATACACGAAAGAGGAATTTCATGTAAAGGTTCGACCCCTTAAAAGCAAGGGGTTGTCGTATTTATTATGGGATTAAACCTTTACGCAATAATCATTATGCACTCGATGTGCACCAGAAAGATGTATTATATAGAAAGAAAACATAGCATCAGGAACTTCTAGCGTGTTTCTAGAATTTCTGGCGGAAAGTTACTCATTAACGTCAGCTCCTATTGTATATGTACTGAAACGGTTAATTTCATCAGGAGGCAATGATATCAAAACATAAATGCCTTCATCCCGATATTCAGTAGAATGTACAGTAGATACATCATATAATTGGGCGATAATACTACTATCACTGTAAGGTATTAATAAAGAGATCTCTATTGTCTGTTCTTTCAGGAAGGTGGAAATTAATCCCAGCAATTTCTCAGTACCTACCCCTGACAATGCCGATATTGCAATACTGTTATCCTGCTGTAATAATTGATCTAACAAACCTTGGTTGCCTATTCTATCAACTTTATTAAATACAGTAATTAGATTTCTTGTATCTACATTCAGTTCACCAAGTACCTGATACACTGTTTTACTTTGTTCTTGGTATTGTGGATGGCTCACATCAATGATGTGTAGGAGCAAATCTGCTTGTATGACTTCTTCCAGGGTGGCGCGAAAAGCTGCAATTAGATGATGAGGAAGCTTTTGGATGAAACCTACTGTGTCAGTTAAGAGTGTGGTTTGTCCATCTGGTAAAGTCATGTGCCGTGTTGTAGGGTCAAGTGTAGCAAATAATTTGTCTTCTGCGAATACATCTGAGTCAGTGAGAGTATTTAGCAGAGTTGATTTCCCCGCATTTGTATAGCCCACTAAAGCAACTGTTGGAATTCGTGTACTTTGGCGGCGTTTACGATGTAAATTCCGTTGTTTTTCTATGTTTTCAATTTGCCTTGCGATATCGCCAATACGGTCTCGTATTCGTCGTCTATCGACTTCGATTTTGCTTTCGCCAGGACCTCTTGTGCCAATACCTCCGCCGAGTCTTGACAAAACCAGCCCTTGCCCCCCCAGTCTTGGCAAAGTATAACGTAATTGGGCTAATTCGACTTGCAATTTTGCTTCATGAGAATGAGCACGTTGGGCACAAATATCTAAAATAAGGGCTGCACGGTCGAGCACCTTAGTATTGAGTTGCTTTTCGAGATTACGTTGTTGTGCTGGAGACAACTCATCATCAAAAATAATAAGGTTAGCACCTTTTTCTTGCTTTAATAAATTAAGTTCTTGTACCTTACCCTTACCAATAAATAATGCAGGGTCAGGTCGTTCTCTTTTCTGCCAGGTCATACCCAGCACTTCAGCACCAGCTGTTTCCGCTAGTTGTTCTAATTCCTTTAAAGAGTCCTGTATCTCCCACTTGCCTTGTCGTTCAAGGCCCACTAATATCGATTTTTCTGGTTCGGAGATAGCACTGGTTCTAGTATTCAGTTCCAATTGACGTTCAATTTGTGATGCTAAGTACGTCAAATCTAATTCAATAAATTCCTCTAGAGATAATGGTCCAATTGTTTGTGTATGAAAAGTATCATTCTTGACATCTGTAATAATACCAAAACTAACTTGAATCATACCATCAAGTTGTCCAATCGCAGCCATTAAATCAAAACGCACTTGTTTCAAGGACGCAATATCCACACCGCTAAGCTCAGTATCCCCGCTCGGATGAGTATGAATACACCGTGTACCGCTTAAACGATTTGCAGAGCGGCGACCGTCGATTTCAGGCAAGACGACTGCAATGCTATTCCCTACTGCAACAGCTGTAATCTGCCCCCGTCTATTTATATATACAGCGATTTCACGTTTAAGGTCTTCTGTAATTTCAATCATTTTTTTTGCCAGTTCAGAGGTTATAACTTGTCCAAAAGGCACTGTAAACTCATAGAGTTGTTCTAGTCTTGTCAGAAAACTTTTACGTATACCATCAAATTCCCCATGTATTGTTGACATTAGATCACGCTCCTTTATGTTATTTTCTGAAAAAATAGAACAGTTTTCATGCAGAATAATAACTGGAATAACCCTTTTACTTTAGTATATTCCAGTTTCGGGGACGGTTCTCTTGCTTCCAAAATTGAATTATACCTTCTTAAAAATAAAAGAAGCAGCGGAACCGTCCCACTGCTTCCAAAAGGGCATTATAGAACGCCCTTCAGACATCTCCGAAGTAATCCATCCATAAATTCTGACATATCATAACTACCTTCATTAGCACTCCAATCGAAAAAAACACCTTTTGTAATTACACATAAATCCATTGATACTTCATATGGAGTTCTTCCATTAGAAATGACAAGGCCATTTTTAATAGCATTTTCTAAATATAAATTGGTGGTTTCTATTACCTTATTATGAAATGTAGCGTTCACTTCTTTGTTTTTTGGATTGAAAAAATTCCTACAAAAATCTAACCCTAAATCAGTAGTAAATTTACATAGACTTATATAAAAAGTAATCAACTGTTCTTCGATATCCATACCTTCTAAATTTTCTTTTACGATATCGCCAATTGATTCTTGAGTTTTTACATAATAAAAATCTAATAAATCTTCTTTTGATTTAAAATGACTATAAAACTTACCTGTTGAAATGTCAGCAACTTCACAAATTTTACGAATAGTTAAATTTTCATACCCAATCTCTTTCATTATGGTCAGTGCAACTTCAAATATATGATTTTTGATTTTTAAGTCTCTAGAATGCTTTGTTTCATATTGTGGATGATTCATTAGAAAAACCTCCTTGGCAATGAAAATGCTTTACCTTATAAGCTTATACATCTATGGAATATAAGTATTATATTCCATAGATGTATATAAATAAACAAGCAAATCAGTTTTCTAAATAGATTACAGTTTGTTGAAGGTGTTTTACTTGGTGATAGCCCTTTTTATAGGAATTGGAATTTACAAAAAATTTGGAACACATCCATTAATTATTCTATAATGTTTTTGTCCTATTCCTATGGTGTTCATGCTTGGTTTCATCAAAATTATCAATTGCATACTGTAGTTTATCTAACATTTTTTGTTTATTTTCTGGAAACTTTCCTTCAATATACACTGTAGATGTATGATGAGAAAGTATAAATGTATCTGTATTTAAATGCTCTATGAAGGTCTTTAATTCAATTAATCTTTCTAATTCAGTTGAGTCATTAAATTCACCTCTTTGAGCTGCTTTATATAAATCAGTATCAGGAAATAGTGTTAATCCACCACTACCTGTAAATGTAGGCTTAAGCTGATTATATGTTTTTGCACTTTCTATTGCATGCTCTTTACTACGTTTAGAACCAGCAAGTCCATTAAGAAATGAAACAACATATTTAATTCCTGCTGCTTCTAATTTCTTACATTGTTCTACTATATCTGCGGATGTCTGATTTTTATTTACCATTAATAATGTTTCATCATCACCACTTTCTGGTCCAGTATATAAGTCAGTAACACCTAAACTACGTAATTCTCTTAATTGATCAATTGTTTTATTCTTTATGTTAGAAATACGGGCAAACATTGAAATTGATTCACATTTAGGCAAATATTCTTTTATTTTCAAAATGATAGGTTTTAATTTTTCAAAATTCAATACAAATGGATCTGCATTTAACAAATAAATTCTTTCTATATTTGGATTGGCTTCTCTTAGTTCAGCTAAATCTTCTTCAATTTCTTCCATAGGTGATACTTTGAATTGAACTTCTTTATACATACTACAAAATTTGCATTTATTATGTGAACATCCAACCGTTACTTGTAATAATGGCGTATTTGCCTCGAAGGGTGGTCTGAATATTGGTCCTGTATAATGCATGATTTTCTCTCCTAACTATATTTTATATCTGCTTTATAATGATGATAAAAATTTAAATCTTAATATTAGACATTCCTAATCCAGCATTAAGCTTTAATATTACGTTTATACTAATTGTTAATATCTACTAAATACTCTTTCCGATAGCATATCCATCACGAACTGCATACTGAATATTAGTTGGAATTTTTGAATCACCAATATTCCAAATTTTTACTGGCAATTCTTCATTTATAGCGTTATACAAAGTATCATTAGAACTAAATCCTGCTGAAATAATAACTGTATCAGCTTCAATGGTCTCAATTCCATCCGCAGTTATAAGTTTCACAGCTTTATCTTCAATGCTTTCAACTCTTGAATTTAGCTTAACCTGAACATTATTATATGCTACCATATCTATCATCATCAGCCTATTTGGAATTGGTATTTGTTCAACTCCACCAGCCATAAGTTCACCTAACATTTCAACCACTGTAACATTTTTATCTTTTTCTTTTAGCCAAACAGCAACTTCACAACCAACTTGTCCGCCACCTATAATAACACAATTTTTACCTACTTCTTTTTTGCCAAGAAGTACGTCGATTGCAGTTACTGCCTTTTCTCTATCTAATCCTTTAATTGGTGGTATTCTTGGAGTAGCACCTGCTGCAACCACTATTTCGTCAGCTTGTAATAAATTAATCTTTTCAAGATCCATATTACTATTTAGATGAACATTAACACCTAATTTTTCAAGACTTCTTTTATACCATTCTAATAAACGTCTATCTGCATCTTTAAAATCAGGAACCGCAGCTGCAACAATTGCTCCGCCTAATTTATCAGTTTTCTCATATAAAGCTACATTATGGCCTCTCATTTTTGCCACTCTAGCTGCTTCCATTCCTGCTACCCCACCACCAATAATAGCCACAGATTTTTTTATTAAAGCAGGTGTAATAGGCTCTGATTTTTCATGAAATAGGCCAGGATTTACTGCACAGGTAAGCGGTTGCCCTACAAATATACGGCCGATACATCCTGTTTCACATCCGATACATGGACGAATTTCATCATCATTTCCTTCTTTTGCTTTATTAGCCCATTCTGCATCAGAAAGCATTGCTCTTCCTAGGGCAACTGCATCAATCATACCGGATTTAATTGCATTGTTTGCCAAATCTGGAGTTACTATTTTTCCTGGACAAATAACTGGAATATCGACAGCATCATGAATTTTCTTTGCATCTTCAAGCCATAATCCATCCTTTTGATACATTGGTGGATATAGCCAATAGAATGAATCATAAGATCCATTTCCTATTAATATTGCATCTGCTCCAGACTCTGCAATTCGCTTGGTTAATTCAATGGTTTCGTTAATATCACGTCCCACTTCCTCAAAATCTTCACCAGGTAATGCACCTTGACCAATTGCCTTCATATAGTGTTTTGGTGTAACACGAACAGAAATCGGAAAGTTTTCTCCACAAACAGCTTTTATACCTTTTATTGTATCTATTAGCATTTTAATTTGCCCATTTTGCTCAAAGCCATATTCGTCTTTTCTTAAGTTAAATACTTTTGTTGCATACTGATCTGTAAAATATCCACCATAAATTCCCGCAAGATCAATACCATCTGCACCTGATTGTTTAATTAATGCTGCTGCTTTAATTAATGCTTCAACTGCACGTTGATGTTCCTCTACTGTAGTTTCACGACACACTAAGGAAGGATTCCATCGGTTTGGAATGGCAGAAGGCGCAACTGGAGTATTATTCATGCTTTTATCCATAGCCTCAGGGAACATGACACGTCCAGATCCCATACCAATTTGAACAAATAGCTTAGTATCATAAGCATGTACTTTATCAGCTAATTTTTTTGTTTGACTTAAAAATGCGTCTGGATGTTTAAATGCAGTATGGATAAGTGGACTTAACTCTATGTCACAATCAGGTACATTTCCACCTGTAATAATAAGTCCAGCTCCACCTTTTGCTCTCTCTTCGTAATAGTCAATAGCCTCATCACTTAATGTGCCATTGTCATTCATTCTTCCTGCAAGATGCATAGGAGACATAACAATACGATTTTTAATTTTACATTTACCAATATTAAATGGTTTAAATAATTCAGGATACTTTAATGACATGATAAACCCTCCAATTTTTAAATATGCATAATTAGAACACGTTCTGAACTTGTTTTGATTATACATATTTGTTATTACAGTGTCAATATTTATTATTATTTTTGTGTGTCTCTAACCACTAGGCAAGTATTAATCATTCAATCGGGCTTATTGTTAAAATAAAACCATTTTTATAGGAAAAAACCGGTCAAGGTGATTTATCTCACCCCAACCGGCTTATTTTCTACCTCTATTTCATTTCACACTCAATCTCGGTGCCATCAAGCAAACTTACAATCAATCTACCGCCATCAAAGACCGTCATCTTCTCAACCAGTACAAAATATAACTCGACTGTCAAGGGGACAGGTCCTTTGACACGTGAGATAAGATGAAGGGAGCGACTCAAAAGAAACGTTCCCTTGATTTCTTGGGAAACAAAGCTCCACACTTGTGGGCTTGAGTTATTTGTGGATGTTTGGGATGATTTAATATCCACTCCCATTATTATCTCCTATTATCGTGATAAATGGTAACTCCAAAGAATTGGTAGTCTCGTTCATATTCTTTAGAAGGGACACTGAAAGCCGGAGCATGAATTGATCGGCTGCAATTCCTGGCTGACCGTGAAAGAAACAAAACCGTTTGCAATATCGTTTGGACTTAAATCATATGGGCGCAAACCGACGATCCAGAGATTTTCATGTTTCCACAGTTTTTCGATTACTTTACCGGCGATAGTAATGAAGGTACTTGTTGGGTCTACGGTTGCGTTAAGCTGAACTACAGTGCAGGAGCCGTCAATATTTTCAATTTCATCGATAAATTGCGATTGGTTCAGCGGGCCTGCTGTACAATCCGGGAAGGGAACAAAAACATTAAACGGGAAATCGACCGTAATAGTTGTAACAAAGGGAATTGTAAGGCCGGGAGTGGTTGTTTGGGCGATAATTAACAAACCGATCTGGACGGTAATATGGGTACAATTATTGGTGAGTGTTTCATCAGCGCAAATAATGAATACGTCCGGATGCGTGTTTGCTGCAAGTGTCGGTAAAGTTACGCCACTCAACCGGCATGGGGAGATAGGCGGAAAAGCAATGCAGGCTGTTGGTGGAGTGAGCGGAACGCCAATCAAACGCACTTCTTTAACGCGAATATCATGACAGACGCTATCAGGGATGGGATTGTTAGGACCGTTAGGCACGTCAAGCCCGAAACTCAGCCGGCTGGCCGGATTGCTAACTATCAAGTCGCATGTTGCTTCAGGGGGCGGACAGGATACAATCTGAAGCGGTCTCATCATTTCGTTGTCTTCATGTTCTATAATATGACAATGCCATACATATCCCGGACCAAAGGAAGGGTCATACGGAAATAAGTTAATTCCTGGCTTAGCCAATTGGGGGTCCGCGTTCTGTGGGGCAAATCGAAGTAAAAATCTCGTAATTTGACCAGGGGGTACTAATACAGTATCTTTCCATCCACGCTCATTTAAAGCAGGAGGAATGGGATTACCTTTCAGGTAAGGTTCTGTAGGCAGTGGTATCGTTGGATGCTGAAGGGGAAGAGTACCGTTAAGGTTAAGCCAGTCTTGATTATAGGTTACATTGTCAAAAGCCTGGCGATTGGCAATTTGAAACTGTATTGAGTGTACATGGATGGGATGTGCGCCGTTTGTAAGGTTGACAATTTCCCATTCTACCGTTGAGCCGACGATCGGCAATTCCGAAGTTGGCGCTTCCCACATCTGCCCATCCAACAGTAATTCAGTAGGCATAGTAGCGTCACCTACTACATTAAGGGTTAAGATTTTTTTTGGCACATTTGGAGTTAGTACAGGTATTTTATTCAATTCTGCCGGAAGCTGAGCTGATGGTACTACGGGTGTATCAAGTACAGTAAACTGCATAATTTGCCCAACCGTCTTGGGGTCTGGTGCGGGGCCATTTGGGAAAGGAGATTTAGCATCATTGGTGACAATAACTTTTATCCCAGGGCTTAACTTGGAAAAATCAATCAATATCTCGGCCCGCTCTGCCGGTGAAAGCAGCAATTGCGTTAACGTTACCGGGAAAGGAAGAAAGCCTCCGTCAGAACCAATCTGAATAAATTCCTGGCCATTTGAAAGTTTCAGGTTATAGGTTCGGGTATTTGACCCGTTAAGAATTCTAAAGCGGTACTGTCTTCGTTCAACATCCAAATTGGGCCATACCCTTCCATTGACCATAATCGTATTGCCGGAAAACATCGACGTCCAATAAGGATGAACATTAGGAACGACGCCATTGCTAGGATAAAATAATGAACCATCGTCATTGAATGATCGGTCTTGAATAGCTAGTGGAATATCAAAGGGACCGCTTGGCAGAAGGGGAGCTATTTTATTATTGGGGTCTTCTATTAAATAGAATCCGGCAAGACCTGCATAAACATCAAGACGTGTGGTCCCTAAGGCGTGATCGTGATACCAAAGGGTGGTTGCTTCCTGTCCATTGGGGTAGGTATAAAGAGACGTTATAAAAGCAGGCCCCTTTTTCACCTCTCCAGCTGTAAACCAAGCATCCGGATTGCCATCGGAATCAGATCGAACCTCGCCGCCATGCAAGTGGACAACAAGAGGAACCGGGCTTTGGGCTAAAGAATATCCTGGCGGAAAAGGATTAAACGGCGGTGTTGGCGCCGGTATATTGTTAGGATTCGCCCAATGCAAGGTAGGGTCTACTGCAAACAGATTTGGTCCAGTAATATTGTTTACATACTGAACAATACTTGGGATTCCGCGAACAGCTTTAAAGGTAGCACCTGGAGTGCTGCGGAAATTAGGAATTTCACCTGTACTTGGGTCTTCAACAGTACTTTCAAATCCCCAGACAGATGTCATAGGAAAGGGAGGAGGAAGAATCTGTTGCATAAATTGGGTCATGCTGACAGTATAATTATGACTTATCTCTTCGCCTGTAACCGGATCTTTTTCAATGATAGGTTTATATACAGGTGGAATAAACAATTGATTTACATATTTAGGGATGATATTGGGATTTAATGGGTTTGCCATCTCTAAAGTCCCCTTTTTGATTGCAGAATATCTTTACAATATTCTATTTACTTTCCTTATGAAAGGTTACGTAAGAACATAAGGAAAGAAACCGGCAACTCATCTTTAAAAGTAGCTGCTGGCTTCTTTCCTTACTGTAACAACACATTGGAACTGAGGGGACAGATATTGTTTCTATTGCAGCGCGGAAGACTCAAGGGGACGGTTCTACTGAGTCACTCCCCTCTTTTTCTCTCATGTCATAAATATATGATCATAATCTTCTCTTCGAAAAGCAGTATCCCATATTTCTATCCTATTTACCATTAAAATACAAAACTCCTGCAAGGCTAGGCTGCTTTGCAGGAGTTTGCCGTTGTATATTGATTGTTTACTACCTACCCGAAATGTCAAGGGGACAGGTCCTTTGACACTTGCAACTTTCTTACCATTTCACGGTTTAGTTCCAATGTCTCCGCAATCCCTCTTAGGGACAAGTTGGATTTTTCCATCACAGGGACAAGGGGACAGGTTCTTTTCATATTTCAGAACGGGACAATCAACCTGTCCCCTCGTCCTTGTAGGGGTGGAACAAGCCTCCCGCTAAGGGGGCGGTCTTGACTACTGAAAAAGGACCGCCACACTAATTTCTTAGTGCAACAGCCCCTTTTTATTAGCCCTATGAAACTAAATGACAAGCCACATGACGAGAGCCTATCTGACGAAACTCAGGCTCTTCTCTTTTGCATCGGTCAATACATTCTGGACAACGGGTATGAAACCGACAGCCAGAGGGAGGATTTGCTGGGCTGGGCACATCCCCTTGTAAAATAATACGATTTTTCTTAACTCCAGGATGGGGTTGAGGAATAGCCGAGATAAGTGTCTTCGTATAAGGGTGAAGAGGATTAAGAATAAGTTCATCCCCTTCGGCAAGCTCTACCATTTTCCCTAAATACATAACCCCTATCCGATCAGAAATATGTTTAACCGCGTTCAAACCATGAGCGATAAACAAATAGGTCAATCCCATTTCCTGCTGTAATTCAACTAATAAATTCAATATCTGAGATTGAATCGATACATCCAGGGCCGACACAGGCTCATCGCATACTATTAATTTAGGTTGAACCGCCAACGCTCTGGCAATACCAATTCTCTGCCGTTGTCCACCAGAAAACTCATGAGGATATCGTCTCGCATGATGAGGACCAAGCCCTACTACTTTCAGCAATTCTTCTACTCTCTTAGTACGTTCTACCCCACTTGCGATGCCATGTAACATCATGGGTTCAGCAATGGTATCCCCTACCGACATGCGTGGATTCAATGAAGCATATGGGTCTTGGAAAATAATTTGAGCATGACGACGAAAATCTCTTAGTTCCTGTTTATTCATCTTACCTACATCCTGCCCTTCGAACAATACCTGTCCAGCAGTCGTTTCCAGTAGGCGTAATACTAACATACCTGTCGTTGATTTACCACAACCCGATTCCCCTACAAGTCCCAGTGTTTCTCCCCGTTTAATATCAAAAGAAATCCCATCTACTGCCTGGACGGCACCAAATGGCCGCCCAAATAGCCCACCGCGGATAGGAAAATGTTTTTTAAGTTCACGCACTGTAAGCAAAGATTCTTCCATACTCACACTCCCCCTCCCAATGGATAATGGCAGGCCACCTGGCGCCCATCAGCTAGTGTCTGTACTGCTGGGGACTCTAAATGACACTTTTCTTGATCATGTTCACAACGATCTGCAAAAGCGCATCCCAAGGGGAGCGCCGACAAATCAGGAACAACTCCTTCAATGGTATGCAAGCGTTGCTTCTTACTACCATCAAGCCGTGGAATCGAGTCCATCAAACCCACCGTATACGGATGATGAGGGTTAGCAAATACATCAGCTACCAATCCCTGCTCCACAACACGACCCGCGTACATAACTGCCATGTTTTGAGCGATCTCAGCCACAACACCTAAATCGTGAGTTATCATAATTAAAGCCGTATTAAATTCTTTGGCTAGTTTACTAATTAAATCCAAAATTTGAGCTTGAATCGTTACATCCAAAGCAGTCGTTGGTTCATCGGCTAAGAGTAGACGAGGATTACATACCAAAGAAATAGCAATCATTACCCTTTGCCGCATGCCACCACTCATCTGATGAGGATATTCCTTAGCCCGCTGGGCAGCTGCTGGAATCCCTACAAGTTCTAACATTTCCACAGCCCTTGCCCAAGCGGTTTTTTTATCCACATTTCCATGGACCATTACTGCCTCAGAAATTTGCTCCCCTATGGTATAAGCAGGATTTAAAGACGTCATCGGTTCCTGAAAAATCATAGAAATTTGTTTGCCGCGAATATCTCTAATCTCTTCCATTGACATTTTTAACATATCGCGGCCTTCAAACAAGATTTCCCCCTGCATTTTGGTAATATTATCAGGCAATAAGCGCATAATAGACATCGCTGTAACACTCTTGCCACATCCTGATTCACCAACCAATGCCATGGTTTCTCCTGGTTGAACGCTGATCGTTACCCCATTCACTGCCTTAACGACACGTTTACCCATATGAAAATGTGTTTGTAAATTATTAATTTGTAATAAAGGTTTCTGCATAGTAATACTGTTCCTCCTATTTCAGCCGTGGGTCCAGCACATCACGTAATCCGTCCCCCAACAAATTGAAGGCCATAACGGTAAGAGTAATGGCAAGTCCCGGAAAAGTTACGATATGAGGGGCATTGAAAATAGTTTGTCGCCCTGCTCCTAGCATAGTACCCCACTCAGCAGTAGGAGGCATAACCCCTAGCCCTAGGAATCCCAGCGCAGCAGCCTCTAATATAGCTTCCGAAATACCAATTGTTGACCGAACAATAATCGGTGCTAATACATTAGGCAATATGTGTACAAAAATAAGTCGTCTATCATTATTGCCAATCGCCCGTGCGGCGGTAACATAAACGTTTTCTCGTACAGATAATACACTCCCCCGCACAATACGTGCATACTGAGGAATGGATACAATACCGATAGCAATAATAGCCTTATCAATTCCCCGCCCCAGTACAGTCATAAAGGCAATCGCCAGCAAAATACTAGGGAAAGACAGCATAACATCCATAACTCCCATGATGGCAGTGTCCACTTTGCCACCGTAAAATCCAGCCGATGCCCCTAGAACAATGCCAAATAACAAAGCCAAGGTTACAGCTTCAACACCCACAACTAAAGAAACGCGCGCTCCGTATATAATTCGAGAAAAAATATCCCGTCCCAGTTCATCCACACCCAAAATATGTTCTCCACTAGGCGCTTGCAAGGCAATCGGCATATTACTTTCATAAGGATTATAAGGCGCCAATGCAGGAGCGAAAACAGCACAGAAAATCAATACAATTAATATACCCAATCCAATCATTGCCGATCTAGACTGCATGAAGCGAGCTACAAATTCAGCTAATGGTCCTTTTACCTTATTTACATTTCCATCTGTTTCTAGATTGTTTTTTACTTCTACTTGTACTTCCATCGCTTTAAATCACCACCTACATATGTTGAATCCGCGGATCAAGATAACTATACAAAACATCTACAATTAAATTGACTAATACAAAAATAGTGCCTACCAACAATACGGCTCCCTGTACCCGAGGATAATCAGAAACCATAATACCTTCCACTAAGTATGAGCCAATCCCCGGCCAAGAAAACACCGTCTCTGTCAATACCGCTCCACCCAGTAAAGCTCCCATTTGCAAACCAATAACCGTTACTACAGGAATAAGCGCATTACGTAGAGCATGCTTAATAATAACTACTCTTTCTGATAAACCTTTGGCTCTAGCAGTTCTAATATAATCCTGACGAATGGTTTCCAGCATAGTAGCCCTAGTCATTCTAGCGATAATCGCTGTCGAATACGACCCTAAAGCTATCGCTGGCATAATTAAATGCTGAAAAGCATCCATGAAAGATCCCATCTCACCTGTTAGCAATGCATCCAAAAGATATAAACCGGTAATATTATCCGGCTGCATACCAATTGCGATACGCCCAGAAGCTGGTAACCATCCTAAAATAACGGAAAATAGAATAATCATCATTAGCCCCAACCAAAATATGGGCATACTAACTCCCATTAACGCCGCTACCATCGTACCGTAATCATAGATAGAGTTTTGTTTAACAGCTGAAACAACACCAAATAAGACTCCCATGACAGTGGCAACGAAAATAGCCGATAGTGCCAGTTCCACCGTTGCCGGGAATCGCTTCATCAGCTCTTCCGTAATCGAAGTTTTCGTAATCACAGACCTTCCTAAATCACCATGCAACGTGCTAGTCAGATAATCTCCAAATTGTACATAAATCGGCTTATTGAGTCCCAACTCCTGCCTCAATGCCTCTACCCTTTGGGTTGTAGCATGCTGCCCTAGAATTATTTCCGTCGGATCGGTAGTAAACAAATGCATAACCACAAAAGTCGCCAGAGATACTCCAAACAATACAGGAACTAATAATAACAATCTACGAAATATATATTTAATCATTACTTACACCTCCTGGGGGTAAAAAAACTATAACTTCTAATTCCGCAAAAAAGGTGATTTCACCGGGAAACCACCTTTTTGCCTGTTTCTTATTTGCTTACAATATTCAACCAGTGAACACCTGTAGGATGCATAGCGAAACCTTTCACATTAGGACGCTGTGCCGCCATATCTATACTGTGACTGATTAATACCCAAGGAGCATCTTCAGCAGCAATTTTCTGTGCTTCTACATAAATAGCAGTACGTTTTGCCGGATCAAGAGTAGCACGCCCCTGAGCTAGCAACTCATCCATCTTAGGATTGGAGTATTTTGATGCATTTAGACTTCCCTTGATATTCGCTGTTTCTAGTAGCATCAAGAAGTTGTCAGGGTCACCATTATCACCAATCCAACCATAGAAGTAAGCATCTCCTTCACCATCTTTAAGAACTTGCTTATATTCCTTCCATGGATAAGACTTAATGTTCATTTTTACACCAATCTTAGCTAAATCCGCTTGTATAGCCGCAGCTAGCTTCTCGCCATTTACTGGATTGTAGGGACGAGGATTAGAATAAGTAATCGCAGTGAATTCAAAACCATTTGGATAGCCAGCCTCTGCTAAGACTTTTTTAGCTTCCTCAATATTATAGTCATATGGTTTTACATCCTTAGAATAGCCAGGAACAAAATCTGGCAACATAGTATTTGGCAATTGGGCATTTCCTTGATATAAATAATCGACTAGGTTCTGACGATTAATCGCCATACTGATAGCTTTTCTGAGTTTTAGATTATCAAACGGTTTTTTAAATGTATAGAAACCCATGTAGTTAATATTCATGCCTGGAGTCTTAATTACTGTCATACCTTTGGCTTCCAACGCTTTAATATCATTGATATCCACGCCGTCCATAATATCAGTGGAACCTGTCATCAAATCAGCAGCACGAACGGAGTTTTCCTTCGTAAATTTGTAAACGGCTTTTGCTACTTTAGGTTTTTCACCCCAGTAGCCATCAAACTGTGTTAGTTCAATTTGTTGACCTTTATCCCATTTCACAAATTTATAAGGACCAGTACCAACTGGGTTCTCAATAAATTTATCCCCGAACTTTTTCACAGCATCTGGACTGACAATCTGTGATGCTATTGGCATAGCCAAATTAGCTAAGAAAGTAGCTGATGGTTTTTCCAATGTGATTTTAACTGTATAATCATCCACTACTTCCACTTTTTGTACACCATCAAATGTAAATTCCGCATAAGGCATATCTTCTGTACGGTTAGGAGGCAATTGACGCTCAAAACTGAACTTTACAGCTTGCGCATTAAAGGGCGTACCATCATGGAATTTTACATCCTTACGCAATTTAAACGTCCACTCTTTGCCATCAGCACTTGTTGACCATTCTGTAGCCAACAATGGCTGAATTTCCGTATTACCTGGTTTGTAACGCACTAAACCTTCAAAAATCTGAGTCATAATTTTCGCAGATTCACCATCATCTACGAAAGCAGGATCAAGTCCCCGAGGATCTGACCCCTGAGCAAACACTAACACATTGTTAGGACCACTTGTACTTTTAGTACCACCACAACCAGCAAGAACCATGCTAGCCGTAAATACTAATATCATGAATAATGCCAAAGTCTTTTTACTCAAAATAAGTCTCCTCCCAAAATACCATATTTTACTTTACTCTATATTATCCATAAAGAACAATATTCCTGCCACAGTACTCATGTATACATTAGCAAAGCACAATTTTTATTATCGTGTGCATCTCAAGCGTACTTTGTTGTGAAATTCAATGAATGATTACATTTTTATAGTACACATAGATATATTCATACTATATTTTTACCATCCAATTATAGCAAGTTACCTCCTTTTAAATAATAGAAAACGCCCTCGCAACATTTGCGAAGGCGTCATTGCCTCTTCGATATAAATTTATATTCAGCATTATAGCAATAACTCACAACACTGTCAATAGGAACTCTTAAAACTCACAGGGACGGTTCTTTTGAGTACCTATCTTCTGTCTCATATATGGAAAAACTCAATGTAGGAAAAGGGGACAGGTCCTTTGACACTTGCACCTTTCTTACCATTTCACGGTTTAGTTCCAATGTCTCCGCAATCCCCCTTAGGGACAAGTTGGATTTTTCCATCAGAAGCTTTATCAGTTCCTCTCTTAGCGATTTATTGCCTATGAAGAAGCGAGGGGACGGTTCCATGACTCACTTAGTTCTTTAACCATATTTTATCTATTTTTTATAAAGTAGCAATTTACGGATGTAGAGTCAAAGAACCGTCCCCTGACTCTTACACTGTCTGGAATTCAGCGCAGAATATCGGAAATAATGGGTATTAACGCCACTTTGCTGCAAACGTTTAATTAATATATTTACCATGATCGCCATACAGGGAATCAGAACAGCTTGGGCTACGACTCTACCAGGCATAGTCACTATCACAGGGATACCAAAATGTAACTGTAATAAGAATGGGGTTAGTATTAAACTGGTAATTATATTGTTAATCCCAATCACTATGACTAATTTTTTCAAAGATATCATCCCATTGCAAAACCATCCTATCATAAAGGGAGCGATCATTCCGTTCAAACCCGCTACTAGGGTAAATGTAGGGAGGTAAAATCCACTTGGATTAAGTTGAAATCCAATAAGATCTCCTATAACCCCTGTAATAAATCCTTGCTTACCCCCAAGTAACACTCCAGCCAAAATTACAGGAAGAGTACCAAAGCCAATTCTGATTCCTTCAATTCCCTCAAAAGAGATTCTTATACTAAATATCCTAGTTAAAATAATGTTAAGAGCAACTAACATGGCAATACAACATATATTCTGTACAGTTAATTTCATTATCCTATAATCCGCCTCCCTTCATTGACGTAATTCAGCCTTCCATCTAACAATTACACTATTGTTACTATATATTATAATATATCTGAAGAGATGAACTTAAATATAATGTAGGTCCATCTCTTCAGATTGTCAATTTTTTCAATTACAGCCTCTTTTGAGTGTCAAGGGGACAGGTCCCTTGACACTTGCACCTTTCTTACCATTTCACGGTTTAGTTCCAATATCTCCGCTTATCTCCTGTGGGCAACCTAAGGTATTACCAATACCAATAAAGCTGGAATCACATTTAGAACGGTTCCTTGCAGTGGCGCCACACATTCTTTTGAAAGCTACTTACTGATACGGAATGTAAAAGAACTTCAAGTTACTGAAAGTTCCTTTTTTACAGCATCCAACATATTGGATTTGATCAAAACTTTATCATTGGGCTTAATGAATTGAGATATTCCTCCTAATTCATCAAGTAATTCTTGCATAGCTAATTTTACCACCTGCTCATCATAGGTATCTGCTTTGGTAACTACTACTTTAACCATCTGAATGTCCCCTCACTTAATTATAATGAACCCCTAAATATACACTCTTATCTATGAGGTTATAATTTATTTTTTATTTTTTAGTCTAATTATTTTTTCCCCAATTCTAGGAATTCTAAGAATATCTTTTTCATGTAATCCTCTAAATAAAATCAAACATAAAAAATATATGATACAACCAGATAAAATTGAAATTATAGTAGATAATGTATTACTTAAAGATTCAATCATTACAAGTCTGTACGCTATTGTGACTATGACTCCCATCACTATAGTAGAAATAACAGTTTTCATAATGTCTTTATAAGAGATATCTAACCCAACAAAACGATATACAAAATAGATATTTAAAGAAACAGCTACTCCAAGGTCAACATTAGTTGCCCAAGCTGCTCCGTTGACACCAAATTCAGGCATAGCAGTAAGTACCCAACTTAGACCGATCTTAATTAGAGCTGCTATCAGCATATTTAACATGGGTATACTAGTACGACCTAAACCATGTAAGATTGCTGTCGTCACTTGATGAAGTCCAAGTAAAAGAATCGCGATCGATAAAATAGCAATTACATTCCCTGCATTGGGCGTATTATATAATAATTGCGAAATTGGAGTAGCTAATAAAAGTAATCCTGCAAAACTAGGTAATAAAATAATGACAGAAAGACGTATTACTTCGCTAATACGATAGTGAATGCTATTTAGATTACCTAAAGCCAGTGCATTTGAGATTGCTGGAACTAGACTCACTGCTAATGAAGCGGTTAAAACAGTAGGAAAATTAATCAGTGCACTTGACATTCCAGTCAAATATCCAAATAATTCAGTCGCTTCCTGTACAGAATATCCAGCAACTTCTAGCCGTGCTGGGACAATCAATATATCGATATTAGCTATAATTGGTGCCATAACATTTGCTAATAATACTGGTAGAGAGAGTCGCATTATACGGGAATTAATAGAAATCCATGGTTCTTTGGTTTCTATTAAACAATTCGCTTTTGCCACATAAAAATAAGACCTATATTTCCAATAATAATAAATTAGCACGCTCAGTGCAGCCACTGCTCCAGCAAAGGCTCCAAAACTTGCGCCTGCCGCTGCATATTGTAAGCCATATGGAAGCAGTATATATGCCAAACATAACATAGTTATAACTCTAAACAATTGTTCTACAATCTGAGAAACTGCCGTAGGCTTCATGATTTGAAATCCTTGAAAATAGCCACGAAAACTAGCAATAATGGTAACAAAAATAACCGATGGTGTTAAGGCAATAATAGAATAATAGGCCCGAGAATCACGAATTATATTATTTTCGATCAACCAACCTGCTCCATAGTATAAAATAACTGTCGCCAATACCCCAATTATAATCATTTGAGACAATGCAACTTTAAAGATTCTCTTTGCACCATAAAAATCTGAAATCGCTGCTTTTTCAGCAACTAATATAGAAAGAGCCACAGGAATACCAGCAGATGAAACACTAATTGCTAATAAGTACATAGGAAAAGCGATATTATATAGTCCTAACCCTTCGCCTCCTAATAATCTTGATAAAAAAATAAGCTGCGCTGCTCCAATAAATTTAACAACAAAATTAGCGAGAGTTAGCATTAAAGTTCCTTTTATAAAAGAATTACTCGGCAAAAGTTCATCCCCCTATTTAAAAATAATCAGTAACGTTATTTTCAAAAAGGTATAATATGGTATATTGTACCTTTTTATGCTACATTTTACTATTGCAAACAATATCTTTCAACATAATATAAATAATGAGGAGCGAAATCACTCCTCATAGTAGTTTTAGTATTTAATATCTTTTCTAATCTCGATAAAGATTATCAGAAGCCCTCATTCTAATAAGAGCATCATCACTTAACATACCATCAAAAGCTTCCACAACAAGACTTTCATCATTTAAAAGATCTGAGACTACTTCCCCGCCATTACCAATTGATCGTAAATCTCCACCTTTTAACTTTTCAAGAATCTCATTCCTATTCATAAATTCCTCCTAAATTGGAGCTACCCCCCATTAAGAAATCATAGGGACGGTTCTTCTGAGTCACTCCCATCTTTTTGTCTCATGCCATAAATATATGATCATAAGATTTTCTTTGAAAAACAATATCCCATATTTCTATCCTAGCTTACCATTAAAATACAAAACTCCTGCAAGACTAGGCTGTTTTGCAGGAGTTTGTCGTATATATTGCTTTTTTGATCAGCTCTAACTATTGTCTATTGTCTCTGCTCATTGCATGGACAGGGGTTTGGCATGGTGACTTGCATTCACCTACTTCTATCACTAGTAAATGACAGAGAGGACGTCAGGCTTTGGCGGAACAGCTTCTTAGTTTGTTGTAAGACCTCCGTCAACAGGAAAAATCCCTCCCGTAACCCATTTTGCCTGATCTGATGCTAGAAAAACAGCCATATTGGCTATATCTTTCGGTTCCCCGATTGTTTGCAACGGATAAATTGATTTAATCATTGAGTTGAAACGGTCTTTTTCTTTCCTATCAAGGCGCTCCATGTTGCTCTCAACTTGAGGTGTAGCGACAGTACCGGGTGCAATAGCATTAACCCGAACGCCATGTGGCCCTAATTCAAATGCAAGGGCTTTGGTGAAAGATTCTATAGCCCCTTTTGTCATAGAATATGCTGTCGAGGGTCTATCCGGCAGCATTCTTCTGGAAAAATAAGACGAAATATTAATCACATTTCCCCGGGATTGAATTAGATCATCCAGGAAAGCTTGCGTCAACAAATAAGGAGCTTTCACATTTAAATTCAGATGATAATCCAATGTCGGGATATCCGTATTCAAAAAAGGTATAAAGCGTGCGATGCCTGCATTATTTACTATAATGTCGATTTTTATGTTTTTTGTACGAACCTGTTCGACTATTTCAGAGAGTGAATCTTTGTTACTAATATCGGCTGGAATAGAGAGAACAGTTATATCATATTGTTTTAATAATTTTTCCCTATAACCCAATTTTTCCCTGTCTCTTCCAATAAGAATTAGATTTGCTCCTTGCTCGGCAAAAGCTGTGGCAATTGCAAAACCAATTCCATCACTTCCTCCTGTAATAAGAGCTGTTTTATTAATTAACAAATTCATTTACTATCTACCTCCTAAAATCATCAAAAAAATTTCTTCTTTAGTAGGTAGTATAATATACGGATGAAAAACGCTCATTAACATAGGTTAAAATTAATAGATTTTTTTATTCTTGATAGGGTAACATTGGTAATACCAAGATACGAAGCCAGATGGTAATCAGGTATTCTTCTGACAAGATCAGGATATTCAGTGCAGAAATGTCTAAACCTCTCTGTTGCCGAATTTATAAGAAATTCATATTCTCTACGGAACTTATCCTCTACAAATAATTCAGCATAGGACAAAGCAAACTTTTCCCAATAACCATGACGAGTTAACCAGGAATGAAAAGATGAAAAATCGCAAACGGAGACTGTAACATTTTCTAAAGCAGATATGTTGAAGAGACTGTCATTTTTACGGGCCGAAGGAGCAATCGGCCATAGTAATTGGTTTTCCCAAAAAAATCCCTTATTATACTCCTGCCCTTCTAAATTCATATAAAAAAGTCGAATAATGCCTTTATGGATAAAGAAAACCTTATCCCATTTTTCTCCGGCTTTGACAAGCATTTCGTTGTGAATATATTTCCTTGTAATAAATAAATCCGAAAGTTCAATTAAATCTTTTTCATCTATATTGATAATATTATAAAAAATGTTTTCTTTTAATAATTCTCCCAAAGTTTTTTTCCCATGCTCTATCAAAATATTTTCTCCATTCTTAAAAAATAATAACATGTCAAGGGGACAGGTCCTTTGACACTTCACCTTTGGGAGACGCGGGGACGATGGTTCTGTCTTGCAACTTCTTTCGAAAGGGACACGGGACAGGTTCCTTGTCCCAAATAAAAACACTAGCTTTAAAGATTCGAGGGGACGGTTCTCTTGAGTCACTCCTATCTTCTTGCCTCATGTCATCAATGTATAAACATAAGCTTTTCTTCGAAAACAGTCTCCCATATTTCTATCCTATTTACCATTAAAATACAAAACTCCTGCAAGGCTAGCTACTTTGCAGGAGTTTATCGCTATATATTGTTTTTTGATCATCTCTTCTTATGCGGAGTCTACAATGGTTCTTTTTAAAAGACAAGACTTATGATACTGGAGAATTTATTATGTAATTAAAGATATACCGTTCTGTCACATTATTGTCATATATTTAGATGTATAATTTAGATAAAAGGAAGGTGTAAATTATGATATCTACCATTGCAACTATAGCTATTTTTGTATTTGTTCTAGGATTGTTGGACTTTAGATATTAAACCGACAGTCAAGGTACCTCACAATCATCATTATAGTAACACTTATATAGATTCAAGAGGACGGGTCTTTTGAGTCACTCTAGCATTTGCTTGTCTGCTTGTCGCATGGCTACCCGTCCGCCACAAAGTTTTTTTATATTCTTAGATTTATGATAGCCAATTCGTTTCTTGTTACTGGAATGAACAATCATACAGGAGTGGTATCCTGCAAATTGTTCATATCCTATGTGCTACATCCCGATGTATTTCACATAATCAAGTATCGGCATGAGCTGCATTTCAAGTTCTGATTTTGTTTCTTCCGATACGTAATTTTGCGTTGCCATTTCATATCCTGCCTGCTCGACAACTTGCAAATAATCATTTACGGTTGCTTTGATTTTCTCGTCCTTGCTTTTTAAGAGTTTACCGCAGTTGCGATAAATCTCAAGGACAGGATTGCAGGAAGCAAACACCACTTTCATGGTTTCAAAATTGTTATTGCCCGGAAAGCCGCAGTTGGAAATCACCACAAATTGCTGCGTTTTAGGTTTGGAATCCGTAAGGTCAAAATTTTCGTCCGAATTTACAATCAGAGGACTTTTCAGCGGCGCGAGCCTGTCGACAAAGTTCTTGAGAGCTGCTGTCATGTTCCATGTATAAACAGGCGAAGCGAAGCAAACCACATCAGCAGCATTATATTTGTCCAAAAGCTCTGTCATATCATCCTGCATCACGCATTTTCCTGGTGTTTTAAACCAGCAGGTAAAGCATCCTTTGCAGTGTCCAATGTTCTTATCAATTAAAAACACATTTTCGGTGTCGGCATCGGCTCTTTTTGCACCGCTCAAAAACGCTTCTGCAATCACATTTGTGCTGCTGTTTGCCCCGGCAGGGCTGCCGTTAAATACTATAAATTTCATTTTGTTTTATTCTCCTCTTTTCATCGCAAGTGTCGCTTACCTCTTTTAAATAACAGAGCGTCGCAACTCTGAATTTTCGCCATTTCGTTTTTCAATCCAAAGTTCTAACAAAGTATTTACATCATCTGAAAACTCACGTGTTGTTTGCGTTTCTTTCTTTTCTATTTTTTCCAGTATTTCAAAAGAAAATGTGGTTGCTCCGAACTGTTTCCATGACTCACTCATACACATTTCAGGGCAAGAATTAGTCGATACTGAAAATGCAAAACGATTTTTCGAACCTTGTATATCTGTTGTTGCTCGAAGCCAAAGATTATCAGCGCCACTGCATCTCACGCAGTATACCCCGCCAATTATCACTCTATTTTTATACTGCTCTTTCAAATCTTTTTTTGATGGTTTGTCCATTGATTGATCACCATCCTTTTTAGAATTTATTTGTCGTTTTTCATAACCCGCTAACAGCTCTTGACATCAAGGCCAAGAACGCTTGAAAGTTCTAAAATTAAAGAAACGTCAGGACCCTGATGATAATATTTCCAACTCTGTTATTCTGCATCATTTACCCCCATAGAATAACTATAGCGAACCTTCAGCTATGGTTCAATAAACGCTCCGTAGAGTTACAAATCTAGACGAAGCGAGGGGACGGCTCGTTATTGCCTCCCCTAAAGGCATAGACTTCGACATCTTTCACTTAAAACAAAAATGACTACGCTTTTATCAGTCGGACAAAAGCGTAGTCATTTACAAGAAGCAAGCGGACATTTCCCCCTAAATTGTGCTATGCCTTAAAAATTGATTGATACCAGTAACCCTTGCTATTTACCGTTGTGTTGCCTCTTTTTATGATAATTCTATATAAAAAAAAGAGAAGCATAGGAACCGTCCCCTCGCTTCCCTTATATGAAGATAAACATGTTATTTGTGCGATGGATTCTGATAATGTCACGGATATATTGCAAATAGTTTGGCGACTAGAATAATACCGAGGGTGTCTATTTTTTTTTTATTGGGACATAGTTCCTGTCCCTTGTCCCATTATATTTTGGGATGCGAAGCAAGAAAAGAACGTATATTTTTAGATGATTAAGAAGGCTTTGACCTCTTCGATGTCAACGCTATTATCAGACCAACTGAGTTATATCTACGTATTCTCTAAACCCTAGGCGTCCATCTTTTTCAACAATAAGGCCATATTCTCCCCTAAAGTTCGCATACTCTGCAGGCCTTCGATATCTTTCTCAACATCGCCGATTTTGTTGGCGATAACGTTGTTAGATCCTCCGACAATAAACATTTGCATATTCAAGAAAAAATGAAACATGGTGTCTAGTGCATGTACCGCGCCATTGCGTCGCACAGCCACAACAGCTGCTCCGACCTTGTGTTTGTACATGCGATCATTTGCTCGGGCCACATATCCGGCCCTGTCAATCAATGATTTCATTTCGCTCGTCACATCGTTAAAATAAACTGGTGAGCCAAAAATAATGCCATCGGCAGCCATAATTTTTTCTATCCAATCGTTAAGTGGATCTCCAGTAACCGCACAAGTCTTTGTTTTGTTTTTGTAGCATAAATTACATGCGGTGCATCCCTGCTTTAAAACACCGCCAACTTGAACCAGTTTAGTCTCAATACCATTCTTTTCCAACTCAGCAAACACAACTTTGATAATGGCGGCAGTATTCCCACTCCTCCTTGGACTCCCGTTAAACGCTACTACTTTCATTATAATTCCTCCTCAGCCATTATACCTTTTCATTACTCTAGTGTCACAGTAGCTCATGTGCTGTAAATCCTTAAGTTTTAATAAGTTTATAAGTTCTGCAATCTGAAAGACATTCGTGACCCCATAACTCGCGCATGCATTATATAATCCCCCAGCTCCTTTATCCAGCACTTTCACGTGCGCATCCGTGCAGTCTGCTTTTTTTACTATATCTAGAATCAAAGCCTCTAAATAATCGCCATATTGTCGTTGTACGGTTGAAATCAGTTCTACAGTAATACCCATCCAGCCTGGGGACTGACAGTAACTAAGGCGTCATTTGTTTCTTCAAATTCGACTATTTTATTGATATCCAAATTATACTATAGGGAAAAGTATAAAACTAATATTATAATAAGTATAATAGTTATACTTATTTACATATAATCCAAGGAGGAATTCTCTATGAATTGCGCCAGTAAGAGGTGCTTACATATTGCCGATCATACTACCACCTTTGAATAAAACTCGCGGGGACGGTTCTTTTGAGTCATTCTTTTCGATTGTTTCCCATACACAATGTAAAAATCCTTTGCCATCTGAAGTCAAGCGCGAAAATGGTCAGTCAGGAAATATTGACAAGAATATCAAAATAAATTATAATCATTTTGACGATTATCGAAGTATAATATTTTGAAATAGAGACTATCTGCAACGTAAATAATCTGCAGATAGTCTCTATTCGCCAAAACAATTCGATGATTATAAAAATGTAGAATTATCGAAACAGCTATTTTGCCCACAAAATTAACATATAGGAGTGAAGATTAGATGAAAACATTATTTGACAAGACCAGTATTGGAAACATACCCTTAAAGAACAGGTTAATCCGGTCGGCGACGGGGGAAACCCTGGCCAAGGAAGGGCACCTGTCAGCAGACCTATTGAAGGTTTATGAGGATTTGGCCAAGGGCGGCGTAGGAACAATTATTACCAGTTTTGCCTATGTTGTTGAAGCGGAGCAACCTTTTCCAGGAATGTTAGGGATTTATGACGATTCTTTCATTGAAGAGTACAAACAACTGACTGAGCTGGTCCATAGTTATGACGCCAATATTATTCTTCAGCTGGTATATTGCGGGTCGTACCGAATGGCAGAGCTGGGCGGACAGGAAATCTGGGGGCCAAGCGCCGTAGAGAATCTGCAGACTCATATTCAGCCTAAGGAGATGACAGCAGAGGATATAGTTAACTTGCAGAAGGCGTTTGCCAATGCGACAGCCAGGGCAAAGCAGGCAGGCTTTGACGGCGTTCAGCTTCATGCTGCTCATGGATTTCTGTTGAGCCAATTTCTGTCACCTTATTATAACCGCAGAGCGGATGAATATGGTGGCCCGATTGAAAATAGGGCCAGAATGGTGCTGGAAACATATTCAGCTGTTCGCGAGAAAGTAGGCACTGAGTACCCTGTTCTTATTAAGATCAACAACTCGGATGGCATGGAGCAAGGGATGACCTTTGAGGATTGTAAGTATGTATGCAAGAAACTGACCGAAGTAGGAATTGACTCCATTGAAATCAGCGGCGCGTGGCATCATTTTACCGGTCGCCAGAATTCCTATTTTAAAGATGACGCCGCAGAAATCGCCGCGGAAAATAACGTTCCGGTTATCTTAGTAGGAGGCAATCGCGATTATCATTCGCTGACAGAAATCCTTAATCAGACAGCTATTAAATATTTATCGTTTTCCCGTCCTTTTATCGCTGAACCAGATCTGGCAAATCGCTGGAAAAACGGCGACGTCAGCAAAGCAAAATGTACCTCCTGCAATGGTTGCGCCACTTTGCATGGCCTAAAATGCGTCCTCCACCGGTAAGGTGATCAGGCTATGAAAAGAAGAGTTTAGGGGGTTATGCCATGAAAGCAATTATTTTCGGTGCTACAGGAATGATCGGCAGAGGCGTCTTGCGGGAGTGTCTGCTCGATTCTGAAATTGAAGCGGTTCTTACGGTCGGGCGCAGTGCCACCGGGCTTCAGCATAAAAAGTTGAATGAGATTATCCACAAAAATTTACTTGACTTGTCTGCCATCGAAAGTGCACTTTCGGGCTATGACGTGTGCTTTTTCTGTCTCGGGGTAAGTTCAGCAGGCATGAAAGAAGAGGAGTATCGGCGAGTAACCTATGACATTACGCTGGCGGTGGCGCAGACCCTTGTCAAACTTAACCCCAAGATGACATTCATCTATGTATCGGGCTCAGGCACCGACAGCAGCGAGCAAGGACGTGTCATGTGGGCCAGAGTCAAGGGCAAAACGGAAAACGCGCTGCTGCGCCTGCCGTTCAAAGCTACGTATATGTTCCGCCCGGCCTACATTCAACCCCGTCATGGAATCGTGTCAAAGACCAAGCTATACCGGGCAGTGTATGCAGGGCTGAGCCTTCTCGAACCTGTTTTGAAGATACTGTTTACGAAGTATTTTACAACGACGGAAATATTGGGACGCGCCATGATCAGAGTTGCTAAACAAGGTGCTCCTACATCTATTCTTGAGAGCGGCAGCTTCCAGGTATAAGGTTCGCATTTTACAGGCATTCAATAGTTATCAAGATAAATCCATCATAAAAAGCAGCGGGACAGGTTTGCCGTTTTAAAAATGGCGAACCTGTCCCCTGCTTTTTATAGGCTAGAGTAAACTAGTATTTATCTCCACCAAGTAGAATTAGGATACACTTCAGAACCTATTACAACAGACTCTCCAATCTTAGGCGTCGAAATAAGGATTTGCCGTTCCTGGCCCGCGCTTATTACCCGCTCAATCGGTTCTGTCCAATCATGCAAGGCTAACGTAAATGCAGCCCAATGTATAGGTACCATGATCCTGCCATTAACATCAATATGAGCTTGTACGGTTTCTTCCGGCATCATATGAATAGCAGACCAACGTTCATCATACTGACCGCATTCCATTAGTGTCAAATCAAAGGGGCCATACGTTTTACCTATTTGCGCAAAGTGAGGTCCATAGCCGCTATCGCCGCTAAAATAGATTCTTGCGCTCTTGCCGATGATCACCCATGAGCTCCACAGCGTTGCATCACGATCAAACAGGCTTCTTCCTGAAAAATGCCTGGCTGGCGTCGAAACTAGTTGTAATCCTTCAAACTCTGCTTCAGTCCACCAGTCTTGTTCTTTTATCCTGGTTTTCTCAATGCCCCATCTTTCTAAGTGACTCCCTATGCCTAACGGCACATAGAACTGACGTACTTTATCTTTAAGTTTCATAATAGATTCATAATCCAAGTGATCATAATGATCGTGAGACAAAATAACAACATCTATGCTCGGCAATTCCTCAATCTCGATAGGTAAGGTTTCACTATAGCGCTTAGGTCCAAGGAATGGAAAAGGAGAGGGGCTTTGCGAAAATACAGGATCTAACAATATTCTTTTCCCGTCTATTTGCAGTAATATGGTAGAATGACCAAGCCAGGTGACTTTCGTTTCTTTTGTATCTTGCAAGCTGGCAGGATCTACAGCAACGATAGGAAGAGATTTATCTGGATTTCGCTGCGGACTGTCTTTCAAGTAATCCCGCAGCGTGGTATATAAGCTGTTTGCATCTGTATTGATTGACGTAGGAATTTGATTGACAAACTTATTTTCTTTAAAATTGGGAGATTGGTTAAAGGAACGTATTTTATCTTCCGAAATCTTACCTCCCAAATTTGGGTAAAAAGATAAAAGGAAAAAGCCCATTAGGCTAATTCCTACCAGGCCAATAATAACAAAATTCATATGCTATTACCTCAATTACAGATGGACTTTAAAGAATTTTGTGAATTTTTCTATTGCCTGGCTAAAATGACGTTCTTGATCGTACAAGCTAAAATGGGTTCCACCATCGATAATCACTAATTCTTTAGGCTCTTTTGCGTGTTCATAAGCTAGTTTGGACTGTTCAAGAGTTGCTGCCTGTGAGCCTGCAATAATCAGCATCGGAGTTGGCGAAACCATATGGATGACATCCAATGCAGAGTACTGTACCATTTTATCGTAAGACCATAAGAGAGTTTTGTTCTGCCAGTTTGGGTGTTCTCCACGAGAGGTACAGTAGTAATCTAAACCTTCTCGCGCCCCTGGAAAGGTTGGATCTTCAGGAAGCATAGGAATATATTGTGGTTCTCCACCAGAGGCATACGCTATTCTTGCCTTTCCTGCTTCTTTTAGTAAAGAAACCCAATCTCCAGCGAAACCACTCGTTACCATCCCGCGTAGATCAAAGTAAGCACTGACCGTGCCGACAGCTTTTATTCTTTTATCTGTTGCTGCCGTATATGCAACATAGCCACCACCTGCGCAGATACCGATCGCCCCAATTCTTTGTGGATCAACTTCATCCAGTCCTGACAAGAAAGTTACCGCACTCTTAATGTCTTCTGATTTGGCAAACGGATTTTCATCAAACCGAGGTTGGCCTTCACTTTCACCATATGAGGTATTGTCAAAAGCCAGGGCAACATACCCCTTCTCACTCATCTTTTGGGCATAAAGTCCGGAAGTCTGTTCTTTAATACCGCTCACGGGTGTCACCGTCACAATAGCAGGATATTTTTCTCCTTTCTTCATATCCTCGGGTAAGTAAAGATGACCTGCAATATTTAGTCCATTGCTTTTAAAACTTACATTTTTTCTCATACTATTTCTCCTTTTTATATGATTAAGTTTTGATTAAAACTTAAATAAAAATAATCGAATGATCGTTTATTTTTATTTAAAAATTTTTATATCTTTATAGCATCCCAACTCATTTCAATAATCCTTTCTACAGCAGCTTCATTTAGTTCGGTATTACCATTGAGATGTTCCTTACCATATTGCATCATAGGGCTATAAGAATGGATAGCTAACAAATTGGTATCTACTTGTTTTAAAATCTTTTGTTGTTTTCCTCGTTCAAACAAATTAAACATCGGTTTAAACAAACCAAATCCTTCATCTCGGGATATTTTATGAATCAAAGGTGAGTTTTCAAATTGTTCGATAAATAGAAAATAATCCCTATTCTCTTGCGTAAAAGTCACAAGATTTCTTAATATTGATTCAAGGCCGCTTTTTACAGGAGTGGACTCATCAATATTACGCAATATTCTCTCACTCATCTCCTTTTTAACTGTCACGTACAGTTTATTAAGCATATCCTCCTTATTCTCAAAATACACATAAATCGTTGATGGCGATATATTCGCTCTTTTGGCAATCTTTGACATAGAGGTTTGGGCAAAGCCGCTTTCATTTATAAGCTGTATCGCTGCATGAAAGATATTTTCACTTTTATTATCATCTTTATATCTCATATTTTAATAATAAACGATCATTCGATTAATGTCAAGTTTGCATTTTACAAACACCTTCAACTTTTACTTAAAAACCTTCAAAGCCTTTGATATTTTCCTATTCACTGGAATTATTTCTTTTTATACTCACTTATTGTCATACCAGTCCATATATGAAATGCTCTTACAAAAGAATTTAAATCTTGATACCCTAAGAGGTAAGCTATATCATCACTTGTCATATCCGAATTTTTTAAATAATGCCTTGCAAGTAATTCTCTAGTATGGTTTAGCTGCTTTTGGAATGTAGTATCTTCTTCCTTTAATTTTCTTTGAAGAGTTCTTTTACTACATCCTAACTTTGATGACACATCATCTATACTTCCTTCTCCTGCTGGTAAAAGTTCTATAAGTGCGCTTCTAACTCTAGCTGCATAAGTGTCTTCTATATCTAATTCACTGAGTCGTCTTTTTAGTTCTGGTTCAAAATACTCCCACATAGCATCATTTTGACTTATAAAAGGACGTAGTGCATCTTCCTTTGATATAGTCAATATGTTTCTTGGCCCTATTTTAGGTCTTACTCCAAAAAACTTTTCATAATTATTATTATCTATCCTATGCTTTGTCATCACTTCTTTAGGTACAATATGAGTTTTAGTAGCATTTCTCATAAGTTGTACTAAAAATACCATTTCTGCTGCAACTAAAAATTCTGGTAATTCATTTTCTTCATTTTCAAAAGTCATCTCTAATGTTATGTTGTCTTTATTTTCATTAACTAGGAATACTAGTGGTCCTATAAGTTTTTTATATGTTGATATTCTTTTCATACAAGTTAATACATTCCTACTGCAATAAGCTGCAAATACAGGTGGATAAAATGTTTCTAAACTTTCTATTGTACCAATCTTTATTGGAGTGCACTCATCAATTGATAATTCTTTTAGTGTTTCCATAAATCTAATACATTGAATAGTTGTCAAAGAAGGACTTTTATGGCTAAATAAGTCTTCAGGTAAATCAGATTTTTTTAGTGCTTCTGTAGTTGATATTCCAAGACTTCCGATTAAATCAGCAAATTTTCTCTCTAGTATAAACCTCTTATTAGACATTTAAGCTCCTTCCTTTTGTATTTATCATTTTTATTTTTCTTGCTGCATTTGATATATTTGTTTTAGCATTACTTTTTTAGGTATAAAGCTTAACATAGAAAGCATAACACTTTGGGAAGCTGTAACCCCTGCGATAACATCCAATTTACCTTTTAACATGGCATCATATCCTTCTCTTGCTACAACATATGGACTTACTGTCTTAGCAAACAAAGGTGTATTACTCAAATCAGCTGTTTTGGCAAATTCTGTTTCTGTTCCACCAGGTAATAGTGCTGTAACTGTTATGTTTGTATCATGTAATTCTTGTGCTATTGCATTGCTAAAAGATGTAACATAAGCTTTTGATGCATAGTAAACAGCTTGCAATGGACCGGCCATAAGTGATGCTGTTGACGATACATTTAGTATTTTCCCACTATTTCTTTTTACAAAGTCAGGCAAAAACAATCTTGTTAAAGCAGTTAGCGTTACTATATTAACTTGAATCATTTGTAAATCTAATTCCATTGGACGCTCATGGAAATAACCACGTCCTCCAAATCCAGCATTGTTTATAAGGTAATCTACTTGGATTCCTGCTTCTTTTACTTCATTATAAATCTCAATAGGTGCCTTTGGTAGTGTTAAGTCCTTTGCAATAACTTTTACCTTAATATTATGTTTCTTTTCTAATTCTTGTTTTAGTTCATTTAATTTATCTTTTCTTCTTGCAATTATAACAAGGTCTCCACCTTTTGCTGCGTGAATACGAGCAAATTCTCTTCCTATTCCACTAGATGCTCCTGTAACTAGTGCTACTTTTTTACTCATGTATATCCCTCCCATATTTCATAGATGTAATAGCCATCTGTTGCATCAACAAATTTAACTTCATTTTATGTTAAGATTATATCCTTTATCTCATCACATTTTAATATCATTACACGCCATCATTTTATCAATTCACGCCACAGGATTTCTTATTAATATTTCATCTGTAAAATTCCACCCCTTCTCTCCATCTCAAACTGTATTGCTTCCCACATTTCTTTATCTGTAATTGCTGGATGGCTTTCTTCAACATAGTATTAAAGCATACAGAATCTAAAAGAAAAATAAAAAAATACAAATTCTCAAAATAGAATTTGCCTTTTGTAAAACTTTATTTTAATTTTATCAAAACTCGCTTTCATACTTTTGAAAAATTCATAACATGTTGTCGCCGCTGGGCTGCTAAAGCAGGCGTGTACATTCCTATAAAGAACAGAATATGGATTGATTCGGAACCCAGTCCATATCCCAATATTCTTTTAGGCTTCGGTGAAATAGCACTTGAGGATATACCTCCGGCTATTCGGCTTTTGCGGAAAGTATGGCTTGATCATGTATAGTAATTACCTTCTATAACACAAAAAGCAGCTACACATTTACAATTATTATGTGTAGCTGCTTTTATATTATTTATTATTTTCTCTAAAATACTGCATACTAATTTTTTTCCATTCCCGGGTACTAAATAACATCGTATATTCTTCTAATCCAGACTTCTCAGCCAAAGTCTGAGCAATCACCCTACATTGTTCACGAGTATGGGCATGTAACATTGTATAAAAATTATAAGGCCAGTCAGGGTGGGAGCTTCTTGAATAGCAATGGCTTACAAGAGCATCCTTGGACAATAGTTGACCAACCTCTTGAATACGTCCTTCTGGTACAATCCAGGCACATAAGGCATTAGCGGCATAACCAACTTTTCGGTGCCTAAGAACAGCTCCCATTTTACGTATTTTCCCAAGTTGCCGATATTGCTGCAGCTTATCAAGAAGTTCGTCCTCACTAATCCCAAGCTTATCGGCGAATTCGCGGTAAGGTTCAGCTACCAACGGAAACTCATCCTGCATAATAGCAATAATTTTCTGGTCTAAATCATCCAGCATAGGTTACCTCCTATCATCTTATTTAAACAGCCTCTTACTTAATAAGAGCTACATATACAGAGCACGTTCAACCAGCTTCTTAAGATAATGAAAATTGCACATTGACTTTAAATTTTTGAGCAGACGGCAAATTGATGAACCGCACTACACCATCAAGTTTTCGGATGATATCTAGGATCTCATCCTGAGCAGCCAAATTGGGACTTAACAACGTGAACCATAGATTCAATTCTCCTTCACGCTCGTAATTATGAGTTACACCGTAATAAGAATTAATCTTTTTAGCTACTTGAGAAACCTGTTTTTCCGTTACTTCCAGTGCAACTAATGTACCAACATAGCCTAACTTAGCCGAATCAAAGAAAGGACCCATACGACGAATAAAACCTTGCTCTTTCAAAAATCTGAGCCTTTCGATTACAATCGCCTCTTCTGCATCCAGCTTTTCCGCTAGTATGGCAAAAGGACGCTTGACTAAAGGCAAATCTATCTGAACAATGTTTAACAATCTCTTATCAAAGGCTGTAATCATGTAAAACCCCTTTATTATATGACTTTATCCAAAAGCCAGAATGCGATACAAACTTTAAGAGCATTCTATTATTTACAAAAAAGGTATAGACACCTATTCCTGCCTATACCTTCCGTCCATTAGAACGCTGATTCAATTGCTCCTACCGGGCAAAGACCGGCACAGGGACCTATGCCTACACAGGTTTCAGAATTAATCTTATATTGAGTTTCGTCTTCCAAAACTGCATTGTAAGGACAAACTTTAGCGCATTTACCGCATTTAATACATTTATTATTAATTTTACGGGCAACAGGCAGCCCAGCCAATCTTCTTTGTACGCTTTTCCAGCCATCTCCATATTCCATGATTTCGCAAGCCTTAAAAAAGGCATCTTTTCCTGATATCTTATAGACAATGTATAGCGCAGCATCAATCCCAGCTGATACTCCCGCAGCTGTAATTATACTACCGTTGTCAATAAACCGTTCAGTCTTATTCAGAATGATAGTAGGATCGATTTCAAGCAATTTGTCAAAACACATATGATGAGTAGTCGCAGACATTCCTGCCAGTAACCCAGCTTTCGCAGCGAGTAAGGCGCCACTACATACGGAAAAAGTTATTTCTGCGTTCTTATTCTGTGTCTGTATCCAGCTGATTATCGTAGAGTTGCCCAAAAGTTCCGGTGTCAGATTGCCGCCGGGGATGACTATAATATCTGCCTGAGGACAATCTGTGAAATCATAATCTGCTTTGACAATTAAGCCCGAAGAAGATTTCACATCACCTTTATTTTCACTAACTGTAAACACATCATACCTAGCATACGATTCACCAAAATTCACAGCAGAAAATACCTCATATGGTCCGACGAAATCCAATGGTTCCACAGCATGATATAACAAGATTCCTACTTTTTTGGGTAATTCCGTTTTATTCATTTATCAAAGCCTCCATCACTACTATTCATCCGTGCACGTGATGGTTATATTACACCACACAAACTGCTATAAAAAAAGTGCCAGATTCCATTGAATGAAAGAGGCCAGTTTCGGAAAGAATCACAATAACCGTCCCACTGCTTTTATCTAATTGCCCACCACTACTGCCAATGTAATAAATTCCCTTTACTCCAGAACGCATCAGCACCAAAATTCTACATAGCCATCATATATGTCATAAATGGCTCCGATGATTTTAAGACAATCAGTTAACATGGCTGTCCGGATAAGACGGGATGCTTTGAGCCTACATATATTCAAATCAACGTTCTCTTTGATGGCATTATCCAGTAAATCGCCTTGTTGCGTTTTCGCTTTTTCCACGGCAGGTTTTATTGCCTCGATAATCAATGCGATGTGACCGGGCTCATCGGAATCTTCCACTGCTGCTTTAACCGCTCCGCAGTCCTCATGTCCCAACACCACGATCAAATTTACGCCAAGATGTTCAATAGCATACTCTACACTCCCGAGAGCAATATCGTCAACCACTTCGCCTGCCGTCCTCACAACAAACAAATCACCAAGTCCTTGGTCAAACACAATCTCTGGAGGTACGCGTGAGTCAGAGCAGCAAACGACCACGGCAAAGGGGTACTGCCCTTCTTCCGCCAGTTCCTCTCTTCTCTCTACTCCCACATCAATTACCGCGAAATTCTCTGTTACATACCGTTCGTTCCCGCCAATCAGTCTTCTCAGGGCGTATTCTGCATTCATCACTCACATACCCATGGAGCTGCAAAGCAGCTGTCTTAGCAAAAAAGACACACCGGACATTACATGACTCCTCCTCTCCACATTAGACGACGAATACCAGCACCCGACAGTGTTTACATATATCGTTTACTACATAATATGACACTGTTTTAAGACGGGTTACCTCGAAGTCTAAAAAAATCCCTACTATTAAGCTGAATAGTAAGGCATTCTCATTTCAATGGAATCGAAATTAAGTAGATAAAGGAAGAAACAAGCATTCCGCGAAGAAATTAGTAAAATTTCAAAAAACTTTAATCATTAATTGATAATGAGGACTAATATGAGAGTTACGTGACAACAAATAAAGAGCTTCTCATGCCATACGGCTATGAGAAGCTCCTTAAAATGTCAAGGGGACAGGTCCTTTGACACTTGCACCTTTCTTACCATTTCACGGTTTAGTTCCAATGTCTCCGCAATCCCTCTTAGGGACAAGTTGGATTTTTCCATCAGAAGCTTTATCAGTATGGTAATTTTTATAGTATATCATAAAATATTATTTGAAATTTCCTCAAATCTTTCATCAGTTATACCAAGTTTTTTCTTAAATCTTTCATCTTCCATTCTTGCCATAATTATCTTGCTGGGAGATATTTCCTTGATAATATTTTTTATCTTCTGAATTGATTCGTCATCATCGTTATAGCCCTTAATGATAGTAACTTCAAATATAAACTTCCCTTTATATTGTTTATTAAAGGAAACCATATTTGAAATGTATTCTACTAACGTATACCCTTTAATCGGTCTTTGGAATTTTTGAAAATCTTCTTCTGTTATTACTTTTATCTCTCCAACAACCTCATCACATTTATTAGCAATTTTTATATATTCATCTCTTCCTAGTAAATATCCATTAGAAAGCAGCCTTACAGGTAAGCCTTTGCCTTTGATAAAGTCAACAATATCACCAATTTTATCATTTATTAAGGCTTCTCCTTTTGAGTTAATAAAGATTAATTCTGCTTTTGTATTTTCTATCATGCGTTCTAGTTCAATCAATGAACTATCCATTTTACCAAATGACTTTTGGGTATCTACCTTATTTTGCGACCTTCCAATAGGACAAAATATGCAGTCAAAGTTACAATACTTTTCTAGAAGTATATTAACTTCCAGTACCCTTCTTCCATCTTCAATATAAATATCTTTATAACTGAAACCACCCATCACCTTATCCTCCTCAAGAATAAAATAAAAAAAAGCCCAAAAGATATTATTAAATATCTCCCAGGCTTTTATCCTTCCGTGTACACAGTTAACTGTGTGTTTTCTCTCGGACCTGCCAGTTACAAACTGCGGAACCCTAGAAAACTTAAATATATAATTAAATTACGATTTACAAATCTAAAATCGCAACTCAATTCTAGCATAACGTTAAGATTAAATCAACCAGAATCAAGGGGGCGGTTCCTTTGAGTCATGCATGACAGGAGTTCGACAATCATGAGCAAGGCGGTATTTTTTTTGTGGATAAAATTGTGAATAACTTGTGGATTGGTGTGGATAAGTCCATTTTATAATAGTTGAGAAGCATATAAAACGAAAAAACTCCCTAAGCAATTAAGCTAGGGAGTTTTTATTTACCAGCATTTACACGCCATAACTTTCTTCCTTCGCGGCAAGCTAGAATAAACGCGAAGGAGAATAAAAATGTCTGATTTAACTAGCTTGCAGGAAATGATTGAGAAGCTACGCACTGAACTATACAAGATATCGCAAGAGAAACTATTAACCGATCCGGAGGTTGTCAGGGCAAGTCAGATGCTTGATGTGTTGTTAGTGGAATATCAGAAGTTGTTGAGAGATAAAAGTGATAAATAAAAAGTCCTCCCCTTTCAGTAAAGGACTTTAACTATTCCTTTAATAATTCGTTTATTTTGTATAAATATAATAGTAACCCTATAGCCAGTATTATATGAAACATGTTAGATAGCCAATGTCCAAAAAACATAGTATCATCTCCTTGCTAAATACGATAACGTACGGGAATCTATATAAAATATCGACATAGTCGTGAAGCTGTGTATAGGCGGAATTATTAACCGCTATATCGATCTGTTATTTCATATTATAGACAAAACATATGACAAGGATATGACAAAATAAAAAACCGCCTCACCCGAAGGCAAGACGGCTAAACATAAATTTATTGTGGCAACCGATTAAACATGCTTACCAAAAAAATCATGTCAAGGGGACAGGTCCTTTGACACTTGGACGGAGACGCAGGGACGGTGGTTGTGTCTTATTAACTAAATCCTTTTATTTGCTCCAGTTACCCTAATTATCGTATAAACTAACCTTCTTAGCATACGGCAAGACACTACCACCGTCCCCGTGTCTTATCATTTGGGTAGTTACACAAAAGCGCTTCGTTAACGCCTTTTTCTACGTCTTCATAATTATAGTCATAACTATCTACTTTGACTGCTGCTACTTTTTCCATATTTAGTACCTCGCAATTATTACTTATAAGTTATTTGGATATTAGAAATAAGTTGCTGTCATTTTAAAGAGAACCACTATTAGCATTCACGATATACAAAATAACCATTACACTTCAATATGGTTCGTTACTTGTTTATTTATTAACTCATTAATCTCGCTAAGATGTAATTTTAAATGTCTTAGATAGTCTATAATCATTACTTTTAACGACACACGTTCGTTGAGTGCAGTAATCCACTCATTGTCTAATTTATCCATATTAACATTATTAATCACATGAACAATATGGAGATTAAAATATTTCCATAATTGAACTAAATCATACCAATTTTCTGTTTGATAATTCTGAATCTCAACCCATCTATCATTATTGCCAAGATTTGCGTAATCCGGATAAATCAAAGGACTAGGTTGATATTGTAAATGAATTATCCGATGTATATTGTTAGAAGCTGAGTCAACCATATGTCCAACAGTCTCCTTGATTGTCCAGCATTCATTATTTAGTCTAAACATTATTACATCTGCGGAAAGAGCCAAAAATTTTGGTTCCCATTCTTCAATCAAACTTAAGATTTCTTGGTTATTATTCGTAAATTCACTCATGCTCTAATCTCCTTTATCAGCTTTTCTAAAGATCGTCCCACCGTTCAAGATTTACTTTTTATTTAATAGTCACACCATTACACGTAGTGTTTAATATACGAAATTCAATCGTTTTGCGATAATTAATGTCTATCAATTATATTGCATTCCCAGATACACATTATTGGCTTCCCTATTATAAGTTATTTTGACAATACAGCGAATAGAACCTCTATGATGTCATGATGTCAAGGGGGCAGGTCCCTTGATACTTGCACCTTTCTTACCATTTCACGGTTTAGTTCCAATGTCTCCGCAATCCCTCTTAAGGACAAGTTGTAAAATTCGCGGGGACGGTTCTTTTGATTCACTCCCCTCTTTTTGTCTCATGTCATAAGTAAATGATCATAAACTTCTCTTCGAAAAATGGTGTCCCATATTTCTATCCTATTTTCCATTAAAATACAAAACTCCTGCAAGGCTAAGCCGTTTTGCAGGAGTTCGTCGTATATATTGTTTTTTGATCAGCTCTAATTATTGTCTATTCCTCGATTCTCATTGCATGACAGGGGTTCGGCACCCCCACGACACCCTGCGACACCCCTATTTTTAAGAGTCAGCAAGAGCGGTATTAGAAGTTGTCAAAAAAGCAACATCCCCATGAGTTCCCCTAGTCCGATCCCGAATGCCATAGTAATGAAAATCTATAAAGTTAAATATCTGTTTTAATGGCTTCTTCAAACACTTTACGTACAATATCTTTAGTAGTGCCACCTTCAAAAATTTTACGCTTTTCTACATAATAAGTTGGAACATAATAATAATCGTATTGCTTTGCAATTGCAGGAGTCTTCTCTTCATCAATGATTTCCACTTTAATATCTTTATATTTCGGATTCTCTTGCTTTACTTCATCAATCCAATCAATTGCTCTTTTACAATGTGGGCACCAATCTGTTATAAGCACAATAATATTTTTCATAAGTCTACCACCTTTCTTCTAATTGCATTATTAATATGTCAAGGGGACAGGTCCTTTGACACTTGGACGGAGACGCAGGGACGGTGGTTGTGTCTTATTAACTAAATCCCTTTATTTGCTCCAGTTACCCTAATTATCGTATAGACTAACCTTCTTAGCATACGGCAAGACACTACCACCGTCCCCATGTCTTATCATTGGCAATGGATTCGAACTGGTAGATACTTATATTATAGCCTAAAACCGGACCGATCATGAAAAGATGTGGGCCGATTTACATCTTGTTTTTTATATTTTTCGTGAACAACCAACGGAGGGTGTTTACACATTTACCCTTTTCCACCCCCTCCGAGCATATTCTACATACATCTTTGACTTTTCTCTAAATATAAAATTACAAAGTTTATTATATACTTCTATTAGGATATATTTCTAATTGTGTTTCTTCGATAATATATTCCCCATCATTATTATCAAATGATCTTAAGAATATGTAATGCTTTAAAAGTTGCACCTGATTACTTATATCAGGATGAGTTATCTTTTAACCCATTAATATTAAGGATCTTGTTCATTTACTCGAGAAAGCTGGAAGTATGATATAATTTACCATTATGGTTATAATACGAAATACAGACTACGCGCTGGTAATGAGTATTATTTATAAATTATGCAGGAGGAGCAGAATGATTGATAAATTTGGAAAAGTAATGATTTACGTTAAAGACCCCAGAGCTGCCGCAGATTTTTGGATAGATAAGATAGGTTTTACCAAGATTAAGGTTAATACGCATGAAACAGGTATTCTTTCAGTTGAGCTTACCCCAAACAGCACGTCCGACGCAAGCATTGTTTTGTTTGATAGAAGTATTGTTGAAAAAATGTCGCCAGAGCTTAATTTGGGTACGCCATCTATTTTATTTTCTAGTTATGATATAAGGGATATGCGAAACAGGCTTATTAATAATGGTGTAAATGTGGGTGAAGTTATGGATATGGGGGATTCATTAACTTTCAATTTTTCAGACATTGAAGGTAACTACTTTGCAGTACAAGAAATAAGAAGAAGTTAGGTAGCTTGATTGCATATGGCACAGGAAATCGCGGGGACGGTTCTTTTGAGTCACTCACGTTTTCTCATCTCACATCATCAATATATAATCATAAACTTTTCTTTGAAACGCAGTATCCCACACTTCTATTCTATTTACCATTAAAATACAAAACCCCTGCAAGGCTAAGCTGCTTTACAGGAGTTTGTCGTATCTATTGATTTTTTGATTAGCTCTTTTTCTTCGAAGTCTACAATGGCTAAATTATGCAGTTTGAGATTAATCGGGGACCTCTGTAACAGGTATAACTGCGAAACTTTTGATAGGTCATGAGTCAATGAACCGTCACCTGACTCACTATCGTTTCTTCTCATCTCTTTAAACACAATTGGTCATTTCCTCCTCCTTTAGCATGGGAAAAGCAACTCCAACAAATGGATGCCCTGTTTTCCTCCCATCGTAATTGCTTCTCTACAGAATTTACAATAACATGCAACTTTTTCTGTCTGGAATTGTGTACAGTGCTTTTGAAAATATGTTATCTGCTCCTCTGGGGGGCAGGGGGTAAACATATGCGCCCCTTCCTCTACATAGCGTTTGGGGGCCAGTTTGGCATTGCTCGGTGTACAGGAAGCTAATAGATTCACACCACAGAATTTGGTCTTTTCAAAGTTTTCATCCAGTTCTACATACTTAATATTCATTTTTTTTAAAAGAGAACGTACAGTATCTTGAAGCTGTCGTTTCTCAAAAGCAACCCAGCAATCCTGAATCGTTATTATCTCGCTATGATAATCGGGAAATGGAAAATCAGCATCATTGTCGATCAAATCCCAGACAAACTCAATATTTCCAGCCTGTGAGCTTTCTTCCATTATAGCGGCACAATTATTACAGACAACAATCGCGCTATCCTGAACAGTTAGCTTTTGATACTCCGTACGACAACACCCGATTGAATCAATATTATATCTATCCCTCATGTAAATACGCAATTTTTCACTTGCGTGTGTATAAGTAGCTTTTGCCTTACAGCTTGGAAAAAAGAATTTTGTCATTTAAATCACCTCTTATATTCTACAATATTATTACAACATTCTTAACAACTCAATTTGTTCTCCAGATGGCCCTATAAAAAATCAAATTTCACAGCCGCAAAAATAAATGGGACAAGGGGACAGGTTCTCTGTCCCACTAAATCCTATCAATCACACTTTTAGATATCTTGTTATCCTTGCCAGTTGCCTTATTGTAACACCTTGCATGTCTTTTATTTTTTATCACATCAATAACCTGTCGTAAGTAATTCTTGGTATATAAAAAGCAAAGGAACCGTCCCAACGCTTCTCTAAAAAATCATCTCTCCTGGTTTATAGCCGTCAGGCAATTCTTCTTCACTTAAAAATTTGAAATTATCATCACGCAGTATTGGTAAAAATACTTCGTATGGAATCCTGGAAAACTCACCGGCATAATTACTGGCTCCGAACCATTTTCCCTCTTTGCTGCTCAAATTTAAATCTCTAGCAAATTTTGTATAGTTTGAGCAATCATGTACTACTAAATCCCACTTATCTTCATCGGCTATTTTCATGAATTTCAGAGTTAATTCCCTACTCCAACTTGGAGATATATAGCCATGTCTGGAAATATACATGTTTTCCCCATAATAATTGTCTATGTTATTTTCATTTAAATGTAATTCTGCACAATTGATAAAATCGAGTTTTGTCTCTAAGATTGCTTGCTTTTTCTTAAAAAAAGCTTCGAAAAACTCAGGAGTCATTGGAGTTTCAATACCTACATTTTTAATATATTTTTTCGCTATTCCAATATTTTCAATAACTTTGTCTGAACACTTAGAAGCACCCAGGTTGAAACGTATCTCGTTAAGACCGGCTTCACCTAATGCTTTCAATGTCTCTTCCGTAGCTAAAGTACCATTTGTATATAGATGTTGATAAATTTGAGCATCACTAAATTTCTTTATTACCGAATAGTATTTTTCAATTTCCATGAATGGCTCCAAATAAACGTAGGAAATGCCAGTGGGTTTCTGGTGGATGGAAAGAAGTAAATCAATATCCTTCTCATAAAATTTTGTTCCTCCAATTTCCCACATGCCTTCGCCAACTGGAGGAATATCTTCTAGTTCTCCATAATTATAACAGAACTTACACTCTATGTTACATTTGTTCGTTTTCCTAACTGCACTCAAACCAGTGCCTAACAAACAAGAACGACAGCCTTTTGGGTATTTACTTTCATTTCCCACAAAAAAAGTTCTATTCTCCAAAGTTTTTAAACTTCTAATTTCCGACATTAACGTATCATTTCTATGATCGATCGCTGCCTCAATTTGCGCAAAGGTAGCGTAAATGATTTCTTGTTGTTTTATCATAAGTTCCTCTTCCTCAGGCAATAGCGAAAAAAATTCAAACCATATCAACGCATCTTTCTTTGAAATTTTCATAATGTATCCTCCTCTAATTAACCGTTAGTATAAAATTTTTTACACTTTTTTTAGATTTTCTCTTTATATATCAAAGGGTGTAGAGTTTTTTATACAAAAAAAAATAATGATCCCCTTTTTTGGTATAATTGAGTTCACTTACAACACAAAACTATCTAAAAGGAGAGTGTCATTGTTGAACGCAATTATATCATTTTTATTCTTATATAATCAATATTTATTAAAACAGATAGATCAGCTACTTTTAGAACTCTTCAATGAAACCAATATATATAGGAAGCAAGGGGACGGTTCTCTTGCTCCAAAATTGAATTATACCTCTTAAAAATAAAAGCAGCAGCGGAACCGTCCCACTGCTTCTTCTGTATTATCGGCGTAGTATTTCTAATCATTGATCAGTTTTATAGCGGACTTAGCTTGGATTGCGAACGCTGGCTGCGCTTAAAAGTAAGAAAGGCAACAAGCCACGGCATCTTTCCTAATGATTGAATTTGTTCAGATCCCGCAAACAACATCCCTGTCTCCGTGTTATCTTAAAGCTTTATTGACTCTTAAAATACAAACTTCCTGCAAGTTCTCTGTCGAGCTCTTGCAGGAAGCTATTATTCTTCGGTAACCACTATGCAGCGATTCACTATATTTGTTTTTGGGTCAATGCTCTTTTTTCGTATTTACTTTTCAAAATTCATGGAGCATAGAGCATTTGTTTAATAAGCAGTCCAGCCTGCATCTGCTATAACGACTGTACCGTTAACAAAACTAGAATCATCTGAAGCAAGGAATAAAGCAACTCTAGCAATTTCTTCTGATTCACCCATTCTTGGACTTAAACTTATCCCCGCCATTGCTCTTCCCCTACCAAATTCATGTGGTTTACTTATTGTAGTACTAATATTTGTATTTACACTACCAGGAGCAATTGCATTACAACGGACCCCTAATGTTGCATATTGGAATCCTACGTTCTTAGTTAATCCAATAACTGCATGTTTTGCGGCTGTATATGCTGCACCTGCTCTTGAACCCATTAAACCTCCTGCCGAAGCAATATTGACTATAACTCCACTTCCTTGTCCTGTAAATATAGGAAGTGCCTTTCTTATGGCACGCATTGGTCCAGTTGTATTGATTGCAAAAACTCGTTCCCATAACTCATCAGTTACATCTGCAGCTGGAACAAAATTATCCATAATACCGGCATTGTTAACTAAAATATCTAATGTTCCATAAGTATTAACAGCTGTATCAATTAAATTCTGAATATCTTCTTCTTTTGTAACGTTTACTAGTACAGCAGTAGCAATCCCTCCGTTTGATTCAATTTCAGCTACAGTTGCTTTTGCTGCATCTAAATTTATATCAGACACAACCACTTTAGCTCCTTCTTTAGCATATAGAATTGCTATTGCCTTACCCATTCCAGAGGAAGCCCCTGTTACTACTGCATTTTTACCTTTAAGTCTCATTATAATACCCTCCGTTTTAAAGGTTCATCAATTGGTTGGAATCGTTTTACATCTGGTACTCCAGCTACCCAACCATGTATAAATAAAACAGTCTTTTTACTTTTTTGGCTAAAGCTGAGATAACCTCTAATTTCATACTACTATCTTTCCTATTACTCTTTGTGACTATTCTTATTAACGTAACTTAAAACACAAGCTTCCTGCAAGTTCTCTGTCGAGATCTTGCAGGAAGCTTGTGTTGTCCGGTGACTGCTATGCAGCGAATACCTTATCTAATGGATTGCCAGTCTACTTCTTTAAACCCAAATGTCAAGGGGACAGGTCCTTTGACACTTGCACCTTTCTTACCACAGAAGCTTTATCAGTTCCTCTCTTAGCGATTTATTGCCTACACTTCTCATTATTTAGTGAAATAAATTATGTTACCTCTTCTGTACCATAGGAGACAGTCATAAAAAGTGACCTAGATTTCCGCCTTCAGAAATCTAGGTCACTTCAAGTCTCCATATATAAACACGATCGGTAAAGCAAGAAAAAACTACTTACGTTATTTTTTTAAAAAATGGGTAGTTTTTTCTCATTTAAAATTACGGACCGTCTAGAATCTTCGGGGTAATGAATATCATTAACTCTGTCTCCCGTTTCTCAATACTCGTTGATTTGAACAAATTTCCAATAATCGGTATATCACCTAACAAAGGAACCTTTGTTACATTTTTCCGATCTTCCCTCTGGATTAATCCACCGATCACAATTGTTTCGCCATTTTTGACGCGTAGCGTAGTTTCAGCTTGCCTAGTGCGGATACTCGGGTTATTGCCAGCAGTAGCAATATTAGTACTAACCTCTGGTAGTAGCTTCGTTGTGATGATTCCGTCTTCATTCACCCACGGTGTTACTTCCAATTTGATACCTACATCAATATAGTTGACAGCTATCTGCTGTACTCCATTTTCTAGATATTTTGTCTCGACAGGCAGGCGATCTCCAATCAGAATGCGGGCTGTTTGTCCATCCAAAGTCGCCACCCGAGGATTCGCTAAGATTTTTGCATTTTCGGTATTCACCATTGCATCAATGCTGGCCCGGTAGTTGGTGCTGGAGCCTTGTGGTCCTACAGGAATAACACCCACCATTTCATTGCCCAAAGAGGTCGGAAAATTGCCCCATTCCCACCGAACCCCTAAATGCTTCAAGTCGCTCTTGCTTATTTCAACGACTTCCGCTTCAAACATTACTTGCTTCTGCGGTATGTCAAGCTCGCTAAGTACGTCTTTAACCATGCTATACTCATCTTCATTACCCATTAGTACCAAAGAATTGTGAGCTGAATCAATCCGTATCCTGTTTTCCGGTAGAATCGTGCCAAGTGTGGATTTCATTTGGTCTGCTTTTAAATATTTCAATTTAATAATGAGAGGCTTGAAGGATCCGGAACTGTCTTGGCTTACAGACTCTAAAGTCGGTAATGCGTCTTGAGTGCCTGTGCTTTGGAGGCTGGATGCAGCAGTATAACCGATCGATCCGCTGCTAAGGTAGAATAAGACTAGCGATACGGCAACACAAAATCTGATTTTTTTATAATGCATGATTAACCCCTTTACTTCCCGATTAAGTACTAACTAGATATAGCGAGTCGAGACCTAAAATCTAATTATGATTTTTTCATTTTATTTTATTTTATTTTATGTTAACTTAAACTCGCTTTTATTTTAGCATAATTGTTATGATTTTGCGCTAAAATTTCATTAAATAATCTTTGTTGTTTTTTACCAACGAAGTATTATGTGCAGAGAATAACCCCTTATATTTACAACATTTCATCATATTTCCATGTATCTAAACACATAAAATCAAAGCATTAATAGTGGTATCATTTTCCTATATAAAAATCACATTTCACTGCTCAGCCACCCTATAGTTATGTTAAGTTATTGAGAAAATTTCAATAAAACCTAATGTAAAAATCCCTGTACCAGTTCAAAATTGGTACAGGGATCTTCATAACTTGCAAGATGAAAGACATATTTACTTATTGATTTTGATTAACCCCTTCAGACCACTTTATAGTAAATCTTCTGAGGTTTGGCAGAAGCCACGAGGACGGTGGTTCTGTCTTGAATACTGTTTTTATCTATTTGTTTTTTATTGCGAATTGGTTCTACAATTTCCATATAGCACCTCTACCGTTAAATGTAATATATTGTAATACATTCGACGTAAATGGTCTGTATGGAAATAAGTTGAATTTTTATACAAAGCCTTATACAGTCTATATCGTGGACATCTCCCCAAAGTAACACAAGTACATTCTGTTACTTTGGGAAAGTTCTAAAATATTGATTTTATAAGCTCCTGTTCTTCATTTTACTTTTTATGGTATTATAGGATTGTTATTGAAAAGGGGGATTGCGCGCTATGCAAAATGTATTACATGCTGTTGGTTATAAACAAAAAAAAGAAACTTTAAGCCTAGCAATGTATATTATTGCGTTCTTCACAGTTTGGTCATTATATGTCCTTGTTGCCCAAAATTTCTTGGGACAAAATTATCCATTGTTATTTAAAATTTTGAGCTTAGGTCCTGCAAAATTAATAATTTGGACGTTACCTGTTTTATTGTATTTAAAACATTATGATAATGTTAACCCTCTAATTTTTCTAAGATTAACAGATAATATGAAAATGGGTGTAAAGTACATAATAATCGTAAGCTGTTTCTATTTACTCATAGGATTAGTTCAACAATATCTTCTTTCAAAGCACCTAGGCTTCCATCCAAATTTAAATATAAATGATTGGGTTAATGGAATAATACTGGCTGGTTTTACCGAGGAAATACTATTTAGAGGGTTTATTCTACAAAAATTAGGCGCATTATTATCATTCTGGAAAGCAAACTTTATTACTGCTTTGCTGTTCTTATTCATACACTTCCCTGGGTGGATTCATCACGGAAAGTTTACTTTTCTAAATATCGATATTGTCGGCATTTTTGTTTTGGGACTAATAGTAGGCTACGTTTTTAGAAAATCTAATTCATTAGGAGCTTGTATACTCATTCATTCAATTAATAATTTTTTGTCGTTTTCTTTATAGATGAAACATTCTTGATTGATAAGTTAGTTTTTTTGCCTGAAGAGTTGTTAAAACTAAGCAGGAAAAATCCTTTTACCATAGTATTTAAATATCACTAATAAGTTACTACAGTAAGGAGGAATTATAATGCCACAAATGATAATATACGACTTACATGAGAAGTCCGAAGCAAACCATAGTAAAATAACTCACGAGATTGAAATACTCCCTAAAGCTTGTAAATTAGCAGACTCATGTTGGATAGTCTCATCATTAGACACTTGCGAAACTCTATGTGATAACCTACTGAAATCGTTACAACCTAATGATAGAATAGTTGTTAGTGATATAGGTTCAACCTATTGGTATAACGTAGTTTGTGGTGATGAAAAACTTATAGATGTTTTATGACCTGGTTATAGTTACTACTTATGTTGGGACAAGGGGACAGGTTCTCTGTCCCAATAAATCTATCAATCACAATACTCACGGGGACGGTTCTATTGAGTACCTATTTTCTGTATCATGTACGCGATACATAATGAAAGGCCTATCTTTGAAAAGCAAATCCCATATTTCTATCCTATTTACCATTAAAATACAAAACTCCTGCAAGGCTAGGCTGCTTTGCAGGAGTTTTCGTATATATTGTTTTTTCTTATTCGGAGTCTATAATGGCCATATTTAGTGAGACAAAGGAACCGCGTCAGATCCTTTATTATCGAGCTTTATCAAAATATTAGTAATTACACTTATCTATTTTCTAAGTAAATATTAGTTCTATGACATGCCATCAGTGGCATGTAAATCAAAGTAACATCCTTACATTATTTTAAGCATAGCTAGGAATAGCCTATGGACAAAAAGACAGGTCGATTCTCACATTGTGCTTTCTGAAAAGCTTCTGCTCCCCATGGATACCAGTCTACTGGATTATTGGCATGCTGGAGTAACTATGGACTCTTCTCATGGATCAAACGATTAGGTTTATTGGTATTACGACTAGTAACATAATTTCCCTCCCCCCTTTACTACACACTCTATGTGTATCGAGGGGTGTTAAAGAGTGAAAAGAAAACATATGAAATCCCCCTGATTTGTTTCTGAATTGTACAAATTACAACTCCCCTTGCCAAATCACATTTTTGTCTAGATTTACATATTATGATATTGAATATGCCAATTTGAATAGGAGAGAGGTTTTATATATATGGCTATCTCAGGCATAGAGAATATTTTTAATAGTAAAGATGCGATATTGCTTGCAGCTATGAGCTATCAGACATATCCATTCTTTCTAGTGGGAGAGCTTGTCTTACCAAAAGGTTTTGAACTTCGATATACTATTCGTGCTTTTGCCAATGTAGAGAATCCTAAGGAAGAAGTATTTGGTTTCATTGCAGAGTCAAAACATAATATCTTTATAGCGTTTAGGGGATACGCCTCATATCCTGCAGACCTTATTGCAGCGTATGACATACTTCAAGTACCATATCCTTTCGTTAGAAATGGGGGAAAAACCTCACGTGGATTTACATGTATTTATCAATCAACAAGAAACAAATTAATCAGAGAATTAAATAAACTATCTACAACAAAAAGACTATTTATTACTGGTCATAACTACGGAGGAGCTTTGGCAATTTTGGCTGCCTTAGATATTGCATTGAACACCGGGTTTGAGAATCCTATCTTGTATACCTATGGTAGTGCGCGTGTTGGAGACCCTGACTTTGCTTTCCGGTTCAACCAAGTGGTAAAAAACAGCATACGAATTGTTAATATTCATGACTCTTATCCTACTTTCCCAGCTCAAGAGTATCCGCCTCCTTTTACAGCGGAAGGATTATATTATCGCCATGTCAAAACAAAGTATCCGATCTCTTTTCAACTGAACGATACGCCACGTAATGATGGGATTGGCTGCTATTTTAAAAACCTCAGCAAAATGAATCCTGATTTTGCTAAAGCCTTATGCCATGAAAATCCGGGTTTTTGTCCCGATACAGGAACGTGTTTTCCGTTTCAAGGAACATGCAAATGTCCGATGCCTTGTAAATAAGAGAGGAGCTGCATTTATGGATATCTCATGCGTAGAGGATATTTTTAATAGTGAAGATGCGATATTACTTGCGGCAATGTGCCATCAGGCAAATCTACTTTTTGAAGAAGAAGAGCTTATCTTACCAAAGGGCTTTAAACTTCGATATATCATTCGTGCCCTTGCTGGCGTTGAGGATCCGGTAGTAGAAGTATTTGGTTTTATTGCAGAGTCACGCGATGAAATAGTTATAGCTTTTAGAGGAACCGATTCATTTAGGGACAATGAGTCAGATCAGGACCTATATCAAGTACCATATCCTTTTGTCAGAAATATGGGAAAAACGCATCGTGGATTTACATGCATTTATCAATCAACAAGAGATGAATTAATCAGAAAATTAATCAAACTATCTATAACAAAAAGACTATTAATTGCCGGTTACAGTTTAGGAGGACCTTTGGCAGTGTTAGCGGCTCTAGATATTGCAGTGAACACCGGGTTTAAAAATCCTATCGTGTATACTTATGGATCCCCGCGTACCGGAGACCCCGACTTTGCTTCCCAGTTCAACCAAGTAGTAAAAAATAGTATTCGCATTTTCAATGTCCATGACGTTATTCCTACTTTGCCGGCTCAAGCGTATCCACCTCCGTTTACAGAGGAAGGATTATGCTATCGACATGTAAACATTAAGTATCCACTCTCTTTTCAACTCAATAGTTTAGCCCGTAATCATTATATTAGCTGCTATTTTAATACTCTTAGCCAAAAGAATCCTGATTTTTCCAGAGTATTATGCTGTGAAAACCCAAGGTTTTGTCCCGATACGGGGTTATGTATTCCGTTTAAAGGAATATGCAGTGAGAATAGCTCAATTTAAAATGAGGGGACATGCTTGTATACATCATGACAAAGAACTTGATTGGTTACCATTTATAACGATAATAGGATATGACAATGGGGATGGATAAATCGAGAATACCATCACACACATCCACAAATAATGCAAGCCCACAAGTGTGGAGCTTCGTTTCTGCCCCCGCCTTGCATCCTATGAAGGTTACAGTAAATGTGAATAAACCAGGAACAGCTTCCGGCTTACTATTCGTTGCACCATATACTTCGTATGAGTCAACTATGATTGGGCAAACAGGCGCACTGATCATGGATCAGGCTGGTAACCCAGTCTGGTTTAGACCGCTCGATAGTATATATAAACAAAATACGGACTTTAGAGTACAATCCTACAAAGGAAAACCAGTTCTTACCATGTGGCAAGGAACGATATCAGGAACTCAGTCTGCAAATCCTAATCTTCCAGCAGGGGATCCTGAGCCTGGTTCTTATTTCCAAATCATAAATCAGAATTATAAAGTTATTAAGAAACTTACTGCCCAAAAGGGGTTCACTGCTGATGTTCACGAGTTTACTATTACAAAACAAAATACTGCTTTATTTACTGCTGTGAAACAAGTGCCGGCAGATCTAACACCGTATGGGGGTCCAGAAGATGGATATTTTGATAATTACTCCATTCAAGAAGTCGATCTCAAAACAGGCCAGCTTCTTTTCTTTTGGAATGTACTTGCTCATGTTGATCCGGCCGACTCGATGTTACCCGCGTCATCTGCAACAAGTTCGAATAATATTTGGGACTGTTTCCACGTGAATTCAGTTGAAGAGGGGCCAAACAATACACTCCTAATTAGCATGCGTAACATGTGGGCCATTTATAATATTGACAAAGAAACGGGAAATATAAATTGGCAACTTGGTGGAAAGCAAAGTGATTTTACTTTTGGTCCAAAAGCTACATTTTCTTGGCAACATAATGCGCGTTATAGACCTGGAACTAGGATAAGTATGTTTGATGATGCTTGTTGTGCTTCTTCAAGCTCTCCGCCTGAGGGCCAAGCACATGGTTTAATCCTTCAGCTCAATTTCCAAAACATGACTGCAAATGTAGATCGAACATATTATCATGATCCAACGCTATATGTTGCAAGTCAAGGAAATGTTCAAAAACTATCTAATGGAAATCAATTCGTTGGATGGGGACAGGAACCATATCTTTCTGAATTTGCAAATGCCGGTAATACCGCAGAAGATCCTTCATTGAATTTTTTATATGATATGCAGTTTCCTAATCAAAATATTTCTTATAGGGCGTTTAAGAATAAATGGGTAGGTTTGCCGTGTTATCCACCCAGTATTGCTGTAGATCTATCATGTGAAGATACGGCGATTGTTTATGCGTCATGGAACGGTTCAACTGAAACTGTCGCTTGGCAGGTACTAGCTGGTCCAACACCTAATAGATTGTCAGTGGTGGTAAATAGCACCCCTCGCATCGGATTTGAGACAGATATTTGTGTTAATTCAGATGGGCCATATTTTCAGGTCAATGCATTGAATTATTGTGGTGAAGTTATTGGTACGTCAGGGATTGCTTACTTGTGTGAACGGCAGTGTTAAAATCCTCAATAACGGCACTAAAAAATTCCCCACTTTCGGCATAAAATCTCTCCTTGAAGGAAAGATTTTCTCAGTAGTTTGGCTATCTCCTGCACCTTGCCAATTGTTCCCGCCGCACAATTTCTGCCTGCTTAACAATCGACCGCAATAAAAACAAAACCGAAGCCATTTATTTAAGCTTCGGATATTTTGATTATTAGCATTTTGATGGGCTGCTTCCTTAGCTTTTATTTCTTCTTCTATTGCTTGTTCTCCACTCCTAATAGCTCCCCCTTACCATAGAACCAACTTCACCCATAATCACGTCACTCCAATGTCCTATTTAAGAACTATTTACAAAATTGATTTACATGAACATGGCACGACATGTTCATTACAGAGTGTCAAAATCAAGGTTTTCATTGAAGAACCGCCTCTCGGGCAACGAGTTTTTCTGCTAGTGAAGCAGCTACCTCGGCACCGCCATATTTTTCCCCTAGGGACTTTAGTTTTTGGGCTTGTTCTCGATAGCTAGGATCAGTTACTATGGCATGGACTGCATCAGCCAACATTTGCGGGGTTAGCGTCTTCTTGTCCAGAACAATTCCCGCACCGCTTTGTGCCAGCACGGCTGCGTTATCCTCCTGCTCACCTATGGAAGGTATTACCACCGCTGGTGTACCACAAGCCAAGCAAGTCATCAGTGTAGACGATCCACCGTGAAAAACAGTTACATCACTGGCCTTAATCATCTCAGTCCCCGGCACGAATCCTCGAATGGCAACATTGTTAGGTGGGTTGAATGATTTTATCTTGTCCGGCGATATAGCTATGCCCGTAGCGACAACTCCCGTCAACCATGGCAACATCTTTAGACTCTCTAGGACAAGCTGCAGGAACTGTTCACCAATAAGCGACGAACCACCTCCTATGGTCACATACACCATTGTTTTATTGCCAGCGCCGATATGTTTTTCCTTAAGTGTCTCCCGTGACGGCATCTCGTTAGGGCTTTCGTTTAACAGTGGTCCTGTAAAATATATCTTATCTTGCAAGGCCTCATAATTCTCCCATTGATCCCCGAAGCTAACTCCGCCGCTTATTTCTGGCATCCCCTCAAGAATGATAAGATCCGCTGCCTCCTGCGAACTGTAAAGCTCGTCCTTTATGCCTTTCAGTCGCTGTGCAAACATAGCCAACGTCTTGGGACCGTGCGCTTGTAAAGCTACCAATAGGGAAGGAATGCCCAAACACTTTCCTATCTTTGAGCCGCTGATTGTGCCGCAAAGCAGAAGATCGGGCTGTTCGCGGGTAGCAGCCTTCGTTTCAATCTCACCAATTCTTGCTATCAACTGCTCCATCTTGTTGAACTGTTCTTCCTTGTGTCGCGAGTCGTTTGCTTGGTTGCCAAACGTATCGAATTGGGGCATATCGACGATTTCAATAACGTCAATACCAAAATCCTTAATAATGGGGATTAGTTGGTCACTAGCTAGAAATTTCACCTCATGCCCACGGCGTTGGAGAGCCTTAGCTATCGCTACCACGCGCATGGTCTGCCCCATGACCGTGCCCGTGCCCATCTGTGCTGTACAGAGAACTTTCATATATATGATCCTCCTTTATTTCGTGGACGACTAAATGCTCTTGGGTGAGAAACTCGTCAAGCATCGTATGGAGATAATCGCGATAGTGCTGGTTAACCACACCACGCACTTCAGTCTTTGATGGAAATTCGTTAATGCCGGAAAGTGACGCCTTTATTGAGCCGAAAGTATTGCCTAGTACTACGGCTAATAACGGATTATGCAGCTTTGCATAAGAATATATGAATCCTGCTGAAGCTGAGTCACCACACCCTACGGTATCTACTATCTTTCCAATATCCATCACCGGGACGTTTGCCCAAAATATCCGATCCTTTCGTCGCCAAGCAATTAAGGAGGATTGATCACCGAAAGTGATCCAACATGCGGATAATCCCATACTTACCATGGCAGCTGAGTAATGTGCATAATCTTCATGTTTTTCCAACAAACGTCCCGCAGCCCACTGCGCCTCCTTGTCATTCATCTTCAAAAAGTCAATGTTTTCCAGCCACTCTTCAGCGTGTTCCCAGTCTTTCTTGTAGCGGTTACCGTTTTTATCAAGACCAGTTATCAGCCCGTGAACATCCAGAAAGATCTTTGCCCGAGAAGTTTCGCGAAATTTTCTTATACAATCAAGGGGTATATCAGTTTCGTTCAGCGGCATCAATATAAGATAATCACAATCCGCCAGCAAATTCAGTTCTGCTGGCGAAACTGGTGTCATCGTGCGCATCTGATGGCTAATTCGTTCATGATCGTTAATAAGGCTTAGTTCGATTTTCGTCCCCTTTTTACTTAATGCATCAAAAATAGGCATTCTGATATTTGGATGCTCAAGCAACTCGCGGGCTTCATCTATATCCTCCGGGGATAAATGGGATAGACATACGACACAGTCGGTCGTTCCCTCCAATAACTTTGCAAGTGCTGATACAGTATAAGCAACAGCCCCTAATTTACTTACCACCTTACCATCTGGTGATACCATCCGGTCTCTCGATATCGGCCCTACAATGCCAACCTTCATCTTATTCCCTGCCTAAATAGATATAATCGTATTATTTCCCAAAAATCAATAATCAAACATTAATTATCGTGTCCTTCCTGAGGTTGAGTTCTTTAATAAAATTATGGGAATCTCAGCTTAATATTCTAGTAAAGATAGGGGTATCTTTGACTGTGTACGATTTTCGCACCAGAACGTTTTTTTTTAATATAGACTTTTTCAGTGGTTTCGAACCATCCCACTGTGTCTTCTTTTATTAAAATGAAAACTATTCAGCATACTATTGACCCATCTTACCCATAATATTCTTAATGATAACGGAAGCCAGCATAAGTTCGATCTTTTCTTCATTAGTAAAGGAATCAATACTTTTAGTTAGCTGTTGCTTAGAAGCCACTAGTTCGGCCGAAAGTTGCATTATACCGATATATATCCAACTTTTACCATTAAAAGGGATGGACTCTTATGAAATTATTTTTACGCTATATAAAACCTTATAGAATTTCAGTAATCATTCTATTGATATTTCTGGGGGGGCAGTCCGCCTGTGAAATCATGATTCCAACCTTGCTGGCCACCATGATCAATGATGGTGTTTCCTCTGGCAATCAATACCTTATTATGACGATAGGACTGCAAATGGTATTGGCGGCCGTTGTAGCTATATTATGTGCTATTGCGGCTAGCTATTTGGCTGCCAGAACATCTACAAAACTCAGCGCAGGCCTGAGGGAACAGGTCTTTTTTAAGGTGGAAGACTTTTCCCTGCATGAGGTAGACCAAATTGGAACTTCCTCACTGATTACAAGAACCACCAATGATATTATGCAAATACAAACCTTTATGACCTTTTTAATGAGAATTGGCGTATTTGCTCCGCTCATGACAATCAGCGGAATTGTAATGGCGGTTATTACCGGACGCAACCTTGCGCTTACTTTGCTAGTAGTCGTTCCTGTCATGAGTATAGCTATTGTTTTAATTATTGCAAAGTCATCGAAATATTTTAAAAGTATGCAGAAAAAAATTGATGCCATTAATCGAGTATTACGCGAAAACCTGATTGGCATAAAGGTTATCCGTGCTTTTAAACGCAGTGGGTACGAAATCAAACGTTTTGACGCGGTGAATGAAGATTACACGCAGACCTCCATCACTGCACTGCAGCTGATGAGCACCCTGGTCCCTACGGTTACAATCATCATGAATCTAACCACCATTGCAATCATTTATCTTGGTGGGAAAATGGTGTATGGAGGAACCATGAATGTTGGAAATCTTGTCGCATATGTGCAGTATATTACCCAGATTCTGATGTCCATTATGATGATTTCCATGATTTTTATCATGTATCCCAGGGCTGCCACCTCCTCTGAAAGAATAGCGGAGGTGCTGGACATGAAACTTGCAGTCACAAATCCGGGTAAACTTGTCAAAGAATCCAGAGTTACAGGCACGGTCGAATTTAGAAATGTTTCCTTCAATTATCCAAATGCGGATGATCCTGTGCTAAAAAACATTTCCTTTCAGGCGAATCCCAATGAAACCGTTGCGATTATCGGCAGCACCGGTAGCGGAAAATCCACCATCGCCAATTTGATTCTCCGTTTTTACGATGTAACAGAAGGCGAAATATTGGTGGATGGTATTAATATTAAGGAATTTGATTTGCATACGCTTCGGAATAAAATCGGTTATGTTCCACAAAAGGGTGTTTTGTTTACCGGAACCATTGCGGAAAATCTTCGGTTCGGCAGACAGGATGCCAGTATAGAGGAAGTACGACACGCGGCTGAGGTAGCACAGGCCATGGAATTTGTGCAGGACAAGGAAAATCAATTCGATTCCATGATCTCCCAGGGTGGCGCAAATGTGTCAGGTGGGCAGAAGCAGCGTCTGGCCATTGCGCGGGCGTTAATTAAAAAGCCCGAAATCTATGTTTTTGATGACAGTTTTTCTGCACTGGATTATAAAACAGATGTTACGCTTCGCAAAGCGTTGAAAAAAGAAACGGTGGATGCCACGGTGATTATTGTGGCACAGCGTGTCAGTACCATCATGGATGCGAATAAGATTATTGTTCTGGATAACGGGATGATTTCGGATATTGGTACTCATAAAGAACTATTAAATAGGTGCCGCGTATATCAGGAGATTGTTGAATCACAATTTAAAAAGGGAGAGCTTGGAGCATGAGTAAGCATAATGACAGCAATTCAACACATTGCGGCCCTTCCTTTGGTTCGGAAAAGGCTAAAAATTTCAGTTCTTCCGCCAAGCGCTTAATTGGCTATTTATCCAAATTCAAAAGGCAATTTATTATGGTTTTGATTATGGTGATTTTAAGTACTGCATTCACAGTGACAGCACCGGAAATTCTTGGTAAAGTAACGACAGCACTTTATCATGGAGTATCCACAGGGGTGTTTGACTGGTCTTACATCCTCCGTATTTTAAAACTGCTTGCTCTGATTTATGTCTTATCACAGGTGTTCCAGTTTGTGCAGAACTTCTTTATGGCAGAGATTACAGCGCGCACAATATATAATCTTAGAAATGATATTGACCAAAAGATCAATAAGCTACCTCTGAAATATCTGGACAGTAAAAGCCACGGTGAGATTTTAAGCCGCGTCACAAACGACATCGAAACCATCAACTCAACCATGCAGCATAGTTTAAACCAAATTCTTACCTCCCTTGCAACTGTATTGGGCATTTTGATGATGATGTTCAGTATTAACATATGGATGTCGCTCATTGCGATTGTTGTGATTCCTTTATCTCTTTTGACATCAGCAGGTGTCATCAAAGGTTCACAGAAGTATTTCGGCAGACAGCAAGCCGCCATCGGTGAAATCAACGGCCATATCGAAGAGATGTACACAGGTCACAACATTATCAAAACCTTTAACTATGAGGAAAAATCAAAGGAGCGGTTTTCAGACATTAACAATAAAATCTATGAAAACGCGTGGCGCGCGGAGTTCTTCTCTGGAACAATGATGCCAATGGTTTCGTTTTTCGGGAATGTTGGCTATGCCCTAATTGCCGTCGTCGGCTGTATTCTTGTAATACAGGGAAAAATACAGGTCGGGCAAATTCAGTCGTTCACCCAGTACACGAAGCAGTTTATGCAGCCTTTAAGCACCATATCCAATCTAGCCGGCACACTGCAGTCCACTATTGCTGCTGCCGAAAGGGTTTTTGCAATTTTGGATGAGGAAGAAGAGCTTCCGGACAACCTGAATGCTACGCTGAATAATAACATTCAAGGCAATGTTTCTATAGAAAATATCAGCTTTGGTTACTCAAAAGACCAGACTCTGATCAGAAATCTTACTATCGACGTAAAGAGCGGACAGACGGTTGCCGTGGTCGGTCCCACAGGCGCTGGCAAAACAACGCTGATTAATTTGCTAATGAGGTTCTACGATGTGGACAGCGGTAGTATCAAGGTGGACGGAGTTGATATAAGGGATATGAGGCGGGATGATTTGTATACGATTTTTGGAATGGTCCTACAGGATACTTGGCTGTTTCACGGTACAGTTGAAGAAAATCTGGTCTACGGCAAAGAGGGTGCGACTCATGAAGAAGTGGTCGATGCTGTCAAAACTGCTTATGCCCACCACTTTATTAAAACCCTTCCCGGCGGTTACAACATGATGCTAAACGAAGAGGCAAATAATATATCACAAGGTCAAAAGCAGCTATTAACCATTGCACGGGCTATTATTGCCGATCCCCAAATTTTGATTTTAGATGAAGCTACAAGCTCTGTCGATACCCGGACGGAGGTACTCATTCAAAAAGCTATGAACAAGCTTATGAAGGGAAGAACCAGCTTTGTAATTGCGCACCGCCTATCTACCATTCGCGATGCGGACATCATTTTGGTTATGAACCACGGCGATGTAATCGAGCAGGGAAGTCACGAAGAATTAATGGCAAAAGGAGGATTTTACCAAAACCTTTACAACAGCCAATTTGAAAATGATGAGGTCGTTGCATAAAGAGAAATGTCCTTGCAGAGTGCCAAATCATAAATATGAAAAACACGAGATCAGCTAACTAAACACTGAATATTTCTACAAAAGACAAGATGTTCGATTCCAATCATGTTTTAGGCAGCCTTTTTCCTGATAAGCTCAACCTACTCATCAGATGTAATCAAGATTTTACCATTAAAATACAAAACTCCTGCAAGGCTAGTTGCTTTGCAGGAGTTTGTCATTATATATTGGTTATTGGTCAGCTATTCTTATTCGGAGTCTACAATGTTTTTTTGTCTTTTATTTAACGGCGAGCCGAACCAGTCCAAATCCACCCATTTTATCTTTATATCTGCATATCACCACTTACGCAAATTACAAATCAATCCAATGACGTTTAAGATTTACTCTACGAATTATTATTTCGCTAATAATTGAGCAACTAATGCTTTATTGCTTTCTACACAATTACCGCAACCAGTGCCAACTTTCGTAACAACTTGTACCTCTTCGAATGACTTTGCACCATTTTTGATAGCATTCACTAAATCTTGTGCAGTAACTTTAAAACATCCACATACTACTTGATTTTCATCGATTTTTTTTCTTAATAATAGTTCATCAACTAATGTTTTATTGTTTTCTACACAATTACCACAACCAGTACCAACTTTAGTAGCAGCTTGCACATCTTCAAATGACTTAGCACCATTTTTGATAGCATTATTTAAATCTTGTACAGTAACATTAAAACATCCACATACTACTTTGTTATTATCCATTCTATTTTCTCCCTTAAGTTTTTTTATTTTTGAAATTATTGTTTTTATCATCTTTTCTATTTCCTTCATTATGTGTAATTTATTTAGAATTTTGTATGCTAATTAAACTTCAACTTTATTAAATATTATTTAAACTTTGCAGCAAATTCTCTACATTAATTCCATGAACTCTAGCAGCTTCTTCTATACTCTCTTTTTGAGATGCAGGACATCCAATACAGCCCATACCAAAACTCATTAATATTTCTATTGCTTTAGGCCCCATATCTACGATATCCTTTATCATTGTTTTTCCATCAACTTTCATACGTACACTCCTTTATTAATTATAATCCCTGTTTAGCTCAAACCAATTTTCCCAAGGTCCAATTAATTTTTCATGGGGTTCAATACACCCCCTCCTGTATGGAAAACTATCCTTTTTATAAAGACCTCTTTCCTTTAATCCTGCTAGTATGCTATTCATTCTCATATTTCTTTCTTCAATGGATTGACTATAAATTAGTATAACCCTGTCACAATCTATTTCGCCTCTTAAATATCGGTCTGGTTTTGCATCTTCTGGTATCGTATGACTAATTCCAGTACCTAATCTTTCGCCTCTTTCAGAATAATACAAGGATTTATTTCTCATCATCTTTCCACTTAGAGTATGATCTTTATCTGCTTCTTCCAATAAGAATATTAGAGTTTCATCTAAGTCTGTCAAGTTATCTTCCCATATTTCGAATTTCCAACAATTTATGCATTCATTGTTTGGTGTCTCTTCTGTTTTAAGCTTGTGATAACATCTAGAGCACTTATTACCCCAATCTTCTCCATATCCAAAGTAAACCCAATGGTTATCTTTTGAGAAAGGTACTCTTTTTTTAAGCTTATTAAACTTATCCATTGTATCTTTTCCCATTATTATCTCCTTCAAGTAATTCAACTACTAATTTATATTTCTCTTGATAGTTGAGTTGATTTTTTTCGTTAATCTCTCCCAAAATTGGGACACGATGTTCTTTTTCATATTGTTTCTAAAACAATATTACTAATTAGTGATATTTGTGTTAATAAAAAGGCTGCTTGCCAACCTTTCCATTAAGTTCTATTCATTTTTTTGAAAAGGTAACTTAAATGTTCCTTTTCCTGCGTATCTAAATTATCTAGCAATCCATCCAAATCATTTAAATGCTCAGGAAAAATCGTTTCAATTAATTCTTCTCCTCTTTTAGTTAATTGCACCAAATAAGCTCTTTTATCGGCAGGATCGGTATGGCGGGTAATCCACCCCTCTTGCTCTAAATTTTTAATAACTACAGTCATATTTCCACTTGTGGACAGCGTTCTATCAATTATTTCTCCAATATTCATATCACCTAAATGATATAATGCTTCCATAACACCAAATTGCGGCATGGTAATATTATAACTGGCTATTAATTTTTGTGTACTCCTGTGTATTCTAAAGTAAGAACGATAGAGTCCAATGACGACATTTAAGTTCAATCGATTCTTCATTCCATAATCTTTACTATTGTTGTTCATGGCTATAATTTATCACTAATTAGTAATATTGTCAAGTATTAAAATTGTATTGTCTGTTGCATAATCAAATCTCATTGTCGTCACTCCCAATTTTTCATCCTCAATCCCCAAAATGTCAAGGGGACAGGTCCTTTGACACTTGCACCTTTCTTACCATTTCACGGTTTAGTTCCAATGTCTCCGCAATCCCTCTAAAAGACAAGTTGGATTTTTCCATCAGAAGCTTTATCAGTTCTCAAATCATTGATTCCTATTCCTTTTTCAGCCAAATACCTATTTATATATTCAGTCACATTTAACTGATCTATTTCCTTCTCTTCACGGACATCCAGAAAAGTTCCCTCACTAAACTCACTATTGAACCTTACAAACTCTATTAAGGCTTTTTCATTAAAGTTCGAAACCCAATACTTCCCTTGTATCCGTCAAATTTCTTCCCATGCCTATACAGAATCAAGGGGACGGTTCTTTTGAGTCATGCATGACAGGAGTTCGACACGGCGAGGCGTGACCTTGCAAATCCACCATACTATTTAATACACTCATTCATTAATTCATTTAGCACCATCTGAAAGAACTATCTACAAATAAGTCAAATCTGGCCCCATTGCTTCTTCTGGAACCATTAACAATTATGAACGCCACCATTTCTCTGACTGAATGATATATATGGCCATCCAAACTATAAACAAGCATTACAACCATTACACTTTTTGGTAATAAAATAACGAGATGTCTCGCTCACTCTTTCGTCCTCCTAATCACAAGTTGTCGGCACCAATATATTGCGCCAAACCGTCAGTGGATATTCGTAAGGGTGCATTGTTTAGCTTGAAGTTAGGCATGCGAAGCGCTTCACCATGTTCGCACATGTTTACTTCAAGCGGGTGTAATATACCTCGTTGAACAATGGAGACCTTACCGGTTTCCTCAGAAACAACAATAGCGAGGGCGTCGGTGCGTTCACTAATACCAAGAGCTGCCCGATGACGAGTTCCAATTTTTCTGCCTTCTTTGGTGTGTCTTTTAGCAGATAGTGGAAGCACACAGCCAGCTGAAACTATTTGCCCATCTTTTATGATTACCGCACCATCGTGCAAAGGATTGCCAGGATAGAAGATTGTTTCAAGGAGCGGTGCTGACACGCGCGCCCCAATAAGGGAGCCTGTGGTAATGCAGGCATCAACATATTCGCTTAAACTATCACTTTGCTCTATGATAATCAGTGCTCCATGACCGCTAATAGACAAGGCTGTGAGCGCCGTTGATATATCTTCTATTCCTTCCACTGTAGGGAAGAGCGAGGACTGAAAGTGATAGAGGGAGGCCATAGCATCTAACTCTAAAGCAAGATCTTTGATGCTTGTTATCTCACAAAGCAGACATTTTTCTCCGTCATCAAGCGATTTTACTATCTGTTCGCTTTTATGCCAGACTTCTTCCAGTTTGCCACGAATGACCCGCTTCATCTGGTTGTCTAGCTGGCAAAGTGTCATATGAACCACCTCATGATTATTCTCCCAAGATAAATTCAAACTATACTTGCTAAAATCTTTCTAGGGAATTTGCTAGAACCGAATAAAAATCATAAGAATCGAGGGGACGTTTCTTTTGAGTCATACCCTTTTCTCATTTCATATCATCAATATATTGGGACAGGGGACAGGTTCTCTGTCCCACTAGATCCGATCATTAGACAATAACCATATAGCCTGTAGTTAATTATCCGTTTATAAATTCCCAACATTTAATCTTGCAAATAGAAAAGCCAGCATGTAACTGCTGGCATATCACCGAAATTTATCAGTCTCATCTTACCATTTACATTTTACAACGCCAAATCTTTTAACCTCGTAAACTGATTTAATAGATGCTTCTTCCCATTTAACCTTCACCTGACTCGTTGTTTTATCTTTCCACTGTCTCAATTTTTTCTCTTATCTCATTTGGAATAATGAGTTTGGCATTATTATTGAAATCAAAAAAAACTATAATGTCTTGAGCCTCTGCGGAAATTTCATTTTGTTCATTATAAATTATATGCTTAATTCCAAAACTTGTATTTTTAATAAACTCAACTTTTGAATAGATCGATACTTGTCCAGGATAAAATAGCGGTTTACGAAATTGACAAGTTGTAGAAACTAATATTGGACCCTTTTTAGTTTCTGACTGTAATTGCATTAAGCCAATAGTCTCCAGATAATTAACTCTTGCAGATTGGATATATTTTGAGATCGCTACATTGTTTACATGTTCAAAAAGATCGATTTCACTCCAGTCAATACGAAGTTCTAGTTTTGTTGAAAAATCATTCATTTAATTACTCCTATCTTTCTTGTTTTAAATCTCTTTGATTTGTGGAAATCTTGTGACTGATCTATAGAATTAAATTGTGCCAATTGACCGAGGGATATACTTTTTCTGCGAATTTTATCAAAATATAAGATTCTATATCGAAATATTTAAATCCTTCTGAAGTATTTAAATAACCGGAATGTCAAAAATGTCAAGGGGACAGGTCCTTTGACACTTGCACCTTTCTTACCATTTCACGGTTTAGTTCCAATGTCTCCGCAATCCCTCTTAGGGACGAGTTGGATTTTTCCATCAGAAGCTTTATCAGTTCCTCTCTTAGCGATTTATTGGATTGAACCTTACAAACTCTATTAAGGCTTTTTCATTAAAGTTCGAAAGAATACCCAATACTTCCCTTGTATCCGTCAGGTTTCTTCCCATGCCTATATAATCCCTATAGCTACTCCACTTATATCCATCAACTGTTCCAATACCAGGTTTTACAGGATTCTGATGTACGCATCATTTTCACCTTTAGTATGTAAAAAAAAGTATCAGCATTACGCTAATACTTATCATATTTTATCTTTTGGAATTACTTAATTTTAAATTATAAAATGTAAAATAAGTAAATTTATTGATAAGTCGCTAAAATCCCTATCCAAGAGATTGCATTAGTTTATAAAAGTACTGAGGATCTTGTATTTTATGAAGCTGATACCAACAATCTAAGGTCTCATCTGAAAATACATCAAGTCGCTTAAAAACTTGATACGCTAGCTCTATCGGTGCTATACCACTGGCAGTAATGAGATCACCATCGGTAACTGCACTTTGAAATTGAAAGTTCTCTTCCCCATGATAATTGGGGCATTCCTTCTTGAGATATGCAAAATCATTACTAGTGTGCCGATATGTATCTAAAATTCCGACTGACGCAAGTGCCATAGTAGCACCACAGATGGCGGCAACAGGAATACCTTTATCTAAACAATCTTTTGCCTTTTCCAATATCGAAGCATGCCGTGAATCCATCCACGTTTCACCGCCAGGTAGTAGTAGAAGAGCACAATCCTGAGTATTAATTTCTTCTATACTTAAATCAGGTATGATTCGCAGCCCTCCCATGGTTGTAATCGGTTCCTTACTTAAACTAACGGTTTTAATCGTAAATGCTGGTATCCCTTTTTTAAAAAACCGTCCGGTTTTCAATTCAGCGGTTATATAGCCCCATTCCCAATCCGCCATTGTATTTAGAACATACATAAATATAGTATTTTTACTCATTGTATTACCTCCCATAACTACCACCCCACTCTTATTGTATTTTTTCGTAAATTCATTAGGTACATATTATCAATTATCATACTGCTCCCCATGATAATATTCTCTGACTGCTCTACGCTCAGCTACATATATATAATCCCGACACGGCTTGGAGTCAACATATTTCCACATAGTAATCTTTACTGGTTGCACCTTCATAAACACTTGTTCCTCTAACCCCTGCCAGCGTTCATATGATTTTTTGTGATGTACACAATAAATTTTACGAATTTTTTCATTTTCCCGGCTTGCCACTTGTCCTTTTGATTCAGCTTTACCCTCAATTTGTACGTTATGGTAACACATCGCTATATTGGGATTTATAAGGATCTGTTTATACTTATCCAACAACGTTTCCGTCTGAAAATAAATGTTTAATCCATCATTCACTATACTCATAGAACGCGCTGTTACCCGGTTATCTGCTGAGGTTGCCAATACCCAGTACTTATTGCTCCCTAATACATCCAATATTTCCTGTTCCAACTGCTCATAATTAAGATCCATAAGCTTCCTCCTTCTAGCATGGCTTTACATACATATAAGAACATTTGTTCTGAATACTGTATCAAAAATATAAATTATAGTCAACACTTACAAAAAAGTGTTACTTTTACGGACGTGCCACCAGGGTCACTTAAAAAATACAAAACTCCTGCAAGACTAAAATAATTACAACCTACCGCTCACATTGTCCTAAATGGATAATTATGCTAAAATAGAGAAAAAGTTATTTGGAGGGTTATACATTATGGGCCACATAATTAAATTTTGTTTAGCCTCATTCGTATTCGTCTTCTTCTCAATAACCGCGTTGACCTCAGTTCAAGCTGCATCTCAGGCTACACTGCAAGTAAAAACTGAAATTAGCAACTCTAATTTTTGGGATTGCACTTTTATCAAAGAAACTATCCCTAGCAAGCCATCAACTGTTAATGTTGAATGGAGTCTTGGTAATAATGGTAGTAATCCAAAAGATGCGACCATTATCTCAGCAGGAAAGACTTCAGGTCAAGTAGCTATCGTATCTGCAAAAGGAGAATTAGTAAACCTTAGTATTTGTGTAAGAAACGCTAAGAATCAGATTTTAGGTAAATGGGGTATGCAAGTTACTAATAAGGGACAAACTGAAAGCGTTACGATTTCACTTCCTGAAACGATAGAACCATTGTTTAACAACAACTAATATTTAATAAATCTTAGGGATGCGCCACTGTTTTATCATCTTTTATATCATTTAAATCTACCGTAATAATGGGAAACTCCATTAAAAATTCTTATTAGAATTCTTAACGGAGTTTTTTCACACCCTGCAGAAAGTGGCCCCTTCGCGGGTCAGCAGCGCTATTTGTCGTCGCGGTAAACCACGCCGTCCTTCATAACGAAGTTAACTTTCTCGGTAACGGAAATGTCTTCAAACGGGTTTCCAGGCATAGCGACCAAATCAGCCCGCTTGCCGACAATGATACTGCCGGTATTCAGCTCAAGCATCTCCGCCGCCACCGACGTCCCCGCTTTCAGCACCCGTAGTGGCGTAATCCCGTTACGAACCATTTCGGAAAACTCCGTCGCCCCGTTTACGAAGTATGTCATGGGGACGGGGTTATTGACACCAACCTTCAAACTGGTTGAATTGTCGACACCCCCTATTGTCCATTAATTCTTTTACTCTTCCACTTTTGGGGGAGATTATCCAATTACTATATCGCTATTCATTCCAGTATTTTTTCTTATCATCCTCAGTTATTTTACGAATCACCTTACAAGGATTTCCCGCTGCGATTACTCCAGAAGGAATATCTTTATTTACTACACTGCCAGCTCCAATTACAACATTATCACCAATAGTAACTCCTGGCAAAACTGCTACATGTGCACCAATCCATACATTACTTCCTATGATGATTGGATATGCATATTCTAATCCTTGATTTCTCTGTTCACTATCAAGTGGATGCCCTGCTGTATAAAAACCACAATTAGGAGCTATAAATACGTTATCTCCAAAAGTTACTTTTGCTCCATCTAAGATTATACAGTTATGATTAGCATAAAAATTTTCACCAATTTCAACATTATATCCGTAATCACACCAGAAAGGTTGTTCAATTAAGAACCTTCCTTTTGTCTTTCTTATTATTTTTTTTATTAGTGCTATACGTGTTTCTATCATAGAAGGGTGTAACCCATTATATTGAAAACACAAGTCTTGGCATAATGTTCTTTCTTCAATCAAAGATGTATCATTGTTTGCATCATACAAGTAACCTTTTTGTGCCTTTTCTTTCTCTGTCATAACTATCTCCTTTAACTATTAAATACGGGGACAAGGGGACAGGTTCTCTGTCCCACTAGATCCTATCAATCACACTTTTAGATATTCCTGTTATCCTGGCTTTATTTATTGTAGAATTCATGAAATGGAGTTTCAGGACGATTACCGCAAAATGGGCAGCCTGCATCTCCACAACTATGACCTGCCCATTCATTACAGTTGGGACAGAAATTATAGTCGTATTTATCAAAAAATACTAGAGAATAATTGCCTGAGTCACTCTCCTCTTTTCGTCTCATAAACCCTCCCATGTTTTATACTATTTACCATTAAAATACAAAACTCCTGTAAGGCTAGGTTGGCAGGGAATGTCACAGACCAGCTAATCAAAGTCAAGTCCTAAATGCGAATAAAGAACGAAATAAAAAAGTGTATAGCAAATAAGCCTTTCTCACAAGCAAACATTATCTGACGAGGAACGCTATGTTAGCAGGCATCAGGCACCTTCTTTTCCAAAAAGCGTAAGTGAGGGTATACGCAAATAAGCGCGATAATTGTAATTAACCCCACTATCATCATAAATAGACCAATTCCCCTTCCTTGCCCAATTCCGATAACCGTTCCCACATTATTTGCTAGAAGTCCTCCTGGAAGAAGTAATGGCTTAAAAACATAATCAGCCAACGGTCCAGAAATAAAATATGCAACCCCTGATGCGGCCCAATTAAACATACGACGAACAGCGAAGATTCTTCCCTGAAAACTCGGTAAAGTCTTTTTCTGAAAAATCGTTCGACTTCCACTGATTATAAATGGCAAGGAAAAGAAGGCCAAGAAAGCCATCATTGTTATCGTTGGCACTGACGTGCTTGAGCCCCCAATCAAGATAGACACTCCAAAAATCATACTAGCAATAAATGCGTTACGAAAGTCTTGCTTTAAACCACCCCAAGTGCTAATTAACAAGCTACTAATCAGCATCCCACTACCGCCAATGGACATCACCATACCAAGCGTTTCCACCGGTGCCATTGACAATATTAATGGAGTAATCAAGACACTGAGAGATGCTATCGCAAAATAAATAATTGCGACGAAAAAGATGAGCCAGAGTAACCCTGGTCGTTCAGTGAGATAGTTCCATCCATTAGCTACATCGTTGAGCAACGAAGACTGGTCCGACCCTGGAGGACGTTCCGTCAGTTTAGGAATTCGCACAAAGAGCAACATAGCAAGTGCGAAAATGTATGTACAAAAGTCAATTAAAATTACTGGTTCTATCCCTACGCTTCCAACTAAAACACCAGCTACGACTGGTGGCAAAATTTGTGATATAGCTACTGAAATCTGATCCATTCCGTTGGCTCGGCCCAATTGTTCTTTTGGTATCAGCATAGTAAAAGAAGCCTGATATGCCGACAATCGGAAGGTACTGAAAATCGATATAATCATCATAATGATGTAAATATGCCATATTTTTAGCACGTTGTTATGTAACAACAGGATAATAGCCAGTGTACCCAGACAAGCGCCAAAATCACTCACAATTATTAATAAGCGCCTATCCCAACGATCACTTAATGCGCCTACAATAGGAGAAAAAACAATCCCCGGTAACGCCGCAGACAATGCAATTAAAGAAAACTCTGTTACAGACCCGGTATTTTGATATACCCACACCCCTAATGCAAAGCCAGTTAAGCCCGATCCCATAAATGAAATCATTTCTCCAAACCACAGGAGAGTAAAATGCAAGAAACCGCCTTTTGGTAAAACTTGTTCCATTCTAACAACCACTCCTTTCACTATGCACCTCAAACAGACAAATCTCAATTCTAAAATGCATCAAAATATTTTAACAAACATAAATACGCCTTAGAGCTGTTCCTTTTCGATAAGATATTGGGGTATTTAAACTCAACAGAATTCCCTTTTTTTCTATTCCACAGCTTTCCAAAATTCTTATGGCAAATTTATCTTGCCACAAAAAAATTCACGGGGACGGTTCTTTTGAGTACCTATCTTCTGTCTCATGTATGTTTATACGTAATGAGAAGCTTTTCTTTGAAAAACAATATCCCATATCCTATCCCATTTACCATTAAAATACAAAACTCCTGCAAGGCTGATTTGCAGGAGTTGTCGTATATATTGTTTTTTCTTATTCGGAGTCTATAATGGCCATATTTAGTGAGACAAAGGAACCGCGTCAGATCCTTTATTATCGAGCTTTATCAAAATATTAGTAATTACACTTATCTATTCTCTAAGTAAATATTAGTTCTATGACATGCCATCAATGAGATGTTCGCATATAACCTTTTCCAACGCGTCTCCTTCATATCGCAGCTCAAAAGAAATATGCCTTCTTTTTTAGCTTATTTTATATACTCAGTACTAACCAGAATATCTGATATGATATCGGTTGGTATAACGAATTGTACAATTCCCATATATCCTGGGGAAACCTCGTATTTGTCAAATGAAATTACCAGCTTACCTTCTGAGTTAATATAGAAGCTTTGCTCCTTTGAAATTTTTTCAAATAACTTCATATTCCCTTTCTGCTCGATCCCTGCAACCCAATAAAACTTATTGTTATCCGCTTTATTCTGTTCTATCATTTGCTTTTTAATATTTTCACTTATAACTTCAACATACCTATCGTCTTTAAATAAGCTTGGTAAAGTAATCAGGATTCCGTTTTTCTTATCTACGGTATCATACTTCATTTTTGTTGATGAAGATCCCACAGTATTCACTACATAACGCCCTATAGAAAGAATTCTGTCAGTATCGGTCTTCACCTCATAACCGCTATTTACGCCTAAATGACCGCCACCGTTTTTCTTCAAATTTTCCATATCAACCGTAAACTGTTCATATAACTTTTTGTTTTCAGCAAGATATTTTTCATTCAAGCTGTTTTCCAGGTTTTTGTTTTCTAAACCCTGTACGGCAGGTACTTTTATATTCGTATTATAGGTATCTTCGTTTACAGTAAATTCTCTAAAAGTTATAACTTTTACAATGCTACCTACAACTGGTACTTTTGTTATTGCTGCTGCAAAAGCCGGGCTAGTATTAACCCCTACAGTAAGTACGACAAATGCTGCGGCTATTGAAGCGACTGCTCTTTTTATTCTTTTAAAGTTATTATTTCTCATACTGCTATTAATTTCGTTATTTTTTAAGGCTTTTCTTACAACAAAGTCCAATTCCGAAGGAATAGGTGCGTTCATGTATTCCTTTTTCAGCATTTCCAATTTTTTATCCATCACAAATGGCTCCTCCTTACTCTAATCATTCATTTCAATACGTAACATTTTTAGTGATTTGTATAAGCGTGTTTTTATTGTATTAACATTTTCATCTAAAACAACCGCAATTTCTTCTATTTTTAAATCCTCAAAAAACCTAAGTACTACTACACTACGGTATTGAACGGGTAAATTATCTAATGCTTTTTGAAGATCTATGTCCTCACAATTATCAAATGTACCTGAATCAAAACCTAATAAAACTTCATCGTCTACTACAACTAGCTTCTTCCGTTTTCGAAGTAAATCCAATGAAGTGTTTACTAAAATTTTATAAAACCAAGTTTTAAAATAGCCAGGATTTTTGAGAGTATCAACAGTTGAAATGGCTTTATAAATAGATTCCTGGACAACATCCAAAGCATCGTCAACATTTTTAACGTAACTTAAAGCAAGCCGATAGTGGTTCTCCTTATTTTCCATAACGTAATCTACGAATTGTTTTTCTATATTGCATTTCCCCATTAGCACGAATAGCTCCTTTCTTTGCTTTACACTATATAGACGCTGACGATACACAAAAAGTTTGCACCATATATGGATTTTGTAATAAAATCTTTCCAACCTATTCTGAGAACATTGCTGTTCTTTTAAAGGGCATCTAGGCGAATCTGCAAGTAATCTGATGTGTAATTATAATCGACTACTTTTGACACGGTCTGCCGTCACCATGCTTTAGGACAAACACCAGTTTATATTATAGCTATATCGTTTATACTATAGCCATAAAAATCTTGGGAGGTTCCAGCTATGTATTACTCAAATGGTAATTATGAAGCATTTGCCCGCCCGGAAAAGCCTAAGGGAGTTGATAACAAATCAGCTTATCTTGTGGGCAGCGGTCTTGCTTCACTAGCAGCAGCATGTTTTCTCGTTCGAGACGGACAAATGAAAGGCGAGCACATCCATATTCTTGAGGAAACGGGCATTGTCGGAGGCGCCTGTGACGGTATTAAAGATATACAAAAAGGCTTTATCATCCGTGGTGGCCGTGAAATGGAAAACCATTTTGAATGCCTCTGGGATTTATTCCGCTCCATCCCTTCAATTGAAACCGAGGGCATCTCAGTGCTTGATGAATTTTACTGGCTTAACAAGCGTGACCCTAATTATTCCCTAATGCGAGCCTCTATAAATCGAGGAGAGGATGCACATACCGACGGAAAATTTGCACTATCCGAAAAAGCATCAATGGACATTCTCAAACTGTTTATAACAAGAGATGAACTTCTATACGACAAGACCATTGATGATTTTTTTGACGATGAGTTTTATTCTTCAAACTTCTGGCTCTACTGGCAGACTATGTTTGCCTTTCAAAAATGGCACAGCGCGCTCGAAATGAAACTCTACCTCCAACGCTTTATCCATCACATTGGTGGTCTTCCTGATTTCTCCGCACTAAAATTCACCAAATACAATCAGTATGAATCACTGATTCTGCCATTGGTAAAATATCTGGAAGCTCATAATGTGAACTTTCAGTATGATACACAGGTTACTAACGTTATCTTTGACATAACGGGTAGAGAAAAGGTTGCAAGACAACTTGTCTACCGGCATGCAGGTAAGGAAGAAATCATTGACCTAACGGAAGATGATCTAGTATTTGTTACAAATGGCAGTTGTACGGAAAATTCTACGCTCAGCGATGACGATCATGCACCCATACTGGATACCAATCCTGGCGAGGGCGGCTGCTGGCATCTCTGGAAGAACATCGCCAACCAGGATCCGTCCTTTGGTCGCCCAGAAAAATTCTGTACCAATATAAAAGCGACCAACTGGGAATCAGCTACCGTCACTACTCTTGATGAAAGGATTCCACAGTATATTAAAAAAATGTCTAAGCGTGATCCCTTCTCAGGAAGAGTTGTTACCGGCGGCATTATTACTGTCAAGGATTCTAAGTGGCTCATGAGTTATACGGTTAATCGCCAGCCTCATTTCAAGGAACAGCCAAAAGACCAACTGGTGGTATGGATTTATGGGCTTTATACAAATGCTCCCGGCAACTTTGTTAAAAAGCCCATGAAGGAATGCACGGGTAGGGAAATTGTAGAGGAATGGCTCTACCACATGGGCGTACCAGAAACAGAAATTCACGAAATGGCAGGAACTGGCGCGCACTGCATTCCTTGTATGATGCCATATATCACCGCATTCTTTATGCCAAGAACGGAAGGTGATCGTCCCAAAGTCGTTCCCGATGGCTGCGTTAACTTTGCATTTATCGGCCAGTTTGCCGATACTGTCCGGGACACGGTCTTCACAACAGAGTATTCGGTCAGAACGGCAATGGAGGCAGTTTATACCCTGCTTGATGTTGACCGCGGAGTTCCAGAAGTGTTCGCCTCCTGCTACGATATTAGAGTATTGCTTGATTCTACAGCAAAAATGCTAGATGGGAAAAAACTTACCGATATCAAACTGCCTTTTATTGCAAGTTTAGTGGAAAAGAAAGCGCTCAAAATGATTTCTGGAACGGTTATGGAGGAATTACTGGAAAAATATAAGCTTATTTAAGATAAAGTGAGAGCAACGAGTAGCTCACTCGTTGCTCTCACTTTTCTTCTTTTTTACGTCTAAACATATACGTACATGTTTACCATTTAAAATTTAGCCTGTTAACATTTTAATTCCATGTGCAAAATTGGATAAGGTTTCCCTGTCCCATCAAATTCAGACCGATTTACGATATGAAAGCCCATGTGCTTATAAAAGCCAACCGCCTGAGCATTCTGCTCATTAACATCTACCCGTTTCACTTTTTGCTGCTCTATCCCATACATAAGCAACTCTTTGCCTATACCCTTGCCCCGCGATTCAGGATTAATAAACAGCATTTCAAGGTTATTATCCGCTATGCCCATAAATCCAGTAATTTCAAGGTTACTATCTTTGTGACAAAATAAATTCACCTGATGAAAATATTCGGTCAAGATTAATGGTTTATAAAATTGAATATCTTCTTCCTTGAGGAAATCATGTGTTGCCCGAACCGAATATTACAGATTACCTGACCGAATAATAGCATAAAGCAACCAAAAAAATATTACCATTGCAATTCCAAAGCCAATTTCTAGAATCGGAATTGGCCACAGCAACGAAGATTGTCCGGCAATACTTAAACTGACAATGATACTAGCCATAAAAATACTAAGTGCCAGCAAAATAATACTGAAAGACACTCGATTACTAATACGATCTTGTGTTTTCAAAATATGTTCCATCTCTGGAATAGCAATATCTAAACGCAATCGCCCATGCCTGACAACAGCACTGAATTCTTTAAACTGCTGAGGAAAACTAACGAAAAGTTCACTGAAGTCGTTAATATTTCGCCAGAATTTTTTGGTCATAGTTTTGGGATGTAGGCGTTCCATTACTATTTTTTTCCCGAATGGCTCGGCAATATCGAAAATACTCAAATGGGGATCTAGTTTTTCAACGATACCCTCCATCGTAAGTAATGCCTTTCCTACTAATACCATATCGGCAGGAATTTTTATTTTGTGTTTCAGAGCCACTGCAAAAATATTATTCACGGCTTCACCAATACTAACTTGACTTAACGGGACTCCGTAGTATTTTTCGACTAGTAGTTCTATATCGTCCCTGAGCTTAAGTTTGTTGGCATACTCGGAGACAATTCCCATGCGATAAATCGTTTTGGCTATCTCGTCTGAGTCTTGGTGCATTAAGCCGATTACTAATGAAGATAGATTATATTTCATTTCAGAGTTGAGATGCCCAACCATTCCAAAATCCAGAAAAGCAATGGTTTCTCCTGGCAACACCAGCACATTCCCAGGATGAGGATCACCATGAAAGAATCCTTCCATAAAAATTTGCTGAAAAATCTCTTTGGCAAAGCGCTCCGCTAACAGAGAAATGTTATATCCCTGCTGTTCTAACTTTTCTTTATTACTTATTTTTATCCCCTCGATATATTCTGCCGTTAACACCTTTGAACTCGAATAATCGCGATAGACTTTGGGAACGCAAATCACAGGATTATTTATACACTGTTTTGAGATTTTCTCGGCATTACGGGATTCATTCGTATAGTCAAGTTCACTACTGAGAGCTTTCGAAAACTCATCGATCATATCTACTAGTTGATACGTTTTTGCCCAATGAAAGCGACGTTCGGCCAAGTTAGCCAGTTCGTAAAGAATTTCCAAATCGGTTTTGATAACAGTAGCGATATCAGGACGCTGAATTTTCACCGCAACTTTTTCTCCTGTTTTTAAAACTGCCTGGTGAACTTGTCCAATAGAAGCTGCCGCCAGCGGCCCTGGCTCAAAATGCTGAAAGATTTCTTCCAGCGTTCTCCCTAACTCTTCTTGAATCACAGAATGTACTTCGATAAAAGAGAAGCTGGGCACTTTATCCTGCAATTTTTCTAATTCGCCAATAATCCCTGGCGGAAGAAGATCTGGGCGCGTACTGGCAATCTGGCCTAGTTTCACATAGGTTGGCCCTAATTGTTGAAGAACCAACCTGATTCGTTCACCTATGCCACCTGATTTTTTTACCGTTCTTACACGCTGGTAATAGGGAACCTTCTGGATTAAACCCATCTCTTCCACAATATAGTCAAATCCTTGACTTAGTAGCGCAACAGCAATTTCACGATACCGATTAATATGGCGCACTCTTCTTGCAAACATGAATACCCTCCTCAACAGTGTCCCCTGTTGCACACCACTCTAAATTCAAAATTCTTATTTTGTAGAATATTCCCTCTTATAACCATGGATATGCTTTTTTTCGCATATCCATGGTTATTTCAGTATAAAGATCTACTTCCAGGCAGGCATATTAAAACAGTAAAAAATATCTTTTTTACAATTGCAAAAATAGCAATACCAATCCATTTTAGCTCTGGCTGATAAAGTACAGAATGGATTTTCCCGTTAGTAACATAGAATCGATGATACGGTTTGGAGTGGACCCCAAACCGTATCATGATTCTACAAAGGAATTTTTCAGAATAGTTATTAATGAAGTAGAACCCGAGAATCTTGGAATTTCTGGTGATACATTATTAATGTTATACCACCGCTGCTTCTGATTGAGACACTTGGGGACGTTCCTATTTTGTCACTCGCTGATTTCTTCCATGTTTCCCTTGATTATTTAGTTGGACGGTCTAATGATACTAATAAAACATGAACCTGAAAGATTGAGACAAAATCTCGTTCTTTCAGGTTCATCTTTTATTAAATGTTAAATTTTCTGTTTCTATGTATTATGAGAAACAGGATCTCAGCTGGTCATTTGTATCAAGCTAAATCGTTTAGAACCGTTCCAATGTTTTTGCCAGATATAATCGTAATACTTTCACTACTAACTCATGATCGTCTTTTTGCGGCAAGCCTGATACCGATATTGTGCCGACTGCGCCTACACCTTTAATGATAAGCGGAAAAGCGCCTCCGTGGGACGCAAATTCCCTCGCCGATATGAAATATTTTTCTTCAATTGTTTGTCCCAAACTGCGCAGATAACTCCCCATATAATAGGAACTATGGCCAAACCGATTAACAACATTGTTTTTGCGGCGAAGCCACTCGGCATTATCAATTGAAGTCCTCGTCATTGCGTGATGAAAGAGGCATTGCTGATTGCGGGTAATATCAATAGTTACAGCCCACCCTGACTGTTTTGCAGCCTCAACCAGCATTTGGCCGATTTCCAATGCTGTATCATTAGAAAAAGCAGAAAATTGCAGTTCTTCTTCTTCCCGCAGCAAGCGGGCTAGTTGTTCGGTGCTCTCCATTTATTTCATCATCCTCTATTTCTCAAGGTATAGTTATGGTACGTTGTTCCTGGTGGCTTTGCATTGCATATTCAATCATGCGGATGGTATCTCTGGCTTGTTCAGGCAAAACCGGCACAGGTTTTGCAGATTGAATGGCGGCTACCAATTCTTCATAAAAAACCTCATACCCTCCGGGCAAAGTTTCAATCGTCCCTGTCAACGCTAATCCGCCAAGTGCCGTTCTCAATTGTCCAAAGTTTTCCCGCTGATCAAGACCCCATGTTGGATCACCGGGCCTTACGCCCCGGCAAAGCTGCTCTTCCTGCGGATCCAAACCGTCTTTAACAAAACTTCCTTTATCGCCATGCAAAGTAAAGCGAGCTCCAGCTTTACATGCCAGCGAACCGGAATGAAGGATAACTCTTAACTCCGGATACCCCAGTACTAAGTGAAAGTAATCGGTAGCCTGAGCGCCTTCCCGCTCATTTCGTAAATCGGCATATACGGTTTTAGGTTTACCAAACAAAGCCAGCACCTGATCAATAAGATGTGCACCAAGATCATACAGAATTCCAGAGCCGGGCAGGTCTTTTTCCCGCCAGCGCTGCCGGACTTCGGGCCGGAACCGGTCAAAATGAGCTTCATAGGTGGACACTTTACCCAGCACATTAGTTGCCAGCAATTTTTTTACAGTAAGAAAATCGCCATCCCAGCGGCGGTTTTGGTAAACCGTCAATAACACCTTTTTTTCATGGGCTAGCGCAATAAGCTCGTCTGCCTCCCAGGCGGCAACCGTAAATGGTTTTTCCACCACAACATGCTTGCCAGCCGTTAAAGCCTGTTTCGTAAAATCATAGTGAGTTGTATTAGGAGTGCTGATTACGACAAGATCAATTTCTTTGCACGCCAAAAGGCTGCCAATATCCGGCAAGACCTTCACACAAGGGTAATCCCGCTTCACCTTGCCCTCATCGGATGAAACGACAGCCGTTAACTGTAATCCATCTATTTTGATAATGATAGGCGCGTGAAATACCGAACCAGACATACCATAACCTACTAAGCCAACATTAATTGTCATGATTATCTCCTCCTTATATGTTATACCTTACTGCCGTAAACAAAGTCGATGGGGCACAGGCTATTTAATTCAGATGCTCATACATTGTCCGTGTTTTTGCTTAGTATGCGCAGCTCATTCGGTACAACTCAATATAATTCTCTCAGCGAAGAATAGACTAGTTCACAACGTAAGCAGCCGTAAACCAGCCTATTCAAAAAAGATCGAAGTATTTGTAAGTTACAGCCACCTTTGTTCCCGTGCAGACTTCACGATTTTCTCACACAGCATAAGTTCTCGTTGACCGGACTCAAAAGTAGCAAACTCCGGTTTTATTGCATGCCCCTGGATTTTTGCCTGAATACACTCATATACCTTTTTAAACATTTGTTTGGAGGTATCAGGATATCCTTCATTATGACCGCCCGGAAAACTTACAACATCTCTTGCGTATTGATGCAGCAGCGAAGGGTCTTTCAGCAAAATTTCATTATTACCGTCACGTCGGCCCTGCCAAAGTTCATTTGGCCGTTCTGAATCCCAGGCAACAGCTTTCTTTGCACCATAAATCTCAAAGAACAGGCGATTTTTTCGCCCTGCGGCAACCTGATTGATTGTTACAGAACCGTGTGCGCCATTATTAAAGTGCAGCAAAACGCTCGCATAATCTTCTGTATCAATGGGAACATCCTCATAATCAGAAGACGCTAGCACCTTGCTGCCATAAGTCTCCACAGCCTTTAGCGGCTTCTTGCGGATGGGGTGAAAAATGGCAAAGTCGGCACAAACTTGTTCTACTTGAATACCTGTAACAAACTCCACCAAATCCAGCCAATGCGAGCCAATATCGGCAACTGCGCGCGAATCGCCGCTGAATTTCGGGTCTAACCTCCAGTTATAATCGGTATCATAAAACAGCCAGTCCTGCTGATAAGACCCGTTTACCGCCAAAATCTCTCCCAGTTCTCCGTTTTCTATCATTTGTTTTACTTGATGCATGAGCGGGTAAAAACGCAAATTATAGTGTACCGCATGCACCAAATTGCTCTTTTGGGCAAGCTCAGTCAGCTCCTCCGCCTCAGCGCTGTTTAGCGCCAGCGGTTTTTCACAAATGACGTGTTTTCCTGCCAGCAGCGCCTCTTTAGCAATGGGAAAATGCAGATGATTTGGCGTACAAATATGGACGACCTCTATATCCTTATCTGCTAATAACTCTTTGTAATCTCCATAATATCTTGGCACATAGAGTTCTTCGGCTTTTTTTTGGGCTACTTCCGCGCAGTAATCAGCAATTGCCAAAACGTCAACACACCCCAGCCTTCTTAGTGCCTCAATGTGCGCTGGCCCAATAAACCCTGTTCCAATAATGCCAGAACGTATTTTTTCCATTTTTTATGCCTCCTGTAGAGTGTCTCCTAAACAATAAATGGACTAATATGTCTTTTACTAAGAATAATGGCTTGTTCTTTCAAGGCAAAAGTCTCTTCAAAGGCTTTATCTTCCACCTCAATGCAAGCCGCCCCCTGATAGCCGATATCTGTTAAGGCCGAGATAAATTCACTCCAATTGATTTGTCCAAGTCCAGGGATTTTGGGCGATATATATTCCAGCGGTCTTGCCATACTGCCCACTTCATTTAGCTTGTCTTTATACACTTTCATGTCTTTGATATGAACATGATAAATTCTATCTTTAAATTCATAAATAGGTTTAATATAGTCCATATTCTGCCACAGGAAATGGGAGGGATCATAATTCAATCCAAAGTTTTTGCTGGGAATAATCTCAAATAACTTGCGCCAGATAACCGGAGTTGTCGCTAAATTCTTACCGCCTGGCCATTCATCATTGGTAAAATACATGGGGCAGTTTTCTATTATGACATTTACGTTTTGCTGCTCAGCATATTCGATGAGCGGTGTCCATACCGCTTTAAATAATTTAAGATTTTCTTCAACATTTTTAAACTGGTCACGGCCGATAAACGTACTGTAATTTTTTATTTGCAGCTTACCTGCAGCCTTTATTCCGGCTTTGATATGCTGAATATAAAACGCACGTTTTTCCAAATCAGGATCAAGGGGATTGGGATAATACCCCAGAGCAGATATTTCTATACCCTGGCTCTTGCAATAGTCCAATATATATTCTGCCCTTTTGTCATCAACAGCTGCCACATCAACATGCGTAACCCCAGCATATCTTCTCTCAGCCTGGCCAGGCGGCCAGCATGCCAATTCGATACAGGAAAACCCCTTTTGCGCAGCAAAAGCGATTACTTCTTCAAAATTTAAATCACTTAGTATCGCACTCACTAAGCCAAGCTTCATATTAACAGCTCCTTCTTTCGGAAATTTTGATTTAGTCCTTCTTTTGCATTAAAACGGCAACTAGAATTATAAGCCCCTTGCACATCCCCTGCAGATACGGCGAAACATTCATGAGATTGAGCATATTGTTAATAATGCCTAATATTAATACTCCCAAAAAGGTTCCCACAATAGTTCCTTTTCCGCCAGACATCCGCGTACCGCCGATAATTACCGCGGCAATAGCATCCATCTCATAACCATATCCGGAAGCAGCTGAGGAAATCGAATTTAACCGGGATGACTCAACAATCGACGCAAGACCCACCGTCAAACCGCATATTATATACGTAAAACATTTTACAACATTTACATTAATTGCCGATAACCTAGCCGCATTTTCATTACTGCCGATTGCGTAGATATATCTGCCATAACGTGTTTTCTGCGTAAATAGATACATTAAAATGGTAATTGCCAGAAAAAAATACGCCGGATAAGAAATACCCATGAGTTCATCATTCGCAATGCTTATATACCCGACTACTTTTCCGCTAATATTGCCGCCGTTATTTATATACAACGCCAAAGACCGTGCAGAAGCATACACACCCAAAGTGGCAATAAACGGTGGTACTTTGCCTTTGGTAATTAAAACTCCGTTAATGAGTCCGCTAAAAGCGGCAAAGGCTAAGCCAACAAGAACCGCCACTATAACACTGCCTGTTGAGTTTAATACTTTAATTGTCACAATCCCGGTTAAGGCCAAAACGGAACCGACAGAAAGATCGATCCCGCTTGATAATATAACCAGTGTCATGCCCATGGAGATTATGCCAATTACCGAAACCTGCCTGGCAATATTCATTAAATTGGTCGATGTAAAAAACAAATCATTAGCAAAAATAGCCATAATGGTAATAACAAGAAAAGCAAAAAAAACACTAAAGTCTGTCCAAATAGTCGTTATCTTTTGATGAATGGTGTTTTCACTTATCGTTTTCTCCAGCATATGCCCCACCCTTATCTATAAAATAACTAAATTGTACCATTTGCTCATTTTACTCCGGTTGAAAGCATCATGATTTGTTCCTCACCCATCTCGTTTCTGTCTAATTCACCTCTTATTTCACCATGATACATAACAAAGACCCTGTCACATACTTTCATAATCTCAGGCAGCTCGGCAGAAAGAACGATAATGCCTTTTCCAGCTCTTGCAAGTTTAACAATCATTTGATATATTTCGCTTTTTGCGCCAATATCGACACCTTGGGTTGGGTTATCCAAAATAATAATATCAGCGCCGACTTCTATCCACTTGCCGAGAATTACCTTCTGCTGATTGCCTCCGCTCAAACTGGTTATTGGCGCATTAATATCACTGACTTTAATATTGAGCTGCTTTACATATTCCTTACACTTTTCTTTCTCCCGCTTTTCATTAATAAGGCCGTGTTCTATCACTTTACCAAGACTAGAAATGGTCAGATTTTGCATAACACTTAAATCTTTAATAATTGCATTTTCTTTGCGATTTCTTGGTACTAACCCTATCCCGGCTGCCAGCGCCTCTCCCGGTGACTTGATATGCTTTTCCTGTCCCTTGACAAATACCTGCCCTGAATCAGGCACGCTGCAGCCAAAAATACATTCAAAAAGCTCACTTCGCCCATCGCCCAGCAGTCCAGTAAAGCCGATAATTTCGCCTTTTTGTAGCATAAAATTGATATTTCTAAAAGACCGCTCCCGAGTTAGATTTTTTACCGCCAAAAGCGGCTCGCCAAGCTCGGCGGGAATATAATACTCCAAGTGCAAAACATCTTTGCCAACCATCAATCTGGCGAGGTCTTCTTCACCGGCCATACATATAGCGCCATTGCCGGTAACAACCCCATCCCGCAGCACAGTGTAGGTATCACAAATCGTTAATACTTCCTTGAGCTTGTGGGAAATAAAAATGATGCCAACGCCCGCTTTCTTCAGGGAACGCATAACGGAAAACAGTCTGTCAATTTCCTGTTCACTTAAAGAGGTAGTAGGCTCATCCATAATAATGATTTTCGCGTCGGCTAGCAAAGCTCTGGCAATTTCAACGGTTTGTTTGCGTGAATTATCCATGTCCTGAATATATTCATGCGCCGAAATACTAGGATCTATTTTTTGTAAAACAGCTTTGGTTGCTTTAACCATGAACTTTTTATCCAATAAACCAAAACTAGTTTGTTTTTCCGTACCTAGAAACAGATTTTCATATACTTTTAAATCATTGATTAGATTAAGTTCTTGATGAATAAAGCTAATTCCTAAACGTTTTGCATCGGATGGCGATGTAATTTCGGCTTTTTCTCCACCAATCGAAATATGCCCTTCATCTTTCTTTATAACGCCGCCTAATATGTTCATGAGCGTAGATTTCCCCGCACCATTTTCGCCTAGCAGCGCATGTATTTCCCCTTTTTTTAATTCAAGTGTAACCCCTTTTAGTACAGTTACCGTATTAAAAGCCTTTTTGATATTTCCCATTTGCAAAACTAAGCTATCATCCATATACAATCCTCCTGCAATTGCTAAACTAAGAGCAGCCGCCGCTGGCCGCTCTTAGTGCAGAGACAATAACTAGTAATTGGCATTCTCATTATAGAATTTAGCAACATTATCCTTGGTAACCGTATCGGCAGGTATGATTATATCTTTTTGTTTTGGCATATTGCCTTTTAATATTTCAGCAGCTGCCTTTACACAATCTTTCACCATCAACGGCGAATATAAGAACGTGGCCACCTCAATACCTTTTTGTCCCTTAATAACCTCATAGTATTCCTTATTTCCACCTGTGCCTGTCAAGACTTTAATGTCGGTCCGTTTGGCTTCTTGTATTGCTTTCAGCACGCCCAAAGCCATTTCATCGTCCTGCGTATAAATTGCGTCAATCTTGGGCTGAGCCTGCAAAATATTTTGCGCTACAGAATACGCTTTTTCTTTCTGAAAATCTCCCGGCTGGCTGGCTACAATATTAATTCCGCTATAGGAGGCTTTTATGGTTTCCTCAAAACCCTCTGTTCTAAGGGTAGTAACAGAACAGGGAACGCCTTGGATATCTACGACATTGCCCTTGCCGCCTAATTTTTCCGCGATATATTTAGCTGCATTTATCCCAACGCCTTTATTGTCGCCTTTAATCAATAAAGTGTAATCGCCGCTTTCAATTTCTCTATCAAAAATAATCAGCGGAATGTTAGCTTCTTTAACCTTTTTGGCTATCGGCGTTAATGCTGCCGAGTCGACAGGATTCATAATAATGACAGAAACCTTTTGTGCAATAAGACTTTCAATGTCACTAACTTGCTTATTGGGATTATCCGCGGCCAAAATCTTGTATTTGACCCCTAATGCCTTGGCCTCATCTTCCGCGTTTTTTGCAATCGCGCCTGTCCAGCCATGGTCAGCCGCCGGCAGCGACATGCCGATTACTTGTTCCCTTTTCTCAGATGATGCCTGTTTTTGATTACCCTGACCACTGTTACCGCATCCGACAGTCAGAAGCACAGCTAAGCATATTGCCAATACCATCATAATCTGATTGCCTTTTTTCATTTTTACCCTCCTAATTCTAATAAATTGCTATATACTATTGAATTTCTCAATATTATAGCCACTATTTTGGTCTACCTGCACACTTCTGTAATCGATTACATTTTGTAGAATAAAATTAACTCTCAGTTAGAACCCGGCCTATTTCATAGTAGATTCTCGTATAATTAATTCATGCTCAAGATAGATAGCCGTTGTGTCTACCGTTTGTCCTTGCATTTGTTTGATGAGTAAATTCATTGCCACACAGCCAATATCATACTGCGGCTGAAAAATAGTGGTCAGAGAAGGATTGGACATCGCGGCAAAGCTAATATCATCAAATCCCACAACTGCGATATCTTCGGGAATACTGAGTCCGCTTTCCTTTATCCTGCGCATGGCGCCTATGGCAACAACATCTGACAAGGCAAATATCGCAGTGGGACGATCTTTCCTTTCTAAAAAAGGCTGCATAATCCGATAACCACTTTTAAAGTCATAATCATCCACATATTGAATTAAACTAGCATCAAAAGTTATGTCTGCTGCTTTGAGAGCCTCTTTATATCCTTCAATTCGCTGCGTCGTAGAAATAAATCGATTCTTACAGCTAATTAGGCCAATTCTTTTATGACCCATTCGAATTAGATGATTGACCGCCTTCACCGCCGCAACAAAGTTATCAATAGAAACATGTACGCCTTTGACTCCTTCAATATATTCACAGCACTGAATAACAGGGAATTTTTCCACTAAATCGGTGAGTTCTTCTACACTAAGCTCAGGCCCCATCATGATGACGCCATCCGATAAGCGGTTTTTTAATATCTCCAGATAATCCTTTTCCCTGTTCACGTCAGAATCAGTATTGCACAACATAACATTAAATCCATTTTTCCTGGCTATGTCCTCAATCCCGCGAACGATATTTGTGTAAAACGGATTTGATATTGTCGGCAATAACACTAAAATCCGCCTGGCCTCCAACCGCCGCAAATTTCGTCCCAATAAGTTGGGCTGATAATTTAGTGTATTGATAACCTGTAATACCTTTTCCCGTGTTTTTGGCGCCACCGCTGAACTATTATTTATTACTCGTGAAACGCTAGCTACCGAGACCCCTGCCGTCTTCGCCACATCCTGAATTGTAATCACAATAATCCTCCCAAAACCTGTATAAAAATTGCTGCTTTTATTATTATAGCAAGTAAACGGCAAAGTAATAGTATCATTTGTTGTATTACTTGACTTATTGATGTAACGTATTAATAAAATTAAGATGTATTTCAGCAATAACCCTTTATGTAACCGATTACATTTTTGATTATATCACTTTTTTCAGAAAATTCAATAGATTTTCTATATACTTTTAAAAAAAACATGGCAATTCACCACTATTTACATATTTTATTCATCTCTTTTGCACAGGTTGACGTCCCCAATGTTTCTAAGGCAACTAATTCCATCGTGTCTCGGTCTGCATAGCGAGCAAAAGAGTCAATCTACGTGGAAGAATCACAGGGACGGTTCTTTTGAGTCATTCCCATCTTCTTATCTCATGTATGGTTATACGTAATGAGAAGCTTTTCTTTGAAAACATATCCTATATTTCTATCCTATTTACCATTAAAATACAAAACTCCTGCAAGGCTAAGCTGCTTTGCAGGAGTTTGTCGTATATATTGTTTTTTGAGCAGCTCTAACTATTGTCTATTAAGACACTTGGGGACGTTCCTTTTTTGTCAGCTTTTTGCTATCACACCACGAGATATTCTGGTGCTAACAGATGTAATAAATAGGTTAACAAATAGGTCAATACGCTGGCCTAATAAACCCTTAAGTAAACCAAATTAACAAATTCTACTAATTTATTTTTAATTAAAAGGCTATTTGAAAAATATAAACATAAAATTTTTTGTATAGAACATCAGATAATAAGGGGTTTGTTTATTAAAAATATAAAACAAATCAACCCATCAGATCAATCGGCATAGAATTTGCATATATTACCAATTAGAGATTGTATTTACATTTTAAGCAAAATATAGGATTATCGGGGAGGAATAAAAATGAGTACAAAAAAAATAAGTTTTCCTACAGCTTTTACTGTTCTATTTATCGTTTTACTGTTTGCCGCTCTACTTACTTATGTGATACCAGCAGGTTCCTATTCAAAGCTAAAATACAATAGTAGTCAAAGTGTTTTTGTTGTGACGAAGCCTGATGCTTCAAAAATAGAATTACCAGGAACTCAAGATACCTTGAATCAGCTTACGATTAAAGTTAATTTAGAAAAATTCAAAGAAGGAAGCATTAGTAAAGCCGTCGCAATTCCAGGAACCTATGAAAGGGTGGAGCAAAATCCCCAAGGCATCGTTGATATTATCCAAGCACCGATAAAAGGCGTATATGGGACCATTGAAATTATTATGTTTTTATTTATAATTGGTGGCTGTATTGGTGTGCTAAATAGTAGTGGTGCTTTTGATGCAGGTATTGCCAGTCTGTCACGTATTACTAAGGGAAAAGAGTTTTTGTTAATTATTATCGTTACCGTATTGATATCCATAGGCGGAACTACTTTTGGCTTGGCAGAAGAAACAATTGCCTTATACCCGATACTGGTTCCTGTTTTTGTGGCAGCAGGTTATGATGCTATCGTATGCATTGCTACACTTTATATGGGATCTTGTATTGGCACCATGTTTTCCACGGTAAATCCTTTTTCATCTGTTATTGGTTCAAATGCAGCAGGAATAGCTTTCACCCAAGGTTTGCCAATGAGAACGGCAGGTTTAGTAATTGCTACAATCATTACGATTATGTATATTCTAAGTTATGGTAAAAAGATAAAAGAAGATCCAACCAAATCCTTAATCTATAGTCAAAAGGAAGAAATTGAAGAGCGCTTTTTAAAGAATTATAAAAATAAAGTAATTCCTGAATTTACTGTTAGACGTAAATTAATGTTAATTATCTTCACTTCTGCTTTTGTGATCATGACCTGGGGAGTTTCCACTCAGGAATGGTGGTTTACTGAAATGAGCACATTGTTTTTAGTGATTGGCATATTGCTGGGCGTAGTTTCGGGATCAGGAGAAAAAGAATTTGTTGGTAAATTTATTGCCGGTGCTGCTGATTTAGTCAGTGTTGCATTAGTTGTTGGCGTGGCCAGGTCAATCAATTTGATTATGGAAAGTGGCATGATCTCTGATTCAATTCTTAATTATGCATCCAATGCCGTTCAAGGTATGAGTGCAGGTGTATTTATCATTGTAATGTATTTATTATTTATAATTCTTGGCTTTTTTATTCCATCCTCTTCCGGACTTGCAGTCTTATCCATACCTATTATAGCCCCACTTGCTGATACTGTAGGCTTAGAAAGAGACACAATCATCAGTGCCTATCAATATGGGCAGGGATTAATATCATTTATCACTCCGACGGGACTTGTTTTAGCAACCTTAGCAATGGTGAATGTAACCTATGATAAATGGTTAAAATTTATTATGCCGTTAATGTGTTATATTACAATTTTTGCAGGAATTATGTTACTAATTCAAGCAGCATTTTAGCAAGAATAATCCTATATAAGTAACAAAAGACCACGTTCATCTGATTTGATGATGTGGTCTTTTGTTAATCGAATATTGAATTCAACAATTAATTTTTAAAGTTTTTCCCTAAGAGGTATAGTTAGTGGAATAGTAAAAAGCACTACTATCGCAACCATTATTACGACAGTTTTTATACCGATTATGTCGCTTGCCATCCCATAAATTGAAGGAGATAATGCCCCTGCACCAATTGTTGCTGTATAGAATATTGCAAAAGCCTGTTTCCTACGTTCCTCAGAAACCAATTCAGGAACGCTCCCATACAGTACCGATGAGGTGCCATTTAAAGCCACCCCGAGAATCGGGGAAAGTAATATTGCATTATTTATGGAAAGACTAATCATTCCCCATATACAAACAGCTGTAATGATTTCCGTAGTGATTACCGATCGTAGTATTCCGAATTTTGTAGCCAGCATACCACATACAAATTTCCCAACAGCCCCCCCTGCAAATACAAGAGAAAGTGCTATACCAATCGTCGAAACTTCTGCTCCTTTTTCCTGCAGTAAAAACGGAAAGAAGGTTAAAAAACCCATCCGTGTTGCACTATCAATAACTCCTATCATTGACAATGACCAAAAGGCTTTATATTCCTTCCATATTAAAGAACTCATTGTGGGTTTTACGTGTTTACTTTCGGTCTTAATTTGCTCTTGCTGAAGGTTTTTGCTATTTAGAAAAATAATAATCACTATTCCCATACCGACAATACCGAGTACACGACTTGCAACCGGCCAACTATATTGGCTAATTAAGAAAGCAGCTGCACTTGGCAAAACTAGTTTGCCCATGTCACCTGCGACATTAAAAGTACTCAGCGCTATTCTTCGTGCATTGGTATCTGTGTAGGCTTTGGAAATTAAGGAAGACGATAAAGGGTGCTGTACGCTAGAACCTAGTCCCCCAACTACAAGTAAACCGCCTAACAAAATTGGGGTTGCCGACCACCCAAACAACCAAACGGAAATACTTGTAAGAACAGTTCCAAGTAACAACAATCTAATTTCGCCGATTCGGTAAGCAAGATTACTTGATGGCACTTGAAAACCTGCCATAGTCCCGGAAAAAATTGTTTTTAAAAAGCCAATTTCAGCAAAAGTTAACGAAAACTGAGCTTGCCAAATTGGAAAAAGAATGTACAACATATCAGTAAATCCATCATGTATAAAATGTGCTAAACTTCCAGTGAATAAGGCTTTTTTCTGTACTTTAAGCTGTTCGCTATCATATAATTTATCCATTTACTCTCCCCTACAAAGATAGTACCTACATGGATTGCAAGTATCCTGATAATTCACTATATATATTTGCATGTTCTGCAATCATGGCTAGTAAAGAACGCATTGCAATAGTAAATGTTTTTTCTCTATGGAATATCACAGAAAATACAATTTCCAATTTAGGTACATTATTAAACTCGATAAGTGTTCCATCATCCAAACTGTTCCTAACCAATACTTCTGGCAATACACCTACTCCCAATCCATTTAGCACAGCCTGCCGAATTGCTTCAGAGTCACTGTACTCTAACACAGGATTTATTCCATTTTCCCGTAACACCCTATCATATTTTGCCCGATAAATACTCCCTTGTTTTAGTGCGATAAAAGGCTGCTGCCAAATGTTATTGCCATACTTCTTGATAAGGAGAGGGTGTGCGATCCATACTAGTCTTTCTACCGCAACATTAAATTGCAAAATTTGATTATCTGAAATTTTGTCGTGAACAAGTGCAAAATCAAAACTGTTATCTAATATCCCCCTAACTGTAATCGGTAGATTGAAACAATGTTCAATATGTACCGCTACATTAGGAACCTGCACTTGGAATTCCTGTAAAATAGGCGAAAGAGTATGCGCTGCAACTGCAGTGCCAAGACCTATTTTAATCGTTTTATCATATGAGAATTCTTGTAACACAGCCTGTGCTTCCCCATGTATTAACAATAGTTTCTCAGCATAGCCAATCAAACGTTTGCCCGCTTCTGTTATATATAATTTTTTTCCTACCCTCTCAAACAGCAAGACCCCAAAGTGTTCTTCCAGTGTTCTGATTTGGACCGTGACTGTAGGTTGACTAAAATTTAGTTTTTCCGCAGCTTGAGTTACATTGCCTAGCTTTGCAACTGAAAGAAACGTTTGTAGTAATCGTAAATCCATTTAATTAACACATCCCACAATTTTACTCTTTTTATATTGTAGGACATTATTATATGACTGACAATTAAATAAACTCCCACTTTTCGATTTTTCCTCCTCTTTAACAATAACTGTTCCATGGGAAAAAGGGAAATTGAATATATTGATTGAATCAATAGGATTTTCTAATTTACGTTTTAATTATCCCAGACTCACCAAAAATACGGATTGTAAATGCGTATAATAACAACTCTAAAAATAAATCGAGGGGACGGTTCTTTTGAGTCATTCCCTTTTTCTCATCTCACGTCATCAATATATATAATTAGAAGTTTCCTTTTTGAAAAGAATCCCTATTTCTACTCTGTTTACATTAAAATATAAAAGTCCTGCAAAACTACGCTGTTTTGCAGGACTTTCCGTTATTGTATTTACCACTAAAATACAATACACCTGTAAGGTATTTCTACTCTTCATGGTTACTTACGAATACTATTTATATTCAACTATATCTTTTAGGAATATTTCATATTAATATTATTCATTTTACACATGAAAAGCGAAAGGTATATACTAACCCTATGGCACGGAGGCGAAATAAGATGTATATTTCAAAAATTGTTTTTCAAGTATTTATATTATTAGGTAGTTCCATATTGGGTAATAAGATAACCCAATTATTTCAATTACATGTACCCGGTAGCATGGTGGGGATTCTCCTTATCTTTCTTTTATTGGAGACTAAGATTATCCGTCTGGAATGGCTAGAAGCAGGCGCTAATATTTTAATCACAGAATTAATCTTATTTTTTATACCATCAGCTGTTGGTGTGATCCAGTATCGGCAAATCATGCTGGACAATGGGATACGCTTTGGGTTTGTTATTTTTCTTAGCACTGTAACGGTGATGATATGTACAGGATTCTTAGTTGAATTTGTAAATAAAATAGGAAGGGGACGATAAGAATGTTAGCGATTATTAGTTTCATGATTACTATTTTTAGTTACTTAGGAGCAAAGTTCTTATATAAAAAAAATAAGTCAGTATTTTTATCACCATTAGTCACATGCCCCTTAGTTTTAATTATTTTAATACTGTCCTTTCATGTTTCCTATGATGCCTATTATGCGGGTACTCAATGGATTACTCAAATGTTACAGCCAGCTATGGTTGCTTTTGCAGTCCCATTATATAAATATCGAGGATTGTTAAAAAAATATGGCTTAGAAATTAGTATTGGAGTTTTGGGTGGTTCTGTTACTGCCGTTTTATCTTCTATTATATATGGTAAGTGGTTTCATTTGACCCCTCAGCTTCTTGATAGTTTGGCACCGCGTTCCGTTACCACCCCAATTGCCATGGATATATCGCAAACGATTGGTGGTTTGCCGACTATGACAGCTAGTTTCGTAATCATAACAGGTATTGTCGGACTTGTTGCTGGACCTTTTATTTTAAAATGGTGCCCGATACACCACCAGGTCAGTAAGGGTATGTTATTAGGTATGGGCGCACATGGCGCCGGCACGGCACAAGCATATGAAATTGGTTCTATCGAAGGGGCAATAGCCAGTTTGACGATGATTTTTGCCGGACTTATTACAATTATGCTAGCACCTATGTTAGTACCTATGATAATATAAGATGCAATTTTCAGTGGAGACAAGGGACAAGTTCTCTGTCCCCACTAGATCCTATCAATCACACGTCTAGAATCACAAGGGGACGGTTCTTTTGAGTCACTCCCATCTTCTTCTCTCATGTACGCTATACGTAATTAGAAGCTTTCCTTTGAAAAACAATATCCCATATCCTATTTACCGTTAGAATACAAACTCCTGCAAGTCTAAGCTGCCTTGCAGGAGTTTGTCGTTATATATTGTTTTTTCTGGGACAAGGGGGCAATTTCTCTATCTCACTAGATCCTATCAATCACACTTTTAGATACTCCTATTTTCCTTGCTTATTGTCATGATATGAATGTATCTTGTGCATCTATATTCTACAAAACAGGCTTAAAACCCTTGATCTTATTACCTTTTTCAGTTGTTCAGTAACCCCTACTTAATTACTTTTTCTGTGATTTAATTTTATCTAAGACACCAGTTTCTTGTACTGTCTTAGTTAATTTTTCGCCATCATCCAACCATCTTTCTGCTGATTCCTTGGGATCTAAATATTTAACTTCAAGTCCTAAACTTTCAATATTTTTTTTGAAATCAGGGTCATTAATCATAGCTTTAAATCCATTGCTCAATTTGTTTTTTACCTCAATAGGTAGATCTTTAGGTGCAGCAATTCCAAACCAACCTCTATCAACAATATTCACTCCTTGCTCTTTAAAGGTAGGAACATTTGCAAAAACTGGATCAGTTGACCGCTGTCCACTTCCTATGGCTATTAATCTTACTATTCCACTTTTCATCTGTTCTTTTCCTAATGCTGCAGTAGTAACAGCAATTTGAGTATGACCACCAAGCAAACTAGCCATTACTTCTGCTGCACTCTGGTAAGGAACTTGTTCAATCTGAATATTAGCATTTTCAGCAAAAGATTCTCCTACCACATGATTCATACTGCCAATGCCAGCGTGACCAAATTTAAGCTGCCCGGGATGCTGCTTGGCATATGCAATTAAGTCATTGAGGTTTTGCCAAGGTTGACTAGACAGAACTGCTATCATCTGTGGTGATTCAGTAATTTGTGCAATAGGCTCTAGCGCAGTCGGATAATGGTATTTCGTCTGTCCGTATAATGGTTGTAATAATATTTCTGCTCCCGTAATACCAAGGGTATAGCCATCTGGAGCAGCACCAGCCAATTCATTCCAACCAAGAGCGCCCGCTGCACCGGGTTTATTAACAATAACCAAAGGTTGCCCTAAATATATCGGTGCTGACTTTTCCAGTAAGCGGGCTACTAGATCCGTGCCGCCTCCGACGCCAAAGGGGACAATGAGAGTGATAGGTTTGTCGGGGTATTTTTTAGTTGTAGTTACCGTCTTCTCTTGCATATTGTTACAACCTCCTAATATCAACATAGATAGTAAACATATGATAAGGAAAACCAAAGATTTTTTTTGCATTCTATTCTCCTACCTTTCCTACTCAGGTTAAACGAATAACTTTTATGCTCATCCATTGTTAGGGAAGTAATTTATCGTTAGGCAATTAATAAAGCTAATAAGTTGAGATCACTTCTTTTGACCCTTAATTTTGTCTAGAATTCCAGTTTCTTGAACTACCTTAGTTAATTGTTCGCTATCGTCTAACCATTTTTCTTTTAATTCCTTAGGACCTAAATAACTAATCTGAAGTCCTAATTGTTCTATACTTTTTTTGAATTCAGGATTATTTATCATAACTTGCAACCCGTCGACTAATTTGCCTTTTACCTCAGGTGGTAAGCCCTTAGGTGCAGCAATTGTATACCAATTATCGTATACAACATCGAAACCCTGCTCTTTAAACGTTGGTACAGTTGTATAAACAGGGTCGGTTAGTCGCTGTTTGCCCGATACTGCCAATGCCTTTAGCATGCCGCTTTTTGTATGTTCTTTAATGGATGCTGGATTAAGGAAAACGACTTGAACATGTCCGCCCAGTAGACTTGCTGTTGCTTCTGCGCCACTTTGGAAAGGAACTTGTTCAAGATGAATATTGGCAATTTTAGCGAATGCTTCTCCAGCAACATGGCCTAAACCCCCTACACCTGTATGGCCAAACTTAATTTCTCCTGGATGCTCTCTAGCATACGCAATCAAATCATCAACATTTTGCCATGGCTGTTCCTTCTTCACAGCCATTACCATTGATAGACTGACAATTTGCGCAAGAGGTTCTAAGGCGGTTGGATAATGATATTTTGATGGGCCATACAGGGGTTGTAATAGTAGTTCAGTTCCCGCAATACCAATAGTATAGCCATCAGGTTTAGCACCAGACAATTCGTTCCATCCAAGGGTTCCTGATGCTCCAGGTTTATTGACAATAACCAAGGATTGTCCTAAATAGGTAGGAGCTGATTTTTCCAGTAAACGTGCCACTAAATCTGTGCCACCCCCGATACCAAAGGGGACAATAAAAGTAATGGGTTTATTGGGGTATTTGTTGGCTGTAGTACCTGCTGATTTATCTTGCATAGTAGAACAACCTCCTAGCATGATCGATAGGATGAATAAACAGGCCGTCAGTGAAATCAATGTTTTTTTTTGCATTTGATTTGCCTCCCTTTATTCAATAAATCCTGCTAACAATTTACCTTCTCTTCAGCACAATTGATCTTAGTAAACCACCTAACAATGTTATAAAATAGAGCAATCACCCCCAATGACAGTATAGTGGCTGAAATAGGGCGGGTAATCATTGCCCAGATGCTGCCGTTGCAAATAATCAATCCTTGCGTTAAACCCCGCTCCAGTCCCGAGCCTAGTACTAAACCGATAAGCAGAGGACTTGGTTCAAATCCTGTCCGACGCAGTAAGAAGCCTAGGATACCGAAGATAACAACCCAGATCAAATCAAATATGCTATTATTGATGGAATAGGCGCCAGTCAGGGTGAGTGCGGCTACCATTGGCATGAGGATATGGAGTGGGGTTTTGAGTAATTGTACGAAAACACCAATCAAAGGCAAATTAATAATCAACAGCAGCACATTACCAATGTACATACTGGCAATAAGACCCCAAAATAACGCAGGCTGCTCCGTTATGAGTCCTGGACCAGGGGTGATACCATGGATCATAAAACCACTGAGTAAAATAGCTGTTGCCCCGCAAAAGGGAAGTCCCAAGGATAATAGCGGAATCATTGTAGCTGAAATGGCCGAGTTATTGGCTGATTCAGGCCCAGCTACGCCTTCAATAGCGCCGCAGCCAAATTCATCAGGGTTTTTGCTGCATTTTTTTTCCAGGGCATAGGAAAGATAGCTGGATATGGTTGCAGCAGGACCGGGGAGTAAACCGACTAAAAATCCTACGCCCCCGCCGCGGAACATGGGAACAATAGAACGCCGCCATTCTTCTCTGGTAGGATATAAGTCTTTAAATTTTACTAATGGTATATCAGTGGCAGTATTTATTTGCGTCATCGTAGTTAAAATTTCTCCGATACCGAACATTCCCATTGCCAAAATAGATAACTCAAACCCTCTGTCTAGTTCATCGATACCAAAGCTAAAGCGGCTGATGCCTGACAGGCTGTCTAGTCCGACGGTACTCAGCATCACACCAACAGCTGCCATTAAGGCGGATTTTAGTGTGGATGTACCAGTTAGCTTAGACAGAAAGATCAATCCTACTAAGGAGATTGCAAAGTACTCTGGTGGTCCAAAAGCCAGCGCGGCTTGCGCTAAAGGAGGAGCTAGGAGAGTTAGCCCGACGATGCCGATAGTACCTGCAACAAAAGAACCAATAGCCGAAACCGATAAGGCCGCTCCTGCCCGGCCTTTTTGTGCCATTGGGTAACCGTCCAGGCAGGTAACCACGGAGGCCGCTTCTCCTGGGACATTTATTAAGATTGAAGTGGTGGAGCCGCCATACTTCGAGCCATAATAGATTCCTGCAAACATAATCAGCGCTGCAGTGCTGTCCATACCATAACTGAAAGGCAGCAGCAGGGCAATGGCACTGACAGTATCAATCCCTGGAAGGACTCCTACCAGCGTACCGATAATAACGCCAATTGTGCACGCCAATAAATTACCTGGAATGACACTGACCAAAAAGCCTTGCAGCAGCAGATTCAAGATGTCCAATGTTTCACCCCCTTTAATTTTATGGCAATGGAATACTTAAATAGTTGGCAAATATAAGATAAAAAATGGCAGAGCTGCTAAAGGAAACCAAAAGAGGCATAAGCCACCCCTCTGTATCGGCTACCTTAAATAAATAAAATAAGAATATAAAAGTAGCTGCAAAGTACCCGATAATATTTAAAAATGAGACATAAAATAGCAGACCAATAATGATAAAAATAAACTTTGTCCAATTAACCTTATCTAGTACTACCTTTTTGTTTGACCTCAATTGGTTGTAAAGCAGGATTAATGACAATAGCAAGGCTAAGATTCCAGATAAAGTTGGTAAAAAGCCAGATTTAGGCGAGTTTAAGGTACCAAAGGCAAATTGCTGTGCGAAAAATAAATAGCTACTGCTGCCAAGTAAAAAGAAGAAAGTTATTATTTTTTCAGCCATATCAATCACCTCAATTATAAAATTGTTTTTTGAATATCTTCGGAAGAAGGCACTGTTGTTAAGATCGTTGCATGAAAGCCTATAGTAAAGGTAGTACCTTTCCCCAATTCACTTTCTACTATAATGGTTGCTGCATGACGCTGCACAATTCGATAACACACAGCTAATCCTAAGCCAGTGCCATTATCTTTCGTGGTAAAAAAGGGCGTACCAAGCTTTTCCTTATCTTCTAAAGGAATCCCAATTCCATGATCTTTTATGGCTAACAGTACTCTTTGTTCATCTTTTTCTGTGGTAATATGGATGAGACCACCTGTAGGCATAGCATCTATAGCATTTCGTATCATGTTTAAAATAAGTTGACGGATGCTATTCTGATCCATGAATATAGTAGGAATATCACCTAAGGACATTTCAATGTCACAATTATTGCGTAACGCATCGGCTTGCAGTAAGGGATGAATGTCCCGAATAAGATCATTTAAATTACCGTCGGTAAAGTTCATCACCTTGTTTTTAGCTAATGATAAGAATTCTGTAATAATGCTGTTGGCACGGTCTAATTCATCGATCATAAGAGAAATTTTTTCTTTGTGGCTAGTGAATTCTTGTTTAGCATTCATAAGTTGTAGCAACCCTCTTACCGTTGTCATGGGATTTCGTACCTCATGAGCAATGCCAGCTGCCATTTCACCAATGATATTCAATCTGTCCAGGCGGGTCATCTTTTCCGTTTGTTCACTAATATATTTAAGAATAGGGGTAAATTCAGTGATCTCACTATTAAAATCATAGGTTTGTCCGTCAAGTATTCTTTCAGCAAATAATTGAAGGTCTTTTTTTAATTGCACAAATAACTCGCGAAATACAATGATGCATATCAATAACATAGAAAAGACAGCTAAAAGGGTATTTACCATGCGCTTCCTAATGCCTGCATAAACGGCATCCTGGTTTATAGAGGCGAAAGCATGACCGATAATAAGGCCATTCTCTATAATGGGTCTAACGTAGATGACCTCATTTGCGCCATGCCACAAAATGGAGTTTTTCCTTTCAATTAACTGTTCTGTATTGACTTCACAATTTGGTTTAAACCTGCTGGGATCAACGCCAACCAGTAATGAGATATCAGCATTTGCACCAAGCGCGACAATACTTTCCTGCTGACTGGAATAATAACCAAATTTAATGATATCTGTCGGCACGAGTATGTCATTTACAATGGGTTGGAGTTCTTGATTGATAGACAGAATTTGCCCCCGAAGACATTTATTGGCTGCGCCATGTCGATCAGCAATGTCAAGAAAAGAGCCAGGCGGCTTTTTTTTTACAAGAAAATCGGTAATAGACATGAGCCAATGGATATTCTTAGCATTTTCTTCTTGTAATAACAGCCACTGGTTATGGGCAGTAACAGTAATCAGTAGTAATAGAACAACACCAATGATCTTAAAATTTAATTTTGTTGTTAAATTAAAATTTTTCACTGTTTCTACCTCCTCGTAGTAGTTTTACAACTATAATTTATTGTAAAATCATGTTATAATCATTTCCACGTTTTTCTAAAAATGTACAATATTTCTTATCCCTTATTTTTACTTCGCCAATAAATGGCAAAAATCCTTTCCGGCATCAGGTATATTAACATTGACAATAAATAAGAAGAAAAAGCCTCAACTTTTACATCAAGGCATATCTCTATTTCAAAAACTCAAGGGGATGGTTCTCTTACGATATTCTTTCTCCTATCCATTTCAAATACCTCATAAAATAAAAATACTATTTGTTAAAATCAACAAATAGTATTTATGAGATATAGCCCGATTCTAGCATTTTGAATATTTTCAGTTTTTACAACGAAGTCATAGCAACATCTTTTTCACTTTTTTTAGGAGTTGCCTTCCCTGCCGGTTTGAATTCTAATGCATTGTCTCGCACATCTTGAGGAATCTCTATAGGATCTACTTGATTATATTTTGAATACGTTATCTGCATATTCAATGTCGATTTTGTTAAAAAATCTTCGATTTTAGTCCTGTCCTTTGGATTACCTATGTCCAAAAACAATCCTGCCCCTTTTCGAATCGGTTCTGTCAAATCAATCTCTATTTCTTTTACCATCTTAGTCGCTTTATCAACTTTAACATTATATTTTATATCGCCAGCAGCTAACAACCCAAGTCGTCCTACCGCAGCCGCACTCAACATGTCCTTATCCTGCACATTATTTAGTTTGACAGCTGAACCTATAGCATCACTTATTTGCATACTATCCAAAGTTATTTCCATATATTTATAGGATGGTGTTTCCTTTTTCAGCTTCACCGATTTCATTAACTGCAACATATTCATTCGAGCAGAGACCTTTTCATCCGCTGAAAGTTCTTTGTTCAAAGAAAGACCGATCGGCACAATCTGTTTGATCCATTTTTCGTTACTTAACGAATAAAGCACTAGATTGCCTTGGTTTTGTTCTATATACTGCTTTAGCATCACTGTATTTTCTGTATTCTTTACATCACGATAGCAAATGTTTATATCTTGTTTGTAGCTCAGCGGTTTTTCCTGAACTTCCCCATCGATTGCAACTTTCACTTCTCCCATCGGGGTTTCAGCATTGATCGCCATGTCATAATGCAAGTTGTTTACATCCATCATATTTTTATATACATCGTTCAAATACGCCTTTTCCGGTGGCAGCTTTTCATCGGCAAAAGCAAACGAACTACTCATCGCCACAAACAACAATCCCCATACTAAAGTAACTCCCCAATTGATCTTTCGCAAAAATCCCATCATCTAAATCAATCTCCCTTTTATAAATTCCGTGCATCCATGCATTTCCAGTATATATCTATCATTTAAACATCATTTTTTCACCCTCATCAACTTTAAAAAGCCCAAGTCGCTCCACCTTGCAGATCCTCGTTGCAAAACTTTCATACCACAAGTCCAGACCAAGTTTTTGAGCTATTTTGTGCCGAGCATCATTCTTCCAGTTTTCAATAGCTTCTAATGATTCCCAATATGATACAGTTATACCTACGTCAGCAGCATCTCTGACACTTTCCGCCCCTAAAAAACCAGGCTGACTAAATCCCCGTTCAACCATTTCATTAGCCATTTTATCGTACCCATTATCACCTTCAGTTCTTACCGAAGTAAATATTACCGCATAATAAGGCGGCTGAGGGGTTTTAGCTATTGCACTCATAGAATCGCTCCTGTCATTGTAATATTTTCAGTCTGTCTAGAAACTCAAGAGGACGGTTCTTTCGAGTCACTCCCCTCTTTTTGTTTCATGTCATAATATACGTTCATAGACTTATCTTTGAAAAACCACTATTCCATATTTCTACTCTATTTACCATTAAAATACAAAACTCCTGCAAGGCTGGGCTGCTTTGCAGGAGTTCGTCGTATATATTTTTTTGGCAAAATAATTGTTGCCAATCCCAAGCAAGAAAGCGCATATTATCTTAAAGCAAAAGCATTAATGGACCTTAAACGCACCCAAGAAGCCATTGCTGCTTTTCGCCAATACATCCAAATCGGAACAGACATAGAACGGATTAATGATGCTAAAGCCCAGCTCCTCAAACTTGGCGTCGAGCCTTGATTATCAAAGCGGAACACACGGACAGGAACTCGTTTTCAAGAAATACATACATCTCCAATAAAAAGATATATACCCAATTCTAAAAATAAAAATCTCCGTAGGCATTATGTCTACGGAGTCTTATTTAGGGACAAGAGGACAGGTTCTCTGTCCCACTAGATCCTATCAATCACACTTTTAGATATTCCTGTTATCCTTGTTAATTGCCTTATTGTAACACCTTACATGTCTTTCATTTTTCTTATCACACCATCTCGTTGTTCTCTTTGAAGTCTTTGCAATCCACTAATTGTAGCAATTCCCAATTCTTTCAAAGAATCCAAACCTGCATCACTTATTACAAGTAATACAGGATTTTACGCTATTTTCCTCAGATTATCGCAAGCAAAAATGTTGTTTTATGGACATACCACGATACTTAACAAAACTCAAACATGAAAACTGTGCGCCAAATGAAACAAGAGTAAGACTAATTAAATTAAGTAATTATTCCTCCCACGGATTAAAGACTAGTCAGATCCACATTGCTGACTACTTAACTCATGTGTTGTTCTCCCCATTGAAACATGAGTTCCAATATTGGGATTAGTGTTTTTCCTTCCTCAGTCAGCCAATATTCAACTTTGGGAGGAATTTGATTGTATTGTTCTCTATGAATTATTTTGTTGTTTTCCAATTCTTTTAGTTGGTGGCTTAATGTTTTATGTGCAATCGGTTGTAATGTATCTTTCAATTTATTATATCGTATTACCTTAGCTTCATATATTTCCCATAATATAATCCATTTCCATTTCCCTTCAAGAATAGACATTGTATGGTACATTGGGCACTTTTCGTATTTCTGGTTAAATTTTTCCACGACATACTCCTTTTACTCACCTTTGGGTTAGTATATAACAAATTTGTGCATACTTACCCTATTTCCCATAATGATATATAATGCAGTACATAAAGTCAATTTCAAATATATTAACGGAGGGGTATGTATGAAAATTTTAGCAATTAACGGCAGTCCACGAGAAAACTGGAATACTGCAACCTTACTGAATAAAGCACTGGAGGGAGCAGCCTCACAAGGCGCTGAAACCGAACTTATTCATCTTTATGATCTTAACTATAAAGGGTGTATTAGTTGTTTTGCCTGTAAACTAAAAGACGGAAAAAGTTACGGAAAATGCGCTTTTAAAGACGGCCTTACTCCTGTTCTGGAAAAAATTGAAAACGCTGATGCTATTATCCTGGGATCGCCTATTTACTTTGGTAATGTTACTGGTGCGATGAGATCGTTCATAGAACGGATGGCATTTCCATACGTAGTCTATGATGCAAACTATTCATCTCTTTTTAAGAAAAAGATACCGCTAGGTTTTATTTATACCATGAATTTGGACGAGAAAACGATGAAAGAGTGGGGCTACGTTCCCGTACTCAAGGGAACTGAAAATCAGCTGGGAAGGATTTTCGGAGCTTCTGAAGCGCTATATGTTACAGATACTTATCAGTTTAACGATTATTCCAAGTATATTGTAACGGCGTTTGATGAAGCTCATAAAGCCAAAAGACGGGAAGACGAGTTCCCCAATGACTGTAAAAAGGCTTTCGAAATGGGCGTAAGATTCACAAATTAAAATACAAGCTCCTGCAAGGCTAGGCTGCTTTGCAGGAGTTTGTCGATTTGAAGAATCAAGGCGACGGTTCTTTTTAGTCACTCCCCTCTTTTTTCCATAGATAAACCTCCAAAAAACCATGTAAACACTATTAAAATTCATCTGCAAAAATCTCAAAAACTGCTAGAAAATGATAAACTCATAATCTTATTAAATAACCGTTGCATAAACTATCCTTTCAATTTCTGACACGTTTAACTGCCGCCCGAGCGGTTTTAAATATTCTTTCTGAAAGTACGCAGCCCCAACATCTTCGATTAGCTTAAGGTTAAATTTCTTGAGAAAACCGAATACATCAGACGGGTCAAGTCCAAAATGCCAAGTAATGCCGTATTTTTCGAGATATTTCACCAGATCGTCCGCGCCTTCAATGTCGGAGTTTTTTTCTATCACGCTTTTTAGAATATACGTAAATACCACGATACTCCCTGGCGAACTTTTTGAAATAAAACGCAGAGTATTGCCTACGGCTTCTTCAGTAATATACGGTGTAACCCCTTCCCAGATAAAAACTACAGGCTTAGAAAAGTCCAACCCTTTTCCGGCAATAACCTCATCCAGAGTTTGAATATTGAAGTCAATAGGAATGAAAACGACATTTCCCGGCAATGAACCGAGGTAGCTATTAACTTTTTTCTTTTTATAGTCCTGGATCGAAGGCATGTCTATTTCGAAAAACTTAATATGGTCGCGACCTGGTATCCTATACGGACGTGTATCCAGACCGGCACCCAATATTACAACTTGTTCGATCCCATTTTCGATAGCTGATTGAAGCGAATCGTCAATATATTTAGTTCGACAAATTTGTGAACCATGAATACCCTTGGTTTTATTGTCACTTAATCTTATTATCCAATCTCTAATTATTTTGAACTGTATCAGGAACTGGATAGGCCAATTAAAAAGATTTTTAATTACAGGATCGGTGAAAAGTCTGATTTCTTTGGGTTGATACTGTTCAATCAACCGTCCTGCCGCTACGTTAAAGGCGGTTTGCCCACTTTTTTTATTCGCCATAGTATAATATATCCTTTCTATTCGTTATTCAGGTTGCTCTAATTGCAATTCCGCTTTTAATTATTGTCATGCCGTTGTTAATCCTTTTTAAAAATAGATCCTTGTCGAGCCCAACTAGGGAAAACTGCTTCCAAATGAGTCCGCATTCTTCTTGGTATGCCGTACATATTCTTTTGCTCTGACGTTCACTTGTCTTTTTATAACGCACGAGCCTCGTTTACGCCTTTTTCTACGTCTTCATATGCATATATCATAACTATCAACTTTAATCGCTGCTACTTTTTGCATATAGAGCACCTAGCAATTATTACTACGTCTAATTTTGCCCAATTTTCGATAAAAACCTTTATATATTAAATTTTGTCCCCTACTATTAATTTGGGGCTCGGGCAATTTAATAATCACCCGAACCCCAAAGCAAAGAATTTTCCCGTTAAAAATTGAATTTACTTATTTTCAGTAACTACTTCTTGCAACCTTCTTAAATCTGCACTACGAATAGCTTGCAGATTTTCACGTATCTTGTCTATATCCCAATCCCACCATTTCACCTCTTGTAATATATCAATTACTGAATCGTCAAATCGCTTTCGTATCTTCTTTGCAGGCACTCCACCAACAATTGCATATGGCGGAACATCTTTTGTTACAACGGCTTGAGTTCCAATGATAACACCATCGCCAATATGCACTCCAGCCATGATTACTGCCTCATACCCTATCCAAACATCGTTCCCGATCACTATATCCCCTTTATTATCCCAAGCTTCAGCTACCAGCACATTTTCATCCCACTCTGGGAATATTGGAAACGGATAGGTAGATAGGGAACTCATCGTGTGATTTGAAGCATTAAAAAGAAATTTGGCACCGCAAGCAATTGAGCAAAACTTGCCGATTATAAGACGATCATGATTAACAGGATAATGATATAAAACATTTCTTTTTTCAAACCCCTTAGGATCTACAAAATCATGATAAAAGGTAAAATCACCTATGATGATATTTGGATTTTTAATTATATTTTTAAGATAACAAATGGTGTTATCATTCATTCTTGGATAAATCTTACTGACATCTGGTTTCATTATTTAAGTCCTTCTTTCTATTCAAATTTATGTTACACCATCATAATCTTTTTTGGCACAAATTATCATGGTCATTATATCACCCCATCACTACATACTTAATTTACATTATATTCCACCTTAGCCAAAGTTGCAAATTCTAACAAAAATTTAATTGGACTAGTAAAGAAGCATCAGGACGGTTCTCTTGCTTCCAAAATTGAATTATGCCTTCTTAAAAATAAAAGAAGCAGCGGAGCCGCCCCACTGCTTCTTCAACATCTAATAAAAAACTATTTTCTTCATATTAAGTTCGCTTTATATCATTGAAAATACACTAATATCCTATTTATTACGCCATAATTGATCCGCAAAACCAGACAAAGAAGCTTTTGTATCTAAAGTTAGCGCAGTCAATGGTGCTTTGCAGTTTTCCTGCATACCTGTGCCTAACTCCGCCATAGCCCACTTCATCACAGGATTAAATGGTGTATAGACTTCGTAAAAACGCATTCTTTCATCAATCAATCGTTGTGCTTTTACAATTTGACTCAAATCTTCCTTGCGAAGAGATTCTATAGCCTCAGCACATAGAGACGGATATACATTAGATAACGCACCAATACAACCGTCGCCACCGGAGATAACCGTTGGAATGCAGTTATTGTCATATCCAGTATAAACAATAAAATTCGGATACTTAGATTTTACGAGTTGAATATACTTTTGAGTATGTCGAAGCACAGCATGCGTATCTTTCATGCCCTCTAGATGATCATGCTTAGCTAGTAAGCGCAAAAAGGTGTCCACTGTTACATCATAACCAGTACGGTCTTCGTAATTATAAATATAAAGTGGTCCTTTTACATCTGTTAAAAGATTATCATAATAGTTAAATACATCTTCCTGGTTGCAAGCACTATAATATGGACCTACTACAAGTACTGACGTTGCACCTGCTTTTAAAGCCAAATTTGACAAATCCACAGTTTCCTTGTATACCATCCGTCCTGTACCTGCCATCACAATGGCTCGATTACCAATATATGATATTGCATCCAAGATAAATTCCTTAATCTCTTCATACGTAAAAGCATAGAATTCTCCCGAACTACCTCCAACCAATATTCCATCAATTCCTGCATCAATCAATGTGTCATACAGCTTATGCATCGTTTCATAATCTACCGTACCATCGTCATTGATCGATGTCAAAATCGGACTAATATATTTACAATTCATTTCAATTCCTCCTATATCCTACAATTAAAAATCTACTTTCTTGGTTACCCTTAAAATATCTATTCGGATCATCACTATTTAATTATTGCATCTAACGCCAAAATAAATATCAGCCCTACAACAGAAGTAATTGTCGATAACAATGTCCAGGTAGCAAAGGTTTCTTTTAAAGTTAAGCCGAAATATTCCTTAACCATCCAAAATCCAGCATCATTAACATGCGATGCAATGGCACTGCCGCAACCTGTTGCGAGGGTGACCAATGCCAAATTAGCATCATATTGAGCTAACATCGGAATAACTAAACCAGCCGTAGATATCGCCGCAACAGTTGCTGAACCTAAAGAAATACGCAATATCGCTGCAACAATCCATGCTAAAAGAATTGGAGACATCGATGTCCCAGCAAATATAACTGCTATATACTTACCGACTCCACCATTAATAAGCACTTGCTTAAAAGCTCCACCACCACCAATAATCAATAACATCATACCGATAGAGGCTGCTGCAGACGAACAGGATCTGGTAATTTCTTTTATAGAAATATTTCTATTAATTCCCATAGTATACACTGCAATCACTAAAGAAATTAGCATTGCTACGGATGGATCGCCAACAAATGCAATCACTTTAAACACAACATTTGTGCCAGTGTTGCCAATTACCATTTTTACACCAGTAGCAATCAGCATTAGAATCACCGGAAACATGGCTGTTAATAAACTAATATTAAAACTTGGCGTATCATCGAGATTAAATTCTTTTTGCTCGCCCAAAGAATCAATACTTCCTCTCTTCTCAAATGCCGAAGGAACTATCTTTTTTGCGAGTCGAGTAAAGATTGGACCGGCGATAAAAACGGAGGGGATAGCCACAATAATACCATATAGCAAGACTTTCCCAATATCAGCTCCATACTCCCCAGCGATTACCGTAGGGCCTGGATGTGGCGGAAGAAAACTATGTGTAGCCAATAATGCTGCCAGCATTGGGATACCCAAAGATAATAGTGACACCTTCATTTCTCTTGCAATCGAAAAAACAATTGGGATCAACAATACTAACCCGACTTCAAAAAACATTGCGATTCCAACAATAAATGAGGAAACTACAACGGCCCACTCTATTTTAGTCTCTCCAAATTTATTAATTAAGGTCATTGCAATTCGTTGCGCACCACCAGCATCAGCCACTAGTCGGCCTAACATTGCACCCAAACCAAATATGAGCGCAATATGCCCTAACGTTCCGCCAATCCCAGCTTCTATCGTGGAAACAACTTTTTCCATAGGAATACCCAGTGTAAGTGCTACACAAAATGATACTATCAGGAGTGCAACAAATGTATTTAATTTAAATTTAGAAATTAAAGCAATTAATAGAATTACGCCTATTGCTACAATTAATAATGGCATAGATCAACCTCCTAAATTATACCATAGTTGCTATTTACTCGGAATCAGAAAATATAATATTTTCTTGATTCCAAGTAATAACAATTAAGGTTTCTGTCGGCGTCTGAGTACTTATCAGAAACCAAGTTTTTTCTTATCTGCTAGAACTTCTTTTCCAGCTTCAATAACCTCGATGATTTTATCCACATCATAGACACAGCCTTTCCATATTCCACCACTAATGGACTGAAGTTCTGCCCACAATTTAGTATCATCAGGCAAATCTAGATCTGGCTGCACTCCTGGATGTATCTCTCGTTTTTTCAATACTTCAGCGGCCTCATTATAAGAAAGCCGATTTTCTTCTGTTCCGATGAAATTAAGTGAGCCTTCAAACTGATTTCCATCAACAATAATCTCTATTAAATCCCCATCTTGCAATTTACCCAGTGGCCCGCCAACCAATGCTTCAGGTCCTACATGTCCAAAGCAAGCTCCTGTAGAAACACCAGAAAATCTAGCATCCGTAATCAGAGAAACATGTTTCCCAAAAGGTAATTTTTTCAATGCGGAAGTCAACTGGTAAGTTTCCTCCATACCGGTTCCTTTCGGACCTCCACCCATAACAATCATAATATCGCCAGCTTGTATTTTTTTATCTTTTATTGCTTTAATTGCTGACTTTTCGGATGTAAATACTTTCGCCTTGCCAGTGTGTCTGAATACGCCATCTTCATCAATCACCGTTGGATCAATGGCTGCAGATTTAACAACGGATCCCTCGGTTGCAATGTTTCCAACTGGAAACGTTACGGTAGATCTTAATCCTCTCTCCCTAGCTTTGCCAGGATTCATAATTACATCGTCAGGATTTACCCCATCTAATGCTTCTAAACGCTCTCTACATTTTTTACGTCTGTCCGATTTTTCCCACCAATCCAAGTTAGCTCCTAACGTATCACCTGTAACTGTCATAACATCTTCATGCAGCAAACCAAGTTCTCTTAAGCGAAGCATAACCTCTGGAACTCCACCAGCTAAAAAGACGCTTACCGTTGGGTAGTTAACCGGACCAATTGGCATAACACTTACTAAACGAGGAACCTTTTTATTAACGGCTGCCCAATCATTTACTGTAGGCACTTTACAATTTGCTGCAAAAGCAATCGCTGGCAAATGAAGAAGTAAATTTGTCGATCCACCAAATGCCGCATGTAGAACCATTGCATTTTCAATTGCCTTATCAGTAATAATATCGCTTGTTTTAATCCCTTTTTCCTTTAATTCCATCACAGCTCTAGCAGACTGTCTTGCAACTTCTTCCCAAATAGGCTGCCCGGAAGGCGCTAAAGCAGAATGTGTAATTGCGAGTCCCAGTGATTCCGCTATTACTTGAGAAGTCCCTGCCGTTCCAAAAAATTGACACCCACCACCGGCTGATGCACAGGCTCTGCAACCCACTTGTGCCGCTTCATCAAAAGAAATTTCATCACTAGCGAATCGAACACCTATTGTCTGAACCGTCCCGGCATCTTCACCTTTTACGGGTTGAAGCGTTGCACCTCCTGGAACAAGAACAGTCGGCAAATCGTGCATCGATGCCAACGCCATCATCATCGCCGGCAACCCCTTATCACAAGTAGCAATACCCATTACCGCTTTTCTTGTTGGAAGAGACCGCGCCAATCGTCTAAACACGATTGCAGCATCATTACGATAAGGCAATGAGTCAAACATACCGGTAGTTCCTTGGCTTCTCCCGTCACACGGATCCGTAACATATGCCGCATACGGTATGGCACCATGGTGTGCCAATTCATCTGCGGCCGCACGCATCTGCAAGCCTAATTCGTAGTGGCCTGTATGTAACCCTACAGCTACAGTGCTGCCGTCTTCACCACGAATTCCCCCTTGCGTACTTAAAATAAGTACATCATCATCATTAAGTCTTTCTGGATTCCAACCCATGCCAGCATTTAGAGTCATTCCAAAAATATGTCCACTTGGCGATTCTCTTAAGAACTCTTCACTAAAAGGCAACTTTCCCTTTGGCCCCTCAGCATGAGTGTAAATGTTATATAAAGATACATCTTTTACATCATAAATTGATTTCATTGACATAAACAGTTCCCTCCTTACAATTTCATTACATTCAAAGACTATGACCTACATGATGAGATTTTTTTCTCTGTTAACCACTCCTTTATACATAAATTTCAAATTGAATCACAGTAATCATGCGTATGCTATTAATTCTTATATACGAACTAAATTTGTTTATAAGAACTATTAACTAGATAATAGCACATTTATGCAATTATTCGCAATAGTATTTTAACTTTTCATTCCACCTGATTATGCTTAGCGAGTAATTACAATTCATATTTAAGTAGACATTTTTTTTAAAAATCAATAAAATGGTAGTGATACAAATTTTATTGATCTAAGGAGTATTTATGTCTCATAAGCCTACAGAACGAGTATTAAATATATTAAATCTTTTATCTGTTAATGCAGATGGATTAACTCTTACAGAAATATCTAAAGCTATCTCGGTTCCCAAGAGCACGCTTTACCCTATTTTGCAAACTATGACTGATATGAATTACATCCAACTCGGTAAGGATTCGTTTCGTTATAAACTAGGTATCTCCACTTTTTGTATTGGATCTTCTTATTCTCAAGATGAATACATGCTTGAATTCGCCAAGTCTATAATGAAAAATGTCGTTACTGAAATTAAAGAAATCTGCCAAATGGGAGTTTTAGAAGGAAACAATGTTTTATACGTCTTAAAAGAGGAACCCGAAGTAGGCTTGGATATTCGCATTATCTCTCGTGTCGGAAAACGACTTCCCGCATATTGCACCGCATTAGGAAAAGCTTTATTAAGCAACTATGACATTGAAGAAGTAAAAAAATTATATCCAAAGGGCTTAATTCCCTATACAGAGAATACAATTACAGATTTCGATATTTTAAATAATCAATTATTAACAATTAGAAAAGAGCATATTGCTAAAGAATACGAAGAAATTACCAAGGGGCTATGTTGTTATGCTGTGCCTTTGGAGTCCAACGGTAATGTAATTGCCGCCCTAAGCGTTAGCGTTCCTAATTTTCGAGCGACTAAAGAAAAATTAAATTTAATAACCGAATTGTTACTAAATGCCCGCAGACAGTTCGGTAATGTTAATTTCAAGTAAAAAAAGAATCTATAAAACGAATTTTCGTATTATTATATGGTTCACCGCAGATAGATTGGTGGACCTTATTTCGGAAGTGGTGCTGGCCTAGAAGTAGGAACTTGAGTATGGTGTATGAGTGTAGTAATATAATAAGAAAATCCCCTTTTTACAGGTTACTGCGGTAGGCAGTTAACATGTAAAAAGGGGATTTTGTGCTATTTATTATTTTGAAAACTCAGCGAACGCACAACATTAATATAGGAAAAATTAAAAGTCTACCGGAAAATTTGCTGAATCAATTTTTCTGTCCCGGCTTTCTTTACAGCATCAATTGATGTCGGTATATTTCTTTCAGCAATGGATTTATTTAACCCATTCATGATATCCTGATTCAACTGTTCTGGATAAAAAGTTCCTAATGCAGTCTTTATCGCCAGATTGCTTATTTCAGTTTCCGCAGAACCATGTTTTAAGAAACTGCCGGTCAAGGTCTGGAATGAGAGACCATACGCCTTACCATTATTAATGCTAAAACTCCCCTGAGTCAGTGCTGAGCCCGAATCGCCGACAGTCCTTCCAACGAAGGAAAGGGGTCCTGAAACATCTTTTGTGGTCATCTGTGAGCTCTGTAGTCCACTGCCTGAAATCGATAAATTATATTTTTCCGAATCGGGATAAATAACGCCATTGGCCGAAACAGAACCACCGTTGGTTGTACCAGCAGACGTCAGCAACTCCATCACCTTATTCACATAATTAAAAGAACCGCTGATACCACTTACAACCATGTCACCGAATTCAAGACTATCCAACGTGAAACTGCCGGCAACGACCGGCGAAAGCACAGGTCCTGTAATAGCCGCATTGGCCGCCAAGTTACCTGAAGCTTTCAGATTCGGCATTATTGCCGCAGGGCTGGCCGAAGGCATCTTAACAGCAAAGTCCAACGTCTGGTTTCCATCAGCATTACTTATCACACGCCCAGTACCTGTAATCGACTGTCCCTTATACAAAGCACTTACATCAGTAAAGCCAATACTGTTGTCCTGCTTCGTGAAACTGCCTCCAGCTTGAGTAACCTCTAATGCGCCTACAGTATGTAAACCGGAAAATCGCCCATCCACCGACTGTAATGCTATACTACCATTCGCTCCTTCACCTGCTTTTACAGTCAATTCATCAAGAATTCCAGCCGTAACCTGAATAGGATCATTTGCCGTCGTCAAACCTAATTTTGCAAGATCAACGCCTTTTACTATTAGGGAAACTGCAGAACTGCCACCAGAACCCCACTGTCCGTCAATGTTTATACTGCTTTCTTCCACTTTACCGCTGATAGCTGTTTTACATGAATTTTCCTGGGAAAAATCTATGGTTCCATTTACTTCTTCCATCTTATTCTTAAATGGTGACAATTCAAAATTAATTGTCCCATTCTGAACCTTTACCAACCCAAAGAAATTTGCCTTCTCATCTTTTTTAGTTTTAAGCAAATCATCTACGTTAAATTTTCCATCCCGGTATACCAGCCAAACTTCCGGCTTTTCTATTGTAATACCGGTGACCAGCTGCAGCCCAAGCTGTCCTTTAAACAAGTCGCTCCAATTATAGCTTATCTTTATTCGGTCAAATGCTGCTACCTCCTGACCTGATTTATCAAATGCCTGGACTTTATTGGCCACAACCGCGCCCAACATTGATAGATCAATACTTTCAACCACGACTTTGCCATTAATCTTCTCATTAGCCATTGCCAAAAGATTCTGCTCAGCAGCCTGCCGAACTTTGCCTGCGACAAATTGAAATAACCCTGCACCAATCACTAGCAGTATAACTAAGCTAATTGCCAACAATTTCTTCTTGTCTATTTTTCCAAATTTCGTTTCAGCTAATGTTTTTTCTTCCTGCATGACTTCACCCCTGATTTAATTATAAATTTACTTGAATCATCTAAAGAGATTTCGCCAATATCGAATTTTTCTATTCCCCTCAAGGGGATATTTGAAGAAACTCAAGGGGACGGTTCTTTTGAGTCCTCCATTTTCTCATCTCACGTCATCAATATATAATCATAAGCTTTTCTTTGAAAAACATATTCCGTATTTCTATCCTATTTACCATTAAAATACAAAACTCCTGCAAGGCTAAGTTGATTTGCAGGAGTTTGTCGTTAGAAGAACACATTGACACAAATTATCTTTTATAATACAATTTGAACTTTAATTATTGACATGATATACTTCTTTTAGAAACGAAGTCCTGTTAATCTTTTATGAGACTATACGAGGTGGAATGAATATGCAACATTATTACATTAACAACAACTCCCATCCGCAAGCTATTAACGCTGGTTTAACCTGGCTGACAAATCAAAGTATTTATCATATCCCGCATCATGGCATCTTAGCCGGCGTCCAAAAAAGTACACTGGAAGCCGCCTTGCAAGATACGGAACTAAATCAATTTCAGATTCGGGAATCCATCCTTGCCGCTCAATTTAAAATCGGCACCGTCACATTTAAAATTATGACCACCAAGAATAACTTCCCGGTAGATCATACCGGCAGCTTGCTGGCCATTCATCCCAACCCGGTTCTTCTCAATCAAATCGACCGAATGCCTAACCTCACCAATATCCTAATCATTCCCGCTGCACCCGCCGAATGCCAAAGCTGGATCACCGCGCACCAGGCTCAGGAAATTTCCGTATAAAAATATAGGGACAGGTACATTTTACACTGCACCTGTCCCCCTGTTTTAGGACGGTCTTAGTATTATTCATGGTTCTTTCGATAGACTCACAGGGACGGTTCTTTTGAGTCACTACCATCTTCTTATCTCATGTACGCCATGCCCCTCTCTAATATAGCAAGCTTTCGCCTAAAAGAAGTAACCCTTCCGCCTGTCTAATTTCTTGCGGAGGGGTTATTTCTTACTGTAAAAGGACACTATTTAAGAACATTACATAAGACATTAGCATATTATGCTATATATAAAATAAAAGGAGTGAATTAAATGCGTTTTGATAAAGATTTCTTTATTAACTCTATTGGAGCTGTAACTATATTAACGGATGATCGCGTTATATTTCAGGGACAAATTCTAAAGGATGAAAAAGAACCTCGCAAACACCATGACGACGATAAATGTTGCCCACCACTTAAGGTTGAAGTAGAGGCAAAATTAGACGACGATCCTGACTTTATAGTTTTGAGACTAACCTGCGATCCTGCGATAATTAGAGACAACGCCAATATAGAGGAGATTGATCCCGATCTTTTTGAAGAAGGCGATATTATTAGGATCAATGTAAATCAAATTGTTGCCGTAGGTCCTAGCCGTTGTTGTCTTGGCGAAGAAGAAGAAGAAGAGACCGCCTTATAACCAGTATAAATAAAATAGAGCCTTAGTTGGCTCTATTTTATTTTCCTAGCTTCGTTGTTTTATCCACGGCTAAAGCTAGTATTCCCAATGTAACTTCTCCGCTCTCCGCCCGAAGAAGCAAAGGGACAGTTCTTTTGAGTACTCCTCTCTTTTTCTGCATGTAGCTGTTCTTTATATTCTAAACATTCATCAGTGTTTTTTCCTTTGGTAAAAATCTCTAAACAATTCTACCATAAGCATTGATGCAGCCTATTGCTATACTGGGAGTATTAACGAAAGAGGTAGTCTAACTTAGCGATATGAAATAGGACAATTACAAAAAGTACTCCTATTAGTGGAACTAAGGTAAGGTACTGTGAAGACATTTCAATGGGAGACACAAATATATTATAATACCCTAGCGCCCAACTGACTAAAGCCAATAGGCCAATGCCGAAAAGACGATACCGAAAGCGCAATCTGAGACCGATGCAAAGCGTAACAACAACCCCTGTAAAAATAAGATAGACATTGTTAAAGACAGGATGATTCTTCTCTAGGACTGATAACAAATAAATTTCGAATTTAAATACATTAAGTAGTCTGGCTAATACAAAGTTGATTATGATTGGAATGGGAATATACGTTAGGTAGATAGCTAGGAGGCGAAATAATAACGATGGCTTCTTTTCCTGAAGACAATGCCAAAACCATCTGCTTATAGCGTACAGAATGATTAACCCGCTACCAGTGTATATGGCTTTCCACCAGTAATGTTCATAAACACCGATCTTAACGTAAAGGCAATCAATGCCCGTAAAAGCGGCAGCAATTCCCAGGATAAAGGGCCAAGAAAGCGAAAACGCATTTATCACTACTGCTAAAGCTGGGACAATAAATAGATCTGAGATAAAAGCACCAATAGTGCTGTCGGCCTGTGGATCAAGCACGATGCCCGGTATATATCGATAACCATCTGTCAGCATGACCACTGCTTCGAACGGGTGAATCATGCCTGTAATCATCAAGTGCAGGACCAATATTTTCCAGTTTTTCTTGTAGCTTAGTGATATACTTAATAAAATGAGGCTTATAACGATAAGTACGTAATACCAATAGGCAGAAGTCAGGCCCCATCACCTCCCGCGCTTTAAAATTTACAGATTTAAATAAATTGTACCCATTTTTAACTGAACAATACCACAGGCCGAGCTTGTTGCCTTTCTATACATAGCCTCAGTATCAGGTAATAGAGCAGAACAGAAATCCATAAGATAATCCCCATGGGACAAGGGGACAGGTTCTATGTCCACTAGATCCTATCAATTATAAAAGAGGACGCGGGGACGGTAGTCCTGTCTTGCAAGATAAGGTACTCTTAAAGCCCAACATGCTCGAAGGGGTAAAAAAAACGATATACTTTATCTAATTTTCTCTATAAGGCTGATAATGTTTTGATTTTGACTGAAACTCTTTTAAAGAAACAATTTTTTCGTCGGAGCTAAACAAAATAATGGAAACGCCATTAAATTCATCGTGCACCCCATCAAACTCACACTCGAAATACCATTCTGCCACGGCGCAGTTCCCCTCATGAATGAAATGCTTTATTCTCCATTGCAAAACGGTTCCTCTTTTATTCCAATCGTTAAACCATTTTAGAATTTGGTCAATCCCGTGATATTCAGGTCCATAACATTCACTATAAAAAACTTCATTTGAAAATATATCTTTTAATTGGGCTGATTCTTTAGTAATCCATAAATTAAAGTACTCTTGAATTTTCTCTTCTCTTCTTTTCAAGAATTCCCCACTCCTTAATCAATCTATTCTTCTAAACAACAAATCCCCATATTCCCATTCTATTTACCACTAAAATACAAAGCTCCTGCAAGGCTAGGCTGCTTTGCAGGAGTTTGTCTCGTATATATTGTTTTTTTTGATCAGCTCTAACTATCGTCTATTCTCTATGCTCATTGCATGGGCAGGGGCTCGGCACGGCGAGCCACAACCGTGTAATTCCACCGTATTAAATGAGTCAAGGAACCGTCCCTTGGCTCACTCCTGTTAATCGTCTCAGCGGAAGCGGACTACATTAGACCAATATTAAGACGTCGAAGTTACAATACGGGTAAGTTCATCTCCAGAAATGACTTCCTTCTCTTTTAAAAACTGTGCGACCTCATGTAAAGCAGCAATGTGTTCGGTTAGGATCTGCTTAGCTGTATTTTGTGCTTCATCCAGCAACCGATGAATTTCTTGATCGATATGTAAAATGGTAGCAGGACTTAAATCCTCTCGTCCTGAAACCCCACTTCTTAGGTAGGTCCCTGTAGTATTCGCATAGCGAACCGGCCCTAGCTTTAGGGACATCCCGAACTCAGTAATCATACGCCGTGCCATTTCTGTAGCACGTTCAAGGTCATTGGAAGCACCAGTGGAGGCTTCCTGAAAAATAATGAGTTCGGCCGCCCTTCCGCCAAGCATTACGGCGATGCGTGCCTTAAGTTCATTCTCTCCGATAAGATAGCGATCTTCTTCCGGCATCTGCATGGTATAGCCCAGCGCACCCTTTGCAGTTGGGATAATACTGATTTTGTGAACCGGATCGGTTCCAGGAAGATAATAAGCAATAAGTGCGTGACCGACCTCATGATAAGAAACCTTAGACCGAATCGCATCGGAAAGGGGTGTTTTTCGCTGCAGTCCTGCTACAACCCGCTCGATAGCTAAATCAAAATCAGCCATGGAAATTGTCTTAGTCCCTTGCCGGATGGCTAACAAGGCAGCTTCATTGGCAAGATTGGCTAATTCCGCTCCTGAAAAACCAGCTGTTATCTTAGCAAGACGTTCGAGATTTACATCACTGCCAAGAGGCATGCTGCGAGTGTGAATGCTTAGAATTTCAAGACGACCTGGCTCAGTAGGTAAATTTACTTGAATCTGTCGGTCAAAACGACCTGGTCGTATCAATGCAGCATCCAGGATTTCCGGTCGATTGGTAGCTGCCATTATGACCACACCAGAATTAGCCGCAAATCCGTCCATTTCCGCCAACAACTGATTCAGAGTATTTTCCTGTTCGCTGTTTCCGCCTATCCCTGCAACACTCGTCCGTGCTTGTCCAATGGCATCAATTTCGTCAATAAAGATAATACAGGGAGCCTTCTTTTGTGCTTGTTCGAAAAGATCTCGTACTCTTGCAGCTCCTACCCCGACAAACATTTCAACAAAACTTGAACCGGTAAGAAAGAAAAATGGAACTTCCGCTTCTCCTGCTGTCGCTTTAGCGAGAAGGGTTTTTCCTGTTCCAGGTGAACCAGCAAGAAGCACCCCTTTAGGCAACTTCGCTCCCATTTTGCTAAACTTCTCTGGATTTTTCAGATATTCAATGATTTCCCGCAATTCAACTTCAGCTTCGCCGACCCCGCCGACATCACTGAATTTAATACCAATCATTTCTCCGCTAATCTCATGAGCTTTACTTTTTCCCAGAGACATGGCGTTAGGTCCCCCGCCTCCCATCCTCTTAAAAATAAAGTACCAGATTAAGAATAAAGGTAGTAGGGGTAGAATCCATCCCAATAGGGTTGAAAGCAAACTTTTCGTTGGAGCTTGAGCCGAAAAAGCTACCCCTGATGCAATCAGGCGATCCACCAAGTCTGGATCAGTGACTGCCACAACATTAGCGACAGTTTCTTTTTTATTTTCCGTGGCTTTCAACGTAAAAACAATACGGTCGCCATTCAAAATGACCTCATTAATCTTGTTCTCCTTTAAATCCTGGAGGAAAACATTGTAGCTGACCTCTGTTTCGCGAATAATGAATGGTTTATAAACAAGATCGTTAAAGAGCCAAGTTGCCAGCATGGCGATAATAAGATACCCTGCGGAAAAGCTTCGCTGTTTGTTATCCATATGATTCTCCTTTTGGGCTTGATGTTAATTTACTATTGAAGTCTGACCATTTAGCCATAGTTATATTTATCAAAACTCTGCTAAACGGTGTTATATAAAGCATCAATCTCTTTAGGGCTCTCACTGGCCAGGAGGTTCGTAATTGAAGTCATTACTGGTTCAACGTTGGGGATATTCTTCATGAGATTTCTGGTTTTTATAACAGTTCCATTGTCATCTTAATTGTTCTCCTTTCAAAGTTATTAACGTTAGCTTATCTAATATATCGGTAATTATTCAATGATTGCGGTCTCGCCAAGGACAAGAACGCCTTGAAAAGCGAAGAGTCTTATTACGAATTACATTTAGTCACGTAAATCCCTCGAGCTAGTAGACTCACGGGGACGCTTCTTCCGACTCACTCCCATCTCCTTGTCTCATGTCATAAATATATGAACATGAACTTTTCTTTGAAGGCGGTATCCCATATTTCTATCCTATTTCCATTAAAATACAAAGCTCCTGCAAGGCTAGGCTGCTGTGCAGGAGCTTGATTTCGTATATATTGTTTTTTGATCAGCTCTAACTATTGCCTATTCTCTATTCTCTATGCTCATTGCATGGACAGGGGCTCGGCATGGCAAGCCGTGACCTTGCAATGCCTTATTCAATCTTTATGCAAATGATTCTCCAGAGTCATCATAAGGAATCCGCAAAATGCAGCATTATCAACTTGCAGTGAAGCATGGACTTCTTGTTTCATCTGCATGATTTGTTCTCGAAAAGCCTTATAAAATTCAAAGGTTGGATTAGAATTGTATTTGAGTCCTGCTAATTCAAAGTACTCTATTATCCCTTTCACTGTAGTCGGTTTTACGAAAACTTCCACACTTGGCCGGTAATATATAGGATAGACTGTTAGCAGCGGCCATTTCGCCAACTTATACTCATAAAGCAGTCCTGTCATTAACCCAAAGCCATACGCCTGATCTCCATGTAAAAACTCCTTTAGGCCATGAGCTAAATGCTCTTTTTCACTATCGCTCAAAACTTTCACTAACTCTCTAAACTTTGGCTTTTCAAAAAGAGAAATCAAAGAGGACTGGCTGACAATCTTCCCCATGGAGTCTACGATATTGGCAGCACTTTCAAATTGCCCAATTGCAAAGCTGTCTTGCGCTATTTTTTTCATTTTTTCTACTTTATGCTTTTTCGCCAATTCGAGCATCTGAGGATTAGAAAATCCACCGGGAAATCGTATGATAAAATTGTTTTCGGCTTCTTTGAGCTTCACTTTATTCACAAAATCATCTCCTCTTTATAAAACCTCTGAGAACATAAATGGTACGGGCTGTCTGTCCCACCAAAATACCATCATACTCTTCGTTCGAAGTATTTACTATCAAATAGCAGAAATCCTGCCAAGCTAAAAAATTGGCAGGATTTCTTTCTTCTCTATTAGCAACAATATGAGCATCGATATACCATTAAAGTTAATCCAATTTACTAATTATGATTGCCATTTTTCCGACTCCAGCAAGCGTTTGCCAATATTCCAGTATTAAACAAGCAAAGCAGGGAAAACTAACTCATATGACTACAGGAGGTTTGCTATGAGTAATCAAGTGCTACTATGGTTAATGCTATTTTTTCCGTGGTTAACTCTATTCTTTATGCCAAAAGAAGATATTAAACGTTATATATCTGTCGGCTTCTTATCTACGATTTTGTGCATAATAGTTTATGAGACAGGTATCAGAAATATGTGGTGGGCTACTCGGGAAAATATTTACCCATTTGTTGAAATACTCGCTTTCTTCTTTAGCTTTTTTCTAATAATACCAATGTGGCTTTTAAAATATACATATGGCCGTTTGGGGTTATATTTAACTGTAGACACCATTCTTAATGCTGTATTTGCTTTTACTATTTTGCCTTGGTTGGGAACCAGGGGGATTCTCGACTATAATGCTAGCCTAATAGCATTTATTTTCGAATCTATTATTGCCATAATCCTATACAAATTCCAAATATGGCAAGAAGGTATTTATGTCCTCTCTGAAATAAAAAGCTTTTCACATAACTTACAACCAGCAGTCACTAATCCATTACCAAATGACCACGAAACTAAACCGGAAAATAAGTAAGCCACGCCAAAGAATCACAGGGACGGTTCTTTTGAGTCATGCCTATTTTCTCATCTCACGTCATTAATATATAATAGCTTTTCTTTGAAAAGCAATATCCCATATTTCTACTCTATTTACATTAAAACAAAACTCCTGCAAAGCTAGGCTGCTTTGCAGGAGTTTATCGTTATATCCAAAATCACTGAAAAAGTCAAAGTATATCAGAAATACCCCATTTTTAGTACAATGCCTATTCTGTGTCCATGTCCGATAATTTGGGATAAACAAGCCATCTACCAGACAAGTAGATGGCTTTCGAAGTCCTATAAGTATTTTCATCGGCGTTATACGCTTCCCGTCAGAGAGCAGACAGAAAGCCTGTCACTTCAATGTGATAGCAGTAGGCTAATTTTAGGAAAAACCAATTTGTTTTTTTCATCTCTTAGCAGGGATTGTACTATATATAGTGTAATTATATAATTCAATAACTATATATAGTGTAATCTCATGTAAAATTCCGTTCAATGTATTTCATTGAGATAAAAAACATTATATAGGGAGGTGAGGATACATTACTTCAAAAGAAAAATGCAACATTACTAAGGAAATGAAAATAAAAAGTCTATCCAACAATTAAAAGACGTAAAAGAAACATTTAAAGGAGCTAGTTATGGGAAAATACGACAACTATAGAAATTTCTTAAAGTCAAATTTTACAGAATTTAAGACAATAAAAACTGATGCAAAGAAGGGAATCTCTCAACCGCCAAAGGTGAAGCCTTATGAAATTAATTCGAAATTAGTTGATCTCCCAATGGTAAATGAAAGCACACTGACAAATGGAAATATCTATACTTGTATAAAGGAAAGAAGAAGTACAAGATTTTACAGTGATAAACCTATAAGTCTTGAAGAATTATCTTATCTCCTGTGGGCAACCCAAGGTATTACCAGTACGAATAAAGCTGGACTAACGTTTAGAACTGTTCCTTGCAGTGGCGCAACCCATTCTTTTGAAAGCTACTTGCTGATCAGAAATGTAGAGAAAATTCAAAAGGGAGTATATCGATACCTTCCTTTTGAACACAAGCTTTTATTCATGTTTGAATTGGATGAACTAGAAAATAAAATAGACGCAATTACATTGGATCAACCATTTGCGCCTAATTTTGCCAATAAGGCAGCGGTATTATTTATTTGGAGTACTACTCCTTATCGATCGGAGTGGAAATTTGATGTTACTGCCCATAAAAAAATTCTAATAGATATTGGACATGTATGCCAAAACTTGTATTTAGCAAGCGAATCAATAGACGCTGGAGCTTGTGCAATAGGTATCTATGATCAAAAGCTTATAGACCATCTATTGGGTCTAAATGAAGAAGAAGAATTTGTAATATATCTTGCTGCAGTAGGGAAAAAATAGTTTTTCTGGATAATCAGTTCTCGCCTATAAGTAACTCAAAGATGTGATGCGGGAGCCGAAAATCTAGTTTTATTATTTTATTCCTTGGTGATGTGGGCAGAGCTTTCGGCATAAATTACAATTATATACAAAGCCTCCACCATCAGTAGTTTTTCCACAAATGCTGCGGCATTTGCGTTGTTCCATAGTATTACCATCCAAGGCACTAGCAGGACAAGCATCTAAGCAAATCCGACAACCGGGTATACAAGCCTGATATGTTACTAGCAAGTCGGGTTCAATTTCTTCATTGAGAAGAACCGCACCTAACAAAAGCATATTCCCAAATTGATCGTTAACCAAAAGGGTGTTTTTCCCCATCTGCCCCAATCCAGCCCGTACGGCTGCATGTTTTAACGATAGTATGCCTTGTCCGTGTCTCCTGTTATCATCCCAATACTCATAAGGCTCCGATGCTGGCACAGGAACGGCACAGATTCCCCATTTTTCTAACTCTATTGCGAAAGCAAACGTAATCGAATTTATCTTGTCAAACACTCTAAAATGGGTAAAGGTATATATGGCTTGTGAGGAAGCAATAAGAGTATTGATCGGAATGCGTGTAGCGATTACGATTACACTTTTGCACTCTTTAAGAATATCCGTCGGATGAAATCCGGAAGGTGCATCTGCAAAACGCTCTACGGAAGCTATCCCACATAAATCCGCTCCCAGCTCTTTTAACCGGCACTTTATTTCGTCAGCACTGATGTTTTTCATTCTCCAAACCCTCCATAAAATTTCTGATTTTTGCTAGATCTTTTTTACAAATTATACTATCATAGAGTCATTAATAGGTAAAATTGATAGTATTGATGTAGTCTTTCAAAAAAACTGATGGGTGGTGAGAAAATGGAATTTCGTCAGCTAAAAACTTTTGTTACAGTAGTCAAAATGTTGAGCTTTACTAAAGCCGCCAATGAATTAGGTTATGCCCAATCTACCATTACCAATCAAATTCAAGCACTGGAAGAGGAGTTTGCCACAATGCTCTTTGAACGGTTGGGTAAACAAATCAAACTAACTAAAGATGGGGAACATCTTTATGCCTACGCTAAGCAAATCCTTAAACTATCGGATGAAGCTAAAGATCTAATTTCCAGTTCTCTCATTCCCAAAGGATCTCTTACCATTTGTACAGCAGAATCGCTATGTACACATCGCTTACCTGAAGTTTTCAAGACCTTTCGAGCTCGTTATCCCAAGGTAGAAATCAATATTCGCTTCGATACCTGTAACGACTATCGAAATCATCTAAGAAAAAACACTATTGATATCGTCTTATTCCTTGATGTTCCGTTTAATGAAACAGATCTTGTTACTCACATTCTTTTCGAAGAACCTATGGCAGTTATAGCAGCACCGAACCACCCCTTAGCTAAAAAAACTCATGTTATGCCGCAAGATATAAATGAACAAGCACTTGTCTTGACTGACCTGGGATGTAGTTATCGTCGAATCTTTGAAAGTATTCTAGCACAAGCTGGTGCAAAACCAGCATCCATACTGACGTTCAGTAGTAATGAAGTTATTAAGAAATTTGTTGGTGACGGCTGGGGAATCGGTTTTTTACCGCAGGTCACAGTGAAGCAAGAACTTACAACCCAGCAATTAATCTCATTACCTTGGGCTGGTCCACCGTTTAATATTAAAACGCAGCTAATATATCACAAAGAAAAATGGATTTCTCCCGCTCTGCGAGCTTTTATCGATATAACCCTTGAGACATTCAATAAAACAAATTAAAAACCGAAGCCTTAATCAAAGGTTTCGGTTTTTTTATCTTAAGGCTGATCCAAGGTATCAAATATTCGCAATAAGGGAATCACTCACAATTAACTGTTAAAAGTCAAAATTTCACAATCTTGCTTTTCCGGTCATTTTGCTAACTTCTATTTTAAGCACTTTTATTTTTTCAAAAGCTTTGTCAATATATTGTAATCCTGCCTCATAGAAATCAGGACTATACTTTTTAACTATGTCTATAAGCCCTTTTCGTTTTTCTTCAATATCTTCAACAACAATAATTTTTCCAAATATGACGGCTGACTTGTATTTAGTGGCAAATGCTGCCGGCATTAATTCTACTGCATCAACTACAGTAAAACAAATACTATCGTTGTTAACTATATTATCTAATCTCTGTCCTTCGAGAGCACAGTGTAAATAAATTACCTCATTTGTATAAACAAAATTCATTGGAACCCCGTATGGAGTATTGTCTGTACTTACAGTTGATAATATTCCAACCTGTGCAGTCTCTAAAAGCATTTTTGTCTCTTCTTCCACCATCGCTCTGTCTTTTCTTCTCATTTCTCTAAACATTTTGTACCTCCAAGTTTTATCTTGATTTATTATTTATATAAAGGTACAATACAATCGGCTTTTACATAAGTTCCAATATCGATATTTTTATAGGAGCCAATTTAGGTTCAGTATTAAAAGGAGATTTGTCCATGTTATATATTGCTAAAGACATACAGATACCTATTTATGAGCAAATTTATACTTCTTTGATGCAAGAAATTCTTTCTGGCTCTTTAAAATTTGGTGATAAGCTTCCTGCCACCAGAAAACTCGCTGCCGAATTATCTGTTGGCCGTAATACGGTTGATAAGGCCTATCAACAACTTGTCGCAGAAGGATATGTAACGGCCATAGTCGGAAGTGGATTTACTATTAATAAAATTGCTTCTGAATTTTATGTTCCCAATCAAGCAGATTTCAGCACTCATACCTACGAACCTAAGACACCTTCTTTTTCTACGCGATATGATTTTGCATATGGTGCAATAGATAATTCAATTTTTCCTCACAAACAGTGGCGAAAAAGTATCAATAATGCTCTTACCCTAATGGAATCCTATTCTTGCATAAATTATCCGAACAGACAAGGCGAGACTTCCTTACGACAAAGTATCTCACACTATTTAAAGCGGTCAAGAGGTGTTTGTTGTAATGCTTCACAAGTTATTATCACCTGTGGTCATCAACATTCAATGGAAATAGTAGCAAATATGTTTGAACATTCCAGTAAACGCTTTGCGATGGAAGATCCAGGATACGATGGAATCCGTATTGTATTTCAGAATCATAACTATCAAGTAATACCGATTCCAGTAGAAAAAGATGGTGTTTCTATTCAATCAATAGAAGATTTAGATACAGACCTTTTGTATTTAACTCCATCACATCAATTTCCTACTGGTGTAGTTCTCTCCATTGCTAAGCGCCGCAAACTACTTCAATGGGCATTTAACACAAATAGCTATTTAATTGAAGATGATTATGACAGTGAACTTCGTTACGATACAAACCCAATCCCCTCCTTACAATCATTAGATAATCATGATAGAACCATTTATACCGGAACCTTTTCAAAATCACTTTCACCTTCAATGCGCGTAGCTTATTTAGTGTTGCCACACTCCTTAATAGATACATACAAACACTATTATCATCGCTATAATTCACAGGTCTCTGTTTTGCATCAGACTGCTCTTTCAGATTTCATTTCGAGCGGGAACTATGAAAAGCACATGAATCGTCTGCGTACCTTCTATCGCAAAAGGCAACATGCTTTGCTAACTGCTTTAGATGAAGTTTTTGGTAATACTGCCATCATATCCGGTGAAGGAGCTGGTATGCATATTCTTTTAACTATAAAAAACTCGCTTTCTCAGAATGAACTGATAAAGCGAGCTGAAAATATTGGTATTAGGATATATTCTCCATCAGCAAATTACATGAATCCAACAGATTGTCCACGCTCTCAAATTTTACTTGGATTTGCTACAATTCCAACGTGTAAATTTAAAGCTATTCTAGAGGAATTGTATCATGCTTGGAATAATGAATGCCAAACTAATTAAAGCCACGGATAAAATAAAATTTTGCAAAGATTTTTCATACAGAACTCCTGCAAGGCTAGGCTGCTTTGCAGGAGTTTGTTGATTAGCTCTAAATATTATCATTTTTCTATTCTCATTGCGTGGACAGGAGTTCGACACAGCGAGCCGAACCTGTCCAAACCCATCTCTTTGTAAAAGTCCGTCCTTGCATTCTCTTACTTTAAAACGGCTATACGACTCCATTTCGCAACAAATCCGTCAGATGGATCATGCCAATGGCGCGCCGTTCTTCATCTACCACTGGCAATACTGTAATCGGGTGCGGGCTGTTTTTTTCCATGACATGTAAAGCATAGGCAGCTATTTTATCTTTTGTAATGGTTTTAGGCGTTTTGGTCATTAACAAATCCACCGATTCATCAAGAAAATCATAGCCTTTTTCCAAGCCACGACGGATATCGCCATCCGTCACTAGACCAATTAGCTTACCGTCTTCATCAATAACAGAAATAGCTCCAACCCCTTTGACAGTAATAGCAAACAGCGCATCCTTCAAAGAAGTACCACTGTGGACAACCGGATTATCCTCACCAGCGTGCATAAGCTCTGCAACCAGCAGCAGTTTACGTCCTAAAGCCCCGCCGGGGTGAAACACCGCAAAATCCTCTCGGGTAAAATTATGAGCCGTTAAGAGTGCTACCGCCAAGGCGTCCCCCATTGCCAGAGTAGCAATTGCACTGGCTGTTGGCGCCAACCCCAATGGACAAGCCTCTCGCTCCACTGCCACATCTAAAAAGGCCTCGGCATTTTTCCCTAATGTCGACTGTTTGGAACCACACATAGCAATCATCGATACGCCAATACGCTTAAAGGTCGGCAACAGAGATACCACTTCTGCCGTTTCACCGCTGTTGGAAATCGCCAATACAACGTCTTGCCTCGTCACCATACCAAAATCACCATGAATAGCCTCCGCCGGATGGAGAAACAGGGCGGGTGTACCTGTACTGGCCAGAGTAGCGGCTATTTTGCGTCCAATTAACCCAGACTTCCCCATGCCAGTCACAACCACTCTGCCAGAGCACTGCAAAATCAGTTCCACTGCATCAGAAAAGTCTTGCCCAATCCGAGCAGAAAGCAATCGAATGGCTTCCGCTTCAATAACTAAACAAGTCCGAGCTTGTTCTAAAAACATAATCCTATCTCCTTAAACCTCACCTAATACTGCTCCTTTGCCATAAGCACTTTCCCAATCCTCAATAAACTTATTGACACTCCAATCAGTCAAAGGATGGTGATACAAATTGGTAAAGACATCTTCACTAACTGTTACAGCATGAGTACCAGCCAAACAAACTTTCTGCACTTGTTCTACATTTTTGAAACTGGCTGCTATCACTTGCGCTTTCATATTATGAGTATTGAAAATTTTTATAATATCAGCTACTACTTTTACACCATCACCAGAAATATTATCAATTCTGTTTACATATGGCGCTACAAAGCTAGCGCCAGCTTTCGCAGCCATAAGTGCCTGTTGAGGAGTAGACACGGCAGTTGCAGTAACTTTTATATTCTTTTTCTGCAGAGCCATCATGGCCTTAAACCCTTCAGGAACAACCGGAATTTTAATATAAATATTTCCACTAAGAACCTTGTTCACATATTCTGCTTCCTTAACTATTTCCTTGGCATTTGTACTTAATACCTGCACATGCAGCATTTTTTCACTGCCAATTATAGATACTATTTCTTGTAGGATTTCAATATATGGCCTCTTTCCTTTGGCTAGAATCGTCGGATTTGTCGTAATGCCATCTATTGGATAATATTCATTGGCACTTTTTATAAAATCAACTTCCGCAGTATCAAGTAATATATTCATTCGCAAAGCCTCCTTGGCGATCTATTCTCTGTATATAGAAATAACATCTCCAATTTTTATAGCAGGCAGTTCCTTGTCCTCAAGATATAAACTTCCGCCTAGCCCTTCCGTATTGCCATCAAACCGTAGGGTTATATGTCCCAAATTCTCCAAATTAGTCTGCACTTCATCGCCCACATATACAACCTTATATTCTAGACCCGCAACGATTAAAACATCCCCTTGTTTTACAGTATCTGAAACCTCATTGCCAGAATGTAATACGCAATAATCAGCCAATTCCTCCGGAGCATTATCTTTGAAAATAATGATCAACTTTTCTTCATAAAAAGCTGACACAAATCCGCCAATAGTAGTAACCGTAGTATTATATATAATCTTCATAAAATACACCTCCATAATAGCGTCTATATCATTTTTAAAAAAGCAATGAAATTATAGCACCATAATTCCATTGCTTTTCACTTCTATTTTGCGTAGAGACCGAAACTAGCCAACCAAGCAACCAATACTGTTGTAGGACCGGTGATAAAGCGTGAATACAATACAGAAGGCACACCCACTTCTACTGTTTCGGCCTCCGCTTCAGCCAATCCTAAGCCTACTGGTATAAAATCACAAGCGGCCTGGGAATTGATCGCAAAAAGTGCCGGTAGCGCCAACTGAGGAGGAATCGTGCCTTTACCGATTTCAACGCCAACTAACACACCAATTACTTGAGCAATTACGGCACCTGGCCCTAAAAAAGGAGATAAGAATGGAAACGAACATATGGCTGACAGTAAAACTAAGCCTTGAACTGTTCCGGCCAACGGTGTCAGTACTTTAGCAAAAACATCACCGATACCAGTACTTAATACAACACCAATTAACATGCATACAAATGCCATAAAGGGCAATATGGTTTTTAAGACAGTATTGATAGCATCGCGACCAGATTGATAAAATGTAGCGGTTATACCACCCATAGCCTTCCCAACTTTGGCCATAAAACCAGCACTAGTCTGTTCGCTGATTTTCTTCTGGGTATCATACTTGGGCTTTTTAGCACTAGTATCTTCAGAGACCGCATTTCGAATCGTTCCATCGCTAAAATTTATATTTACGTCTTTGACATCAGACACATAAATATCCGCCTTGATATGTTCTGCTAAAGGTCCACTGGGACCAGATGGCATCAAGTTAATTGTTGGAATCCTTTTCTGAGGATATATTCCGCATCTTAACGTTCCTCCACAATCAATGACAACACAAGCAATTTCAGTATCAGGCACTTTAGTCTTAAAGCCATCTACCACTTCGCAACCTGTCATTTCAGCTATCTTCTCTGCAACAGATGAAATGACACCTCCAGTAATATTGACAATCTTATTTTTGTTCTCATTCGGCTGAATCACTAACGGTCCACCAAATCCACCTCTACCTGCCGTTATAATAACTGATTTATAATTCGCCATTTTTCATCCACCCCTTTCTAAGAATTAAAGCCAGCTGACTGTACAGTAGTAACTTCTGTTCTCAACTTGATGCCTTGTTGCTTTTCTACATATGCAGTAGTAAAATCCGTAATCCATCCTCTGAAAAAGTTGGTCACCATCCCAACAAGAAAATATCTTACTGCTAGGTCAACAGTTGGTAAACCCAATTGAGTTATTCCAGCCGCAATTCCAAGAAAAACAAATAATTCTCCAGGATTTATATGTGGGAACAAACCATTCATACTATGGCAGGAAAAAGAGGATGCAGCATAATAGCTAGGTTTATACTTTTCAGGCAAAAATTTTCCTAATGATAAGGTCATCGGATTGCAAAAGAAAAACGTTCCCACTACTGGTAAAATAAGGTATCTAGATATAGGATTGCCACCACACATATGAGCGAGTTTTTCGACTTTCTCTTGACCCACAAATCTAATTAAAGCATTCATAGCTACAAGCAGAATTACTAACGTGGGTACAATTCCAGTTATCATACTTACGAAAACTTTACCACCTTCATTAAACATGCCGATAAAACCTTTGGCTAACACAATGAACATGTCCATACAATACCCTCTCTCTCAATAATTTTTTATAATAGCGTTAAACTGTTATTCTTTCATTTTCTACCCCTATCACCTCCATATCATTTTTCGTCTTATTAATAAACGCTCTATAATTTTCAATAGCGTTCATTATCGCCTTACTAGTTGGTCTGCCTAATCCACTCAATTTATCTTCTTCAAGCTCTAATAAATTTAGATTATTCAAGGAATTGAAAGGCTTCATTCTGGAGAAAATAGAAATACCTTCCATTTTCTCCCCTTTAATGATATTGCAATCTTTGTCAAGACAAAACATTAATACAGCGCCAGCCATTATTCGACCTTTAGACTTGCCAACAACAACCCGGCCCTCTTTTCTTAATAGATTAAATCGCTGATTAAAATGTCTCAATTGCCAAAAGCCAAGTAACCCTTGAAGGATCCACATCCCTGCAGCAACAAGAACAAACCACAACATACAGTTTCCCCCTTTGGTATCAGGTGTTACTTTACATTTTACAGATTATTATAATATTTATCTAGTAACTTTTACATTTTTTACCATAATTATGCAAATCATTACAGCGACACCCTTTTAGTGCATTACTTGACCACCCGTTATATTTACAGATTGCCCTGTTAAATAACTTGCTTTATCTGATGCATAAAAGGTAATTACGTTTGCCACATCCTCAAAAGTGCATCCTCTCTTTAACGGCACTTTATCTATATATGCTTGTTTTACTTCCGATTCGGGTATTCCTAACTTCACTGCATATTGGGGAAGCAAACTTTCAAACATATCTGAATCTAAGAGATTACCAAGCATCATTGCATTTACTCTTATATTATCTTCCGCTAGATCTAAAGCTAAACTCTGCGTTAAACCAACAGCTGCAAATTTTGCAGCTGAGTAGCCGCTGTTAAATTTACTTCCAACCTTACCCGATTTAGAATTAATTCCAATAATGGACCCCTTAATATTTTTCTCAATCATAACCTTTGCTACTTCTCTAGCACAGAGGAAATATCCATTTAAATTAACATCTACAATCCGATTAAATGCTTGTAATTCAAATTCAGTAATTTTACTGCTTTTGGCTATTCCTGCATTGTATATTAATAAATCTACTCTTCCTAATTCATTTACAACCTTTTGTACCATCGCTTTTACTTCATCTTCACTACAAGCATTAACTCCTACTGCAATTCCTTTACCACCGCTTGCATTAATTTCATCTGAAACCTTTTTTGCATTTTCATATACTAAGTCCGCTACAGCTATCTCATATCCTTCTCTTGCCATATGCTTACTTAAATATTCTCCCAAACTTCTTCCTCCACCAACTATAAGTGCTACTTTTGACATAACTATACCTCCTGAGATTATTTCATTTATATTTTTAAATCTAAAAAAGAGACATAGGAGAAGCGATCAATGCTTAGCCCATGGCTCTTACATGCTGGCAACAAATATTTCTTTTATCTTCTTTTTTTTCTTTTTCTATTTTTTCTATTCGTATAATAAAGCTTTCCTTACTCCCTTTAATCACCACTTGATTATATTCAAATAACGTATATATCTTATCGCCTGGTTGTGGAGTTGATTTCATCTCTTTAGCCATATAAATTCCTCCTAAACCATGATTTTGAAATCTTCACCTTGTAAAACGGTAGAAAAAAAACCATGAGTAGCACATTATGCTTAGCCCATGGCCCTTACATAATCTTTAAGCTAACCACACTTTCGTCTTAGTCAGCAAAATCAATTAGTAATTTAGCAGTTTCTTCATCAGAGATTAACACATTTATAAATTTACCCTTAATAGCCCCATATATAGCAGGCACCTTTTCCGGTGAGGACGCAATACCTATTGAATATCTTACATCTCGCAATTTTTCCAAATCAACAGCTATTGTTCTATCCTTTAATACTGTGTCTACCACATTGCCATCAACATCGTAAAACCTTGAGCAAATGTCGCCTACAACCCCTGCGTCTCGCAGGGCATCGCTGTATTCTTTCCCAAAGGAACCCGTCCATACTAAGTTGGATGACTTGATTGGTGCACCAATTCCTAATATTGTAATACTCACTTCATCCCACAACTTCACAATTTTATTACAATTAGCATCTTGCATAATAGCTACTTTGGTTTCTGTCGTTGCCGTAATAGCAGGTGCATACAAATAATGGCTCTTGGCTTTAAATGCATTTGCAACTTTATATACAATGGTATTTACATGATATTCGCTATCCACATTCTCTGGACCGCCCACTAGAGGAATCATATCAGCATTTACTACATCGCATTTCTCCACAGAAGCAATATTAGATAATGCACCAATGGTAGTTCCCCAAGCAAACCCTACAACATCACCATCATTTATGATTCTTTTTAAGACGCGTATTCCCGCTTTTCCAAGATTATTTTTTACTTCATCCGAATCTGAGCTAGAAGGTACAATATAGACTTCTTTTAAGCCAAACTTTTTTTCCAATGCTGTTTCCAGGCTTTCATACAAATCATTTACAACGGAAATTTGTACAATCCCTGCTAACATTGCTTTTTTCAAATACTTGCTTACAGTAGTCCTATTGATACCAAACTTACTAGCTATTTCATTTTGATTCATATTTTCTAAGTAGTACATTTGGGAAACTTTCACAAGTAACCGTCTATCTACATTAAGCATACTTTTCCTTTCCAAACTAATTTATTTTGTTACTTTCCGCCACACTGTCACATTTGTGACAGCGTGTAACTTTCGTTCCGTATCTTTATATTAATATACTTTTCGGAAAATTGCAATACTTAAAATTTGATAATTCCAACATTTTCGCACAGCGTCCTAAATGGGATTCACCATTGCCTACATCAATTGTCTTCTAGTTTTCAAAAAATTATCCCCCCCTTTATTTAGAAGTCAAACTCTTAACAAACTATTCTAGCCAGCATATGAGACAAGGGGACCGGTTCTCTGTCCCACTAAATCCTATCAATCACACTTTTAGATATTCCTGTTATCCCTGCCTAAGTTCGTCGATAAATACCTTTGCCGAATCAGTCTCATCTGTAGGAAAGAAGTAAATAGCGAAATAGTCAATTCCATACGCTTCTCCCGGCTTAATCGAGGGACAAATAACCTGTCCCCATATCCCTTCTAAGAGAATATTTCCAAACACATTCTCCCATACTAAGGATAGTTTATAAAAGGAGATGAATCTTTTGAAAGACAAATTTACCAGAGGCTTTTTCTCAGGAGTTGCGGGTGGATTAGCCGCGAATATTATGAGTTCATTTTTTGGTTTTATAAATTTCACCACTCTTCGTTTTGCGGACTGGACTGGAATTATCCTCTTCGGGCATACTCCACCTTTTAGTACGGGAGAAATCTTGTTTGCACTAACAGCAAACATTGGTTTTACCGGTTTTCTAGGAATTGTATTCACCTATATAATTCCTTTAATCAAAAACACAAATCTTCTTTTTAAAGGATGGGTTTTCTCAACATTTATATGGTTTTTTATTTACTCCGTTACCACTCTGTTTAAAGTTGAGGGAACTATGCCTTTGCCCCTTAATACAGCAATAGCAAATGTTGCTACTACATCTATATACGGTTTAGTTTTGGCTGCAACCTTGGGAAAGGAAGTTGTAAAAAACGCTACTGAAAATGCAAGAAATAATTTCAGGATGGTTCCAGCAATGAAACCAATTAAAAATAACGACGACGACAATGAATAGAGAACCAGCATAGAACAAAAGGACTGTCTAAGCATTTAGCCTAGCAGTCCTTTCTATTACCTAAAATATGAAACTCGATGAATCGTATGGTCTAAACGGTAATTGTCTATAATCAACTCTAAATATGTCTATTATTTACAGCTAAGTTATCTTCATGCCTGGCTCTCTGTTGTTTTTCATGTAGCTTTATCTTTTTAAGTATATTGTATATGCCAACTTATTCCCAGTAAAACCGACTTCAGCAAAACCTATCGATTTAACTAAATCTAATATAGTTTGCTTTCTTTGATAATGGGGGTCAAACATAGTTTCCGAAATTGCAAGTATTCCACCTGGCTTTAATGAGTTATATATTTCCTTAAGAGCAATAATTCTGTTTGGTATCTCACCAAGAACTGCAGCCAAGACTGCCCTATCTGCTTTATAGTCTTTAAGCCTTCCTTCTCCCATTGGAATATTCACAACAATAATATTATGCATATTCTCCTTTAGGGCTTTTCTTTTAACTATATCTAGCATCTCTTGTTGAATATCAACTAAAATAATCTTCCCTTGTTCACCAACTGCCTTTGCCAAGGGTATACTTATTCGGCCTGGGCCACATCCGATATCGAGTATCGTCATTCCTTCTTCAACATCAAGCCCGGAAATAATACTTTTCGATTGACTGCTTCTAGCAAAAGGGTTTTCTAGTTCAACTGCCCGATAAAGCCATGACGGACACGGAACATTTTTCTTCCTGGAGGTAAATTTCCAAGCAAACCAAATGATAAGAAACAAAATAATTATTACGATTGAATATAATAGATACATTCTTTCACCTTCCATAATAGTCATTATGTAAAAACGCCATAGCTTACTGAAAAGTAAGCTATGTCTGTTTTCTCTAACTTTAAAAATATATCCTGCTATATATTTGTGCGATGGATTCTGCTAAGCTCTTATTTGCTCTATGTATTTTATCATTATATACTTTGAAGTAGCTATTTAAACTTACATAAAACTTAAAGTTAGAGGGGAACTATAATGGACGAACAATATTATGAAAAACTATTGAATATAAAAACCTCAGGGGAACAAAAAATATTCAATGAATCATTGCACTATAATAGATATGAGCCAACCTCCTACTCTGTATTAGAAATATTATCTAAGCAATATAATTTCACCGCAGAAGATAATATAGTTGACTTTGGATGTGGTAAAGGAAGACTTAACTTTTACATAAATCACTTTTTTGACTCCACTGTTACAGGTATAGAAATGAGTAGCTTCTTCTATAAACAAGCTATTGATAATAAAAGAGATTATTTAAAGAAACATAAAAAGAAAATAAATGAAATAAATTTCTTAAATTGCTTTGCAGAAGAATATAATATAAATCCCTCAGATAATAAATTCTACTTCTTTAACCCTTTTTCTATACAAATATTTATAAAGGTTATAGGAAATATTTTGATTTCTGTAGAAGACTATGAAAGAACAGTAGATATTATATTGTATTATCCATCATATGATTATATATTTTTTCTAGAAAACAATACCCCCTTTGTACTTTTGAATAAAATAAAATTACCTGATAATGATCCTCGTCATAGTTTTTTAGTGTATAGACTAGACTAAAAAAAACACCCGCATAGTGGTGTTTTTTTTGTAAAATAGTCCTATTTTTCGAATCAACTTATATTTTCACTTAATCTGCATTAGCAACAATTAATGATATAGCTTCTTTAGAAACTGATTTTTCCATATAAAATGCCATAAGAAGATATAAAGGTATACTGATTGCTATATGAATCAATGTGAAGTTTACTCCTAATGAAGCTGCTTCAAATACTACTATAGGAAGTTTTGTGCTTGACCATACGCCTAGAAAAAATATTACATTGGATAACTTCGCTCCTTTTTTTAGGAGAAGAACCCCCATTGGAAATGCTACATATAATGGCCCTGCCGCTACAGTTCCAAGTACAAAAGCTATGAGAAGCCCAATTATCCCTGACCCATGGCCCATGTATCTTATCAAGGTTTCCTTTGGAACCCAAATGTCCATCAGGCCCATAATAATAAAAATCGGAGGAATCAATAAAAGCATTTCCTTTAAATTTGATAGTGTAATATCAAATGCATTTTTACCAATCGTATTATTTATAAAAAAGATTGCTATTTGTACTAAAAGAAATATTAGTGCCCATTTATACGTCTTTAATAGTTTCATTTTACATCACCATCCCTATTACAGCAGTAAATGCTATACAAATGATAAATGATAAAACAATTCGTTTTACAGCGATATTCTTATTAAAATATTTTATCTCTGCTGGAAGAGAAACAATACCAACGGCCATAATTGTTGAAACCAATGCAGCAACTTGCATATAACCTGCCCCGGCTTTAAGCAAAGTCCCTCCAAGAGGAAATGCCACGAAACTTGGAAGTGATACAATAGATCCAATTATTAATGCTATAATTGCACCTAATACACCAGATTCGGAACCTATCAGAGTTGTGATTACTCTTTGGTTAAGAACAGCTAAGGTGATTCCTATAAAAAACATCATTGCAAGCACAACTGGAATCAATTTCTCAAATGACTTCCACGCAACTTTGATGCTTTTTTTAGTTTTGCTCTTATCTTTAATAAATGAAACTAATAATAAAATTCCGGCAACTGAATATAAAACACTTGATACCATTTCGCACCACCTAATCCTAAAAATCTAATCTATCAAATTCGGATAGAAAGTATTCAAGATTTCTTTTTCTTTCTTCGATATCATCTTTATATTCTTTTAGCAACCTACATCCTTGTTCTGTTATGGTATAACACTTTCTTGCTGCTCCTGGATTTGCTGTATCCCAGCAAGCTTCAACAGCATCTAATTTTTCCAATTCAGAAAGTGCGCGGTAAATAGCAGGTCCATCTGCTTTAATATATGGCATGGACTCATTCATCTTATTAAGCAACATAGAACCATGTATACTCTCTTTGGCTAAAAATAATAATATAAATGCCGGCAAATGACGGCCATAATTTAATCTACTCATAAAAATCACCCCTATTTCGTATTAACACCTATGTGTTAATAACAGTATAGTATTAAAAACATTATAATGTCAATTGAGTTTTCATGTGATTTGTTTGGAGGAATCAAAATACATAACTCCTGCAAAGCTAGGCTGCTTTGCAGGAGTTTATCATTATATATTGGTTGCTTTTTATTGGGGGTCTACAATGGTTCTTTTTTTGTCTTTTATTTAACAGCCATATTCCCATCTTCTCTGCTTGCCTTTTCAAATTGAGTTGGACACAACGAGGATTGGGACTATCAGAATAAAAGACCACTCTCCCTTTCAGACAAAAGTGGTCCCCGAGTGCTACCATCATGAATGTAGTCCGTACTTTAATTTTATTAACAATATGTATAATTAAAGGTTTTTTCCATAAAATGGCGTATTAAGACATATTATGTAATATTTCTTAGGGAGATGATGCTTGTATGTTATTTTGGTCCAAAAAAGTTCCTACACCCTCGTCCCTCCCAGCCTCTACTAACCCCATATCATCCTGCAACATAAATATAGACACGCATACCGCGTTGCTTAAGCATAATCAGGAATGTGCAGTAAGCAAAATCCGCAACAAAATTGAGGAAACAGAAATTGCGGCAGATAGTCTGATAGAAATTACAAATAGCATCAATCAATCGGTTGAAGTCCAAATGATTTCCATTGAAAAGGTTGTAGACGAAATCAGTAATTATTCTGCCCTAGCTCAGGAAGTCTGCGCAAGTACGGAGAGCTCTAAGCAAATATCCGGACAAACCTTAAACGTGGCTAACCAAGGACATGATGCTGTTCGCAGTTCTATCCAGGCGATGAGCGCTATCGGACAATCGGTTGTTGACGCCAAAGGTGTCGTTAGCACGCTTGAATACAAAGCTGCTCAGATCAATACACTTCTCGATGTTATTAAAGACATTGCGGGAAACACCAATTTACTTTCTTTAAATGCCTCTATCGAGGCCGCCCGGGCCGGCGAAGCAGGCAGAGGATTCGCCGTAGTAGCCCAAGAAATCAAACATCTCGCGGAACGAAGCGTTGAATCGGTTGATTATATCAGTAAAACCATTGCCGAAATCAACCAGAGCATTAACAAGACCCTGCAGGCTATGGATGCCATTGCCACTAAAGTGCAGTTGGGTACCCAAATTGCAAGCGATACCGCTCAGGTTTTTAATACCATCATTGAGGCTGTCAATAATAGCGGTGCTGTTTATGAAGAAATAAGTGCTGCTATGGGCAAGCAAACGACAAGTCTTGAAAACGTGATGGGATCGACAGGCAATATGACTACTACTTCTCATCAGCTCATCTCCACCGTGGAAGTAGCTTCCCTCTACACTCAATTTGTAAAAACCACTCTATCCTCACTGACCGAGGCTTCAACAGGGCTCCAAACAATATCAACGCACATGCTTGAAAAGGTGTCCTGCGCTCCATTCGCCGGAGCGGCTTTACGGACAAGCCTGCCGAATGAGATTACCACTTTTAATCCACTCATGTCGACAGAATACTTAGGCGGCCACATTCTCTCGAATGCCCATTCAGGACTGCTTTCTATCAACGCATCCGGTCATTTGGCTCCTGGTATTGCTAAGAGTTGGCATTTGGAAGGCGACCGAACATGGGTATTTAACCTTCGTAAGGGGGCCAAGTTTCATAACGGACAGGAAATTACCGCCCAAGATATAAAACAATGCTATGAACGTCTCCTACATCCATCGACCGGATCTCCCAATGCTTGGTGCCTGGAATATGTGGTAGGAGCTGAAGAATACAGTAAGGGTATAGCGAGTACTGTCAGCGGGATCACCGTCCTAAATCGCTACCAACTGAGTATAAGACTGTCCTTTCCTTATAGCGGCTTTCTATTGAACCTAGGACAATTTTACTGTTCCATTACCACTACCGACGATAAGAATAATATCATTGGCTGTGGTCCGTATGTGCTTAACACCGAAGAAGACCTCTGTACACTCAATGCTTTTTCAGAGCATTTTAACGGAGAAGCATATATTAAAACGATTCAGGTACAACTCACGAAAGAAAATGTAGCAGAGGACTTCATTGATGGAAAATATGATTTTATATTCATTGATAATAAGTCATTACTTGATAAACTCAAACCAGTGCCGGACATAAAGATATCTACTAACACTATCATGGGTACTTACTACGCTGGCTTTAATCTCACCTCTACATCCCCGTACGTACAAAACTGCGAGGCCAGACAAGCCTTTAACTACGCCATCAACAAACAGCGAATTATCGATGAAATTTTGGGAGGCCTAGGCAGCGAGAGTAAAGGCCCATTCCCTCCCAGCATCGTAAATGACTCCTCCCTCTCAGGATATAGCTACAACCCTTCTCTAGCAAAAAATTTATTAGTAAAAAGTTGCCTAACAACTGTTCGCCAGAAATTTAGAATTATGTACCGGCAAGATGCGGGACCTACGGTGTTTAACAAGATTACGGAATACATCTTGGAAGACCTGACAAGTATCGGAGTAGTATGCGAGCTTATCAATGTGCCAGCTGCCAAATACCTTGACGTAAACCTGATTAAAAGCAGTGCCGATTTGTATATCGCCCGTTGGGTCGCAGACACGGGTGATCCCGATAATTTTCTGCATCCTCTATTTTCCCCCGGCCTGCGTACAAACCGATCCAGCTATAATAGTGAAATAGTAAATAAAAAATTAGCCATGGCTAATCAGATGATACATCCCGCGAAACGACTTGATATGTACAAAGATATTCAAAAGATGCTCGTACAGGACTGCCCATGGATCTTCCTCTACCATCCCAATATGGCTTACGCTAATAGAAATAATATTTCTGGTATAAAAATGAACCCTTTAGGACTCTTTAAGTATGAAGATATCCTCATGGAGAAAACCTAGTCTTCTAAGAAAATTTTACGCAAAATCACGGTCACGTGCGAAGCATCAACTTCGAACGTGACCGTGATTTTCATTAATTTAAGTTCAATCCTTAAGTTCAACTCGCTTAATTTCTCCAACAACGAACAAATAACAGAAAATAGCAACAAGGCAATGTACAGCAATATAAACTAGCGCACCATTAAATGATCCTGTTATTTTTATAATATAACCAATTGCAATGGGGGTAATGATGCTGGTAAGATTACCAAAAATGTTTAAGACAGCGCCACTCACACCAACCATTGCTTTTGGCGCAGTATCGGAATTGACCGTCCAGCCAAGTTGACCCAGACCTTTACCGAAGAAGGCTACAGACATGACAGCGATGACTATCCATTCCGTGTCCACATAATTACAGGCGATTATCGTGGTTCCTAATAACATCCCTACTATAATCGGTATTTTCCTGGCAATAGTAAGGGAATAACCCCTTTTGAGTAAGAAATCGGATAACATTCCACCCAAAATTCCGCCCACAAAACCAAATATGGCGGGTACAGAAGCAGCAAAACCGGCTTTGAGAATCGTCATTCCACGAGCCTGCACTAGATAAACTGGAAACCAAGTAATAAAGAAATATATTGTAGCGTTAATGCAGTATTGAGCAATATAGATTCCTAGCATCATACGATTTTTGAGTAGTTGTTTAACATATTTCATGTTAGGTCCATCTTGCTTAGCTCCATCTTTCTTTGCTTGATCCATATCGACCAAGCCGCCGCCTTCTGTAATATACTCAATCTCAGCTTCATTCGCCATCGGATGATCTTTAGGATTATGAATAAACTTATTCCATACCAATGTGAAGAGCATTCCTAGCGCCCCCATAACCACAAAGACATAGTGCCAACCATAAGTGAATACAAGCCATCCCATCAACGGCCCAAACAATACGGTGGCAGCAGCTTGACCTGAACTAAAAATGGCTGCTGCAGTACCGCGCTCTGCGGCAGGGAACCAAGCCGCAACAATTCGACTATTTGCTGGAAACGAGGGTGCTTCTGAAGCGCCAACCATAAACCTTAACGCAAACAAAGTAGCAATTGCAGTAAATCCAGCTAGAAAACCAACGAAACCTTGAAATAATGTAAATAAAGACCAAAAGAAAATACTACCTGCATACACTTTTCTTGAACCAAATCGATCTAATAAATATCCTCCTGGTAACTGGCAAAGAACATATGCCCAACCAAAGGCAGAAAAGATATAACCCATGGCTACAGAATCCATATGCAAATCTTTTGCAATCTCTGGGCCGGCCAATGCAATCGTAGCGCGATCGGCGTAATTAATTATAGTAACAATAAATAATATAGCTACAACTATCCAGCGAACATTCGTCTTCTTTGCTGTGGAAGGAGTTATATTTTGTGTAACATCATTGGTCATATTCATAAATCCACCTAGTAGATTTGCTAACACACAAATCTACACTACCCTTTCTTCATTATTTAAAAACGAGTTTGCAGGTTTTTCTCCCAAAAATTCCTCTGACTTACACCTAAGAGTTAAGTACATCCATGCTTATTTTTAATAAAATTTTCTTTATTTTATTAGGTTGTTCACTAGCATTACAATTAGCACGATGAACGTCCCATGGAAAAAATACTGCAAACATTCCTTGTGTGAGAATAACCTGAGTTTCTGCAGCAACATTCTTATAAAATAATATATCTCGCTCACGCAAACAATCTTCATCGATTTCACCAATTCCTGCTATCGGAGCTGAGGTTATCATTTCTTCTCCTGAACAAATATATTGGATATCTATATACTTCTCATGACTTTCTGGTCTACGTTGCTCTTTAGGCTCAGTTTCATATTCTGTAATTTTCGCATAAATTTGCTTGCCTTGGATTTCGTGTTCCCCTAATGACAAGGAGAAAAGATCTGTTTCTAAGAGAAATTTAAGACCAGCCTGTATTCCAGAGGGATATAAACCTATCTCCTCTTTTATGTTTAGCAAATTTCCTATAATCATTGTTTTATATCTACTCTTTCAATATGGTTTCTAATAAAGGAAGTTTGCAGGAACCTTTCCCGCAAACTCCTTCTATTTTTACTACTTTAACTATTTAATAAACTTAACTTGACTACAAATATCTTTAACAATTGGTACTTTCTTCTCGTTGAATATTGCCTTATTCGTTTCAAAGAGATTGTTTCCTTTGGTATCAATGGAAATAATAAGCGGACCAAATTCTTTCACTCTACATACCCAAAGCGCCTCAGGCATTCCAAGTTCCAACCATTCAACTCTCTCAATTTCCTCAACTTCGGTAGCAGCCAGTACCGCACAGCCACCAGGGAACACTGCGTGAACTGCTTTGTGAGTTTGGCACCCTTCCACTGTATTCGGACCCATGCCACCTTTACCGACGATTAGTTTTACCCCAGTCTCTGCGATAAATTCCTTTTCAAACTTCTCCATCCGCATGCTGGTGGTAGGCCCAATGGAAATCATTTTCCAACCATCACCGTCTTTGACAACAATCGGTCCAGCATGGAAAATTGCTAATCCTGCCAAATCAACTGGCAGTTTCTGTCCTAACTCGATAAGGCGGCGATGAGGCACATCACGGCAAGTAACTAAATATCCATTTAGGTATACAACGTCTCCCGCTGTCAATTGCTCAAGGTCTTCATTCTGAATTGGTGTTGTTAAAACTTTTTTCACAGTGTTACCCCCCTGTGTGAAGTAATTTCATAAGTCATATCTTCATTGATTTGAATATTCCCTTTTCTATGAGCCCAGCATCCTATGGATACAGCTACGCTGATGGTCGATGGATGGCGAGCAGCCGATTCAACATGAACGCCCATGACGGAATTTTTGCCAGATAGCCCTTGTGGCCCAAGCCCTAAATCATTGAGACCTTTCTCCAGCAATCGCTCCATCTCTGCGCCCCGCGAATTAGAATGACGTACTCCTAGTGGACGAAACAGTGCCTTTTTCGAAAGTTCTGCCGCCACATCAATGGAACCGCCAATCCCTATCCCTACCAACAATGGTGGGCATGCGTTGATTCCATAGGAAGTCATTACATCAAAAACAAACTCTACAACTCCCTCATACCCTGCTGCAGGCATCAGAGTTTTCCCCTGTCCTGGCAGACTGCAACCGCCGCCAGCCATATATACTTCGATGTTGATCCCTTTTTCATTCGGAATGATTTCCCAATTTATCCAAGGAATACGCTCACCCGTATTAGTGCCAGTATTTTTCTCTTCGAAAATCTGTACGGCGTTATGACGCAACGGCGCTTCCTTCGTGGCTTGTAGAGCTGCTGTGCGCAGAATATCTTGCACCTCGGCTAAGAGCGGGAATTCTGAACCAACCTTGACAAAATACTGAACAACTCCGGTGTCTTGGCAACACGGACGATTCAACTTAGTAGCCAATTCCTGATTTTCAGTCATTGAATCATACACTACCTTTGCCAGATAGGTATCTTCCTGCTCGCGTAACTCTTTTAGCTTAGCTGTGACGTCATCAGGTAGATGTTTGCCCATATAACCCGTAAATTTGGTCATAATATCTGTCATCGCCTGTATTTTTTCTTCTTTGTTCATGTAATAACCCCCTCGTATCATTTTTACTACAAATCAAGTACTTTCTACTGTATTAACCCAATGCCAAGCCACACGAATAAAATAAAACCTAAGCACCTCACCGATTGCTTACCAGCAATACAAATCCATGAGTCCAACATTTTAAGAAAATAGGAGCATCCTTTTTTTTAGAAATCAGCATTTTCAATATATTCAGTCATTGTTTGCTTTTAATAGTATTCTATTATACAATGTTAAATAGGTCTAATATCAAATTATCTATATATCATATAGTTTAAAAACTATATCATTGTAAGTAAAAGGAGTACAATATGGAATATCGTCAAATGAGATATGTACTAAAAGTAGCGGAGGAACGAAGTTTTTCTCAAGCTGCTAAGAAGTTATATATTGCCCAACCCTCTTTAAGCCAATGTATTCAACGGCTAGAAAAACAATTAGGTGTCTTATTGTTTGATAGGGCGGTTACGCCCTTGCGTCTTACTTTTGCTGGTGAACGATATATTGATACTGCTAAACAAATTTTAGCTTTAAACGATCAGCTTATTCAGCAAATGGATGATATTGCGGATTTGAAAACAGGTCGTATTACCATAGGAAGCTCCCCTTTTAGAAGTACTTATCTCCTGCCGCAAGTGCTGCCTATTTTTCAAAAACAATTTCCAGGTATTGAAATTGTTTTAGCGGAGGGCACTACTGCAGAGTTGGAAGAATTCGCCTTGAATGGCACCACTGACTTTTCAATCGTACTTCTACCACTAGCAGAAGATATTTTTGCATATGAACCAATTTTGACAGAGGAACTTTTAGTTGCTTTATCACCCGAGCATCCTTTAAGCAAACAAAATAAGGGAAGTAATTCTAATCAGCCTCCCTGGCCAACAATAAAAATTTCTCAACTAAAGGAAGTACCATTTATTCTGATGAAACATGGACAAAGGCTGCATCACACTTTACTGGATCTTTGCGCACAAGCTGGATTTAAACCGAAAATCATTCTTGAAAGTCAAAGCATGGAAGCAGCACAAGCTTTAGTTGTCGCTGGACTCGGGGCGACTCTACTCCCTGATACATTAGTTAGACTTAGGCATATGTCCGAACATCCTTGTTATTTTTCAATAGAAGAACCAATAAATCCGAGAACAGTTGTCATAGCTTATCGGAAAGAAAGATATTTATCTAAAGCTGCCCGTCTATTTATATCTTTGATGAAAGAAATACATAAATAAAAATACTCAACATTATTAGCTATGGTTCTACAAAACACTTCGTCAGAAGTTATTTTTTTATGATTTAATAGTAAGCGTCAAAGCTAAAGAAAAAAGAAGCTTTTACCTTGACGAAAGTCAATCAGTAACAGCTTCTTTTACTCTGCGAGAATCGGAAGAAAAAAAGGGCAGCAGCCTTTGCAGCACCTCCGTATCTCTATGATTATTCTATTTCGGTGCACTTTTAAAGACTTACGTTTTTTTCTCTACATTAAGGAAAACGTAAATACCAATTATATCACAATCGTCGTTAAACTTTGGTTCGGTAGTAGCTTCTACTATTGTGTATTCTTTATTAGCAATTGAAATCGTAGAACCCTTAAGTGCTTGAATTTCATCATGGTCAGGTAAAGATAGCGACATATCCTCGTCATTAAGTAGTGTTACTCCAGTATCGTTATCACTAACAATGGTAGACGTAGGTATAAAATCCATATAAGAGCATCTCCTTGTAAATTTTTCGAAGGCTACTACTCTGTTATTGTGCGGCAATAACAATCTCTGTATGCAATCAAAGATTTCCAGTTAAACAGGACTCAAGGGGACGGTTCTTTTGAGTTACTCCCACCTTTTTGTCTCATATCATCAATATAGAAACACAATCTTTTCTGTCACTAAATCTTAAACGAGTCAAAGAACCGCCACCTGACTCTTGCTGGCAGTTACCTTGAAAATTTCTTTTGAGCCCAAGAATCCAGCTTTTGAATGTGCTTTTTACCGATGGTCAATCCGTAGACAATCAGCAACACAATAACGAGGGTAAACAAATCAATTTCTTCTGTTACAACAAAATTTACTACACCCAAGAGCACTTGCGGAATAACACCCGTAAGTACTAGTATTGCTGATGCTACTTTTAACCAAAACTGCGATTGCATTTTGTATCTTGCATAGAAGATGAAGATTGTTGCAGACCAAGCAAAAAACTCCAAGATGATTAAAATAGCCCATTTGTTTTCCATGATTAAGTTATACATGTAATTCACTCCCCAATTTCCACAAATATGAGCATTCATAGACTTCCTAAAAGCTTTCGTACATCTTCCCCTATCTATGAATACAAAAAAAAGCCTTGAGAAGTGCATAAAGTACTCCCAGGCTTTTATCCTTCCGTGTACACAGCTTACTGTGCGCTTTCTCTCGGACCAGACTGGCATTGTTGCCACGGAACCCTAGAAAGCTTTTCTCATATTCACTTCGCAACAGAAACCACAACTATATTATATCACATTATCCATCATTGTAGCCCTGAAGAAACAAAGGGCCGGTTCATAAGCTTTTCTTTGAAAAACAATATCCCATATTTCTATTCTCCCCATTTTAAATACCTCAAAAATAAAAATACTATTTGTTAAAATCAACAAATAGTATTTTATGAATATAGCTCAATTTTCAATTTGTTATATATATCATTCTAATGAATCGAATTTGCCAAGTGAGTCTCTACTTCCTTATGGAAGAGACTGCTATTTAAATAAGATTCTACAGCTGTATATAATTCTTCTGATATGCTAACTTCCCCATTAACAAGAGTATTGACTTTACTAGCTAACTCCAGTTCCCCATGTTTAACGAATTCTTGGCCAATTTTCTTTAGTTCTTCTGTATTGCCATTTTTTAAATTACGCACACTATTCATAATAAAATTTTCACAATGTGGTAAATATAAGTACTTATTTAAGTACTCCATTACTTCATCCTGTTCTCTTTTTTCCTGCCAGCAGCAATATGTTGATGTTAAAATGTTCACAATATTGGTTAAATGATCCATGGTATATTTCCTCCATTTTATTATTTATTATTGATTATTGGCCAAGTAAAATTGCTTAATCTAAAACATGTAACAAACAAAGATGTTACATTCTATAAAAGTAACCATGAGCGGATAAGACTTAGTATAAGGTCTATCTTGAATAACTTGCAATTAATTTCCGTGTATGACTTAACTATTTTTACTTTTATACTACCCCTCCTTATTCCAAAATAGAATGATCCTCATTCCTTATTATTATTGTTATTTCTACATTTTTCGAAATATTCCTGCTTTTAAACATATAAATGTTTGATTTTCTTAAGCGTTAAATTAAACCATTTATTTGGCAGAGCTGCCTGTTTTAAAAAATTACAGCAAAAAACCCGCGAAATTCGCGGGTTCAATTCATTTCCGGATTTAATTGGTGGAGGCGATCCGCGAATCAAAGGGACGGTTCTTTTGGGTCATTCCCATCTTCTTGTCTCATGTATGGTTATATCCTTCCCCATTGTTTTCTAACTTCATCCATTGTATTCATTACATCAATCGATAAATCCAATGTATTTTCATTATTCTTATGTAAAATATAGTGATTCATCGCTTCAACTTCATAGAGTAATGCTTTTGAAGTTTCACCAGCTTCTACCTCTTCCACTCTTCCATCCAAGTAGTTTATAGTAGCTGTCGAGGCTCTTGGGAAATTATCTACCGTAATAAATCCTAATTCCCCGGAAATAACACCTCTCTTGGGCATTTTTGCTCTCATGGTTAAAGAAATTACAGCCATTTCATCCATAGAATTTTTGAGCACTATTCCAGATTGTTCATCTACACCGGTTTCGAACTTTTTCATCGTAGTTAGAATTTCATTAGGCTGGTTAGAGAAAAAATATCTAGAAAAAGAAATAGCATATGTCCCAATATCAAGAAGAGCTCCTCCTGCTAATTCTTTGCTAAAAAAACGATTGGTAACATCATATTCTTTACAGCTTCCAAAAGATACCTGAATCATTTTAAGTTTTCCAATTTTCCCCGAATGAATCATATGACGTAACTTTTTATATAATGGCATATGATAAATAGTCATGGCCTCTGCCATTATTAGATTCTTCTGCTTTGCTAAATTAGCTACTTCTTTTAATTGCGTACCATTTATAGTGATTGCTTTTTCGCATAATACATGTTTATTATTGTTAAGACTCTCCATTATATATTCATAATGATTACTATGAGGAGTAGATATATAAACTACATCAATTTCATCATCTTTTAACATTTCTTCATAGCTACCATAAGCTCTTTCAATATGATAGTGGCTTGCAAATTCTTGTGATTTTTTTAAAGATCTTGATCCGACAGCATATATACTTCCATTAACTTCAATAATAGCTTTTGCAAAGTCTGATGCAATGGCTCCCGGCCCTAATATCGCCCATTTTATCTTCTTCATATGTTTCTCCCTCCGAGTCACGTCCCGCCAATTTTGAAAATCCAATAGATTTATATGTTCTTTTATATTATTCCTATTTACCATTAAAATACAAAACTCCTGCAAGACTACGATACTTGCAGGAGTTTGATCGTTATAGATTTTTTAGACAAAATATTACTAAATGGTAAACTGTCGAAAATTAGTTCTAACTATTTTAAGTTTTTTTTACATTAAGGAAAACGTAACTACCAATCATATCACAATCGTCATTAAAAAATCCCTCTCAACTGTCGTGGCAAAAAGGCCTTTTTCAGATCTTAATTGTATAGACTTTCACCAACAAGGAAAAATCGAGGGGACGGTTCTTTTTGATTCAGAGTCTACTATGGCTCATTAGCAAGACAAAAGAGTAACATTGTCTCTTTTCTTTCTCCTTGTGTTATAAATATATATCTTTCAGTAGAGGTAATTAACTACAAAATAATTTATTCTAAACTATAGATCCAAATAGCCTTGTAAGCTTATAGAAATTAATGACCACACAATCGGAGGCATTATGCGTAACTTTATAGTGTACAGTGTCCCTATGACTCCTCTAGTTGGGTGAAGTCGAGATAAGACCATGTAGATGAATGACAAAAAATGTCGTAATTGATATAATATAGAAAATCAAGTAGAGGAACATGAAAGGAATTAATTCATTCAATGATAAATATTACAGCCATAATTAAAACCGTTCCCTTTGGTCTATTAGCACTAACCAGCCTTCTTTTTTCCGAGTTGACGATAGATACTATGCTTAGTACAAACCTCTATAATGTTTCGTATGCTTTATTTTTGGTCGGTATGTTGTTTAGCTGGTGGTTTAATCGCAGTCGTGTGTTTTTTTTGTTGGTTACATTTGCTCTATCTGACTGGGCCTTAAGTAACACTGCGGCGGAAATCGTTGGACTTCCTTTTTATAAAGCCTCAATTTTTTCGATTGTCTGTATGGTTATCCCAGTTAATATTTTAATCTTCTCTTCGATAAAGGAGCGCGGTATTTTCAATACCTGGGGCTTGCTACGGTTCGGTCTTATTTTTCTCGAACTATTTTTTATTGCTGCGGCAGTTATAACAAAGGATAGTGATTTGCTCAAGCTATTCACTCAACGGTTGGTTTCGCTGGACTTGGCAAGAGTTACGATTCCGCAACCTGCATTGTTGGCCGCTGGTATTACACTACTGTGGCTAGTTAAAAAACAGTTAACACAGCCCTCTAATCTAAATAATGCTTTCATCGCAGTACTTTTTGCTGCTTTGATAGGACTGCAACTCAAGACCAATGTAATGGCAGTACCAATTTTCTTTTGTGCTGCCGGCCTCATGCTGCTTACAGCAGTTATTCAGGATTCCTATTCCATGGCCTATCTGGATGAACTAACAGGTTTGCCTGCGCGTCGTGCGCTTAAAGAAGAACTTATGAAGCTGCACGGTGATTACACTGTTGCTATGCTAGATATTGATTTTTTCAAAAAGTTTAATGATACTTATGGGCATGACACGGGAGATGAAGTCTTGCGCTTAGTGGCATCCGTACTCAAAGGAGTGACTGGTGGCGGAAAGGCCTTCCGCTATGGCGGAGAAGAGTTTACCATTATTTTCCCACGCACTAAAATTGCAGATGCATTGCCGCATCTAGAAGAGCTGCGTGCCGCCGTAGAGAAAACTCCTTTTACTTATCAAAAAGAGAAAAAAGGGAAGAAATCTTCTGCTAAAAAGCTTTTTGTAACAATTAGCATCGGAGCCGCTGAACGCAGCGAAAAAAATAAAATAACTGAGAACGTCATGAAAGCCGCCGATACCGCCCTATATCGTGCCAAGAAAAAGGGACGTAATTGTGTAAGTAAATAATCTTTACTTACATCTTTTATTTTCCCACCCTTTATGAGACAAGGGGACAGTTTCCTGTCCCACTAGATCCTATCAATCACACTTTTTAGATGATCCTGTTATCCTAGCTAATTCCATAGAGCACCTATCAAAAAACAAATCATTCGTCATCCCTGCCAAATACTTCTGATCTTTGACATAATTGCATAATATCGCTGCTGTTTTCTTAAGAACGAAGGGCTACTCCTAAAAATCACTAGCGCTTTTTGAAACATTTCTCTAGCTTCTTTTACGTATCCCTCTTTATGAAAAACAACTCCCACTTCATAGTAGATTTTAGGATTTCCATATTCAAATATTTTTTCCATATATGCACCAATTTGCTCTCGATGTTCTTCTTTTTTCAAGCTATACTCTATTAGATATACATAAGGAAATCCGTATTGAATCTTCGGATTAATTTTCAGAGCACTCTCCAGCGCTTCCTTTCCAAGTTCTAATTCCCCCATCCTAATACGTGCTACGCCTAAATAATATTCGATGTCAGGATGTTCTTGTATTAAATCATGCGCTTTTTCCAAGTGTTGCCGTCCTTCTTGCATATTTCCGCTTTCCACTTGCAGTGCACCTATTTGATAAAGGATATGGCCTGGAGAAGGACTAAACTCAAGTTCCCTTTTTAGTTTTGCTATTTTTCGCCAGCGACTTAGTGGTTTAATGAAATCCGGTAAAGCACCAATATACCGCCTGTCGATAATGGCATAAACAATTACCATTAAGACAAGCGCTGTAAACGGATTTTCAGAAAATTGCCTAAGAATGACATATAAAAAGAAAAACTTAATGATAACACCCCCAATAACTATTAGATCATTATATTTACAAAAGACTCAAAGGGACGGTTCTTTTGAAATACTCTATTCTTGCCAATCCATTAGATATTCTGTAAATCCAGAATCCTTATTAGCTTGTTCAACTTGTATTTTAAAACCACATCTCTTATAAAAATTGACTGCGTCAATATTTTCAACATAAACAGCTAATTCTAATTTTGAATATAAAGCCTTGCAATGATCGATTAGTTTTAGGCCAATTTCCTGTCCCTGATACTCTTTCGCAACAAATAATGCTCCAATAAAAAAACCTTCAATGATACTAATAAATCCTTTAATAATACTATCTTCTTCATAAATGAATGTTCTCGCCATGGGCATGTATTGCTCTTTTACAACATCATAGTTATCAACCCAATAATTTTCTCGAATAAAATGATGAGCATTAATATTAGTATCTAACCATATTTTCATAACTGCATCTATTTTATTCTTTTCAAAATCTTTAATCATACATTCTCCTATTAAAATAAACCATGTGGATGATAGGTACTTTTATCGCATGACATCAGTATCCCATATTTCTATCTTATTTACCATTAAAATAAAACGAAACTAGGCCCAATCTCATCAAAAGGATTGGGCCTAGTTTACTATTTTACATGATACACAGGGGATGATCCTCAATTATCGCTTTATAAAAGAATGGTTCTTACTTCACTTACTAATTGTCTGTCAATACTGGATTCATGTGTATACCGCCCTAGCTGTTGCTTAAAAATGGAACTATGCTTTTGGAGATTCATAACATACGGCTGCTCCAGCTTCTAACTCGCCCTCAATATATTTGGATACTTCGATATGCACTGGATGAATCAAATACGCATCAAACTCTTCCATAGAAGCAAATTCCGTAATCAATATAATGTCATAGGATGACTTCCCGTGGCGTATATCCACTTCTACTTTCAAATCACGGAGAAATTCAATTTTCCCTCGCATACTCAGCAATATGTCCCTCATCTTTACAATATTGTCGTTGTTCCTATCCTTCAGCTTTAAAAGCAGATTATTTATGATCATTCTAAAGCCTCCTATTTAGTATTAGTTACTGGTAATTATTAAGTTTAACAATCAATCGCCAGTCAGTCGGATGCTCAACATACTAATCCTGCCTTCATTGATGATGAAGTGGAAATCAAGAGAGGCTGGACTCCCATCGAAGTTTCCAGAAACTTGAGCGGTGAGGACTGTTTCTTTGTCTCGCTCGACGAGGGCAGTTGCCTCTAGGGTGAATTGATATTTTTCAATGCTAGCGTCAGTCCATTTTTTGATGGCATTCGTACCACGAATTTCCTGTCCTTCATCATGAACAATGGCATCATTTGCAAAGCAGGCAATTACTGCATCGCTGTTATGATCATTCTTTGCCTGAACAAAATCCGCAATAAGCTGTGGTAATTTTATCGACATACTTATCCTCTCCTACTTGTTTTGTAATTAATGCTACTATTTCCTGTACGTTCCTCTGCCCCCCATCAGATTGTACGAATAGTTCCTCCATCGATGATATATTCGCAACCAGTAATATACGAAGCCCGGTCAGATATCAGAAAGGCCACGAGTTCAGCTACTTCATCGGGACGACCTGGACGTCCAAGTGGAATACCTCCTAGGGAATTCATCATTTCCAGCCGGGCACTGTCATAATCGCTGCCCGAATCCTTAGCTAACCGCTCGATTAGTCTCTCTGCAGCCATCGTTTCTATGAAACCAGGTGCAACGGAATTGACCCGCACTCCGTGAGGCGCGACCTGGTTGGCTAGTCCTTTGCTGTAATTTGTCAAAGCCGCCTTCGCTGCAGAATAGGCCAAAGTCTCAGTTGCTGGGAAGAGTCGCCTGATTGATGTAATGTGAATGATAACACCGGCGCCCTGTTCCAACATCGAAGGCAGCAGTGCTCGATCTAGACGAACAGCTGAGAATAAATTTGTGTTAAAAATCTGTTGCCAGTTATCATCACTCATTGCCAGAGCTCCCTCAATCGAAACAGAAGATCCCCCTACAGTATTGACCAAAATATCTATACCACCAAAACGTTCAAGCACCTCCTTGGAAATCTTCCCTACTCCTTCAGGGGTGCTGACGTCAGCTTGGATGAACAAGTCTGCCACTGGGGCATCATTAGGAATGGATCGAGCTGTAGTTATAACCGTTGCCCCAGCATTCTTAAGACGCTTAACAATCGCTTCGCCAATACCTTTCGTTCCACCTGTGACCAAAATTCGCTTGCCTTTAAATTCATTTACATTAAATGAGTTACCCATTATCATGTTCCTTCTTTCCCTTTTTTCATTGTAGGATTCTACCTCTTTTTCAATTATACACACGATAATAAGACAGCTGTATGTCATATTAAGATGGACTACTCATACATTTTTAAAGCTTGTTTCATCTCATTTGCAATGATTTTCCTAATATGCTCTGGCTTTAATACCTCAACAGAGGAGCCAAATGACATTATGTAGCCATAAACCCATTCATCCTCAGGAAAAGCAATGTCTACGTCAAAACTTCCGTCGTCATTTTCTGTAATAAACGAATCATCAAAATCATCATAAAGTCGATTCAAAACCTTTGCCTGAAATCGCAGTTTTAACTGAACCGGTGGCTTTGAGAATTCTTTCATTTCTTCTGTTTGCTGCCCTGATAATATCTTTGGCACAAATTCTTCTGACCTTACTTCAAGATTTTTCAACCTAGAAATGCGAAAAGTCCTATGACCTTGACGTTGTCTACAATAGGCAACTAAATACCATGAATTTCCCTTGAATATAAGTTTTTCAGGTTCTGCTAAACGACTGCTTCTATGACCGTTTGAGTTTACATATTCAAAATGAATGACCTTTCTTTCCAGCATAGCTCTCTTGATATCATTAAACTTATTTTTCTCATTAGGTATGCTTCCCCAATGTGAAAAGTCAATTTCTACCCAGTCATTATTAAGAGTGTTTTTGAACATGGCACCAAATTTTTCAAGTACTATGTCAAGTTCAGGATATTTAGTTGCTTGCAGTGTTTTAACGGCCAATAGCAAACTTTCCCTTTCCTTATCGGAAATAAACGTTCTATTCATAACATAGTTTTCTAAGAGTGATATTCCTCCCCTATTTCCCTTATTCATGTATACAGGTATCCCAGTTGAAGAAAGTACATCAATATCCCTATAAATGGTCCTAGTCGAAACTCCAAAACGATCAGCAAGTTCTTTTGCTGTAACCGTCCCTTTATTGAGTAAGATTATTGTTATTTCAAATAAACGATTTATTTTCATATTCATCACCCAAAATAATTATATCATTTAATAAGACATTCTTATGTCATATTCGAATAATAAGGGGACAGGTTCTCTGCCCCACTAGATCCTGTCAATCATACTTTTAGATGGTACTGTTATCCTTGTTAATTACCTTAGAATTAAATGATCTATTCCATCTAAAACACTTGTTTTAGATTGTAAGTATACTTATAATATAAATACATAGAATAACTAAAGGAGTGGATTTAAATGGCTGAATTTACGTTTCAGACGGAGATTTATGCAACATCACAGGCCATCTGGGAAATGTATACCAACTTAAATAAACGACGTCAATGGGAAACAGACTTGGAATACATATTACTAAATGGAGATTTCGCTACCGGTACTTCTGGTACTATGAAGCTACAAAATCAACCAGAAATGCCTTACACACTGACTTCCGTTATCCCTCAAAGAGAGTATTGGGATAGAACTGAAATTCCTGATGCAGGAATCGCGATATGTTTCGGTCATGAATTTACAGACATGGGTGATGGCACGTTGGTAAAAATAAGTGCAAATCTAGAAAAATCGACTGCAATTACGGAGGAAGAGATTCTATTTTTAGCCCAAGTGTTTTCAGATACACCACAGGCAGTACTAACAATAAAAAAAATGGTTGAGAATAAGAATGATTAATTCCAAGTTTAAAAACGATTCCTCGAAAAGTCCGGGTTTTCTGTTCATTAGAGCCTATAATAATTGGTATACCCAAATACAGAAAGCGTTACGCCCTATCAATCTAACCCATCCTCAATTTATCATTCTTACAGTTACAGCTTATTTGCAAAATCGCGGTGAAAATCCCACTCAAAAAATGATTGCCGATCACTCAGCAATCGATGTCATGACAACCTCTCAAATACTGAAACTGCTCGAAAAGAAACAATATATTCAACGAAAACAACATCCTACTGACACAAGGGCAAAAATTATCCTGTTACTGGATGCAGGTCAAAAAAAAGCCAATCAGGCGTTACCATTAATTGAAAACATTGATGACATATACTTTGGCGTTCTCCAATCGGATGCGACTTGCTTTATGGATTCGTTACAAAAGCTATGTTCATTTCGGTTCGGTGATAATGATTCCTAAGAATCACAGGGACGGATTTTTTGAGCACTCCCCTCTTTTTCTCTCATATTTTCAACTTCTTACGGCAGTGGTTGACTATACTTCAATAAATGGATCTATTACATATCTGTACCTATGGAAAAAGAAAAGCTTTCGTGCAATTATGTTGTAACATTCCATAATATGCTATAATTGGTTACAGTATAATTTGTTGCAGTATATATAAGGAGTGATTATTTTGTTTTTCCTCTTCGGATGGGGCAAGATTACAAAAAAGGTAGTAGGACCAATGTTTGAAAAAACCTGCGGTTACTGTAATCGTACACAAACATGGCAATTGTGTAAAAATAGAACATGGTTTACATTATTTTTTATTCCAGTAATTCCGTATAATACCCGCTATTCAATATCTTGTCCTAATTGCGGCAGTTACATAGAAATATCTGATGAACAATTCAATAGTATGAAAGCTGATTTAGATCCTACTGGCAAGACTAGCAATGCTGATGTTGTCGATAGTATTAAATATGCTGGAAAAAATGCTGTTCAAATAAATTATTTGAAACAGATGGAAGAATTTAATAACAAAAAGTAAAGTATCCGAGTGATAAGGAATCTCCTTATTACTTATAATTCAATTGTTTGTTAATGAACAGACTACACTTACCAAATAATACAAAGCTCCTTCCGAAATTACTACAAATTTTGGTAGGAGCTTTTTGCTAAAAGAATATATATCTGTAGTATTCGTAAGAGTAATTTTATTAACCATTCATTTCGTATCGTTAAAGTAAACTAACAAAATCTAAAATAGATAAATAACATAATAGGAGGAATTAGAATGAAAGCAATGGTAATTCGTGCTTATGGTGGACCGGAAGTTTTCGAAGTAGCTGACGTCAAGCAGCCAGAAGTAAAAGCAGGGTATGTTTTGGTGAAAGTAGCTGCCAGTAGTATCAACCCCATAGAGACAAAAATCCGTTCAGGATTGGTGCCAGCAATTACCCCAGCTTTTCCTGCCATATTAAATGCCGATTTTTCTGGCGAAATAGTAGCCCTAGGTGAGAATGTTCTGCATTGGAATGTTGGAGATGAGGTTTTTGGCTGTGCTGGCGGTGTTGGTCAGCTTCAAGGTGCATTAGCTGACTATATGCTAGTCGCTGCTAACTTAATTGCAAAAAAGCCATCAAACATAGACTATGCTACGGCTGCCTTATTTCCCCTCGTCAGTATAACGGCTTGGGAGGCCCTCAGGGAAAAGGTACAGGTTCGTGCAGGGGATAAAGTATTAATTCAGGGTGCTGCAGGCGGTGTAGGACATATTGCGCTGCAATTGGCCAAACAACAGGGTGCGGTCGTCTATGGAACTGTACGAAGTCAAAAACAAGCGAATATTATAAAAGAATTAGGTGCTGACGCTGCTGTTTTTACCGAAACGGAGTCCGTAGATGAATATGTAAATAAATATACCGATGGTAAAGGCTTCGATGTTGTCCTCGACCCAGTAGGTGGTAATAATTTGATCAATAGTTTTAAGGCAGTAAAATACAATGGTTCTGTTTGTACTACAAATGCAAGAATGACTCTCGACCTTGGTATTATGCATGCTAAAGCGATTAGTCTCCACGCGGTATTCATGCTAATACCAATGGTTTATAATATTGAAAGAGATCGTCATCATACGATCTTAAATAATATAAGTCAGATGATTGAAAAGAATCAATTACGTATTAATCGAGATGAAAAACAGTTTACATTCTATCAAATCGGTGAGGCCCATCAATATATCGAGTCTGGAAAATCACAAGGCAAAGTATCTCTCATTCATTCATTTTCCGATAATGCTTAAATAGGCATAAGGGACGGTTCTTGTGAGTCCCTCCTATCGTTATTTTTTGAACCGATCTTCCTACCTCTAACAAAAAAAGGTACTACTAATGTTATTTCTTATGATAACATTAGTAGTACTTGGATATCTTACTTTATCATTACGCTGTGCCATAATACTCTACTTAGGTCTAAAATTAAAAAAACTATTGTACCGTGGTAACAGTAACTACATTGCTTTTTTTCATAACGTCAGCAAGGGTTTCATTTGTGACTTGTAAATCAGTATCACTTTCAACAGCTACTTGAAATTTTGTTCCAGTAGGGATGTCCTGATTTGAGCCGTGTAAAAAGCCAGAGAATATTCCAAAAGCCAATACTCCAAGCACCATATTAGCACCGCCACCACTCTTTTTTGCGTCTAATGTAAGAGGAACCTCCACACCATTAAGAGTTTTTATGCTTTTTGCGGCTAACTCGACTTTTCCACCTTTTCCCCAAGAACCAGCCGGGCTAGCTTTTGTAACTACTGCTTCGCCTGTAGTTCCTTTAGGAATAACTTCTACTCCATTAATAACTATAGTTTCTGTAGTCTTAAATAGAACAATGTCATTTACTTTGTTTTTCCCTGAATTAATAGGAGTAATGATCTCAGTTTTCAAAAGTGTCCCTTTGGGAATATAAACATTACCTGGAACTAGATTAGAAACTTGTGGCGAACTTGCAAAACCTACTAAATTACATAGAAAAACCATTATGATAGTAAATACCAGAACTTTAGAAATTTTCATGTTCACAGAAACCTCCAAGTATTTATTACGCAAATTTAACAATTCAATTAATAAATACAAATACCTTTAAAATGGAAAATAAATATCTATATCCTATCAATACATTGATGCATCAAACCTGCAAATATAAAGATAATGACAACGAAGATTGAAAAATCGAATAGTATCTTATCATCAGTATCGTTTGAGCGTTTCTTCCGCTGTATGACTCGGAGTATTCTATTAAACATGCAAATGAGATAAATGGATAAAATCCAGCTTGCCTTCAGACTGTTTTTTGAGAATGCATTCTGGATGCCGTGCAGGAAAGTATTGTGGGTGCAAACCTAATGCTAATGCAGTAACATTCATTTCAGTTACAAAATAATCCTTCAAATAAGAAAAGGTGGCTTTCGCCACCTCTTTTTTACGCCTAAGTCTAGGCATATATAACTAAATATCTCTAAATCTCAGAAAACTGCTAAAATAAATTCTGACAGTTGCTTAGGCCATGAACATTTTGATATCATCTTCAGGATTGCTGATGCCGCCGATGCCAAATTGCTCTACAAGCACCTTGGCTACATTTTGTGAAAGGAAGGCTGGCAGCGTCGGTCCAAGATGAATATTTTTCACACCAAGGTATAACAACGCCAGGAGCACGATAACGGCTTTTTGCTCATACCAGGCGATATTGTACGATATCGGCAATTTATTAATATCATCCAAACCAAAAACCTCTTTAAGTTTCAAGGCTATAAGTGCTAGCGAGTAGGAGTCGTTGCATTGACCAGCATCCAATACCCGGGGAATACCGCCAATGTCACCCAACGGAATCTTGTTATAGCGGTATTTGGCGCAGCCCGCTGTCAGTATAACAGTGTCTTGAGGCAATGCTTTCGCAAAATCAGCATAGTAATCTCTGCTCTTCATGCGGCCATCGCAGCCAGCCATAACAAAGAAACGTTTGATAGCGCCACTTTTCACTGCATCCACAACCTTATCAGCCAGAGCTAATACCTGGTTGTGAGCGAAACCACCGATTATTTCCCCTTGTTCCAACCCCTTAGGAGGTGGGCATTTTTTAGCGTGAGCGATAAGAGCCGTAAAGTCTTTCGGTTTGCCATTTTTCCGCTCAGCGATTTCTTTCAAGCCTTCAAAACCGACTACCCCCGTCACATACACGCGGTCTTTATAACTAGCTTTCGGCGGCACCAAGCAGTTCGTAGTCATCAGAATGGGTCCGTTGAAGGTGTCAAATTCTTTGTCCTGCAACCACCAGGCATTGCCGTAGTTACCAGCAAAATTGGAATATTTCTTAAAGGCTGGATAGTAATGCGCCGGCAACATCTCGCCGTGGGTGTATACATCAACGCCCGTCCCTTGGGTTTGTTCCAATAATTCTTCCAAATCTTTTAAATCATGACCGCTGATAAGGATACCAGGGTTGTTTCTCACACCAATATTGACTTTGGTAATCTCCGGATTGCCATAGGTACTGGTATTGGCTTTATCCAATAAGGCCATAACATCAACACCGTATTTGCCGCATTCCATCACCAAAGCAACCAATTCATCAGCACTCAGCTTATCGTTAATAGTGGCAACTAACGCTTTTTGCATAAAGGCAAAAATAGCATCCTCCATATAGCCTAATGTATAGGCGTGCTCAGCATAAGCAGCCATTCCTTTTACGCCATAGGTAAGCAGTTCACGCAATGAACGGACATCTTCATTTTCAGTTGCCAAAATTCCGACTGTGGCAGCCTTTTTTTCAAATTCTGGTGCATTGTCAGCAAACCACAGAGTGCTGTCATGAGAAGCTTCTGCTGCTCCATCCGCTGTGAACCAGCCAGTTAATTTCTGCCAGATGGATTTCGTACTGTCATTTGCAGCTTCTACCTTTACACCGGCTTTTATTAAAGCAGCTTTCACGTTATCTCTTACGATCAGCGCTTGTTTTACGAGCACAACAAAGTGCTCCTTATCGAAGTTAGCATTGGTAATGGTTGCAAATAAGCCTTCCATTATAAACTTATCAGCCTCGGGTGTAGCAATTTTAGCCTGACGAGCCTCAAGTGTATAGACCGAAATCCCTTTTAGTGTGTACATGAGCAGGTCTTGGAGATTAGACACATCAGCCGTTTTTCCACAGACACCACGCATGGTGCAGCCAGTACCTTTGGCTGTTTCTTGACATTGATAACAAAACATTGACATATATTTTATCCCCCTTATATTGTGAAGCGCTATTTAAATCTTCTGATGTTATTCTAGCGAAAACTCTATCGATTGACTGTGAGCAAAATCACATAAAGGAAAACAAATTTATCTACCATTAAATACAAAGTTCCTGCAAGGCCAAGCTACTGCAGGAGTTTGTTATATAGACAAAAATGCTAATCTCCTGTAACATTAAGCGGTAAATACAACACACTTTTCAAGGAGTTATTATGCGTAAAAAGACAACTATCCTAGTACTCGTTATAGTCATCATTGCCTTTTATTGTAGCTATACGGTTTATTCTTACGACAATCGTACTGTCAGCAACTTATCAGCCTACTGTAATATTGATTTTCGTGGCGTAATTGATCCTCAAACAAATACTGTTGCAGGAGCAACCTTATCTATAGTCGATTTCCGATATGATTCTGGACCACTGGAAAAGTTTTTCATCATTGATACTGATGGTAAAACATACCAAATAGATAGTATCGAGATATCCGCCCAGCCGCCGACCTATTCGCAAAAAGATTTTCCCACAGGAAAATCCTTTAAATATACCAATACTTTATTTGTCACCTTCCCCCCACAGGTCCTGATGGAGATATCCCAGGCTGATACTGTAAAAGTTTTCTTTAAATACACCGACAGCGATTCGGCAATTGAACTGCCATTAAGCGCCGTAGATCTACAATACTGGAAAAATCAATTGCCGTCTTTGTAAGATTACGCTTTGTTGCCTTCCCCTAAAAACAAGCCTTGCAGTTACCTGCGAGGCTTGTTTTTTTCGATCTTTGCTGGCCACTTAATTTGGACTAGGGGACAGATTCTCAGTCCCACTAGATCCTATCAATTGTGCTTTTCGATATTCCGTTATTCTAAGTCATCTTCATTCTTCCTCGATCTTCACTGTTTTCCTCTGCCTCCCGAGTCTCAATGCCTCTTCCTTGTCTGCAACGTATACATCGACCCTATCGCCTACAATATGACCACCTCGATCCTCATTGACATACCAATGACCATCTATGCATATCCTAGTTCCCAAGGCATACCTAGAACTCATTGCTACTGTGCGCCCCTCGGCTACCCTAGTTCCACTCGCGGTAATTCCATGACCATTCATACCTTCATCGTTTGCGGTGTAGTACGAGATTTCCATGACAACTTCGCGGTATCGAGGCTCTGGCTTCGCAACTACGGTTTCCTCTATGGGAGCTACGTACTCCACGGGTGCTTCGTAGTTATCTTCGTACAAACAATGTGGTGCAGTGAAAAATAGCACCAGAATAAGCAGTGTAATTCGCAGTAATCATCGACCTCCTTATAAATCACAGAAATACTTTATAAAATATACATTCGTAAAACCTATGCAACATTCACATGGAGCATTAGTGAGTGCCTCTCCTACTATCTTATGAAGTCTTAGTTCATTCTGTAACCTTATTTTGTCTTCTTGGTTTCTTCGCTTGCATTGGTGTTACATACTTTTCTTTGCAAAGTCAATGAATAACTTTTTGTTATCACTGTTGATAAGGTCCACGCACTTAACCATAAATGCAAAGATTCTATAAACATTAAAACCGCTGTAATAAAGCGATGTACCTCCCTCGCATATATAAAAAGTACCACCAGCTATCATTGGATAACACTGGTGATACTTTTATTGTTCTTATATTACTGCTTTCCAAAGCCCATTTGTGTTACTATTCCATTTACCATTAAAATACAGAACTCCTGCAAGGCTAGGTTGCTTTGCAGGAGTTGTCGTTATATATTGGTAGTTGGTCTCAGCCATCTACATTTATACCTTATTTTTACTACGTATAGGAAACAAATCCCTAAACACATAAACGAATAGTAATAAGCTGCCTCCAATGGCACCCCACTTAAACCAAGGGTTCTCTACCATCATATGCAATTGCATGCCTAGCGCAGCCCCAACATACAGAAAGATGGTTAGCCACAGAACCGCGTGCACCATGTCGTAGATAAGAAATTTAATAATAGAAATACCGCTAATGCCTGCTACATAGGGAGTAACATTACCTATTGTTGGTAGAAAGCGAGCACCGATAACATAAGCCGGGGCAGACTTCTGTAGAAGTTCCTGTGCCTTTCTAAGACGTTCCGGGGTTAGTCTAATATATCTCCCCCATCTCATTATGAATGGTTCTCCAATACGACGTCCTAGCATAAAGGCAGAAATTGAACCTAGCATGTATCCTAGTAAAGATACCAGCCAGGCTATTATCATATTAAATTCTCCTTGCTTTGACAAAAAACCTGCCAAAGCAACTAACACGCTGCCTGGAAATGGTAGTCCTATCGCTTCCAAAAAGACTCCAGCAAACACCCCTGTCAATCCAATGCTGCTTAAAATATCAAGAATTCTGTCAAACAATATATCCCCTCCCAGCCTATTATGGCTGAAAATCGTATTAAATATTTGTCCGACTGACCTGAATTATAAGCTCTGCGGCCATCTTCTCTCTTCGAGAAAGTTTGTCTGCGATCCCTATAGTGTCTTTTTTTCGCTTAGACAGCTTCGCAACCATAATCAGCCCGCTCGCCCCTAAACCCACGATAATTCCTGCACAACTGCCACCACAAGAACCACACACGCCTGTGCAGGCCGCATATGCAACTGGCAATAAATGACATAAGCCTGTTCGGGGGTCTTCATAATACTGCTTGCAGATTTAGTTAAAGATGCTACTAATTCACGCTTCTGTTCTTTACTTAACTTAGCTGCTTCAATTGTGATTACTGGCATTTGTTTCACTCCTTACCATGTTGTTGATTAATAATGGTAGCCCCGCTTTGCTAAAAAGCTCCCTCAATAAATAATACATACTTCTTTCCTCTCGCATAATACTAATCCTTATTTAGTGGTGTTTGCTAAAAAAATCAAAGTATGTTTTTCCCCAATGCTTCAGCTCTCTTTAGTCCGTCAGTTTTCAGAATATCATCTTTATCATGAAGACCCGGTACAATGATTACGCCGCTATCCTTCCAACCCAGGAATCTAGCAATTAGTTTATAGGACGTAACAATACCCTCGTAATTAGATTCATCTTTATCGCCTCCGGTGACTAGAAGTGCGCAGTCCTTTATCTTTAATGTCCTCTTTGAAATTAAAAATGAATAGAACTTGTCAATAGCAGCTTTCAGCTGTGCCGGAAACGAGAACCAGTACATTGGTGTTGCGAACACAATCATATCGGCTTGCTCCAAAAGCGGCGCAAGCTCACTAAAATCGTCCGGAATCGAACAAGCTGTACCCTTTTTGAAACAAGTCTGACAGTCTATACATCCCTTAATTCTTTTATCGGCGGTTGCATATTTTACAGTCGTGTGTCCCGCCTGCTGGGCGCCGGCAATAAATGCATCTGCCAGCTTATCGCTATTGCCACCTTTTCTAGGGCTACCTGTTAAGACGAGTATATTTTTTAACATATATAGATTCCTCCTTTAATTAACTCCCAATTTCTTCATTTGCATAGCCTGGAATGCTCCACAACTGTTGGGCTCCTTCGATTACAGGCATTGTCATTCCTCCTATAAGTTGTTGGTTGTTTTATCTAATTATATGTGTTACTCTTTCAATATAAAAGTATGCACTTTTGCGGTAGATACTATATACCAAGGAAGATACTATACTAAAGGAGAGTGTCGATATGGAAAAATGTGAGGAAATTAACTTCGATTGCCCTGTAATATATACTTTGTCTGTGCTCGGTGGCAAATGGAAGTGGTTAATCATTTATATATTATCCGCGCACGGGATCTTAAGATACGGGGAGTTGAAGAGAAAACTCCCAGGTATTACTCACAAAATGCTGAGCCAACAACTTAAAGAATTAGAAACTGATCAATTGATTGATCGCAAAGAATATCACCAAATTCCGCCTAAAGTTGAATACTCTTTAACCCAAAAAGGAGAGACACTCGTTCCTATTTTGGACCTCATGTGTGACTGGGGCGAATTGAATTGGCCAAAGGCCAACCTTAGCTTTCCGAAGGAATAGTGCATTTTAAATATGGCAAAAACACTAAAGAGAAACTCTGCATCTTTTTGTGCTGAGTTTCTCTTTAGTGTTTTTGACTATAATAGTTTTAGATACTTTTACAACATTCTTCCTGAAAACATATTAAGTTCTAAAGATTATAACAGCTATACTATCGGCTACCAGAAAGCGAATGTGTTATATTCATCTAAAGCCCATTGCATGTTTTACAATCTCCATTTTTTCTATAGAGGTCAGCTTCTCTAAAAGTTTAAAAGCTACGCCTGAAGCAGTTTCAGGACAATAGGAGGTAATGATATTTTTATCCTCGACGATAGGCTCATTTACTACATCAACACCAAATTCTTTCAACTGCTTTTGACGATATGCATCCCGCAAATGATAGGTAGTGGCTTTTCGTCCCATTAACACTCCACTTTTCCCCACGGGCAGCGCCGCTACGCAAACTGTAGCAATTATTTTTCCTTGTTTATCAAACTCACGAATAAGATTCAAAAATCGTTCATCATAGGCTTCTTCGTAGAATCCGAATTCCTCAAACCCGCCCGGAATTGCCAAAGCGTCATAATCATTAACATTTATTTCATCAATTATTTTATCAACTAAAATTGGAATGTTAAAGGTGCTGGTTACCTCTTTTTGAAAGCCACATGTGACAACTGGCACATCAAACCCATAGTCATTTCTCGCCCATCCCATGACATCAACAAAAACGCTGAATTCCATGGTTTCAAATCCTTTCAGCACAAACAATAATGTTTTCATTGAATCTCCCCCATAAATGATAAATTGCCATCTTTAAAATATACGATTCCCTCCCTGGGGTTTTCTATAAGCTCTCTTTTATAGCTCCAATTTCACTTAAGAAATTTACAACATGTGAATACCAGTTATCACGAGCATGCACAAACGAACTATGACCATCTATTCCAGATGTTGGTAATGAAATGAACCTTGCTTGCCCGCCATTACCTACATAGACGTTTACCATTGCTTGAGCAAGAGACGGTCCAAAGTAATGATCATTCACTGAATATAGCCATATCGTAGGCACCCTTGAAGTTTTCCCATAATGAGCCATCGAATTAATTAAGTTTTTCTCATCGCGTACTAAGTCTGGGGCATAAGACCCCCTCCCACCAGCGAAGTTTACAATCCCAATAACACCATCAATATGTAGCGCCCCTGCAGCAATCACAGAATGCCCTCCTGTAGATTGCCCTAATAAAACGATTCTCTTGCTGTCGACATACTGCTTAGTTTTCATATATTCAACAGTAGCGCTAATATCTTTTGCCGCTTCTAACCCTGATTTAGTATAATTACGCGTCCCATCTGCATAAACCTTGTTTTCAACATATTCCCCTTCCGAACTACCGAAACCTCGACGTACAACAAATACTACTGTAAATCCTAAGTTAGCAAATGTCTCACACTGATTTTTATATCCAACCGAAGCGTTTGTTTTTGCCCTGTCTTCAGCAAGACGGGGTGTTCCATGGTTAATCACCAGTAGAGGAAACGGTCCCTCTCCGACTGGTTTGTAAATCTTTGCATCTAACTGAAACGTTTTATTTTCTACTGTAAGTGGAATCTTAACCAACTCCGTTTCAAGAGCAGCAGCAAAGACTATTCCTTGAATACAAATCAGTACAATCAAAACTAGCAATACAATTCTTTTTTTCAAAAAAACACTCTCCCTATAAATAGCGTTTCCTTTTTTATCATCTTTGTCCACATATTACAATAATCCTTCTTTATCAGTCATACTTATTTTATATCTTATCGTCTACGTGTGTTATTAATCGGATCCATTAATATATATCTTTGGATAGATGAAAAAATTTTCAAAGTACAGTATTATACAAGAAGGTTAATTTAAAATGTTATGTAATATCTAAAGTTAATTGAAATATAGAGGGGGCACTTCTTTGGGGATTTACAATGAACTACTTGAATCGAGTCCAGAATTATCAATCATAGAAATCCTCCACCTAAGTTGGAAAATATTCAAAAAAAATATAGGCCCTATTATAGCAATTTCTTTTGCAATGTCACTACCATATTCAATTTCTCATGGAACTGTCAAAGACTACCATAGTTTTAATTTCCTTGATGTTTTTTTGTTTGTAGTTGGATTTATCTCCCACATTATAGGATCATGTGCACTGATTCAATTTATTGCAGATATTGTATATAATAAAGCCATCAATTGGACAATAATAATGAGCTTCGCGCGTGCAAAATCTTCTACCGCCGCGATAACTTACGCAATATTTATGTTGAGAATCTTGCTTCTTGGTTTGCTTTTTGTCATCCCCGGAATCATCTATACTATATTATATATATTTACATTAGAAGCTGTTGTCTTGCGAGGCCTTCGAGGAATGAAAGCCCTAAAATATAGTAAAGAGTTGGTGAAAGGATATTGGTGGCGTGTATTTAGCTCATTATTATTAATAAAGGGCATAGAGATATTGTTTGCCTACATATTTAAAACTTATTTTACATATCTATCTTTTTATTTTCTTTTGGGACCAGTTTTTAAAGGGTTTGAAGTAGTTTTCACCCTCTTGCTATTTGTGCGGCTGGAACAACTCAATAATCTCGCCCCCGGCACCATTGAGACCAAATCCTTTACAAACGATTCTCCTTTGAGCAGAGAAGAATAGGCCAACATCCCTAAAAAACCATTAAGCAATAGCCATAACTCACTTAAAAAGTAAGTTATGGCTATTTTCTCTTAAGTTAAAGTTTATTATTGCCCAATTTTTGCCGAAGGACTTATTAATATCGAAAAAGGATCTAATATAATATTACCGTTCTCCTGCAAGGCTAGGCTGCTTTGCAGGAGTTTTATACTTTTTCCAGAATATGTTACGCTATATTGAAGTGCCTGGGAAACTTAATCGTTCTCGTGATTTAAGTGAAATATGTGGCAATTCACCTTTAAAGGAGTGGTTACTGTGACAATCATAATAAAAAGTGCTATACCGAATTCATTGACTCTTGCCAATTTAGGGTGTGGCATAATGTCTATCATGATGCTATTTCAAGTAAATTACATATGGTCTTGCTTTTTTATATTATTAGCATGTCTCGCGGACCGGTATGATGGACTCGTTGCTAGACGTCTAAATGTATCAAGTGAATTAGGAAAAGAGCTTGATTCTCTAGCCGATTTAATTTCTTTTGGCGTTGCCCCTTCTATTCTTGCTTTTAATCTTTATGGATTTTCCCAATTGGGGATTTGGGGATATATATTGGTATTATTATTCCCAATGGCTGGTGCTTATAGATTAGCTAGATTCAACGTGACTGAATTTGACGGAGAATTTTATGGTATTCCTATAACTTTTGCTGGTATGTTTATGGCCCTATACTGCCTAGCTACAATAAACTTCTTATTACCTTTAGGAATTACTGTAATATTAATAATTACTTTATCTTATCTTATGGTCTGCAAACGCAAATTTAAAAAATTCTAAAAAGTAAATTCACTGTAAAAGGTGGCCAAGAGTGTGAGTACTGTTTTCGGTTATATGCAATGTGATGTAAAATCACCTGTTAATGCAGTCAAATTAGGTATTAACGGGATACATCTGTCCTTTTCTAAACAACTTCATACCGAAAAACAGCTACCAGAAACTCTTGGCAACCTATAAAGTACGGCAACTAGTGTATCTTCTTGCCATATACAGAAAAGTTATTACTCTTTTCTGTCTTTAAATACTTACTACAAAGACGCCGGTTGTTCGGCGTCTTTTTACTTTCACAGGAGGAAATAATATGAAATAAATAATCAGTTACAAAAAAATTGGTGGGCTAGCTTCCCGATTATTATTTCAGACACTCGATTTATCCTTTATGAAGGATTGGTATCTGCTTATCTCGTATTTCTACCATTGGCATATCTGTTGGCTGTAAAATTAGGCTACGGGGTGTACGGAGGTTATTTTGCCTTTTTATTATGGTGCATTACGGATTGCACAGCGCTTACCATTAGGTTTTATCTACAAAAAGGCTGGCGACAAAATCCACCACATACTAAAAGGAAAAATGCAACTTAATAGAAGTTCTAGCCACTATAACCAAAGCTTTTTTAGAACTACTCCATGTATCTGATAACATGGAGTATGTTATAATAATGATTGAATATGCAGTTTGCGTGGAACAATAGTCTTTCGATTGTAGACTGCATATGATTGACGAAAGGAGTTGTTATTATGTTTAACAATAATATAGCGGGGATTGTAACAAGATGGGAGGTGCGTACAAAATAATTTAGTGTATAGACCTCCCAAAAGCTTATGTTACAAAACTTTTGGAGGATATAAAAATGAGTAAAATAGATATGAGTAATTTAGGATTCAGCCAAAGATTTATTACCGAGTCAACATTATATGACAATCTCTATGTGGGTCGTATAATTTCCCAATACAAAGACTTATACAAGGTTGTAACAGGAAGTGGTGAGGTAACTGCTTCTATTTCCGGGAAGTTTCGTTTTGCTGTCAAAACCTCATCGGATTACCCTGCAGTTGGTGACTTCGCTATGCTCGACCGAAATGACGACATCGGCGGAAATGCAATTATTCACCACATTCTGACAAGAAAAAGCGCTTTTATTAGAAAGGCTGCGGGGACATCAAATGAGGAACAGGTGGTAGCATCAAATATTGATACGGTTTTTATCTGTATGTCGCTTAATAATGATTTTAATCTCCGTAGGTTAGAACGCTATCTTGGTGTTGCCTGGGACAGTCGAGCAATTCCGGTTATCGTCCTTACTAAGGCTGACTTATGTGATAATCTCCCTGAAAAGTTGGTAAAACTTGATGCTGTTGCCTGTGGTGTTGATGTGCTTGTTACTTCTAGTATGAATCAAGATGGATTCTTATCTGTCAATAATTATATTGGAAGCGGCAAAACTATTGCATTTATCGGCTCATCTGGTGTTGGGAAATCAACCTTGATCAATAAGCTCATGGGCAAAAACGCCCTTGAAACTCAAGAAATAAGAAATGATGATAAAGGCAGGCATACTACTACCAGACGGGAACTCATTATTCTTCCAAGCGGCGGCGTCGTTATTGATACCCCGGGGATGAGAGAACTTGGGGTTGAAAGTGCTGACCTATCAAAAACTTTTTCCGATATAGATGACCTTTCAACAGAGTGTAAATTTCATGATTGCACTCATACGAATGAGCCCAATTGTGCGGTACAAAAGGCCATAAACGATGGCTTATTATCTAATGAGCGGCTCGCAAATTATGTAAAGCTAAAAAAAGAGGCTAAGTATGAGGGCTTAAATTCTAAGCAGATTGAAGCTGAAAAGATTTCCACCATGTTCGCTGAAACAGGCGGAATGAAAAATGCACGAAAGTTTATCAAAGAGAAAAACAACAAAAGACGGGGTTTTTAAAATCACATACTTCCTTTGAAACAAACTCCTGCAAGGCTAGGCCGCTTTGCAGGAGTTTGTCATATATATTATTTTTACATTCCCTAGAATATTAGAATTTGTAACTAAGATTAGTTATAAAATACTGCCGAGCATCTCTACTATTTCCAGCATAATTTTTCATATCACCATAACTCACATGAAGTAGTGCGCCTTTTAATGGAACATAATCTACAGCATACTCAATGCCTTGAATATCATTCATAGCATTGACCTCCATAGCGAAAGTAGCATCTGCTGTACTCCAGTACTCAGGATCAAATCCATTTCCAGCTTTTTTGTAAGTTACGCTAGTATCCCAAGAACCTACTTTTTTGCGGTCAGCCTGTCTAAATGTCACACCGGTCATCCATGCTTTCGTCTTGCTAACATCATTTTTACCATATTCACCAACGACTGCGAGATTTTTTAAACCATTGTAGCCAAAGCCAACTGTCCAAGCTTTGTACTCGGCAGCCTCATACTTCGGCTTAGCAACGATTTCACCATAATGAGGTTTATTAGGATTGTTTTGAATTACCTGGTCAACCCCTGTATTATTATAGTTGGAATCCTTTAAGTATGATGCTGTGATATCTAGATCCTTCGTTACATTGGTGGTAATATCAGTAAAGAAGTATTTTTTCTTGTCCCCTGCACGAGCATAACCTACTTGGCCTTTTACCTTACTGCCAAAATCAAGCTTTGCACCATCCCAGTTGGAATCAGTATCTACCAGCAACCCCTTCCCCAATGCTAGAGGCATTCTGCCAAACATTACACCAACATCACCCATTTTGCCTGTCACATACGACAAATTGATCTTCGTAATAGAACTTCCACTATCATCATTTCCATCATAGGAAGTAATATTATTACTATTGACAAAACGGGTATTAAACTTCCACGTATCACCTAAATCAACACCAACAACAAATCTTGTTCTAAAGTTTACGTCATCAGAACTGCCTTTCGTATGCTCATAGCGAAAACGAGTGTCACCAGTTATTGTAACCTTTTCAGGCGCAGCGGCAACAGCAGGTGTTACGGTCTTAGGAGCGGTCGCAGCAGCATATACTCCCAGATTAGTAAGTTCCCCCTTGAATTCTACGGCTAATTTATCAATGGTTGCTTTTTGTTCAGCGCTTGCTTTCTCCTCATTGGCTAGTGCTTTACCAACAAACGTAGCCAATTCATAACGAGTATAGGTTTGACTTTTGCTAAAATTAATGTCTCTATAGCCTTCAAAAACGCCAGCTTTGACTAGGTTTCCAATTGCATCATAAGTCCAGTTCGTTGTAGGAACAAGCTCGAAAGGATTCGCGGCAAAAGCTGTTGCGGACATACTCAACAACGCTCCTAAGACTACTGTTTTTAATATTTTGTTTCTCATATTCCACTCTCCATCTTTTTTGTTAAACGCTTTATGAATACCTTATAAGTTCGTGAGCTACACTCCTTGGTAAACATCACCCCCTCTACGTTCTCATATGCAAGATCATTTTTTTAAATGACATGCTACAAAATGCCCATCTCTATCAATCAACTTTGGTTCTTCTTCAGCACAGACTGACATGACATGGGGGCAGCGGGTACGAAAGCGACAACCTGAAGGCGGATGAATTGGATTGGGTACATCTCCCTCTAAAGGTACGCGCTTTCTAGCGGCTTCTACTGTTGGATCAGGAATAGGAATAGCAGCGAGTAATGCCTGTGTATAAGGATGCTGTGGTGAACCGTATAACTGCGGGGTCTCAGCAAGTTCCACAATTTTCCCTAAATACATCACGGCTACCCGTGTACTAATATGCTTGACCATCGCCAAGTCATGAGCAATGAATAAATAGGTAAGCCCTAGCTCCCTCTGCAACTTTTCTAGTAAATTGACTACTTGAGCCTGAATGGAAACATCCAAGGCAGAAATAGGTTCATCGCAAATAATGAGGCTCGGATTGACGGCTAATGCTCTGGCAACGCCGATTCTCTGCCGTTGTCCACCACTGAACTCATGGGGAAAACGGTTGGCGTGTTCTTTATTGAGCCCTACTAGACTTAATAACTCCATAATACGAGTACTTCGTTCTGTGCCGACAGCAAGCTTATGAATATCCAGTGGCTCGCCGACAATATCTCCTACCGTCATCCGCGGATTCAGAGAAGCGTAGGGATCTTGAAATATCATTTGTATATCACGGTATAGGGGCTGATTTTTACCACCAGCAGCAACAGATTTGCCTTTATATAAGACATCTCCTTCTGTTGGCTGATACAGACCAATAATCGTGCGACCTGTAGTAGACTTACCGCAGCCACTTTCCCCGACTAGACCTAAGGTTTCCCCTGCTCTAATACTAAAATTTACATCATCAACTGCTTTTAAACAGCTTGTAGGTTTTCCCCAAAAATCAGTTGCTACCGTGAAATATTTTTTTAAATTGCGAACCTCCAATAATGGTTCTGCTGGCATTATACCGTCACCTCCCGCCTATTTTTAGGTGCGCTCTCATGTTGTAACCAGCAACGAGTCATATGATGTTCATTGATCATACTATCCTCTGGATACATTTCCATACACACCTGCATAACGTGAGGGCAACGGGGAGAAAATGGACACCCCTTTGGTAGGTTCAATAAGTCAGGTGGCTGTCCATCAATAACCGCCAAAGGTTCCTTGGTGCTTACATCCGTCCGCGGTAGAGATTTTAGCAAACCCCATGTATAGGGATGCTGAGGGTTGTGAAACACATCATATACAGAACCACTCTCCGCAATTCTACCGGCATACATGACAATCACCCGACTGCATAGACTGGCGATAACTCCTAAATCGTGGGAAATCATAATAACAGACGTATTAAATTTCTGATTGAGACTTTTTATCAAATCCAGGATTTGTGCTTGAATGGTAACATCTAAGGCAGTCGTTGGCTCATCGGCAATCAATAGCTTCGGGTTACATGCCAATGCCATGGCAATCATCGCCCTCTGCCTCATGCCACCACTGAACTGATGAGGATAATTTTTAACTCGTTCTTCTGGACAAGGAATGCCTACCACTCTTAGCATCTCTACAGCCTTCACCAAAGCTTCCTTCTTTGACATTTTTTGATGAAGCTCTAGGGATTCAGCAATCTGTCTTCCAATGGTTAAAACGGGATTTAAAGAACTCATAGGATCTTGAAAGATCATACCGATTTCATTACCGCGGATTTTTTCCATTTCCTTATTTGATTTTCCCAATAAATCCACACCATCAAATAGGATGCTACCTTCCACAATTCTTCCCGGGGGACTAGGGATTAGCCCCATGATCGCATGAGCCGTCACACTCTTGCCGCAACCTGACTCTCCAACAATACCAATCGCTTCCCCAGCCTTAACTGAAAAACTAACCTTCTGAACTGCCTTCACTTCACCAGCATAAGTATCAAAGGATACTGCTAAATTTTGTACTTTTAATAATGTTTTCATAATTGACCTCCTAACGCCGCATACGAGGATCTAAGGCATCGCGCAGACCATCCCCGAGAAAGTTAAATGCAAGCATCGTAACGCTGATCGCCATCGCCGGGAAAAACAGTTGAAAAGGGTAGGAACGCAAACTGGTAATTCCCTCAGAAGCCAGTACGCCCCAGCTAGCCATTGGCGCAGAAACGCCAAGTCCAATAAAGCTTAAAAATGCTTCCGTAAAAATAGCCGTTGGTATTGCCAAGGTCATAGTAATAATAATGGGTCCCATAGTATTGGGGATCAAATGCCGAAGCAGTATACGCCAATTACTCGCACCAATTGTCCTGGCCGCCAACACATATTCCTGTTCTTTGAGACCTAGTATTTGACCACGTACAATACGAGCCATCTGTAGCCAGTAGGAAATCCCTAAGGCAATAAAAATATTGGTTAGTCCTGGCTTCAACACTACCATCAGCAATATTACATATAGTAAAACAGGAATGCTATATAGAACGTCCACGATGTTCATCATATATCTGTCAACTTTGCCGCCTGAAAAACCCGCTATGCCGCCATACAACACACCAACAGTAAAGTTAAGTAAACTGGCAACAATTCCAATAGACATGGAAATGCGGGCGCCATACAATACGCGAATAAAGAGATCTCGTCCCAAGTTATCCGTACCAAACCAGTGTTCAATACTCGGAGATTGATTTGCCTGTGATAAATCCTGGTCTGAATAAGAAGCATGAGACAATACAGGTCCGATTGCTGCTATTAGAATGACAAAAACAACAATGTATAGCCCTGCCATAGCCATTTTATTTTTTTGTAAACGCATCCAGGCATCCTGCCAATACGTAATACTTGGTCTAGTAATGTCAGCAGCCTGATTATAAATAGCTGGCTTAAATAATTCTAGATTCACCTGCCTGCTACTCCTCCCGCTTTGTGCTCAATTTTATTCGTGGATCTAACAAGGGATAGATAAGATCTACCAGCATATTTAATCCAACAACCAAAATGCTGTAAAAGACAGTTACGCCTAAAATAACCGTGTAATCACGATTATAGATACTTGTCACAAAATGACGCCCGAGACCTGGAATGGCAAAGATGGTTTCTATTATGAAACTACCTGTCAATATTCCGGCCGCCATAGGCCCAATATAAGTAACAACGGGAATCAAAGCATTTTTTAGCGCATGACGATAGAGAATGATATGCTGAGGCAAGCCTTTGGCTTTCGCAGTCTTAATATAATCCTGCCCCAGCACTTCCAGCATAGAGGAGCGGGTCAGGCGAGCGATAAAAGCCATAGGCATACCAGCCAAAGCAATAGCTGGTAAAATCATATACTCCACTCCACCCCACATAGCCGCCGGTAATAATTGCAATTTTATTGCAAATACATAAACAAGAGCAGTAGCAATAACAAAACTAGGTACGGATATACCAATTGTAGTAAAAAACATGGTCAGATAATCCTGCCATTTATTTTGCCGCAAAGCAGATATGACCCCTGCAGGTATACCGATAAAGATAGCGATGGCAATACTTGCCGCACCCAACTGTAGGGATACAGGAAAGCTTTCACCAATAATATCATTCACCGTACGACCAGGATATTTAAAAGAAGGGCCTAAATCAAAGTGAGCAAGGTTCACTAAATAGTCCGTATACTGTTTCCATAAAGGATCATTTAATTTATACCGTGCCTCAATATTTTTCATAATAGCATCGGGAATTTTCTTTTCATTGGTAAAAGGCCCCCCAGGAATGGAATGCATTAGGGCAAAGGTAACGGTAATGATCACTAGCACTACGATTATTGAATTAAAAGTACGTTTAAGTGTGTAACTGAACATTCTTTCACTCCTTCTTTATAAGGAAGATGCATACACAATGCGTATACATCTTCCGCTACATACACTTAAATCCCATTACTTCTCGAAATAGGCTTCCTTCCAATTGACCAAAGAAGTAGCAGATTTGATGAAACCTTTCAAATTTGCCTTAATACAATATGGATGACCATAGAAATAAATTGGAATAGACCCCATATCTTCTATAAAAATCTTCTCCGCATCACGCATGGCTTGCATACGCACTTTAGAGTCATTACTCGTTTGCGCTGTTTCAATCAATTTATCATAGGCTATATTGCTATATTTCCCATGGTTATTGCCGCCATTAGTCATGAAATAATCAGCAAAGGTCATTGGATCAGCATAATCTCCAATCCAACCGGCTCGGGCCATATGGAAATTACCACTTTTCCGGTTCTGTATGTAAACTTTCCACTCTTGATTTTGAATTTCAATCGTAACGCCAAGATTTTTCTTCCACATTTCTTGAATTGTCTCAGCAATGGCTTTGTGGTTATCACTGGTATTATAAATCAAAGTAATAGGAGGTAATCCTTGACCTTCAGGATATCCAGCTTCGGCCAACAGTTTTTTTGCTTCCGCTATATCTGTTTTAAAATAACCGCCTGCTTCTTCTCTGAAATCTTTGCCGGTTACAGAATCCGTAAACCCAAACGGAATCCAGGCATCCGCCGGTTTGTGTATACCTTTTAGCACTGTTTTAGCTAGACTTTCGCGATCAATAGCCAAGGCAAGGGCTTTTCGAACCTTTGGATTATCAAAAGGAGCTTTCTTATTGTTAAGTTCATAATAATAAGTGCCCAGATATTTACCTACAGATAGCTTGTTTTCCTTTTTCAAACGCTCAGCTTCTGCCATCGGAGGTTCATACACATAATCCAATTGGTTATTTTCAAACATAGATAAAGCTGTAGTATTCGCTTCCAGCAATGCCCATTCCAATTTACTAACTTTCACTTTATCTTTATCCCAATATTGGTCATTTTTTACCATTTCTAACTTACTGCTATGCACCCAATTTGATACCTTGAAAGGCCCATTGCCAATTAGTGTCTTTATATCACTAGCCCATTTATCCCCATTGGCTTCCACAATCTTTTTATTAACAGGATAGAAGGAGTGATGAGTAGCAAGAGCTAAAAAATAGGCAGTCGGTTTATCTAATGCTACTTCCAATGTTTTATCATCAATAGCCTTTATCCCAACTTCCTCAACTGGACCTTTTTTGCTGTTGTAATTTTCTGCCCCTTTAATAGGAAACAGCATATAGGCATATTCTGCCGCCAACTCCGGACTCAATATCCGCTTCCAAGCATATTCAAAATCATGTGCTGTTAGTGGTTCACCATTAGACCATTTTGCATTGGCTCTGAGATGAAAGGTATATTTTAACCCATCTGGTGACACCTCCCATTTCTCGGCTGCGGCCGGCGCAGGCATGTCCTTAGCATCTAATACCACTAACCCCTCAAATAATGCCAACTCATAATTTGCTTCAGGTACACCTGTAGATTTTCCAGGATCAAGAATTTCCGGCTCAGACCCCTGCCATATCTTAACTACCTGTTCCTTGCCTCCCGTTGTAGAACTACAACCAGACAATAGTGCTCCTACTGCAAACACAATAACCAAAAAAGCAATCCATTTTTTTGACATCATAACATCTCCTCCTTTTATAATCTTCTAACTTATACTTATTGCAATATTATGCTACGTTTTCCATATTATACATAATATGTATTCTACAAGAAGCAAAAAAAGCTTAAAAACACTGAGTGTCTTTAAGCTTCGTTATTTGATTGCCGTTAATTGGATGTTACCATATAATTTTCCATTCTGTGACGTTCTCTGCACCTTGATTTGCAATCGCGTGAGAGGTGTTTTGACCTCAATGTAAGTTAAACATTTGGGTACGTTCCTAAATTGTTAACATTTTGCTACTATGCCACGTGATATTCCTATTACTCGATCAATGGGGTGGGAAGGGTATAAACAGTAAACAAACAAAAAGGAGCTCCGAACCGGCGACCCTAGCGGATGCGGCGGAGCTCTTGATGTTAACGAAATCAAAATTTCAAATTATATATTTTCGAATGACAACTAAGTAAAAAGGTTATACTCCTAATATTAGTAGGTTAAGGAGGATTATATGGATATTGGCAGTACTATTCATCAGCTTAAAATAGATTTGTGGGATTTAAACTATACTCAATGGAAAACACAAATTCTTTTTTCACCTATATGGTGGAGTTATATTACCATTATCGTAATTTCTTATGCAATTTGGTGGAAGCTAGTAGATAAAAGACGTTTAACCCAACTGCTTTTATTCGGTTCACTGGTATCTGTTGGAAGAATATTAATAGATATAATAGGAAGCAATATGAATCTTTGGAGCTATAATATTCGTGAGTCGCCCTTCATTCCCAGCCCGTTTCTTCATAACTTTACTATTTCCCCATTAGCATTTATGTTGCTCTTACAATATACTTCATCATGGAAATCTTTTATTATATGGAATGCTGTAATTACGGGAGTCTATTCGTTTGTATTGAATCCAATAATGATTTCATTACATATTCTGACGCTATATAAATGGAATTATTTTTATGCTTTTGCTGTGGTATTTACAATGGTATCAGTTTGTCGTGCTGTATTAGTTGGAACATTATACCTGGAGAAGAAATATCAAGGCGTCTCTTCGGATAACTCTGTCAAAAATCTGAGTTGTCAACCTGCCATGAAACCATTAAACACCGATAAAGATAAAGACAAATGATTAAAATACAAAACTCCTGCAAGTTACGCTTAATTTCCTGACCATTTTTATCAACTCTTTTTTTCCTACCTTAAGCAGCCTCGCCCTTGTTCTAAAAGGGGCGAGGCTATTGTACTCTACGGTTCGTTTATTGATAGTATATTAAATATACTCTAAACTAGAGTTCGGAGGTGATACTAGTGAATTGCGATAAAATTGGCAAGTTAATATATAACCTGCGAAAAGAAAAGGATATGACGCAAAAGCAATTAGCTGATTTAATGAACATCAGCGACAAAACAATAAGTAAATGGGAACGTGGCCTTGGATGTCCGGATGTATCATTACTTCCAGAACTATCACAAATACTTGGCGTTAATATTGAAGAAATCCTATCAGGTAAAATTGAATTAAACGAAACGATTGGAGGAAATATGAGAAAGCTTAAATTTTATGTCTGCCCGCAGTGTAATAATCTCATGACAGCGACAGGAGATGCCAATATTTCATGTTGCGGCAAAAGAATGGAAGCTTTAGTTGCAGAAAAAGCATCCGAAAACCATTTGCTAAATATAGAGCCTGTAGAAGATGAACTGTATGTTACATCAGCCCATGAGATGAAAAAGGAACATTCTATTACTTTTGTTGCTTATGTCACGGGTGATAGAGTGATTATTGTGAAGCAATATCCTGAATGGAATATGCAATTTCGCTTTCATAAGCAAGGGCACGGCAAACTGTATTTCCATTGCTCAAACCACGGGCTATTTTATCAATTAATTTAGTGACGCAGAAAAATGAAGAAAACCAGGGAGAGGGACTTGTTTTATGAAACACGCCCTTGTTCCCCTGGCTTTTTGACTGCTATTTTAAAGAATTAAGGGACTAAAACATACCTTTTAATTTATTTTTTAACGTATCTAACATATCGCGCCGTGTAGCATCATCCACAGCAGGTACGGCACCAAAGAAAACATGCCCTAATGATTCGATGCCACAAAAACTCAATATACCAGTGTCGGATGTCTTTTTCAAAGCGTCGGTCATACCCGTAGAATCATAATATTCCCCGGGAGTACCTTGGGTATTAATAACAAAGCCTTTCTTTCCTGCGAGTAATCCGACAGGAGTGCCTTCATCACCATACTTGTAAGCAAAACCATATGAGAATACACGATCTATATATCCTTTTATCATAGCTGGAAGTCCAGCCCACCAAATGGGATAAATCATCGTAATTACGTCAGCTGTGCTAATATAATTTTGTTCCTGCTTAATATCTGCCGGGACTGTGCCAGCATGGAATGCTTCAAAATCGCTGCCACTTAAAATCGGATTAAAGTGTAATGAGTACAAATCTCTTACAACAACTTGATGACCTTTGTTTTCAAGCTCCTTCACTGTGGTTTCCAAGATTGCATGGTTGAAACTTTTAGGATTTGGATGAGCATAGACAATAAGATGTTTCATTTGTAATCCTCCTTCTTTTTATTAGATATCTAACTTATTAGGTAAAAAATTAGCAACCTTCATAGGTTTACTAATCTAGATTCTGATTTATTTTTCGCAATGTCGCTTCGAAATATTCAGCCTCCTCATCTGCTAAATCTTTATAAACAACAGCGTTCAATTTTTCAGAAATCGCATTAAAACTAGTTCTTAATCCTAATCCTTTCTCTGTTAATTTAATAAATGTAACCCGACTATCCTCGTTACTTTTTTCTTTTGTGACATAACCCAAATTAACGAGTTTATCAACTAATACTGTAACTGTTGGCTTAGTCCTATGAATTTTTTCGGCTAAATCCTTCATTGTATATTTCTCACCTGTAAGAAGATGAACTAAAATACTTCCATGTGAAGGAACGATGCCATCAATTCCATGGGCTTCAAGTTCTTGGATGATTAGCCTGTGAGCTTTTTCTGTTATTCTGCTTAAAAGAGCAATTGCATTTCCTTGTCTCATGACTTTATTATAGTTAGACATCTAACCTTTGTCAAGTAGTCAGTTGGTTTAAGAAAAACTACTTATTATGAAGCTGCTGCAAATAGGGTCAAAGTACCTATTTGCAGCAGCTCCTTATTCTTAATAAGTGTCAACTTCTGTACTGCCAATCCTCGGAATTTGTTTCTGGCCTTTGATTACTGAAGATACCAGATTTACCAGACCGCTGTTCACGAGGCAAATGTCTGCCAAATTTTCTTGTACCAGAAGATACCGCATATTTACTGTCTGCGGTTGTGTCAAAAAATTCGTTTGATTGCTTTTGTGTTCCTCTTGAGAGACGCTCAGTTCTTCCAGTACGTTCTGGATTATACCAGCCGCGTTGCTGCATAGCAGTAAAAATAGTGCGAGCGTTATCGTGACTACTAGCCTGTAATCGTTCAAAAGTATTAGATATCATAGGTGAGGTAGATTCCAACACACCTTGATCATACAGTCTTGATAAATGTTTTTCCGTAATCATCAAATCCAGCAACATATCGCGGTCTGAAAGCCGGTTTCTGCTTATTGGTGAAGATTTCTTTGGGTTGTCCATTATCTAGCCTCCCTACTATTGATACAGGAACTCGGAATTACCAAGTTCTTGCTTAATCATATTGGCATTATGACGTTTATTTTTAGTAATACTAAACATCATATTTTTTAATTCATGGTCCGCACATTGGTCAGCATAAACACTATATTTCGCGATACAAAGGTTTTCCAATTCAAGCGCATCTTTTAAGTAAGCGCGTTCTTTCTGAGTAAGACTATTTTGTTGCAACTTAAAGCACCTCCCTGTTTTTTTATCAAATGTAGTTTGAGATAATTAGGAAATAAATATACATTAAAAGAGACTAGGTAAAATCACAGGAACGATTCTAAATACAAAAGTCCTGCAAGGCTAGGCTGCTTGCAGGACTTTTTCGTTATATATTGTTTTCATTTGGATATCTGTAATCTTCGAAGATGCTTATTGATTTCAGGGTTATCATCATATAAATTGCATTTAATTCTAACATTCTAGGCTACTTTACTAGATAACCGCCATCAACAGGAATAATCGCTCCACTTACATAGTCACTTGCCGCTGAAGCCAAATAAATTACTGCCCCTTTCATATCATCGCCAGTCCCCCATCGACCTGCAGGAATCCGCTCCGAAATTTGTTGGTATCTTGTCTCATTATTTATGATTGCTTCATTCATGTCTGTTGCCATGTAGCCAGGGGCGATGGCATTGACATTAACACCTCTACCTACCCAATCATTTGACATTTCCTTGGTAAGCTGTGCCACGCCTCCCTTAGCTGCTGAGTAAGCTGGAACTGTTTGTCCGCCAAAGAAGGAGGCCATGGAGGCAACATTAATAATCTTCCCATAGCCCTTCTTAAGCATAATGCGTCCTGCTAATTGGCACATAATAAATACCGAATGAAGATTGATACTCATAACCTCATCCCATTCCTCAATGGGAAAATCCTCTGCACTATGTCTTCGTTGGATGCCTGCCGCGGTCACAAGAATATCCAAATCACCGCCCAGTGCTGCTAGACAATCAGCAAAAGCTCGATGATTGTCTTCCCTATCTCTTAAATCTGCTTTTACGCCATAACATTTATAGCCTTTTTCAGCAAATGCCACTGCTGCTGCAAAGGTTTTATCAGAGGAACCAATAATTGCCACTTCACAACCAGCTTCTAACAGTCCTTCCGCCATTCCATAGCCCAGGCCTCTACTCCCTCCTGTTACAATAGCTTTTTTACCTTTGATATCAAACAATTTCATAATAGCACCTCTTTTTTATCGTTTTCTCCCCTCAATTTCCCGAGAGACTACATAATAACTATGGCTTCGTCAATCAAACTAAGTGCAAAGAAGGATAACAGAATAAACAACTAGTTTATCCGGAAACAATCTCTGACGCTGACGATGCCTTACTTGTTGAGAACTTCGTCATTGCTGTTAATATTACAGCTATCACCAATGAACCTGCCATAAACATATAGGATGCACTTGGGCTACCAGTAGCACCATTTAAATATCCTACGATATATGCCCCGACAAAGGAACCCAATGCTCCAAAACTAACAATCAAAGCTGTTGCTCCAGCAGCCACATTTCTCGGTATAATTTCCGGAATAGCGGCAAAAAATGGGCCGTAGGGAGTATACATACAAGCACCAGCAATAACAAGCAGGAAGTAGGACAGCCAGAAATTAGACGTACCAATGGCGTAAGACCCGAAAAAGCAAATTGCACCGGTTAATAAGAATGTCACAACCACCCCTTTACGATTTTGACTGCGGTCAGAATAATAAGACACCGTAAGCATAAACAGCACCGCTAACGCATAAGGCCCTGCCGAAAGCCAGCCGGTTGCAACAATTCCCATGTTAGAGGCAGTTTTAAGAATGGATGGAAGCCACATAATAAAACCATACATACCAATATTCCAGAAGAAATGTACGAAGGAAAATGCGATCACTTTACCAGATCTGAAAGCTTCGCCATAATTCTTAATAGGCTTCAACCCTTTTTGTTCTTCCATTAAAGCTTGTTCCAGATCTTCTTTCTCCTCTGCTGTTAGCCACTTTGCATCTTTGGGACGATCTACAAATACCATCCACCAAATGAAAGCCCAAATAATCGCTGGAAACCCTTCAATAATGAACATGTGCCGCCAGCCAAAAGAATCAACTAAATAGCCAGATAAAACAGACATCCATAATACTGTAATAGGATTACCTAGAAAAAGAAAGGTATTGGCTTTTGAACGCTCTTGCTTCGTAAACCAGTGACTTAAAAAAACAAGCATCGCCGGCATTACAACGCTTTCTGCCACACCCAGCATAAATCGAATCACATATAAAGTAGAAATATCATTCACCATACCGGTTGCAACAGCAAAAATACCCCAGAAAATCAAGCTCCAAAATACTAGTTTTTTGGAGCTGCGTTTTTCCGCATAAATGCCGCCAGGTATTTGAAAAAAGAAGTATCCCAGGAAAAATAATGCACCCAATAACGAAGATGTGGCAGGAGTAATGTGTAAATCATTTGCCAGACCGGCAGCTGCTCCGAAGCCGTAATTTGCCCGGTCAAGGTACGCCAAACTATAAGTGATGAACGCTAATGGAATCAGTCTTGCCCAGCGTGCGGGAGCCAATTGTTTCATTTCCATAATAAACTCTCCTTCTTTTTAATTGAAGTACTCTTTCGAAAATCTGAATTGTTTTATAAATTAAGGCTTTCTCTTTATACTTTTTGCATTTCCCTTCACCCATAGCTGTAGTGTTAGAAAACAACTTGACAGATTAGAATCGCCCTAATAATCGCGATGAAGACATTTTTAGCCTGTCTTAGCAATGATGGTAATTTTTCAAAGAATTTTTCTGATTGATTTTATTTTCCTTTTTTCTCTTTTTTTGCTTCAAAAGTCCTTTTCTACTGATTTTTGCTCTCAATTTTTCGAAAGACTATATATGAATCTCTCGAAGGTTTCCGTTCTCACGGAGTGTTCAGTGTTCCATCGATCCTCCTTGTCTGCGTCCAGGTTGTCACTGTATTTTCACAGGGGTATTTTGCTGCTTCGGCTTCATTAATATCAACCCCTAAACCTGGTTTATCATTTGCATATACATAACCATTCTTATATTCTGGCAGACCAGGAAATACATCGAGCAAGGCTTCCCTTGGTCCTTTTAGCTCTTGTATGACAAAATTAGGAGGCTCTGTTCCTGACCACTCCTGCACCCCAAAATTAGGAGCAGCTAAATCAATATGAATATTAGCCGCATGCCCTAATGGTGACATATCACCTGGACCATGCCACGCAGTTCTTACACCAAATTGCTCGGCAAAAATCTGTAATTTTCGGCCTGCTGTAATACCACCAATTTGACTGATATGAACGCGAATATAATCAATTAATCGGTCAGTAATCAACGTCTTCCATTCATATGGATTGTTAAATAATTCGCCCTGAGCTAGCGGAATTGTAGTCTTAGCACGAAGCTGACGTATCCATTCACCCTCTTCTAGCGAAATAGCATCTTCTAAGAAAAACAGGTCATATTGCTCTAGCTCACACGCAAATTTAATGGCCTCAATCGGTTTTAACCGCTCATGTACATCATGGCACAAAGCAATATCAAATCCGATTTTACTACGAATGCCATCAAACAATTTTAGTGTATCCCGCATATATTTTTTGCTGTCAAGGTAAATTCCATCCAATGCGCCATTAGGTGAATTAGCAGGCGCCTTGCCATAGCCACTACCACCATAGCCACCATTTTGACAGCGAATATGAGTTATGCCTTGCTCTTTATATTTTTGGATATTCTCGCATAACTCGTTTAAATCTTTTCCATCAGCGTGGCGATAAATAGGCACTCCTTCGCGACACTTGCCACCAAACAGTTGATACAATGGCATATTTGCCATTTTTCCCTTGATATCCCAAAGTGCCATATCCACACCAGAGATAGCGTTGTTTTCAATCGGTCCATTACGCCAATAGGCATTTTGATGCATCAACTGCCACAATTCTTCGATTTTCTCTGCGCTTTTGCCAACTAGAAGCGGCTTTAAATATTCTTCAATCACGCACTTAACTGCTACATGTCGATAGGCAAAAGTTGCGCAGCCTAAACCGTATAATCCATCTTGGTTTGTTTCTACTTTTACGACAATTAGATTGATCCCCTCAGGTGCTGTAAGAATAACTTTAATATCAGTAATTTTAGTATCCATTTTTTCCTCCTTTTAATAGTAACAAAATTCGATTTTAGATGTAAGTCATTAGTCGTCTGACAAGTAAGAATAAAAAAATATATAAAATATTTCTTTATTCTTACTTTAAACGCTCTATGGCTTGCTGCAAATGCTCTTTCATCAAATTCTTTGCTTTTCTAGCATCTTTATTTTTAATCGCCTTCAACAGTAAAGTATGATAGTAGATTCCATCATTATAGCCAAACGCTTCATTCATCTGTTTGTGATTTTTCGCCGTCTGCTGGAAAACTTCTTTTAAACAATTTTCCAACAAACGATTACCAGTAGCATGGCAAATTTCTTCATGAAAAAGCATATCTTGTTTAACAAATTCTTCGGATTGATCAATACTGTTTTTCATATTTCCTAGATATTTCTTTAGGTTGTTTATCGTCTCATCTGTTGCCTGTTGAGCGGCAATATACGCACATTCGGTCTCAATAATTCTTCTAAACTCTAAAACTTGGATTATATCATCATAGTTAGCTTCATCAATTGCATTTAAGTTACTACTAACTCCCGTAATATTATTCGTCTTTACAAATGTACCTTTCCCTTGAATACTCTGCAAAGCATCTAAGGCAATAAACTGCTGAATAGCTACCCTTACACTTGCTCGGCTCACACCTAGAATTTCCGTTAGATTATTTTCGGAAGGAATTTTTTCTCCAACTGCCCAGGTACCATTCTCAATATTTTTCTTTAAATATTCAATAACTTGTTGTGTAATATTTGCTTTAAGAATTTGCAATAATAATACCCTCTATTCTCTTCCAACTTGTCAGTTGTTACTCTTCATACAAGTTTTTCTTTATTATAAACTAAGATTCTAATTTAATCAATAGAAAACACAGAAAATTGTGACATACTTTTACAACTCCTTCTATTCTTTTAATCATTAAAATGACAAACTCCTGCAAAGCTAGTTTGCTTTGCAGGAGTTTGTCATGTATATTCGTTTATATTTTCTTTCGTATTTATGGAGTCTTCACTTACTTTGACTTAATCCCCTCAAAAGCATAGTTTACTAAAATTTCTATAACAGATTCATCTAACTTTTCACCTGTAACTAATAACCGATAAAAAAGAGGTCCGTAAATTAGGTCAATGCACAATTCAATATCCAAGTCTTTCTTCAATTCGCCTCGCTGCACGCCTCGCTCTAAAATGCGCCGTGAATCAAGTCGTCGAGGATTGAAATATCGTAATCGATATTCCTCAGCCAACTTTAAATCAGCTTGCCCTTCTGCAATTAATTCATTGATTACTTTTCCTTCACGGCTAGTTAAAAATCGAGCTAAATTAGTAGCTTGTATAACTATATCAGTAATAGCTGATCCTGTATCCGGTACTGGAAGCCTTGCCATAGCAGCAGATAAAAAGCCGTCCATTACAACAGCAGCTTTATTAGGCCACCATTTATAAATTGTGGCTTTACTTACCTTGGCTCTTTCTGCAATTTTATCCACAGTTACAGTTCCAAAACCATTCTCGATTAATAAGTCATAAGAAGCAGCAAGAATCGCTTTTTCTGTTTCGACGTTACGGGGACGCCCCTTTTTCTTCTCCAAAAAAACACCTTCTTTATATATTATGCCAGAATATATCAATAAAACTATACGTACAGTATACTAAATATTTTCTCTCAAGAAAAGAAAGTTTATCTTTACAAATACTAAACGTTCAGTTTATAATACTATTATAGAAACTGAACGTTTAGTATCTATGATAAGAATATAAACTAAGGAAGGGATCACCATATGAATCACGTACAAATGAAAACGAATACAGTCCCAAACTGGGTTACACTCCTACTAGCAATTGCATGCGGGGTTATTGTTGCCAATCTTTATTATGCACAACCTTTAATTGGGCTCATCAGTGTAGATACAAATCTTTCTGCAGCGTCAGCAGGATTAATTGTAACATTAACCCAAGTTGGCTATGTTGTTGGCTTATTATTTATTGTTCCACTTAGCGATCTCATTGAAAATCGACGGTTAGTTGTATCAGCATTAGCAGTCGTGATTTGTGCATTAGTCGCAGCACCTTTAGCACATAATGCGCTGTTCTTTCTTGTGGCAGCAATGTTTATCGGACTCGGCTCAGTCGCAGCTCAAATATTAGTACCATATGCCGCCCATTTGGCAACGGAAGATCGGCGAGGCCAAGTGGTAGGAAATATTATGAGTGGACTGTTGCTTGGAATTATGCTTGCCCGACCTATAGCCAGCTTTATTACTGATCTTTGGGGATGGCAGGCAGTCTTTGCTCTCTCTGCTATCATTACAACTGTATTGACTGTGTTGTTAGCCCTTGTTCTTCCTGAGCGCAAACCTTCGCCTACCATGAATTATGGTGAACTAATTGGTTCTTTGTGGCTACTTTTTAAAACCAAAAGTATTTTGCGTCGTCGCGCCTTTTATCAAGCTTGTTTATTCGGTGCTTTTAGTCTGTTTTGGACAGTAGTTCCTTTATGGTTAACTAATCATTTTCATTTGTCACAGCAGGGGATTGCATTCTTTGCATTGGCTGGTGTGTCTGGTGCTATAGCAGCTCCTATTGCAGGAAGGTTGGCTGATAAAGGTTGGACGCGAGTATTGACTGGTTCAGCAATCGTAATTGCGGCTCTATCCTTCTTACTTCCCCTTATCGTTCAAGATGACTCAGCAATTGCTTTAGCTATACTAGTCGTTGCAGCTATTATGTTGGATATGGCAGTATCGGGTAATCTCGTTCTCGGTCAGCGGGCAATTTATTCTCTAGGAAACGAAATACGCGGACGCTTAAATGGCGTATTCATGGCAGTTTTCTTTATTGGTGGAGCAATCGGTTCTTCGTTAGGCGGCTGGGCATATGCCTCAGGCGGCTGGATGCTTGCTTCTATGTTAGGACTTAGTATGCCAATTGCAGCATTACTTTACTATTTCACTGAAAAAAATGTGGATACTTTATGATGCCACGATAAAATTTTAAAGCTCACATTTGCCAAATGGCAAGCGTGAGCTTTATTTTATAACTTTTAAATTTCAGATTGGGAATAGTGAAGGTAAGACGTTACTTAGCCAGTCATTTATTTTGCTAGTAATATTTCCACGACTTCTTTAAGCGTATTTTCCTCGCCAACATTACCAGGGACTTTGGCGTAACGCTGGTTTTTTGGGTTGTACATGAGACAACATTTCCTATCAACGAGATGATGCCTTATTTCTACGGTACTATGCCAGTTATGACAAGCTGGGTGCTCAAATTTACCTTCGGTAATTTTTCTCATCTCGTGACATCAATTATATAATCATAAGCTTTTCCTCGAAAAATAGTATCCAATATTTCTATTCTATTTACATAGAGAAATACACAGACAGGATTTTTTCCTGGCCGGTTGCATATTTTACAATCCATGGGTATAATATAAGAAAAGGACTGACGTGCTCGACACACGCCAGCCCAGCAGGTTGCCTAACCGAAGGGTTAGCCCTAAATTACGGAGTTAAAGAATAACCGCCGCTATTGAGCCAGGGGCGGTTATTTCTTTTTTACGACTAAAACCATGAGCGTGGCAAATGCAATAGCAAATGTCAGGGCTTCATAAATAGTCATAAAACCACCCCCTTTCTAAAAGGGTATGGCTAACCGCTCCCAAGACAACCTGTTACGCTCATTATAACATAATTTACCATATAAGAAGATAGAAAATATGTTTTCTATCTTCCTATATAATTCAAAACTCCTGCAAGGCTAGGCTGCTTTGCAGGAGTTTGTTTGTCGTATATCTTGACTTGAATCCATATCTTATTGTGTATAGTGCTTTTTTTTGATCAGCTCTTCTTCGGAGTCTACAATGTTCTTTTATCGTTCATTTCTGTACCGGGATTATTATTCCCTCCTGCTGGTAACGCTTATAAATTCTCTTGATGAATTCGTGGCGAACAAGGTGTTGGTCCGTTACGGTCTTTACCCGCATGATAACATTGAAGTTAATACTGGAACCGGCGAAACTGCCATACCGAACAAAGGGTTCAAAATTTTCGACGCCTCCCTCAGTTTCTTGGAGAATTTCTTTTGCAACCGCAGCAGTAACTTCTTCCACATGATCTAAATCACTTTCATAACTGACTCCTATGGGGATGGAGATAGAACATTCAGCAAAGGGCTGGGCATAATTGGTGATTATAGCTGAGGCAATTGTTTTGTTGGGTACGACCGCCATGTTCTCAGTAGGAGTTTTTATTGTGGTATTGCGCCAGTTCATGTCCACTACATGCCCCTCTTCGCCGGTGGACAGTTTAACGAAGTCACCCATCTTGATTTGTTTGGATACCAGAATGTTGATGCCGGAAAATAAATTCGCCAACGTGTCCTGCAGTGCCAAAGCTGTAGCCAAACCACCAACACCCAAAGCAGTGATCAACGGAGATATCGAAACTCCAAAAGATTCAAGCAAAATCAATATGCCGATGGCATAAACAGTCAAATCGATTGCCGTGACTATGATCGAAGTGGAAGCGAAGTTTTTGGATGTTTTCCCGAGCTTATGTTTAAGATAGCCGGAACCCAAATGGGCAACCATGAGGGTCAGGGACAAAATGACAATAGAATGGAACAAATTTTGGACAAAAAGTAGCGGTCTCGGCGGAATTGTTAGGATTTCCATGACAGCATAAAGGCCAATGAGAATGCCCAGCAAGGTAGGTATTCCCCGAAATGTTTGCTGCAGCAAGGGATAAGAAATTTTTGTTTTATTTGCGATTATTTTGAGCAATTTAGAAAATACCAACCGTAGTATGATGATGCCTAACGCTAAACTAATGAAGAAAATTACCAAATGCATTTTGAAGCCACCATTTATAATTCTATTTCCTATTTCAGTAAAAAATTCGAACATTGTTTCCTCCCATAATATAGAAAGTTTATTTTACATAATATATATTATTCGTTAAGCACCCCTTTTTCCCCTGCCATTGTATGTTCTCATTATCTGGGAATATAAACATATTATGTTTACTAAGTACAGACACAACTATATATTACAGAGACTCACAGAATTTATTTCACAAGAATTATACATGAAAATTATGTCAAATTCATGACAATTAAAAACCTTGATACCCGAAGGAGCGGTTCATAGTAATCGGTATGACCATTGAATCTAGCGAAGGGTTTATTACTATTACATAATTAATCCAATTCCAACAAGACAAGCCTGCCCTCCCCAAAAGCATCCCCATAAAATACGAAATCCTGCAAAGCTAAGTTGCTTTGCAGGAGTAGAACAGATAAGCGTGGAGAGGCCGATTCATGAAAGTTCAAAAATCTTTGTTGCGACATTTTGGCAAAATTCAGTGTCATGTTCCACAAATAGAATCGTTGGTGAGTATTCAAGCAGTAATTCTTCTATTTGCATGCGAGAGATAACATCTATAAAATTAAGTGGCTCATCCCAGATATACAAATGAGCTTTCTCACAAAGGCTTTTTGCAATCAGCACTTTTTTCTTTTGCCCACCGCTAAAATCACACATATCTTTTTCAAATTGAATTCTTGAAAAATCAAGTTTTCTTAAAATAGCCTTAAAAAGACTTTCATCAATATCATTCTCTGTGGCATAGTCGGTTAAGTTGCCCCTAAGATAAGAGGTATCCTGTGAAACATAGGATATTTTCAGCTGACTTGCTTTTCTGAAAGTGCCTGTATAGGTGATGTTTTCTCCACAAATCAGCTTAATAAGGCTTGACTTTCCTGAGCCGTTTTTACCGTAAAGCGCTACCCTATCCCCCTGTTCAATGGTGAAACTTACGCTCTCACAAGCTGTCTTCTTGCCATAGAATATAGATACATTTTCAAGTTCTACAAGGCGGTCTGCATGAAAGTTAATTTGGGAAATTTTCAACCTCTCAGAGCTTTCCATATTTTTGAGAAGCTTAGACTTGTCATCAATCGCTGCTTGTTGTCTTGATTCGATTGCCTTAGAACGTTTCATCATCTTTGCGGACTTGTGACCTATATAACCTGTATCTGGTCTTAAACCTGAATCCCTTGTACCCAACTTTGTTTTTTCCACTTTATCCGACCAATCAGATGTACGTTTTGCAGCGGATGACAAACGTATAATATCTTTTCGGAGTTTTTCATTTTCTGCAAACTCAAAGTTGTCCTGCATTTTTTTGTTTTCCCACCAAGATGAAAAGTTCCCTTTTTGAATTTCAATATTTGTTTTGTTAATTGAAAGGATGTGGTCAACACAATTATCAAGAAATGCTCTGTCGTGGGATACCAAAATAAAGCCACGCTTAGAGCTGAGATAGTCACTGACAATTTTTCTTGCATTCATATCAAGATGGTTCGTCGGCTCATCAATCAGCAAGAAGCTATTTTCTTTAAGGAACAAAGTAGCAAGCAATACCTTTGTTTGCTCCCCATTTGAAAGTGTATCAAAAGGGCGATATAAAACGTCCTCAGAAACTTGTAGCAGTGAAAGCTCACGCATAACCTTCCAAAGAAGGTAGTCTGGATAGATGTTGTCAATTACATCAATGGTGTTGTTTTCTGTGTTAGTTACCTCAAAAGGAAAATATTCGAAGTTTACTTTTGTCGAAATCGTACCGCTGTATTCATATTTACCAAGCAACAAGTTGAGAAATGAAGTTTTGCCTCTACCATTTCTTCCTGTGAAGCCTAATTTCCAATCTGTATCGATTTGAAAACTCACGTTTTCAAATATGTTATCATAACTGCCGTCATAACCAAAGGTCAGATTTGTAACGCTTATTAAAGACATAATTATCCTCCTGTATAAAAATTACAAAGCTGCAAGAAAGTCAATTCTTGCAGCTCATAAATACAGCAAAGCCAAGCCCAATAATTGGGCATGACGAGAATATATTCTTGAGTGAAAAGAATTATAACTTTCTTGCATAAGCACAACAAATCAAGCAGCATTTTCCGCTCCCATCATTTTATTATGCTTTATAATAGCAAGAAAAATTACATCTCTTCCACTCCAATCACTTTATTTGCGATCATTATATCATACTGCTTTTCAAAATTCAACAAACGTAAACGCTCCATCTCCGTGTATCACTCTATTAGTACTAACTGCATAACATATTATGTAAAAATTTTACAAAATAGAGGAGGGTTGTATGTGGGATTCTATATTAAAGTAGAACCAGGCGTAAGAATTTATGTAGAAGACCTTAACCCTGAGGGCGAGAAAACAATTGTTTTTATACACGGTTGGCCGGCAAATCATAAGATGTTTGAATATCAGTTCGATCAATTACCTAAGATGGGATATCGCTGTATAGGAATTGATTCTCGAGGGTTCGGTAATTCCGATAAGCCTTGGAGAGGATATGACTACGATACGTCGGCGGACGATATTCGCTGTGTGGTTCAAGCACTCGATTTGCAAGATTTCACCCTAGGAGGTCATTCCACGGGAGGAGCGATTGCTGTTCGTTACATGGCTCGCCACAAGGGATATGGGGTATCCAAGCTTGCCCTTTTTGCAGCTGCAGCTCCCAGTCTTATTCAGCGTCCATATTTTCCTCATGGTCTAAAAAAAGATGATGTGATTAAAATCATTCAAGGAACAAATAATGACCGTCCAGAAATGTTACGGGGATTTGGAGACATGTTTTTCTTCCAGCATGTAACTCAGGCCTTCTCAGATTGGTTCTTCCAAATGGGCCTTCAGGCGGCAGGTTGGTCCACCGCAGCAGTTGCAGCCTCTTGGATAAAGGAAGAACTATTTTCCGATCTTGGAGAAATACAAGTTCCCACTTTAATTCTTCATGGCATTCATGATAAAGTTTGTTTGTTCCCATTGGCTATTGCACAGAATGAAGGAATTAGAAACTCCAAGCTTGTTCCCTTTAAATACAGCGGTCACGGATTATTCTATGACGAGCGCGATAAATTCAATAAAGAATTAGTGCAATTTATTGAGGAATAACGTTCTCATCAGCTAATATTTGACTCAAGCTTACATCATAAAACAACATACTAATACCCTCGCTGACTAGCGAGGGTATTAGTATGTGTAATCATAAAAACAATCATAGGGACGTCAGAGCGTGTGAAAAGTGACCTCACCTTTCACAATATTGTACTACAACGTCTTTCAAAGCAACCAATATAATCAAATCTCCTCAATAGTTGCTACCGTAATTACTTTCGTAGCTTTTTGGCGAGTTTGAATAATCAATTCTGCATTAGGTGCATCCGTAGAGTTAATTTTACTTAATGCTTCTTCAACAGAACGACCCGTAAGTACATGCCGACTAATAAGACGCTCTTTTGTCGTAGTGAGCGGCGTCTCAATAAACCAGCTTTCATTAAACAAGTCCCCAAGTTCACTCCAAGGGTAAGTATCTAATAGTAAGTAATTACCTTCAACAATGATAATTTTATGTTTATTCTCAATTACTATTGAACGTTCAACTGGATTATGAAGACGTCTATCATAAGATGGACAATATATTTTCTCTTGTTTTTCGGATGCTATTTCCTTTATCAACATTACGAATCTCTGAGAATCAAATGTTTGAGGTATTCCTTTTAGTGGTAGTAAGTCTTTTTCCAATAATATGTCATTGTGATAATGATACCCATCCATTGGGATCACGATTGCGATCTCTTCTTGTAAGACTTCATTCGTATTTTTCATTAACAAATTTGCCAACGTGCTTTTCCCTGCGCCTGGAACCCCTGTAATAGCTAGCAAAAATCGTTTATTTTGACTGTTAGCATACGTTTTTATTAGTAGATTTGTTAGCATCGTCAAATCCGCATTATTAATAAATTCCACTCTATGGGCCCCTCCTCTTACATTCACGGGCACGCTTCTTTTGAGTCGCTCCCATCATGTAATCAATTATAAGCTTTTTGAAAACAGTATCATATGTTTTTATTCTATTTACTATTATAATGCAAAACTCCTGCAAAGCTAGGTTACCTTGCAGTGAGAATCACAGGGACGGTTCTTTCAATTGGACTTCAATCTCTTGGTTCATGTCATAAATGTATGCGATTATGTCTATTAATTTTGGGGGAATATTTTACTTAGCGCAATATTTTTTTCGCCACCTATTATTACAGAATATAATTCTGTAAACTTTATTTTTTTCAGAACAATATTCTCTATATCGACCATTATGTAGAATTATATTGTTTACATTAGACTATTGATAGAATTATAATTATCTTGAGGTGAAGATATTGGACAATATAGATAAAAAAATTCTTTGTTTACTACAAAATAATGCACGAATCTCGAATGCAGATATAGCTCGCGAAGTGAAGCTTGCTCCTTCAGTTACTTTAACTCGTATCCGCAAACTAGAGGAAAAGGGAGTTATCGCAGGTTATGAAGCTAAGCTAAACCCCCACGAAATCGGCTTGGATATGCTTGCATTTGTCTTAATTAAAGTATCAGGAGACAAAGATATTGAAGGTTTATTAGTTGATATTCCAGGTGTCCAGGAAGTTCATAATGTTGCTGGTGACGATTGTTACCTTATCAAGATCAGGACTCGTAACACAGAATCCCTGAGCTTATTACTAAAAGAAAAAGTTCGCGGAGAGTCAATATCAACAAAGACAATCATTGTTCTAAATACACTCAAAGAAACTACACAACTACTATTTTAATTTAAACTATTATTGAAAATGGAGGTTTTGAAAATGAATATGTCAAATCGTATCTCATATCCTATTGTGTTGGCCTTACTAGCAGTTTATTTTCCCTGGGGCGGAACTTATTTAGCGATGAAATTTGCAGTCGAAACCTTACCTCCGTTTTTATTGGCAGGTATTCGTTTTTTAATTGCTGGCGCTTTAATGTACCTGTGGGAAGCTTCGAGAGGAACGAAAAATCCCGAAAAAATTCATTGGCGCAATGCCACGATAATTGGAGGGCTAATGCTTTTAGGTGGTAACTCCTTAGTAGTTTACGCTGAACAAATGGTTTCATCAGGAATTGCAGCGATAATCATTGCTACCGTACCTTTATGGATGACCTTATTCGCTTGGTTATGGCAAGGGGGCACAAAACCTAATAGTTATGTGGTATTCGGTTTATTATTGGGTTTCTTAGGCCAAATATTACTTGTTAGCAATTCTTTTCAGTCTATTAGCTACAATCCCTCACAAACTTCTGGATATCTAATCTTAACATTTGCATCATTATTCTGGGCAGTAGGTTCTTTATATTCACGTAAAGCACAATTGCCAAACTCTGCGATAATGTCGATAGCCATTCAAAATTTAATGGGTGGATTGCTTTGCCTAATCGTTGGAATCTCATTGGGTGAATTAAGTCAATTACATATTGAACACGTATCAACTCGTTCGATACTGTCATTAGCGTACTTAATTTTTTTCGGGTCTATTATTGGGTTTAGTGCTTATATCTGGGTTCTTAAGAAAGCGGAGCCAACTATTGTTTCAACTTACGCTTATGTCAACCCTGTAGTTGCCGTCTTTCTGGGTTGGATATTTGCAAATGAGCAATTAAACTCTACAGATGCTATCGCAGCGTTTATTATATTAGTATCTGTGCTATTAATTACCAGAAATTCTACTCCCAAAAAGATAGATACTCCTCTTAAAAAGGGATCAAATACTTGCTCACTTTCAGGACTAGATGGGGAAGGAATATAGAAACAGCGAAGGTGCATAATACTAACCTTTCTTTTGTGCCATCCAATACAAGAACTCCTGAAAAGCTAGGCTGCTTTCCAGGAGTTTGTCGCTATTATATTACTTTGAAAATACGATCTATATATCCAACTCATATAATGATACTGTTCTTCCTTCAATACTGGATGGGGATTCACCTAAATAACAGGCCCCTAATTTGTCGTAAAAACCTTTGGCATTTGGATCGGAAAAAATCTTAACTTTATTAATATTTATTTCACTACATTTTAGTTTGAGAACAGCTACTAATTTTGTCCCAATACTTTTTCCTATGTGCTCTGGCAAAATAAAAATATGCTCCAGCCAAAATCCCTTACTAACGAATACCTTACCTGCCCAAAAGTCGTTCTTTATTTCTACTAGAGAGAAATAACCTACAATTCGCTCATTCGCCTCCGCTACGTAAACTCTGTTATTTTTTATATAGGCAGGTGTTATGGTTAATTCCTCTTTCCAGCTATCAAAATATTGATCAGGATAATTCCAATGCCGCTTTGCTGCAAAAGATATCTGTGTCAAAATCTCGCTATCACTTACCATTGCTTCCCGAATGAAGATTTTCATTAACTCTCCTCCATATAATGAATCCAAGCAATCTATTCGTTGATGATCAAGCCAAATAGTTTTGAGAAGCCAACTGCTTGTTGTGGAGAAACGATACACCCTTGCACATCCTCTATGGTAACACCAATCTGTCTAAACTCACAGCTGCTTAAATCAATGCCTGCTAATTTAGTACCCGACAATTGAATCTGTTCCAAGCTTGAATTAGAAAAATACACCTTGAGTAGTGTGGATCTATAAAAATCGGCATTGGCTAATGAACTGTTATGAAACTTCACTTGTTTGCAATTTACATTACGAAAGTTAGCATAATCCCCATAGCAGTTGTCAAATAACACATTGCGCAATGTTGCTCCCATTAAATTTATTCCTACAATTTTACAATTTCGCATTTCGACTTGATGCATAATGGCTTCACTAAAGTCTACATTTGATAAATCACACTTTTCAAAAATAACATCAGTACATTCTAATCCGCTAAAATCAACTTTTTTTAAAATTACATTCTTAAATATGACCTTATCAAAAAACACATGCGCTGCCATTTCATTTTCAATTATACAATTACTGATTATTCCCATTTCGAAATAGTCTTCATTACAAATCTTTCTATCTGGAAATATAACTTCGGCTAATTCTTTCGGGATATCGGGTGATAAAATCTTAGAGTTTGTTTGTAGCTTCTTAATCCGACTAACCTCCTTAGTTTAGGTTATTAAATTCCATCTTTTATTATGATCTTTCTAAATAGCACTATAAAGGACGAAGGCTGATACAATGCATCACAGTGACGGTTCTAGCGAGTCATAAACTTTTTGTATTTGCCTTCCAAAATCATGTCAATATGTGGAATATCATCATCTAAATAGACCTCCGATACGGCTTTGAAACCAAAAGAAGCATAAAAAGTCTGCAGATAAGCTTGTGCCTGGATTTTAATAACTTTTTCGTGCAATTGGGTTTGCATAAAATAAAGCGCTCTTTTAATTAATTCCTGGGCAATACCTTGATTTCTATATTCTTTTTGAACAAATACTCGCCCAAAAGAAGCTTGGGGATACACCAACCCACAGGAAAAAATCCTTAAATACGCAACAATTTCTTCGTCTTCTTCTTTAAACAGATGATATGCCACCTTATCTTTTCCATCAAGTTCAGAATAAAAACATTTTTGTTCTATAACGAAAACACTCATTCTTGCTTGTAAAATTTTGTATAACTCATCAATCGAAAGATCTTCAAATCTTTTTAAATTCCAGCTCATATAGCTACTCCTATTTCCTCACATTGAAAAAGCTTGTCTCATATTTCATTTCTTTTTATTTACCATTAGAATACAAAACTCCTGCAAAGCTAAGCTTGCAGGAGGCTATCGTTACATATTGTTTTAGACACTTCTTATTTAGAGTCTACAAGCGCTTATAGGTTTTCTTTTAGAAATGTTTCGATATTTTTCAATACTTTTTCGCTGAGGCGGTCAAAAGCCTGACTAGTAAGGCCGGATGACTTGTTCATGCAATTTACGTGGGGGCTGGCAAGAAGTCTGCCGGTATTATCCCCAAGAGCGGCTGCAGTATCACAGAAAAATTCGTTATCACCGTGTTCAAGCCATTTGGTAAGGGCAGGGATATCGTGGGACGGGCCGATAGAGGTGTTGAACATTATTTTGTGATTGCCAAGCCATTCAAATTGTTCATCATGGAATAAGATGACGTTCTTATTCAGGCAACTGCAAACAACATCAACTGTATTCAGCAGTTCTTTTAACGGTCGGTATTTGATATTTTTTGCTTCCTGATCTGGCCTGCGGGTACGGCTGAAATAATATAAATCAGCTCCTAATGATTGAAGGCCGGTGGCAATCAGCTGACCAGAAGTTCCTAGGCCAACTATACCGACTTTTAAATCAGTAAGCTCTACCGGCATCTCCTGCCACTGTTTATCGCCGAAACCGTGAAGATAGCGGATAAGCTCGCTGGCTATGTATTCGACAACGCCCTGGTCACCGTAATCGCGAACGCCGTACACTGTGATATCTCTGGTACGGGCAGTGAGAATATCAACATTGGCACTTGCTTCGGAATATAGGCTGCAACACATTCCGATATAACGGATATTGGGGCAGGCATCAAATACGCTCTTTTCTATACGGCTGGTATAACTGACCAGTACGGCATCAGCATCGCCAATTCGATGGATTATTTCCGCATCGTCCTTTGGAACATCATCAAACAACACTACTTCTTTTGCATAATTATGGAGTTTCTGCTTCGCTGATGGAATCAGATTTACCGGTTCTATGGCAACTAATTTTTTAAACATAATACCTCCTAAAATACAATCAGCGCTACGGCATTTTGTAAAACTTCTATTACACTCCAGGGGGTGATAGCGCTGGTACGAGAATAGATGTTGAGATCAGCACATACTTGTTCGCTTCTATCTCAATTTTGAATTCATCGCCTTTGAATCCTGCCACAGCTGACGAGGACGGTTCTGCTAGTCTAATCATTTTTTTGTGTTTCGTGCGAACAATATATCATAAGCTTTTTCTTTCAAAGAACAGTCCATATTTCTATTCTATTTACCATTAAAATAGAAAACTCCTGCAAGGAAGGACTTTCTTTGCAAGAGTTTGTCTTTATCATTGGATATTTGACGCAGCGGTAACAACTCTATCAAGATAGGGTGCTGTCAATTGATGAAACACGCTTGTTTCTATTAGTATTTTAATTGCCAATTAATCGCCAATAATCGCCAACTAATCGCCAACTTCATTTAATTTATAGTGGCTGCTACGCCCTTTTCCATAGTTCTTTAAAACACCTTTTTCCATTAAATCTTTAAACGTAACACGAGCAGATTCATCTGATTGTCCAGTTATCTGGCGATAATCTTTATTGGTGATTTTACCGTTTTCCTTAACAAAAACAATTACTTTTTTTTGCTGCTCCGTTAATTCTACTTCAAGTATCCGTTTTTCTTGAAAGAGACCTTTATGTAAAGTAATTGCAAATCGCGTGGATGAAGCTTCAAATTCAGGTTCAAGCAATCCCTGATCACGAAAAGCCGTTCGGAGCCGCGTTATGCCAGTACCCCACTTTTCGATAAGATTGGCGTAATAAACCACTTGAGCAAGCAAAGGATTTCGTGGTACAGATGGATGTTCATCTTTCTTTAAATCTTCAATCGTCAGCCCTTCTGGTAAGCCACCAGGATTAGTAATAACTACGCGGTCATCAAATACACGAATATGAATGTTTTCCATACTCATATAATCTCTATGTACCAAGGCATTCATCACCGCTTCACGCAAACCATCAATCGGATAATCCCAGATTTCTCGTCGTTGAACCGTTGCTAAACCAGCAGTCTTTTGGATTTCTTTTGGTATCTCATAGCGCACCTGAATATATTGCATTAATTGTTTCATAACACTGTCAACTTGCTGCCACAAATTACCGTCTACTATTTTATCATCAACCATCGTTACAGCATCTTTAAATCTCCCGATACGTACCTGCGTATTCGGAAAATATAACTGCGGATTTATGGTGAATAAGAAAACTGCTGCCCGGGTTAGCTTACCGTCCACAATTAACCTTAATTTCTCCAACATATTTCTTGTTTCTTCTGTAGTTGAAATCGAAGGCAGACGATTTCGAGCCAACTTCACAAACGTTTCTATCGCATTATCATCAATATCTGTTTTATATTCACCAATTAAAGAATCCCAAGATGTTCCCAGACGTTCTAGTAAAAAATTCCCCAGATCACTTGGTAAAATTTCACGAGAGCTATTACCAACGCGACGATAGTAACGTCCTAGAAATGGCATGGGAATCGGAGCTACTGGCATCTTAATCAAGAGGATTTCGCTCTCTTCAGATGCCGTGATACGTTGGATCTCCTGCGGGTGAATCCTAAGTACATCATGAATTTTACCAACAATTTGCTCTAACTCTCTATCCGATACTTTCCATCTTCCTAGCTGATGATCATCTGTCACTCCAACAAGAAGTAATCCACCTCTGGTATTTGCAAATGCGGACAACGCTTTTAAACCACTGTTATCTTCCCACTTCTCTTTGAACTCAACGGTTTCGCTTTCACGCATCTGCAAAAAATCCTGGATATTCTGCGCCTCAACCATATGATAGCTTTCTTGCGGCATAATACTCTCCTTTCTCGCTATTAGTATAAGTCCAAATTATGCTATCATTCATCACATAGAAAATCTTATCAATATTTTTTGTCAATTCAAGCATCTTTATTATGTACTAGTAAGCTAACTTACATCATATAGCAACCTCATTATTTTAGAAGTAAGCGTCAAATCCTTTTGGTAAACCTTGATTACACTATCTCCCCCATAGAGACGGCGCGAGTTTATTTACAAAAAAGATAACTCCTATCAGTTAAATAAACTGATAGGAGCTCATCGTGTATTTTTTTCTTTTTTATTTGAGTTCCGGCCAGTAGTCTTTGTTGGCTTTAATGAGATCATCAAGAATAAGCTTTGCGACCTTGGCACTTGGTACTGTCTTGGACATTGTCAGTGCCTGCCAGAGTTTTAGGTATGAGCCTTCTGCCCACGCTTCAACAACAAGTTTTTCTACTGATACCTGCTGCTGCATAAGACCTTTCTGAAACTGCGGAATTTTGCCAACTGTCAAAGGTTCCGGCCCTTTGCAGCCTACGATACAAGGGATTTCCACCATAGCTGTCGGGTCAAAGTTAGAAATAGCACCGTTGTTTTCAACAATCAGTAGCATTCTTTCCTTTGTGTTATAGGCAATAGCTCTTGCAAGGTCTACGATGTAAGAAGCATGTTCATCCACTTCAAAGTCGCATTCCTTGGCTGTGCCTGCTGCTGCAATGCGGCGACATTCGCCGAATACGGTCTTTTCACGGCCATCCATGACTTCGTTGGCTCTTGTATATTCGCGGTTGGAATGTTCCACAACTTCGTCCTGGCAGAGATAATATTTGAGGTATGTGTTAGGCAATGTACTAGGATCAAGTTGATAAAATTCTTTGACCGTGTCGTAAGTAACCGTCCAGCTTGTATCTGCCTTGAATTCCGGTATATCAAGATTGTAGCCTTTTTTGCCAACATATTCACGAATTTTCGGCATAAGGTCGTTGCCATGATGATCCATAATACTCGTCCACCAGCCGAAATGATTCAGCCCATAATATCTGATTTCCATTTCCTTACGGGATTTGAGTCCAGAAATGGCTGCCATGCGACGTTCAATGCCAATCGGCATATCACAGATATTCAGAATCTTAGCATTTGGTCTGAGTTTACGTGTTGCTTCAGCTACAATCGCTGCTGGATTGGAATAGTTGAGCATCCATGCATCCGGCGAATATTTTTCCATATAATCAATAATTTCAATGATCCCGCCGATAGAACGCATGCCATAAGAAATTCCTCCAGGACCGCAGGTTTCCTGACCAAGTACATTGTACTTAAGCGGAATCTTTTCATCGAGTTCACGCATTGCATATTTTCCGACGCGGATATGTGCCATGATGAAATCGATATCTGTGAACGCTTCCTTCGGATCTGTGGTTGCTTCAAATTCAATATCCGGTGCTTTTTCGCGCAGAATTATTTCACAAGCCTTTGCTACGACTTCCTGACGCTTTGCATCATTATCATAGAATTTCAATTTGCGAATTGGAAATCTATCCAAATTAGCCAAAAGCATCATTACAATCCCCGGCGTAAATGTACTGCCGCCGCCTGCTACTACTACTGAAAATTTCTTACTCATAATAGATTCCTCCCCCAAATCTTTTTCAATCTATATTCTCATTTATTTATCATCATTCTTGCCTTGCACTTTTCTAAATTTATCGTTATCTTGCCATTTTGCACGGAAGCCGTATAGCTGTCGTCTAAAGCATCTGTAAATACCGTGCCATCGGCGTATTGCGGTACATCAAGTGTTATTTCTGTCGCATTGCCTCTATTCATGGCAACTACAGCATTTTCACCAGCGCAAGAACGACCGTATACATACAGATCCCCCTCAGCTTTCAGCGTAGATATATCACCGTAAGCAAAAAGCTTTTTGTTATCATTTCTTACCTTGATCACCTTCTTATAATACTTGAGCAAATCTTGGTCTTCATGTCCCCACGGATATGCTCTGCGGCAGTCAGGGTCCGCACTACCATACAGGCCGGCTTCGTCGCCATAATAGATTGTTGGCATTCCAGGATACCCCATCAAGAAGGTCGCTGCCAGCTTGAGTTTTGCCTTGCCTTCATCATAGTTGAAATCTTTCAAAGAAGCCTGGGTCACACTATCTTTTCCACCGCCAAATTTGAAAATGGCACGGACTACATCATGTGAATCCACGATATTCATCAAATCGTACAGAGCTTCTTTCGGATAGTTCTGCTGCAAGGTCTTGAGTTCAACATCAGCTGCCGCAGCATCCCCCTTATTCAAGAAAAGATCACCTACAGCAAAGCTGAGCTTATAATTCATGACCGAATCAAACTGGTCGCCGGTAAGGAACTGCGAGCCATCCTGCCAGATTTCACCAAGCAATAATGGTTCATCGCCTTGCCTGGTCTTTAGTGTCTTCACCTTATCCCTCACTGCTGCCCAAAATTCTGCCGGAACTTCTTTTGCCACATCAATCCGCCAGCCGGATAAACCTTTTTTGAACCAGCTTGTGATTACGGCATTATCATCATAGATAAGATAGTTATCAAGATCGATATTATTTAGCTGACTTGGCGCATCTTTAACCGGTGAAGTAGCCGTTGGCGGGAAATCCTTGAACGGTACGAGGTTCGAATAGCCCTGCCAAGAATGGTAGTTATATTTGGTTCCCATTTCATCAGCCGCTTTTTCATTATAGATATCAAACCAATTCTGCCAATTATATGGACTGAACACTTGACCTTCTGCTAGCAAAGACTTTTTAGCAGCCTCTTCGGCTTTATCTTGCTTCATATGTTTGGTATTCATCAAATCGTAAACTCGTGACCAGTATTCATAAGCACCCACAGTTTTGTATTTGCTATAACGGTCGAAATAGATTGAATCATCACCGACATGGTTGAACACGCCATCCATGATCAAATGCATACCACGTTTATCCATTTCCTTCACCAACGTATCAAAATCTTTTTGTGTGCCGAGGAATGGATCAATATTTTCATAGTTTACAGCATCATAACGATGGTTGGATGCTGCTTCCATGATTGGGTTCACATAGATAGCTGTTATGCCTAGATCCTGCAAATAGTCTAGTTTTTTCGTAATGCCAGCGAGATCGCCGCCGAAGAAATCATTGCTTTCATATTGATCGCTGTCAAGCTCTGGTGTCCTCGCATGATTGGTCGGCAGCTGAATCCAGCTCTTATGCTGGATTGGCTGCAAACCACGAGCTGTCGATTTCGCATTGTCATTGCTTGTATCACCATTATAAAAACGATCTGGAAAGATTTGATAGGTAACGGCTTCTTTCGCCCAATTTGGCGTCTTATAATCAGCCCGATAAACGGTAAGCTGAAATGGTTTAGCATCCCGCAAGGTTACCATACCCGTTTGCCCTGGTTTCGCATCATCACCGTATTCTTTTATTCCATTGATGATAAATTTATAGCCATAAATACCGTTTTCATTGATCTGAATTTTTTTTGACCAAACATCTTTGTCATTTTTATTGCCAGTAAAATCAAGATCATATACCGTTGTTGTACCAGCACTGTAGTCGATATTGTATTCATCGCCGCCTTTTGCTACAATTTTTGATTTGAGCAAAACGAGCTGTGCATTTTTGATATCGCCTTTTTGACCGCTGATCGAAAGATTCACGCTGTCGCCGGCTTTGATGGCTTCAAACGGCTGGCGGCTCGAAAGCTCCCAGGTATTATGATAAAGCTTATCTTCATGGATACTGCCATCATCGACGATCAACTTATCAGCCTTACTGTCAAAATAGATCGCTACCTTGCCATCTTTGTTTAAGGTAATTGACTGAGCCGCAATCTGCTTACCTTTCTGCATGATTGCTACATTATAAGTACCGGCTTTAGCGTCAATACTTGTTGCATAAAATCCATCAAGTATTGTATCACGCATGATGAAGTCACCTTTAGCAGTTTTCGCAAAATCACCACTAACCGTTGGCAATTCCTTATCTGACAGCAATTTATAGCTGCTGCTGTCTTTGATTTTATGGGTTGTGTCATTATAATAGAATGTCACCGCTTGCGGTTTCACCAATGTTAACTGCAAATTAGCCCCGTCGGCATTGCCACCTAAACCATAGTTTTCATTCCAACTTCCATTGACAGCAATTTTGTAACTATAAGACCCCGCTGGCAGATTGGCTGTATAGCTATAAAATCCATGGCCTAGATCTGTCATCTGCGTTTTCATATCCGATGGATCCCAATCTTTCATTGCGCCGAGTTGACGCTGCAGATTACCAGCAATCATTATTTTGCGCTCTTGCACAGCTGCCGCTACAGTTTCTTTTATCGCTGCTTCCTGCTCTGCTGCCATCCCCTCATAAGTATACGTAGCAAGATGGGTAGCCGCATCATAATCAAACGTCACTTCATGCGCGGCTTTGAGGTGCATGGCGATATTTGCTCCATTCAGCTGACCTTTGTCGCCGTAATTTTCATTCCAACTGCCGCCAACTGCAATCTTAAACTCATAATTTCCTGCGGGGAGCTTGCCTTTGAGCTGATATTTCCCGTTGCCAAGATCTTTCATCATCGTTTTGTGGTCACTCGGATCCCATTCCTTACTACCACCTAACTCGTCTTGCAAACTGCCGGTAAGGATAACCACTTGCCCAACTGCCTGCGCTGCTTCTGCTCTTGCTATAAAGGTCGTTGCCGTTGCAGCCGGTGCCAGCAGCGGAGCCGCAAACATGCCAAATGAACCTGCTAATACAACAGCACGCACTAGATTTTTTTTATGTATCATGGATCTTTCCTCCTCTACATGTTGATAAAAACATCTACGTTATTAGAAATGATAATCGAGTTGCGTACGAATGATTTTTCTGTCTGATTCGCCATCGGCTGCTGCTACACTTGTACCTTCTTTTACTTTAGCATACATCGTTGACCATTCTACATTCTGCCAAGGAACATAATTTATGCCTACATACCAGCCTTTATTACCATTCGAGTATGAAGGTCCGCGTGTTGTCCATTCATCATCATGACCAAAGTCACCAGTTGCACCCATATCGACATATTTTGCATACATACCGAAGGAACCCACATTACTAGTATTCGTCCCCTTATAATCCAAGCGATAAGCAAAGTCACGGTCAAGATCGCTTTTATCTTTCCAGTAACCGCCGCCTTGATCCGCATTGGTCTTTACATAGGAAGCTGTTGCTGTCAAAGTTGGCGTCAAATGTGCTCGGAGGTCTATCGAATACGCCATATCCGCCCCTGTCCAGTAATCTTCTTTATTATTTACGATTTTAGCATAAGCCACATTGGCATCCACTGTCTTCGTCAGTTTGCCGAATATGTTTCCAGCAGCCATGGTGTACTTGGCGCCATCCCAAGTTGGTGACCAAACGAGTCCACTGATCATCCAATCTTTGCTTACTGGGTGATAGAACGCTGCACCATCGGCTGGATTACCCCATAACAGATTCTGATAACCAATTCCATTCCACTTTCTACCAGCATTGACATACCAGTTGCCTGCAATCGTACCTTCTACCCACACATTGGAAACGGAACCGTTGTGATCCTGGTCATTAGCTGAGTTATCCTTCCCGGCATGTGTATGCGCAACTTTTGACCATTTTCCACCAGTTGCAGTTCCATCTGACACCCATTTATTTTCATAAACAGGCTCACTGGATTTATACTGCGCATTTTTTTCAATAGTAAATCTGGCCCGCCACATATCAGATACTTTCATTTCACCTTCCAAATCCATGTAAAAACGGTTATTATAGTTCATGTTTTTTCCGTCATCACTGCCTGCTTGCACCCTTGTTAAACCAGATATTTTAAATTTATCGACAAGCGCATTTGTAGCATTGACTTTTTTATCTAAAGCATCAACTTTCTTATTGAGTGCTTCAAGTTCATTGCCATATTCTTTTTCTAGCTTTTCCACTAGTGCTTGATCGCCGAGCGAGCCGGATTTTACTTTGTCCATCGCCTTGGCAACAATGGTCGCCATTTCATAACGACTCATCATACGGTTTCCTTCGAACTTACTATCTCCATAACCTTCAATAATACCGTCTTTAGCTAATTCGTCAAGTGCTGCATAACTCCAGTGATTCTTCGGTACATCGGAAAAACTGTCTGCAGATGCCGCAAACGCTGTTGTCGATGCTCCCAATGCCAAAGTAATTGCCAATGTAGTTAAACTTTTTTTCATTTTATGTCAACTTCCTTTACTTTTTTTTAGAGATATAATTCCAATGTTCTAAATGTTCTATAAATTATTTTGTAGCATACTGCCAACCGAAGAAAAACTCTGTTTCGCATCTCTTCTTATAACTTCTCTTGCTGATTCTACAGCATAGCCATCAAACCTATGTATCATTGGTAAATCATTGATTTCGTCACCAATAACATACACCTCTGCATCCTGCCATGCTTTTAGTTCTAATAATTTTTCAATTCCCTTACTTTTGTCGATGCCAATTGGAGTAATATCTACGCTACCACGGTTCTGGCAAGCATACACTGTATCACCAAACAGTAGGTTGATTTGCCGGGCAGCTTCCGCTGCCCCATCCAGACTAGCAAACCCCAATGCAATTTGATGTACCCGACTAAGTTCATTGATTTCAGCAACTTCTATTATCTTTAATAAAAATTGCCATTGTTTTGCCTCACGGACCATCCAAGACCCTTCCCTTTCGCGATAAATACAACTGCTCTCTGCCTGAGAAAATGCAACATGCAGGCTATCTGCCACGCAGGGATGTGTCGCTACTACATAGAGTGCTTGCTCTGGAATCTCAGCTTGATAAAGCACTTTACCATTTTCACCGAAAATGATCGCACCATTATTGCATATTGCAAAATCATAATCTATGCCAAAATATTCTAGCTGTGGAACTAACATGCCGTAATCGCGTCCTGTGACTACGCCAAACTTATTACCAGCTGCCCGCCATAGACGAACCCCCTCTACATTTTCTGGACAAATTCCATTATCGATAAACAGCGTTCCATCAAAATCACTGGCTGCAACCTTCAAAGGGATTCCTCCCTTCGCAGAGATATACCCTAGCTTCATAGGCACGCAGAACCAGATTTGGCGCATCTCTATAATTGCTGATCAGCAGTTTTCCATTGTCTTCAATTTCAGTCAAGTTGCACGCTTTTTCTCGTCCAGAAAAATTACAAAGAATGATCATTTTGTTTTTATCCAACACACGCCTATAAGCAAAAATCTGTTCATCCGCTTCCAACAGTTCTTCATAACTGCCAATGAGCAAGATATCATATTCTTGACGTAGCTTTGCCAGACGGTGATAATACCGCAATACAGAACCTTCATCCTGTAACTCTTGCTTGGCATTTAACTCATCATAATTTTCATTGACCGGCAGCCATGGCTCACCGCTCGTAAAACCAGCGTGTTTTTCACTAGTCCACTGCATAGGCGTTCGCGCATTATCTCTGCTGTAATTCCAGACAAATTCTAGTGCTTGTTGCCTGGAGAATCCCTCCTGCAAAGCAATTTCATATTGTCCTTTAGAAGCGATATCGTCATAACATTCAATGGAAGACAACTTGATATTTGTCATGCCCAGTTCTTCGCCTTCATAGATAAACGGTGTTCCTTTCAAGGTAAATAACACAGTGGCCAATACTTTTGCCACTAGCTTTTGATCTGCATGATATGGAAAAAATTTATTCACTGAGCGCGGCTGGTCATGATTTTCAAAAAATGCTGGATACCAACCGTTTTCTGACGTTGCCCGCTGGCTATTGCTGAGCGCCTTTTTGAGCTTTGTTAACTTCCAGTCAACTGGACGACACCAAAGACTGGATGCTTCCATATCTAGGTCCATATGACTAAACTCAAGTAGCATATCAAAGGCACCATTCCTGCCTACCCATTGTGGCAACTCTTCAGTTGATACGCCATTTGCTTCTGCCACCGTAAATATATCTTTTCCTGCAAAAACCTCCCGCTTAAACTCATGTAAAAATTCCAATATACCGGGCTGATTCGCTGTTGCAACATGCACATTGCTCATACCATCTGGACCATCGGCTGGTAGATCCTTAAATTCTTCCGGCTTCTTGATATAGGTAATCGCATCAATACGGAACCCGCCTACACCCTTATCCAGCCAGAAATTTGCTATCTCATACAACACGTTACGCACTTCAGGATTTTCCCAGTTTAAATCTGGCTGTTCCTTCGCAAAGGTATGTAAATAATACTGTTTAGTAGCTTCATCGAAAGTCCAAGCTGAGCCGCCGAAGATACCTCGCCAGTTTGTCGGTGGCGCCCCGTCTGGTCTGGCATCACGCCATATATACCAGTCACGTTTACAGTTTCCGTGATCTACTCGCGATTCCTTGAACCAGCTGTGCTGATCTGATGTGTGATTGAACACCAAGTCCATGACAATGCGAATACCACGCTTCTTTGCTTCGCCAATGAGCTTCTCCATATCTGTCATTGTGCCATACTCTGGTGCAATGTTTCGATAGTCGGCAATATCATAGCCATTATCAACCATTGGCGATACATACACTGGTGTTAACCAGATTGCGCCTACTCCTAAATCACGAATATAATCCAGTTTTTCCGTTATACCGTTTAAATCCCCGCTACCATCGCCGCTACTATCACAAAAGCTCTTTGGATAAATCTGATATACCAGCGTCTTTTGCCACCATTTTAAATTGTCCATTTTGACTTTCCCCTTCTTAGAATGTTGCAATTACTGTTTCATCGGCTTTTGCTGTCATGCCAGAATATAGCTTCATCAGCGGGTATTCTGAAGAATTTGTAACAGCTAATATAACAATTGAAGAATAGCCTTCCTTCTCAATCAATTTCTTATCAAACTTCACAAGCGTTTCGCCTGCTTTTACTTTCTGTCCTTGTTTTACAAATACATTGAAACCGCGACCTTCCATTTTTACCGTATCAATACCGATATGGATAAGGATTTCGACGCCGCTTGACAAACGCATACCGACTGCGTGACCAGATCCGTCCATTACCATAGTGATTTCACCATCTGCTGGTGCTGTCACTATTTCAGTTTCCGGATATACAGCGATACCGTCACCCATCATTTTTTGTGAAAACATTTCATCTTTAACTTTCGTAATTGGAATGACTTTACCACTGATAAACGCCTTCAATGTTGTAGATTTATCTGTGCCAGATGCAGTTTCTGCGTCTGATGTATCTTGCAATAATGCTTCAAAACGCTCTCTTACCTGTGGTACGGATAAGCCAACAATCACCTGTACCGCATGCCCATTTTTTACAAGTCCATGCGCGCCGGCTTTTGTAAATGTGCTTACTCCTTTGATCAGCGAATCATCTACGACTGTTACGCGAAGACGCGTAGCACAATTTGTTACATCCTTAATATTTTCCTTGCCACCAAGAGCTCCAAGAAATACCGCTGCCTTAATATCGCGTTCATCGACATTAATCATTCCTTCCATCGCTATCTTGGCTTTATACTCAGCTTTGGAATAAAGTTTATCTTCTGCATCATCTTCGGTACGGCCTGGAGTTTTATAATCATTCTTCACAATAAGGTAACGGAACACGAAGAAGTAAATCGCTGTAAAACAAAGACCAACTACGATTTGCATAATATAAGTTGTGGAATGATATTTAAATAATGGAATCCAGTTCTGTACGATGGCATCAATAAGTCCGCCACCGAAAGAACCAACTACACCGAATAAGAAAAATGTTGCAGCAAGTGTTGCAGCAAGTACTGCATGCACTGCAAACAGTACAGGAGCGATGAATAGGAATGTAAATTCAAGCGGTTCTGTAATCCCGCAGATCACTGCCGTAATCGTTGCTGGAATCAACAGCCCGGCAACAGCTTTCTTTTTCGCTGGTTTCGCCGTAGCATAAATAGCAAGTGCAATTCCTGGAACACCAAATATTTTGGAAGAACCATGTAAAGAGAAACCAGCCCCCGGGAACATTTCTTTCAACGATTGGGCTGAAGTCGCAAAATCTTGCAAATGTTGCAACCAATACTGTTGAATTCCACCATCAACAATCGCTGGTCCAAAAATAAATGGCGTGTAAATGAAGTGATGTAGCCCCGTCGGAATTAAAATTCTTTCGCAGAAAGTATACATCCATACGCCAAGCGCATCACTCGCTTTTAAAAATTCCTGAAAAGTTCCAATTGTGTGCTGCACCGATGGCCATACCAAACAGAAAAAATACGCAACTGGCAACATGAAGAAGAATCCGGCTGCAACTACGAGAGACGACCCTTTGAATATGCCAAGATAATCGGGAAGATCTACATCAAAGAGACGATTATGCAGCCATACCGTAATTGCTGAAATCAAGATGGCTCCAAGCATACCAATGTCAAGCGTCTTGATATTCGCAATCATTGCAAGACCTGTGCCGCCACCTGCTTTGAGACTATAATCTACACCGAATGAAGGACCTGCTAGTGTGAGAATCCCTGAAACAAAATAATTGAACACAACATAGATTACAAATGATTCCATACAGGCCCTTGCTTGATTTTTCTTTGCCAGACCAATTGGCAGAGAAATTGCAAATAAAAGTGGCATTTGCGCAAAGACTGTCCAAGATCCCTGTTCAATAACATACCAAACGTTGTACCAGAATGTACCCTTTGTCGCTATACTGCCGACAATATCCGGGTTCTTGAAAATAATGGATAATGACACCATGATACCAAAGAAGGAAAACAGTATAACTGGCGTAAACATTGCTCCGCCGAACCGCTGTACATTTTGCATGACAATGTCCTTGTTGATCGACATAACCCCACCTCCATCAAATAGTGTTCCTTCACTCGCAAGCATTTCTTTAATTTTGAATTTTGCAAATTTTCTTTGCAGATACATAAAATTAATTCTCCTTATTGCAGGAATCTGTAGTACATGGTCTTTTGTCATGACAAACATTTTTTAGCTCAATTTGAAATCTTCTATTTCAAATTGCTTTATAAGATATCTTGGTTTTATCATAGCCCCTTATCACCACACATTCAATAGATTCAAAGCATTACGGCCCTATGACACAAATGTGTACCAAAGTACATTTTGCGTACTTTAGTACATGTATATAAAAATATAAAACTGCCCTAAACTTTCGTCGAAGACAGTCTCATTTTTCTACTTTATTTTATTCTTGCGGTACAACTTATACTTTACATACCATATCTCTATCAGCAGGAAATACGGCAGCATTGACTGATACGGCATCTTGTCCTCATCTGCCTCATAGAGCTGAAACGTCGCCGGTGTAACATATAGATTCTCTGTACTCAGACCCGCCAGTGTATTATCATGTAACCGAGTAATCGATATAAGCGGTACATCCTTGAGCTGCAGCTTCTGCGCAAACTCCACCGCCATCGGCGTCTCACCGCTCAATGAAACAATAATAACCAGATCATCCGGCGTCATCATCTTGGCCAACGAATGAAACTCCTCCTGCCCTCGCACCTCGTAGATCAATACATCATCAAAAAAGAAAAGCCTCTTTATCTCCTGTACAACATTGCTCTGTACGTACCCCGAGGCATAAGCAAATACCCGCTTGGCACCGTACATGAGCCTGCTGGCACCATCAAAATTGCGTTTAACGATTTCCTTCCAGCTATGCTGATAAAAGCTTGTTATAGCCTCAAGCACATCCTTCTCATCACCAATGTTTCGTTCCTCTTCCATCTTCAATACAGCCTTCAGGTCGCCGAATCCGTCAAACGAAAGTTTCTTGGCAAACCGTACCACGGTCGTACTCGATACGCAGCATTCCTTGGCTAAATCATGGATCGACATATGCCGGCATCTTTGCTTATGATTAAAAATATACTTCCATATCCCCATATCAGTCTGGTTCAAAGACGCTTTACGCTTATTAATCATTTCTTCTAATTTCATCTTCAAGCTCCTATTTTGCAAACAATTGCATTAGTCAAAATCCATTTTCGCTTCTATCCTTTTATTTCTCCGACAGGAATGACTTTCCACATACACTACATATTCCCGGAAAATTGCAGATAAGTAACCTTTTCTTGAATCGATTTTTGCAATTGTTCAAGGCTCGAAAAAATTGAATTGCTCCAGTCATGTATATATTCCCTTTTTATTACATGATTCCTCCCAGAAGATTTAAGCCAGTTTACAAATTTATCTCCCGATACCTAACATCATTTGTTATCGTTTTGATTAATACGCCTAATTCTGTTGATTAAAATACAAAGCTCCTGCAAGGCTAGGCTGCCTTGCAGGAGTTTGTCTTTACTTCTTGTTTACTATAGGAATTTGCTTTTTTGCTACTACTTTCCTAATACTATAAATTAGACTTAGCATACTCACCCCCTTGTATTGTCTCTCAAAGCTAACTATTAGACATATAATGAATAATACACTATTGACTCTTATATACCATATTATATATTGACTAATAGAAAGGAGGAAGACTTGTGCTCAAGAACACTTATTATTCATCTAAAAACAATTATGCATGTCCGTCCTCATGCACGCCTGATATGGATGAGTGTCCAAATCATCCTGACTTATATTTGCTTAGAGATGCTGCAGCGGATGAACGGGGAGCAATTGCAGATTATTTGACCTGTGCAGTAGACACTTGTTTAGAAATTTTCCTGGACGTAGCCAAAGATGAAATGCAACATTTTGTAGAAACCATGAGACTTATATCCTTATTCGATCCTATACAGGCTCAAAGGCTTCAAGAAGAAGACCTTGGAGTATTAACGATGGAGAGAACTATCCGTAAACCAAAATGGGTCCCCTCAAAAATTACCCAATATGACCAAGACGTGCAGGTAACTCCCCCTAATAAAAAAGACCTACCCGCAATACGTTGCCTTACCAAAGCAATACAAGATGAACTTCATGCAATAAATAAGTATCAGAAATATATGAACCAAGCTGATGACCCTCGCGTAATGGAACATTTTTGTAAACTCATGAATGAAGAAAAGGAACACGTCGCAGAATTTACTGCTGCATTATTTAAAATAACTCATGAACCGCTGCAAGAGGAAAATGATTGAATTTGAAAAGAAGTGAAGTATCTTAAAGAATAAGACACTTCACTTCTTTTAGGAAAGGATATTCGTATTGAGAGACTCCCAGCCACGACCTTGAAAATCCGATCATTTAAATACTATGAAGTTAAATTTAACTATTTATTTCCATCATTTCTATAAGCAGTACTTTCATACTCCATAATATCAATCGTATGTAAAACGACTTTTTCACCAAATATCCTTAACACAATGTGTAACGCTGCATCGATACCAGCAGAGATTCCCGCAGAAGTGACGATCTTCCCAGTATCAACATAGCGACTCTTCTGAACGACATTAATAGATAAATCGATTTCAGATAGTTTGTCATAAAAGTAATGATGGGTAGTAGCCGCCAAGCCTTTAAGCAAACCTGCCTTGGCAAGCAACATCGCCCCATTGCATACAGAAAAAGTGATTTCTGTATGCCGATTTTGGCTTTCAATCCATTTCGAGATTGCATCATTGGAAATAAGCTCCGGTCGAATATCACCTCCAGGTATCACTAGTACATCTGTCTGTGGGCAATCAGAAAAATCGTAATCGGCTTTTACGATCAGTCCATTGCTAGTGCGAATCTCTCCCTTTTGTGCACTCACTGTAAAAACATCAAAATACTGTTGTGGTGCCATAAGATTTGCAGCTGTAAATACTTCATATGGCCCAGCAAAATCCATTAATTCTACACCATTAAATAAGAAAATACCTACCCTTTTAATTAGTCCCATTGTAACCTCCCGAATCTCGTTTTTAATCTCGTGCACGTGATACTTCTATTACAACATGCAAACTGGTCTTAGAAAAGGTCCAGATTTCATTCTCTTAACATAGCCAGTTTTAGAATGTTTACAATGTCCTTACTACAGAATCGCGGGGACGATCCTTTGACTAGCAAAAAAATAAAGCCATGATAATCATGGCACAAATTCAAAATCGTCTATTCTCTTATGGGGTGAATCCCTAAACTATTCAGATAGTAAAATAGCTGGTTTGCCGTATTAGATTGTACCACCAAGTTCTCTTATTTGTTGTTTCGCTTTTTCAATATTAGGGTCAGCAGAAGGTGCATAGCGTATAAATAAGTTATAAGCCTCTAACGCCTCGGAGTTATGTCCTGATTTTTTACAAATCGTTGCCTTATTAAAATAAGAATCCGCATCTTGTGGATTTAATTCAATGGCTTTCGTATAGTCCACTAGCGCTAAGTCGGATTTACCTTTATTATCATAAATAACTCCACGATTCGCATAAGCATCAGCACCCTGTGGATTTAATTCAATGGCCTTGGTATAATCTAGAATCGCTAGGTCATATTCGCCTTTGTTATCGTAAATAACGCCTCGATTAGTATAACTATCGGCATCTAGCGGATCTAACTCAATTGCTTTTGTATAATCCATAATCGCTAGATCATATTCGCCTTTAATATCATAAATAACCCCACGATTAATGAAAGCATCCGGATCTTGTGGGTTTAACTCAATCGCCTTAGTATACGCGAAAAGGGCATTATCATAATCCTCTTTAATGTCATAATCATACCCTTTATTAAACCATTGAATAGCAGTTAAAGAATGCTCATCTTCATTCGCAATCATATCAATATACTCCTTTTCCTATATAAAATATTTACTTAAAGTATATCATCTACACATTAATAGAGCCAGCTTATACCAATACGAAATAAGATCCCCATAGCTACCATGTAGCAACATTAACACATACATTATTATTGACCAGTAATAAATTTTCACTCGGTAGCAATTTGCTTAATTTTAATATTGGTCGATACTTAGCAAAAAACAAATTCCTGCAAGGCTGGGCTGCTTTGCAGGAGTTTGTCGTTATATTATTATTTATTCATAAGACGACTATTCAATACCTATGTTCTCTACTGCTTTGTAGCCTCTTATCATGGCTTCTTTATTTAGCTCCACAATCTGAGGTTTAGAGGCGAACTTTTTAGCAAAAGCAGTAACAGCCGCTTCCATTTCGACGGCATGCGTAGCGGCTAGCAGGGCTCCTAAAGCAACCACATTGATCACCTTAGGGCTGCCTAGTTCTGTCGCAATGTCATTTATCGGTACATTATAAACATGAATATCAGAACGCTGAACAGGTTTATCAATGAGTGAACTATTGATAATGAGAACTCCCTTGCTCTGTACTGTTTGCTCAAATCGATCAAGAGAGGGTAAATTTAAAACCACTGCGGCCGTCGGCTCAGTAACCATCGGCGCACCTATGGATCTTTCATCAATAATGACGGAGCAATTTGCGGTCCCCCCCCTCATTTCAGGACCATAAGAAGGCATCCAAGACACGTGCTTGCCTTCCAGCATCCCTGCATAAGTTAACAACTGGCCCATAACCATAACCCCTTGACCGCCAAATCCTGAAATAATAATCTCGTGTCGCATCTTCTCACCCCTGAATATTTTTATAAACATTGAGCGGAAATTGTGGAATCATATTTTCTTTCAGCCATTTTTTTGCTTCTATCGGGGATTTACCCCAGTTAGTTGGGCAAGTAGCCAAAACCTCTACCATGGCAAACCCTTCTCCGCGAATTTGTACTTGGAAGGCCGTTTTAATTGCAGTCTTAGCCTTCGCCATATTGGCAGGATCATTGACACAAACACGGGCAATAAACTTTGCCCCATCAAGAGTTGCCAGCATTTCTGACAAACGTATGGGCCAACCAGCCGAGGAGCTTTGGCGTCCATAAGGGCTGGTAGCCGTTACTTGATCTACTAATGTAGTCGGTGCCAATTGACCACCGGTCATGCCATAAATAGCATTATTCACAAATATTGCTGTTATTCTCTCGCCCCGGGCAGCCGCATGGACCATTTCTGCTGTGCCAATGGCTGCAGCATCACCGTCTCCTTGGTAAGTAAACACGACTTTATCTGGATGTACCCGTTTTATCCCAGTGGCCACTGCTGGCGCGCGGCCATGAGCCGCTTGCTGGGTGTCCACATTAAAATAGTTATATGCCAAAACCGAACATCCTACTGGTACCACACCGATTGCTGTCTTCTGTATTTCTAGTTCATCAATCACCTCAGCTACCAAGCGGTGAATGATTCCGTGCTGGCAACCTGGGCAATAATGAGTTGCTACATCAACTAGGGAATCAGGTCTTGCAAACAACTTTTCCACCATGTTATTTGCCCCCTTTGGTCTCAAATATTTTGATTATCTGCTCATAAATTTCTTTGGGGCTCATTATCATACCACCGGTGCGGCCATAAAAATGAACCGGTTTAGCACATTGAATCGCAAGACTTACATCTTCCACCATTTGTCCGGCGCTAAGTTCAACCGTTAGAACAGCAATTGCTTTTCTTACAGCATTCGCTAACGCAGCCTTAGGAAAGGGCCACAAGGTGATAGGTCGGAATAAACCTACTTTTAGACCCTCCGATCTAGCCATTTCTACAGCTGTAAACGCAATGCGAGAGGCGATTCCGTAAGCAACAAGTATTAGCTCAGCATCTTCAGTATGAATTTCTTCCCAACGAGTTTCTTTTTCTTGGAGTAAGGCATACTTCTTTTGCAGTCTATTGTTGGCCTGCTCCAGCATTTCTGGCTTTAATTGTAGGGTATTGATGATGTTAGGTTCACTCCGTTCACCCATGCCAGTTGTCGCCCACGGTTTTTCCACTGCTATTACAGGCATGTCATGAAAGCTGGCCGGTTCCATCATTTGCCCTAGAGCACCATCGCCTAAGATCATTACTGGATTTAAATATTGGTCTGCCAAATTAAAAGCGTGTATTGTTAGCTCAGCCATTTCCTGCACACTGTTAGGAGCTACTACAATTACATGGTAGTCTCCATGGCCACCACCTTTGGTAGCTTGGAAATAATCCGCCTGCCCAGGTTGTATGCCACCTAATCCTGGACCGCCTCTCATAATATTAACAATTACACAAGGTAACTCCGCAGCCGCAATATAGGAAATCCCTTCCTGCTTAAGGCTCATTCCAGGACTGGATGAAGAAGTCATTACTCTGCCACCGGCACCAGCGGCACCATATACCATATTAATTGCTGCAATTTCACTTTCTGCCTGTAAAAAAGTACCGCCAACTTCAGGCAAACGCTTGGCCATATATTCAATCAACTCCGACTGGGGGGTAATCGGGTATCCAAAGTAATATTTGCAACCCGCAACTACCGCAGCCTCACCAATCGCTTCGTTGCCTTTCATTAATATTTTTTCGGCCATCTTTTCTCACTCCAATCTACTTGTAAATTTCAATGACTACGTCTGGACAAGCTTTTGCGCACAAAGCACATCCAATACATTTGAGATTATCGGGACAGGTGGCCGGCTGGTAGCCCTTGCTGTTAAATGTATCAGACATAACAATAATCTTTTGCGGACAAGCATCACGACAAAGTTCACAGCCCTTACAGCGTTCTTCTCGAAACACCGGTTTTGGCACAATACATTCCCCCTAATCACTTTTTAAAATTATTTATAAATGCAGTTTATTGGTTCTGCGCCATATCCCTAGTCTCTCAGCACCACGTATCAGTTCTTCACGAAACCCTGGATGAGCAATGTTAATCAACCTTTCTGCTCTCTCCCAGGTAGATCGCCCTGCTAAATCAGCAATACCCCACTCTGTTACAAAATAGTGGGCCTGGGTACGAGGATTTGTCACAATCGAACTCTCTGGTAAACTTGGCAAGACACGCGACCTCGTTAGTCCCGTTTTTTTATCTTTAAAGGTGGACGTAAAGCAAATGAAGCTTTTTCCTCCTGATGATAAATAACCCCCAGTTAAAAAATCCAATTGCCCTCCGGTACCGCTAATCTGACGGCTACCAGACGTTTCCGAGGTAACTTGACCAAATATATCAATTTCAACACAATTATTGATTGTTACCAAATTATCAATTTGCGCCATAACATGGGGATCATTGGTGTAATCAATCGGGTAAGAGGAGAGCTTAGGGTTGCCCTTAACCCAGTCATACAGCTCTTTACTACCAGCGCAAAACGAGAACACACCTTGACCCTTGTTACTATTTTTTAGTTGATTTGTTATTTTACCAGCCCGACTCATCATCATATAAGCATCGACCAACATCTCTGTATGTAAGCCCAAATTCTTTAAATCGGATCCCGCAATCATTGTCCCCACTGCATTAGGCAGCGCGCCAACCCCCAGTTGAATTGTCGCGCCATCACCTATTTCCCCCATGATATATTGAGCAATCTTCTCATCAGTCTCCGAGGCCTTTACAGGGTTAATAACTGGCAATTCCGGATTATCACCTTCAACGATGTAATCCACTTCACTGATATGGATCGAATTTTCCCGCCCACCTGCAACAATCGGAAGTTTTTCATTGATTTCAAGAATTATGGTTTTGGCTTGATCCGTTAGTGCTTTGGTTGCGGAATTTGTCAGAGAAAAATTAAAGTAACCATCTGCGTCCATTGGTGGAACAGTAAACATCGCCACGTCTACTTCCAAACTTTTGCGATAAAACAGTGGCAAGTTACGGTATATCATCGGGATATAATTGCAAAGCCCTTGTGCATTTAACTGCCGCTCATAACCACTAAAGTGCCAGCTGTTATAGCAAAAATGTTCTCTGGTAGGATCTAGTTCAACAATTCTTAAAGGACTTAGTATTAATCCGCCCCTAACCTTAACATCCCAAAGTTCATCCTTACGCGCCGCCAAGGCCTTATCCAATAAGATAGGCTGGGCCAATGCAAAATTGTAATCAACCCAATCGCCAGATTTGACGATCTTTACTGCTTGTTCCGCCGAAACAAGCTTGGTTTTATATTCTTGTGTGGGAACCATGAATGACCCTCCCATAGGAAACTTCATCTATTACTTTGCCTTCAGATATGTCTTTTTCACTTGGCGCATAACCCTTATTCGCTCTTCGGCTAGAGTATTAGCAGCTTTATAAGTCGGAACATTATCTCTTTGGGATATGGCAATGACTTTTTTTACATTTTCATAAATGGTTTCCACTTTACGAATCGCCCGTTCCCGATTATACCCACCTTCCAGCAGTTCATCACATACGTTTATTACCCCACCGGCATTGATGATAAAGTCAGGAGCATAAAGAATTCCCATTCTTTGTAGAACATCTCCATGACGCTCTTCTTTTAGCTGATTATTCGCAGCCCCAGCGATAATACGACAATTCAGTCTTGGGATTGTATTATCATTGATAATAGCCCCTAAGGCACATGGTGAAAAAATATCACAGTTAACATCATAGATTGCTTCTGGCTTAACAGCGGTGGCACTAAAATCTTTTACTACCCGCATTACATTGTCTTCGCTAATATCAGTGACATAAAGAATAGCTCCCTCATCATGTAACAGTTTGCAAAGAGCATATCCGACGTGACCTAACCCTTGTACTGCAATCACTTTTCTCGAAAGAGAATCACTTCCCCATACAGCATTAGCACATGCCTTGATACCTTTCCATGTGCCATAAGCCGTCATCGGTGAAGGATCACCGCTCGAGCCGGCAACTGAGCCCAAGCCTGCCACGTTATGGGTTTCCATACGAATATAATCCATATCTTCAACACAGGTACCAACATCTTCTGCTGTAATATAACGCCCGCCTAACCCCTCTACATATCGTCCAAAGGCTCGGAACAAGGCTTCACTTTTGTCCTTTTTAGAGTCACCGATAATGACTGCTTTGGCACCACCAATATTGAGTCCCGCCGCTGCATTTTTATATGTCATTCCCCGCGCTAGACGCAAAGCGTCCATAATAGCCTCTTCTTCGCTGGCATAATTCCACATTCTCGTGCCACCTAATGCCGGGCCAAGAGTCGTATCATGAACACAAATAATAGCTTTTAGTCCGGAAGCAGGATCATGACACAATAGCAATTGTTCATACTCGTTTTTCTCAAGATATTCAAAGATCTCCATTAATATCCCCCTCTTTATTAAACCAGTTTTTTCCTCTACTACTATTGATTGCAATAAATATGCCAGTCCTTACGCTCAATGTAAATAACATTGAATACAAAAAACACCTGCAAAAGTTTGCAGGTGTTGAAGAAATTTGCATTCTATTTGTGCAATATTTTTCAAAATTAATTATCCAGAAGCAATGTTATATTTCTTAATTTTATAGTAAAGATTACGCAGAGATATGCCTAATTGTTTAGCAGTATTCTCCCTGCAGCCTCTATTTGCCGCTAGTGCCGCGACTACTGCCTCATGCTCAGCCCTTTCCAGCGCCTCAGCTAGGGTACTGGTATTCACTGTTGATATTTTAGCCATGTCACAACTCCCAGCCAAAGGTAATAAGGGTGGCAAATGGGAAAATAACATGGTACTTTCACTAAACCGCATGTTAATCATGCCACGGGCTAAAACATTTTCTAGTTCACGAATATTCCCCGGCCAAAGATAGCTGCTTAGAATCCGTAAAGCTTCGTTTGATACCGATTGTACATTACGTCCATATTCTTGATTTAGTTTTTTAAGTAAAAAATCTACTAAGTGGGGCATCTCATCCAACCTTTGACGCAATGGCGGAATAGCGATAGGAAAAATATTAAGACGGTAGTATAAATCTTCCCGGAATAAACCCCTTTTTACATCAAGGAACAAATCACGATTCGTAGCAGCAATAACACGTATTTGGACAGGTATGGGCTTGACTCCGCCAACCCGCACAATTTCCTTTTCTTGCAATACTCTGAGTAGCTTAACTTGCACCGCCAATGAAATTTCTCCGATTTCATCTAAAAGAATGCTGCCACCGTCGGCTTCTTCAAATAGACCCTTTTTACCACCTTTACGACCACCAGTAAAGGCACCTTCTTCATAGCCAAACAATTCACTTTCCAGTAGTGATTCGGTAAGAGCAGCACAATTGACTCGTACGAAAAGGTTATTTTTACGTTGACTAGCATGGTGAATGGCATGGGCAAAAAGTTCCTTGCCTGTCCCAGTTTCACCAGTTAACAAGACGGTCACCGGCGTATTAGCAGCCCTCCGGGCTAATTCGACCGTATTTAACATGGCTGAGCCTTGAGCTACAATGTCATCAAAGGTATAACGACTTTGAATTTTGCGGATAAGACATTTCATCCGTCCTAATTCTTCGTTTAGTTGCCGTATTTCCGAAACATCATGCACAACGGCTACACTGCCTTGTAATTCGCCATTTATAATGAGGGGAGCAGCATTAACAATGACCTCTTTACTTTGAGGTCCTACTTGCAAGGGAACACCACGCACAGGTACTAAGGTCTTCATTACCTTAATATGCATACTTTCGCCTTCACAAATATCAATCGTTGGAGATTTCCCCAACACCTCGTCCTTACTCAGACCAATAAGACTTGTATAGGCCGGATTGACTAGAATGATTTTCCCATTTCGATCCACAACCGAAATAGCATCTTGCGAGGATTCAATAATTGATTCTAATAGTATTTTCATTTCTTTTATACTAGTAATTTCTCCCGATAAATTGATTATATCGGTAATATCCCGGAAGACAGCTACAGCCCCGATAATCTTATTGTCACTATCACGTACTGGCATACGATTGGTTACAATTCGCAAATGACCAATCGTTTGTTGTTGGTTAAGTTCAGAAATACCCGAACTGAGCACTAAAGGTAAACGAGTACCAGGAACCACCTCACTTACCGGCCTTCCTAGCATGTCCTCAGCTTTAACCATCAAAAGCCGTTCGGCAGCACAATTAAACAAGCTAATAATTCCATGTTCATCCACCGCAATCATGGCATCATAGGTAGAATTTAAGAATACTTCCAGCTTCCGGTCATGGGGATCCCATGCAACATAATCCTGTTTTTTTTGAGGTGTATACACAGATCTCTTTTCCTGGCTCATCGCTGCGCCTCCCATATCAAGTCCACGCATAATTTCCTTACTATTTTTTATAAAATAGCTCCTAAAATAATCATATTCTAGGAGCTACATAACTAGAACAAAATCGGTTTTAGCAGTGGAACTCTCAAAGCCCTTTAAACTATACAAAGCAAAAAAACATGAAATTTTGGGCTTCAGAATTAGTCTTAAACCAAATACGAAATTTATCTTAAATAGAAAACCCAGCATTAAAATGCTGGGTTACTTAATTTATTGTTTTGCTGTTTCACAGGTAATCTTTGCGACTATTTTTATTGGTAGTTTGACTTCTTCTGATTTTGCCGGGTTCGATACTTCTATTTCCCCAATTATGTTCTCGACCATAGTTCCATTTTGAATAAGACCGTTACTCTTATTAATATTAAAACTTCCCACACAGTCACCACTTAAATTTATATTAGACTTTACGCCCATAAACTCTACCCCCTGACTATCTGGCGTAGTAGTTATCCTTGCCTGCAGGTCAGCAGATAGGAGCCCATTTTTTTCCCCTAATAGCTTCCATGTACTCGTCATTGTCATAGGATAAACCGCTTTTATTTCGTAAGTACTCTCCCATGAATCACCAATCTGGATGCTTTTCTCAGGATAGTAACCCATTGAGCTTTTGAGCATTGTTTTGATAGCATCATCGCCAAAGCTCTGAACTACTATTTTTCTAAACGCTTTCTTTTGTTCTTCATTTCCTGGCATGCTATCTGCCATTCCATTTAGGATGTCATTAGCCCCATTGATTTCTAATAAATGTCCTTTTTTATCTAATTTAACAGTAAAACCCTTCCCAATCATACTGCTATATATGGCACTCAACGGAGTTTGGGGGTTACTCTGACTTGAATCGTACTCCATTTTCTGTCCCGCAGCTTCTGAAGAAACTTTGATAGAATCATACTTATAATATATGGTTGCATTTTTATCTTTATCGACATCTTGCACATTCAAAGTATAATTCATATCTACGATCTGCTTTAATTGTACTTCCCTATTGTTTACACTCATATTTGTTTCAATGTTATTTACTATATGAACATTGTACTTGTCGCCTGTATGTACATTAAGATTTAATTCAAAAGCATCTGCAAATCCACAGGCTAGAAACGTCAATAATACCGTACAGAATATTGTTAGCCAATTTTTCAACTTCATTTTTCCCTCCAAAATATACATTTATTATCCGCAGTCTACTATCCTTTAACTACCTACACGAGCACAAGAACTACCCCTTAAATCGTTGAATTACGTCTCTACATCAGGCTGTTTCTTATTTTTCACGCCACTTGGTACGTGCCCTGTAGGAACAACCTTCGAAGCATTAAGGCAATATGTATGCTGATCATCAAAAAAGATATGAGGGTTAAAACTTTCTAAAATAGCAGCCTTATCCAATCCACCTAAGAAAAATGCTTCATCAACACCAATCCCCCATGCTCGCAATGTTTTTATTGCTCTTTTATGTGCTGGTGCACTACGAGCCGTCACCAATGCTGTTCTTATTGGTTTCTGGCTTTCATTTTTATAAGTTTTTTGTAAATTGTGTAATGCCGCTAAAAACATTTTAAAAGGACCAGGAGCTAAAGGTACTTCACACTTTTCACTCTCATTCCTTTGAAACTCAATTAATCCCATGTCTTGATATATTTTCTCAGCTTCATCACTAAAAATAACAGCATCACCATCAAAAGCTATTCTAATTTCTTCCAAATCATCATTACCCTCGGAATAAATTCCCTCATAAATCGTAGCACTGGCGTATCCGTTTTCCAGCGCGAGCATTACATCCTCTGGATTAGCAGATAAAAACAAATCTGTCTTAAATGCTTGTAGATATTTATAAGGTGATCTCCCTCTAGAAAATGCTGCTCGAGTAATTTTTAGACCATGTTTTTCAATCGAATTAAATACCCTTAGCCCGGTATTAGGGTCATTCTTAGAAATCAAAATTATTTCTACCATAGTATCTTGGGTTATAGGATTACGAAGCTCTAATAATTTTTTTATCAATGGAAATGCTACGCCACACTGTAGTAATTCATTTTCGTGTTCTATCTGATATTTGGTATACTCTTCCTCTCCCTTTTCTTCAAAAATCTTATTGCTTGCAGCTAAATCAAAAAGAGCACGGGAAGATATAGCAATTACCAGTTTTCCCTCTAATGTAATAGACACAGCAATCCTCCTTGAATCTAAATTTTTTGTTAACTACAGAATCAAAGGGACTGTTCTACTAAGTCAAATCCCTTTTCTTGTCATATACCATCAATATTTGTATCCTATTTACCATTAAAATACAAAACTCCTGCAAGGCTAGACTACTTTACAGGAGTTTGTCGTATATATTTTTCTTTGATCAGCACTTCTTATTCGAAATCTACAATGGCTCATTTAGCAAAACAAAGAGCTTTTCCGTTGTCTTATGTTGGCATGTCTTAAGATCGCATTTACTTATAGATCTTTCTAGTTGTTTATAAATCAAGATTAACTATAGTTCTACCCTGGAGTTTCCCTTGTAGAATTAAGTCAATTTTTTTATTTAAATTATCTAAAGATACTTCTTCTACATTTTGTTCTAAGTTATGAGGCTTCCATTCATTAGCTAACAAAGACCAAATCTCTAACCTTAAATCCATAGGACACATTACTGAATCTACTCCATATAGAGTGATCCCCCTTAAAATAAAAGGATAGACAGAGGTTAATAGTTCAGGAGAGGCTACATTTCCGCAACATGTTACACTTCCTCCATAGTTAGTAGCTTTTAGCGCAGTTGCTAACATATTTCCACCTACTGTATCGATTACACCAGCCCAATTTCCCTTTAAGAGTATTTTACCAGATTTGTCATCTAGTTCTTCTCTGAGAATAATATCTTTGGCTCCTATTTGTAATAACATATCCTTTGCGTCAGGCTTTCCTGTAGCTGCAATGACACTATAACCAAGCTTATGAAGAATACCCACAGCAATACTACCTACGCCACCTGTTGCTCCTGTTACTAAGATATTACCAGCCGATGGTGTAACACCCCCATGTATCAATTTATAAACAGAGAGAGCAGCAGTGAAACCAGCGGTACCATATATCATAGTTTCTTGTAGCGAAAGATTCGTGGGTAATTTAACAACCCAGTCAGCAGGGACCTGAATATACTGACCATACCCCCCAGATGTATTCATCCCTAGATCATATCCTGTAACGAGTACTTTATCTCCAGCATGAAACTTTTCATTTTTGCTTTCGGCAATAATACCTGCAGCATCTATTCCTGGAGTATGAGGATACTTCCTCGTTACTCCTTTATTGCCAGAAGAAGAAAGAGCATCTTTATAATTTAAAGAAGAATACTTTACATTGATTAAAACATCACCATCAGGAAGAGTGCTGACCTCTCTATTGACAATTTTTCTTGAGAATTGATTGTCATCCCCCTCTGTGACTACTAGCGCTTTAAATTGAGTTATAGACATACATCCACATTCCTTTCGGCAAATAGTTTGATACAAAACTATTATACCACGCAATAGTTTTGCGTCAAACTATATTGATTATTTAAAGATTATTGTATTGACATGAAGTTTTACGTAAAACTATAATTAACTAGTTATAAAATATAGGCTTACGAGTCATGATGAGGTTGCTAAGATGAAGGATAAATACATAGTCTACTTTATAAGTAGAACGAAGAACAAAATGTTACATTTTATTGAGGAACAATTACAGGAAAATCAATTGGATGATTTAATTCCTTCTCATGGAAATATTCTTACAGCACTTTATGAGAATCATGGCAAACTAACCATGAAACAAATTGCCAAAATAATCGGCAAGGATAAATCAACGATAACACCACTAGTCAACAAACTATTAGATTTGGGTTATATCACAAAAGAGAAAAATGAAATAGATAAAAGAGTCACTTATATTATACTTACTGAAAGAGGAAAGCAAATAGAAGCAAAGTTTAATGCTATTTCAAGAGAGGTATCTGTGACGGCTTATAAAGGTTTTTCGGCAGAGGAAAAGGAAGTCTTTCTACGATTACTCAAGAAATTAAATAACAATTTTGATTACAATTAGAGGATGTTAACTTATGGTAATCGTTGTAAAAAAAATAAAATGACGGTAAACAGTATCCTATATTTATATTTTGTTTACTAAAATATAAAACTCCTAGAAGGCTAAGCTGCCTTGGAGGAGCTTATAATTATTCTTTTGGGTTCTCATTGTCTTCATTTGAGAGCTTCATAACTGGTTGTAACTTTGGCAATAAAGAGGCACGACTTGATTCTTTCACATGCTTCTGTTCTATATTTGCTAACCAAATAACCACAGCCCTCACAAAGGAGGTAATGATCACTCCAAGAATAAACGAGTAAACATAGTTCCATTTTCCAAGCCATAAAACTTGAGACCATACATAAAATGGATGAGCAATAAAGGCAAAAAAAACTGTCCCTAAGGTATTCCATATTGCGAAACTTCGCCAGGAGTCAGTGTACTGATATATAAGTAAATGGACTATGGGATGGACTGTATAAGTAAAGGGAAAAAGACTAGGTACAAATGGTAAAAAATGTGTCTTGTATTCCCATAAACCAACATTAGTTCCAATTACATCAATATAGCCGAAGGCTACCGAAAGAAGTGCTCCATAAAGGATAATTTCTCTCAGCCTGCTTTTATCAATCAATAAGAACAACGCAATGTAGATAAGAAACATACTTCCCAGAATTACAAACCAGCTGAACGAGAAAAGTTCCTCTGATAACCAGCGTGTAAATAAAAGATTCCATAGATCAGCTGCTACATTGGTAATCTCTTCAAAACTTGACACGAATTCCCCTCCAAAACACGAATTATCTATAGTAGTTTCTCGTATTGATCGGTATTTATTCATAGAGAGGTTTCCAGATACCATTAAAATACAAAACTCCTGCAATGCTAAGTGCGTCGCAGGAGTTTGTCGTATATTTTGTTTTTGATCAGCTCTTTTTATTCAGTAGATGATTGGGATTAAGGAATACTAGCCAGTATTCTTTGCATGATGGGTCGCCAATACTGGGTGTCACTATCCGCGCACATATAGCCGAACATCTTAAGTCCATCGGCTCCCGGGATTATTGTCATATCCATATTCGCTACAATGCCAGCACCAGGTATGCCTAACTTCACTGTGGTTGTGGCACACTCTCTTCCACCGATCATCACTCGCCTGGCCTTTTCTGTCGACAAAACATCATTGCTTTTGCTGATCTTTTCCTCAATAACTCGATTTAAAAGCACGTCCGTTTTTATTATATCCCCAAACTCATTAGAGGACATATTACTGATCGGCATTAGTATAGCCCCTCGCCAAACTGCACCGTCCTTAGCCCTGAAGCTATAGTTTATTTGTCCCTTCTTATCATGACCTTCCGTCATAACAATGTCTTGTCCAAGTTCCACCTGACCGATACCTAAAATTACTACCGGATTGGCTGCAACTGGCCCACAGATCAGTAACATCAGACAGATTACTAATATTATCTTTCGCATAGTATCACATCCCTCATAGTTATGGAGTATCCCAGTAAAAAATATTCAATGGTTAATTTCACCATCAGAGGACACCAATCAGCAACAAAAAATCACCTATTACTATATCGACAAAAGGGACGCGCCTCTAAAGCGAACTAGTAATAATTTTTCGGCTAATTATTTTTTGATAGGCAACAACATCAAGTAGTTGCCCGAATTTTTGTCCTACTTCTTTGTAGTGGGCGCATTTGATATAGCCATTTTTTTCAAAAAATCTGATGCTTTTTTCATTTTCCCCGCATATTGTGGCTACCAGCACATGCATTTTATATTTTCTAGCGTAATCTTCAACATGTTTTATCGCCATACTGCCAATACCTTTCCCTATAAAATTTGGTTTTAAATAAATTGTAACTTCGGCAGTATCGTCATAGGCTTCTCTTTTTTTGTGCTGGGTGATAAGAACATAACCACAAACCTCATTTTTTTCACACATTACAAATGTCTTATATTTCTCGTTATTAAAGAAAACTATTTCCCGCATTTCTTCCCGCGTCAACAGCCGCGAATGAAACGTCGCGGTAGTATTGAGGATATAGTGGGTATAAATTTGTAGCACCTCATCAAGATATTCTTCTTTCATTTCATAAAGATATTTCCCCATCTCAAACTTCCTCCTTTGAGCTACTCCCATCTTTTTATCTCAAAAGATATCTCTATTCTATTTACCATTAAAATACAAAACTCCTGCAAGGCTAAGCTGCTTTGCAGGAGTTTGTAATATATAAGGTTCTTTAAATTTTCTAAGAAGAGACCCCTTCATAGTTTTTCTTTATACTGACTTGATGATCTTAGTCGAAATTAGTATTGTATTAAATGCGGTTCTAACGATTTTATAATCATTTCCTTAATTGTATCTAACATAGCAAATCTCTTTCTATAGAGATTTCGTTTATGACGTTTAACTTCCTCTAATCTTTTTCGCGGCTCAGTTATCGGGATTTCATAAAAACGCGGATCACCGCATTTCCCCCCACCTATTTCTTCCCAAAAATTATCTAGCGATGTTTTCAGTTTTCGATCAATGCGAATATGATTATTGGCATAAAATCCATAATTAGATACTGCATAAATTCGATCAATTCCTATCTGACCAACAACTACACGCAATGCCTGAATTATAAAATTTTTAGGCCGAAGCCCGTAAAAATGTTTTGTCAGATCTCGCGCAATATCTAATCCACCCGTCGAACCCTGTATAGCGCCGATCCTCAGTCCCCTTTCGCCACTCTCGTCTAAGGCAACCCAAAAGATTATCTGATAAATCATTCTTTCTCCAATTTTAAGTGTAATTCCCATTAACCCTTCTTTTTTATGCCAATCATTAAATTGCAACTTCAATGATAAAGTTTCATCCCTATAATTGTCACGCCATAGCGTAATGCCTTCTCCAAGATATAGATGTCGCAACGCCGCGTACGTAAATTTATCCTCAAGGAAGAAAAAGTGTTCTTTTATTAAGGCCCTTCTTTCGGAAAAGGTAGAGTGGCGATAAAAAATACAGCGCGTTACTTGCTCAAAAATAAATGGGTTGATTGTAATGATATCCCGCCGCATGGAATTTAGCTGGAAAAAACTCCTTATGTCCTGCATTTGCTTATGATTCAATAGAGATCTGACAATAAATACCACCGTGCGCCGATAATCACTAAACGTATTGTTATTATAAATCTTTGCACCTAACTGAGCATAGACTTGCATGAATTGCCTCCTCTTTTTTATTTAAATAATCATTACTTTATAAACAGCCTCTTCTAACTATAGTGGTTACTTTACTATTTACCCTTCCTTACTCTATATAACTGCTTTCACTCAAATAATCTCTTATTAAAAGATCATTTTTCCTAACTCAGTATAGCAACTCAAACTGAAAATTTGATGAAAGCATACTGTAGACACTCACAGGGACGATTCTTTTGAGGTATTTCATATTTTTTCACGTACATCATACATAATTAGTCTTTTCTTTCAAACAGTATCCTATATTTCTATTCCATTTACTAAAATATAAAACTCCTACGAAACTTGAACTGAATCAGCTTTACCGGATAATGACAAATGACTTTGATGGGTTTGCTGCTTGATTACATGCAGGATTTATAATATTGATTTCGAAAGTAATAAGTAAATCTATCCTACAATAAGGAGAATAACAATTATGAATTTAAATCTAAATTGTATACTCTGCAATCTTAAACAAGTTTTAGCAGTAACAGATTTGGTTAACTTAGACTCTGATAGCAAAGAAGTAATTATGCGTGACGTTCTTGGGTATTTACAAAATACTAATTATAAAAGATCTAACCCTGAGGTTATCAAGGGTACTTGGGATATTATTACTAAACACATTGCTAATACAAATCCTTATAGAGAAATCAAAAATCACTACAATAGTGAAGTCATGAAAATTGCCGATAAAATACGAAACTTAATCAATCAATCGGAAGATAAGTTTAATACTGCGTTAAAAATTGCCATCACTGCGAACCTGATCGACTTTGCTGCTAGCCATACTTTTGATGAAAAAATGCTACTTAAAAAAATAAATATCATCAATGAGCAATTTATGCCCATTGATGATAGTAAAAAACTATATGAAAAATTACAAACAGCAGAAACACTTCTCTACTTAGGGGATAACTGTGGCGAAATAGTAATTGATAAGATTTTTATTGAATACATAACTGCAATCTTTCCAAACATAAAAGTTTATTACGGCGTTAGAGGAGAGGCGATTGTCAATGACGTTACAGTAGAGGATGCAGATATGGTACAAATGCAAGAGGTGGCCGAAGTAATTAGTAATGGTGATGGATCACTCGGTACCGTAATTGAAAAAACAAGTACGGTTTTCAGAGACGTTTTTTATAAAGCGGATGTGGTAATTGCTAAAGGTCAAGGAAATTATGAAAGCTTGAGTGATATCGATCGCAATCATATATTCTTTCTTTTTATGGCCAAATGTGATGCTGTAGCAAGTTCATTACACGTAGCGAATCTATCAATTCTTTGCTCTGAATATCAGTACAAAAGATAAGTCAAGGCTGGGATTTCAAATCCCCGTCATATTTATTAATTGGTCAGTAGCTAGGCACGATCTGCCTTCAAAAATAATCCTTGCAGAATTGTATAGTTCGGGATCTCTATCAGTTAGGATTTGATCCAGTAGTAACAACAAATGATATGGCAGGTTGGTATGCCGGCAAGGTCTCTTCAGATGTAGCTACAGAGCAGGAATATCTTCTATGGACATTAATTTGTAATTACCATTGAAATACAAAAACTCCTGCAAAGCTGCTCTTTGCAGGAGTTTTTCGTTATAACAGGATATTAGGGATTAAAGCGATAGCCCGTTCCCCAGAGTGTTTCAATAAATTCTGGGTTGGATGGGTCTTTCTCAATTTTCTTGCGGATTTTTTGAATATGAACAGCAACAGTTGCGTTATCGCCATAACACTCATCGCCCCATATTGTATCAAAAATATGTGCTTTGCTAAAAACGATATTCGGATTGGTAGCCAAGAATAATAACAGTTCATATTCCTTGGTTGTCAGTTGAATTGGCATGCCATTCACCGCAACTTTATGGGAAGCGATGTTGATTTCCAACCCCTTATGTTGAATCATTTCAGAAGGAGTATGGCCTTTTAGACGTTGATAGCGTTTCATATGAGATTTAATTCTAGCAATTAGCTCTGCGGGGCTAAAGGGTTTTGTTAAATAGTCATCTGCTCCAAAGTCGAGTCCTCTAATTTTATCAATGTCGTCATTGCGAGCTGAGACGACAATAATAGGAATCTCTAGTTTTTTTCGAATCTCTCTTATAATTTCAAATCCATCTTTTTGGGGCAGCATCAAATCAACGACAATAACATCATACATACCCGTCATTGCCTTTTTCAAACCTAATACTCCATCTTGGGCAATCTCAGCTTTATAGCCATTAAATTGAAGATAGTCCCGTTCCAGCTCAGCAATGTCCATGTCGTCTTCAATAATTAATACACGTTTCATGTTGTACTCTCATCCCTATACTCTTGTAGAATTGGAAGCTTTATCGTAAAACAAGTGCCTTCTTTTTCTTTACTCGAAACAGTAATTTCCCCACAGTGAGCCTCGATAAGTTCCCGCGCGATTGCTAGACCAAGTCCAGTACACATATATTCTTTCTTGCGTTCTATATCAATACGATAAAAACGTTCAAAAATATATGGCAACTTATCTTCAGCAATTCCATATCCATTGTCTTCAATAGCAAGACAAATATAATCTTTTTGTAGATACATCCTAATTCTGATGGATAAATCATTTTCCGGCCCATGCTGGACAGCATTACTAATAATATTGTTGAAAGCCTGGTGAAATCTTTTGCCATCAAGGTTTACGCGATATTCTTGTTTTAGATCTGAGATATATTGGAATTGGATATTTTTTTCTTCCAAGTCAAATTTGTATTCTTCCATAAAATCATCCATAAAAGCACCGATATCTATACTTTCATAAGCGAAATCTAATTTTTGCATATCCAATTTTGAAAAAAGGAATAGATCATCAATCAATTTATTGATATAAACCGTATTATGATGGATGGTTTTTAGATACTTGTCCTTGTCACCCTGAAATTTAATATTCTCATCCAGCAAGGCTTCAATATAGCCCTGAATAGCTGTTATTGGTGTTTTTAAATCATGAGAAATATTAGCGACAAGTGTTTTTCGATTTTCTTCATACTCGTTTTGTATTTTTTCACTTTCATATAATTTTTGTGCCATTTCGTTAAACGAATAAATCAATAAACCTAGATCATTTGGGACATCACACTCAACTTTTACATTATAGTTTCCCTTAGAAATTTCATCTACACCCAGCTTAAGTTTTTCAATTGGTGTAAATATTCGTTTTTCTAAACGCAGCATAAAAATAAAATGGACTATTTCTTTTATACTAATGACGACTGCGAAAAAAATACCAATCCCTTTAAAGCCTACCCAATTAAATAATAGGTACAAAATCAGGATATTAAGCAGTACAAAAGCTGGTCTGAAGTAGCGAAAGTATTGATGATATTTATGGAATTCCCGATGATGGTGTAAATGAATTCTTTGGAAGGTTGAGAAACATTTATCGTCACATTGATTGTGCCTTTTAGAATTAAAATGACGTCTACTAGGCCTAAACATCAGAATCACCTGCTCTTTACGTATTGCCTTATTATATTATAAATAATGAAAAGGGCGCAAACCATTCTTTCAGCTTGCACCCAGGAATATAGTAACCTAGAGACATTATTATTTATTAAGTTGCAATTCAGCGACTATGTCCAGTAAATGTTGCTCATTTTCTTCATTGCGTTGTGCGCCGTCAAAAGCGATCACGATTTTCTCAACTTCATAATTTTTATCGACGGTCATAGCAAATGAAAATTTGCCTTTTTCAATGGAGCAGAACTCTCTCATAAAGCAGCAATGTCCCCGACTGTGGTCACTCTCAGCATGACTCATTCTTTCCTGGAGTAGTGTTTTGATATCTTCAGGTAGTTCCGCTACCTCCAATGTAACAAGAATTGTTTTATCTTCCTGTTCTTCTGCTTTGACGTTATTTAAGAGGCCTAAAACAAAGGAGAGTTTTGTAAGTTTGTCCTTTATGCTCCCACATCTGCCACCAGCATGATTCATATGTCTAAATAGTCCGTGACGCATACCATGCATTCCATTTCCTGGGCAATGTTTCGTAAATTCGGTAGTGCTCTGATGTTTGACTTGCTTTCCTTCATAATTTACTTCGGAAGTTATACTTGCCTTAGTCTGCATTGTCACAAGATTTTTTTGAAATTCATTCTTTACATAAAAAACCTTTGTTTGATCTTTTTTCACTTCCACTGTTGCCACACCATTGATAACCTCTTTATCCCGTAACGTTTGAACCACATCATACAAAAATTTAAGCTTGTTCATCTTATTAATAAGCCTCCTTAATTTGTTATGAGCTTATTATAAGAAACGATTTTAAACTGCCTTTAAAGCAATTATAAAATTTTTATAAAGTTTTATAAAGTATTCGTAAAAATTTCCTAACAGTATATATTTATAAAATCACAGAAAAGCCGCTAATTACCTTTTAATCTAGATAATTAGCGGCTTCTTTGTTAAAAAATTCAGTTTTAGATGGTGGATGCGAGTCGTGAAAATCTTAATCTACTTAATGGCATACCCCACCCTGTAATTTTACAGTTTAAATTTTGCAACAGTATTTTGTAATGTTTCAGCCATCTTAACCAAGGATTGGCTGGATTCTGCAATTTCTTCCATAGATGCTGCATGCTCTTCAGTCGTAGCCGATACCGTCTGAGTATGCCCAGCTGCCTCCCTGCTTATTTTATCAATATCGTATACTGCCCCTACAATCTGTTGGCTTTCACCAGACATCTGCTGCATGGCTGATAAAATAGATTTGAATTGTCCTGAAACTCCTTCAACCAGTTCCACAATTTCTTGAAAGGCTCGTCCTGCAGTGTTAACCACTTCGCCACCTATTTTGACTTCCCGCGTACCATCGTTCATAGCTACCACGGCTTTATTCGTCTCTGTCTGAACTTCGATAATCAATTCGGCAATTTGCTTGGTTGCTTCCTGGGATTGTTCGGCCAACTTCCGTACTTCCTCTGCTACCACGGCAAATCCCCGCCCCTGTTCGCCAGCTCTAGCTGCTTCAATCGCTGCATTAAGCGCTAACAGATTCGTCTGCCCGGCAATACCGGAAATTGTTTCGACAATCTGGCCAATTTTTAGCGACCGCTCTCCTAACTTGGTTACCGCCTCTGCCGAATTTGCAACCGTTCGCTCTATTATATCCATCTGCAGCATAACACCTTTAATCGATTTTCCGCCACGCTGCGCCGCAGTAGCTGCTTGCTCGGATATGACATTCACAGAACTAGCATTTGTTGATACTTCCTGAATACCCGCTGACATTTTTTGCACCACTGAAGAGGTAGTATTAATGGTGTCAACTTGCTGATCAGCCCCTTGTGCTAATTGACAAATGGTATTTGCCACTAACTGGGTAGCCTGCGCTGACTGATCAGCACTCGCTGTAAGCTGCTCAGAAGCGGCTGAAACTTGTTCAGCAGAAGACATAATATCAAGGATAATATTGTGTAAATCTTCTCGCATTTTATCCAGCGATACTGCCAATCTGTTAACTTCTGCCACGCCCCGCACTTGCACCTTTTTACTTAAATTACCACTGGCAATTTCATCTGCTACCTGTACCAGTTCATTAAGAGGCTTAGCCATTCCTTTGGCTACATAAATCGCAGTTCCTGCCGCAATAAGCACAGCCAGTAAAATCAAAACTGACATCACTAGAAGACTATGCCTAATTTGATCAACGATTTCTTTCTTAGGCAAGTAGGTGATTATACCCCAGTTGTAACTTTTAACAGGCGCAAATACAATCAAGGACTCTACTCCGGCTGACGATACAGCTTCCATATTACCAACCTGGCCAGCGATAACATCTTGAACATATTTTGCTTGCCCAATATTCTCTTGTTTTGTTACCTTTTCTGAATTTATACTGGCCAACAATGTACCCTTATTATCTACTACATCCACATAACCTGAATTACCAACCGAAGTACGAGAAGCAATTTCTCCAATTGTTTTTAAACTTACATCTCCAGCAAGTACTCCAACAATAGTGCCCCTGGAATCTTTTATCGGTGTTGAAATAGTAATGGTTGGCGCATTGGTCAACTGTGAGATATAGGACTCCGTAAGAAAAGTATTTCCTTGTATGGCATTTTTAAAGTAGTCTTTATCCGCTTTATTGTTTAGTGCTGAGTTGGTGGTTTTCGCAATCTGCATACCAACTCCATTCATAACATAGATTGTTTCAAATTCTGGATTCTTTTTTTGGGCAGTAATAATCATTTCCCGAAACTTGGCCGCATCCATAGAATATGCAGTAGGCGATAAAGCCAGTACCTCTAATAAAATTGTGTCATCATTCATAAATTGTTCAATTTCATGGGCAGTTTGATTTGCTATTGTTTGGTTATTCCTCGTTATTTCTCCCCTGGCGCTATTAACATTCATGTAAGAACTGACACCACCAATTACCGCTGCCGATAAAAAAGAAAATAGTACCAATAATATAATCAACCGCATCTGCAATGTATTTTTTTTCATATTCAGTCCCCCTCTATTTAATACGCTTCGAGCATTCCAAAAGCAAGGTTATGCTGTACAAAATTTGATTGTTGAAAACTATGCAGGAAAATATGTAATCACTGGTGTCGCAAGAAAATGCACCAGTGATTACAGTCTAAGAACCATGAGCAATGACTTAAAGCTTTAATGCACTACCTGCAAACTGCAATTACTTCAATCTCAACTAAAGCGTCTTTCGGCAACCGTGCGACTTCAATACAAGCACGAGCAGAATAGTCTTTATTAAAGTACTCCGCATACACATTATTTACGACAACAAAGTCATTCATATCTTTGATAAATACGGTGGTTTTAACTACATCATCCAACGTCGATCCCGCTTGAAACAAAATAGCTTTTACATTTTCTAAAGATTGTTTTGTTTGTGCTGCAGCACCGCCTTCGGCAAATTCTCCGGTAGTAGGAACTACAGGTAATTGTCCAGATACAAATATAAATCCATTGGCTTTAATTGCTTGAGAATAGGGGCCAATTGCCTTTGGGGCTTTATCCGTATTTATAACCTGTTTCATATGTAAACTCCTTCTATAATTTATTTATTGCTGCTTCCATTCTTTCCAGCGCCTCTACCAACCGGGAACGGGGACAAGCAATATTCATTCTCATAAAACCGGCACCGCCAGGTCCAAAGGTAGCTCCTTCATTCATAGCAACTTTTGCTTCTTCTAAGAAAAATTTATGTAACGCCTTGGGTGCCATATTCAGTTCCTTGCAGTTTAGCCAAATTAGATAAGTCGCTTGCGTTTTGGCAACTTTAATTTTAGGAATTCTTGTTGAAACGAAATTTTCAAGGTATTCAAGATTCCCCTCCAAATACTCTAGTAATTGATCTGCATAGTAATCGCATTCGTTGTAGGAAACTTCAATCGGCAATGTACCAAATACAGTTCTGCCATATGCTTTGTTATTTTCAAGTGGAGCATAAAAAAGATCGTGATTATGCCGATTCGGAATAATTACAGCCCCGGTCCTTACACCTGCGATATTAAAGGTTTTGCTAGGATTAACGCAAACCATACAGTTGTCTGCTGCTTCTTGGGAAAGACTGCCAAATGGAATATGTTTGCTCCCTCTATAAACAATATCACTGTGAATTTCATCGGAAACAACAAACACATTATGTTTTAAACAAAGTTCAGAAATTCTTGTTAATTCTTCTCTCGTAAAACACTTCCCAACAGGGTTATGGGGACTGCATAGCAGAAACATGGTTGTTCTCTTTTTACTAAGCAATTCCTCCAAATTTTCATAATCCACTTCATAGCTGCCATCTTCTTTTAAAATTAGGTTATTTCCAAGAATGTGTCTACCGTTATTTGGAATGATATCATGGAACGGGTGGTACGCTGGCATCTGAATTACAACATTATCACCTGGATTCGTGAAGGCCCGCATTGCATATACGATAGCAGGCACTACTGCCGGTGTATACTCCACCCAGTCAATGTCAACATCCCAGCCGAATCTTTTTTTCTGCCAGTTAATAATTGATTGCTCAAAAGTTTTACAATTTACAGGATAACCGTAGATACCGTGCTCTGCTCTTTTAACCATCGCATCAATCACAGGCTGGGGACATTTGAAATCGGTATCAGCGATCCACATAGGAATAACATCTTCTGCATAAGTATCCCATTTTTTACATTCAGTTCCCTTACGGTTAACAATTTCGTCAAAATCATGTTTCAACACTGCAATCCCACCTTCACAATTTATACTTACACTTGATCACTAGGATTAATACCTAACTTTCTGCGCCAGTAGCGAGAATACACAGCACCTAATGGATTATGGGCGAGTACTCTGTCTTTGGCAACCAGACAAGATGTAGGCACAGTACTAGCACTTGTAAACAATGCGTCATGGCCTACACATAAGCCGATGGTAACACAAAACTCAATCTCTTTATCCTTAAGTACTTTCGCTTGCATAATAGGATTGCACATGGTTTCACGTACACCCTCTTTAATTTGTTCCAAAGCAAGATTCTCCTTGGCAACACCGCAGACCTTACAGCAAACCGAATAGACTTCAAAAAATTTAGAAAAATACTCTTCAATTAATTTTGCTTCTTGGTTAAGACCGATACAAAACGCCATGCCAATTTTTTTATACCCCATGAGTTTACAAAATTCAACAGTTTCCTCTAAACGAGTAAGGTTGTTATAAAAACGTCCTTCTGTACAAGCAGCAGCCTTCATAATATCCAGTTGCTCCTCCACATAGGCTTCTTTAACATCTGCAAGACCAATTTTAGTGCAATTTTGACCTTCTAAATAACATTTTCTATGAGTGCATTTTGCACATTTCAAAATAGAACAGCTCCTTTATTATTTCATTATTATAAATGCCACATTTACAAGTACAGCCGCTGCCATAGGAATTGCAGTTCTTTTTACCACTTGAACAGGTGATACACCTGCAACACCGGCTATAGCAACAATTGCTGCCGTAATTGGTGACACAACACGCCCAAAACTTGTCATAATTTGCATTGGCAGCAAAAGAGTAACAACATCAATTTTTAATGAGGCAGCAATCTTAGGAGCAAGGGCAGCAAAGGAAAAAAAGGCAGCGTTGCCTGACCCCATTAAGAACGCGCAGCAAGCAATTACTATACAGAAAAGAATGATCAAGGCATGAACGCCCAAACCAAGATTTTGAGCACTGGAAGTCATAGTATCTACAGCACCAATCTTCATTAATCCACAAGCAAATACTTCACCTGCAACTATTAAACTTACAACAGTTGCAAAACTATTTCCCATTCCTTCATATAAATATTTTAAACTCTGCAAAGTAGTTCGAAAGTCTTTAGTTCTTGCATACTCAAAAATCATACTGATGAAAGTGCTTAAAAACATTGCCGTAACAACATCCATCTGAATTTTACTTTTAAAAATAGGACTGAAACCCAGAATGAATATCATCGGAATAATTGGAAGAATCGCATAGATCAAAGGGGGACGTCCTTCATCTTCTTTCATCAGATCAGCAGAATCATTGTAACCAACAAAACCCTCTTTTTTGTCCCACCATTTTTGCGAGTAGTAATGTACAACGCCAAGAATCAAAGTTGTTGTAATAAATATTGATAATTGATAATCAACAAAATAAACTGCCGGGTCTACCTTACAGATATTAGCTGCAAGAATCGCATTTCCCGAACCAGGACCAACATCCATGTATTGCGCGCACCCAATTACGCCGAGGGCAGATAATTTGCTAACACCTGTTCTTATGAGAATCGGATACAGCATGACCATGAGTAACAAAGCCAGTCCAGCATGACTTGGAATAAACAACACCAAAAACTGACTCATATAAAAACTAAGAACTAGAAGAATATAAGGCGATTTAATATGTTTAAGAGGAGAAGCAACCACAGCAAATAAAGATTTACTTGCCCCAATATACTCCATATATTTTGCGAAGCCTGCTATTGACATGATCGTAAGACCAAGACCGGCAACGCGGGAACTAAGCAATGCCTTAATTGTATGGAAAATATCTAGCAAAGCGGAGCCGGAAGATTCTTTAGCTGCAAGTATAGGATTGCTGCCGATAAAATAGGTAGCAAGAAGCAGCATAATACCTGCAATCAAAAGAACAGCTTGTGGATAGTATTTTTTTATAATCATATAAATGACCCAAGCAACCACTAGAATCGTAATGATAATACCCATGTACATCCCTCCATTTATTAAAATTAATATGACGTTTGAAGGCTTCTCCTTTCAATTTTATTAATACCGCTTAACTCATCTATTTTAATTGGCGATGTAAAAATTCGCCAAATATTTTACTGGTATCCTGGTATACCAGTAAATGCAATCCAAAAATCCATCTAGCCTGTACGCAAAAAAATTTTACTCAGACTGAATCATTTTTTGTACTGCAATCTTAGCATCGTCTAAATGTTCTTGCATAACACAAACTGCCGCTTGTGCATTTTTTTCAATAATATGCTGTAAAATTAGTTGATGATACTGTAGAGAAACCGTATGCCTGCTAACATCGCTTAAAGACTTTTGTCGTGAATAAGTCAACAGATCGGATAAAAATTCATTGATCTCGCTAATAATTTCATTGTGAGCAGCCTCAATGACAGCCGTATGAAATTTCGTTGACACATCATGGACTGGCTTCCCAGCGAAGATTAGAAATTCCATTTCCAGCAAGACCCTTCGTATCGCTTCAATGTCAGCCTCTGTCCTTCGTTCTGCAGCTAATCGGACAGCTTGAATTTCAAAAGCTTCACGCGCTTCAAACAAATTTATCAACTGATCAGCTGGATCAGTCATAAAAAAATCAAGAGCATGCAAAATACGTTTCATTTTAATTTTTTTTACAAACACACCTTCTCCGCGTCTGTGCTGAATAGCCCCCAAAAACTCCAGCACTTTTAAAGCTTCTCTTACCGGCACACGACTGACATCAAACATTTCAGCCAATTCCCTCTCAGAAGGCAATTTATCACCTTGCTTCAAATGACCTTCGCGCATAAGCTGTTGAATACGGCTTACAATTTGCATATATAGAGCGTCAGACGAATCCTCAGCAAATTTTTTTAATGGTGTTTCTACAAAAAATTTTTTCATTTTATATCACCTATATATTTTCCCTTTTATTTTAAAATCGTATCTTCTACGATACCTACTTCAAAGCAAATATTAACGATATGGAATACTGGTATACCTATTCTATAAAAAACACTATTATAGTCACATGAAGGCGCTTTTGAATTCTATATCATTTAAAATGATTATATTTTCTTTAGAAAAACTTGTCAAATAATATTTAGAATATTTATGCACTTTTGATTAAGTTAAACGATACAACTTCTCTCATCATTTTAAATCTATTTGTAAGTAGATAAAAAGATAATGTCCTCTCTAAATGTACACATATAAGCAATTTTTTAAAAATACTATTTGATTAGACTTATTCCTTTTCTGTAAAACACTATTTTTATACCTTGCTTATAAGGTGAACGAATATTCTAAAAATAATAAATTGTCTATGCTAGAAAAACATGGAAATGTTTGTTAGAATAGTCTTGTAGTCTATAAAAAGTATAGGAGGACGGCAAAGATGTTAGGATTAATTATTGCATCCGTTATTGTAGTCATTGTTGCTCGATATGTACTGAAAAAGTACCCGCCCCAGCCAGTTCTGTTCGTTGGAGGGCTTGCTATGATGTTCATTGCTGTTGCCCTTAATATGGGGAATATTTTACCGGCAAAGCAAAGCACTGGATTAATATGGTTAGATACTTTTGAATTTATAAAACAAACCTTTAGCACTCGGGCAGCCAACCTTGGACTGGTTATTATGGTAGTAGGAGGTTTTTCCAAGTACATGGACACAATTGGTGCCAGTACAGCCCTGGTAAAAGTAGCTGTTAAGCCCCTACATAAAATTGGACTCCCCTATTTAGTATTGGCTTTAACATCTGTTTTAGAAAATTTTCTAGCTATGTTTATTGGTAGTGCCTCCGGTTTTGGACTTTTACTTATGGTCACTATGTTTCCCGTATTGGTAAATCTTGGAGTTAGCCGTTTGGCAGCAGCTGCGGTAATCGCTACAGCATCGGCTCCAGGTTGGGGACCAGCAGCATCAGATAATATCTTTGCGGCAGAGTTAGCAGGTATGGATATTATCCCTTATTTTTTTGATTACCAAGTACCAGTAGGTTTATGTACGGTAGCGGCAATCGCTATTGGTCATTTCTTCGTACAGCAATGGTTTGATAAACGGGAAAATCATAGTGTAGAGAATGCCAAAGTGAATATTGATCCAATTAAGCTAAAAGAGGAAATACCTGTTCCAGGCTTTTACGCATTACTGCCAACAATTCCTTTATGCTTAATTCTGTTTTTTGGATTAGTTATTAAATCCGTAAACATGGACATTACATTGGCAACCTTTCTTGGAGTCGCATTTACAATGCTTGTTGAATACATTCGTAACAGAGATGGATTGAAAATATTTAATGATTTAAAAAGCTTTTGGGATGGAATGGGACTTCAGATGGCAGCGGTAGTCACATTGGTGGTGGCTGGTGAGACTTTTGCTAAAGGCTTAATGTCTCTTGGTGCTATTGATACTATGATTACTGCCGCACAAGGTGCTGGTTTTGGTGGTATCGGTATGATGTTTGTGGTTGTGGGAATTATTATTGCTTCTACCTTAGTTATGGGATCAGGAAATGCTCCCTTCTTTGCTTTTGCCCCTTTAGCTCCAAAAATAGCAGCACTTTCTGATATTCATCCTGTATTGTTGTTATTGCCTATGAACTTTGTATCTAATTTAGCTCGTTCATTGTCGCCGATTGCAGCGGTTATGATGGTAGTCAGCGGTGCCGCCGGTGTATCGCCAGTAGAATTAGCAAAGCGTACTTGCATACCCGTAACCTTAGGCATCGTAGTTAATATTGCTATAACATTGATACTTTTTTATAAGTAAACACGACAACTATATATTAGTGTCTATTATGAAAAGAATACTATAGTGAAGGAGAACAATTACATGGAAATAAATAGAGAGAAACTAGTCGAACGATTTATACGTTATACTACCTTTGATACGCAATCAGATAGTGGAAATAGTCAGTGTCCTAGTACTCCAGGGCAGATGGTTTTAGCTAAGCACATTGCAGAGGAACTAAGACAGATCGGTTTGGATGAAGTACAAGTAGATAAACACGGCTATGTAACTGCTACGTTACCATCTAACGGCTGCCAGCAAGTTCCTGTTATCGGATTTATATCTCATTTAGATACAAGCCCGGATATGGCTGGCACTCCAGTTAACCCTCGTTTAGTAAAGGATTATGATGGCCAGGATATCATACTGAATGCTGAGGCTAACATTGTACTATCCCCTGATGATTTTCCAGAACTAAAAACATATATTGGGCAAGAGTTATTGGTTACTGATGGTCTAACTTTGTTAGGATCTGATGATAAAGCAGGCGTATGTGCAATTGTCAGTGCTATGGAATATTTATTAGCACATTCTGAAATTCCTCATGGTAAGGTGCGTATTGGTTTTACTCCTGATGAAGAGATTGGTCGTAGTGCTCAACTTTTTGATGTAGAAGCTTTTGGCGCTGAGTTCGCTTATACTGTAGACGGGGGAGAGATTGGGGCTATTGAGTATGAAAATTTCAATGCCGCTAATGTCAATGTGAAAATTCAAGGGAGAATTGTTCACCCTGGAACAGCGAAAGGTAAGATGGTGAATGCACTTAGCATTGCTGCTGAATGGCAAAACATGTTGCCTGCTGGTCAACGCCCAGAATATACTGAAGGCTATGAAGGTTTTTTTCATGTAAATAAATTGAGTGGTAATGTAAATTCCGCAGTAATGAGCCTCTTGGTTCGGGATCATGATCGTCAATCTTTCGAAAAGCGTAAAGCTTTACTGGATTCTATGGCACAAACTTTTAATATGAAATATGGTTCAGGAACCATTGAACTAGAAATTAAAGATTTGTATTACAATATGCAAGAAAAAATCCAGCCAGTAATGCATATTATTGACCTAGCCTGCGAAGCTATGGAAGCTGTTGGGATAACTCCTAAGACGAAACCGATTCGAGGCGGTACAGATGGTGCTCGTCTATCATTTATGGGTTTACCTTGTCCAAATTTGTTTACTGGTGGACATAATTTTCATGGTAAGTACGAATTTTTGCCAGTGCCCTCTCTAATAAAGTCAGCTCAAACTGTAGGTGAAATTATTCGTCGCGTAAAAACTAAATAAAAACACATCTAATTCCAAGAAAATGGAGAAATTAGGCATAATAAAGCCTCCTATGGTAGTTACACTTTTCCTACCATAGGAGGCCCTTTTTATCATTCATTTTCCACAATAAATCAATGAGACTGCTCTACTGAGTCAATTACATAGACAGTGACTTGACCTATTTAAGTTAATTACTCATCGTCGTCGCCAAGGAAACTGCCCAGGCCACCAAGTAGAGTGCCGCCTAGAACCCCTTTGCCAAGTACACTGCCTTCTTCTCTATTTCCGCCCCTCTGTGGCGCTGCTGCCAACATCCGTCCTGCCAATCGAGAAAAGGGGAGTGATTGCAGCCAAATTTTCCCTGGCCCTTGTAAAACTGCAAAAAACAATCCTTCCCCTCCAAATAAAGCGCTCTTGATGTTTCCTGCTTGCTGAATATCGAACTGGACACTCGGCTCAAAAGCTACAACACATCCGGTATCAACGTGTAATACTTCACCTGACTTGAGTTGGCGTTCGACGATGGTACCACCGGCATGCATAAACGCAAGACCATCACCTTCAAGTTTCTGCATGATAAATCCTTCACCGCCGAACAATCCTGTCATGATTTTACGTTGAAAATAAATTCCTACTGAAACACCTTTTGCTGCACATAAGAAACTGTCTTTCTGGCAGATTATAGTACCACCATATTGGGCTAGATGCATTGGTATGATGTTGCCGGGATAGGGTGCACCAAAAGCAACTTTTGCTTTGCCAAAACCATGGTGACTAAAAACAGTCATAAATAGACTCTCACCTGTCAACAATCGTTTTCCGGCCCCCACTAGCTTATCAAACAAACCTCCTTGGCTGCTTTTAGTCGATCCATCACCAAAAATAGTATTCATTTCCACAGTGCTATCTTTGTACATCATGGCTCCAGCTTCCGCAATTACACTTTCACCAGGATCAAGTTCTACTTCAACAAACTGCATCTCAGCACCAAATATCTTGTAATCCACTTCGTCCATTTTTATTCCTCCTACTCACCTATTATTATTTAATACAAATTAGCTATATAATCTCTATATCAGTATATCAAATAAGGTCGGCCTCTTTACCATCCTTATAATGTCCCAAATAACAAAATAATCTTCCTAAAAACAAACCAGTACACACTCCAGATAACACTAACATGCTGACTTTGAATTTCAATTGTGCCACTAACACTGGATTTGTAGCTTGTTCATATCCAACGTAATATTTTGCAATAAAAACAATAAGCATAACCAGCAATGTATCCCATGAGCCAGGTATCTGAATAAGTGAACGTTTTTTATCGATTTTTATATCTAAACGTTTTACTTGCCACCAACCCAATAAACTTCCAACTAGCATACCAACTATCCAACTAGCTATACTTACGTATTCTATTTTAATGGTCATTAAAGTTTGTATCGAGATGAATAAGAAAATAGTCGGAAGAACGAAAACTTTCCAGAATGGAATAATACGCACTTTTGATGATTTTATACCTACGGCAATAAGATAAATTAGCAATAAATAAACCCACCAAGGAGTATGTATTGCGGTTTGCCAAATTGCTCCCATATCTTATCCTCCCTTGATTATCAATTGCAATTCATTATCCTACACAATACCAATTTATCATAATCAGAAATGATCATCACTCTGGAAATAAGATTTAGAGTGATAGGGCGGTTCTGCTGAGTCAAATCTATTTTTGTCTCATGTTTTCACTATAGACCATAAAGCTATCCTTTGAAAACAGTATCTCATATTTGTATTCTATTTACTATAAAATACAAAACTCCTGCAAGGCTAAGCTGTCTTGCAGGAGTTTTGTCTATTTTGAATTTGAATCTACTGATCAATTACTGCTGAATTGAGCGTCCTTACCACAAACGCTGAGGGGCGCCTGGTCCAACTGGCCATCCAGTCAGATACCAGAAGATAAACAATAGATACCACATGATTAAGAAAGAAATTGCGTATGGCACCATTAGCGATAAGTACGTCCCTATCCCGGCATCCGATTTATACTTACCCAATCCTTCCAAAAATAGAGGCAGAAAGGGATTTACGATTCCAATTGTATTTAGTGAGCCATCGCCTGCTCGGAATGCCATCTGAATAAAGGCTGGGTGATACCCCAATAGCATAAACATTGGGACAAACACTGGAGATAAAAGTGCCCACACAGCAGAGCCACTGGCAGTGAACAAACCTAAGAACTGACCAAATAGCATAAAGCATAACAATGCAGGTAGACCAGTCATATTTATGCTTTGCAAAAATTCTGCCCCACTCGTCGCCACTAAGGTAGCAATATTGGTCCAACCGAAAGCAGCAATAAACTGCGCGATGGCGAATGCCATGACCAGAAATCCAGACAACCCCTTAAATGATTCACTCATCATGCTAATTACGTTATCAGCATTACGAATCGAACCAGATTTAAGTCCATAGGTAAGACCAAGGGTGAGTAAAAACAGGAAGAGCAAAGGTACAATCCCTTTCATAAATGGCGAACCGGCAATCGCTCCCGTTTCAGGATTTCTTAGTATAGCTCCTTCAGGAACCAGCATCACCAGCAGTATTGCGATAAAGATCAAGGCTGCAATGCCAGTGGCGCGCAGCGCATTCATTTGCTGAAGGCTAGGCTTTTCAAGCGTAACTTCTTTAATTCCTTTATAGGCACCAAGACGAGGTTCAACAAATTTCTCAGTAATGATAGTTGTCAGTACGGAAAGATAGAAAACCGAGAAACTCATAAAATACCAGTTATCAATGGGTGTTACCACCGCATTAGGATCCACAATTTTGGCAGCCTGGGTCGTAATTCCGGAAAGCAGTACATCTGTTGTAACAATTAAAAGATTTGCTGTGAAACCAGAATAAATAGCAGCAAGGGAAGCAGCAAACCCAGCAAATGGATGTCTGCCCAAAGAATAGAACAACATAGCCGCAATCGGTGGAACAACGACAATCGCAGCATCTGATGCTAAATGACTCATAAAACTGATAAACACAATGGCAAAGGTGACATATTTTTTCGGTATGGAATGAATAGAAGCTTTAATCGCAACATCCATCATGCCAACTTTTTCTGCAAGGCCAATTCCCAAAGTCAAAACCATAATCATACCCAGCGGAGGAAAGTTAATATAATTCCTAATCATTTCTGTTAGTATCCAATGCAAACCTTCTTGGCTTAGTAGACTTTTTATTAATATCGGCTTATGGGTCATCGGATGAACAGCTGTTACATGAAGTGATGACAAAATGGCTGAAATAACTGCAAGAATTGCGATTAGTATAAGAAACAGTATTGCTGGATTGGGTAGCTTATTTCCCATGATTTCAAGCTTTTTCAAAAAGCCACCATTCGATATTTTCTCTTCTGGGCTAGTTACCATTCCGTTCATAGATACAGTCCTCCCTTAATATTGGTATTTTCTTTTGAACTAAATTACCAACCTCTACATACTCCCTCCCATTTACTTGACATAATGAATAAAATAGGTCTATTAAAAGACATTTCCCTAATTTGATATTATTCATACGCTAATTTGAATTAAGCGCAACACTCATTAGTTAGCTACCGTGTGAATGACAACTTCATCGTCTTCCAGCTTTTCTTTTTTATTATATTTCGTCAACGCAATACTGCCTATCTGATACATAATTTGCGTCCCAACCAGTAAGGCATCTTCATTGATATCAAAATTAGGACTATGTAAGCTATGATGTACCTCGCCATCCTTCGCACAACCTAACCAAAAATATGCACCTGGTATGTTAGTAAGGTATCTCCCGAAATCCTCCGAAGCCAGTACAGGCTTTACATTGCCGTGTATCGTCCCAGCTCCTGCAATTTGCTTTGCAGCATCAATGACCATTTCAGTTGGTTCTGCCCAATTATTTAAAACAGGATACCCATATTGGTAGTCTAACGTATATTCCCCTCCCTGGGAGGCACACATTCCATCCAATAATCTTTTCATCTTGGATGGGATTTCTTTTCGCACATTTTCACCGAGAGTACGAACGGTCCCATCAATTACAACTTTCCTGGCGATAACATTGTAACGTTCTCCTCCTTGAATGGTTCCGATTGACATGGTAGCTGTTTCTAAAGGATCAATCTGACGACTCATGATATGCCCAAGCCCTTGAATTACGTCGGACGCAATTGTAATTGAATCTACCCCATTTTGTGGCTGTCCGGCATGAGCTCCCTGCCCCAATATCTTGATCGTAAACCGATCGGACGCAGCCATTAAAGGACCTGGCCGAACTCCGATGTGCCCGCAGGGTAAATCGGGCCATAGATGCAGTCCAAAAATCACGTCGGCATCATCTAACACACCTTCTTTTATCATTACTGCAGCACCACCAGAAGGAGCAGCCTCTTCGGCCGGTTGAAATACAATTTTTATTGTTCCTGCGAGTTTTTTACGGTAGGAAGAAAATAACTTTGCTACCCCTAGTGCAATTGCCATATGTCCATCATGACCGCAAGCATGCATCACACCTTCATTGCTTGAACGATAAGGTACATCATTCGCCTCGGTGATAGGCAACGCATCCATATCCGTTCTAAATACAACAACTGGTCCGGGATTTTTTCCACGAATAATACCACAAATTCCGAAATGATTAGGGAATGTCTGCACTTCCACTCCCATATCGCGCAGAGCATCGACAATAATCTCTGATGTTCGTTTTTCTTCCCAACTCACTTCTGGATTTCTATGAAAGTTTCGACGCCAGGATACCAACTGTTGTGCAAGATCTGAGTTATTCCTTTGATCCCACATTCTAAAACCACCTTCTACAATTTAGTAACTTCATATTTCTATCATATCACATCCTTTAGGTTCTTTTATAGACATTTCCTTAAATAATTTTAATCCTTCTTCTTTTTAAGATAAAAAGCAATGCCACCTTTCCAATAAGACAAAAAGCTCCCGCACTTATTGCGGGAGCTTCGTTGCTCATATCTGCTATGATTTTTTAATCATAACAAATAGTCTTAAACCTGTCAAGATGATCATTTCGTATTTTTTTGCGATGTTTACTCAAATTCCACTTGACAGACACAAAACGAAGAGTATAATAATATTTAATTAACAAATATCAACGAAATATTGTTATATTTTAATATTTTTGTAAATGTAATGAGGGAGAACGTTGTAATCCTAAGATCGTTTCAGAGAACCGGTGGTTGGTGCGAACCGGCAACGAAGGGAATGCAAAAATCACTCCTGAACAGCAAAGCTGAAATGCATAAGTAAGCTGCGCCGGCTTCAGCTCCTAAATGGAGTGCAACCGTTATCTTGCTAGGGTTGTTAGACCCGATGAGATGTAGACCAATTGGTCTATAAAAAGGGTGGTATCGCGAGAAATTTCTCTTGCCCCTTTGAGTCAATTATGACTCGAAGGGCAAGAGTTTTTTTATTGTAAGGATTGCTACATATGTTTAGCAGTATTGCATTATTTATGCTTGTTATTTTAAACAAAATTTTAGGAGGTTATTACATGATTACGTATTTAGAGAAGTTAGCAGCACTGATTTGCAGGTATATGACACTCTGGGTGATAGTTGCCTCAGCCATCGCTTTTGTTAACCCTGCGCCCTTTAAACTCGTTGGTCCTTATATTTCCTATCTATTAGGTGTTATTATGCTGGGGATGGGGCTCACCATGTCCTTGAAAGACTTTCGTCTAGTTTTGACTAGGCCCAAGGACGTTTTTTATGGGGTGACTTTCCGCTATTTGATTATGCCGTTAGCGGGTTTTGGGGTAGCAAAATTATTAGGATTACCGCCAGCCTTAGCAGCGGGAATGGTGCTACTAGGAGCTGCTCCCAGCGGCACAGGTTCAAATGTTATGACCTACATTGCCAAAGGTGATACAGCCCTTTCTATCACCGTCTCCAGTGTGAATACAATTTTGGCACCAGTTTTGACGCCTTATATTTTTCTTCTATTGGCTGGATCAATGATTCCCATTGATGTTACTGTACTCCTAATTGACATTGTCAAGATTGTATTGATCCCTGTCACTGTTGGTGTTGCTCTGCATATGGCTGCTCCTAACCTAGTGGAAAAGATTATCAAGATTGTCCCCGCCGTGTCAGTAGTATTCATAATTACGATTTTGTCTTCCGTTGTGGCGTTGAATGCGGCAAAAATGGCAACGGTAGCCCTGGTTTTATGCCTTGCCGTTATACTGCAAAATATCTTAGGTTTAACCCTTGGCTATTATTCTTCGAAGTCGGTAGGAATGTCTCCCAAAAAATCACGAGCGATTACATTTGAAATTGGGATGGAAAATTCAGGACTTGCCGTTGCTCTTGCCTTAGCTCATCTTGATCCAATGGCAGCTTTACCTGCCGCTGTTGGTGCTGTTTGGCAATATATCAGTGGCAGTATACTAGCCAGTTATTGGTCAAATCGTTCACCAGAGGAAGAAGAAGGTACAAACAAAGAAGTCTTACTGGCAGAATAAAGAAAAACATACTGATTCTAAGGAAAGAAGGAATGCTCTGTGGAAAAGAAGATCGCATTAAAGTATGGTAACGAAGAATTGATTTTGAATATTGCCGAGAAAAATGTTTTGCAAATAATTGAGAGCAATCCGGTTATTTTTGATAAAACGGAAACTGAAATCATCCAAGCGGCACTAGAAGCCCCGATTGGCAGTGAGCGGCTTGCCGATTTAGTACAGCAAGGAGAACGGGTTTGTGTAGTCATCCCGGATATTACCCGTGCTTGGCAGAGAACAGACTTATATCTCCCCTTCGTGGTTGAGGAACTGAATCGGGGTGGAATAAGGGATGAAGATATTCTTTTTATCTGTGCGCTGGGGACTCATCGCCCACAAACTGCGGATGAACATAAACTATTGCTCGGACCAAAATTGGCTGATCGGTTTCAGGTCATCGATCATGACTGTCAAGATCAGGAGAATCTGATCTATTGTGGTACGACTTCTTTTGGTACCCCGGTATGGCTCAATAAGAAAGCCATGGAATGTGACCACCTTGTTCTAACTGGTGGCATTGTTTATCATTTTCTGGCTGGATGGTCAGGTGGTAAAAAATATGTATTACCTGGTATTTCCTCCTATGAAACAGTTATGAAAAATCATGCTTTATCACTTAATCCAACTAGGGGACTAGGTCCCCACCCGGATGTACGTTCTGGTAATGATAATACCAACCTGATTCATCTGGATATGCTGGAAGCAGCTAGCTTTGCGAAGCCGACATTTCTCTTTAATGTGGTAACTGCTGAAGGGAGAATTGCAGGTGCTGTAGCAGGACATTATCAAGCTGCACACGACAAAGGACGGGAATTGATCGACGCGATTGATGGTGTGACCATCCAGGAAAAGGCAGACCTAGTTATTGCTTCAGCAGGTGGTAGCCCAAAAGACGTAAATCTCTATCAATCCATAAAAACACTGATTAATGCTCGTGAGGCAACAAAACTAGGTGGAACTATGATTATTCTGACCGAAAGTCCTGAGGGACTTGGTGGTAATGCAGAAGTGCAGGACATGATTTTGGGCTATGACACCGTTTTGGAGCGAGAAGATGCGCTGAGAGCTGATTATAGCATTTCAAAATATGTTGGCTACTATTTCTGCGAGTCGGCAGACAAGTTTGACCTTCTATTAGTTTCATCTTTAGATCCTGATCTGTTAAAGAAAGCAAACATTAAAATCGTCAAAACGCTGGATGAAGCGCTAAAACTGGTTTATGCAAAACGTGGAACAGACTTAAAAACTCATATCATGCCACATGGGGCAAACACTTTGCCTAGACTTGTATAAACAAAATCATGCCTTATGGTCTACTTATCTAAATGTTGTATTGAAAAACTACATTGCTGAATAAAAAAAGCTGGCCGTAAGGCCAGCTTTTTTTCGTATTACTTGTTATTCCCCTTGCCTTTGCCATTATTAGGCTTATCGTCATGTTTGCTTTCTTTCTTATGGTTGTTCTTATCTTCTCGATCATTATCTCGGCCCCGCTGATCATCACCATGACGGTCGTAATCTTTATCATCGTCACCAATTTCTATGTAAGTAACATCAACACCGCGTAATCGGGCGGCATTAACAACAGCCTCATTACTTTTTTTGAGATCTTTTACCTTGACACCGTACAATTTGGCAATCTCGCCCCAGCCCATGTTTTCATGACGATAGCGGCTAATCTCATCTACAGGTCTACCGGAATAAACGGCTGCTGCATAGATAAGCGATATCTCACCAAGACCGAAATCAAAATCGGTTCTTAACCTAATTACTTCCACCGGGGAAACGGTGCGGTTATAATTGGATGATAAAACTTGCGCGAATCTGATATTACCACCAGACGCTTCAGTTTTTGAGGACGATATACTAACGTCGCCAATTGAAGCAGTAAAAGTTGAAGTAGTAACTGAGGCAGCGTCCACGCCCGCCGGAGTAGTAAATGCTAGCGCTGCTGATAGAACTACGCCCGCAGTATAATGTTTTAATGTCATAGCAAAATCCCCTCTTACGTTTAATCATTTTCATTATAGCACCATGACTAATTGATCAACTAGAGACAAAAGTCCTATATTAGGACTAAAAAGGCACGCCATATTTTACCACTAAGGTATAAAATTCCCGCAAAGAGTTTTTTGCTATATATTCATTTTGCTTAGTTCTTCTTATTAGTAGTCTACAGTGGCTCATTAAGTATGCTTTTAAGCCTATACAAGTGCCCCTTTCTAGTAAAGATCTTTAGCTTTCTTTGCTCTTGGTAACAGGGATAGAAACTATGAATTTTGTCCCCTTCCCTAATTTGCTTTCAACTTTTATTTGTCCCCTGTGCTTTTCTATGATCCACTTAGCAATTGCCAAACCTAGTCCTATGCCTCCGCTTTCACGAGAGCGTGCTTTATCTTCACGGAAAAATCGATCAAAGATATGTGACAAATTCTCAGGTGATATACCACAGCCTGTATCTTGTACTGTAATTACCACGTTCTTCTCAGACTGAGAGCTGCAGATATGAACTTGTCCCCCTGCATGGGTGTATTTAAAAGCATTATCAATTAAGATAACCATCAATTGATGCAGACGTTCTTTGTCAGCTATCAGCTCTAAGTTAGGTTGAATATTCCATGTCAGGTTAACCCTATATACTTCTTCCATTACCTCAAACCCTTGAACTACACTATGAATAACCTCGCTTATGTTTACTGGCGCCAGTTGAAGCTCTGCTTTGTTAGCATCAGACCTGGCTAAAGTAAGAAGACTGGATATTAGTTTGGTCATTCGCTTTGACTCTTTCATTATAGTATTAATCCTGTGACCTTCTTCCTCAATGGTATGTTTAGGATGTCTTAACATCAATTCTGCATTATTATATATTCCCGTGATGGGTGAACGAAGTTCATGGGATGCCTCGGAAACAAACTGTTGCTGCTTTTCCCACGCTGCCCGAATCGGAACCATAGCGCGTCCTGCGAGAAAATATCCAGCTAGAATTATACTGATCACACTTATTATTCCGCCTCCAACAGTAATCCACAGCAGGTTATTAAGTAATTCAATTTCAGAATCCACAATACTTACAGCAATTACTTCCTGAACAAGAAACCCACCATCTCCATTATACAAATTGTTTTCATATTGATACGGTACGCTGATCATCCGATAAACATGGTTTTGATATTCTTTAGTCTGAATCTCTCCAGTCGTTGCCAAGGCGGCGATTTTTGCGATGTCTTCAGTCTCATCAATCCTAAAAGGGGTTGGATTGATGATCCGTCCATCAGAGCTCCGTAACAACATAAATATTCGCGGATCAAAAGGGGGAGGGGGAGCGGCTAGCGCGAAGCGCCCTTGGGGCAAGTTAAATAAATTGGCCTGTGACTGCATAGCATTGTCAACTTTGTCAAATAAACGGAGAGCTAAATATCCATAAAGTATTGAGGTAAATGCTACAAAAATTAAAAGAAACACTAGCGAGTTCAAAATTGTCAATCTGCGAGATGTAATTTTAAACATTACTATTTCTCCCTTAGTATAAAACCAGTCCCGCGCACTGTTTGTATAAGCATATCGAAGCCGTAGGGAGCAAGCTTTTTCCTTAAATAATGGATATATAAATCAACAACGCTAATAGCAGCTTCGGAATCGTATCCCCAAATCCGATCAAAGATTTGGTCCCTAGTAAGGATTTGCTCTTTATTTAAAATGAGAAATTCCAAAATATCATATTCTTTGCTACCTAGTCCGAAAGGTTGCTTTCCAGCAAAGCCATCACGAACTTTGCTGTTTAATGAAATGCCCCCATAACTTAAATCACCTTCTGTCACTAGGTTCCCCTTACGCCGCATAAGTGCTTTTATTCTCGCCAATAGCTCCCTTATTGCAAAAGGCTTCACCAAATAATCATCCGCTCCTGCATCTAAGCCAATGACACGATCATCTACACTATCTCGTGCCGTGAGAAGCAATATTGGCACAGGACAGCCCTTTGCCCTTAAGGCGCTAACTATTTCAAGCCCATTTACTTCAGGCAACATGATATCTAGTACTAATAGATCATGTATACACTGTTCAGCCGCGTACAACCCAAGGTCACCCGTAGATGCCTCATCAACAATATAGTTTTCTTCTAATAGTAGAGCGACAACGGCTTCCCTTAAAACATTGTCGTCTTCAATGACAAGAATCTTCATTCCAATTCTCCTTATCTAGCAAGAAAATGACTCCATTCTTATATTGCTTATTTTTTTACATAATATCCTGCATAATTTCACCTTCAATTTTACCCATTCAGGCGATTCCAACAATTGCATAACAAAGACAAAAAAAACTCAAAAATTTGTAGTGTATTATAAATACTATACCAATTATGTAAACACTATTAATTTGCTTTTTTAAAAATTAAGGAGGAAATACAAAATGAAGAAATCGATTCATAGCGCTCTACTAGGAGTACTAGGTACATCCATGGGAATGTACATGATGGTTGTGCCACTTACAACCGTTTATGCAAGTGAGCAACAAGTACCTTTTACGTATAACAGTATTGGAAAAAATGATCTTCAAAGCCTGTTAAACAAAATCAACCCTAATACAAAAATTAAAAATGAAATTCAAGATCCAGTAGCAGTAGTTAAGACATCAGCTGATAAACTAGGATTCAATGCAAAGGTCGATAGTTTTAACTTAGCAAGTAAAACGGAAGCATCAGCTATTGTTAAAGTCATCCATAATAGCACTAATTACAATGTTACCCTTAAAAACTCTCTTCAAGATCATAGTCAATGGATTATTACTTCAGTTAATAAACTGAATGATACAAGCAAAACTACTCCAACCAAAGATTCCGGCACTGCAAGTAATGGAAGTTCCTCTGCAGGATCTACTACAGGATCTACTACAGGATCTACTACAGGATCTACTACAGGATCTACCACAGGATCTACTACAGGATCTACCACAGGATCTACCACAGGATCTACTACAGGATCTACCACAGGATCTACTACAGGATCTACCACAGGATCTACTACAGGATCTACTACAGGATCTACCACAGGATCTACTACAGGATCTACCACAGGATCTGCTACAGGATCTACCACAGGATCTACTACAGGATCTACTACAAACGCTGGTTCAAGTAATACGGCAAGTGCCGAACAACAAGCTGTTGATTTGCTAAATGCGGACCGTCGTGCTAACGGTCTATCTAATTTACAGGTAGATGCGCGTTTGACCGCTGTTGCCTTAAACCACGCACAAGATATGATTAATCGTAATTTTTTCTCTCATAACAATCCAGATGGAGAAACCCCTTTCGACCGAATGAAGAAGGCTGGTATATCTTATAGCACCGCCGGTGAGAACATTGCAAAAAACCAAAGTGTTCAAGCTGCTGAAGTAGCCTTTATGAACAGTTCTGGGCATCGCGCTAATATTTTAAATTCAAGTTATACTACTGTAGGAATTGGTGTCGCATACGACAAAACTGGTAATGTTTATGTAGTACAAGATTTTATTAAACCGTAGCCCCTTTACCGACCTCAGAACCAACGTATGCACACGTATCACAAATAAGCAGAGTCGAGAGAAATTTCTCGACTCTGCTTGTTTGTCATACAAACCGTTCTTCGCTATATAAGAAGAGCTGTCTCATCTTTTGAGATAGCTCTAACGCTTCTTACTTGTAGGCTGATAAACTTTAACTTGCTAATTAATTTATATTAAGATGTGAAAAAATTGAAACGCCTGCAAGGCTAAGCTGCTTTGCAAGAGTTGTCGTTATGCTGTAACATTTAGTTTTGCCATCTTAAAAGGTCATCTCTGAATATTACTACAAGCTTAGTATCAAATTTCATTTTATATCTTTTCCTTAATTTAAATGTGATTTATATTCAAACGCTGTTATTCCATAAACTCTTTTAAAGTGCTTATTTAAATGGGATAAATCAACAAAACCACATTCTGCTATAGCCGAGTAAATATCTTTATTTTTTTCTAGTAACTGTTTTGCACGATTTACCTTGCAAAACAGAAAATATTGATAGGGTGAAATTCCAGTATTCGCTTTAAATAACCTAATAAATTGAAACTTTGACATAGCAAGCTCTTTGCATATTTCATCAAGCTTTAGTACATTTTCTAATTTATAATAAATCATTTCCTTTGCTTTTTTTATTAGCGTATTATCTTTTTTGTAATACGTTGTACAAATATTAGTGAGAGTAAAGTTATCTACGAGGGATAGGAGCAACTCACTGCACAAGGCTTCATCTTGTTCACTTAGAATTGCGCTTGAAAGATGTAAAATACTTTTCTCAAGTGCTTGATTATATACAATTGGGGAAGAAAATCGAACTATATCCTTTTTTTGAAGTATCTGCAAAAATAACATAGGATCAATATATAACATAACATAGTCAATACCCGTCTTATCATGTGCCCTACCATCATGTGTCTGTTCAGGATAAAAAAGCATAACCCCATTTTTATATGATGAATGTAAACTGCCATCTAGATTGTACTGTTGAATGCCGCGCAGAGTTACACCAAACGCGTATTCCTTATGACAATGCTTTTTATATGTGAAGTCAGTAAAACTAGCTGATAACACAGTAATATCTGATGTTTTTTTATAAATGAATTTCTCCACATCCATCACCTCCTAAGCATCTCCACTAGTCCCGAAACCATTACAGCAGAATAGACTAGAAAAAGTGACATACTTATATTAACTGGCTTTTGATATTTCTGCAGGTATTTCTTGAAAATCGCCCCGAAAAGCACCCAAGTGACAAAGGCTAAAAAGCCAATACCGCTAATAATTGCCACATACAATGCTAACATATCTGGTGCTGTATAATATGGCATAACAAAGCTTGGAATTACCGTCATAGTAAACAACACGACCTTGGGATTTACAAACTGCATAAAAAAACCTGACTTAAAGGTAGCAACCTGTTTTGCAGTTGACTTCGATGTATCCATTATATATATCTGATAAGCCAAATACAAAATATAGAGGCTTCCGATTATCTGCATTATAATCAAAATTTTTGGTATTACCGTCACAAGCACGCTATTTAATATAGCGGATATAGCAAGTAATGAACCAAAAGCAATTGTTGCACCATATGCGTATTCCATCGCTTTTTTTATTCCTAAATTATGCACCGTAGATAATATAACAATATTTGTAGGTCCAGGTGTAAATGTTATTATAACGCAGTATATTAACAAAGATGTAATATTCATGATGTAAGCTCCTTCGAAGTTTTCTCATGAATTATACTTCTAAAAAAGTAAGTGAGTATAGTACATTATTGCAAATTTCCATCCAATTTACTGTTAAAATACAAACGCCTGCAAAGCTAGCTGCTTTTCAGGCGTTTGTGCTAAGACCTCTTATACTTAATAATAATTAGCCTTAATTCCCCGCGGTTTGATTTCTAGCCCGGCTTCATACAAGTGGGAAGTATCAGCTAGTCCAATACAACGCGGTAGTGCCCATTCATCTGACCGCTGGTCAAACAAAATAGTGGTAACCGAACTAGGCGGCAGCCAAAATCCAGCCCACATTACACTTAAAGGGATACGTAGCAAATGGGCCAACCAGGTTAGGGCAAACCCATTATGACAGAAGACAGCAACTTTCTCTTCACTGGACTTAAGGCATCGGTATTTAAAGCCCTGTCGCTCATACCCTTGTTCTTTCAGAAACGTATCAGATTCACTAACTAATTGCGCAAATGTTTCTTCCAACTTCAGTTTTTGATAATCAGGCAAGGTATGCCAGTCGGAATAGGTTGGTCCGGGCTCTTTGTCAAATATTACTTCGCCAGGCACATCCCAAGCTGCCATCCCTTCCCATGGTGCCTCGGTACAACGCCATTCTTCCAACTCCTGCGTCCAAGGCAAAACAGTTGCTTCCTTTTGTAATAAATCAGCAGTATATTGCATTGTATGTAACGCACGTCCCATCGGTGAAGTGTATAGCTTATCTAGCTTGTAGGACGCCAGTCGTTTGCCTAGTGCCTTGGCTTCCAAATGCCCGTCTGCTGTAATTGTACCGTTTGGATAATCTGGATCAGCATGTCGAATAATATATAGCCTCATTTTTTTCCTCCCACCATGTAAAAAATATTTTAAATTTCACTATGAATTACTAGTATCCATCCTAGCTTTTTTAACTTCTAAATGATGCTGAGGTTCCCTTATAAACATCGTAAGAATAAAACCGATTATCGGCAGTAAAACCAGTATATCGAAAACTAAGGTAATTCCCCAATGATCTGCAGCCCATCCCAACCCCAAAACCCCCATAGTACCTAGTCCAACGCTAAATCCAAGAGTAAAACCGGATGCTAGCCCTACATTTTGAGGCATCATTCTTTGCGTCAGTACTAAACTACTGGTCGCAGTTGCCGACAACAAAATACCTATAAGAGCTAAAATAACAAAAATCAATATGCCGTTAGCCGATAAAAACCAGTACATTAATAAAGCAATGGGCAGGATGGAATACATCATAACTAACTTACTGCCATATCTGTCACTCAATATACCTCCGAACATAGTCCCTACCGCACCTGCCGCTAAATATACAGTAAGCAGAGAACTTGCATAGATCTCACTTCCTCCTAAATGGGAAACATAGTATAAAGGTACAAATGTACTAATCCCTGATGTAACAGTGGCACGGGTCAGAATCATCCCCAGCAAAGCAAATAGTGGCCAGTTAACACAATCTTTAAGTGTTCCCAAACTTCCTTTCCCTTTGACTTCGGGACATGGTATTTTATTAATTTCATAAAATAAGGCAACACCAATTAAAATGCTCGGCAGCGTATAAATAAGAATTAGAGGACTTTGCCCTCCTAATAGCAACACCGCCAGAAGCATAGATCCCAATGCCACACCAGCATAACCGCCTAAGGAAAAAATGCTAACTGCTTTACCTTTTTCGCGCCCACCAATAAAATTTACGGTTTTCGCAGCTTCAGGATGAAAGGCTGAATTCCCTAAACCACTGATCGCCGTACACACCATAACTAAAAGATAATTAGGAACTAGTAAAGAAGCAGCCATAAATATCCCCGTAATCATACAGCCTACAGGCATTAGCCAAAGACGGTGCTTTTGATCGCTTATATATCCAAACAAGGGTTGACTGACCGAGGATGCTAAATTTTGTGTCAATACAATAGCACTTACTTCGGCATAAGACAAAGCAAATTTGGCTTTCAAGAAGGGTAGCGCTACATAAAGTGCTCCCGGCGATAAATCGGCAACCAAATGACCAAGTGCGATAAGCCAAATTGTTTTGGGAACATTCTTAAATAGATTCAACAATTATATCACCCACTAATACCTAAAAATAATTTGATAATCCATTTTCTTATCATTTTAATCAATATATATAATATAAACTACTTGGAAAATAGTATCCTTATTCCTTTTATTTACCATCAAAATATAAAAATCCTGCAAGGCAAAGTGTTTTGCAGGAGCTTGTTGTTTGTACAAGATTCATTCACTCACCTAGAATGTGAACTGTTACTCAGCAATATGGTACTGAAATGCGGCCCCCAAAAAACAAAATCCAACATACGTTTATCAGTTTTTAAATATGACACTCGTATAGCCGCATGGGCATCCTTTGCAGTGAATTTTGCCCCCCATACTGTGCAATATTTTCATGCTCCGGCTTTGTCTGCCATTCTACATCTGGTACAAGTATGCCATGAACAGTTACCCACTCTTCAATTTCTGGTTGCTGACCATTGGTTGAACCGATTAAAATATAACGAACCTGTCCACTAGCAACCAACTCTTCAAGTTTTTCCGCATTCAATATCTTTTCTGAGCCCATAAATCCACCATAAGTGATTACGGGTTGCCCCATGTCAAGTATGATTGGTGATGCAATATTCGCATTCGGCACAGCCACAACATATTTTTCCCCACTTCTATGTGAAGCAAGGAAATTCTCTAACTTACCCGTGTCAACGTTAAACCTGCCTGATAAATTCAGCATGCTTCCCGGTACATTCGATTGTCTCAACTGAGTATTCAGATCAGGGCCTGCATAAGGGAAAGCTGCATTTCCCGAACCATATAAAACTGGTGTAATCGACCAGGCAAATGGCGCAATTAATAGGCTAACAATCCCTGCAACAACAATCGTATGATGATACTTGTTTTGCCCGTATATTCTGTTTTGCCAGCCCCATAGTAAAACCACTAAAAATCCTGCCCCTATGACCAATGGCAGCATCCAGGAACGCCATTCATTATATCCTACAATAATTGATGCTTGAACTCCGATAGTCACAAACATTGCAACGGGTAAAAGATAACGTCTTTTTCCTTCACTTGTAGACCAATTCACCAGCGTTATATAGCTAATACCGACTAAAGCAGCAATCGCAGGTGCCATCATAACCAAATAATATCGATGTGCTCCTTGGGCAATACTGAAGAAGACCATTTCAGGCAGAAGCCAACAACCCCAAAAGAGCAGTTTTATTCTACTTTTTTCAGATAATGCTTGTCGTCGAAATTGGTAGAGTGCAATGACTATCCCCATTAGCGCGAATGGTAATAACCAGCTGATCTGGCCACCCAATTGATGATTAAAGAGCCTGAACGGGCCGGGTAATCCGGTTTCACCACCTAGCTGCCTCGTATTACCTGCAGAAAATCCAGAACCAGTAGCAGTTGTTATGTTGGGCACATTAACTCCTGAAGGCGAACTATCCTGTGGCCGCGGGCTGACTGGATTTCGTGTCTGCCCTTGTCTTCCTGGTATCTTAATTCCATATCCTAGAAAATGTCCAAGACCATTATACCCAGTGGCAAGTTCGAGCTCCGAGTTAGTTTCGCTACTACCAACATAAGGCCGGTCTTCCGGGGGAATACGATCCACTGCCACAAACCATAGCAAGGAGCTAGCTATCAAAATTAATGTAGCAGTCAGAAGGTGGAGCACTTTTGTTTTAAATCTCCTATTTTGGGCAAGTAAATAGGTAATATAGAAAGTTGGCAAAATCATGAAAGCCTCCAGACTTTTTATATTAAAGCCAACCCCAATTAGAAAAAAAGCGAGTAATAATTTTTTTAAGCTCAATTCTTCAGCCGCTTGTAAAAACACGAGTACTGCGAATAAGAGTGTCATAACCAACAGTACATCAATCGTATTGTTGCGACTTGCAGCAACAAAAATTGGAGTAAGAGCTAATACAATTGCTGCTATTAGGCCCGCTCCTTCTCCATGGTATCGCTTGACAAGAACATATATTAAATATACAGATATTACGCCACCCAATGCTTGTGGAAGGATTATACTCCATCCATGAAACCCAAAAATCTTCGCACTTAGCGTCTGTAACCAAAATCCAAGAGGTGGTTTATCGATAGTAATAAATCCACCCGGGTCAAAAGAAACAAAGAAAAAGTTATGCCAGCTCATCAGCATGCTTTTAACCCCTGCAGCATAATAAAGATTGGCCATCCCTTCCTGTCGCAAATTAACAAAATGTAGAAGAAGCGATACTACTAATACGAGTACTATTCCTATTCGTTGCAAGACTTTAACCTCCATAAATTAGGTATTAAGACTATATCCTTCTCGATATTGCTCCTGCTCTTTAATTTCTATTGTAATTATGTTGACCCAAAATAAATTTTATTATTAAACAAACTCCTGCAGCTTTTTGCAGGAGTTTGTTTAATAGGTTTATTGTCACTTTTCTTTAAATACCAAATTGATCGGTGTCAATCCACTCCATGCTTAGAAGAGACCAAAAATCAGTTGCAAGCTTATTCAAAACATAATCATATGGAAGCCAACCGTAACCTTGTTCACCCCAATTAATTCCCCAGGAATTACGTATGAGTAAAGCTCCAGTCGTTTCTTGATTATATTTTGTATTTTTGATTTTTATAGTATCATCATAACCTACTGCAACAATTGCGTGTCCCCACTGTGCCTGTTCACCTAAACCTGGATAAGGAATTCCACCAGGAATATCCGACTGTGTAAATGAGGAAAATCCATAAAAACCAAACATTGATGGAATACCAGCTACAAGATATTTTTTCACGCTATTTAATACTTCAGCAGATGGCTGATTCATACCTAACGAATCATGGCAAAAATATTGTAATGCCTCATAATTGTCTGCTACTGCATATATAAACGAGGACGGTTCCCTATCAAAATCGGGATCCTTATCAGTATATTCCCAGTAACTTTCCGATGGTACACCACAGGTTACTAGAGCAGCCATAGTATCCCGTAAATAGGCACCTTGATCACCTGTTACCTTTCTTAAATTACGAGCATTCTTATAAATAAAAAGCCGAGAAGCACCGATTTCTTTTGAAAAAGATCTACGCTCAAAATATTCAATGATACCCGCAGCCGCATGGGCAGTACATGAACCTAATTTTCCTTGGTCTTGTATTTTGGAGCACCACTGTCTTAAGTCTACCTTAGTTGGCAGCACAGAACTATCAGATTGTTTTAACTTTTGTATTACTGTCTCAATCTTAGGATGAATCTCTGTATAATCCCGCAAATCAGGTAATGGCGGTAGCCATCCCGTACCCACCAACCGATTGTCAGAAAGCATTACTTGACGGTTCATATTGAAACCTCCTAATTATAATTATTAAATAACCTATAATTATTTTCTCTTTGCATTCTGGTAATCCCTTCTATTTTTTACCATTTTTGTTACAATATTAATAAATAAACATTAACATCCCTTCTCCTTGGTTAACGGTTGATATTATTTTATAACGTCAACAACTAGAAAAGACCATGTTATTTTTGATAACATGGTCTTTCTTATAGTACTCAATATTACTCGGTAATTTCTACCCGATTTCCATCAGGATCTAATATACAACTTTCATAACAACCATCACCTGTTGTCCGTGGTTCACTAACAACTTGGAAGCCTTTATTCCGCAACTGTTCTGTCATTGCATCCACTTTCTCTTTGCTTCCCAATGAAAAAGCAATATGGGCATAGCCAGGATTTTGTCCATCACTATCACTTTTCTCCATTAAAAGTGATGGTTTTTTCATTATTTCAAGTTTCGCCCCAGACTCAAATGCTATAAAATAGGATTCAAAATTTGTCTTAGGATTTACATACTTACTGCTTACTTTTCCACCAAAAAGCTCTTCATAAAACCTTTTCATATTTTCTAACTTACCTGTCCACAAAGCTACATGTTCTATTCTCACAGTACAGTACCTCCATTTATGTTACTCAGCCGTTTTTCTTTCAAAACAGTACCCATATTTCTATCCTATTTACCATTGAAATACAAAACTCCTGCAGGTCTGAGTGCTTTACAGGAGTTCATCTCATTCGCTGATCACTTTCTTTTTGCTATCTACTAGCAAGCATGTAGGATCTCCTAGTATGGCATCCTTAATTTGTTTCTTTTTATCCATGTGGTGGCCACTCGATATATCAATCGAGGTGCTTCCATTTTCCCTAAAATGAAAATCTACATAAAAGTGGGAACCGTCAGCTTCTATTTCTACCCTATGTCGGTATCCCCCTTTATGAATCATATTTGATACGGTGAATTCTTGATAATTTACCGTACAGAATTTTTTAATAGTAGAAACAATTATTTCTCGGTTTAACATTTTTTCTCTACTCACGGTATTACTCCTATCATTCATATGTTCACTATTTTAAACTATTTGTCACACGGCATTTATAATATACTGATCAATTCGCAACGTCAATACCTAGATTCTTCTTTTCATCAGCTCAATTTTTAAAATAAGATCCTACTAGGGCCTGTTTTATTACCATAAGAATGTAAAATTCCTGCAAGGCTAAGCTGCTTTGCAGGAATTTGTGATTATATGTTTTTCGTCAGCTCTTCTTATTCTTACTATCTTTCTTAAATTAATGAACCAATAGTACTTTGAATTTCTTTCACGCATTTTTCAAAAGCGCCGCGTTTGGCTCGCAATTCACTTGTATCTGAGTCATCTTCCTTAGTTACATCCGCCGCTTTTATTATTGATGAATCATTGACTAAAAACGTTTTCACGCTAATAGAGGCTCTTGTCCGTTCCGTCTGAACCCATCCCCCCCAACCACCGCGTCCTTGCTTTGTCTTTTCCACAACAGGACTATTTACAATCAAAAACAAAACTTTGTTATAGCCACTATATTTTACGAAATCGTTTAAATCTTGTTTAGTTAGTTTCTGCTCCTCTAAATAGCCTTTGTCAAGCCAATATGTTTGGTACATACTCTGTATTTCTGTACCGGAAATCACTTTTTTACTTTTCCCTTCGGTATTGAATGTCTCGTCTACATATTTAAAAAAGTCCGGAGTCTTAACGGCTGCATCTCCTACAATGACAACACAAGTATCTTTTGGTGTTGGATTCAAAAGATTTATTTCGGCGAACGCAGGTGTCATGGATAATAGTAAAAAAGCAATTGTCATTAAAGAGCAAATAAATTTCCTCATATTTTGATTCCTCCATTTTTTTCTTTTTAAGTTATATATTGCATATTCGAGTATTAATAATTAATCCCTTCTACTGATTTTGGTCTTTATGGAATAAACTACGAATCGCCAAGAAGCTCTACCCAATCCCAAACTAGTTCATTTCAATAAATTTGCAGTCGTAACCGCCATCAGTGTTAATTATGTAACTATGAAAAACCAGCCGCAGATTATCTTCTACCATCGTCCCTTTGTAATCGATATTACCTTTAGGAAAAGTTAACGAGAATGTGACTTCTCCATTTTTCACTGAATATTTTCCTTTGCCTGACGGTGCTAATGCCAGCGATTTATACACATCTGGCAAACGATCATCTAGCGGACTAAAGTAACTACTTACTGTCCCATCAGGAAAAAACCTATAATAATAGTAGTAATAATGACCCTGACCATGATATGAAACAGCTTGGTATAGTCCATTAAATTTTATTTTCCCTGCATCGACAGCTGGCAGTGCAGGCTGGGAGCCACGCGCCGCAACGGTAGTGTTCTTTTGAGCACCAAGATTCTTTATAAATGTATCTAATAGTTCGGTATCTACAAGCGCCTTAATTTTAACTTTTATCTCCATACCATTGCCTATCTGTGTCCTTTTGGTCTCTAAAACGTTTACTTTAATGGCTCCGGCAGATAAGGCAACTAATTTGTCATCTGTTACTTGAAAATTTTCAACACTGGTAAAGCTTGCAATATACGTTCCAGCCTGTTCTATAGCATTTCTTTTGGCCTTTAGTAAAGCTCTATCCTCAGCTATTGATGGTGTGTCATTATCGCCCATTTGATAAACACCTTCTGCAAAGATTTCTACTGATTGAGCAAACGCGGTTGGTGTTAATGCCAAAACTACTACTACTACTAATGTCATTATCCATGTCCGCTTACAATGAATATTTCCCATAAAACACCGCCTTAAATAAATTCAATGATGATCTTTCCCCTAATCCGCAGGAAAGGCTTTCTTGATTCAATCCTATCTTCTTGTTTGGTAAGACCGCTATCATAATTAGAAGCCATTTCTTGAACAATATTCCATGTTTCTATTCTATTTACCATTAAAATACAAAAATCCTGCAAAACTAGGCTGCTTTGCAGGAGTAATATTTTAGTTTTCATTATCATCTTTATTTTCTTCTAAATCAGGCAGCCGTTTAGCTGCTGGCTGGGGAATAGGGGTAAAATTTTTAGAGGATGAAAAATTAGTCGAGTTTTCTTGGACGGTTTTTTCTACTAATTGAATGGCTAATCTAGATGTAACAGACACAATCATCATAAGAAAGAAAAAATAACTAAAGCTCCAGTTATAGTAAGCTTTTATATCAAAAAACTGAAATGCTGGTGATATACCAAAACTAAATAAGATGGATCCTAATGCCGACCATATAAGATATTTTGACCAGGAAGAGCCATATTGCTGGGCAAACATGAGCAGAATAGGAACAACTGTAAAGTCTATGGGAAAAACTCCTGGAACAATTGGAAATAGCCTTATGTTGTGTTGCCAAAGTCCAATAGAATAACCTGCGATATCTATAAAAACTGCCTGCACAGCTACGAAGGAACCAAAAAGAACAATTTCAAATGTTCTGGCTTTATCTAGTAATTTTAGCCATATTACATATAAGACAAATAAAAAGATAAGCGACCCCCACCATTGATATGAAAAAAGCTCCTCCGTAATATAGCGATTCCATGTTATATTCCAAATTTGAAGTTGAAGCTGATGAAACAGTTCATTAGGATTCATAATACACCTCCAGAAATAGTCTGTGTAAATAATGCCTTAAGCATGCGCTGAGCGTATGAATATAAAATCATCCAGCTCCTAAAAAAATACAAAAAAACCCGCATCTTAGGCGGGTTTAGACTAATGAATGTTGTACTCTCTTTCTATAAAAGCATTATATTCTTCGATTTGTGACCAGACACATCCTTATATAACTCTTACCATCCTTTTCAAAAACTTTCCCTTCTTCATTCATACCAAATTTCTTATAGAAAGATATCTTTTCTGTTCTGGCATGACACCATATACGCTCAATACCTAGATTTACAACCTCCGTTATCACATATTGCAATAACTTCGTTCCATATCCCCCTTTCTGCCTTTTGGTGTCCGTAGCAAACTTTCGAATTTGAGCCTCTTTATCGTTTAAAAATAATGAAATCACGGAAACAAGTTCCTCTTCTATATACAATCCATAGTGAATTCCTTCATGATCATCTTTTAATTTTATATAGTCAATATCCTTATCCGGCCACATGACCTTTTGTCTTAAGTCCCATGTTTGCTGCGCATCTATCCTTTTAATCTCCATCAATTCACCCATCCCAATATTGTGTTTTTCATTAAAACCATCTTTAAGCACCTCAATAAGTGCTCATTTTGATTCGGCGTTTGCCTTATGAAGCTTTTTTATCTCATTTATAAAATTTAAAAGTGCGTTTCCATATTCATCATAGTTGACGTCGCATACTTCTTCCACTAATGCTTAGAAGAGTCACTTAAAACAGCGTTATGAACGAAAATCTTCTCAGTTGCTTAGTTTAGTCTTATATGATTTTAATAAAATGATTATCTTCAATTTTATAGCTAGCATCTGAGAATGCAAAAGTATTAACCTTATCACCAGTAACATACCAATTTGTAATAGTTAAGGTGCCACTATTAGCAATACCATTTCTTTGATAATCAATTACCAGATCATTGCTATTATGCTTAATATTGAATGCGAAATCATCAAGTATAGTATTGAAACATACTTTATCTTGGCTTTCACTACCAATAATAGTGTCCTTGCCAAAGCTTCCATTAAATACAAAGCTATCAGCGCCTGCTCCACCAAAGAGTAAATCGTTACCAGTACCAGATACTAATGTATCATTGCCCGCCGAGCCTACCAAAATGTTACCTTTAAATTTATATTTAGGGTCATCAATAGCAGTCACAATACCTGCCCCTGCACGCACATGATATGTTTCATCATCCAAATACAAACGTCCATTGGTAAATTGAAAGTCAATCTGATCGTTTGTTCTACCGAAACTATCAAAAGCATTTTTGAAGGTTACCGATGCGGTTTTATCCCCTAGATCATCTGTCATGATGATACTATTACCATTTTGCGACCATTTCATATCTGCAAAGCGTATTTCATCAGCAAAGTTAAGCACTACACTGCTATCCTTATCCAGAGCACCATCAAAGTTCACAATATCATTACCGAAGTTTGTGAAATTTCGTTCCCATTTAATTTGGGCATTGCCTTTGACACTATTATTAATAATGAAAGTATCATTTCCTTCATTCCCCATTAGTATGTCATTACCAGCAGACCATATTAAGGTATCGTCCCCTGAACCGCCGCATAATACATCTGAACCCACACCGCCGTCTAAATAATCATTACCGGCACCACCAAATAGTATATCATTGCCTTCGTCACCATAAATTGTATCATTTCCAGCATCACCAGCTAAATAATCATCACCAGCACCGCCATAGATAGTATCGTTGCCTGCACCACCTGATAACATATCCCCGCCCTTGCCGCCAGCAATCGTATCATTACCGTTACCACTAAGCACAAAGGTATCTTTGTCGCCAGTTTTAATAATATCATCACCATCAGTGCCAATTTTTTTTTCTTCAGAGAGGGTTAACTGGGAACCATCCCATACTTTTTTGGGTGCATCATAATCGCGGAAAACCGCTGACCCAAGACCAATCGCACCATCTAGTTTCTTCAAGCCTACAGCAGTACCTGACCATAATGCATCTGATTGATCAGGTTCATGACGATCGAAACGAGTCACATGAATATCACCAATATTAGGAAACAGCCCCAATGGATCCTTTGGCAAATTAGAAGGGGTAGTAATATTTGCAGAATTAATAGGCTTAAATGCAATATATTCTAAATCTTGTAAATCCTCCCGCGCGGTTAGTAAATAAGGAACCTTCATATTAACACCTACATGTCCATCCTTATCTGGATCGCTATTGTAGTTCACAGCACCAACAGGATCGAGTTCGGTAATTAAATTAACAATATTGCTGAAATCTTGCGCTTTGAAAGTGCCAACAATCATTTTCGCTTCGTCAGCCCTTTGTAATGCTGTGCCAAAGTGTAATTTTACTGTTCCACCAGTAGGCAGATGAATTGATTCCCCAGCCAAAAGTTGTTCTTCGGCATAAAGTTTAAGTTGGCGCAACATACCAGGGCCTGCCTGCGCCATAGTTGGCAACGCTTTACCTGTATCGATAAAATACATACCTGACATCATTTGTGCTAAACCACCACCTAATGAATGTCCAGCAACTGAAATCCCATACCCCTTGGAAACGTAATTACTTTCTACATCATCAACTATCTTTTTAAATTCTTTATATCCTTCACGCATTTGTGGTGGAATTATCCCAAGGCCGATCTCTAAGTCAGCAAGACCATCCTTACTGAGCCACAATGGGCTTAATTTGCTATTTGGCTGCGTACCTTCTAAGGTAATAACAACTTCCTTATTAGCTCCATCCACATAGGTACGGCTATTAAAGCCATGAGATGTTTCAATATCCAAATGAGAAACTAATTTCCACTTATCAGTGATATTAGTATTTGTGTCGGTCTTTGCTTTGTAAATCAACCAAGACATATCTCCAAGTGATGCTCCACTATGGTAATGTGTTTCTGTGATTATTTTATCTGGTTGAGCATTAATATTACCTGGTAATTGATCAAATTGGGGAGCTGTTGTACTACTTGGAATTCCATTAAATACATTCAATATATTATCCGCAGTAATTGTTGCAATACCTTGTACAATATTTACAGCGTCACTCACAACATGTGGACCGTTTTGCCCAAAAATAGCATGGCTTGTGTCTTTAATAGCCTCTTTAATTAATTTGGTGGGTCCTTGGTTAATCAAATGTGATACTTGCCCACTGATTGTAGCTTCTAAATCTTTGACAAGAACATCTAAGTCGTTATATACACCATCATTTAATAGTTTATTATCAATATTACTTGAAACTACCATGTTATATTTCCACCTCCTTTTCTTATTGAGTGTACTTCTTGATTTTTCTCCATCTTCACAAGTAAGATCCCCTTTCATCGCTTTATTTTTAAATTAGCCATACTACTCAATTAAAACAAATTATTTAAAGAGTACAGTGCAACAAATGCTTTCAGCTACCCTCTTAACTTTTTAAAACAAAGGCGACCATTCCTAAATTGGAATGGCCGGTTATAATACTAGCTCCAAACAGCCCAAGTATCCAAATAAATGCCATTCTTCATTACTTTGAATATTACATTTACAATCCACTTGAATTACTTCAACTGCTATTACATATAAAATAACTATATGAATTTGTTTTTATGTATTTTTTTGGATATTACGTGCTTATTATATCGTGACTTTCAGTAGCTGACAATATTGTTGTTGCATAATTCAGATTATTTTTTTCTGTTAACTATGTAGCCTATCGCAAGCCCCATTGTGTTGCCAGCAATTCATCATGAGCCCCTTGTTCAATAAATTACTCATAGATCTTATACTCTAATATGATTAGAACATCATACTGTAGAACCGGTGGACAAGCATAATAGTAGCAAACGGAGCTAAATATTAAGAGAGTAAGCCTCTATCCTTATTGACAATGCTATTTGAGACTGCTAAAATAAACCTCATGTTAATAGTCTCGTATAATTTTGGGGATATGGCCCAGAAGTTTCTACCGGCAGCCGTAAATTGCCTGTCTACGAGTGAAAGTGTATCTAGGCTCTACACCATTAGAATTTACTTTAAACTTGTTTATTGGTAAATTTTAGCGGAGTCGTGACCAAGGTGGTACAAGTAGTAATACACTACACCTGCAGGGATAAAAGCCTTGACGGGGAATTTTCGCTCATTTTCTAGAAAGCGAGGTTCCCTGTCAGGGCTTTTTTTATTTTTTCCTATAAGCGAAAAAACGAAGGAGGCTTTATGGATTTATTAAAAAAAAGAATTCAGTCAGACGGCCAAGTTTTAAATGACTCATTACTCAAAGTTGACTCCTTTTTAAACCAGCAGATGGACCCCCAACTTATGCTAAAAATGGGAGAGGAATTCGCTAAACGTTTTCAAGGGGAATCAATTACGAAAATATTGACTATTGAATCCTCCGGCATCGCAGTATCCATAATGACAGGCTTGTTCCTTAATGTACCAGTCGTATTTGCCAGAAAGAAAAAGTCGGTGGTTTCCAATGAGGCCTTATATTGTACCAAAGTCTATTCTTTTACCAAACGCGAAAGCAATGACATTATTGTCTCTAAGAACTTTCTTCAAGAGGACGATAAAGTGCTTATTATCGATGATTTTTTAGCCAACGGGGAAGCTGCCACTGGCTTAGCAACGATTGTTGAGCAGGCAAAGGCAAAGGTAATCGGCATCGGCATTGTGATAGAAAAAGCTTTCCAGCCCGGTGCTCAAAAATTAATGCAAGCTGGATATCGTGTAGAATCTTTAGCTCGAATAGGTTCGTTCTCAAATGGACAAGTTAATTTTTTATAATCATTATTAATAGGAGGTCTATTTATGAAAAACTCCATGGGCAAAACATGTCTGCTCGGCACTCAGCATGTGCTTGCAATGTACGCTGGTGCGATTATCGTTCCCCTTATTGTTGGTGGCGCGCTTAAATTAAACTTTGAACAAATGGGTTATATTATTGCAGCTGATTTACTAACCTCTGGACTGGCTACTCTATTGCAAGCATGGAAAAATCCTTTCTGCGGGATTGGCTTGCCGGTTGTACTCGGATGTACTTTCACAGCAGTCTTTCCAATGATTAGTATTGGAAGCCAGTATGGTATGACAGCAATGTATGGATCTATTATATGCTCTGGTCTTTTCGTAGTACTCATCGCAAATTATTTTTCAAAACTGATTCGTTTCTTCCCACCTGTTGTGACAGGTTCAGTCGTTACGATTATTGGTATCACATTGGTCCCAGTAGCCATTAATAATATGGCTGGCGGTATGGGCAGTCCAGACTTTGGTTCCTTAGCCAATTTTGCTTTAGCCTTTGGCGTGCTATTATTTATTATATTATTAAATCGTTTTACTACAGGATTTATCCGCTCTATCTCCGTTTTGCTAGGATTAGTGGCTGGAACGATTGCATCCGCCTTAATGGGTAACGTTTCTTTCAGCAGTGTTTCCCAGGCATCTTGGTTTAATATGGTAACTCCTTTTTACTTTGGAATGCCAACTTTTGAGGCAAGTGCAGTTCTTACTATGATTGTAGTTGCTATTGTCAGTATGATTGAATCAACGGGAGTTTTCATGGCACTGGGTGAAATTTGTGAAAAAAATATAAGGGAAACCGATTTGACTCGTGGTTATCGAGCCGAGGGCATTGCCGTAATCCTGGGTGGTATTTTTAACTCTTTCCCTTATACAACCTTTTCCCAAAATGTCGGTCTTGTACAACTTTCTCATTCCAAGACTAGCAATATAACAATTGTTGCTGGTTTCATGCTAATCTTCTTAGGACTCATTCCTAAATTTGCAGCGCTAGCTATGATTATTCCAACTTCTGTATTAGGTGGAGCAATGATCGCTATGTTTGGAATCGTTGTCGCCTCGGGAATTAAAATGCTCAGCAAGGTTGATTTCTCCAGCAATGAGAATTTATTAATTATCGCTTGCTCTGTTGCTCTAGGTTTAGGAGTCACTGTCGTCCCTAATCTCTTTGTTAAATTTCCACCATTACTGAAAATGTTTTTTGAAAATGGAATTGTAACAGGTGCACTAACAGCTGTACTTTTAAATATTATCCTGAACATGGGACAAAAAAAAGAGCAGCCTACTTCTTAATTTAAATTTTTATCCGATGACTAAACCGCTCTAAGACTCCCATCTTCATCTCGTTAACAGCCCGTAATATCCTGCCCTCTGGTTAGGATAACAGTCTGTAAAACTCGAAGTAAGTTCGCTCTAAGGATTTTCGAATCCAAGGCTCACTTATATAAGGGGGAGTTAAGAGCGGCTAAGTCCCTGGATAAGTGTGACTAAGATTCAGATGGAGTTAAAACTCCATCTGAATCAAGTCTTCTTTATCAAAATAATTATTTTTGAAGATGCCCGGAAGTTTTCTTTCTGAGAAAACTTCCGGGCTATTTTACTATATATAAGCTCATCTTTTCTATACGATCCATAATGAATCTCTTTACAATTCTGTGAATAACTTGCTAACGTTCTAAAAATCAGCTTTTACTAATTATTATAAGAATTTAGTTATCAACAAATGGTTATAACTTGTTGATAACTATGTGGATAACTATCATAAACTGCAAAATAGTGCTAGATTTTTGCAATCCCCTTCTCCTACGAGAATCTGCATTGTCTATATAAGAAAAGACTTGGCTTAGGCCAAGTCCTCAGACGCAGGCGGAAGCCTTAGTCGTTCTTACTTGGAATCAAGGAAGTGTTATACTTTCTGATTCCGCAAAAAAAACCGCTACATTAGCGGTTCATAAATGAAACTTCTCTTTTAAAACAGTTTTTATCATGCTCTGTGAGTTTAGCCTAAAGGCATTAATTGGTTGCTCTAACCTACTTTGCTCATCTCGGAACTTTTTTTCATATTCAGTTAAAATCTGAGATTCATTATATCCCTGTTCAGATAAATGGAGAATAAAATTTTGGGTTTCCTCTATAGCAAAGATACAATTTTCCCAATAGTTAATTGTATCACTTTCATTCACCAAACCAAAATGAGGTGAGATGATAAATCGCGGTTTTATTTTCTGACATATATGAATTGAATTCATTGCTTGAGAACAACTCGTAATGAAGGCAGGATAAATTTTTCTAGATTTACTCATGTATCCTGTTGATTCACTTGGAAATAGGGTTTCATTATTAACCAAAAATGACAATGAACATTTTGTATGGCCTAATGTTTCTATGACCTTAATGTGTAAGTTACCCAAATCCAGTATATCGCCGTCATAAATGGTATCATCTACCTTCAACATTTTATCATCATACTCTTTTATTGCATCTGAGTCGTAAAATGCTGCAGCTTGTATACTAAGGCCTCTAATTGTTTGCAAAGCATTTGATCTATTTAAAATTCGCTTAGCATACTCTGCTCCAAGTACCCTACTATTAGGCCATTCCTCTTTTAAATAAGGAATAGCACCTATGTGGTCATAATGGGAATGGCTGATAAATATATAATTTAGCGTCATTTTATTTAGTACTTGCTTAATGTTACTAATAAGATTAGGCGCACAGTATGCCATGCCACAATCAATTAGTGCTGTTTTTTCTTCCCCCAGAATTAAAAAAGCATTACCGCCCTTTCCGCCTGTGACATCTACAATTTTATTCATTAATTTATCACCCTTTATTAGTACTAGCCTCATCGAAGGATTGATTTCTAATTCCTGCAATAATCTCTAAAATTACTTCTTTATGATTTTCCGGCGCATAGACGGATCCCCATCCTTTCGTCTTCTGGAATAAACCATCATAAGCTATATCATAGTACGACTTTAAATAATATGCTATACCTTGTTCATCCAAAATGGATTGAAGTAATTGCGCCTCAAATTCATTTTCTACTACTGCAATTTTCAAATACCCACTCATAAGCCACACCTCTTAAGTAGTAGTTTTTATATCCCGTTTATCTAATGATAGAATTAGACATTTTTTATTTTTTCCCACAACTTACTAAACTTGACTTTGTTAAGTATTTCGTGAGTCAAAAATTTACCATTATAAAAGGCACTATAGGTTGTAAAGACAGCCGGGGATTTCTGAGCCTGTTCCCTACTTTCCAGCTTAATGCGGTGTATAGGAATTTGAAATTCCTCACCGATCATATCGAGTTCTCTTTGAACATAGTAATCAACGAAAGGACATTGGTCGGTGTACTGTACGGTTAACCCTGGGTTATGATTAAAGGCTGAACTATTTACGGTATCTTTAAACTTAGGCATTACAGGGTCATCTTGTAGCCGCTTGACTAATAACTCAAAGTAAGGAGCAGCCGCATCGACGACTTCAAAACCCTTTTTCAATAGATAAGCCTTGTCGGAAAGGTATGGCCTCTTTTTTGCACTCGAAATGATAACAATCCCTTTTTTTCCTGCCGAATCAAGTAAACACGAATCCAATAGTTCAGCGCCATATCCTTGGTGCTGATAACGTCCAGCTACCCAAAAACAATTGATGAACATATACCCATCCGCATCAATGGGGCACCAGGCATTTTCAGCAGGTAAATATTCAATGAATACCTTTCCCCGAACGTCAGCTTTCCGGAAAACCAATCCATCCTGAAATCGATTGGTAAGCCACTCTTTTTTTCTTGCTACACCTGCAGCGTTTTTTTTATCTGCAATAGCACAGCAAATATGTTCTTGTTCTAAATTTTCCTTAGTTAAAGTTAAGAAATTCATTGAGTAACCTCCAATTCTTGATAGAGATAAAGGTTCATTTTTTCAAAGGAATATATTAAGATGTAGCATTTGACATATTCCCTATACTAAGACAGGCATCCTGCCAAATTATAAAATTTGCAGGTTGTTGATAAATATTATTTTGACAGCACCATAAGAAAAAGTTAATATAATTATAAAACTACACTTGTAATCCTGAGAGGTGAAATCAATGAAAAATTTGCCACAGATCTCCGATATGGAATGGCAAGTCATGAAGATCTTATGGACCTCTGCACCACTTACTGCTAATGAAGTCATTAACAAATTTGATGGTATTAAGTCCTGGAAGCCTAAGACAATTAAAACACTACTTGGGAGATTGGTAAAGAAAAAAGCAATTGCTTTTAATAAGGATGGCCGTGCATACCTTTATTATCCTCTGGTCGCAGAAGATGAATGTGTAAAAGCGGAAAGTAAATCTTTTTTAGAAAAGGTATTTTCCGGCGCCTTCAATGTTATGTTTGCAAATTTTTTAGAAGAACAAGAATTATCAAAAGAAGATATAGCCGAACTAAAACGTATACTAGATCAAAAGACAAAGTAAAGGAGGACTCTTCATGGGGCTACATTCCTTTATTACTTGGCTACTAGATTCTTCACTTATGGGAAGCATTTTGATAGGATTCATCATCATGCTTCGATTCGTCTTTAAAAATAAGTTAGGCGCTAGTTGGCAGTACCTAATATGGTTTTTTCTGATCTTGAAGTTATTAATTCCTTATGCACCTGAAAGCTCCTTAAGCGTTTTCAACATCTTTAATCAGGCCTTAGTAGGGAATTACTTTGAGACCCAAGGTAATAAGCAGATAGACCGTAATACCGATAACAATTCGCCGCTAATGGGAACCATCACTGAGGATTATTCCCTATCGGTAAACAGGACTTTTCTCAACTCTAGGGATACAATTTTATTTTTGGTCTGGTTGCTTGGAGCACTAAGCCTAACCGCTTATACCATTAGCATTACCACCAAGCTGAAACGTATGATAAAGCACAGCCTCAAAGTAAATGATAGCTGTGTTTTAAAATTGCTTGAGGAATGTAAGCAGACAATAAATATCAAGGTCAATCCAGTGTTAGTTGAATCACCAGTAATCCGAAGCCCGATGGTCGTAGGAGCAACCCAGCCCTATATTATACTGCCGACTGGCACCATAGATAATGTAAGAAAAACTGAGTTACGATTCATTCTGTTACATGAATTGGCCCACCTGCAACGCAGAGATCTTTACATAAATTGGGTTACTTCTTTTCTGCAAATTATCCATTGGTTTAACCCACTAATCTGGTATGCCTTTTATCAAATGCGGCAGGATCGAGAATTAGCCTGTGATGCTTATGTACTTTCCACTCTAAAACCAGGTGAATATAAAAGTTATGGCGCTGCGATTATATCTTTTCTCGAAAGATACTCCTATTCTGCTTACGACTACACGATAGCCGGGTTAGCAAGCGGTAAAAACCATATTAAAAAAAGAGTAGCAATGATCGCCTCGTATAAAAAAGGAACTGTAACCGGGGTTATCTGGAGAATGCTTCTGTTTTTACTGATTGGATGTTTTGTCTTAACTAATGCAAAGGAAACATCTGGTGCATATTCTGCAGGAAAATTGGAGCTAAATCAAAGTATTTCATCTGAAGATTTGAGCAATTATTTTCAAGGTTATGACGGATCCTTCGTATTACTTGACATGGAAAAGAACCACTATCAAATTTTTAATTATGACAATAGCAAAAAGCGCATATCTCCAGATTCAACGTATAAGATTATCAGTTCTTTAATCGGACTTGAGACTGGAGTTCTGACGAATGAAAATACTCCCTTGGAGTGGGATGGGACCATTTATCCCTTCGAACGTTGGAACAAGGATCAGACACTGGCTTCGGCAATTTCCTTTTCTGTGAGCTGGTACTTTCAGAAGGTTGACTCAATGGTGGGTAAAACTAGAATTGAGGACTATTTAAAACAAATTAAATACGGCAACTATGATCTTTCTGGTGACATTAGTGATTTCTGGATTGAATCTTCATTGAAAATCTCCCCTCTAGAACAGGTGGAGATGCTTAAAAAGCTATGTACCTATGACATGCCTTTTTCTCGAAAAAACATAGATATCGTCAAAAAAATCATCAAAGTCTCGGAGCAGGACAAAGTAATTTTATATGGAAAAACTGGCACCGGAATAATAAACGGCAATAGCAGCAACGGATGGTTCGTGGGGTATGTAGAAAGTAACGGTAAAACTTATATCTTTGCAACGAATATTCAAGGAAAAGAGCGAGCTGAAGGTACTCATGCCAAAAATATAACGTTATCTATTCTTAAAGACAAAAACATTCTATAAAGATTTAAAAAAGCGTGCGGGTAATTTACCCCACGCTTTTTTTCCTGCAATCCAGTCTACTCCCCTCCTCCTTTTATAGTTTTGAAAGGCTTGACTATCCCGATTCACTTTTTATAAAAATATCTAGCTAGTATATTGACACCCTATGATTACAAGTGTAATATTTAAACATCGACTACAATTGTAATCCATTAAATTTTAAAATAGTTGTTGCAAACTAAGTTACCTATTCAATTAAAAATAACAAATAGGAAGGATGTTTAAAGTGAAAAAATGGTTTTTAGTATTACTTACCGTTGTTCTTGTTAATTCATGCTTAATGGCTAGCGCACATGCAGCGACTGTAACAGTAAGAGAAGACATTGGAAAATACTTTGAGGGGTTTACCGCTGGAACGTTTGTTATGTATGATGAGGCTAACGATCAGTACATAGTCTTCAACGAACCGCAAAGTGTAAAAGAATTGTCACCTTGTTCCACCTTTAAAATTTATAATTCACTCGCCGGATTGGAAACCGGTGTCTTGGATCAAGAGGATGTATACACTTTATTTAAATGGAATGGAACCCAATATACGTTTCCGAGTTGGAACCATGATCAAACATTGGCGTCTGCTACGAGGGATTCAGTCGTCTGGTACTTCCAAGAACTTGCCACACAGATTGGAACTGAAAGAATGCAGACATTTATTGATAAGATAGAATACGGGAACCGCGACATATCTGGCGGTTTGACCACATTTTGGTTAAGATCTTCATTGCAGATTTCAGCGCGCGAGCAAGTAGATTTATTGCACAGGCTATATTCGAATCAATTACCGGTTTCCCCCCAAAATGTAGCTATCGTGAAAAAGAACATAACTTTGTTAGAGAATGACGATGTGCGGTTCATGGGTAAAACTGGTTCGGGATTACAAGATGATAAATGGATATTAGGGTGGTTTGTCGGTTGTGTTGAAAAACAAGGAAATCGATATTTCTTCGCTACTAATATTCAGGCTCCAGATGGTGCAATCGGCGGAAAGGCCAGAGAGATCACGAAATTAATTTTAAAAGACCTTCGAGTTTTACAGTAGATACTTTCGAGTTACTGTATTTTTTAGAAAGTTGTTTAACCTTTCAAGTAAACTGCTAAATAACTATTGACTTTAACGTAGCGTAAAGCACTATACTAAAACAAGAGATAGCTATCAATAATAAAAATTAAGAGGTGTAAAGTGCTTTCTATCGGAGAATTCTCTAGAATCTGTGGTGTTACAACAAGAACATTGCGACACTATGACACAATTGGTTTGATCAAACCAACCCATATAAATCCAGACACTGGTTATCGTTTTTATGAGGTATCCCAAATTCGCCAACTGTTACTAATTAACCGACTAAAAGGGTATCATTTTTCTCTTGAAGAAATAGCTGCAATGGTTTCCATACACGATAATCATTATATTCTCAACCAAATAACACGCAAAAAAAATGAAATCCAATTAAAAATTGAACACTACAAACTACTGGAAAATCAATTAAAGTTTGATATTTTAAATTTAGAAAGAGGTGTTGATATTATGTCATTTATTGATGATATTGAAGTAACATTAGTTGAAAACAAGCCTCAGCATATTCTGTACAGTAGACAACTTATGAGCGTTCATGATTATTGTAAATACATTGGTAAACTATTTGAACTGGCCCATTCAAATGGAATGCAGTTTGCCGGAGCACCAATGTCAATTTATCATGATAAAGAGTTCGATCCAGCTAATAATGACACAGAAGTCGCTCTTCCTGTTCAGGTACAGAATCAACATACGAGACTACTAGCCGGAGGGCTTTGTGCAACGGCTACATGCAAAGGTGCTTACTCTACTCTTCCAAATAGTTACGCTAAACTTACTGAGTGGATAAATGAGAATGGTTATGACGTTACCTCAGCTCCTTATGAGCAATATGTAAAAGGACCAATGGAATCACAATCTGCAGATGATTTTATTACTCAAATTTATTTTCCTGTAAAGAAACGCTAACTTCTCTTCATAGGAAAAGATCAGATCAATAATGTCTGTTCTTTTTCTATGAAGACATATAGGAATAGCAAAAAACGGTTATGGGCATCTCGAACCCCAGGAAATCAAGGATGGTATTCGAATATTATACGAACATATGAGAAACTAGAAAAGAGTCTTATTTGAAAAATTGTATCACTTATGATACAATAACCACAATTAAATACGCTGGGGAGCTTGTATGGCAGGCTGAGAAAAAGTAACCAAACTTTGACCCAATACCTGATTTGGATAATGCCAACGTAGGAAATTAATCTATAGTGATTTAATGCTATAAATACAAATGGGGTATGCCGTTATTGGTATGTCCCCTTTTTGTTTGAATTCGGAATTTGTTTCCGAAAGGTGGAGGAGGAGCGTCCTGCGCCTTATAAGAAAAGACTTGGCTTTTGCAAGTCCTCGGACGAGGCAGAAGCCTTAGTCGTTCTTACTTGGAATCAAGAAAGTGTTATACTTTCTGATTCCGTAAAAAAACAACTACATAGCGAGGGAGCTCGTGTTTCGAGATGAGAGGAAGCTTTTAAGCTTCGACCGACCTGATATGATGTATGGTTATACAGGGGATGCTATTTAGTTTATACGAGAAATATACCTCAATGACAATATTGCTCCACCTGTATGACGTATTCTGTCACTAAACAGGATTTAAGCATATTCTGCTTAAAAATAAATATTGTTAGCGAGGTATTTTTTATGAACAGAAAATCCGATCTTTTAAAACTGGTCATTCTATCAATGATGGTCGCACTTGGTGTAGTCATTTCACCGATTCTTCGTATTGAAGGAATGTGTCCCATGGCTCATTTTATTAACATTGTATGTGCCGTTTTGCTTGGCCCCTGGTATGCCCTGCTCTGTGCAACACTGATTGGTGTAATCCGTATGATGGTTATGGGAATTCCGGCTTTGGCACTGACTGGTGCAGTTTTTGGGGCCATGTTGTCAGGAGTTTTTTACAGAATTTCTAAGGGAAAATTGATTTATGCGGTGCTAGGAGAAGTTATCGGAACAGGCATAATTGGAGCCATTGTTTCTTACCCGGTTATGACTTTTATCTACGGTAAAACAGGGCTTACATGGCTCTTTTATGTGCCGCTATTTGTTTGCGGAACGCTGATCGGCGGAACGATTGCATACTTTTTTCTTACGTCGCTAAAAAAATCAGGTATGCTTGCAAATTTTCAAAAAAGCTTGGGAGGGAAATTTTATGACCAACCAAATGCTTAATATTACAGATCTCTTAGAAATAAGGCATCAAGTTAAGGCGGAAAAACCGCTGATTCACTGTATAACAAATCACATTTCAATCAATGACTGTGCTAATGCTGTACTTGCCGTTGGCGCAAAACCGATTATGGCAGAACATCCCGGTGAGGTTAGCCAAATCACAGCTGCTTCCAAAGCACTAGCCGTAAATCTCGGAAATATAAATGACACTCGCATGGAATCAATCATGATTTCCGGCAAAATCGCCTTTGAAAAAAGCATTCCTTCTATTATTGATATTGTTGGCGTCGCCTGCAGTGACCTTCGCCTTGATTTTACAAAGAAATTTATTTCAGAATGTCACCCAAATGTCATTAAAGGAAATATGTCAGAATTAAAAGCTCTATGTGATGCAAAAAGCGATGCCAAAGGGATTGATGTGGGCGAAAAAGATGCTATTACAGATGATACGATTGCTAATAGCATTGCCATGCTAAAAACTCTTTCTTCAAAGACTGGTTCTATTGTAATCGCAACAGGAGCTGTTGATATTATAACAGACGCTACTGAAACCTATCTTATTAGAAACGGCTGTGAAATGCTTTCAATGATAACAGGAACAGGTTGTATGCTAAATGTCTTAACTGCAACCTTTATCTCAAATAAAAACATCCTTGGAGGAACGGTTTTGGCGACTGCTTTGATGGGAATATGTGGCGAATTATCCCATAATGTACAAGGGACTGGAAAGTTTAGAACAAAACTGTTAGACTCTATATTCAGCATATCAGATTATATATTGGAACAAAAAATAAGATACACACCAATTAAATGTGGATAATCTAATAGGTATAGATGCAAAAACGGCTATTTGCCCACTAGGAGGCGAATAGCCGTTTTTTTTCACTACATAATTTGCTGTAACTTATGTTAAAAACATCCTGCTTTTTTAGGGTTAATTCTAAAGGATTTATTGTCTATTGCTCTTTGTACTGCTAAGATCCCATCTAAATGATCGTATTCATGCTGAATTAATTCTGACAAATCACCCTCAAGTTCTAAAAAACAATCATTCCATTGCAGATCCTTATAGGATAATTTGCATTTTTTATATCTATTTATCTTTACTTCTAATCCAGGAAAACTCATACAGTCATCCCACACCTCAAACTCTTCTTCCCCAAATTCCAATCTTGGGTTAATTAGAGCATATGATTTATTATCAATATTCATATAAATAATTCTTAGAAATTCTCCAATTTGAGGCGCAGCAATAGCCCTACCAAAACCATGTCTTTCTCTGAAATTTAACATTGTATCTTGTAAATCGTTAACTACCTGCCTTGTATCCATATCCTCGGTAACTTCTCGTGAAACATGATAAAGAGATTCATTTCCTAAGAGTAATATTTCTCGTACAGCCATTTTTAGCAAACTCCATTTTCATTTTAAAATATATTTACAATAAAAGCTCCCGCTATGCCTCCAACTACCACGAATATAAGATTCATTTCCCACCAGGCCATCAGTATTGCTATAATACATCCTACAATTGCTGATTGCAAATTGCCAGCACCAGTTGAACTGAGAGCTCCTGGAAAAATAAGCGCTCCCAATGCAGCATAGGGGATAAATCCCATAAACCCCTTTATGTATCTTGGTAAACAGGCATTTTGTAATAAAACCAGAGGTAACATCCGCGGTATATAAGTAACGATAGCCATCGCCAAAACCAAGTAAACTAGATTCATACTTGCTCATTCCCTTCTGAATAAAAGCTTGCACCTATGGCAGCACTAGCTATCGTTGCAATAATTATCCCCCAACCGTTTGAAAATCCCCAAATCATAGATGCCCAATACATCAAACAGTTTATAACCACAGCCAATAAGGAAACAACTACTACAGGCTTTGATTTTTTAATATGGGGAACTAATAAACCTATAAACATAGCATATAAAGCTATCCCCATACTGGCTTTAACTACCTCAGGCAAACTCGCTGCAAAAAATAGTCCCAGCCAAGTTCCAACATTCCATGAAATAAAAGCTATCGTGTTAATACCTAAAATGAAATACTTAGATAATCCACCTGTGTTTTGCAGCACGCTAATTGTAAAAGTTTCATCTGTAACACCAAAGGATAATATTGCCCTCCATTTTTTTGACACTTCCCCATCAAGCCGTTGTGACAAGGTAGCTGTCATAAGAAAGTGGCGCAGATTTAATAGAAAAGTAGTTATCACAATTTCTCCAAAGGAAGCTCCTAAAACTAATAAATTAACCCCGATAAATTGACTCGCACCCGCATAAATCACTAATGACATTAAAACACTGATATAGGCTGGAATGTCTAGCGACTTTGCTAATAAGCCAAAGGCAACTGCAATCGGTATGTATCCTAGGGCAACAGGCAATCCTGCTTTTACTCCTTCAATGAATCTCATTTTTCTCGTAAGCATATTCCTCTTCTCCCTCCCATTCTACCTCTACTCTTATAGGGGTTAGATCAATAACTACTCTTAAAACATTTAATTTAAAGCGATCCTTTTATTCGGATCGCTTTCCCTCAACAACATATCGTAAATCAGGATTATTCCGCCAAAGTTTATCTAACTGGTCTGGCCCAAAATGGCGAGTAATTGTCTCTATCATAATATCATGTCGAATAAATTCAGTAGCGACTAATACTAATGCAGGATCATGGGTTTTTACAGCCCAAGAATTTGATTTATCTAAGCAATTTGCAATTATGACTTCCTCTTTATCACGCGCTGCTATGGTTAATTTGCCTCCTATACGTTGCTTTACAACTTCAGGAGGCATATAGTCATGATGAAACGTAACCCCTAACTGACAATCCTCATTGTCAAACATAATAGATAATACTTTTACATCCCGTTTCTCAGCTTCTTGCACCTTTTCCGCCAATGATAATCCTTCAGGATTCCATACAGAAAGCCACAATTCTTGTTTTGCTCCATCAATAATGCTTCGCAATTCATCCAATACAGGCTCATAACCGTTAATATGGGAAACTACATTTACCTCTCCAACTTGTTCTAATGAGCCTAATGATTGTTCCAAGAAATCAAACGTAGCATCTATATTTCTGCGTACTCGTTTAAGAAATTCACGTGCTGGCACTGGAGAGTATTTAAAAGGATCAGATGGTATTGTATAAACCGCCCCCCGATCAATTAACTTGTTAATGACCTCGTAAATCATAGAACGTGGAACTCCTGAACGTTTACTAAGTTCATACCCAGTAACAGCAGAATTTTGTAATAGTGCGATATAAGCTTTTGATTCATATTGAGAAAAACCAAGCTTTTGTATTTCCGCCAGTATTTTTTCCATCTTACCCTCTTTTTTAGACGTTATTTATATAACTACTATATTTTATAACTATAAGGTTGTCAAGTTGTTCTAAGTGATTCTCACGCAATTACAATATATAAAAGTCCTGTAAATGCATATTTCATATGATTTACAGGACTTTTAGTATATTTTCTTCACTTATTTGTATCACAGTACCAAATTATATGCCCTCAAAGATTAAATCCTATTACTCGAATAGCTGTTTAACGTTCTTTAATTCTTTATGGATTTCAATACCTTGGGGACAGTGACTTTCACATTTGAGGCATTCAACACACTTGGAAGCGGGAGCTGCGAGTTTCGAATAAATCGCATATCTTTGTTTCGCCGCAGGAGTACCATCAAAAACCGAATGATCATTATATGTTGAGAAGCATCCAGGAATATTTATGCCTGCTGGACATGGCATACAGTACCCACAAGCTGTACAGTTTACTTTTATTCTTTGTTGAAAAATGCTCTTCACTGCATCAATCATTGCCACTTCTTTTGCTGTAAATGAATTTGCTTGTGCTTCCTCAGCTACTTTTATATTTTCGACAACCTGATCCATGGCACTCATACCACTTAATACGACAGATACTTCCGGGTGATTCCATACCCATCGTAGACCCCATTCCGCTGGTGTTCTTTTTACATCCGCCTGATCAATAATCTCTTTTGCTTCCTTAGGAAGATTAACAATGTTACCGCCTCTAAGAGGTTCCATAATAGCAATGCCCAAACCTTTTGTCGCAGCATACTCCAAGCCTTTTTTACCAGCCTGATACTCTTCATCTAAATAATTATACTGAATTTGACAGAATGACCAATCATAATAATCTACGATTTCCTTGAATAGTTCAGCTTGATCATGGAATGAAAATCCAGCATATTTTATTCTTCCGTCTTTGATTGCTTGATCCAAGAATTCGCTAATTCCAGCTTCTTTTAACACAGGCCAAACATCGGCATTCAACGAATGCACTAAATAGAAATCAATGAAATCTGTCTCTAAGCGTTCCAATTGCTCATTTAAGTATTTATCCATATCAGCCCTTGTTTTGATCAACCAACTAGGAAGCTTCGTCGCTAGTTTGACTTTCCCTCTATATCCATCCTTTAAGGCTTTAGCGACAAAGGGTTCACTTTCTCCGCCTTTGGTAAAACCTGTACCATGATAAGGATATGCAGTATCAACATAGTTCACGCCTGAATCAATAGCATACCGAATCATGTTTATTGCTTTTTCCTCATCGATATTCGTGGGATCGCTACCAATAAGGGGCAGTCTCATGCAACCAAATCCTAACACTGAAACCATTTCATTTGTTTTCCCAAGCTTTCTATACAGCAAAATAATCACACCTTTTTTTTATTTTACAACTAATTTATTTTAGCCTTGACCGTATCTATGATATTTATCCTCCTGATAATTACACTTAATACATTTCGATAACTTTCGAATTAATAATAACTCATCTTACTTTTCTTTGTCAAGGTAACCTTACCGTATTATTTCCCAAACAATCTTCTAATATTTTTTCTCCCAAAGTACATTATATCCACCTGGATGATATGTCTTATCAAGTTTAATCCGAATAGTTTCATCTTCACCAGGTATTTTTACACTTATGCTTTTACCAGGTTGAAAAGTCACACCTGGTGTAATCGATATTTCTTTTTTCTTATTTTTGATAGAGTAAGACTGCTCTTCCAGATTGTCTGATTCCCCATGAGTAACAGGTTGTAATGAAGGAGGGCGTTCCATCTTCTCTCCCTGAGAAGATGGCGGAGGAATTAATGTTTGTTTTTCTATCTTTGTGGATTCCTCACTCCTTTCCGTACTTGGCATTGCACTCTCGGCTGCAGGGGGTGATTCTATGGTATTACCTGGTGCTACTTTCTCAGAACCACGATTGCCAATAAAATAAAAACCCAGCAATAGCAATACTACTATCACAAAGTAAATTGCTTTTCTCTTTTTTACCATAATAACCCCCTCCATAACCAACAATGCTTTTATCTAGTTTGCCCGTATTTTCCTGGGGAATCAAAAAGACATTTCTATCTTAAATCAATTCCATCTTTTTTTCTTATATCCACCATACAAAATCATAATGTTTTCTTTGAAAAAACAGCTCCTAATTTTACTCTATTTACCATTAAAATATAAACTCCTTGTTTTATTTTTTAAAATAGATATACTGTATTTTGAGTCCCTAACATATAGAAAACAGTTCTACTGATTCAATCACAGTAATGAAATTTCCACCCTAGCTAAAATAAGCTTTAGCTTTGCTATCGCGTGAAATTAAGGAGGATTCTATGATTGAGGGTATCAGTCACTTAACCTTTATTGTTAAAGACCTTGAGCGTGCAACAGACTTCTTTACATCTATCTTTGGTGCCAAAACTATCTATACAAGCGGGGATAAGATTTTCTCTTTAACCAGAGAAAAGTTTTTTCTGATTAATGATTTATGGATTTGCATAATGGAAGGCGACTCATTATCAGACCGTACATATAACCATGTTGCATTCAAGATAAGCGATGATGAATTCGATGCATATGAATCACGAATACGGGCATTAGGTGTTGATATTAAACCTCCTCGCTCAAGAATCAGCGGTGAAGGACGTTCAATATATTTTTATGATTTTGACAATCACCTCTTTGAACTGCATACCGGCTCACTTTCAGAGAGACTAACAAGATATTCTCTATAAAATCAGTATAAATTCTAATAAAAACAGCTTAAACTTTTAAAGGTTTAAGCTGTTTTTACTGTTACCGTTAGCTTGGATACTATTCCGGGCAAACTCTCAACCTTACAGTTATTTTTCAATCTGAAAAACACCTTGTTTTAAATCTGTCCCTATGACTTTGACCCCTACCTCTACCGTATAATCTACGTCAGGGAATATCCCACTCCACTCATCTTTGATCCCATGCCATTGCTCGGGATATTCTCTATTTAAGGTATTTCCAAAGCCAAAGACATCGGAATGTAGTTCCTTTTGTGCTTTATTTACTGCAAGTCTAATTTCTCCCTCTATTTCATTCTCAGCTTCTTTTCTAACTTCTTCTAAATAATCCAGCATTACTTTAGGATAGGTAATTTTTACTTTAGCCTGCTCTTCAACTAAAATTACATCTACATTTACCTTGATCGCAAAGGAAATTTTTCCGTCCTTAATCTCTGGAGTAATCTTAGCCTTTGAATTTTTAATTTCAAGAGAAATGAGTTTTGCCTGTTCAAGTAAGGATGGAAGAGTAATAACTCCGCTTTGTACTTTCCCGATAATCCAATTCAAGCCTTGTGTCTCTTTTTCATTAAAATATCCAACTAATGCATCTTTTTTGAATACAGCAGTACCTGAAAATCTTATTACCTTTGAAGTTTTTTCTTCTTTTTTTTCTATGGGTTGGTTGGGGACTTCGACAATTTCCAGCACTCCCGCGATTGGATTATTCCCTTCTTGTAAGGCTTTTCTATAATAATCAATAACACTGGAAGCAGTTGATTTATATTGATATTTTTTGTTTTCGATAATATCTTTCAGATAGTTTGCTTGTATCCTATCGATTCCATCTTTAACGCCGATTACTTCGCGAGCAGGAGAATTTTTTGCAATACATAACCAGGTATATCCCCTTAATTGCCTGCCTCTCACCAAGAAATCAAGAATAGGTGTAATATCTTCTTTAGCCAATTCCTCACCAATTACGATTACTTTTGTGTGAGCATAAAAATTTATTCGATCAAACTCCTGAGTTGTATTCCGAATTGCCTCAAAGATTGTTTCTCCTTTAGTAGAAACCAATGCAGCAGGGGCGTCTTTGCCTGGACTTTTCTTGTCTAAGGAACCAGGTCTAATTACTTGAGACGTTAGAATAATCCCACCAGTTTCAGGGTCTTTGTCTATGGCAACGGCTACAACGATCCCGATATGACTAAGCTCTGGTTGACCTTTGCAGCCTGTTAGTAACAATAAACAAAGAAAGATTGAGCAAATTTTTAGCCTCAACGTTTTCTACCTCCGGTTGGTTCTTGACGGACCTGGCTTGGACTGTAGACCTTGTCTTTGTGATTTTTTCCAAGTGATTGATTGAGGTCTTGATTTCATTAGCCACAAAAAAGATCTAACAACTGAATCTTTTAGTTCACTCCAAATTGTTGGCGCAAAGGGAGCCAAAAAAGGAGAACCAAATGAGCGCAATGAACACATATGAGCTAGTATGAAGAAAAAGCCAATCAAAATCCCATATAACCCTAATCCTGTAGCCAAAATTAAAAGAAAGGTCCGCAAATAAAAGGTGACACTAATCAACGAGGGATTAACAAAATCAGTTATTCCCGTAATAGCTACGATAATAATCATTGGGCTACTTACAATTCCAGCATTTACAGCCGCCTCACCAAGTACAAGGGCACCAACAATACTAGTTGCCTGTCCCACAGGTTTTGGCATTCTTACGCCTGCTTCTCTTAAGACCTCAAATACGATTCCCATTAGGAAAACTTCTAAAACAGCAGGAAAAGGTATTCCTTCTCTTGAAGCAGCCGTAGTTATAAGTAAAACTGTTGGAATCATCTCATAGTGAAATACCGTTACAGCAACATATAAAGCCGGAGCAGCTATAGTAATAAAAAGGGATATAATTCTTATTAGTCTCAACAATGTTGCTATAAAAGGACGGGAATAGTAATCTTCAGAAGTTCGTAGACTTTCGATAAATAAATAAGGGACCGTCAGCACAAATGGCGTACCATCACAAAAAATTGCTACTCTTCCTTCTAATAGCTTTGCTGCAACAATATCCGGTTTTTCACTGTTGCCAATAGTAGGAAAGAGACTTGTAGGGTTGTCTTCAATAAGCTGCTCAATAGAGCCTGATTCTAATATGGAATCTATTTGAATTCGCTTTAACCTTTCTTTAACTTCTTGAACTATTTTGGGATCTACGATCCTATCCAAATATGCTATGAAGATAGTTGTATTTGTTTTTCTGCCCACAATCATTTTTTCTAAAACTAGATTTGGATGTTTAATCTTTCTACGAACCAAGGCAATATTAACAGCGATGTTTTCCGTAAATCCTTCGCGAGGCCCTCTTACTACTGTTTCAGTATTAGGATCTTGAACATTCCTCGCTTCAAAGGCTAGTGCGTTAATGAGAAGTACTTTAACATACGTATCAATAAATAAAGCAGTTTTGCCTGCTAAAATTTCATTGATGACGTTCTTCATTGATTGGGATTCATTCAAGTCCGTTATACTTAAAATATTTGTTTTAATACTTTCAAAAGTATTTGCTGACAGACTTCTTATATCACAAACTTCGGCGCTTACATTCTGTGTTAGTGATTTAATAATATGCTGACTAATCATTTCAGTATTAGCTAAACCACTTACATAACAAAGTAATGCTCGTGTTTGCTGTTGATTAGAAATTACAATATTTCTAAAAACTATATCATCACTTTTGCCTAAAATTTCTTTTAGCTTTGCTATATTCGCTTCGATATTCGGGCTAATTTTATATTGATTTCCTTTAACCGCCATTGTTTGTCTTCCGGTACAGTAAAAGCCTTATTGCATATAAACCAAGATTATATAGACAGATGAGGGCAAGAATACATGCACATAACCATCCTCCAACAATAAGAATGCTCGGTACAAAGCCAATTTCTTTCAAGGTATCAAAGGTAATCGTAGCATCTATATTCTCCATTTGAACCTCCATCAAGCTTAGGATAAAATTAGTTTCAAATACATTGCTGCTGTATACTTTGCTTGTGCAACTTGTTCTTCAGAATGATTATTATCAGTAATAAAGACGGACAAACAATTTCCAAAACAGTAAAACCACTATAAAAATAAGAAATGGATATTTTTAGCCCAACCCAGCGGTGAAAGAGAAGGTTTGGGTAATAAACAATGGAAAACCAAGTCCAAAAGACACCAAATAGAGCAATCAGCCACTTCTCATTAATAATTTTAAAAAGTGATTTAACAGCTAATACTCCTCCGTAAAAATGAATCGTCATCTTAAAAAATCCGCCAATAAACTGGACTACAGTCGCAAGAGAATCTAAGTTCGTTAGAATATCTCCTATATTAATCAGTTTAATTACTTCGTAGATAGGAATCGTGGAATTTGTAACAAATGGCACATCTAAAACGGCAACCATAAGGGCCAATACACTTGATAACAATAGCCCAATGGTAATCGTAACAAAAAAAGATGTTTTCCGAATACACTGTTTCTCATTTACATAATGCCAATACATTAAAAACACAACCATTTCCCCAAATGGGAAGTTAACAAGTGCAGGAATGGCTGCTTTTAAAACTGGCGTAATTCCATTACCTAAAACGGGCTGTAATCTAGTTAAATCCACTTGCTCTGAAAAACCAATTAGGACAAATATACTAAGAATAAAAAATATAATCAGTGGAAACATTAGTTCTCCTAGACGAGCTAACACCTCAAAACCGAGAAAAAGAGTGTACATGGCTGTAATCATAAAAACAACAAGAATTACTGACAGTGGGACAGATGGTAGTAATATCATTGAAATTAGTTCGCCAAATTCTCGAAAATTCAAAGTTGAAATCCAAAAAAATTCTAACGCATAAAGTAAAATTATAGGTATAGCAAGCCATTTTCCTAATACAGATATCAGAATCTCTGCTAGATTTTTTTCTGGATAATATTTTTGAATTTCAGTATAAATCCAAATTAATACAAAACCAAAAAACATCGCTAATAAAACAGCAATCCAGGCATCTTGCTTAGCATCAATACCTAATCCAAAAACAGTTGTGCTTCCTATTTCAAATAACATCATAAGACAATACAGTTGCCAATTATTAATTCGCATCTTCATATATCAGCCCTCTATGCTATCATAAATCCTATTATTAATTAGTATTGTTTTACAAAAATACTTTATCTTGTTATTATTTCCTCAATAAGGAAAAATATGCAAAATCTCTCTTGCAGTAAATAGTTATTAACCTAGGGTGAACTATAAAGAGTAAGATGCGCTTATAGCTGGTAAATAAACAAGGTAATTTAGGAATTCTTTTGAAAACGCTCTTAATAAACAGGTGCATCTTCAAGTATTGGAAAGATACTGCAAAATAATTACACATCATAAAAAATAATAAGGGTGTATGTCTCTCAAAATAATTTTGAGACATACACCCTACGAAATTCTACAAGGCTTATTCGGCCTTCCAAGCAGGAAGCTTATCCATCATTGACTTTGCAGCAATATTTGCCGCTTTTACTTCTAATCCCTGGGTTTTGACGATAAAGCTAGTTAAAGAATCTAATTTTTCCTCATAAGATTGCATTATCCCGTCTGGACGAGAACAGTACCGACAGTATTCTTTTTCTGAATCTCCCATAGCAAAATCTTCTGGATTTTTCATAGGCATCCCACATGCAATACATCGTTTCATTCTATTTAGCCTCCTTATATTTGGGGTGGTATTGTTATTAAGCTGATATAATGCTGAAATAATTCCTGCCAGTGTTGCTTTAAGACAGAGCCACTGGAGCAGAATAAGTCACCATTTGTTATGTAATAATGAATTAATCCTATCCAAGTATTATAAATTAGGTGTAAGGGAATTTGACGAATAATACCTTGTTCCATCTCTTTCTCAGCAGCTATACCGATATGAAATGAAATAGTAGATTGGATCATAATATACGTATTGCGAACACTCTCAGGGAGTAGACGTCTTTCGATAACCAGTCTTGTATAAAACGGTTCAAATTCAGTTAAACCTATTATGTGAGCCTCTAAAACTTCAATTAAACTACTATTCGTATCGATCAATTCATGAAGTCTTTGTGCAATTCTAATTCCGAATTCCTCAACTACGGCTAATAATAAGTCTTCCTGTGCTCTAAAGTGTACGAATATAGTTCCGTGTGAAACTTTCGCAATTTTAGCAATATCTGCAGAGCGAGTCGTTGTTATTCCATTTTCACCAAACTGTTGAATTGCTATTTCTATCAAATGTCTTCTAGTTAATTCCTTCTGTTTCTGTCTTTTATTTTCTACCATTCCATCAACTCCATTTCAATGAGTTTAAACTCATTGAGTACAAACTCATTATATTAAAAATGGTGTTTTCTGTCAATCATTAATATATATATCCTAAATAAAAAAGAAAGTTCACCAGATTTTATGTCCGTTGAACTTTCTTTTTTATTTAACTATCATACCAAAAATTATTTAGCCTTCTTATTTCCATGGGGACAAACAGCAACACAAATTCCGCAGACATGTCCATGGAATTGAGAATAGTTGTCTATTTTCCATAAGTCGCACTTTTTAACATCAATTAATTTTTCCCTTGATAACTCTTCACTCCAAACATTCCCTACAATTGCCCCTGCTGGGCATACATCAACACATTTTTTACATTTACCACAATAGTTTTTCGCAGGAAAACTATCTGTCTGAAATGGTATGTCAGTGAGCACGGTTGAAATTCTAACTCGGGGCCCATATTGCCTCGTTATTAAAAGGGAACTCTTCCCTATCCATCCTAATCCGCCTCTTACAGCAGCTGCTTTATGAGGAAAGTCACCTTTAATATTAACAAAATCAGTTCTTTTTGAAGAGGCTATGGCATAAGCGAGATGTCCTTTCTTCACTATTGCATTTTTTAGTTGCTCAGTTATCAAGTCAAGCCTATCGTTTACGCTAAGATATTCATTATAATAAGCTTGGTTAGGTCCAGATACTATATCATCAACAATAGTTGGTGATATAGGTAGTCCAATTGTTATTGCATATGGACTATTTTTATATTTACAGGCTGCAATATCACCTACATAGGCAAATCCATATAATATCTTATCAAATTTTTCTAATAGGTTTATTATATCTTTTTGTATTTCCAAATCTGTTGTTTGCAAATTATCCCCTCCCAGCTTTCTTACCCATATTATACTGGAGAGTGACTTTTCTATGAAATTGAAAAGGACTATGAATGATATAAACATCTCCTATATAGTGCCTTTATTTTTCTTGCAGTATTTCGAGTATGCTTTGTGCCGTAACTGATAGATACTTATCCTTACGAGTAATAGCAAACAGTGGAATTTCTAAATTACTCAATTCATTAAATATATAAAGTTTGGCATTTTCTTTAGCAAGGTTCTCTACAACGCTTCGAGGAAGCAATGCAATACCTAACCCTCCAGTCATAGCATTTTTTACAGCATCAAAGTCACTATATTCAAAAGTAGAATTTAGTCCACGTTTTTGCAATAATGTATCGCACAACATTCGGAAAGTACACCCCTGCCGAAAATTAATGATTGGATAATCATCGATTCGTGGGCAAACCTTGTCCTTAATAATATTTTGATGTCCGACCCAAACAAGTTCTTCCGTATTAATAATAACTGTATCTAGGTATTTCCCAGAAAGAAAGTCATGTACAATACCAATATCATATTTATTACTGTTAACTCCATCAAGCACACAGCTTGAATTCAAGCAGATTTCTACGTTAATTTTCCCTGCAGATCCCTTTGCTTGCAATTGTAATAGTGCGGATGAAAGAAAATTATTAATATAGCTACTTGATATACCAATTCTTGTATATTGTTTTTCCGAAAAATAATTAATCCCGGTAACCGCTTCACCATATATTTTGAGAATTTCTTCAAAAGGGTCAATTAAATACTTACCAGCATCAGTTATATAAAGCTTTTTTCCAATACGTTCAAATAATTGTACCCCAAACTGTTCTTCTAAAGTACGAATTTGAGCTGAAACAGTCGGTTGTGTAAAATTAAGTAGTTCTGCAGCTTGTGTAATGTTCTCCAGTTTTGCCACCACACAAAATGTTTTCAATAAGCGAATATCCACCCTACACCTCGAGTAATAATTTCCGAATTTCGTTGTGCTTAATTTCTTCTCATTTTCTTAAAAATACTTCTAGAAATAGTCTATCCAAGATCGCGAATAGGAAATCTTTCATAGCTAATTAAACATAGCTAAGTAATTTCGACACGAATGAGGTGCATTCCCCCCGTATAAATAATTATCTGAGCCGAAATCTTATTCTTACAAACCAAGGTTATTGATCCAATAGGAACCCCATATACGTTTTTAGTTATAACAAGGAATTCTGTGTTGTTCCAAAAAGGATTTTTTGCATTTTTAGCAGAATAAACAATTATGTGTAATAATTTGTAAATTTGGATATTAGGAGTAACAATGGACTATATTGTAATTGGTTCAGCAATTGGAACAATTTCTATAATTCTAATCTACGTATATCTATATGTACTATATCGCGAACGCTATATGGGCATATGGGCTGCCGGTTGGCTCATCCTACTCTCACGTTATATGATTTTTGATTCAGGGCTGTTTCCTTGGAAACAGTCTATCTTAGGTTTGACTATCTATCAATTGCTGATTATAACTAGTGTTATGTTTTTTACATGGGCTACTCATAGCTTTATAAAAAAGCCTCTTAATAAACTTTGGATACATGGAACACTCATCATCTCTGTCTTAAGTTTTTCACTGAACTTCCTAAGTTCAGCGTTAATTTTTAAATTATTACTTCCTATCTATTTCGGCTGCTTTGTATGTATATGGATTGGTATAACTTTTATACGCAATGTACAGATGCGAGGGATCGGCCACTTAATCACTGGTTACTCATATATCTTATGGAGTCTTCTCAATCTAGCTGCCCCTATTGTACTTACTGGCTCTTGGCTTCTTCCTGTGGCTCACTTTATGGGCGGGGTATTACGCCTATTCATAGCGATTGGTACTTTAATGGTATACTTTGAGAGTACTAGAATGGATTTAGTAAAGAAGGAAACCCAATATCGTTTACTCGCCGAAAACGCTGCTGACATAATATATTCCTATCAATTTTCACCTAAACCCAAAATCGATTATATCAGTCCATCTGTTCTACAGCTCACGGGTTATTCCCCTGAAGAATATTACGCTGATAATAAATTAATTTTCAATTTGATACACTCTGATGATTATAGTTTTTTTACAGAATTCATCCATAATTTCCCTAACTCTATTGAATTGCCACTGACATTGCGTCTAGATCGAAAAGATAATACGATCTTATGGATCGAACAGAAATGTACCCCTATTTATGATAAAAATGGTGATCTTATCACATTGCAAGGTATTATTCGCGATGTTACAACAAGGAAAAACTTAGAAAAGATGACCTCAATGCTAGACCGCATGAATATGGTGGGTAGTATGGCAGCAACAGTTGCTCATGAAATTAGAAATCCCTTAACTACAGTACGCGGTTACTTACAAGTTATGGGAAGAAAAGAAAAATACCAAACTGATAAAGAGAAATTCAAACTAATGATTGAGGAAATGGATCGAGCTAACTCTATTATCCGCGAATATCTTTCCTTATCTCGTGAAAAGCTAGCCAATTTGGAAAAGTGCTCGTTAAATCTTATTATTGAAGCATTATTCCCATTAATCCAGGCAGATGCTAATTCTTCAAAAGTATATGTATCTCTTGACCTTACTGCGATTTCTGAATTATTACTTGATGAAAATGAAATTCGTCAATTACTATTAAATCTAATACGCAATAGTATTGAAGCAATGCCAGAAGGAGGAAACCTAATTATTCACACCTCTCAAGAGGGTGACAAAACTATCTTGTCGATCAGTGACCAGGGCTCAGGAATCCCCTCCCATATACTTGATAACTTAGGTACACCCTTTATGACTACAAAAGATACAGGAACTGGTTTAGGTCTTCCCATCTGTTATCAAATAGCCCACAGGCACAACGCCAGCATTAAAATTAATACCAGCCACGAAGGAACTACATTTTTTATTAATTTTAGGTCTCCAATATTATAAAACTTGAAAATAACTATGCCCTTTTTCAGTGATGCATAAACAATGCTCCTGAAAAGGGGCTTTTTTTCATCTGCATTACTAGATAATTCTACCTTTTTCACCATAGTTTTACATCTTTCGTAGGAATTCTATTAATTTTTTCGTATTATCTCTGCAAGGAGGTGATAGTTATGAAGGCATAATTTTTTTCGCAATTTATTATTCCAAACTTATAATATGAGGAGAGATAATTATGACAACTAACTATCAAAAATCATTACTCAACACAACAAATGAAATAACCGAAGAATCAATCATCCTAGGTATAGCCATCACCTCAGCCGAAAAGAGGGAAATATACCATTTTCGTTATCAAGTTTATGTAGAAGAGATGTCCAAGCATCTCGATAAGGTAGATACTGTGAATAAATTATTATATGATGAATTTGATGAATGGGGCATTCTATTATTTGTAAAATTAGGTTCAGAGCTGATAGCTACTGCACGGATCAATATTGGCACTGTTGACGACTTTCCACGAGAAGAAGCAGCCTTTTTATCTCTAGACGCATTTCAAGATTGTCATACAGAACGTGGAAATCATCAATTCGCCTTTGTTACAAAAATAATGGTAGCTCCCGCGCACCGAAGCTCACAAGCGTTTTACCTACTGATAGCAAAATGTTATGAGCTTTGTTGCGGCAACCAGGTACAATTTATGTTTGGTATCTGCAATTTCCATTTAATACGCCTCTATGAGAAAATGGGCACTCACCGGTATGGCAAAAACTTTTTCCTTACAGGTTATGGCTTACAGACTCCTCTTGTCTTGCTCATTAATGATGTTCAACATCTACGTATGGTACGTTCTCCCCTTTTCCGCATAGCGCGTAAAAGAGAAGCAGTAAATACGGAGGCGGTAGAATGGTTCCATAATAAATTCAGCAAGCACTCCCCCATCATCAATAGTCAAAACGTTACCGAAGAAAAGTTATGGGCTGTTTTAAGTGAACGTTTGTCTTCTCTGCCAACGAAATCCATAACTATATTGAGTAATTTATCAATAACAGAGGCAAAAAAATTCCTACACTGCTGCGCCAGTTATGTACTATGTGATCCAGGCAATCTAATTACTACCCAAGGTGATGTCAGCTACACCTATAATATATTACTTTCTGGCAAGCTAAAGTCATTAACCTTCCTTCATCCAATTAAAGAATATTCTTTGCCTGGACAAAACTTCGGTGCAAACGGATTAACCGAGCACAATAAGCACACAGAAGACATCGTCGCCACTGACTCAGCAGAAATATTGATACTCTCAGGTACTTCATTTCAAAAGTTTTCCCATTCTAACCCTGAGATTGCCCACAAGGTCGTACAAAACATTATAAAACTACGTAGTAGTAAATAAAATCAATATTTTCATGAATTTAAGTACTTTAACTGTCCATAAATTATCGTAAGCAAAAGAATTAAGCAAAACAACTCCTTAGGCAACTAAGCCTAAGGAGCTGTTTTATTTCTATTCTCACATACATTTCTTTTTCTCTTTTTGTCTAGCTGGTAACACCCGCATGTTATTTTATGTATGGCAGCCTTAAAAGGTTACATAGTATCTATATTTACTTGCCCAAGTGCTTAACGTTTACCATGTTCAAAGGGCTCACCTGAAGCCCGTGGAGGCTGAGAAGATTTAGAAAAGAGTACCAGGACCAGCAGTGTAATAACATACGGGAAAATTTTTAAAGCAACTCCTGGGATCTGAGCAAGCACCGGGCTCACTTGGGCGACATTAGCTATTGTGCTGGCAAAACCAAAAAAGAGTGTAGCACCAAGAATCCCTAAAGGCTTCCATTGTCCAAAAATTAGTGCCGCCAAAGCTAAAAATCCTAAACCGAAGACTGTTCCATTAAACTCACCAGAGTAAGTCGTCAGGATGATTGCACCACCAAGCCCAGATAAAGCACCGGAAATGGCAACTGCTATATAGCGCATCTGATATACGTTAATACCAGCTGCATCGGCAGCATGGGGATGCTCGCCGCAAGCACGCAAACGTAAACCAAATACTGTCTTATAGAGTACATAATAGGAAATAGCCAGGATGCCAAGCACCAGCCATGTTGTGGCATAGGTATTGGTAAATAAAATTTTCCCAATAATGGGTAGTTCACTAAGCCCTGGTACATTGAAACGGGTAAAGCTTGCAACCTGTATATTGCCGCTACCAGTCAGATTACGAGCAATAAATACAGTCAATGAGCCAGCAATCATATTAATCGCCGTGCCACTAATAACCTGATTGGCATTCAGACTAACGCTGGCAAACGCATGGAGCAGGGAAAAAATTGCACCAGCCGCTGCGGCAACCAGAAGCCCTAACCAAAGCGCATCACTGTGCATGGTGGCTTGTAGTGAAAAAATAGTCAGTGCACCTGCAAAGGAACCAACAACCATCAAACCTTCCAAACCGATATTTACAATACCACTACGCTCGGAATATAAGCCTCCTAAGGCAGTAATCAGCAGAGGAATCATATAGGCTACAGCGTAAGGTGATATCTGCTCAAAGATGATCCACATACCTAATTACCTCCTTTGTTTCTATTTTTACTTTTTATTTTATCAAGAACCTTACAAATCAGTATATTAGTTGCGGCAAAGTAAATGATCGTTGCGATAATTGTATCGGCGATTTCAGGCGGAATACTGGTCATTGCATTCATAAATCCCTTACCGGAATACAATGTTCCAAAAAACAAGGCTGCTGCCAATACTCCCCAAGGTGAATTAGCACCGAGCAAAGAAACTGCAATGCCATCAATTCCTTGGGAAGGCAGCACGCCAATCTGAATATTCGTTGCGTAACCGGAGTAGAGGGTCATGCCGCCTAATCCTGCCAATGCTCCAGCAATCATCATGGAAAGTACAATGCTACGGCTAGCATTGATACCCGCGTATTCCGCCGCATAACGATTAAACCCCACTGCCTTGAGCTCAAAACCAAGTGTTGTGCGCTGCAAGATGAATGCACTTACTAGTACCGCCACCACCGCTAAGAATAATCCGATATTAATATATGAGCCATTAAATAATTGAGACAACCCTTCACTACGTAAAGATGCCTCAATTGGAATATTCCGTGACTCAGTTTCAAAGGCTCCTTTGAAATACGAGGGTACAAAATAATAGACAATCCAATACGCTATCCAATTAAACATAATCGTCGATACCACTTCATGGACATTAAACCTTGCTTTAAACCAGCCTGGCAGTGCTGCCCATAAGGCACCAGACACCATGGCAGTTATAGCCATAACTGTTAAAAGCACGGGCTTAGGAAGTTCCAGTGTTAAACCAACAGCCGTAGCACAAAAACCGCCAAATAACATCTGCCCTGCGGCACCAATATTAAAAAGACCTGTTTTAAAAGCAAAGGCAACTGATAAACCAGTGAAAATTAGCGGTGTTGCGGTAGCCAGCGTATTGCCAATTCGCTCTAAGCTCATTAGACCGCCCCGGAACAAAAATTCATAGCCAAGCAAAGGATCATGACCAGTCACTAACATAAACAAAGCACCAGCTAATAAACCTAAAAGGATGGTTAAAAGCAGGATCAGTGCATCTTTATTAATTTTAATATTAAAATTTGTCATCCTCCTGCTCCTCCCTTCGAATTCCTGCCATCATCAACCCTATTTTACACTCATTTGTCTCAGCAGCACTGACAAAACCAATTTGTTCACCATTGCTGACAACCACGATGCGATCCGAAAGATTCAATATTTCATCGAGTTCCAGTGACACCAAGAGAACTGCATAACCTGCATCCCTTTGGGCGACCAAGCGTTTATGAATATACTCAATCGACCCTACATCCAACCCCCTGGTAGGCTGTACTGCAATGAGCACCTTCGGATTCAAACTTATTTCACGGCCGATGATCGCCTTCTGTTGATTACCGCCTGATAGAGATCGAGCACTAGTTATTGCTCCCTGTGCCGAACGTACATCAAAATGCTCCATAATCTCCTCTGCATACTGCCGAATCGCCTTACGGTTGAGGAGGCTATTTTTTGAGAAGGGTTCTCGTCCATAAATTTCTAACACCATGTTATCTTCCAGGCTATAATCTAAAACCAGACCATGCTTCTGCCGATCCTCGGGCACATGAGCAAGGCCCGCATCAATACGCTGTTTGATTGTCATTTTGGTTATCTCATTACCATTTAGCCAAATTGATCCGGATTCAGCTTTTCTAAGACCTGTAATTGCTTCTACCAACTCCGTTTGTCCATTGCCATCAACCCCTGCCACACCTACAATCTCGCCAGCGTGCACCCCAAGGGTAAAATTTTTCAAAGTTGCTGCTTTAGCATTATTCATGACCGTAAGATTCTCTATCTGTAATAATACAGCTCCAGGTTCTCGCTTTTCCTTTGCCACAGTAAAGGATATTTGGCGGCCTACCATCATTTCAGCCATCTCTTTTTCACTAGTAGAAGCTACGTCAACGGTTCCAACATATCGGCCACGCCTTATTACTGTGCAGCGATCAGCCACTGCCTTAATTTCTTTCAGCTTATGTGTTATGAGAATAATTGATTTCCCTTCCGCTACTAAATTTCTCATAATTTTCATCAAATCAAGTATTTCCTGAGGTGTAAGTACTGCCGTTGGCTCATCAAAAATAAGTACCTCAGCATTGCGATATAACATCTTCAAAATTTCAACGCGTTGTTGCATACCTACCGAAACATCCTCAATTTTAGCATCGGGATCCACATTTAATCCATAACGAATCGACAAGTCTTTTATACGCTTAGCAGCTGAAATGGTATTCAGTACGCCAAATTTGTTAGGTTCTTGCCCCAAAATAATATTTTCGGTAATTGTAAAATTATGAACTAGCTTAAAATGCTGATGTACCATCCCAATACCAAGTTCATAAGCCACATTAGGATTATTGATATGTACTTCCTGCCCGCGTACGAAAATATTACCGCGATCAGGCTGATATAGTCCAAATAAAATACTCATCAGTGTAGATTTCCCAGCACCGTTTTCCCCCAATAGAGCATGTATTTCACCCTGTTTAACAGCTAACGTAACTTCATCATTGGCGATAATTCCTTCAAATTCTTTGCGTATGCCTCGCATTTCTACGACATACTCCATCTCTTTGCCTCCCCTATTAAGAGCCTTACAAAAACAGGTCCGGACAGAAGAACCGCCCATAAACAAGCTGAGCTCTCTCACTTCCGGACCTCTTCTAAGGACCTCTCACATTCTAATTAACGGAATAGACCATCGCCTTTTGCTGCTACCGTAATTTTACCCGTTTTCAGATTTTCAAAAACTTCCTTTACCTTACTCACAACATCTTCTCTCAAATTCGGATTTGTGGCAGGAATACCTACGCCATCATTTTTTGCATTAAAAGTAAGGGTTTGACCACCAGGGAATGTACCATCTTTTACGCCTTTGATCATATCATAGGCAGCTTGGTTGATGCATTTCACAGCGGAAGTCAAAATGACAGATTTGGTTTTCCCCTCATCGTAGAAGCCCTGTGAATATTGATCTACGTCAACCCCAACCACCCAGACTGGATGATTTGCTTTGGTACGAGCTACAGCTTCATTAATGACACCTACACCTACGCCGCCTGCAGCAGCGAAAACAACATTTACGCCCTTGTCATACATTTGCGCAGCCAGCTGTTGTCCAGCTGCCACGTCATTGAAAGTCCCCTGATAGATAACATTTTCGGCTTTAAGACCAATTTTCGTCCCTAGGTTGGCATTCGCATACGTAACACCTTGCTGGAATCCCCAGTTAAAGCGCTGTACCGCTGGAATTTCCATACCGCCAATAAACCCAAACTCACCGTTTTTAATTTGTAGTGCTGCCGCAACTCCCGCCATAAAACCGGCCTCATGCTCAGCAAAATTGATGGAAACAGTGTTGTTGCCTACCTTTGCTTTAGAATAGTCGCTGCCTGGGTGAGGAACGCCATCGAGCAATACGAATTTCGTATCTGCATATTTTTCTTGGGCTGTAAAAATTGAATTCTCAAATTTAAAGCCAGGTGTTATGATAAGTTTGTAGCCTGCGTCATGTAAATTAGCAATTTCTTTATCATAGTCTGCCTCTGTTGTACCGTTGGGACGAAGATACTTAGGTTTAAAAGAAAAATCAGTACCAGCTTTCATAATTCCTTCCCATGTCCCTTGATTAAAGGATTTGTCATCAATCGTGCCAGCATCAGTAACCATGCCAACCATTAAGTTACCAGCAGCAGGGACTTTCGTCTCTTGCTTGCTAGAACACCCTAGAAAAAAGACGGACATAACGATCAAAAGTAATAATAAGGGTAAACTTTTCTTATTCATTTCTTTGTCCTCCTAATTATTCAAAATTTCAGAATTTACTTAAATTTTATTATGAAGCATGCTGTAAAAAAAGGACACATGTCTACTTTATGAAAAGATTTATCCGATGACTAAACCGCTCTAAGACTCCCATCTTCATCTCGTTAACAGCCTGTAATATCCTGCCCTCTGGTTAGGATAACAGTCTGTAAAACTCGAAGTAAGTTCGCTCTAAGGATTTTCGAATCCAAGGCTCACTTATATAAGTGGGAGTTAAGAGTGGCTAAGTCCCTGGATAAGAAGGGCTAAGATTTAGCTGGAGTTAAAACTCCATCTAAATCAAGTCTTCTTTATCTTAGCGCCCTTCCTTCATTTTCTGATCTTGGATAATCAACAAACGTACAGCCTCTACTGCGACGGCGATCGCCGCCGTTGTATCGTGAACAGTTTGATTAGATAATCCCGCTTTCTCACGCTCCTGATTCCAAACTACCGATAATACGCAGCCTGCCCGCGCTCGTAGCACACTGGCTACTGTATACAGCGCCGCTGACTCCATTTCAGAAGCTAGACAGCCCGATTTAATCCAAGCATTCCACTTGTAGAGTAACTCTTCACCGATCGGCATTCGACTAGGACTGTGCTGTCCATAAAATGAGTCTTTGCACTGGACTACGCCTGTATGAAAGCGATTTCCTAACTGCTTTGCTGCATTCACTAGCGTACAGGCAGTATCGAAATCAGCAACCGCTGGGTACTCAATTGGTGCATATTCTTTTGAAGTCCCCTCCATGCGAACCGCTGCAGTTGCAATTACGATATCCCCGCTCATAACGTCTTGCTGCATACCGCCACATGTACCAATTCGGATAAAAGTCCTAACTCCTGCCATATATAATTCCTCTACGGCAATAGCAGTGGAAGGACCACCGATTCCAGTCGAAGTCACCAGCACGCGCTCCCCCTGCAAAGTCCCAGCATAGGTTTTATATTCTCGGTTGGATTTTACAAATACGGGATTCTCCAGTAACTGGGCAATTTTTTCTACACGGCCCGGATCACCGGGAAGTATGGCATATTGAGCCCCTTGTTCTGGAGTTAAACCAATATGATATAGTTCACTCATATATAAAGCCTCCTTAATTATTTCAGCAACTACCAATTAAACTGTTTGGTCCTATGCAAAGGATACCTCTTTTGCATACACCTCCAATACATTTATTTCCAACTAAGTTATATTTTATTAAGATTTTATTATTAATTGAACTGAAAAGATAGGACACCTGTCTATTTTTGTTGAAAAGAAATAAGTATCTTGCTTATCCTAAAGGAGGTATACAAATGCTTGGAATATACGATGTTACTTCATTCAATGAATTAACCCTCTCCGCCCCAGTCAGACAGATGCTACAGCATATGCCTGAGGCAATACGCAATGCCGCGTCTCGGGTGACACTACGAAAAGATTCTATTCTTGTGAAAGCGAATGATCCTAGTGACTATGTCTATCTAGTACTGAGCGGACGTATGGAAGCTCTAGCTGAATATTCTTCTGGCATCAACTATTCCTTTACAGAGTTTACTGCCTTCGATATTATCGGTGAGATGGAGGCCATCACGGGTGATTCTCACTACGCCGTTACGATAAAAGCCCAAACTACTTGCAAGACCATTCGTATGTCTAAGGAAACATTTCTAGACTGGATGCGGCAAAGTCCTGATGCCTCATTTACGCTTTGTCAATTGGTTACAAAAAAACTTTTCTCTCAAATTAAAACTGACCGCAACTTTTTATTTTTGGATGCCATTGACCGCTTTGTTTTGCATTTGATTGCTTGTTACCAAAAGCGCAGCGTTGATTCCACACTTTTTTTGAAATCAACCCGTCAGCAAATTGCTGATGAAATCGGTTTTTGTACCAAAACCGTCAATCGATGCGTCAAGCGGCTATCACAAAAAGGGTACCTCACTTTGGAACGCAACAAAATTGTCGTAAATAAAGAACAATATGAAAAACTAACTGCTCTGAATATAAGACAAAGTAACTAAGAAATTTATAAATTTTCTTTGAAAGATCCATATTTCTATTATAGTTTTATATAAATAATAAACTCCTGCGAAGTTACTTTGCAGGAGTTGTTGATATATTAAATTTTATAATGGTTGCAGTTGTTCGGTATTGGAATTGTCCCGGCGAGTTACCTTCGCATAAGAGTTTAATAATCACATGTAACGATTGGCTGCTCTTTCATATCTTGAAGATCTTCTCTAATTAGGTCAAGAATTTCTAAAAAGTATTCCGCTTCCCTGAGAACATGATCTGCTAGTAACGGTGGAATCAAGGAGACTACTTTACAACATGAAATTAAATCACGCGCTGCCTTTTTAAAATCACGAATTTGTACCGTTGCGTTCGTTGCATCCATCTCAAACCGAACAAGATCATTATTAGGGCGGAAGTGCCATAACATACTATCAAGGTCACGCGCTTGCAGCTGTAGCTGCTCAAACTTGACCGCAAAATCATTCGCTTGCTCAACAAAACCTCGCTCAGACGGATCGAGTAGCCCAGCAATAAATCTAGCATGATCCGCCATATGTCTGAGCCAAAAAACATTATCACTCACGATTGAGTCAACAGGGCATTTCATATCTCCATCCTTAATCTTTTCAAGAAGCTTTAGAAAATACATAGCCTCACGGGAAATATGATCGATTAAGAGGGGATAATTAGATCCGCCAATTTCACATTCGATAATTAAATGTAAAACATGACGTTTAAAAGCGAAAATATTCTTAACTGCAACCGTAATCCGACAGACGAAATCCATGAATTCTTCGTCACACTTTATCATACATGACTTTTTTTCCAGGTCTTCGAAAACATTATAAAACTCTTCAGCTTGGCGGATAAGCTCAACGTTGGAACATGCAAATCCAAGCTTCATGAATAATGCATGCTCTTTCATAATTCTAAGCCAAAACTGAACCCGTCTTAAATTTAGACACTCATAGGGTTTTACGTCCCGACAAAATATGTCCATACTATATGCTCCTTTTATTACATATTTATTGTACAATATGCAATAAAGGGCTATATTGAACCAAAATTATGACTTCTAGTATTTGCTTTAATAAACCTTCGACACCCATTTTTTATTACATCTAGTTCATTAGGCAAAACTAGTATCCCACATTTTCTCCAATAACTACTACAGTTATATCTGTCACCATTGGTTTTTTTCTTAATACGGAATATGCCCTGCATATTCTGCTTTTAGATTGACAATTCATACAGGTACCTGTTTTCGTGCATGGATTTGGAATGCCCAATCTTTTATTATTCATCGGTGCTGCGATGCCTTCTAATCTTTCAAAGGCAGCTTTTTCATCTTTGCATATTTTATTAATGCCAGCTACTACGATTACCTTTTTAGGGCCAAAAGTCATTGCTGCTACCCTATTTCCCATGCCATCTATATTAACAAGCATGCCATCTAACGTAATTGCATTGCTACTACATAAATATAAGTCACTTAACATTTCTTTTCTTGCAATCGATATTTTTTCTTCCAAGGTAAGGCCCGGCGCTCCATGATCCAAAACCGTACCACCAGCAGCCTCGACCTTATCTTGAATCCCCATATTATTTATTGTCATAGACCCACCAAAACCCACTTTAGTTTCAGGTTTTACGTGCTCCATAATAAAAGCAGCTGCCTCCTCAGCAGTTGGAAAGTATACTGCGTTGAAATCATTTTTTTTGAAAGCCTCTACTACCTTCTCACCAAGTGTTTCCTTATGCCAATTGTGTATTTCCATATTCATATTTACTCCTCCTTAGATTTTTTAATCTGCAATTATTATACACTTGCCAAGAAAGACATGGAAGTACGTACAATTTCTATACATAATACCCTAAACGTGTCTTAGTATACTTTATAATACCTATGTGAAATTTTGCGGCTTGGCATTTTCCTATGAACTAGCACGCAATAGAAAAACAATAAAACTACTTACGTTTCAACATTGTAAGTAGTTTTTCATCTTATTTTAGTTGCATTATGTTGCACTCACAGGAGCCGCCCTGTGCTTCCCCCTCACCTATAGTCCAATTCTAGCCCTACACCAACATCTTCAATATTCATCGCCTGGGCTAAACATATTTTTGAACGTAAATCGGTGCAATGGCAGGCATGGATAGTAGCAGTTTGACATTTTTTAAGATATTCAACGGTATTCTCTAATTTATGTTGGGAGGGATTCAGCAGGTGAAATCCGCCAATAACATCATATACTCTTTCCTCATTACACACCTTTTTAGCATATTCAATAATATTACAAACTCCAGCATGGGAGCATCCCGTTATGATTACCAAACCCTTTTCCGATGTATACACCAGAGCAGAATCATCAAGCACATAATCATCTTCCAATGTATTATTCCTTAGGGTTTTGCCAATGGGAACTTTAGCTTCAAAAGAATTATTTCTTTCGATTTCCCCTAAAAACATAAGTTTATTGGTGAGCCACACAGGCTCTTTACTTAGTTTTAATGAAAATGATTTTTTAAGTTGGTTTACAGACATCATTGACCCTATATCAAGCCCATCAATATTTTTATCTAAAAAAGCATCTGGATGAGCGATTATCATAGTTTTTTTGCACTCATGCCCTTCACATGCAGCCTCCGTGTATAGTTTAACTAACTCACCAAGTCCCCAAGTATGGTCATTGTGACCGTGTGAAATAACTACAGCATCCAACCCTAATAAGTTAATACCCATTTTAATGGCATTCCTCAAAAATATGTCGGAATATCCAGTATCAAACAAGTATTTTCTGCCATCGCACTCGATGAAATAAGATACTCCTGGTTCACCATGAAAATATCTATCAATTATAGTATTATTATCGACTAAAACTGTTAGTTTCATCTTTCCTCCTATTGTTATCCCTTACTGCCAGCAATTATAATTATATATTTCAATATATACTATTTTACCTGATTATTCCATATTTATCTCTATTATATAGAGTACTAGTTATGCCGATAAACGACCTTTTGCATATTAATATTGTCTAAGCACCTTCTTAGAAATTCTATTTGACTGCCCTGACAAGTTTGAATTTTTGCGCAGCTGGTTGAAAATCATTAGTATTAAAATATTTTTTTGCTAATTTAACCGAATCTAATTCTTCCATTACTTCAAAACTATATTTTTCTAAAAAATCCCTTATCTCTCCCGCAAGTACAAACCCAGGCTTTTCACCTGCTTTGACAAGAGTTTGGTAATGTTTTTTCGTATTGGCGGAATTACTCTCTTGATTAAGCGTTGAAGTAAAGGCATAATCAAAAATTAGTTGGCTTCCTTTTGCAGCATAGCTGCTTATGAAATTAAACATACTAACAATCGTATCTTGAGGAAGATAGTATGTCAGCCCTTCTAATAAAAAAAGACATTTGCGATTTTTTTCAAATCCCGCTTCCTCTAATTTTTCCAATAACATTTCCTGGGTAAGATCTAGTGAAACAAACTTCAGATTTGTTGGAAATTCCATGTTTCTTTCCGCAAATGTAGTTCTTTTTGCCTGCTGGGTGGGCGACGCATCAATTTCAAATACTTTACTATTTTTCAATTCTTTTTCAAATCGTATAGCCCGCGAATCAAATCCGGCTCCAAATATTAATACTTGTTCTACGCCGCTTAACTCATTTTTAAATATCGCATCAATAAAGTGGGTCCTTGAAATGACATACTCATAAATACCAGGAACTTTAAAAAATACTTTCTTTAAAATAGCTCGTGAAAAATTGCATTTGGCCGTTGTCGTAAGAAATGATGGTAGAATGGCTGAAGCGATGAAATCTTCACTTTTGTAACATGGATCTTTTTCATAGTAAGAAATAGCCCGCATCAGGCAAGTTCCCTGTGCAGTTATGGATACTTTTGTTTTAATTGGTTTACTCATGATTTTCTCCTTTGCATTTCAGTAGATATTCGATTTAACGACCGTTCGTTAGCTAAATATTACTTGATACAAAATTAAAAGTCAAGTCCACTGAGTTTTTTTACCAACTCCATAATTTCCCCTATGTAGTGCTCCCTAAGCGCAATAAAAGGACTCCGATAATTACCGAAATCCTTTTACAACTTGCCTTACAATTCCCTACTATCTTACTTTTATTCCGTGCCAATAATTATTCCAAACCGTTTCAATTTGCTCAAGCTTTTGCTTTTGCGGCATATCCGTCATATACACACTCATAAGAGCATACAGCCCTTGCCTTAGACTATAGTAAGAGAGCAAGATTTCTTCCACCGGGGCTTTCCGAAATACTCCTTGACGAATACCCTCTCTGATTATTTCTTGATACTTCTCACCAAGTTCCCTCTCATGTTGTAACGCTGTACTGAGCAACCTCTCTTTGATCACTGCTGGAGGAAAAAACATAATACGAATCCAAAAAGTTCTCTCCGCTATATCCTCTTCTCTAGAAACATTCTGATTACCAAGTAAATAATGTTTAAAGAGATAATACAGCCTTTTATCGGGTGCCATACTTGCTGAATCTACCAGCAACTGCGCCATATAGTTATGATAGGACGCCTCAACATCTTGATAAATTTCCCAAAAGAGTGCTTCTTTACTAGCTATAAATGTATATATAGATGATTTCTTAATCCCTACTCCGGTCGCAATTTTCTCCATACTGGTTGCATCATATCCATCATTAGCAAATAGGGTCAGTGCAACTTTTATTATTTTATCTCTAGTTTTACTACTCACAATTTATCCTCCATAACGACCAGCTGTTAGGTAAATTGTATTTCACAGCATGGAGAAAGTCAATCTTAGTAAGATATTACTTCCCAACTGAGATTTCCCAAAGGTAGAGTGCTGCAACGGTTCCATAAGGTGAATAACGCCTTCTATATTTCTCAAACATTACCTTATCAAGCTTCCTGTGGTGGTAAAGCATCATCATGCCACGCCGAATCGCAAGGTCATCCCAACTTACAATATTCGGACGTTGCAAACAAAACGTCATCAGCATTTGTGCTGTCCACACTCCGATACCGTTGAGAGCGGACAGCCGTTTGCATACTTCATCATCCGGCAATTCGTAAAGTTCCGTGATTTTAAACTCACCGCTGAGTACGGCATCGGCAATATTTTTGATATAAATCGCCTTTTTCATGGTCATACCACATTGCTGTACTTCTTCCGTTGTTTTTAAGGCAATACTTTCCGGTGTAATTTCAGAGAAACGCTCCTGCATACGCGCCCACACAGTATCGGCAGCTTTCATAGATATCTGCTGGCCAACAATACTGTTGACAAGTGCAGCAAATAAATCCGGAATCACTTCGCGTGTGATAAATCCAATACGATCAATTGCTTCTGCTAGTTTTTTATCTTTCTTTTTTAAGTACTCAATTTCCCTTTGCCCATACTGAAAAATCTCCATTTTCTTCTCCTTATTCTTGATAAGCTTCTCTTAGTAGCTTTATTTCTGCGGCATAACCAGGAAGCTCATTAGGCGTTTCTAAGAAGAAGGGCAAATTGCACAGTTGAGGATGATTAATGATACGAACAATTGGTTCTAAACCAATGTTACCTGTCCCAATACAGGCATGGCGGTCTTTGTGGCTTTCCAGTTGGTTTAGACTGTCATTGAGATGAATGGCATAAAGCTTATCAAGACCAATTACTTGGTCAAACTGTTCAAGCACACCATCAAGGTTGTTCACGATGTCATATCCTGCGTCAAACACATGGCAGGTATCAAGGCATACACCCATTTTCTCACTCAACTCTACCTTATCAAGAATAGCACGGAGCTCTTCAAAGCTGCGGCCAACTTCGCTGCCCTTACCTGCCATTGTTTCAAGCAACACTCTTGTATTTTGCTCTGGGCGCAGAATTTCATTGAGCATATCGGCTATGAAATTGATGCCAACTTCCACCCCTTGTCCCACATGACTTCCCGGATGAAAATTGTAGAAATTTCCCGGTAAATATTCCAAATTAGCGAGATCCTCTGCAAAAACCTTTCCGGCGAATTCCCGCAAACCCGGATCAGCAGAGCAGGCGTTCAGTGTATACGGCGCATGTGCCAAAAGCGTTGCAAACTTATTTTCTTTTAACAACTGTAGCAGTGATGCCACGTCTTGTTCATCTATTTTCTTTGCCTTACTGCCCCGTGGATTACGAGTAAAAAATTGAAACGTATTCGCCCCAATCGAAAGAGCCTCTTTCCCCATATGCCTATAACCCTTCGATACGGATAAATGGCAGCCAATATTTAACATATACTTCCTCCTAACCTCTATAATCTAAACTATATTTGTTGCGTAATACGTACGGCTTGCATCCAACCCAATTTTAAAACGGGATTTATAACGCTGATAAATCGTAACTATCTTTTACGTTGTGGGACAAATCTATTACAAGCTATTTTACATTAGCAGTATCTGTTTGTCTTTTGGAATATCACTTTTCAATTCTGTAAATTTGATACCCTTATGGATAGTATCGCACCAAAAAGTGCATACTACATTTCCTTATATATTTATATTATTATATATACATATCAATAGACTGAAAGTCAAATTAAAACGAAAGGAGATTTCTATGACTACATTTAGTGAAATTAAGCCCGAAGAATTTGATCATAGCCCATTTAAATTGATAGGTAAGGACTGGATGCTCATTACTGCTGAGAAGGAAGGCAAATTGAACACCATGACTGCATCTTGGGGGGGATTTGGTGTAATGTGGGCAAAAAATGTCGCCTATATTGTGATCCGTCCCCAACGCTACACGAAAGAATTCATAGATACATCAGACACATTTTCACTCACTTTTTTTGATGAAAGTTTTAGAAAAACATTAAGTTATCTTGGAACAAAATCTGGTAGAGATGAAGACAAAATTGAAAAATCCAATCTAACCGTTCTTCACACCGATACTATTCCATATTTTGAAGAAGCAAATATAGCCATTCTTTGCAAAAAACTGTATGCGCAAGAGTATAAACCTGAGTGCTTCGTGGCCCAAGAACTTAACGAACAATGGTATCCTGATGTTGATCATCATACCTTATATATTGCAGAAGTTACCAAAATTCTTGTTAGAAGGTAACCACGGAGGAAAACAACAAAATTACCTAGGGATAATTTTAAGACTCAAGTTGCAGTAATTCGCTGCTTCTTGAGTCTTTTGTTGTTCTTTTATCTCGATGAAGCATTGCAATTTATTCCTTTAGACTTAAAATACTCAGCATCGTCTACACACGACTGCTATGAAAACGTATCTTATGTATCTTAATCGCGAATGTATATCCTACATTCATTGACACTGTATCCTTACTCCCTTATTACGCCAAGTATATCTAGGAGCTTACTATCATTACCATCATCATTAAAACATCCTTTTTCTCTTCAATCTCGCAAAATCCTATCAGATCTGGCAAACATTGCAGGCTCTTCCACTAGTTTCGGCGATGTAGATTTCTCTCTTTCGGATCGTGTATCGATTCTTAATGAAATGTGTATTGGTGCAGTTTTTTATGCAAATAGCGAAATTATCAGCGCAAACTAGCTTTTGGGGTGGGTAACTGGCTTGTAAGTTAATGGCATGGCAATTGCATTCTAGAGAAGAAAACAATTTTGGCGAAAATTTGCGGTAGCAGAAACTTCTGCTACCGGAGGTGGTGAACAATAATGTTGATGTTGCTATGGAGCGGTTAGGAATACTACAGTTTGCAAAAGGTTTTTGCGAATGAAATGCAGCATGGGGGAAAAGATGGATGAAAAATTTTTTTTATAAAATGTTAGGCTTTGCTACCTTTACTCTTTTTGTGTTACTCACAGCATGTCCTGTATTTGCTGATACTAGTAACGCTACAGATGGTAAAATTCATGTAGACCAAGTAGGCTATTTGCCAGATTACCCTAAAGTTGCCATTGTTATAGCAACTAAGAGCAGCAATGAGTTTCAAATCATTAATGCAGATACGAATGAGATTGTTTATAAAGGTGTTTTATCCGCCCCACGAAAGGACATCTCCTCTGGGGATGTGGTAAGGAAAGCCGATTTTTCAGCAGTAACCACGCCTGGCACCTATGTAGTGAAAGTGACTGGAATAGGCAGTTCTTATAAGTTTGAAATTAATGATAATATCTATTACATACCACTGGTTCATACACTGCGTACTTATACGTTAGCACGGAGTAATATTGCAATGAATGATCCTATCACCGGTCTAAAGCATGCCATGGATCACGAGAAAGCAACAGTTGCTAAAGTATTCTTCTCTGATGGTATTAGCACCAAAGGTGACGTTGTGGATGTTACTGGAGGTTGGTATGATGCCGGTGATTATGGCAAATATGTACCAACAGGCGGAATTACTGTTGCCAATATTTTATTGGCTTATGAAGCCCAACCAGAAAAATTTAAAAAAGGACAGATGTTCTTCCCCGAGGGGATTGCCGTAGATGAAGCAGCTCCTGATATGCCTGACGTATTAGTAGAAATGAAGTGTGAACTGGATTGGCTGCTTAAAATGCAGCGTCATGATGGCGCTGTTTACCTTAAAACGTCTGGATCTTATTGGTCGGATTTAAACACTAGACCGGAAGATGAAAAATATCCTCAGTATGTCTATGGGCTTGCAACATATAATACAGCTCTGTTTGGCGCGACTAATGCTATGGCATCCCGAATCTATCAAAAATATGATCCTCAATATGCCGCCAAGCTCTTAGATGCTTCCAAAAAAGCATTTGCTTTTTTAAGCAATCATCCTGAGCCTATGTTCCGTTCTGATCCTGGTCAGAATAGTGGTTCGGGACCATACGAAAAAACAGTTGAAAATGAACATCATTTATGGCTTGCAGCCGTAAAAGCAGGGTATCCTAACCTTACTCTAACAGGCGATATAGAAGAGCGTATTTGGCTCGCCGCTGAATTATTTAAGACTACGGGCGATAAGCAATACGAAGAATATTTAAAGAATAACTTTTCCAAGGTAATTGTTATTAAACCGAAAGCCTTTAGCTGGACAAATTCATTAGCCTTAGGACAATGGGCATATGTGACCAATCCTGATGCAGACGAAAGTCTAAAAATACAAGTTAAACAAGCGTTTCTTAGCTATGCCGATAGTACATTAAAACAAATTGAAGCCGATGGTTACAGTTGTTCACTCGGCAAAAATGAATATACTTGGGCATCTAATAAAGTAGCCATGAGCAAAGCTAATATGCTGGTCTTAGCTTATCAACTTGATCCAAAAAAATCCTATTTAAATGCTGCCCTAGACCAAGTACATTATGCCTTAGGCAGAAATACTAACGGAGTTTGTTATTTGACTGGTTCTGGCACCAATCCTACACAAAACGTACACAATCGAATACGGGTAAGTACTGGAATTTACATTCCAGGTTGGCTAACTGGCGGACCCAATAGCTGGCCAGGTGGTGATCCAGTGCAAGCTCAATTGCTTGCAAAGGGCAACGTCCCTCCCGCAAAAACTTATATTGATGTGAGTGAATCCTATTCTACGAATGAAAATGCCATTGATTTTACAGCAGCTATCGTGTATCTGCTAGCCTATTTTTCCACGCCAAATGACAATTTGACGCCAGAAGATATTAAAGTTCCAGCTGCGCGCACGCGCTAAAATTAAAAACATAAATTTTAGGGGGATTAAAATGAAAAAATCTTTGGTAATAACGTTAGTGTTCTTGTTTGTGGTTGGTCTTTTCACTACTGCCCTTGCTGCTGAAAAATTTGAGGTAAAAGGCCAAGGCAGTGCGGACAACAACTATATTAATTATTTCGCTAAGCAAAAACCATTTAACGACGGTGCATCTACAATAACACAAACAGTTGGTGCCGATGGTGCATTAACAATAAAGTATTTGTTGCAGCCAAAAGGCTGGCTTGGTGCGACCTGTGATCAGTTCCAAGAAGATTGGTCTGCTTTCACCGGTTTACAGTTTAAGGTAGCAGGCGGAACAAAAGCTAAAATTAGATTGGAACTATATGATGCTAATGGGGTGTCTTATGAAGCCATATTTATCGATGACTCAACTAAAGGAAAGCTCGTTGCCATCCCGTTTAGCAGCTTCAAAACTAGAACAGACTATCAACCCGCGGGTGTAGATCCCGACCAACCGTTTTCCTTGGTTCCTGTAAAAACTTTAAATATCTCACCCCTTGAAGGAAAAGGAACCATCATCTTTTCAGAAATGAGACTTTATAAATAAGGCAATTGAATTAATTGACTGAAAGATGGTATTACCGTTACAAGGTAATACCATCTTTCAAGTATGGGACTTTAATAATTACCAGCTGATTTCAGACATTTACACCAGAGCAGAAATTATCAAATTCCTTCTTTTAGGCTCCTCTTGTGGCGGTTATAATTTGTCTGCCGTCAATATCATGCATTTTTACCTGAGAAAATCCTGCTGCTTTCAGCCAGTTGGTATATTGATCCAAAGTCCAAGTACCGCCTGTCTTGGTGTTCGCCAGCATATTTACGCCAAAGAGTTCCGCTCTTGGACTGATTCCCCTAACAAAATCTAAAATGGCTATACGTCCCCCCTTCTGCAAGGAATCATGCACTCTCTTAAACAGGAGAATGTTTTCTTCTTCTCCGTAGATATGGCAAATGTTACCCAGAAAAACCAGATCAAACTGTCCTGGAAAAACTTCCTCAGTAAAATCACCTGGCACAAAATTAATCTTTTCCCCAGGTAGTAAAGTTGGTTCCATTATGGCGCAAACTTCTGGTATATCTTGAACTGTAACTTCAGCTCCAGCATCAGCGAATGGCCTAGCATAATTCAGAGGACCTCCGCCTAAATCAAGAACCCTCGCTTTTTCTGGCAAGCCATCCAGAGAAATAGTTACTAATTGCTGAGCGATTTCCTTAGCTGTTTTCTTCATTGCACTCATAAAACCCTTAATATCTTGCTGGTCACGTTCATATTTGTATGGTTGACCCGACTTTAAGATCTCAGGTAGATGGGTCCAGGCCTTAATAACATTAAAAGTGTGAATCAAAGAGTTACCCAGATAGTTTTCACTGTCTTCATTAAAAAATAAATCATTCGTTTCTGGTGTCACTTTTAAAGTTTCACCATTGCGATTAACGTAGCCTAGCGAAATAAGTGCTTCCATCACTGTCCAAAGAGCTCGGCGATCCATGGATAGGTTACTAGCCAAGTCCTCCAGACTAGTAGGCTTATCCCGTAAGGCATCGAAGATCCCCACTTTTAAGGCTGCCCCTGCCACCAGTAATTCTTGAGGGGCCATAGGATTTTTTAGATTTGGCATACAACTTCCTCCTTACATTTATAGTATATTTTTTACTCTTTTTTCTTATCTTATATTTCCGCTTTTGCAATTTTTGTCATTTTAAGGCTAGCCTTTTATATGGAAGATATTATTGGTGAAATCTTCTAGGGCGAAAGCAGAAGAAGGGATTGTGTTGAAACTTTAGTTTCGTCACAATCCCTTTTTCTCATTCAAAAATTATCGTTCTATTTACTTTGATTTTGTACCTAGGGCAAGTTGGTATATCCCATGAGATATTCATCACAGTCCTTAGCTGCTCTGCGCCCTTCATCAATCGCCCATACAACGAGACTTTGCCCCCGTCTGGCATCACCAGCGCAGAACACTCCCTTAATATTTGTGGCAAAGCTACCATTATGAGTTTTTACATTGCTGCGTATGTCTTGTTCCACACCAAGCTTTTTGAGAATGTCCTCTTCCGGTCCTAAAAATCCCATGGCAATCAGCAGCAACTGAGCAGGCCACTCTTTCTCCGAACCTTGCACCTCTAGAGGCACAAACTTTCCTAAATCATCTTTTCTCCATTCCACCTGTATCGTCTTCAAGGATTTTACGTGTCCAGTTTCATCGCCGATGATTTTCTTTGTCATAATAGAAAATTCCCGCGGATCGGATCCAAATAACGCCTGTGCTTCTTCTTGCCCATAATCTGTCTTAAAGACCTTTGGCCACTCTGGCCAAGGATTGTTAGGCTCTCTTGAAAGCGGAGGTTTTGGAAGTATTTCAAACTGTACCACACTTGTGCAGCCTTGGCGTATGGCGGTAGCAACACAATCAGTACCTGTGTCACCGCCCCCGATAATGATAACGTCCTTACCCTTGGCTGACGGGATTCCAATCACCTTCATACTTGAGTCCAGCAGACTTTTTGTATTGGCGCGAAGAAAATCCACGGCAAAATAAACCCCGCTATTTTCACGCCCACTTGCCATAAGGTCTCTTGGCTTAGTTGCTCCTATGCACAACACAACAGCATCAAAATCAGTCAATAACTCTTCGGCAGGAATTGATTTTCCTACTTCTATGTTTGTTCTAAAAAGGATTCCTTCTTCCGCCATAAGATCAATACGGCGTTGCACATTTTTTTTGTCCAGTTTCATATTTGGTATCCCGTACATCAATAGTCCGCCAATTCGGTCAGAACGTTCCAGTACAGTTACCCAGTGTCCCACCTGATTGAGCTGATCCGCACAAGCAAGCCCTGAAGGACCAGAACCAACCACTGCCACCTTTTTCCCTGTTCTAGTAGTAGGAGGATGAGGTTTCATCCATCCTTGCACATATGCATAGTCAATAATAGAACATTCATTGGCCTTGATGGTAACCATAGGTTCGTTAATACCTAATGTGCAGGAACCCTCGCAAGGCGCTGGGCAAACTCTCCCCGTAAACTCTGGAAAGTTATTGGTCTTTAAAAGACGTTGCAAGGCTTTTTCCCATAAACCCTTATAGATTAATTCGTTCCACTCAGGAATCAGATTATTGATCGGACATCCTGACGCCGCCCCGCTAATCATCACACCAGAATGACAAAAGGGGGTTCCGCAGTCCATACAGCGAGCAGCTTGTATACGCTGTTTCTCTTCATTTAAACTATTATGCAGCTCATTCCAATCTAGAACCCTTTCTCGGGGGGACCGCTCCTTGGCAACTTCTCTGGTGTATTCCATAAAACCTGTCGGCTTTGCCATTTTCCATCCTCCCGTCAATTTCCGCCGATGCGGGCAAAGTCGCGGTGATTTTTTTGAAAGGCAGCCATTAGCGCTTCATCGCCTGCTAATCCTTCGGTATGAGCCTCCTCAATGGCTTCTAACATACGTTTGTAGTCTTTCGGGATTACCTTGACAAATTTATGCCATACAAATTCCCACTCTTCCAGTACTTTTTTAGCCCGGTTACTATCAGTGTAGATAAAATGGTTTTGAATCATTCCCTTGACTTCTGCTCTTTCCCCACTATCTTCTATCAGTGCAAGCTCCACCATTTCTTTATTACACATATGACTAAATCGACCATACTCGTCGAATACATATGCAATACCTCCAGACATACCTGCTGCAAAATTTCGACCTGTTGAGCCAAGGATCACAACGCGTCCTTCGGTCATGTATTCGCACCCATGATCTCCAACTGCTTCTACGACAGCTTGGATCCCGCTGTTACGAACACAGAAGCGTTCTCCAGCCACACCGTTTATATAAGCCTCTCCACTAGTAGCACCGTAGAAAGCTACATTACCAATGATGATGTTTTCTTCCGGGATAAAATTTATGTTCTTAGGCGGATATACGATCATTTTTCCTCCGGAAAGACCTTTACCAATATAATCGTTGGCATCCCCCTCTAATATCATGGTCATGCCTTGGGGTATAAAAGCACCAAAGCTTTGCCCAGCAGAACCGATAAAATTCAATTTAATCGTATCACCAGGTAACCCCACCGAACCATATCTCCTAGTTATTTCACTACCTAAGATAGTTCCTACAACACGGTCGGTATTACATATTGGTACGGTTGCTTGAATTTTTTCTCCATCCTTGAGAGCTGGTTCACACAGCTTTAATAAAAGTCGATTATCAAGAGATTGAGTAAGACCATGATCTTGTGGTATCTGGTAATAACGGCCTACTGTTTTGGGTACTGGAGGTTGGTAAAGAATGGCTGAATAATCCAAGCACTTGGCTTTCCAGTGCTCTATAGCCGATGACATTTCTAGCTGATCAGAACGTCCAACCATTTCATTCAACGTTCTAAATCCAAGCATTGCCATGATTTCACGTAACTCCTGGGCAACGAAAAACATGAAATTCACTACATGCTGCGAGTCACCAGTAAACTTTTCTCTTAGCTTTGGATTTTGCGTAGCAACACCTACAGGACAGGTATCCAAGTGACAAACCCTCATCATAACACACCCAAGGGCGACTAAGGGAGCTGTTGCAAAGCCAAATTCTTCAGCCCCGAGTAGCGCAGCAATCGCTACATCCCGCCCCGTCATTAACTTACCATCTGTCTCCAAAGTAACGCGGCTGCGCAGATTATTGATCAGTAAGGTCTGATGTGTTTCTGCTAGGCCAAGCTCCCAAGGGAGTCCAGCATGGCGGATACTTGTCCGGGGTGATGCCCCTGTTCCTCCGTCGTAACCACTGATCAGAATGACATCAGCCAATCCTTTGGCAACACCGGCGGCAATCGTACCAACACCTGCTTCAGAAACTAGCTTTACGCTAATACGTGCCCTAGGATTAACATTTTTCAAATCATGGATCAATTCCTTAAGGTCTTCAATGGAGTAAATATCATGGTGTGGTGGCGGAGATATTAAGCCAACACCTGGAGTCGAATATCGTACCTTGGCGATCCATGGGTACACTTTCCCGCCAGGTAGTTGCCCGCCCTCACCTGGTTTTGCTCCTTGCGCCATCTTGATCTGAATTTCCTCGGCATTAACTAAATACTCACTGGTTACACCAAACCTGCCTGAGGCAACCTGCTTGATCGCGCTACATTTCAAATCTCCGTTGGGCTCTCGGTGAAACCGGGCTGGGTCTTCGCCTCCTTCACCAGTATTACTTTTGCCACCAATACGGTTCATAGCGATAGCCACCGTCTCATGAGCTTCCTTACTAATGGAACCAAAGGACATAGCACCAGTCTTAAATTTCTTGCAGATTGAATCAATCCCTTCCACTTCATTAAGAGGCACAGGTGATGCTCCTTGCTTAAATACCATCAAGCCCCTTAACGTACATTTCCTTTGGCTATTATCATTAATTAACTTAGAATACTCTTTAAAACTCTCATAGTTTCCCGTCCGGCAAGCATGCTGAAGCTTGTGTATCGTTTCAGGATTATACAGATGATATTCCTCATGACTCCGGTACTGATACTTGCCACCACTAACAAGCCCTTCTTCCTGGAGCGGACTGCTGGCAAAGGCAGCTTCATGACGCATTTTGATTCCTTGGGCAATTTCTTTGATGCCAACACCGCCAATTCTTGAGATTGTCCGTGTAAAATACTTATCGATAAAAACTTGCCCAAGACCGACGGCTTCAAAAATCTGAGCCCCTTGATAACTTTGTACTGTTGATATGCCCATTTTTGATAAAATCTTAATGATTCCTTTTGTGCTTGCTTTACTATATTGGGATATCGCTTTTTCTACCTCTATGTCCGCCATAAAACCTTCTTTTATCAATTGGGTTATAGATTCAAAGACCATATACGGATTAATTGCCGATACACCATAACCAAGTAGGCAGGCAAAATGATGGACCTCACGAGGTTCGCCAGATTCCAATATAATACTTGCCTGCGTTCGCAGTCCTTCACGAATCAGATGATGATGAAGACCTGCTACTGCAAGCAATGATGGCATAGCCGCATATTCTTTATTGATTCCACGATCGGATAAAATAAGAAGGTTAACACCTTCCTCCACTGCCTTTACTGCTGCTGCGAACAGCGCTTTTAGAGCTAATTTGAGGCCCATATCCTCTTGAGACACTTGATATAAAGTGGATAAAGTAATTGCTTTGAAGCCTGAAATATTGATGTTTTTCAGTTTTTCTAATTCATGGTTGTCAAGTATCGGTGAAGTGAGTTTTACTCGACGGCAGCTTAACGGCTTTTGTGCTAAAAGATTCTGTTCAGAACCGAGCAGCACTTCAGTAGACGTCACAATGGCCTCCCGTAATGCATCAATGGGGGGATTCGTAACTTGAGCAAACAATTGCTTAAAATATTCATATAGGAGTTGTGGTCTTTCCGACAGCACAGAGAGAGGAATATCGTTGCCCATAGCACCAATTGGATCCACCCCGTCCTTGGCCATGGGCACTAGAATCATACGTAAGTCTTCATAGGAATAGCCAAATGCTTTTTGCTTTTGCACAAGCTTTATTTTGTCTTCCATCGTTTCCGATCTGATATCAGGCAAATCATCCAAATGAACTATGTATCGATTAAGCCATTCACGATAAGGATGTGCAGATACTATATTATGTTTTAGCTCTTCGTCATTAACAATCCGGCCTTCCTTTGTATCGATAAGCAACATTCTCCCTGGATACAACCTATCTTTTTTTATAATTTTTTCATCGGGAATATCAAAAACGCCAACTTCAGAAGCTAGTACCACCATACCATCACTAGTAACATAATACCTTGATGGGCGTAGTCCATTTCTATCGAGAACTGCGCCTATTCTCACACCATCAGTAAATCCCATGGCAGCTGGACCGTCCCACGCCTCCATTAAACAGCTGTGAAATTCATAGAATGCTTTTTTTTCATCCCCCATGCTTTCGTGGTTAGACCAAGGTTCTGGAATCATCATCATCATGACATGAGGCAAAGACATACCTGACAGCATCAAGAACTCCACACAGTTGTCAAACATAGCCGAATCACTTCCATCAGGATTGATGACTGGCAGCACTTTACTAAGATCTTCACCGAAAACTTCCGTTTGAAATAGGGCTTCGCGGGCATGCATCTGATTGATATTGCCACGTAGTGTATTGATTTCACCATTATGGATGATATAGCGGTTAGGATGGGCTCTTTCCCAACTGGGGAAGGTATTGGTGCTGTAACGTGAATGAATGAGTGCCAGTGCCGTCTCGCAAGATGGATCATTTAAATCTAGGTAAAAAAGAGCAAGCTGTTCGGCCTTCAGCATCCCTTTATATACAATCGTTCTGCTAGAGAGGCTGGAAATATAGAAACTTTCAGCCATAATCGAACTTGACTCCTGGGCAACCTTTTCTCCTCTTTTACGAATAACGAACAATTTTCTTTCAAAATCAAGTTCTCTCTTCAATTCATTGCCTCGGCCAATAAACACTTGCCGGATACATGGCATACAATCCTTTGCCGTTTTGCCAAGGCTAGAAGAATCTGTGGGAACATCCCGCCAGCCTAAAAGCTCTTGTCCTTCACTTTTAACGATATCTTCCAGACAAGCTTCATAGTAACTTCGCTGCTCAGTATCTACGGGAAGAAACACCATGCCAATTCCATATTCGCCCCATTCAGGTAAATCAATTTCATCTTTACAAACCTTCTTCATAAAGGCATGGGGAATTTGTATGAGGATCCCCGCTCCATCTCCTGTGTCTGGTTCACTGCCAACCCCACCTCTGTGGCTTAAATTAGTAAGACCGATTAAAGAACGCCGGAGTATTTCATTTGATTTTTCACCTTTTATATTGACTACAAATCCCATACCGCAGGAATCATGTTCAAGTTGCGGATCATAAAGCCCTTGTTTAGGTGGCACTTTATAATTTTTCATGTCTCTTACATCCTTCCACGTAATTCTTATATGAAAAACTTTGCCTATAAAAGGCTTAGGAATGTCTTAAGCATTACAATATGGATTTTTATGCTAGAAAGTAAATATATTATTAGCCACCACATAGTCAAATTAGATAGTACTCCCACTAGGCATGATTAATTTTTATCGTCCAAAACTTTAATTCGTTAGATTCTATGAAAATTCTGCTAAATTATTACTATTCGTATAAGAAAAGACTTGGCTTAGGCCAAGTCCTCAGACGTAGGCAGAAGCCTTAGTCGTTCTTACTTGGAATCAAGAAAGTGTTATACTTTCTGATTCCGTAAAAAATGCGTTATCGCTTATCGATAACGCATTTTAAGTCAGATTAGAAGAACACTTGTCTTATCATATCCTAGTGATGCAAGAAATTGTTCTTACTATACTATTTTATTGCCATCATATCACTAATTTGCCCGTAGGGAATGGTAAACTTGGGAAAGCCGTAGAAATAGGGGGTATATTCATAAAGCTGATAATAAACAACGAGTCCATCTTGTGAAAGATAAAAATCCTGGTTATCACTTATACCTTTAAAAGGCTTAAGCAATGGTATTTTTTGTTCGGCAATTTGCTGCTCAATCACTAAATTTATCTTTTCCTTATACCCTGTACCTTGTTTAAAAATATCTTTTAACTGATAAAATTCGCCTGTCTTGGTGTTTATCGTGAAAGCTTTCAAATAGGTCATGGGATGTGCTGCATGTTTTACATAGAGCATTTCGCTGAGCGTCACACTAAGCAAGTGGTGGTCATTATATTCTACTTTATAACTAACCTTGCCACTGTGATCAGGTGTATTCAGCTTAGCAGCAAACCCCTCAACCTCTTCCTGAATCGCTTTGTTAAACTTAATCTGTACTTCTCCCTTAGATAAGCCTTCTATTTGCGGATAGGCAATCTCTAATTTATCACGGGTTTCTTCCTTGTCCATAACTTTTACAGTGTTAGGATAAGCCACTGTCATGAATAAATAAAAACCTATGGCGATAACCACAGCACTCACAGCAACTAAGCCAAACCGTTTTGTCATCTATAAGCCCTTCTCTCATTTTATTACATAAATCATAACAACCAAGGACCTACGTGTCAATTAAGAATAGTCCCGGCCTGTCAGTGACAGAAGGAACGATAATTCTGGAAATACAATCTTTTTTCCAGTAATACCCACGTATTTGCTTCTCTTTTTAAGCCATACTATATAGTGTAAAGGGTTCGTAATGGTTGAGCCAAGACTGGTGCCGGATCTTATAAGGGTTCGGTATTGGTCGGCCAAAGATTATTGTCGGGTCGAAAGGTTCGGCAGTAGTCGGCGGGCAGATCGTTATATGTCTTGTAAGGCTGTGCGGCAGCCCAACTGTTGTTGTATGGTCAAAAGGGATGTATAACGGTCGAGCTAAGACTGCTATGGGTGCCGAAGTTATAGGGGTCGGCCGTTGTCGGGAGATTGCGACCGGTTCGGTAGGTATCTGTGGCAGTCGAGCAAAGGTCAGTATCGGTTGTGTAATGCTTGTGGGTAGTCGAAAGATTGCGTATAGGTATGTAATGATCGGTATTGGCTGTAGCGTAGATCATTACGGGCTCTTTTTTAGGCTAACGGTTTATTCCGTTAGCTTTTATTTTTATCTTGCTAGATCTCCTCATTATTTTTTATAACTTACGTCCTTTTTTCTTTTTTCTTTACTTTTTCTTGATCAATAGCAACTTCCTTTGCGATTTCAAATTGCATTTCCTGTTGCTGTAATAAACCTCTGGTAGAAACGTTTTCCCTCATAGGTTTATCTTGGCTGTAATATCTTTTCTGGTAAAGCTTTTTACCAATATAAATGGCTGAAAATAGAGCTACTACTACCAATCCTGCAGCTAATCCGGCTCCCTGTCCAGGAACTAAAGGCATACTGGCAATAATCAAAAGAATGCCTACCAAGGCCACCCAAGATGTGGTGGGGTATCCTGGGAGTTGGCATTTTCCATTAACGCAGCCATTTCTTTTTCTTAGTTTATAATGGGTTGCTAGAATAACCACATAAGAAAAAAGTAGGGCGAAGCCACCAGAACTCACTAAAAAAAGATAAACCTGCTGTGGCAATAAAAATCCAAGGGCAAGAGCTACTAGCATAGCAATACCAGAGAAAACAATCCCACGGTAAGGCATTTCTCCTTTATCTTTTAACCATAAAGGCGCGTGCCCCTCTTCAGCTAATGACTTAATCATACGACCTAACCCAAACATAGCTGCCAGCATTGTAGACAGAATGGCTGTAACTAAAACAATGGTCATTACATTTCCCGCCCAGCCTAAATTCCATCTTGTCAAAGCTAGAGCTAATGGACTTTCCTCAGCAGTTAAAGCAGTTGTTGGTATTAAGGGTAATAAAACAAGAATTGATAATACATACAAACCAACTAGACTTATAACTGTATAGCGAATAGCTCTTGGCACAGTCTCATAAGGATTTTCAGCTTCCGTTGCCGCTAAGCCGATAATTTCAAAACCAGCATATGTAAACATTACAATTAGCATGCTACCAGCAATTCCCCCTATTCCCGCCGGAAGCAGAGGCTCGGCCAAAAGCTCTCCTACGCCAACCGTTGCAGCACCTGGCATAAAACCGCCGATCAAAGCAGCACCCAGCAAAATAAATCCTATAATCGCAAATAGTTTTATTGCCGCCAGTCCACTTTCCAGCTTACTTAGCTGATCGGCTCCTAACAGATTTAGAAAAGATACTCCAATGATGACAACCGACCCCAGTAACAGAAGAGACGTCCCTGGAAGCCATGTTTGTAAAATAATAGATACAGCAGTAGCTTCACTAGACATAGCTAAAACAAGTCCACTCCAATATACCCAACCTACAACAAAACCTACTCCAGTGCCATATGCTTGTTCTGCAAATGTACGAAAAGAACCTGGCGCAGGATCTGCCACCGTCATTTCCGATAAAGCAACAAGTATAACGTAAACCAAAGCACCTCCTAATAAATAGGAAATAATAACTCCTGGCCCAGCTGTATGAATGGCAACAGCTGATCCTAAGAAAAAAGATCCACCAATCACAGTTCCTAGTGCCATCATAGTTAATTGCCACGCCGATAATCCTTTATCTTGTTTTTTCAAATTTTAACCTCTCAATTCATAAGGAAACATCTATTTATAAGTATTTCCTCGTTGGAGTCAACTTATGAATCGTTTGGTCCTCTCTAGCATTAATATAATAAAGGACCTCAATCCTATATTTATAAGGATTGAGGCCTCTTAGCAATTAGCACTAATACCATATTATTCAAATTCTAAGCTTATCGCAAAATCTACCTTAGAAGCCCTAGATTACCAGTAAAACTGTTAACTTTTTTTACTGGTCCACATAGACAAAGCCCCATATAATGTATCCCGCTATTCTTCATGCTTGATAGACGTTGTGTATATTCTCCATAATCTAAGCACCTTTGGGCAATTTCGCTAAAATCTACAACAATTACATCAGAGTATGCCTCATCAAACAATTTGTCACGCATTGTTTTCACTTGTTCTCGCGTGGCTCCTAAAATAGGAATTGTTTTCGTAGTTATTCCCAAATGTAGTTTACCATTATCATCTGCGATGCTTTCGCCAACAACCTCTGGAAATAACTTACCCAAACTGATACCCAATACTGCTGATGCATTGGCAATCAGCCCGAGAGGCAGTTCCTTATTAATAACGATTGCTACTTTCATTACTATATTCCCTCCTGTCCTAACTTCTTCTTATATAATAGACAGCCGGTCATACAGCGTATAGTAAAAAATTGATAAAAATCATATTTTGCATGTAGCCAATTCACCAAACTTTTGAGTCAAATCAACTGATTTCGCAAATCCTTAAATAGTTACATAAGTGATTTTATTGCCATTCTGCTGGATTACTTTTTTTATGTCATCAAAAGAAACCCAGACAGTTGCCGTATTCTCATTTGGATGAAACCCAAGGCTATTTTTACCTACCAAATCTTGATCAAAGACTACCTCAACAACACAATCTGTATCGTTGATGATCCCAAAAGGAGTTACTGCGCCTTTACTTAGTTGCAGGTATTTTTCCAGCCTTTCTTCAGACGCAAAGCTTAACGCGGTAGTTCCCATTTGTTCGCGCATTTTTTTCAAATCTACGTGCTTATCCTTATCCAATACTACAATAAAATGTCGCTTCCCTTTGTAATCTCGCAAAAATAGATTTTTACATACATCATCCAAATTGGTAATTCCCAGATCATCCATTTGCTCTATTGTATAAGCAGCTGGATGATGGATTACTTTATAATTAAGTTTTAATTCATCTAGTTTCTCAAAAACCTTTTTCTGTTTCTCCATCCTATTCACTTCTTTCTCTCAAAAAAATTAATTACCATATTAAATTTGATTTTACCATAAAAATACAAATTCCTGCAAAGCTATGCTGCTTTGCAGGAATTCACATTATCTATTTTATTTTTGATCAGCAAGTTTAATTCTTGCTGCAGCCTTAGCCCTTACTTCTTCAGGATCTACTATAATTCTAGCAACACCTGTTTTAATTGCAGCGCGAGCTACCGCTGCCGCTACAGCTGGAGCAACTCGTTTGTCAAAAACTCCAGGTACAACATAATCTTCTCTTAGTTCTTCTTCTGTTATTAGCTCTGAAATGGCATATACGGCTGCCAATTTCATTTCTTCATTAATTTGGCGAGCTCTCACATCTATAGCTCCACGGAAAATTCCAGGAAAAACGCAAACGTTATTTACTTGGTTAGGAGAATCTGAGCGGCCCGTACCAGCTACTTTTACTCCCGCAGCCTTGGCATCAGCATAACTAATTTCCGGTTCAGGATTGCACAAAGAAAATACGATGGAATCTCGATTCATACTCTGAACAATTTCTTTCGTGAAGGATCCAGGTTGCGAAACACCGATAAGCACATCTGCACCTTTTGCAATGTCTTGCAGGCTACCTTGTTCTTTTTTCAAATTAGTTCTAGGCAATAAAGCTGCTTGAACCCGATTTACGCGAGATGTCTCCATTCCATCATACATGGCACCTTTGGAATTCATCATAACTACATGCCCTACACCAGCATTGAGTAATAATTGTACGATGGCGGTACCAGCTGCACCAGCACCATTTACTACAACCTTGACCTCATGCAACTGTTTTTTTACTAATCGCAGTGCACCAATCGTAGCAGCTACAGCAGCAATGGCCGTCCCATGTTGATCATCATGAAACACAGGTATATCCATTTGCGCCTTGAGAGCATCTTCAATATCATAGCATTTAGGAGAAGAAATATCCTCTAAATTGATTCCTGCAAAATTAGGTTGTAACAGTCGAACGGTTTTGATAAATTCATCTGCGTCCTTCGTGTCAATTGACAAGGGAATGGCATCTACGTCACCAAATACTTTATATAGTACAGCCTTACCTTCCATTACGGGTATAGCTGCCTCTGGACCAATATCTCCAAGACCGAGCACTCTAGTTCCATCAGTAATAACTGCCACCATATTACCACGGCAAGTATATTCAAAAGATAAATCTTTCTCGCGATGAATTTCCATGCAAGGTTCTGCTACCCCTGGGGTATACGCTAGACTAAGATCATGACCATCTCGTAGTGGAGTCTTAGCAATCACACCTAATTTACCATTCTTTTCTCGATGATAGGCTAATGCTTCATCACGTAAACTCATATTTTATCTCCTTCTAACTATTATTTTCTATATCAACTAAGCTATATTAATTTGCTCACTTAGAACCGCTTTAATGTCGACTTTTAGCGCTTTCAATTACATTATATGATTATTTTAAATATAAAGATAATATCGAATATTTATTGTATGATAACTTTTAGTTATACTGTCTATACCCTTTAGTTTTATCTATTTTGTACTAAAACTTTGTCAAATTACTCCTTTGTAATCTAGGATCGCTCTTCTTTACTTCTTCTACGTTTATAGCTAATTCAAAAAGCCTTCTTGATTACTCAAGAAGGCTTTTTTTACTGGTTGAGAACTATTGACATACGTTCTCTAAATATAATTTTCAACTTACAGAGTGCAAGCACCATCTACACTTAATACTGTTCCGTTAATATATTTAGCATCATCTGATGCAAGGAATGCAAAAGCTGCTGCTATTTCTTCAGGCTCACCTAATCGTCCTGCAGGGACTTTAACAAGAATTCTATCTTGCAATACTTGCTCAGGAATTTTCTTCACCATGTCTGTACCGATAAAACCAGGAGCCACGCAATTGAAACGTAGTCCAGATTTCGCCATTTCTTTTGCCCATGATTTAGTCATACCGATTACGCCCCATTTTGTCGCTGCATAATTGGTTTGCCCCATGTTTCCGTAGATACCTACAACAGAAGAGGATGTTAAAACAACACCTGACTTTTGTTCTAACATATATGGTAATACTGCGGAAGTACAATTAAACACGCCAGTAAGATTTACAGAAATGACAGCATCCCAAGCATCTTTTGTCATTTTTTTCATCATCGCATCTTTTGTAATTCCTGCGTTGTTAATCAACACATCTACTTTACCAAAAACTTCAATCGTTTTGTCCATCATATTTTTAACACTCTCTGGGTTGGCTACATCAACTTGAACATAAAATGCGGCAGTTCCCTTTGCTTCTAGTTCAGCTACAGTACCTGATCCATCAGCAAAATCAGCAACAACTATTTTCGCACCTTCCTCAGCAAATCTAAGGGCAGTACACTTGCCAATCCCATTAGCAGAACCAGTAATGATTACTACTTTATCCTTCAAACCTCTCATTTTTAAAAAACTCCCTTCAATACTCTTTTTATATTATAAACCTTTGCCTATAACATCGCTTTTAAATTGCCTCGATTACAGTAGCAATAGCCGGTCCCCCACCAACACATAATGAAGCAACACCATAACGCTCGCCAGAACGTTTTAATTCATATAAAAGTGACACAATTATTCTTGCAGCAGTACACCCAACTGGGTGGCCGAGCCCAATTCCAGAACCATTACGATTAACATTTTTAAGATCAAGATTTAATTCTTTATTTACTGCTATAAATTGGGCTGCAAATGCCTCATTAATTTCATAATAACTAATTTGATCCTTAGTCAAGTTTGCATCCTTCAGTACTTTAGGAATAGCAAAAGCTGGTCCTATACCCATAACCTCTGGGTGTACTCCCATATTCGCAGTAGCAACTACACGGGCGAGTGGCTTGATCGAAAGTTCACGGGCTTTCTCGGCAGACATTAATACTAATGCGGCTGCACCATCATTAACACTTGATGAATTGCCTGATGTTACGGTTCCATTTTTCTTAAAGGCAGGTTTCATGCCAGCTAGCTTTTCAACTGTAAAATCATCTCTCGGATGCTCATCTGAATCTACTACTACTGCTCCTCGTCTCGTTTCAATAGTTACAGGAACAATTTCCTCTTGAAATACTCCACGACGTTGAGCAGCAATCGCTCGCTGATGACTCAGCAATGCTAATTCGTCTTGTTCCGAACGGGATATATTGTACTGCTCAGCCAAGTTTTCCGCTGTAACGCCCATATGATAACCCTGTATTGCACAAATTAAACCGTCGTATAGCATAGAATCATGGATCTCACCATGACCCATACGATAACCTTCACGAGCACCTTTTAGAATATAAGGAGCCTGAGACATACTTTCTGCACCAACAGCTACCACAATTTGTGCTTTTCCAAGCATAATCGACTGTGCTGCGGCTTCGAATGCTTTCATACCGGAACCACACTGTTGATCAACCGTATATGCGTACCCTTCAGTAGGCATTTTGCATTTTAACTGTATCTGGCGACCAGGGTTCCCTTTTGCTCCACCTTTGTAAATCATGCCACAAACAAGTTCTTCAACCTGTTCAGGTTTTAAATTGGCTCTAGCTAATGCTCCGTTTACAGCTATTACTCCAAGATCAATAGGACTTACGTCTTTTAGCGCTCCAAGGAAATTACCAATTGGAGTTCTTGCAGCACCAACGATTACTACCTCGTGTATCATTACTTTGACCTCCTTGATCTCCCTTAACTATATAACCGTTGAGCTTACTTATAGAGTAATGCAAGTTATGTGCCAATAATTAGATCTTTTAAAAATCCTCTTAAACTCAATTATTGCGCTATATCTATTATTTGTTTCTAACTTTTTTGTCCTATAGCGTACTATAAATAGACAACAATGTCTATTATATTAGACATGCTTACCTCGCTATATTATGCTCCAAATACAAAAGGCCACCTTAATCAATTAATGATCAAAGTGGCATTTAATAATAGGTGCAGTTGTTCAGATTATTCTAGAACCATTTAAGACTCTGTAATCGTTCCGCCCATTAACATGAAGTACCTGTACTGAAACATAGTAGGAGTCTTGTGAAGCGAGATATACTATGCTATTCATAACCTTATGTCACTCTCCCATCAATCTTTTTAACGAAAAGGTAATTGGTTTAAGAAGCAAATACACTTTGTAATCGTTTTTTTAACCAAACTTCCAATATCGCAGCTCGACTAACTAGAAATATACCCCAAAGTACCAAACTAACCCCGATGAATGAGTAAACTGATAAATATTCTGACAGAACATAGTAACCAACAAATTGAGCAATCACTGGTGAAATATAGGTCCATGTTGAAGGTAATAATGGGCCTGCACGATTTACTAACCAGTAATACGATCCATGACCAACAAGTGAACCAAATACAACAAGATAAGCCCATGAAAGGAATATATTATAGTTGATAATTAGTTCAGTTCGTTCTGTGGCTAAGGATAGCATGATAAGCAGACTTCCACCAGCTAGCATTTGCCAGCCATTGAGCAGGGCGGGACTTAAACCCGCAGCTAAGATTTTTTTTGATTTCATTGTACCAAAGACGCAGCCAACTTCAGCGGCAAGTATCCCTGCTACAGCTAATAAAGCTTCTTTCGTCACATCGATCCCTAAGGCAGGAAATACTGCAACACCTACTCCAATAAAGGAAATAAATAAACCACAGCCCTTAATCCAAACACTTTCTCGAGAACCTTGAAACCATTCTACAATACCTATCATAATCGGCGTAGTTGCAGCCAATAGTGCTGCAATACTTGACGAGATATACTGCTCACCCCAGTATAAACAGCCAAACATGATCCCAGTCATAAAGATACCAACTAGTAAAACATCTCGTCGCTCTTCGACTCGTAAGCTAATTTTGCCATGCAATAATTTAACGGCAACCAATACGATAACTCCCGCGATAAAAAACCTGGTACCGGCGAAGAGAAAAGGTGACACTCCAGCTTCTATACCAACCTTAATCGCGAGAAACGTGGTACCAAAAATTAAACACATCAAACCATATACTATATACATAAGCTCTCCCTCTTTTCTGTTATATAACATTCGTGTATATTATTCTTATAAAACCATTTATTTACTATAACAGTCAAGGAACAGGTATAACAGTTGGAGGACCTATGAAAATTTCTATTAACCGCCAAAGTAACGTTTCGATTCGCCAACAAATTTATTTAGAAATATCTCAGCGTATTCGTTCCGGTCTGATTGAACCAGATTTTAAACTTCCTTCGGTGCGAGAATTAGCCAAAGATCTAAACGTTAGCTTAGTAACTGCACACCAAGTTTACAAAATGCTTGATCATAGCAACTTAACGGAAAGCATTCGGGGTAAAGGTACCTTTGTGCGCAGTACGAAAGATGATACTTTAGATACGAATAACCCTTCCGCTACTTTTGATTGGCAGCTTTCTGTCCCTGACTATCTGCCGCGCGCTAGTTTTTGGAGTCAAAGTACAGTACGCTTACCACCCAATATATTAGATTTAGCATCTGCTTCAGTACATCATTCCCTGCTCCCTATGCATTTAGTTCAAACCTCTATCCGTCAAACACTCGACAACTCTCCCAGCTCCCTAGGGAAATACGCTAATTTCCAAGGAGATAGTGACTTCATACTTGCCTTAATAGATTATCTAAAAGTATTATCAATTGATTTAACTCCCCACCAATTAATCGTTACAAGTGGTACACAGCAAGGTATTGACCTATTTGCACGTACCTTTCTTGGACCTGGTGACATTATTGGAGTTGAAACTCCTTGCTTTTCAGGAGCCATTGATGCCTTTCGCTTGTCTCATGTCAATCTGCACCCCATCCCTGTTGATAGCAATGGAATACGAGTTGATATACTAGAAGATTTGGTGCCTTATACTCGTTTTAAAGCTATTTACACTGTTCCCACTGGGCAAAACCCTACTGGTGCGATTATGTCTCTATCACGGCGGCAAGATTTATTGAATTTTGCAAGGCAGCATAATGTCCTTATCTTAGAAGACGAACCACATCGTGAACTAGAAATGGATAAAATAAAATGCTCTATTTTACCGCCACCGTTAAAGATGTTAGATACAGACGGTCGGGTAGTTTATCTTAAAGGTTTTAGCAAATTTCTCTTTCCTGGCATGCGGCTTGGCTTACTTGCCGCAGATGGCAGTATCTATAATCGACTGCTTGCAGCCAAATCTATTGCCGACCTAGGATCCCCCCTTTGGCTGCAAAAGTCTCTTGTACCGTTTTTTCGTAATCCCCAGCTTTTCTCTTCCATTCGTAAAATGAATACAGTTCTTGACAGCCGTCGCAAAGCTGTTCTCCAAACACTAGACCTTCTTCTTGACCCTCGCATTATTCGCCCTAAACAAACTGCTGGCCTCCACTTATGGTTGTCAATGCCAAGCGGAATTCACACGGATTTCTTAATTCCTGAAGCCCACCGTCGCGGCGTACATTTCCTTCCTGGTTCAATTTTCTATCCCGGAGAACCTGAGACCAATCATCTTCGAATTTGTTGGACTAACCTTACAGACGTAGATTTACCAAAAGCGCTCAAATTACTTTGCGAGTTACTCAACGATGCTGTTTTACATCCAGACCTTTTCTCTTAATTGAAATAAATCCCCTTTCCTATTCGCAAATAAGAAAACCAGCAGGTGCTAAAGCCTGCTGGTCTTCTTATCGTAAGGATGTGAACTTAATTTCTCCTTCATGAACGTATAGAGAGACATATTTGAGAGGATCATTGAGAGGTTTTGTTAATGGTCCCATAAATAATTTGACACCGGGGTAAATGACACCGTTCACATGTATCTTGCCTGGTTTAAGAGATTTGAGAAGGTCTTCAATATGAGTTATGCGTTGCCGCATCTCTTCTAAACTAACCCTCATTGTATTGCATTCAGCCTCTTTTTTTGCATATCGATCTCTTTTTTCAGACGAAAGATTTTCAACACCTTGGTTTAAAATGTAGGATAGAGATTTCTTTAATTCTTCATATAAAGCTGTTGCTTTTTTACTTTCAAGACGAATCTTAAATAATTCATCCTTAAGATATGGATTGACGGAGACTTCAATATCAGTAGCAACATTGGCCTGGTTGCCAATGGTGAGAGCGCGAATTTCTTCACCGGCTGATATCCGTCCGCCACGAACAAGACCGCGCTGCCCTTCTACAATTACTTTGACACCCGCAAAAACTGAACTATTTAAAATTACATCGCTAACATTAACTTCCTGATCAGCATAAACAGTAGCATTTTCTATAAAATTCGTCCTTAGGCGCTCCCGTGCTTTAATTACGCTACGATTCATTCCCTGAATGCCTCTGTGGATAATAATGTTATTAGCTTCTACAATACCACCACAAATGCTGCCGCATATTTCAACATTACCGCCTGCTTTTACTGAAAACTCAGGTTGAACTGAACCGCGGACAATGACACTCCCCCTAAATTCGATATTTCCGCTGGAATAATCAACATCCCCTTCAATTACAATGACTTCTATGACATTGATGCGCTTATCGAGAAATATATGCAAATGACCATCAATTGCGGCATAAAGACGCCAATCATCAACATTAATCACATTTTTTCCTACAGGCATTAGTATGTCTTTCCCCGGTTTCGCTAAAATTGGCAGTCCAAAGACGTCTATCCCCGAGGTACCAGGTGTAGCGGGAATTTTCTCTACTAAAAGCTGTCCTTCTTCTACACAGAGAAAACTATTGTTTTCCTTAAAATCAACGCGCCCATCATCCATCTCTACTGGACGTCCTTGACTATCACTGTCAACGTGATAATGCAGAAACGCGTTATCTCCGTCACAGGGAGGATTGCCACGTGCAACAACAATATCACTCCCTACACGTAATTGAGTGAGAGACTCAAGAGCGGGTACGTCAATACCGTAAACAACACCAGCCGATTTTAATTTGTCTATTAGTTGCGACATTGTAACATTAGGAACATCTTCTGGTATGGTAAGATCAATCCTAGCTTCCAGACGATCCCGTCGCACCCTTACGCGAATACTAGGCTCCATTCGAAGCGACACCTGTGCATTGACAATTAGTATTGGCTGACCAATAGCCTCCTTGATCACCGTGGAGATGAAATCACTATCAAATTCAGTAAATTTTTGATTCATCAATTCTTGAATAATCTCGCTTTTTTTTGCTGGAGACCCAGCGTTGACCGGTGGCCACACACTGAGATGAACGCCTGCATCTGTTGCTGTAATTTGATACCGGCCATCTTGGGAGGGTTGTGAATTCATAATTAGTATTGGTCTGCCAATGGCTTCTCTGATTACCGTAGAGATAAAATCACTGTCAAAATCGGTAAATTTTTGGTTGATCAAATTTTGAATAATCTCAGTCTTTTTAACTGGCAATCCCGTATTGACTGGTGACCATACACTGAGATAAACGCCAGTATCTGTAGCCGTGATCTGATACCGGCCGTCTTGAGATGGCAATGAGCTAAAAATTTGTATTGGCTTACCAATGGCCTCCTTGATTACTATGGAGATAAAATTACTGTCATAGTTAATAAATTTTCGATTGGTCAAATCTTGTATAATTGTTGCCTTTTTTACTGGCAGCCCATCGTTACTTGGTGGCCAGACACTAAGGCATACGCCAGTATCAGTCGCGGTAATTTGATATCGGCCGTCTTGTTTCAGGGGGGAAACTTTTTCATTCATTGGGTATCTCCTTTTGACAGTTTTACTATTGGTACTTTCTTTGAACTTTTATTGATGCAGGTACACTCATTTTCCAATTTTATTTTTACCATCTAGATGGATTAATTTAAACCTATACTTTATAATAATAAATCATTTTGTAATTTTTTTCCTATACTAAAAGGTATAGATTACCAATAAAATTCAAAGAAAATAAATGACTTTTTTAACATTTAGATAACTCCTTGTTTAGACAAAAATAAAGCCATGTTTAGGATTATTCATCCCAAACATGGCTTTTAAATTTATTACTTCAGAATTCTATTTTACCAGTAAAAGCCGTATTTCGAGCTTCCTGCTTCCTGCATAATTTCGCCTTCTCTTACTACTCTCTCTACAATAAATGAACCAATTTTCTTTAGTATTGTCACGTTTTTCACTCCCTAATCTTAGGTAATTATTAACTTCAATATCAATACATTCTAATTGATAACAATTGTCAATTAGAATGTCTATTCCGTTAAAAGGCACTATTATGCAAATTACAACTATTCAATAAATAGTATTATATTTAATGAATAGTAGCCCTTTTACCACGAATAAAAAATCCTGCAAAGTAAGTTACTTTGCAGGATTCTTTCAGTTAATAATTGTCAAGTTCTCATTATTAGCGAGAAATTGCAGCCACTTCTTCATACAATTTGATTTCTGGTTTTTCAAGAAGCAAGCCGGAAATTGTGCTAAATAATTCTTTTAAATAAGGTGTAGAACCATGATGATCTAGTGCTTGCTGATCTTGATATTTTTCATAAAAGAAAAATTTCCCAGCATTGGTTTTGGAACGATGAAGCGCATATGCTACAGTGCCTTCTTCCTGTTGCACCTTAGGAAATACAGTCTGTAACGCAGCCTCTAGTTCTTTTTCCTTACCTGGTTTTGCCTGCATATTAGCTACTAACGTAATCATATGTTAAAGTCTCCTCTACTAAATACTATGTGATTAGTTATAACACATTTTTAGTAATTTAATTACTACTAGTTCCGTTTCTCACACCATGCTTAACTCGATCTTTTTCTTCTGCCCGTTTGCCATCATTCCATTTATCCATAGTACCTACTAAGTATCCAGTAATACGACGAATACGTTCAAAACCCATGCCGTTTTCCCCTTCTACTCGTCCACATTTTGGACATTGATCGCCAATCACACCTGTAAAACCACATTTCGGATCACGATCTACTGGATGATTAATAGAGCCATAGCCAATGCCGCATTCCTTCATCTTGCGAACAACCATTTCAAAAGCATCTAGATTTTTGACCAGATCTCCATCCAATTCAATGTAGGTAATATGGCCTGCATTGGTCATTGCATGATAAGGAGCTTCTATCTCAATTTTTCTAGCAGCTGGAATTGAATAATATACAGGAACATGGAATCCATTTGTATAGTAATCCCGATCCGTTACCCCAGGAATAACTCCATAATTCTTAGCATCAATTTTTACAAAACGTCCTGATAAGCCTTCTGCTGGTGTCGCAATCAAGGAAAAATTCTGTTGGTACCTTATTGCTGCTTCATCCATACGTTTTCTCATATGTCCAATGATTGCAAGTCCTGCTTCTTGAGCTGCCTCCGATTCTCCATGATGTTTTCCATAAAGAGCGGTAAGAGTCTCCGCTAAGCCAATAAATCCAATTGTTAGAGTGCCATGTTTAATTACATCTTCTAGCGTATCTTCCCATTCCAATTTATCCGAATCAAACCAAATCTTCTGTCCCATTAAGAAAGGAAAATTCTTAACTTTTTTATTCTTTTGGATTTCATAACGATCTAATATTTGCTGAATTACCAGTTGAATTAAAGAATCTAATTCTTGATAAAAACCATCTATATTAGGCGCCGTTCTTTCACCTAAACAAATACCATGATTAATTCCTATTCTCGGAAGATTGATGCTAGTGAAGGAGTTATTCCCCCTCCCAAAAATAATACCATCGGATTCAGGGAATACAGATCCAATAACCCTTGTTCTACATCCCATTGTCGCAATTTCTGTTTCAGGACGACCTGGTTTATAGTATTGCAAATTGAATGGTGCATCAATAAAGACGAAATTAGGAAATAATCGTTTCGCTGAAACACGACAAGACAATTTAAATAAGTCATAGTTAGGATCTTCCGTGTTATAATTAATGCCTTCTTTTACCTTGAAAATACTAATTGGGAAAATGGCTGTTTCTCCATTACCTAAGCCAGCTTCTACAGACAATAAGAACTGTTCTACGACCAATCGGCCTTCTGGCGTAGTGTCTGTCCCAAAATTGATGCTGCTAAATGGTACTTGTGCCCCTGCCCTAGAATGCATGGTATTTAGGTTATGCAAAAATCCTTCCATTGCTTGATAAGTTTTCTTTACTGTTTCCCTTTTAGCAAAACGATAAGTAAAATCCTGAATTTTATCGATCTCAGGTTCCGTTATAGTAATGCCATATCCTATTAACGCTTCCTTCAAACGGGATGCTTCTTGTCCATGATAAACTTGATATTCCGTCTCACCAATTCGAGGATAATCTCCTTCCTCACCACTATATTGATGGACTGTTTTTAAGAGGATTTGATCAATGGTGTCTTCCTCTAGATTTGGATAATCAATGATCAATACTTTTTTCATATTTTCTGCATATAACTTAATAAAAGTTTTTGCAACACCTGCAGCTAAGCCATAATCAAAATTAGGAATGGATTGTCCTCCATGCTGATCATTTTGGTCACTTTGAATAGCAATAGCTGCCAACGCAGCATAGCTCATAATATCTTGAGGCTCTCTTAAATGGCCATGCCCTGTAGAAAAACCATCGCGAAATAGCTTCTTAATATCAATCTGACAGCAAGTCAAGGTGCCGATAGCCTCAAAATCCATATCATGGATGTGAATATAACCAGCCTGATGAAATTTAGCATGTTCTGGCTTTAAGATATGATGAATCGCAAATTGCTTAGACCCTGTTGCCCCATACTGAAGCATCGTTCCCATAGCGGTATTTCCATCTACATTAGCATTTTCTCTTTTGCCATCAACTTGTTCTGCATCTTTAAAGGTAATGTCCTTATAATCCATCATCAAACGCATATTTGCTTCCCGCACTTGAGTACGCTTGGCCCGATAAGCAATATACTTTTTAGCAACAGCTACCTCTTCTGACTGCAATAATACATCCTCAACAAGGTCTTGTATTTCTTCCACTGATAAGCTATGTATTTTACGTGTCTCAATGTTAGTAAGTACTTTGTCTGTTAATAGCTGGAGTTTTTCCTTTTTTACTACACCATCAAAGTTTTCCTTGTAAGCCTTTTGAATTGCCGCATAAATTTTTCCTGGATTAAATTCCACTTCACGACCATCACGTTTAACAACTTGAAAATTGCTCATATTTCCCCACCCTAAATATTTATATTTTTAAAACTAAACTACTCAAATCTTTGCATTTTTAAATTAAAGCAACTTCCATACACAAAAATACTTATTTTTGGTGGATTATTCACGCCCACCAAACGAGTAAAAAAACGTTACATTTGAATAAAATAATTATTCTCTATACGTAATTATATCACTATATTTTTTTAAACCAAGACTTGACTTTTACTAATTTACGGTTATCTATAAAATTTCAAAATACACAACATATAGTATTGTCTTTTCTTTTTAAAAGCACATATTGTATTTTCATTATCTAGAAATCCTAGGGTAAAAGTCCTAAATTTTTGCTTAAAATTAAAAAGATTAGGCAAAAATCCAACTGTTTTTGCCTAATCTTTGCTTTATTAATTTACCAATATTTCAAACCAAATCAATATATCCAGTCTTATATTTAAATCGCTACTGTTTTGATGATACATCTTACAGCTAGGATATTATACCTAATGAAATTAGTTCTTAAATAGTCCAAACTTACGCAATATAGGCACTACACGAGAACCAATCAACGGTACCTGTTTCATATCGCTCTCGCTAATGCCGCCAATAACGAGCAATACTCCACCATATACAATAATACCAAAGGTCATCGCTATAAGAGTGGCAAGGGCTATATGAGACGTAGCCGAGACAATGGCATCATAACTTATGTAAATAACACTTCCCATAACAGCGGCTGCAATGCTTGGTTTTACTAAGCTTTTAATCTCGATGGCATAACCAACATAACGATGCACATAATAAATATTCAAACATGCGGCAACTCCAATATCTGCTACCGTCGCCCAAGAAGCCCCTTTAATACCAAGAGTCGGAATAGCCGTCAGTGCCCAATTCAAAACAATCTTAAAAATAGCTGCAATCCCCATATTAATGACGGGAATGGCAGTATGCCCCATACCTTGCAATACTCCTGTTGTCACCTGGTGTATGCCTAAAAGAAAAATTCCAATAGATATAATACTGATTGAATGGCTAGCCTGGGGCGCATTATAAACCATCTGAGAAATAGGCTCGGCCAACAACCACAAAGCTGCAAAAGCGGGAATGGTCACCAAATTAGCAATTCTCATAGCAGATGCTGTTTGCTGATAAATTCGCTTGGTATTACCTAGGGAAAAAGACTCCGATATAGCTGGCACTAAACTAGTAGCCAATGAAGCTGTTAAAATCGTGGATAAATTCAGCAGTGGTACTGCCATACCTGTTAAATAACCAAATAATTCCGTTGCCTGTTCCACAGTATACCCCGCCACCTCTAACCGGGCAGGAACAATAAATAAATCAAAATTTGCTACAATAGGCAGCATAATACTTGATAAAGATACTGGTAAAGCAAGCTTGATTAGACGTCTTATGATGCTCATACTCGGTTCTTGTACCCGGTCTATAACTTGTCCCTCTGTATCTTTTTTACTTTGTTTTTGTAGACGTACATAATAATAAATCAAAACCAGCAGGCCTGCCACAGCTCCTGGAGCAGCCCCCAAACTGGCCCCCCCTGCTGCATAGTCTAAGCCTTTAGGTAGTAATAAACTTGCAAAGATTAACATCGTACCAACTCTAACTAATTGTTCGGCAATTTGTGATACAGCAGTTGGCGTCATGATTTGGCAGCCTTGTAAGTACCCACGATAGCTGGATAAAATCGTGACAAAGAACACTGCAGGTGCTAACGCCAACAGAGAATAGTAGGCCCGGGGATCTCGAATAAAACGGTATTCAATTAACAAACCCGCACCAAAATATAACAATAAGCTAAAGAATAGTCCTGTGATAACTAATACCGTTAAGGAAATTCGAAAAACACGATTTGCCCCAACGTAATCAAATAAGGCCCTTTTTTCAGCAGTAATAATGGAAATAGCTACAGGAATGCCTGCTGATGATACGCTCAACGCCAATAAATAGATAGGAAATGCCATTTGGTAAAGACCAATGCCCTCACCACCTAATACTCTTGATAAAATAATCCAATTTAAGAATCCAATAACTTTAACAACAATGCCACCTACGGTTAAAATCAAAGTGCCTTTTAAAAAGGAATTAGAACTTCCTTTATTCTTATTGATTTGTTCATTTTCTTCCGTCATCTTATATCCTTCGCTCCATAATATGATGCTTACCGTTCCTCACTCTTTATACTACCCTATATCAATCTGCTTTACCCTTACGCATTTTTACTCTTTTTATTTAGATAATACAATAAAAAAATAAAAATTCCGCCAGCAACAAGTAAGCTAGCCTCATGACCAATTGTACGTATTGTCTCCCAATTCGCCCCGAGCATCATTCCTGCATAAACTATGGCAATGGTCCAAGGTACAGACCCTATAATAGTATACAGGATAAATTTAATAAAATTAACTTTTGCAAACCCTGCTGGCAATGAAATAAAAGTGCGTACAACGGGCAATAGCCGCGCTAATAGGACGGTAATTAACCCATAGCGATCAAACCATTTCTGCGCCATGGCTACCTTCTGCTCAGACAAAAAAATATATCGTCCATATCGTGTGACAAAAGGCGGACCCCCATAATAGCCAGCTAAGTAAGAGCCTATCGACCCTAATAAACCGCCTGCTACACCTGCCATCACAGCCAAATTAAAATCCATTCTTCCTAAAAAAACAAGATAACCAGCAAAACCAAAGATCAATTCGCTGGGTATCGGTATATTCGCACTTTCCAACGCCATACCTATTAAAATAGCAGGATAGCCCCATATATCAATCAAATGAATTACATATTGGAAAATTTGCTCCATAATACCCCCAAGGAATAAATTATATCACAATTACGCTATTAATATAGTGTGAATCTGAAATATACTTACTATACATCACATAGAAATTTTATTCCTTTTATAATGTTTTTGCAAACATTATTATAAAAATTGACCATATTAAGCATAGCTGTACTTATGAATTAAACGGCTAAATTTTTCATAAAACAGTAAAGGAACAGTCCGCCTCTCTCTAGAAGCAAACTATTCCTTTTGCACTCGCATGAATTATGATAAAACTATTTTTTCACCATCTATAGGAATGAGCACTTTCTCTTGTAAGCCTTCTCTCTTTACATAATCATAAAGTGCTTCCCGTGATAAATGACAATGGTTTATAGCCTCCATGTGGACAGCTACTACTTTCGTCTCACTTTCATACCTACAAAGGTTCCCTACATCTTCTTTTGTCATGGTAATTGGATCACCATTTAAAAATTGAGCCGCTCCAGCATTCACTATCGTTACCTGTGGATGGTATGTGCCCAAGGCACTCTCTACCTCTGAGCAATAAATAGTATCTCCAGCTATATAAAGCATCGGTTCACCTTTCGCTTCCAGAATATAACCAGAGACTGGCGACATAGCGATACCTATTTCCCCTGTTCCATGTTGACCTGCGGTGCGGGTAATATTTAACCCTTCCCAGCAATTTTGTTTAAAAATCGGAATAACTTGATAGAATCCTAATTCCTTCAGTTTGCCCTCATCCTCTGGCTGACAGAAAATCAGTTTATTTTTAGGCAGCTGCTCTGCTGCAGCATCATCAAAATGATCTCGATGCATGTGGGTTAATAATACAGCATCAATATGTTGCAAGAAATCCTGTGGGCAATTCAATTCAACAAGAGGATTGGGGCGTTGATTTGTTGAATTGACGATAGGTGGCATGGCCCCTACCGGACTTAACATTGGGTCAATTAGCAATGTTTTACTATTCATACTTACCAATAAGGTAGCATGCCGTAACAGTTGAATCTCCATATAATTCCCTACCTTTACCATGTATCATTCCCTACTACTATTATGACAATAAATTGAGTTCACTACAATTTTACGATGAAAGACTATAGGACCTTCCACTTACAGGATGAAAGGAATGAGATAACATGCTTGATAAAACAGATTGGGAGATATTACAATGCCTACAAAATAATTCTCGTATGCAATGGCAGGAAATTGGCAAACTGGTTCATTTAACCGGCCAAGCAGTAGCTGCACGTATTAGACGAATGCAAGATTTAGAAATCATTGAAAGTTTCACTATTACTCTCAACCAAGAGAAGCTAGGTAAACCCCTAATAGCATTTATAACTGTATTTATGAAAACTACAAATCACTCACTCTTTCAGGACTTTGTGATAAATCGAGAAGAAGTGCTGGAAGCCCATAAAATAAGTGGTGAAGGATGTTATTTGCTTAAGGCTGTCTTGGCCAATCAACAACACCTAAGTGCACTTCTTGACGAAATACTATTGCATGGGAATTATCGTATTAACCTATCAATTTCTGATATCAAGAAGAAATAGATTTATTAATCTCCAACATATACAAACCGTTTTACTGCCTGCCCCTCCACTTGAACCATTTCTTCAAACATAGCTAAGGGGCGTATCCACATCCCTTTCTCCCCATATAAAGCTTGATAGACAACAAAATCCTCTAATGTTTCACTATGCTTAGCTATCATTACTACTTTATATGTATTACCTTTAAAATGACGATAAGTTCCTAATTTAATCATATCCATCCTCCAAATATTGTAATTAGCTTTTCCCTAATTAAGATACTATAAGAATTTTTATATGGTAGCTCAATTTTATCATATCCTCAAAATATTGAGACTTGTTTGGTTAATAAAAATAAAGATTTCAAAAAGTAAAAAAGTCAGCAACCTTGCAAAGGTACTGACTTTTCAAAATAAGGTGCGCCTTCTTACTTATTTATCAGAAGTTAAAGATCCCCTCTGATGAATATTCTTTGTATATTCTTCCAAAAGTTTCTCTAATCTATTTAGAACTTCTATTTCATGACTCTTACTTTTCGGTTTGTTTAAAAGACTTATAAGATACTCTATTTCTTCGTGATACTCCACGATTTACTCTCCTCCTAATAAAAAGAAATTTACCAACTCAGAATTAAAGTGAGTTCCTCTTCCATCATGCAGGACTTGAATCGCTTCCTTTCGTGTCATTGCTTTACGATAGGCCCGATCTGAAGTAATCGCTTCATAAACATCTACAATACTTAATATTTGTGAAATTAAAGGTATTTCTTGACCTACTTTCCCAAATGGATAGCCCTTACCATTAAATTTTTCATGGTGACAGAGAACTGCTTCTGCTAGTGAATCCAATTTCTTTATATTTTTCAAAATTTCAAAACCATATTGGGAATGCTTTTTTATAATTTTAAATTCATTTCGAGTCAACTTCTCAGGCTTATTTAATATATGGGGGGGGATTTTTATTTTACCTATATCATGAAGTAGGGCAGCCGACGTTATATCATCAATAGTGGAAACTGACAGGTTAAGTCTTATTGCAAAATTGGCTGCCATACCGGCTACCTTATAAGAATGCCGCGCTGTCCCTGCATCATGTTGATTTAATAGGTTAAGCAAATGATTTATTATTTCTAGCTTCGTTTTAGAAGCATAATGAAATGTAATTTTATTATTTTTTAGCAAATTTTGTAGTATACTAAATCCTCCTTTTAAAAAAGCAACAAAAAGTAATGTAACACAATATACTTGTGTTACATTACTTTTTGCTGCTAACCCATTTAAAACAAGAATCTGCATGGTAATCCATTTTTTGCTATTTTTTCTTTAGTTTTAAAGTAACATATTATATACTATATAACAAATAAGAACCATTAAATGGGAAGTGATTAAAATAGAGTATGTAGAACCAATACGATGTAAAGGTCAGATAAGTAAAATCAAAACTTATTTAAAAAATAAAAATTTGCGCGATTACTTACTTTTTGTTCTAGGCATCAATAGTGGTTTAAGAATATCTGACTTATTATTACTGACTGTAAATGACGTAAAGGAAAAAGATAGAATCCAGCTTAGAGAAAAAAAAACAGGTAAAAATAAAGATTTTCCCCTTTCAGACACATGTAAAAAAGCTATAAAAGAATATCTAGATACAATTCAGCTTAGTAACGGTTGCCTATTTAAAAGTAAAAAAGGGGATAAACCCATATCTCGAATACAGGCTTATCGAATTATTAATCAAGCTGCACGAACAACTGGTATTACTGACGCAATTGGCACCCATACACTGCGTAAAACCTTTGGATATTGGGCCTATAAAAAAGGTGTAGATATAACTAAAATTCAAAAGCTCCTTAACCATTCAGCCCCTAGTGTAACATTAGCTTATATTGGAATTACTAAAGATGAACTTGACGATATTTATATTAATTTAAATCTATAAAAAAAATGCAGTAAAAAAAAGGATAATTTGAAAAAATGACGTAATATGTTTTATTATGGGAAATTTGTAAAGAGGTAACACAAGTATATTGTGTTACCTCTTTTGACAAATTATTCAAAGTAAAAATAGGTAATTGACCTACATTTACCTACTTATTTTTTTTACTGCCCAATTGCCCGCCCCATTTAGTTCTATTTTCATCTGATGGTATTTCATAAGCGTGCTACGGTGTCCTACGCTAACAATAGCTGTATTTGTCATTTTATCGACAATCATTTGATAAATTGCTTGTTCTGTTTCTTCATCTAATGCAGAAGTGGCTTCATCAAGAAATAGCCAGCTCGGCCTTTGTAATAACACTCGTGCAAAAGCAACCCTCTGTTGTTCCCCCAAAGATAAGGTCTGCCCCCAATCAGCTACTTTATGCAGTTTATCAACTAAATGAGGCAATTTGCACATCACCAAAATCTCTTGTATCTTTTTGTCATTATCCCCTTTTACAATCTCGGGATAAAATAAAATTTCCCGCAGAGAACTAAAAGATAGGTAAGACTTTTGAGGCACAAACATCACTTTTTGTCCCTCAGGAACGATTATTGTTCCTGAGGCATAAGGCCAAATACCGGCAAAAGTACGTAGCAGTGTACTTTTACCACAACCCGATGCCCCCATAATAAGTAATTTTTCAGAAGGCTTGATGGACAAAGAAAAGTCCTTTATTAAATTTGACCCATCAGGTAAAAGAACCTGCAAATTTTTTGCCGAATAAGTAGAAAAAATTTTCCGGGAAATATCTAACTTAGATGCTTTTGGTGATTGGCTTCGCACCATTTCCATGCTAATTAAAAAGTTATTTAACCGATTCACTACTGCCCGCCACTGAGCAAGACGAGTAAAACTATCAACAACAAAGGAGAATCCTGTCTGAACATGGTTATAGGCGTCGACAATCTGAAACATTTGTCCTAAGTGAATTTGACTACTAAAATAACGAGGCGCTGCAGCGATAGATGCAAAGATTGCAGATATTTGCGTATAAGCAGATGTCAACCATGTTATGTGTTTACGTACTACCATAATATTTTGGTAAGTCGCAACTACTTTACTAAAACCTTGCCCAAAACTCCATGTTTCTTGTTTTTCTCCTCCGTACAGGGCAATACTCTCTGCATTTTCCCTGAGTCGCATTAAACTAAAACGAAAATCGGCTTCATACCGTTGTAAATCAAAATCCAGTTTAACTAAGGGGCGTCCAGTCTTTACCGTCCAATAGGTACCAAAACCTGCATATAAGATTGCTACCCACACTAAATAGCCATAAATAGAAATTAGGTACCCACCAACAGAAAAGGTAACAATACCTGAGAGGTTCCATAAAATCATAATAAATGATAAAACCGTAACAAGATCCTGTAGTAAATCTAAGGAAAGTCTAAGTGTCAGCCATACAAATAATTCAATATCCTCACTAATCCTTTGATCAGGGTTATCCGTATCATGATCGGGAGATAGCTGTAATAAATAATAGGTTTTATTATATAACCAATCGGATAAATACCTCTCTGTCATCCAACGACGCCATCGAATGTGAAGCAGCATACGGGAATAGATTTGGTAGCCTCTTACCACAACCAAGCAGCCGGCTAATATACTGTACTTCCCAATGGCCTCCATAAAGCCCCCATAGTCGTGACTTTGGATCACTTCATAAAAATTAACTTGCCAGGTATTAATCAACACTAAAATATATACAATTCCCAGATTCAAAGAAATTACCGTAAGTAATAATCTCCAAGCGGACCACTTTTCCTCCGAGAACCAATAAGCCCTAGCAATTTTCCAACTAGTTAATAGTAGGGCAGCTTTCCCTTTCCTCATATTACTCTATCACCTCCCTACGTTATATTCAATTACTACAAATTGCATAACAAAAAACAAAAAAACAAGACACAGCCTGTCAATTTAGGCTTAATCTTGTTTCTTTTGCTATTAAATATATTCGATACATTTAAGAAATTATCTTATTATTAGTTATCAGGAATTCTTAATAAGCGTCATTTATAAAAACCTCCAAAGAAGGCACACCCATAATTTTTTTTGCCCTAGCAAAAAAATAACAAAATTGATTGGCGGTACTTTGATTGGCTAGGGGTAATAATATCTCAGTTGCCTTTTGATATTGATCATTTCTAGCATCTGCATTTACATAACTATATAATTCTAGGGCATTTTCAGCATTCTTTAATAATAATCCCACAGGATTCACCATAGGAATATTAGCATTTTGCGTAAATGATAGTTCATGTAAGTGCTTCTCGACCCATATTTCATATTTTTTATGCCCATCAAATAACTGGCATTTCGCATGATGAGGAACGCACATATCTTGCACTAAGTGAGCGGCAGCACCTAAATAAAAAATTGCTTCCTTCATACAGCCCTGTCTTACAAATTTTATAGACGTATTAAAAAATTCTAAATAATCACCAGCTGCATTTGAAAAATGCCAAAACCCACGACGAGTTTTTGGATGCAAAAAATGATGGATGTTCTTCCAATTTAAATCCGCCCAGATGACACCATCTTGAAGCTGCTTGTAATAGTTTTTTAATAATACAGTCTCTTGGATAAAACCATTGTGTTGTAAAATGTTCAATGCCTGCTCATTGCAATATTGATGAGTAGTGCAACAAGATGAGTCAATGCTTTGTAATAGTGGATTTTCAAGCAAAGCAACTGTTTTCAAGCTAGTTCCAACAACCCCTTTTAGCATGATTGCCCACCTACTCCTTGCCAATATCCTGAAGCGAAGAAGGCTTCTTTCCTATCCACATCAGCAAGCGAACTAATTTTTTCAACAATATGAGAAGTAGCAAATTCTGGGCTAATTTCAGCACACTTTGCTTGCATCTCCTGCAGCCACTTTTGATTTCCAAACAAAAGTGCAGCGGTTTTTCCTACAATTTCACGGTCATCTTGAATCCAAATAGCAGAGCCTTGTTCGTTAAGATAATATGCATTTTCTTCTTCTTGACCAGGTAAAGGATTCAATAAAATCATAGGTAAATTTACAGCTAACGCTTCACTACAAGTAATGCCTCCAGGTTTAGTGATTAACAAATCTGCCTGTTTCATCATCGTTGCAATGTGGGGAGAAAAAGGCAATACGGTAACTTTGTTGTGTAATGTTCTTGCTAAAATCCTAGCTCGTTCTTCGAATTCTTGATTTTTCCCAGCTACAACTGTCACTGCTATGGGACTCGGTAATTTCTCTAATTCTTGAAGCGTTGTCTCCATTCGGCCAAATCCTAACCCCCCACCCATTACCAAAACATGGGGAACCTGCTTTCTGACTTTCTCACCAACTGGTGTAAAGCTTTTCCCTACGGGAATACCTGCGCAAGTAATCTGACTAGCAGAAATAGCATGTTCTTGTAATTCGCGAGCCATAACTTCATTGGCAACAAAATAATGGTCTACTCTATCTCCGAGCCACCAGGAATGTACTGCAAAATCAGTAATCACACCCACAAGGGTAAAATCTCTTTTTTTCTTACACCGCAACTGGGAAGCAGCTCCTAGAGGAAAAGGATGTGTACAAATCACAAGATGGGGACGATAACTAGCAATAAGATTCGCCATCGTTTTTTGATTCGCTGCATTAATAAAATCAATCACTTTGCGTGTGTGCTGCTTTTCCGTTATTTTGTAAATTTCCTTATATACATAAGGCGCAACCTTCAGCATTCCATAATAAGATGATTTCATCAATTTCATAAATTCTATTTGCAGTCGGTTTAATTTTGGATAACGAAATTGTCCAACTTGTAAAAAATCAACTATTTCTACATTACAACTAGTACTTTCCTTTAGCTCCTCACATATAGCGGAAGCTGCCTGCATATGCCCATTTCCAATTGATGCTGAGACAATGAGAATCCTCTTTGATTTCATAGCCGCACCTCTTATCATTTAATATCTGTACCTTGACAATACCACAACAGCTAAAAGAATTAATTAGGATTACATTAACATTTCGTTAATTATACGTCCTGTTCCATAAGAAAAACTGCCCAATATAGGCAGTTCTTAGTGCTATCCTTTCTTCTATTTCATCACAAGTATCCCAAGTGCCTTTTCTTTGGGCATTTGCACTAATTTTTCATAATCAGTAAGGCGTCCTACATCCCACCAAGGGAAGTCTTGAACGAAACCATAAATGGGAACGCCTTGTTCTAATAAAAGAGGAAAGACTTCCCCTGGTAAATCCACTTCATTGTTTTCAGGGCCAAATTTCTCGATATAAGGAAAAATACTTTTATCTAAAACATAAGACCCCATGCTTACTGGTTCATTGAGATTGGTTTTTTCAAGAAACTTTACAATTCTTTGCTTTGTATCTACTTCTGCTAATCCTACTTCTAAACGATATTGGGTAGAAAACACTACCGAAGTCCCTCCATCATGTTTCCGGTGAAAGGCAAATACATCTTGATATTTCAGATGGCAAATGGTGTCACCTGGCACAACTAAAAAGCTTTCTTTATCATCTTTTAGCAAGCCGCGAGCCCGCCATATTTCTCCTGCCTTGCCTGCAGGCAAAGCTCCATAACTGTAATTAATTTTTACGCCCCACTTTTCTCCCTTGCCAAAATAATTTTCTATCTGCTCAGCTAAGTAACTTACGGCGATAACAAATTCTTCTACCCCACAGGAGATTAGATGAAGTAATACCCATTCCATTAACGGTTTTCCCTGTAAAGGAATCATAGGTTTCGGTATATAATCTGTAATCGGTCGTAGCCTAGTTCCCTTGCCTGCAGCTAAAATTAAGGCCTTCACGATTTCACCACCTCTCTCTTAGGAATTAAATCTTCAATCATGGATGCTGCTGCCCCTGCTCCTCCATAAACCCTGCATAAATCTCTAAGATTTTCAGCCTTCGCTTGATAAGTAGGGCTGGATAAGATTTTTTCTATGGCTTGTGCCAAGATAACAGGAGTTAAAGTAGCCTTCTCTAAAACAATTCCAGCTCCATGCTTAGATAACACAGCACCATTATCTTCTTGCTCTCCCATGGAAGGAATGACGACGGCTGGTTTACCACAGGCAAGACAATTCATAAGGGTAGAAGATCCACCGTGAAAAACCGTCACATCACTAGCTCGTATCATTTCAGTTCCTGGTACAAAATTAAAAATAGAAACGTGAGCGGGTGGATTATACGATGAAAACTCCTCCGATGAAAGCCCTAAACCGGTAGAAATCACAGCTTTTACAGTTGGCATCAATTGAAAGGTTTCTAACACTAGCTTTAAAAATTCCTCACCAATGAGTTTCGAGCCACCACCAATGGTCACATATACCATTTTAGAATGACTTTCACCAATATGCTTCCTCTTCAGTTCCTCTTGCCCTGGTAACTGTTCAGGATCTTCTAGTAATAGCGGTCCTGTATAACGAACCTTCTCTTTTATAATGGATGTCCACTCTGTACCTTTTGCCAACTCTGCTTCTACACCTAATTCTGGTATGCCCTCAAGTAAAATGAGATCAGCTGCCTCTAATACTTCACGAAAAACTACCGTTATACTAGAATTATCGCTTACACCTTTTGAAAACATAGCAAGAGTTTTTTCTCCATGGGGCTGCAAGCAGGTTAATACAGAAGGAATACCAAGTATTTGCGCTGCTTGCACTCCTGTGATGGTCCCGCAGAGCATGATATCTGGGCTTTCCGTCTTACCGACTTCAACCTCCTTTGTTTTTATCTTATCTATTACTTCCTTAATTTTTTTCATTTTTTCTTCTTGATTGGTTTTGCCCTCTCTGAATTCATCCGTAAAAGCTTCTATCTGAGGCATATCTTTAAACTCAATGACCTCTAAACCATAACCACGAATCACCGAAATTAACTTATCACCTGCCAAGAATTTAATGTCGTGACCCCGGTGTTGAAGTTCCTTGGCGATTGCTACCACTCGCATGGTTTGTCCCATTATCGTACCAGTGCCCATCTGGGTGGAACACAAAACTTTCATCTTCAGTACCCTCCTTACTCTCGTGAATCATAACTTGACTTTTGGAAAGAAAATCATCTAGTAAATTATGAAGATAGTCTCGATAGTGCTGATGGACAATGCCTCTTACCTCAGGTTGAGAGGGAAATCCATTCAAACCTTGAAACGAAGCCTTTAGTGAACCAAAGGTATTCCCCAGTATGACCCCTAATAGGGGATTTTTAATTTTTGCATAGGAATATACAAAACCTGCAGATGCGGAGTCACCGCAGCCAGTTGTATCGACTACTGGACCAAAATCTCTAACCACAGGTACATTTGCCCATAAGATACGCTCATCCCTTTTCCAAGCAACAAGAGAAGATTGATCCCCAAAGGTGATCCAACAGGCAGTTAGTCCCTCTTTCACTACGCTAGTAGCATACTCCACATATTCCTTGTAATGACCCATTTCATGGCCGGCAACCCATTGGGCTTCTTTGGCATTCATCTTCAGAATATCGATACACCCTAACCATTCCTTTGGGTTTTCCCAATATTTATTAAATCGTTTCCCTTCTTTAGTAACGCCTGTTACTAAACCATGAACATCAAGAAAAATGGTACCATGGGAAACACGCCGCCATTCTTTAGCACAAGCTAAGGGTATATCTGTTTCATTTAAAGGCATGAGCAAAATACACTGACAATCAGCAAGTAGCTTTACTTCCTTGAGAGCAATCGGGGACATTGATCGAATCTGCTGACTTACCCGCTCCTGTGAATTTATATAAGTTAATTGAATTTCGGTGCCTTCTTTTCTTCCGACATGCATGTGTGACAATATGATATTAGGATCATTTAGTAATGCATAAATACTAGGTGCATCAGCCAAAGAGATATGAGATAAACAGACAACCTCATCCTTTGTACCTTCGAAAAGTTTAGCTAAGGCTAATACACTATAAGCCACAGCACCATATTTCTCAACCTTATCTCCTGTTGGTAAGGTCACATGGTCTTTTGAAATGGGTCCAACAATACCAACCTTCATCGCTTTACCTCCCTCCTAGGCATATCGTTCCTCTATTTTTTATTTCAATGAAAACTTAACAATCTACACTCTATATGTAGTGTGACCCATAATAGTATCTACTATGACCATAAAAAAAGAGTTAGCACTAATGAAGGCTAGCAAAATCATCCAGCAATAATAACAAAAGAGGCAGCTCCCATCAAGAGAGCTGCCTTTTTTGTTATTCATATCGTAATGCTTCAATTGGATCTAACAATGCAGCTTTGCGGGCCGGATATATCCCGAAAAACAAGCCGATCATAACCGAGAATCCAAAGGCTGCTACAATTGCAATGGATGAAATGATTGTTTTCCAACCAGCTACTGATGATACGGCATAAGAGGAGGCTATGCCTAGCCCAATCCCTAGTACACCACCAGCCACACTAATTACCACTGCTTCTATCAGAAATTGCAATAAAATATTGTGATATCTAGCCCCTAAGGCCTTTCGGATACCAATTTCTCTAGTTCGCTCAGTAACCGATACTAGCATAATATTCATGATACCAATACCACCGACCAAAAGAGATAACCCAGCAACAACCCCTAATAATAAGGTAATCATACTTGTTGTTGCATCCGCTGTGGCCATTACAGCAACCATATTACGCACCGTAAAATCATCTGGTGTAGTAGGTGCTAATTTATGGCGTGCCCGCAGGAGAGTCGCAACATCTTCTTGGGCCTGATTAATCACATCCGTACCCGAAGCTTGTATATTAATGCTTTGGACATATGTTATCCCCATCAAACGTTCCTGAGCTGTCTTTAAAGGAATGATAATCGTATCATCTTGATTTCCACCAACAGACTCGCCTTTGGCTTCTAATACACCAATTACTTGAAATGGTGCATTGTTAATCCGAATGGTTTGTCCTATGGGAGTTCCACCGTTAAATAGATTCTCCGCCACTGTTTTTCCCAGCACGGCTACCCGTGCCCTAGTTTCAACATCCTGATTGGTAAAAAAGGTACCTTCTTCCATAGTATAACTACGTACTCCAAGGATATCGGGTGTTGTTCCCTGAACGCTTGTCGTCCAGTTTTGGTTACCGAATACCACTTGATAAGAGCGACTTACTGCAGGTGCAACTAGATTGACACCTCCAATTTCCTGGGCAATGGCTACAGCATCCTTCTCATTTAGGGTAATGCCTGACCCAGCGGCTTGGCGAGAACCTCCAGAAGAAGCGGCTCCAGGGGTCACGACAAGTAGATTACTGCCTAATCCAGCAATAGAACTTTCTACTTTATCCCGGACGCCCATACCAATAGACACCATAGCAATTACTGCACCAACGCCAATAATAATTCCTAGCATGGTAAGCATTGCCCTTAATTTATTCGCTTTAAGCCCTGCGAAGGCAATTAGAATACTTTCGCTGAACATAGACTCACCTCACTTTCCATTCGTCTCGCTCAATAAGTCCGTCCCGGACATGTACAACTCGTCCGGCATAATCAGCGATTTCAGGTTCATGAGTAACCAAAATAATGGTCCGGCCATGGGAATTGAGTTCGGAGAAAATCGCCATAACTTCGTCGCCTGATTTCGTATCAAGATTACCTGTCGGTTCATCGGCCATGATAATGGTTGGATCATTTACTAGTGCCCGCGCAATGGCAACCCGTTGCCGCTGCCCACCAGAAAGTTCATTTGGTTGATGATTCATCCGTTCTTCTAGCCCAACCATTGTTAATACTTCTCTTGCTCGCGCTAGACGAACTTTTTTTTCTACCCCAGCATACACCATAGGTAGTGCCACATTTTCTAACGTAGACATTCTTGGTAACAAATTAAAGCTTTGAAAAACAAATCCTATTTTTTTATTCCTTGTAATCGCCAGTTGGTCATCGTTCAGGGTAGCTACCTCTTGACCATCTAGCATATAAGAGCCGCTGTTTGGCCGATCAAGGCAGCCTAATATATTCATCAACGTAGATTTACCCGAACCGGAAGGTCCCATAATAGCGGTAAATTCACCTGGGCTGATACTCAGTGTTAGTCCCGCAAGGGCATGCACGGTTTCGCCACCTAGCTTGTACACTTTTGTGACTTCAGATAGTAAAATTGACAACCTAACCCTCTCCTTTACATCCCTCGTGGGCCACCAGGAATTATACCACCGCCGCCCTTGGTATTATTTGTTGATTGCGTTTTAGCAGAACTGGCTAACACTTGATCACCTTCTGCTAGTCCGCTCAATATTTCGACTTTAGAATCACTAGCGATTCCAGTTGTAACTGGTGTATTTTGTGTTTTGCCATTTTTTACAACCACCACGTACTGTTCACCGTTATTTGATTTAACAGCAGCCAACGGTACGACTAATGCATTATTACTGTCTGCCACATGAATCGAAACTCTAGCCGTCATGGTAGGTTTCAATAAATTTTCTGCAGCATCCACATCAACTAACACTTTATAATAAACTACATTGGATACGACCGTAGCTTTTTGGGAAACGTTTGCCACAACGCCACTGAAAGTTTTCGTTGGATATGCATCTACTGTAAACGTCACTTTTTGACCGACTTGCATTTTTCCAATGTCCGACTCATCAACTTGTGCTTCAATTTGCATTTTGGACATGTCAGCGATTGTCAGCAGGACCATTGGTGTGGATACACCTGGCGCTACTGCTTGACCAGCTGGCGTTGGCTTACCAATAACCCGCCCATTGATAGGAGAACGAATCACCGTGTCATTTAATTGAGAGATTGCATCATCATAGGAAGCTTGGGCTACGCTATAATCACTACGGCTCGTATCAAGCTGCTGCGCTGTTACTGCTCCAGCTGCTTCTAAACGCTGAGTACGCTCATAAATACTGGCAGCATTGGCTAACCTAGCCTTTGCTTGGTTTACAAGTGCCTGCAGATGGGTATCGTCTAGTACTAACAGTACTTGTCCCACTGTAACTTGGTCGTTTTCCTTCACCTTTACTTCTTCAATCAAACCAGAAATTTTAGAACTTACATCAACCAGGTTAACAGGCGAAATCGTACCTGTAGCAGAAACCATGGAAACAACATTACCGCGCTCAACTTGTACTGTCGGCCCTACTGTAGCCGGCACCGTTTTCCCTTTATATAAATACATTGCAACTCCAGCTACTATCAATAGAATCACTAGAGTAATGATCCATATTTTATAACGTACTATTTTTCCCCATACTAAGGACATACCTTTACCTCCTGCTGCTCTATTATTCCACACCGATACCTACAGCTTTTTCTAGCTTGGCTTTATTCACATTGTAGTCATATAATGCTTGAATTGAATTGGTATCAGCTTGCGTTAGAGACATCTGAGCATCAATAACATCCAAGTTTGTTCCTACACCCGCATAGTATTTTGCTTGAGAAGCTTTTAGATCTTCTGTTGCTTTACCTACTGCCACTTTTGAAGTTTCTATACGAGCTTCTGCTTCCTTCATGCTAGAATAGGCTTGACGAACCTCCAACTCCACTCCCGTACGAGTTTGGCGATCCCCTTCGTTAACCTTATCCATTGCGGCTTTAGCCTGTTTGATTTTAGAATTGGTAACTCCAGCATCAAATACATTCCAGCTTGCCGAAACCCCAACAGACCAATTGCTTTTGTCTCCTGGGAAATCAGAGCCACTCCAGCCTTGCGTCCCGTTAACAGCTACTGTTGGCATTTTTCCACTATCAGCAACTTTCATGCCTGCTTTGGCAGCATTTATTGTATCTTGGGATTGTATAATTTCAGGTCTCTTTTGCAATGCCATCTGAATACTATCTTCTAGAGACGTTTCGTATTGAACATAAGCGAGATCATCTTTCATCGTGTTTTGGCTATCGAGTGGCATACCGATTATATTGTTAAAACTTGCTACAGATACATCATAGGCATTCTGTGCTTTGGTTAAGTTCTGTTGCGCATTCGCCAGCTCTACTTCGGAACGCAGCACATCGGATTTCGCAATGGTTCCAACCTCATATTGGGCTTTCACATTTTTTAAATGCTCTGTCAGGCTGTTAACTGTTTCTTGATTTACTTTTATTAAATTATTATTTTGCAACACACTAAAATAAGCTGTTGTTGTATCTAACCTTACCTGTTCCTTTACCTTCTCTACACCAACACTGGCTATGTTGGCATTGGATTTTGCTTGATCAACTAATCCTTCCACTCTTCCTCCCGTATATAAAGGCCAGTTTACCTTGAGTGACGTATTAAAACTATCATTGGATGCTGCTCCCTCTGCACCAGAACGGTTGCCGCTACTGCCTAAAGATACGGTTGGCATATTCCCACCTTCTGTCTCTTTTATGCCCCAGAAGGCTTTATCCTTATCAGCAAGGGCCATCTTAATTGAAGGGTTATTTTGTAATGCCAACGTAATGCTTTCATCTAATGATAATTCTGACGTAGCAGCGAAGGATATTGCTGTATTTAACACCAGCAATCCAGTTGCTAGTAAGGAAACAACAGGCTTTACTCGGATTTTCTTTTGTAACATGTAATGAATCCTCCTTAATTTTTTGCCTATACAATAGTCCTAACTATTGATTTCATTCTACGTTCTTTTTTTTTGATTTTCTTTAGATTCCAAATGGTAAGTACTGTATGATATCAGTATTCATCCCAAAATAAGTGCTTGTATATAACGAAAGAAAGGCACCTTTTGAAGGTGCCTTTCCATTCTTATAACTTTTCTATTGGTAATGAAACATAAACTTCTGTACCTATTCCACTTTCACTTTTTATCCAAATTTTCCCGTTGTGTTTTTCCACAATCCATTGGGCGATAGCTAATCCTAATCCAACCCCTCCTTTTTCTCGAGTACGAACTTTATCAGCACGAAAAAAGCGATTAAAAACATAGGGTAAATCTTTTGGCTCAATTCCAATCCCTGTATCGATCACTTTGATCAAAACCTGACTCGATTGCTTGCGGCAACTAATACTGATACAACCAAACTCGGAGGTGTATTTAATCGCATTATCCATTAGAATAACAAAAAGTTGCTGCAGACGTTCTTTATCAGCTACTAAAGATATCACTTCACTACATTCAACCTTTAACTCAATGCCTTGCATTTGTACTAATGGCTCAAACTGCTCCACAACATTTTGTATTACTTCATTTAAAATAACAGGTCCGGCTTGAATCTCTATTTCATCAGCATCAGCCCTAGCTAAGGTAAGCAGGGTGGAAACCAGCTTACTCATGCGTATCGTTTCGCGAATGACATTTCTGATACGAATTGTTTCTAGTTCAATTGTGTGCTTCGGGTAACGTAACAATAGCTCTGCATTGCTTTTGATTACGGTGAGAGGAGTACGTAGTTCATGAGATGCATCTGCCACAAATTGATATTGCTTTTCCCAAGCAGCCTGAATTGGTATTAAAGCCCGGCGGGCTAAAAAATATCCTGCTAATATAATTGCAGTCATGCCAATAATCTGCCCCGTTACAATGACTAATAAAAAACGGTGTAACATAGTTACCTCAAAGTCAACAATACTAACACCTAGCAATTCTTTAATTCGATATTCCTTTGCCTCTTTTACCAAAATATTATCCTGATAAGAATAGGGAAAGGTTCGCAGTCGATAGGCGTGATCTTGTATTTTCTTTGTTTGCCATTCACCTCCTCCATCTGCTAGAGAAGTAAGAATCTCCGGGGAAATTCCTTCAATCGGAAAGGGATATGGATTTATAACATTCCCTTCTATATCCAGTAAAAAAATTAGAATACGGGAGTCAAACAATGGAGTTTGCGCTGCCCCTAGCCTTGGACGTCCATTTACAAGACGAAAAGCCTCCACCTTTTCTTCCATTGACTCATCAATATCATCAAATAACTGTCGTGCTATATATCCATAGAGCATTCCACCAAAAACAATGAATATTAATAAAAATACTATGGAATTTAAAACAGTCAATTTTCGCAGAGTTTTTTGAAACATACTTATTTCTCCCTCATCATAAAACCCGCTCCCCGAATTGTCTGAATTAAATTTTCCCCTCCATGAGATGCCATTTTTTTGCGAAGATAGTGAATATATAAGTCAACAATCCCAATGGTAGTTTCCGACTCAAATCCCCATATACGATCAAAGATTTGCTCCCTTGTTAAAATATGTCCTTGGTTCAATATAAGATATTCCAATAGTTCATACTCTTTACTGGTTAATTGCAAAGCCTGCTTTCCTAGAAAGCCGTCTTTTAGTTTAGGATTTATCGAAACATCGCCATAACCTATCTCCCCTTCCTTGCTTCCCATCCCTGTCCGTCTTAATAGAGCATGAATTCTTGCTAATAATTCTGGAATGGCAAAGGGTTTTATCAAATAATCATCGGCACCGCTATTTAAACCAACTACTCGATCTTGCACACTATCTTTGGCTGTAAATAATAAAATAGGTACAGCATTGCCTTGTGAACGTAAATTTTTCACAATTTCTAATCCATTTATCTCAGGCAGCATAATATCAAGTAGTAGCAGATCATAGACACCTTGTAACGCTAAATACAATCCTTCTTCACCGCTGCCTGTTTCATCGACCAGATACTTCTCTTCTTTAAGAACGTCAACAACTACCTCTCTGAGCATCTGATCATCTTCCACAACTAAAATTCTCACCATGACCTCCCCAATACAACATTCATTACCATTTACAGATAGTTTATCCAAGTAGAGCATCGCCTATAAAAAAAATTTTGCTATAAAGAATGCCGCTAGCACGTCTTATTTGACGTACTAGCGGCATCAATGTGTATATTATTTAAAAGAGGGGTGGTTTTTTAGAAATTCTTGAATGGAGCGAGCCATGATTTTCTTACCCGAAATATCTGGATGCAGTCCATCTTGTCCATATTTTACAGGTAGATTTCCCGCTTCATTTGCTAACAATGCATAGGTTTCAATGGCATAAGGTTGATTCCTAACAAAATTATTGACCTTTTCTATTTCTACTTGCCAGTTATCAGCTGTAGGTTGGCCAAATACTCGTTGTATTCTGTCTGGATTAATCGGAGGAAGTGTTAAAAAGATAGGGGTGATTCCGTTCTCTTCACATTTCTCTCGAATTGTTTCTAAGTTTGCAATAACTGACTCCCCTGATGTACCACCACGAATGCTGTTTGAACCACCTAAAATAAACATATATTGAGGCTGAAAAGGAAGTACGTCCTCTTCAAAACGCTCTACCATCATCTCACTGGTATCGCCACTTCTGCCTAAATTCTTCACTGGGAAAGGCAAATAAGATACATATTCAAAACGTTCATCTGATGGAGGATTGGAGATCGCTCCACCACCGTGAGTAATACTATCACCAAACACCGCCCATTTGGTTCTGCCTGTTTTCACAGTAAAGGAAGTGACATCCGAATATTTTCCGATTGCCCTTCCTTTCTCATCGCGAGCGAGGACACGATAATAATATATCCCAGGTTCCACATAAGAATGAGTATCATAACAATCAAATCCAAATCCGCCATCTATTGTATAAGAACGTATTCTATACTGGGATGCTTCGGTTCCATTTGGGTTTTCTGGGCGATTGTTGAGAATTTCCACTTCATAAGAAGCAGCCCCTAGCACAGGAATCCAGGAATACACCGGGTACAGCGGGACAGGATGATTCTTCTTTAATACGGAAGTAATCGTAGGTTTGTCTACATTAAGAGCGCCCTTATTTATAGGAACTGGAGCAGAAAAAGCCGCAATGGGGTTTTTATCTAAATCTAAGGGGCGAACCCGATAATATAGCTTATTTAACTTTTCTCCATTAAAAGAAGATAACTTCAGCTCCACACCAGGAGTTGAAATGTTGGTTTTAGTAAAAACAGTTTGCTTACTTGATGCCTTTTGATTATTCTTGATCGGTGCATTGGCAACTTCCAATTCATACATAACGGCATCTTCTGCATTCCGCCAAACTAATTGTACTTTGCCTTCTTGGGCATACCCAATTCCAGTTATGAGTAAAATTATTAAAACAATCGTCATGATTTTAATTTTTTTCAACAATCCAATCCCCCTATTTACAAAAATAAATGTTGCCACAAGCCATAGCCCGTGACAACTGTCAGCCTATTTATTCTCTATTGAGAGTTACTTTTCTTCATAGGAACAGCAATAATCGACTACTGTTGTTACCTTGAGCTTAAACTTAGAATTAGCATCTACGCTAAAGCTGTCTCCACCTTTATAACTATGCCATTTTTCGTCGCCAGAAAATTGAACCTCCATATCACCTGCTACAATTTCCATTATTTCAGCAGCAGCCGTGCCAAATTCATATTCACCTGGTAGCATAATTCCCAAGGTCTTTTTACTTCCATCAGCAAAAATAACAGTCCGGCTTGTTACTTTTCCCTCAAAATATACATTTGCCTGCTTAACAACCGTCACATTTTGAAATTGTTCCATATTTATTTCCTCCTGCACTTCGTGATTCAAACTTATAACTACACAAAATCTGATAGTACCTATTACTTTTTAATTTTATCACACCAATAGACAAAATGCCAAAAGATAAATCCAACTTTACTATCTAACCCTGTGAGCTAATGCAAACTTGCGTACCATTTTTTACCGTCAGTTGTTGCTAAGCTACCACACCTTCACCTTTTATTACTACTAACTATCCTGATCCATTTCAAACTTAACAAAAAACTGCGTCCCAGTAACTCCCGTACTCACGCTGATTTTAGCGTTGTGTCTAGCTGCAATGCTATAACAAACCGCCAAACCTAGCCCCGTACCACTATCTTTTGTTGTTTGAAATGGGATACCGATATTTTTTAACATTTCTGCTTTAATTCCGGGACCTTGATCTGCAATTTCCATGACTACCTGATTCGCCTCGCAGTATGTTCTGACCTTTATTTCACCTTTCTCTTGCATTGCTTCTAGTCCATTTCGCACCATGTTAAGAATAATCTGCCGAATCTCTTTTTCATCAATAAGTAAGTCGGGAATCTCGCTTAATTCCAGAGTTATAACCTTATTACTTACCGTCGCATCAGCCTGAATTAGGGGTACAATCGCATTTATAATGTGATTCAAATTTAAGTACCTGAGATTGACCGCTTTATTTTTTGCCAAAGACAAAAATTCAGTTATGATCTCATTGGCACGATCTAATTCCTCAATCATAAGGCTGTAATAATGGGAATGTGGAGAATGGTACTCTTTTTTAGAAAGCATTTGCAAAAATCCTCGAACAGTCGTCATAGGATTTCGGACCTCATGGGCGATTCCAGCAGCCATTTCTCCAATAATATTTAATTGATCTAGCCTGGCAATCTGCTTTTCAATTTCCTTTTGTTTGCTGATATTCCATAAAATCATTTGATTTTGTTGCCTAATTTCTTTAAAATTTGCTTTTAGTTTACTTGCCATATCGTTAAAGGCTGCAGCTAAGATACCAAATTCATTATTTTTCCCAATTGCTACTCTATACTCTAAGTCGCCGTTAGCAAGTGCCATAACTCCCTCTGTTAATCCACTAACTGGCTCTATCACGTATTTTTTTGTTAGAAGAAAAATAGAAGCCAAAATTAAGGTCAGCATGATAAAACATGTAATAAAGATTGGCGTCATAATTTCCTCTATTCTCCCAGTTAATTCCATCTCATCAATTATGGCAATTGCCTTCCAACCTGATATATCGGATACATTGACAAAGACTAACTGTTTTTTACCATCAATAGTCATCTGCTTAAATTTCCCATTGTCCGCTAAGTCCAATAATTCAGGAAGACCAATCTCTTGAGGGGTTTTCATTAACCATTCACTGTGTTTGGGGAAATAATCATTTTATTATTTTGACTCAGCATAATTACATAGCCGCTTGTCCCAACTCCAAATTGCTCTATTTCTTTTTTCAGATCTTCCACATTCCATCCTGCTACTACAACACCTATTATTCGATTATCCCGTTCCACCGTGCGTGCAACTGATACAACCATTTCGCCTGTTGTTTGCATGAAATAGGGTTCTGTCAAATATGCTTTACCTCTGTGCTTTACTGCCTCCTGATACCACATTCGTGATCTAGGGTCATATCCCGATTCCGAAAAAAAACTGGGATATTCAAAATATCCTCCTTGCTGTGATCCTAACCCCAAACCCAGCATATGTGGGAATATACTGCTATAGTTAGTAAAGAAGTGATACATCTTAGAATCAATCATCTCAGGTCCTACTATTTGGCGTTCTCCTACGATAGTAGCCAAATCTGAAGTTCGGTCATCCATTGCTAATAGAGATATTGCTTCATAGGCTAGTTTAATTGTTCCATCATTAATCTTGTTATGTATTTTACTTAATATCTCATAGGTTTGATATTCAAAGTTCTCATGCACCTGTTTCGTAATTACTTGCTCTAGATAAAGCCCACCACCAATGAACGGCAATACACATACTAATAAGGTCCATAAGATAAATTCATTTCCGATAGACTGCTTTTTCACTATATTATCAACCCCAACAAAAATTTGGTCTTTTCTTTCTAGTCTTAACAAAGCCTACTATAGGAGTATCTATTTTACATATAACTTTCTCTGTTTTTTTACATTTTCCTTGTATATTATACAATAAACAACAAAAAGCCAGTACCTTTAAGGTTACTGACTCTTCTTTGTTTATTCTAAATGGTTCTATTTTAACTTGAGTTTTGCAAGCGCTTCCGCCATAGCAGAGTTAAACGGTCCATCATCTGCCTGTTTCTGTTCCCTCAAAAATTTAGCAACTTCTCCCTTGGAACTTTTGGTACTTTCTTTCTTTTTTCGTTCATTAAAGGCAGAAAGCTTTTCTCGATAACCACAGCTGCAGACAAAGAGTTGGCCTTCCCCTTCACCCCGTAGTTCTAATTTTTTATGACAAGTAGAACATCTGGCATTGGTCAATATAGAAAGGTTTTTGCGATGACCACATTCTCGATCTTGGCAAACCAACATTTTACCTTTCTTTCCGTTGACCTCCAGCATGAATTTTCCGCATTCAGGACATTTTGTTCTAGTAAGATTATCATGTCTAAACTTATCTTGGCTATTTTTAATATCACTCACAACTGCTTGGGCATACTTCTTCATATCATTAATAAAAAGGTTTTTATTAAGAGAGCCTTTAGAGATATAGCCTAACTTTTGCTCCCACTGGGCAGTAAGAGCAGGGGATTTTAACTCCTCAGGAACTAAGGACAACAGTTGTTTCCCCTTAGCTGTAATAAAAATATTTTTACCATTCTTTTCGATTAAGAAACTATTAAACAATTTCTCAATTACGTCGGCCCTGGTAGCGACTGTGCCAAGTCCCCCTGTTTCGCCAATTGTTTTTTTCAAAGCTTCGCTTTCATTGCTCATATATTTTACTGGATTTTCCATCGCCGATAATAATGTTCCTTCATTAAATGGTGCTGGCGGCTTTGTTTCTCCCTTAGTCAGAATGACACTAGAAACAGACAACACATCACCCTTCTGGATGCTAGGTAATAGTTGTTCTACCATATCTTCTTTCGCATCTTCCTCTTCTACAACATGCTCATACACTTCTTTCCAACCTTGCGCCAGGATAGTTTTGCCTGTAGCAACAAAGACTTCACTCCCAATTTGCGCTTTTAAGGTAATTTGCTCATATTCAAAGGGTGGATATAAGGCTGCTAAAAAACGTTTCACCACTAAATCATATATTTTTCTTTCCATATCATTCATGGAACTCAGCATTGGCATCTGTTCGGTAGGAATGATGGCGTGGTGATCTGACACCTTACTATTATCAACGAAAGATGAATTCCCTTTAATCGGTTTTCGCAGAATAGCAGCAGCCATTTTGGAATAAGGCCCAACAGCACAAGCCTTGACTCTATCTTTTAACGTATCGACGATATCGGTAGAAATGTACCTTGAATCGGTTCTCGGATAAGTTAATACCTTATAGTTCTCATAGAGCCTTTGCATGATGGAGGTGGTTTCTTTTGGTGAATAACCGAATAAGCGGTTACCATCTCTTTGCAGCTCTGTTAAATCATATAAGGAGGGCGAAAATTTCTTTTTATAAGCTTTATCAACTTCGATGACCTCTGCATTTTTATTTTTGACTGTGGTGAGAAGTTTTTCACAACTCTCTTTATCGAAGGTTCGCGTATTTTTTGTTTTTTTATCTTGCCACATTAGCTTTAAATTGTTAGCCCCATTGGCTGTTATTCCATAAAACTCTCTTGGTTTAAAGGTCTTAATTTCTTCTTCTCTGGCTGCAATGATCGCCAAGGTTGGTGTCTGGACCCTGCCACAAGAAAGTTGGGCATTGTATTTGCAAGTCAGAGCACGAGTGGCATTAATACCAACAAGCCAATCCACTTCGGCCCTAGCAACGGCGGAAGCATAAAGGTTTTCATAATCTTTACCTGGTCTTAGTTTACTAAACCCTTCCTTAATTGCTTTATCGGTAACGGAAGAAATCCACAAACGTTTGATTGGCTTATTTACATTCGCCTTCTCAATGATCCACCTGGCAACAAGCTCCCCTTCTCGCCCCGCATCCGTAGCAATTACAATCTCACTTACATCTTTTCGCGTCAGTTGTGCTTTTACTGTATGAAATTGCTTCCCAGTTTGCTTAATAACAACAAGTTTTAATTGGGGAGGCAGCATGGGCAAATCTTCTAATTTCCACGATTTATATTTCTCATCATATATTTCGGGATCTGCCAAGGTTACTAAATGACCTAAAGCCCAAGTAACAATATGCCTATCCCCTTCAAAATAACCGTTTTCTTTGCGATTACAATGTAAAACCCTCGCTAAATCTCTACCAACGGAAGGTTTTTCTGCTAACACTACTACTTTACTCATAATACAATCCCTTTCAACATAAATCTTTTCTTGCAGGAGTTTCTTCCTGCTTTATAAAACATATCTTATATGCTATTACCTTAAGTCAAAATGTACCCCAATTATACCTTTATCATTCAAAACAAGTCAACAAATGGAAACTTTGTAAAGTGAGGTGATATGATGAGTGACAATGTAAGTCAAGAAATTTTGGATAAATTGACTAAAGTATGCCTGTGCAAAGCCATCAGTAAAGCTTCCATTAAAAAAATCATTGCCAGCGGTGCTAACACTCTTGAAAAAGTACAGCAAGAATGTGGTGCGGGATCAGGTCCTTGTGGTGGCAAGCGGTGTACACCAAAAATAATAGAACTATTAGAGAACCAAGGATAATAAAGAAGACTTGATTCAGATGGAGTTTTAACTCCATCTGAATCTTAGTCGCACTTATCCAGGGACTTAGCCGCTCTTAACTCCCACTTATATAAGTGAGCCTTGGATTCGAAAATCCTTAGAGCGAACTTATTTCGAGTTTTACAGACTGTTATCCTAACCAGAGGACAGGATATTACAGGCTGTTAACGAGATGAAGATGGGAGTCTTAGAGCGGTTTAGTCATCGGATAAAAAGTAAGACTCCTACTTGTAAAGGTGGGAGTCTTATCCTATTAATTTCTCGGGTAGATATCTGCTAAGGCTTCTGAAAGTTGACTATATTGAAAAGGATAACCTTGTTGTAATAAACGTTTAGGGTACACCTTTTGCCCTTTTAATAGAACTTCTTCCGCCATTTCACCAAACAATATTCGTGCTAATAATGCAGGGATACGAGTTCGACATTTACTACCTAACGTTGTCCCTAGCACCTCCATAAATTCTTTCATTGTCACAGCATAAGGCGTGCAGGCATTATAGACTCCCTGCCAAGCCCCGTTGTCCAGTGCCTGAATAATTATATTGACAAGGTCTTTACGATGAATCCAAGACATCCATTGCTGGCCATCACCAAGATAACCACCCATGCCGAAGGAAAAAGGCGTGGCGACTCTAGGCAGCATACCTCCATCCCGTTCTAGGACATGCCCTAGTCGCAGACGAACAACACGCATTCCTAAACTTTCCCCTTTTATAGCTTCTAATTCCCAAGCTCGGCATACATCCGCTAAAAAACCATAGCCACTTCCACTACTTTCTGTGAATCTCTGCTGCGGATGAGTACCATAATAACCGATAGCAGAAGCATTCACCAATACTTTAGGGAAGGGTAAACCTCGTTCCTGATTCCGGCGAATACTGTCTACAATACAGGAAGTGGCTGCAACCCGGCTATTTAGAATTCTTTGGCGTATGGTAGCATCCCAGCGACTGCCGGCAATACTTTCACCAGCTAAATTAATAATGCCATCTAAACTAGCAATCACCTTTTCTGAGAACAATGCACCTGCAGCAGGCATTTGAACCAAGCTCGCCTCTTGCTTTTTCTTAGTGTTACGAGAAACGATCTGTATACAATCACCTCGCTGAAGAAGCTGCTCAACCACTGCACTGCCAACAAAACCTGTCCCTCCTGTGATTAGTAGATTCACAAAACGCCCTCCCTTACCAGTCCCCTTTTCTCCTTGTGTCTCTAATATTAAGCCTGTTACATTAGCTTCCATCCTTCTATATGTAAGCTCTTTAGTCCAAAAAAGCTTCCTACGTGAATCATTAGGGGTATTCTAGGATAAAAATTTTTAGGTACATATACAGCAACTTGGTTAATTTCTTTTACACAATATTCTGTAGCATCTGGCGGTTTGCCTAGATAAACAGAGGGGCCCAAATCAAAATTACCGCAACATGACCCTGCTCTCCCATTATCAATTACATGTACGGTTCCTTTCTTGCTTAGAATATAATCTCTGGCCTCATCACTCACTGTTAACACAATATCCCTCCCAATCTACGGAAAACATCCGATATCGCCCGCTAAAATTTTCTTTTTCTTCGACGAGAAAAGAGGAAAAACCTTTATCCGATGACTAAACCGCTCTAAGACTCCCATCTTCATCTCGTTAACAGCCTGTAATATCCTGCCCTCTGGTTAGGATAACAGTCTGTAAAACTCGAAGTAAGTTCGCTCTAAGGATTTTCGAATCCAAGGCTCACTTATATAAGTGGGAGTTAAGAGCGGCTAAGTCCCTGGATAAGTGCGACTAAGATTCAGATGGAGTTAAAACTCCATCTGAATCAAGTCTTCTTTATCTATTTTAAATCCCCGCCCATGCTTCCTAAGCAACGGTACGGGGATTTAGTCATGCAATCACTCCTCTAAAAAATTCACAACCATGGACAAATAAACCAAAGAGCAACACTAATAATTACAATCCATACTATATTCCCAAAGTTAAAGAACAATAAAAGTAATACTAACAAAATAATCGTGATTATATAGTGCTCCAGGGCTAAGTTTATCCAACCCATACCATCCCTCCTCTACACTAGTCTTACTGTATTATATGCTTAGTAACCTTATTATGTTATTTTAGGACAAATAACGCGTTAGCTGACTCTAAGGAGGCAACTAACGCGTTTAATAAGATCTTTTTCTATTCTACTAAAGTTTACTTGGAGCCAACACTCCATGCAGATAGGTCTCAACAGCCTGATTAATATAGTATTCTGCCTGATTCTCCCTGGGTGGCAAGATTTCCTTCGATAAATTTTGTGTAAAAAAATAGAAATTTACAATACCCGATAAAGATAACGCTGCATATTCTGGATCTAAATCCGCGCGAAATTGCCCTACCTTAATTGCCTCTCGAATACAGTCACTAAGAAAATTATTTAATTGGGAGAGCTCCTTTTTCACAATGGTATCAAAGGATGCTGTCGGATTAATAAATTCACCATAGACCAAATGACTTGTATAGGGACATTTAATATGAGACTTAGCTACTAATTGTCCAAAGAGGCGTATTTTTTCCGCAGGATTCAAGTGATCTTTCTTACGAATCACATCAATCGTTTCTGCAATAACTACAAATTGAGTTTGCAAGACGGCGGCATATAGATTTTCCTTGCCACCAAAATAATAAGAAATTAAAGCAATGTTTACACCAGCAGCTTCCGCTAATTCTTTGACGGATACGGCTGCATAACCTTTCATAGCAAACAATGGGATGGCCGCATCCAAGATTTTGTCCATCGTGGATTTTTCTGTTACGTTTTCTTTTTTCATTTGCGTACCCCTTATTATCTTAGCTGTGACTCCTGATTTGCAGCTAAATAAAAATACCTATTTAACTATAGCATATGGCAACTTTGCCTATTTGTCCACAGAAAATAGCTCAATCTATCCTCTTACAGTCTTTGTTATTTGTCTAGATTTATCATCCCTCTTTGTGCTATCCTATATTTGGAAGTAACTTTATTGGAGGTGTTGTTATGATTCTCTTTAAAAAAATTTGTATCTTATTTGCCTTGTTACAATTCTCAGCCGTTCTAATTCCCCTGCCTGCTTTTGCCTTTAAAACTTACCATGTTGCTGTTCTGCCATTGATCAATAGTGCACACTGTTCAGATCAAGAAGTACTACAGTTAGTGCAGACTAAAATTAACGATAAGTTTAAGTATCCTTTTTACGAAATCATACCGCTAGCACCGTTATCGACAGACATGCAGAAAAACATATCTGAAAAGACAAGGGATAAGGCAAATATGACACAACTTGCAGATGCCCTTTCTGCTGACATTGTGATTGCTGTAGAACTTGTTCGTGCCGAATCGGTAATAGTACATCCTTCTATATGGAATTTCTCTTCTAATAATGATGATACTTATGTAGACACAAATGTGTTACTTACATGTTATACTTATTCTGCAGCGGATGACCGCTATCTATCTTTTAAAGCCTCTACATATGGTGTAGAACCTATGACAGCTGATACAGACCTATATCACTCTGTAGAAAAGACCATGGATCAACTTACTAGCAAATTACCTTATAAAAGAGTTCCTCAAGGCGCTGTAACAAGTAGTAATAACAATCTTTCAGAAAAACAGTAACAAACATTAAGAAAAACGCTACGCGTCCTTTTTGAACCACAAAGACACAAAGGTCACAAAAGGGGTTCTATCCATTTCATTCCCATCTTTTTTGTGTGCCGCGATAGCGGCATTGTGTCTTTGTGGTTCAATCTTTTTAACTAGAAACTTATAAATTCTGATACCATAAGAAAAGACTTGGCTTAGGCCAAGTCCTCAGACGCAGGCAGAAGCCTTAGTCGTTCTTACTTGGAATCAAGGAAGTGTTATACTTTCTGATTCCGTAAAAAAACAATAATCGAGGTGCTATATGAATACTATTATGAAACAATGTTTATCCTTACTTATCCTAGTAATTACTTTATTTACCCCAACTGTATTGGCTGCTGAAAGCCCTTCTAACGCCAAAGTATCGAATACCTTTCACCTCACAGGACAGGTCGTATTCTCTAATTTGGAGGGGGGGTTCTACGGTATTATTGGTGATGATGGAAAAAAATATCAACCCACCAACTTGCCGCGAAAGCTCAAAAAAGACGGAGCAACCATAAAGTTTGATGCAAAAATTAAAGACAACGGTATGAGTACCTTTCAATGGGGCACTATTGTTGAACTTTCTAATGTTGCACCAATTACAACTACCATTTCAGCAGAAGAACGCCGGGCTATCTATGTGTTACTCAAGCGAATGGATGCCTTTAATACGAAGGATCTAAATAAACTACAACAAATAGATACTGTCGCACGAAAGTTGACGAAGGAGCAATTCGGCAGCTGGGTCAACAAATATGATAATTTTACCCTTCAGTATGTAGACATCTCTTATAGCGATTCCATTTCCATTACTGGTTCCTGCTACTATACCCGAGAACTTGTAAATGGTATGACCCTGCATGGTAATACGGATTTAACGGGTATGACTTTCACCCTCTCACAAACGCAAAATGGCTGGAAACTCACCGAATCCGGAGCTCTTACCAATCCTATCAATCCCTATAATCCAGATGTTCTCGCCGAACTCAAACAAAAAGCACTAGAAAAGTATAAGACAGATACTTTGGCATCACTTTGGCAATAAAACAAAATTTATACATGCCCTAAAAAAAGTAATTACCATGAAATAGTTGACCACGCAACTATCTCATGGTAATTTATACTTATATAAAAATGGATCGATTTTTGTTGATCAAATTAGAAAGGGCATAGACTTATGAAAGATAACATTATTATTTTCCTTTTAGCCTGTATGGGAGGCTTTCTCTTTTTTACAATACATTCTCCTCTACCTTGGACTTTAGGACCACTAGTCATCACTCTACTTTGGAAAACACTTAGAAAAAAATCAGTTTATTGGCCAAGGCCCATCCGAAACACAGGGCTTATTTTCCTTGGCTACGCCATGGGCAGTCCCTTTACTATTCAGGTAGGCCATCAAATCCTCGGACAGCTTCCTGGAATGCTTATGGCTACCTTTGCTACTATGACCATAAGTCTTTTAGTTGGATGGTTTACCAGTCGTCGTACTGGAGTCGGAATCATTAATGGACTGATTGGCAGCGTACCAGGAGGACTTTCCCAAATGGCAGTGATCTGCGAAGAAATTGATGGCGCCGATGTAGCAGTCGTTACTCTTATGCAAATTACTAGGGTACTAACGGTTGTTTTCATTGTACCGATGCTGGCAATCTATGGCCTTTCAAATAATTCTACACCCATTCCCCTCTTCGCTGCCAATGCTCCCCTCAATTACGCAGCATTTTTACCGTTTGTAGTCGTTTGCATTCTTTCCCCTCAGTTGGCAAAATTATTAAAAGTCCCCACCCCCTACCTTATGGGTCCTACCCTTGGAACTATTTCACTGATTATTGGAGGATATGATGCGCCTCACCTTCCTCAATATCTCACCGCATTAGCCCAAATCGCCATTGGGATACGGATGGGAGCTGACATTACTTTTGATGGGTTAAAAAATTGGAAGTCTATTGTTTTATATACCTTTGGAGGCGTTCTCCTTGTGATTACTATGTCTTTAGGTGTTGACTATGCGTTAACCAAATTCTATTCCATTTCTTTTCTAACGGCTTTTATCAGTACAGCTCCAGGAGGAATCACAGAAATGGGACTTACAGCAATGACAGTTCACGCTGATGTCTCCCTCGTTGTTGCCTACCAGCTTTTCAGGCTTTTATCTATGCTTATCCTTGGAATACCTGTGATAAGATGGTGGCTAATGAGAAGAGCAGTTAGAAATGTAGTGGAAACGAATATCTAATTTAAACTGGAGGTACCGAACCCTGTGGAAATGGTTTTAAAGAAAAGTAACTCAAAATCCATACTCTCAGCCAAATTCTTAGCCAATTTGGCTATGCTTGTCACCGTAACCTTATGGGGTATGTCCTTTGTTAGTATAAAACTAGCAGTCAGTGAAATACCACCTGTTACATTGGCACTTTTACGGTTTTTAATTGCCAGTACAATCCTTTTTCTTATCTTGAAAAAAGTTGAACCTACTGCCAAATTGCAGCGATGTGATGTAAAGAAAATGATGCTAGCTGGCTTTTTAGGAATCACATTGTATTTCTTCTTTGAAAATACAGGAGTTAGGTTAACTACAGCTTCTAGCGCCTCTCTCATCACGTCTATCATTCCGATTATTGCAATTACAATGGATATTATCGTTTTTAAAACAAAAGTCCCCCTTATCCAAATCATTGGAATCCTAGTAGCCATGTGCGGCGCTTACTTA